>JAXLSV010000003.1:0-799174 GCA_046330385.1 Gaiellales bacterium | reverse complement strand
GCGAACACGACCCCGTGGAACGACTCACTAGGCGATCAGCGAGCGGCGAAGCGCGGTCGCAACGGCCTGCGTGCGATTGCTGGCGCCGAGCTTTGTCATTGCGCGACGCACGTGAGTGCGGACGGTGTCAGCCGAGATGAAGAGGGCGCGGCCGATCTCGTCGTTGCCGAGACCGTCGCTGAGCAGCTTGAGCACCTCGCGCTCGCGCGGTGAGAGCGCCGGCGTGTCGTCGGCCGTGATTCCGAGCAGCAGCGGGGTCAACCTGGGGTCGATCCAGCTCTGGCCTTCCCGGGCCCGGGCGATCGCCTCGATCAGCCCTTCGGGGGGCGTCTCCTTGAGGACGTAACCGAGCACGCCTGCGTCGAGCGCGTCGTGGAGCAGAGCGCGGTCGCCGAACGCCGTGTAGAGAACGAACTTCGTGCGCGTGCGGGGGAGGCGGCGGACGACGTCGACGCCGCCGAGGTCAGGCATCTGACCGTCGAGCACGGCAACGGCGGGCTTGCGCTGCTGGATCGTCTCGAGCGCTGCCAGCCCGCCGACACACGGGATCGCCTCGTACCCCGCGTTGGCGAGGGTGTCGGCAACCGCCTGGAGGACGGCGGGATGGTCGTCCGCGATGACGCACGTGGTGGCCACAGCCTTTGTATCTAACCCGCGATTGGGTACACGGCCGTCCCCAAAACGAGGTAACTTCGTCACCACTTGCATTATTGAAGTAACGTTGCTACAGATATTGAAGCGTTGACCATCACGAGCGGCTGAGGGACCTGGCCCGACGAAGCCGCCGCAACCGGGACACCGTGTCCGTCAGGTGCGACATCCAGCCACCGACACCACCCGGAGTGCCGGTGGGAAGATGGGAAGCGCGAGCCGACGCCAACCGGCCGAGGCCACCGAAGGCTCCGGGAGGAGCCTTCCCCGTTCCGGGACGACCAACCGCAAGGGCAATCGACCGAAGGGAATCCGTGGCCACACCGCAGCCGGGCAGCCGCATGCTTGCCGAGCCGCCGTCGCTCGAGACGGTCCTCAAGCGCAACAGCGTGGAGCGTCTGAAGCGCGAGAAGAGCCCGCTCATGATCCTCGGCGAGCTTCCGGCGTTGATCGCCACCGGCTACGCCGACATCCCGGAGGAGGACATTGTCCGCCTCAAGTGGTGGGGCCTCTACCACGACAAGCCGAAGGTCGGGACCTTCATGCTGCGGATCAAGCTGCCCGCGGGACGGGTGACCCCCGAGCAGCTCCGGGCGATCGGCGAGCTCTCGCAGGCCCACGGCCGCGACGCGGGTGAGCTTTCGACCCGGCAGACGGTGCAGCTGCACTATCTCGAGCTCGCGTCGCTCCCCGCGGTCTTCGCCCGGCTCGAGGAGGTCGGCCTGACGACCGCCGGTGCCTGCGGCGACGCAGTGCGCAACACGACTGGTTGCCCGGTGCACGGGCTTGCGCACGACGAGCTGTTCGATGTCACCCCGGTGCTCGACGAGATCGCAGCCTTCTTCTACGGGAACCCCGACTACTCAGACCTCCCCCGAAAGCACAAGATCTCGATCTCGGCGTGCGCGACCCGCTGCAACGCCCCGGAGATCAACTGCATCTCGCTCGTCGGGGTGATTCACGCGGGTGTCCCCGGCTTCGCGGTGCTCGTCGGCGGCGGGCTGTCGTCGGTGCCGCGCGTCGCCCGCGACCTTGGGGTCTTCGTCCCAGTCGAGGAAGCGCTCGCGGTGCTCCGCGCGATCCTCGACGCCTGGAAGGACGACCTGCGCTACCGGATCTCACGCGTCAAGGCGCGACTCAAGTTCATGGTCGACGACTACGGCCCCGAGGGGATCCGCGCCGAGGTCGAGCGGCGCCTCGGCTATGCGCTCGCCGACTACACGCTGGCCCCGCTCGAGGTCGAGCCCGCGAGCCATCTCGGAGTCGAGCACGAACACTCCGACGGGCTGTTCACCGTTGGCGTCCCGGTGCATCTCGGGCTCGTGAGCGGCGAGCAGCTCGTCGCGCTCGGGAACCTCGTCGCCGAGCTCGGTCGCGACCTCCGGATCACGCGTCAGCAGAACCTCGTCGTCACCGGCGTTGCCGAGGCGGCGGTCCCGGAGCTCACCGCCCGGCTCGCGGAGCTCGGGCTTCCACTTGACGTCAACCCGGTGCGGGGCAACGCGATCGGGTGCACAGGCGAGCCGCACTGCAACTACGCGGTCGCGGAGACGAAGACCCGGCTTGGCCGGCTGATCGAAGGGCTCGAGGCGCGCTTTGGCGACGAGATCGCGCCCCTTCGGCTCCATCTCGACGGGTGCCCACACGCCTGCGGTCAGCACTGGGTAGGCGACATCGGCTTTCAGGGGACAACCGTGCGAGATCCGGGCGGGACCCGGCACCAGGCGTACGACGTTCTCCTGCGCGGTGCCCTCGGGCCGCACGCGGCGATCGGCCGGCCGGTGTTCAAGCGCGTCCCCAGCGAGGATCTCGACGGAGTGATCCAAGGCCTCGTCGACGGGTGGCTCTCCTCGCGCGGGCCCGCTGAGAGCTTCCGCGCATTCTGCGACCGCTCGCCCGACTCCGAGCTCGCCCGCTTCGCCGGGCGAGACGCCGCGCCCGCCAAGGCCACCACCACTGCCACCGCCGCCTGAGCGCATCCCCCGACGAAAGGACACGCGCATGAGCACGATCGAGGAACTTGACGAGCTGGAGGCCGGGGAGCTCTCGGTCGAGTTCGAAGGACGCGAGCCGTGGGAGCTGCTCGAGTGGGCCCTCACTCGGTTCGGCAATCGCGTGGCGATCTCGACCGCCTTCCAGGAGGGCGACGTCGCGCTGATCGACATGGCCTACCGGCTCGACCCCGAGGTTCGCGTCTTCTCGATCGACACCGGTCGGCTCCCGCAGGAGACCTTCGAGCTGATCGACCGGCTTCGCGAGCGCTACCCGGGTCTCAACCTCGAGCTGCTCTCGCCCGACGCGGGACAGGTCGAGCGACTCGTTGCCCGCGCGGGCCCCAACCTCTTCCGCCAGTCGGTCGAAGGTCGGCTGCTCTGCTGCAACGTCCGCAAGGTGCAACCGCTGACCCGCGAGCTCGCCACGCTCGATGCCTGGGTCACCGGGCTGCGCCGCGACCAGTGGGCGTCGCGCTCCGACATCCGCAAGGTCGAGATCGACCACGACCACGGGGCGATCGTCAAGCTCAACCCGCTCGCGGAGTGGACGGAGGATGAGGTCTGGGACTACCTCCGCGAGAACGACGTCCCGACTCACGAGCTCTACGAGCGTGGCTACACGTCGATCGGCTGCGCGCCGTGCACAAGGCCGATCGCGAAGGGCGAGCCGGTCCGTGCGGGGCGCTGGTGGTGGGAGACCGACGCGCCGAAGGAGTGCGGAATGCACTGCGCGATCGAGACGGGCGGCTTCGAGCACGAGCTCCACGCGATCCTCGGTGACGAGGCTCACGCGTGACGAGGGCGATCCTGCTAACGGCCGACGAGGCCGAGCTCATCCTCGCCGAGCTCGAGCCCGTCGAGGCTGCGGTGACGGATCCCGGGCGCAGCGCAGCGTTTGCAGCGTTGCGGGCGGCGGTTGAGCTCGGCGACCTCGACGGGGCCGCCATCGAGACGCTCGACCCGTTGCTCGAGCTGGCGCTCCAGACGGGACGGGTCCGCGCGATCCACGGCCCGGGCGGCGAGCAGACGGCGCTGCAGCTCTACCGGCGTCTCCCGTCTGGGGTCTCGCTGCGTCAGACGGCGGCGGAGGTGACGGAAGCGCTCGGTGTTCTCGAGGGGCGCGAGCTCGAGCGGATCTCCCTGAGCGCGCACGGTCCGGCGGCGTTCTCGCTCTCCCTCAACGCGGGCGGGGTCGAGCTGACCCTCCGGCTCGATCGGCAAGGCGCGCGGGTCGCGAGCGTGGTCGCGTGACGACCCCGGCTCACCCCCTCACCGACGAGCCGTTTGCGTTCATGGCGTGCCTCGAGCTGCGTGGTCGCAGCGTGCTCGTGGTTGGCGGTGGGCGGGTCGGGCTCGAGAAGGCGGTTGCGCTCAACGCGGTCGGGGCGTCGCTCACGGTTGTCTCGCGTGAGCACCACCCGGGCTTCGCGGAGCTTCCGATCATCCGGGTCGAGCGCAGCTATCGCGAGACCGACCTCGACGGTCACTGGCTCGTCGTCGTCGCGGTCGACGACCTCGAGCTCCAGGGCGAGATCGCCGCGGAGGCCAACCGCCGGCGGCTGTTCTGCAATGTCGTCGACGAGCCCGCCCGCTGCTCGCTCATCCTCCCGGCGATCCATCGGGAGGGCCCGATCACCGTCGCCGTCTCGACCGCAGGCGCCTCGCCGGCGCTCGCAAAGCGCTTGCGCGACGACTTCGCCGCCACCCTCGGGCCGAGGCACGCGGAGCTCGCACGGCGGTTGCGCGACCTGCGGCCCTGGGCGAAGCGGACGCTGGCGACGTACGACGACCGCAAGGCCTACTTCGAACGGCTGGTCGAGGAGTCGCTGGCGTGACCGTGCATCTCGTCGGCGCGGGCCCTGGTGATCCGGAGCTCGTCACCGTGCGTGGGCTCGCGCGCATCCGGGCGTGCGATGTGCTCATCCACGACGCTCTCGTCGATGCCGGGCTCGTTGCCGAGGCCCCGCCGCACGCGCTTGTGATCGACCGGACCGGGCGGTCGCAGGACGACGTGACCGAGCTGCTCGTGCGGTACGGCGCGCTCGGGCTGGACGTCGTGCGCCTCAAGGGTGGCGACCCGTTCGTCTTCGGGCGGGGCGGGGAGGAGCTGCTTGCGCTCGAGGCGGCAGGGATCGAGGTCGAGGTCGTGCCGGGTCTCTCGTCGATCGCCGCGGTGCCGGCGGCAGCCGGGATCCCGATCACGCACCGCGGGCTCGCCGACCGCGTCACCTTCGCCACCGCCCACGCAGAGGATGGCTCCGAGCCGGACTACGACGCGCTCGTCGCGGGAGGCGGAACGCTCGTGCTGTTCATGGGGCTGGGGCGGGCCGCCGCGATCGCGGACGGGCTCGTTACGGCCGGGCTTGCAGGGTCGACTCCGGCGGCGATCGTCGCCCGTGGAACGCTCCCGGATCAGCAGGTCGCGTGCGGCCGGCTCGAGGAGCTCGGCTCGCTCGCATCAGGGCTCGGCTCGCCCGCCCTGATCGTCGTCGGCGAGGTTGCCGCCTTCGCGGACGTCGAAGCTCTCGCCCGCCTTGCGGTCGCCTAGGCCGCCCAACCGGATCGTGCGGACGAGCGCCTCGACAACCTCGGGATCGAACTGCGTTCCCGCGCAGCGCTCGAGCTCGAGCAGTGCGGCGTCGAGTGCCATCGGCCCGCTGTAGGGACGCGCCCTCATCATCGCGTCGAGCGCGTCGCAGGCGCAGATGATGCGTGCTGCGAGCGGAATCTGCTCCCGGGAGAGCCGATCCGGATATCCGTTCCCGTCCCAGCGCTCGTGCGTTGCGCGCACGATCTCGCCGATCCGGCGGAGAAGCGGCGAGACCCCGAGGATCCGTTCGCCGACGATCGTGTGCTGCGCGATGAACTTCCACTCGTCGTCGTCGAGCCTCCCCGGCTTGTGGAGGATCGCGTCGGGGATCGCGAGCTTGCCGACGTCGTGGAGCTGGGCGGCGCGATGGAGGTCGTCGAGATCCCGACCCTCGAGCCCGAGCGCGAGCCCGACCTCTCGCGCCATCGATCCCACCTCGACCGTGTGCGTGTGCAGCCCGGGCTCACGCTCGAGCAGCACCTGGAGAAGGACGTCGTGCGGCTGGTCGCGTCGCGACCGCTTCACGTGCTTCTGGGCGTACAGCCGCTCGTCGGCAAGCCGCAGCGCGGTCACCGCGTCACTTGCCTCGTCGGGCAGGTGGACTGCGCCGAACGAGCAGCCGACGTCGAAGCCGACACCCCGCTCGCTGAGCGCGAACGTCGCCTCGTGCAGCAGCCGCTCCACGTCGACGCCCGTGATCGGTGCGAGCAGGCAGAACTCGTCGCCACCGAGCCGGTAGCCGCGCGCGTCGTCGGAGCCGACCTGGGCGAGCTTGTCGCCGAGCCGCGCGAGCAGCTGGTCGCCGGCAGGGTGACCGAACGCGTCGTTGTAGCCCTTGAAGCCGTCGAGGTCGAAGATCACGAGCACCCAGGGGTTCTCGTCGGTGGCGACAGTGCACGCGCGGCCGAGGTCGAGGACGAGGCCACGACGGTTTCCGAGCCCGGTCACGGGGTCGGTGATCGCGTCGCTCACAGCCTCGTTCAGCAGGCGGGCGTTCTCGCGGAACGCCATCCCAAGCCGGGCGACGACCGCGGCGAGGGCGCCGACCGCCAGCAAGACCGCGAGGAGGTTGAAGTGGCGGAAGTGGTCGAACGCCAGCACCGAGACGGCGACGATCGATGCGATCGCCGGCGCGATCAGCAGAAGCCGTCCGGCGGTGTGAGGGCTCGGCGTCCGGCCCTGCCGGCGCCAGCCGGCCGCGCCGATCAGGAAGAGCGCGGTGGGCCAGGTGAGGTCGAGCAGCGTTCCCTCGGCGTACGTGCCTCGGGTTACCTGGTAGAGGTAGAGGCTGTCGCCGATTCCGAACACCGTCAGGGCGGCTGCAACTGCCACCCACCCGCGGCCGGGGCGCCAGCCGCTCAGCGCGAAGCCGCCGACGATGAGCGCAAGCAGGAAGACGTCGCCGAGTGGGTAGGCGATGTTGGTGACGACTGCGGAACGCGAGCCCTCGAGGGTGTCGAGCACCGCGTCGATCAGCAGCGCGCTCGCAAGCGCAGCAGCCGAGCAGGCGAGAGCGACCCCATCGATCCAGAGCCCTGCCTTCACGTCGTTGACGCGGGCACGGAGCAGGAGCGCGATCCCCACGTACACGGGTGGGAAGAACCCGAGATAGAGCGCGTCGGCGAACGACGGGTACGGGGGGTTCTCGACGCCCGAGTAGCGGATCAGCCAGACGAGCTCGGCGGTGACGTACATGCCGATCCCGACCGCGATCGCAGTCCAGGCCGCGCGGCCCGGCTGGCGGGTGGCCCGCGCCGCGGCGAGGAGGAGCGCCATCAGCTCGATCGCGTAGTAGACGATGTGGTCGAAGAACCAGGCGACGTTGCCCGAGTCAGGGAGCAGGAGGTGCGCCGCGAGCCCGACGATCGCAGCGGTTCCGGCGACCTCGAGAGCCACGACGGCACGCGAAAGAGGATGGGCCGCCATCACCATGATTATCGGTGACGGCACCGCCAGTCTTGAGCCGATACTGCGCCCGCCGAGATGCCGTTCTTCGTCTACGCAGGGGCCTGTTCGCACCCGGTCGCGCCTCAATCTCGGTGGCCCGCCGTCCGATGTACACATGGTGGGTACTCCAGCCGACGCGTCCTTGCCCTCTGCCGAGACGGGCGATGTGGCTCGCCACGAGCGCGCCGAGGGGTCGCCTCAGCAGCAGGCGGAACAGCTGCGTCGGGTGATCGACGTCCAGCACGAGCTTGCCGCCGCCGACGTCGATCAGCGGTCGGTGATGGTGCTCGCGTGCGAGCGGCTCCAGGAGCTGACGGGCGCAGAGGGCGCTGCGGTGATGATGGTCGAGGGCGCCGAGATCGCCGTCCGGGCCTCGACGGGGTTCTTCGCGGAGAACACCCGAGGCCTCCGGCTCCCCCACGACGGGACGCTCTCCGGGTGGGTCGTCAAGAACGGCGTGACCGCGATCTGCCGGGACACGAGCACAGATCCACGGAGCGGGGTGCTGGCGCGGGCGCACGGCGTTTGCTCGCATGCGATCGTGCCCCTGCGCGCGTCCACCGGAGAGATCGTGGGCCTCGTGCAGATCGCATCGCCGCGTCGCGACGCCTTCGATCGCGCCACGGTGGACCTGGTCGAGCTCGTCTCCGTCGCGCTCCATGCCGCCTTCAGCCGGGCCGCCGAGGCCGGCGCCCGCCAGGCGGAGCTTGCCGCGCTCGATCGCTTCCGCACGATCTTCGAGACCGCGCCGATCGGAATCGTCCAGCTCTCGGCTTCGGGCCGGCCGCTCAACGCCAACCCCGCGCTCGAGCGGATGTTGGGCTACACCGCCACCGAGCTGTCAGACGTCGGGCTCACCGAGTACGGCGGGCCTGACGACACGACCGAGCACGGCTACGAGCCCGCGGGCGCACGGCGCACCGAGCGGCTGCTCGCCCGCAAGGACGGCACGCTCGTCTGGGCCCAGGTCACCTCGACCGTGGTCACGCCGGCGGACGGCTCCCAGCAGTACAGCCTTGCGATGATCGAGGACATCTCCGCGCGCCGCGAGGTGGAGGAGGCGCTGCGGGCAGAAGCCGAGCGCAACGAGTTCCAGGCCCTTCACGACCCGCTGACCGGGCTGCCGAACCGTGTCCTGTTCCGCGACCGGATCCAGCAGACGCTCCGGGCGGCGCCGCGGGCGGACACGGCCGCGACGGTGTTGATCATGGACGTCGACCGGTTCAAGGAGATCAACGACTCGCTCGGTCACCACGCCGGCGACCTCCTGCTCCTCGAGCTCGGGACCCGCCTCGAGCAGGAGATCCGCGGCGGCGACACGGTCGCCCGGCTCGGTGGCGACGAGTTCGGGATCCTCCTCGCCGACGGCGGCTCGGCCGACGACGTGAGCCTCGTGCTGAGGCGCATCGTCGAGGTCGTCGAAAAGCCGTTTGTGCTGGAGGACATCGAGGTGTCGGTCGAGCTGTCGATCGGGGTTGCGCGCTATCCGGAGCATGGCGGCGACGTCGTGTCGCTGATGCGCCATGCCGACGTCGCGATGTACTCGGCGAAGCGCGCGGGGGTGCCTTATGCCTTCTACGACCCGAGCTCCGACGCGCACGATCCTGCCCGCCTGAGCCTGCTCGGTGATCTCCGCCGGGCGATCGAAGAACGTGAGCTCGTGCTCCACTACCAGCCGAAGGCGGTGCTCGCGACGGGCGACATCCGGTCGGTCGAGGCGCTGATCCGCTGGCAGCATCCGACCCGGGGCCTGGTGCGACCGGACGAGTTCATCCCGCTGGCGCAGGAGACGAGCCTGATCACGCCACTGACGCTCTATGTGATCGAGGAGGCGCTCGCCGAGGTGGGGCGCTGGCGCGAAGCGTACGGTCGCGAGCTGTCGGTTGCCGTGAACCTCTCAGTGCGGAATCTGCTCGACCTCACCTTTCCCGACCAGGTGGAGCAGCTGCTCGAGCGGGCCGGGACCGAGCCGGGTGTGCTCGAGCTCGAGATCACAGAGTCGACGATGCTCGCCGATCCGCTGCGGGTGCAGCAGGTGCTCTCCCGGCTCGCGGCGCTCGGGCTTCGCATCTCGATCGACGACTTCGGCGCCGGCTACTCCTCGCTCACCTACCTGCGTCGGCTGCCCGTGAACGAGATCAAGATCGATCGCTCGTTCGTGACGAACATGGTCACCGACGAGAGCGACGCCGCGATCGTGCGCTCGGTGATCGAGCTCGCGAAGAGCCTGAGGCTGGATGTCGTCGCCGAAGGCGTCGAGGACGAGGCGACGTGGCGCCGGCTCGACGAGCTCGGGTGCGCGTTCGCTCAGGGCTACCACCTGAGCCGCCCGCTGCCCGCGACCGACTTCCTCGCCTGGCTGCGAGCGCGCGACGGTGGCCGCGCCGCCGTCGACCGGTAGCGATCAGAGGGCGCGGACGGGCGCACCCACCACGACGAGGCCCGGGACGAGCACCCGACAGTCGAGGCCTAGCCGGCCCTCGCTCTGCTCGCGATTTGGCGAAGCACCGTTGCGTCGCGCTCGCCGGTGTCGGGGTCGATCGTCGTGACGACGCAACGGGGCCGCAGCCGCACGGCCTCGATCACGGCTTCGCCGATCGCGAGCCGGCGGCCAACCCAGGATGCCTCGAGCTCGGCGGATGGTGTCTCGACGACGAGATTCGGACGGAGCCGACGGAGCTCGCCGATTCCGTGGGCCGCCGCCGCACCCGTGGTGACGACGTGGAGCGGCAGCACGTCGAACGCGCCCTCGCTCGTGCGTTCGATCCTGAGCGGGGCGCCGTGGAGCAGCTCCATCGGCTCCGCGAGGATCGCCGCTTTGATCGCGTCGCGGGCCCTTGGATCGCTCCAGCGGAGCCCGTCGATCGTCGGCTCGCCCTCGGGGTCGACGCCGCCACGGAGGGCGAGGAGCCCTCGTCGTGCCCGCGCGGTGACGATGAGCTCACCGATCGCGACGTGCGCGATCCGGTCGCCGGGGATCCCGTCAGGCGCCACGGTGCACCGCTCGAGCCGCTCGCCGGCGAGCGACTTGACCGGGTAGCGCCAGATCTCGGCGACGCGCACGACAAGACCAACGCGCCCGTGCCCTCGGGGATTCCCCGCGACGCGCTACCAGGCGTACGCCTGCGGCGCCTCGCCCGGTCCGGGCCAGATCTCGTCGAGCGACGCGAGCACCGCCGGCTCGAGGGTGAGCTCGACCGAGCGCAGGCTCGAGGTGAGCTGCTCCATCGTGCGCGGGCCGATGATCGGCGCGGTCACGACGGGGTTGTGGAGCAGCCACGCGAGCGCGACGTCGGCGGGCTTCTCGCCGGCCTCGGCACACAGCTTCTCGTACTGCACGAGCTGATCCGCGTGCCGGGTGGCACGGTCGACGACATGCTGGTCGCCGCGCCGCGCCGACTCGGTGCCGTCGCTTGCGCCGCCGAGCATCCCGCCGCCGAGCGGGCTCCACGGGATCAGCCCGAGCCCGTAGTGCCGGCAGGCGGGGATCACCTCGAGCTCGATCGAACGCTGGCCGAGGTGGTAGATGCTCTGCTCCGAGACGAGCCCCATGAAGCCCCGGCCCGCGCCGGCCGCCTGGGCGGTCGCGATGTCCCAGCCGGCGAAGTTGCTCGAGCCGACGTAGGTGATCTTCCCCTGCTGGACGAGCACCTCCATCGCCTGCCAGATCTCCTCCCACGGCGTCGTCCGCTCGACGTGATGCATCTGGTAGAGGTCGATGTGGTCGGTCTGGAGTCTCCGGAGGCTGTCGTCGCACGCTTTGCGGATGTGGTGGGCGGAGAGGCCCCGCTCATTCGGCCAGTCGCCCATCTGCGCGTACACCTTCGTCGCGAGCACGACCTTCTCGCGCCGACCTTCGCCCTTCGCGAGCCAGCGGCCGACGATGCTCTCGGTCGTGCCGGGCCCGATCGGGCGGCCGTAGATGTTCGCCGAGTCGAAGAAGTTGATCCCCTCCTCGAGCGCCCGGTCCATGATCGCGAAGCTGTCGGCCTCGCTCGTGCGCGGGCCGAAGTTCATCGTCCCGAGGCACAAGCGGCTCACCTGCAGGCCGGTGCGGCCGAGGGCGGTGTACTCCATTGCGGACCTCCTGGGGCTCGGTGGCGGACCGTCCATCATGCCTCTGCACGGCTACGTCCCGTCGCGGTCATGCGTCGTCGCCTCGCAACACCACCTGGCTAACCGTCGTGATCGTCAAAGGACCTCGGCGGCAGGCGTCTCTGGCGCGCGCCCGCGGCTCGAGCTGGGACACGTGGGCGGACCAAGCCGGGCGGCTTCGGACACAGCGGAGCCTTTGTCTCGACCCCGGGCCGGCCGTGGGGGGAAGACAGCGACGCTAGCCGACCAGCAACACACGCTAGCCCGCACGGGCCCGCGCTCGCCGACGCGATGCGCCTCCGCGAGTTCGGTGAGCGGGAAGGTCTGCGTCACGGGTAGTGAGAAGCTCCCGGACTCGACGAGCGGCCGATCTCGGCGAGCATGTGTACGGCACGTCCGGCGTCGCCTGGTGCCGAAGGTCACCCCGTGGTGGTTCGCGCCTGCGAAGTCGGTGAGTGTCACGACGCGCTCTGGGCCGCCTGCGAGCTGGAACTCGGGCAGGATGCCGCTCCCAGCAACGTCGAGTGCGAAGTCGACGCCGGCAGGCGCGAGCGCTCTAACGCAGTCGGCAAGACCCTCGCCGTAGGCGACTGGCTCGGCTCCCAGTGAGCGGAGGTACTCGTGGTTTGCAGGACTCGCGGTGCCAATCACGCACGCGCCGCGCACGAGCGCGAGTTGCACGGCAGTACTCCCGATCGCTCCGGAGGCGCCGTTGATCAGCAGCGTGCTGCCGCCACCCATGCCGAGCTGATCGAGCGCGCGAGCGGCCGTCTCGATCGCGGAACGCAGCGGCAGCGCCCGCACTGGGCAAGCGGGAGCACGCACACACGGTCGCCGACGCCCCACCGTCGAAATCCGACCTGAAAGCTCGTGCCGGGCACGGCCCCATCGGGAAAGAGCGCCGGGATCTCGCGAAAGCGGAGGTCGGACCTGCAGATCCCGCAGAAGGCGACGTCGACGACGACCTGGCCTTCGCCCGGTGCGGGCGCAGGGCGCTCGACGACACGGAGGAGCCGGTCGACGCCGATCTCAACCGCGCGCATCGCCGTCTCCCTCCTGCGCGCCGCCGACGATGCCGAGAGGCTAGACGATCAGTGCTCATCCACCGTCGTCGCGTCGGTCAGCGTGCGCACACCGACGGTAGCGACGGCCAGCGTGATCGACGCGAGCACGACGAAGGCCGCGCGCAGCGCATGGGTGAAGTCAGCGGTGAACGCGGACGGCCAGCTGCCGGTGGGGAGCACCGTTCCGACCAGCGCGGCGACGATCGTCCCGACGACGGCGACGCCGACCGTGCTCCCGAGCTCCTGGGCGGTGTCGTTGAGCGCCGAGCCGATCGACGTATGATCGTCCGGTAGCGCGTCGAGGAGGGCGACCGCGCAGGTCACCATCACCAGGCGCATCGACCCGGCCACGGCGACCATTGCAACTCCGACCGGGAGGTAGCCGGCCTGGAGCGTCGCCGCGAGGAGCACGAGCGCCGCGACGAGCACACCGCTCCCGAGCGCGGCGCCACGGCGGTGTCCGACACGATGGACGAGCGCCTCGACGAGCGGCGCCGCAAACAGCATCCCGGCGACGAGCGGCAGCGTCGCGAGGCCGGCACGGAGCGGGCTCCACCCCCACGCGAACTGAAAGAGCTGTGTGCTGGCGAAGACGACGCCAACCATTGCCAGCATCGACGTCGTCTGCAGCAGCGCGCTGCCGCGCACCGTCGGGTGCCTGAAGAGGTCGAGGTCGAGCATCGGCTCGGGCGTCCGGGTTTCGCGTAGCACGAAGCAGATGCCGCCGACGATCGCCCCAGCGGCGCACGCGAGCGTGCTCACCGCCGTCCAGCCGTCGTCAACAGCAAGCGTGAAGGCGTAGATGCCGAGCGCGATCGTCGTCACCGACAACATCGCACCAGGCACGTCGGCGCCGCCGCCGCGCAGCTCGGCCGGATCGTCGACCGGGATCCCCAGGCGCACGCCGAGCCACGCGATCAAGCCGACGGGTGCGTTGACGACGAGCAGTACCTGCCAGGGGACGTGCGTGATCGCTAGTCCGCTGAGGACTGGCCCGACGGCGAAGCCCGCCATCGCAACGACGACGATGAGGCTGATCGCGCGGGCGCGCAGCTTGTCGTCGTCGAACAGCCGGAAGAGGAGTGACATCGTCCCGGGCGCCATCAGCGCAGCAAACGCCCCACTCGCGGCGCGCAAAACGATGAGGGCTGCGGTCGAGTGGACGATTAGCACGAGCGCGCCCGTCGCCGCGAAGCCGAGCAGACCCCATAGCAGCGCTCGTCGGCGGCCCAAGCGATCGCCGAGCGAGCCGCCGACGAGCAGGAGCCCGCCGAATGTGAGCGAGTAGGCGGAGACGATCCACTGCAGACCGCTCGGGCCTGTGTCGAGGTCGCGACCGATCGTAGGGAGTGCGACGTTGAGCACGGAGTTGTCGACCATCTCGACGAGCATCGCAAGCGAGAGGGCCAGGAGCGCCGGCGCGGCCGCGCGCAGGCTTGTGGGCTTGGGAGAGGTTAAATCGAACATTGTTCGATATTACTCGAACAATGTTCGATTCGCAAGCGATTCGCGCTACGCTGCGTCTATGACCGAGCTCCGCCGCCCGCGCGCCTCGCTGTCGAAGACCGCGATCCTCGACGCTGCGATCGAGCTGCTCGACCGAGACGGCGTCGCCGGTCTCACCCTGCGCGGCCTCGCCGCCGAGCTCGGAGGAGGGCTCGGCAGCGTCTACTGGCACGTCGCGGGCAAGGAGGCGCTCGTCGACCTCGCGATCGACGCCGTGCTTGCCCGTGCGCTCGAGGACGTCGAGGCGATGCGCGACGGTCGGCTCGACCCAGCAGAGCTCCGCGCCGAAGCGCGCGTCGAGGCGCGCGATCCGGCGGTCGCCGAAGCGCTGACCGAGATCAGGCGCGTCTGCCACGCGGTGTACCGCCAGCTCGAGCTCCACCCGTGGGTCGCGCCGAAGCTCGCCACCGATGCCGCGGTGTTGCTCCACTCGTTTCGCGTCTTCGACCTCGTCGGCGGCGAGCTGCGGAAGCTTCCGCTGACCGACGCCGAGCAGTACCACGGCGTTCTCGCGCTCTTCAACTACGTCAACGGTGTCGGCGCGGACATGTCCTCACACCGCCGCCCCAACGACGACGGCCCACCCGAGCCGTCGCTCGAGGCGCAGCTCGACACCTGGCTCGCCGAAGCGCCGGGCGAGTTGCCGTTCGTCGAAGCGATGCGCCTGCAGTTCCTCTCGCACGACCCGTACGCCGAGTTCGCCGTCGGTCTCGACCTGCTGCTCGCAGGGTTGCGCACACGGGTTGAGGGCTACACGGGTTGAGGGCTACCCGGAGCGGCAGCGAAGGCCGAACTGTGCTTGTAACAACTTGTCCAAGCACTGTTCGGCGCGCGCCTCCCTCTCAGTCGACGCTGCTCGATGATCCGTTCGGCGCAAAGTGGCGCCGAGCGCGCATCGAGTGATCCCATCTTCTCGCGAGCCACTGAACGTGCTGCCCTGAAGAGGCGCGCCCGCGGGCCAAGCCCCTGAGGTACGAAATAGAGGTGGCGAACGGGACTCGAACCCGCGACCACCGGGACCACAACCCGGGGCTCTACCAACTGAGCTACCGCCACCGTGCGGATCACAGGATACCGGCCGCGGGTTGCGACTACCCTGGTGTCCTCCGGCCCCGTAGCTCAGTGGATAGAGCGGCGGACTTCGAATCCGCGCGCGGAGGTTCGATTCCTCCCGGGGCCATCTCAGATGCAGGCACTTCCTGCCTCGCGGAGGCCTGACCGGGCCGCTGCGCGTACGTGGGTAGTACGGCAGCGTCTCTATCGACAACGTCAGCTCCGCCGAATAGGCTCGTGACTTATGGCACGTACCCCTCTGCGCGTATCGCGCTTGCGACGATCGAGTACGACGGCTCCATGCCCACGCCAATGGCCCTGCGCAGCGCACTCAAGCCCGGAGCTGCGATCGAGCGGTACGGCCGGGAGTGGCGCATGGCCCGCTGGAACGAGGAGAAGGGTTTTTTCAACGGCAGGATCGGTTACGAGCGAGTCGGCGAGCGCACCACGCTGTGGGACGACTCCGTGAACGACTTCAAAGCGACGCGCATACGAGAAGGCACCACGTCGCCCTTCGCGATTGATCCGGAGCGCGGCGTCGTCGCCTTTCAGCTTCGGCCGGGCCGGATCAACCCGCACTCATTCACAGGCGCGCTTCGGGCGCTCCTAAATGCGTCAGGGGACGAGGAGGGGTGGAGCGTCGAGCCGTACGTCCGTGAGGTCGGCTTCGAGCAGTGGGTCGAGACGGTTGATCGTGTCACCCGGCTCGAGATCCGGCTCGACCGACCGAACCCTCACTACCACGGGTTGGACGAGATCGAGGAGCTCATCGAGGGGACACGATCGCGGTCTGCGCGGATCATCCTCGAGGCCGACCCGGCCAACCTCGACGGCATCGACATCAACGACCAGTTCATCGTGCAGGCGATCGAGCACGCGCACGAATATGGCAAGATCACGGCACAGGGAGCGTCGGGACAGGGCGGCGCAACCCAAGTCGAGCCGAAGTGGCGATCCGACGTTGAGGGGTCACCGGAGGAGGCGACAGTGCCAGCCGATCCGAACACTCGCGAGGCCTCGGCAGATGAGCTGCGCTCTGTTGCGGGCGAAGCGGAGCCCCAGCCGCCTGTCGGAGCTGACGGGGGACAATGAGTGAGGTCGAACACAGCAAGGGGACGGAGAAGCAGTTCAACGCGGTCGCGAAGCTCCTCGCGATCTTCGGATCGTGGGACTTCGTTGCTGGCCTCGTAGCCGGCGGCGTTGTGTTCTGGCTGACCGGGCCCTACCCCGACCTCGTCAGCGAGTCAGAGACGATCTACGTCGCGGTGGCGGCAATCGGCGCAGGTGTTCTCGGTGTTGTGCTCGCCGCCCTCGCCGTGCTCGTGACCTTCTTCGATGACCTATACCGGCTCGTCGTCAGCAAGACGACAGGTGGCTTCGACGCGGCCCTATTCCCCTACAAGGTGGTCGCGGGCCTCGGCGGGCTTTGCGCTCTGGTCGCGCTCGGTTCGCTCGCTGCGTCGTCTCAGCTCTCTAATTCGTGGGGCGAGTTTTGCTTCGCAGTCGTACTGGGTCTGGTGACGTGGACGATCGTCGCCATGTACCAGCTCGTAGCCATCACGCTCCACCACGGGATCGCACGAGCGAAGCTTCACTCGATTCCCGAGGACATGCTCGCACTACTTCAGAAGCGCAAGACCGAGCAGGATCAGGTCTCCAAGTAGACCGAGTCGGCCGCCTCGCGTCACTCACTGCACTGACGGCGACAGCCTCGGCCCGAGCTCAGCACTCGGCCGCCCCGGCCTAGCCGCAGCGAGGTAGCCCGCCTCTCGTGCACGCCGGACGCGATCGCGGGCTTGGTCTCGAGTGATGCCGAGCTCCGCCGCGAGTATCGGCAGAGGTTTCAGCACCCCTCGAGAGACAAGTTGAACGTACCGCCGCGCAACAAGCTCGACCTCCTCGTCAGTGAGCTTCGCGCCCGGCGGCTTTACTTCGTGAAGTCGTCTGTACGCCCGCCGCTGAACAGCGGTCATCGGCTCCGAGAGACGGTTGAGACGCTCAGCAACCTTCAACCAGTGATCTCCCGCACGCAGTTGCTCGATTGCGTCGCTCACAAGGCGTTCGGCAGATACGAAGCGGATCAGACTCCCGGTGACCGGGGTCATCGGATCGGGGACCCATCGACGAGAGCGGGCATCAGACTCGACCCTGAGCACCGGGCCGATATGGAGCTCTGCGAATCCCGCGCGCGAACCTCCGAACTCGATGAGATCGCCGAAGGCAACGAGGCACACGTCTGGCATCCGTCGCTTCGTTGTCCGCTGGACGCCGTGCTTCGTCCGGCTGAGCATGACGGCTGTAGCGACGCGAGCGAGTGGACCCTCGGGACGGAGACCGACCGCGGCCACCGTCGTTGATCCCGGAACTCCTACGAACGGGCGATCGAACCGCAGGAGCTCTAGAGCGTCAGCTCGCTTCATGCCAACACCTTAGCGGAGTGTTGGCCTTTGCATAAGGCAAATCTGGACGCAGTGTTGCTTCCCTGCGACTCTCGTTGTCGTGGACTGTCTTCTCCTGACGCGCACCGAGGTCGCCGAGCGACTCAAGATTAGCGTTCGAACGGTCGATCGACTCCTCGCGCGTGGCGAGCTTCGCGCGATCCGCGTCGGCTCTCGACGTCGGGTGACGATCGCGGAGCTCGACCGGTATGTGCGAGCGGCGATGGGCCTCCTGGGCGAGGGGAGCGATCGCCGGTGACGACGAGCGCTGCATCCAGCTCTCGAGTCGACCAGCTCGAGACAGCCCTCAGGAACGCCGCGGCCCGCGCTGACTGGCACCGCCGGAGGATCGAGCTCCTTCAGGCGACGAACGCCGCCTTCGATCGTCACCGTCGCGAGCTTGAGGATCTCCTCTCGGACATCCTCGGGCTCGCGGCGGATGCCGTCGGCTGCGATTGGAACGACCTGCTGCACGCGCTCGAGACGCGCCGGCAAATCCGTCTCGAGGAGCACGAGCTCATGCGCGAGCGGGTTCTCGTCGAGCTCGGTCAGCTCGAGATCGATCTTGACCGGACGGAGGGAACGTGACCGAAGTTCCTTCGTCAACTTCGTCAAATTCGTGCGCCTGGCCCGCGCGGCCAACGGATGCGTTCAGCGGCATCGTCGGCGACATCGTCAGCGCGATCGATCCTCACTCCGAGGCCGACCCGATCGCGATCGCGATCCAGGTGCTCGTTGCGTTCGGCAACGTGATCGGACGCGATCCGCATGTTCGCGTCGAAGCCGATCGTCACACTGGTGCCCTCTTCGCCGTGCTCGTCGGCGAGACAAGCCGCGCAAGGAAGGGGACGTCGGGCGGGTACCTCCGCCCGCTCTTCGCGTTCGACGAGAACTTCGATAGCCGGCTTGAGCAGGGTCTCTCGAGCGGTGAAGGGCTCGTCCACCGAATCCGTGATCGGCGAGTGATCGTCAAGACGGGCGGCGAAGAGGAGGTGCTCGACGAGGGCATCGCGGACAAGCGGGTCGTCGTGCTCGAGTCCGAGTTCGCGAGTGTCCTGCGCATGACCGAGCGCAGCGGGAACACCCTCTCGCCCGTGATCAGGTCGGCGTGGGATGGCTCGACTCTCGGCACGCTGACGAAGAGCAACGCACAGAAGGCGACAGGGCCGCACGTCTCGATCATCGGCCACGTGACGCTCGAGGAGCTCCGGCATCTACTCGGCGCGATCGAGGTGGCGAACGGCTTCGGGAACCGGTTCATCTGGGCGGCCGTGCGCCGGTCCAAGTTGCTGCCGGACGGCGGGAATCTCCGCGATGGGGATCTCGCAGCGCTGTCGCGGCGTCTCGGGAGCGCCGTTCATCACGCATCGCGTGTCGGCGAGATGCGTCGCGATGAGGACGCTCGAAGACTCTGGTTCGAGATGTACCCGGAGCTCACGACGTCGGTGCCGGGCGTCGTCGGAGCGCTGACGGCGCGCGCTGAGGCGCAAGTCGTCCGTCTCTCGCTGCTCTACGCACTGCTCGACGAATCGGACGTGATCGACGAGAGGCACCTCATCGCCGCACTCGACCTCTGGAACTACTGCCGGGACAGCGTCATCTACGCATTCGGAGACAAGACCGGCAACACGGATGCCGACGCGATCCTGAGGAACCTGAGGACGAGCGACGAAGGGCTGACGAGAACCGAGATCTCCGCGGTCTTCGGGAGGAACCTGAGCGCAGCGCGACTCGACAGCGCCCTCACTCTCCTACACGAGAACGGTCTCGCCACGGTCGAGACGGTGGCTACCGGAGGACGTCCTGCCGAGCGCTGGAGCGCGCGAACGAAGGAAACGAATTTTACGAAGGAAGTCGTGGCACAGCCCACGCCGCTCTCCCTCGTCTCCGAGACGAGGGAGGATGACTCAATCGCCGGGCGCGCGCGTGCCCGCGAGGAGCGGGACCTCCTTGCCGAGCTCGAGCCCGATGGGGTGACGCCGTGAAGCCGCCGCCGTTCGCGCTCGTCGCCGAGCTTGCGCGTCGAGAGGTGCGCCCGGGCATCCCGCCCGTCTTCGCCCTCTTGATCGGCTGCAGCGCCGCCTGCGGTGCTCGGCTCGATCCCGAGGTGCCCGACCACGCCGCCGTGCTCGAGTACGCGCGCATCAAGCTCGAGGACGACGCCGAGCTCACTGCCTACGAGGCGCTCCGATCCGGGATCACGGCGTTCACCAAGGGAATGTCCGAGGTCGAGCGGATGACGAGCGGGGAGTGCGGATGAGCGCGAGCCCGTTCCTGCTCGTCGAGGATGTCGCGGCGCGCTACGGAGTCTCGGTGCGGTGGGTTCGCGAGCGCACTCGCACGGGAACGATTCCTCACCGTCGGCTACCCGGGTCGCGCCGATGCCTCTTTCTCGAGGACGAGCTCGAGGCGTACGAGGCGGGCGCGACGCTCGTCGTCCGCGAGCTCGAGGGGGGCGGGAGGGTCGTCACGCCCGAGGTGCCGAGATGACTACGCAGAGAGTTACCGCCGGCGGGAGCTGGCGCACAAGATCCGGCGGCGGCCGTTCTGACAGGACGCCACCGGATGACCGCGACCTCGATCAGAGGGAGCGGCTCTCCATCCGGCGACAAGGCCCGCCTCCATCCGAACCCTGCACCGGGTGGAGGTGGACTTGTCGTTTCTCACTGGACGTCCGCGTGGTGACGAGCGCACGGTGAGTGGCGTAGAACATGTCGGGATGATGTGGCTGATGAGAGTGGTCGGAGCCGCCGCGGCTCTCCTGCTGCTAGCGGGTTGCACGAGCGACGCGCGCGACAAACAAGGGAGTGGGCTACCCTCGTCGGGGCAGTCGAACCTTGGCGTTCTTTACGCCTACGACCTGCTCCATGGGTTCGGATTGCGGGTCGCGTTGAGCCAGCCGACGGAGATCACGTCGCTGTATCAGCCACAAGCAAAGGTTGACGCGCAAGCAGCAGCGAAGATGCCACGAGGTAGTGCTGTGACGCTCACGCCCGAGCCTGGACCTCTCGGATCGCCGGCGTTGATGAGGTCAGACCCGCACTACCGCGTCCCTGACTTTCGCGGGCGTCGCTTGAGTGCTGCAACAAACTGGGCTGACCGGCACCACATGTTCTGGGCCATCCCACGCTTACCCGCACTCCCGGCGAGCAGCGCCAAGCACCTGTTCGACGCCTATCGGGTTGTCGAACAACAACCCAAGCCGGGTATGACCATCGGTCAGGGCGTGAAGGTCGGGAAGGGCTTCAAGCCAACGCCGCTCACGCTCACCGTCGTTCGCGGATAGCCGCCGCGCGTGCTCGGGAGCCCTAACCCAGTTCCCGGGTCGGACAGCTCTGCCCCGGGCGGGGGTAACGCCGTCTACACCATGGCTAGACACGCTGCCCTGTGTAGAGAATCGTGACGCACGGGCGCGGCGCGAAGCCTCCAAACTGCGTGCGCACGACGGCTGCGATCTCTTCGAGGATCGCCTCCCTCTCCGGTTGTGGACGCGCGAGAATCGGTGAGAACGTGGCGAATAGCGAGCATGCCGACTCGGGTGTGAGCTCGAGGCTCCAGTGGAACTCCTCGACGGCGACATCTGCGAAGGGGCCGTGTAGGTCGGCCATGCGCGTGGCCCGATCGAACGCAAAGTTCGCGGTGGTGGCAATCGTATTGGGGCCATGGAGGGGGACGCGCTCGAGGATGGGCTCCAGCGCCTGGTACAGCGGGTCGTCAGTCACAGCTGGGTCGTGGTAGACGGTCCACCACAGCGCGCACGACCCACCCGGCTCAAGGAAGCGAGCGAGCTTCTCTAGACCGACCGACTGTTCCACCCAATGCCAGGCTGTTGCGCAGGCGACTAGGCGCATGCTCGCGGACTCGGTCTCAAACTCCTCGAACCCGACGTTGCGTACGTCAACCTGTGGGAATCGCGACGCCAGATAGGCAGCGAGTTCAGGGTCGGGTTCGACTGCGATCAAGGGATCCGAGCCGCGGTTAAGGAGATCGGCAGTGGCTTGTCCACCGCCGGGTCCGATCTCGAGGGTCGGCGTGCCTGGGCAGAGTCCGCAGCGCGCCACGAGGCTCTCGAACAGCTCCGTCGGATAGCTCGGCCGGCCGCTTGCGTATGACGCTGCGTCCGTGCCGAAGACTGAGCGGCCCGACGTGTTAGCTGCGTGGCCCACTGCCCCCAGCACCTAGCGAGCCGGATACGCGACTGAGACGAGTCGCTCTAATTCAGTCGTGATCCGCGCTCGCATCTCGCCGTGTCGCTCATCGTTGTAAGCGACGGCCGGATCGTTGCGCTCTTCCTTTGGGTACCGCCATACAGGCCCGCTGATCCGCGCGGGTGGCTCCCACTCGTACCGCGGATGGACGTGACCGTGAAGGGTGCTGAGCGAGTTGCCGAGCACCTCGTAGTTCATGCGGCGTAACCCATCGTCCTGGCAAACGTTCTGTACCGCTTCGCCGACGAGGGAGAGGTCGAAGAGGAACGTCCGCCGCGGCTCCCACTCTAGGTCGGTCAGATGGCTTGCCGACTCGTCCGCGCAGAGCAGCACGCAGTAACCCGGCAGGTGCTGCGTATCACCTATCACCGCGAATCCACTCGGCATCCGAACCATTACCTTCGGGTTCTCGCCACGCAGAGCAGCAGCGAGAGCGTGCTCCGGCGTCACCATTGCGTGATCGTAGTCGAAGCTGTCTACGAGGGCGTGCCTTGGCGCCGGGAGCGACGCCGTCTCTCTAACCCGACGCGCCGCGAGGAGCTGCGGTCACTGCGCGGCCTCCGATCTCGTCGGTCTAGCCGTTGGCGAAGAACTCGGCCGTCGGTGCTTCGAACTCGAAACCGATGAACGGCTCCTCGCCGACGACCCACGCCGTGTGTCCGGGCTCGATCACGTAGAACTGGCCGGCGCGGATCTCCTGCTCCGATCCGTCGTCATGCGCGACGCCCATCGCCCCGGAGTGCGCGAGGCCGACATGTCGGAGCTCGCACGTCTCGGTTCCGACCACAGGCTTGATGCATTCCCCCCAAGTCCATCCGGGCTCGAGCGTCAGGCGCGCGGCCGTCGCCCCGGCGATGCGGAGGACGTCGACCTTCGTCTTGTTCGGGGTGCGTGTCTCGTCGGGAGCATCGAAGCCCCGACTCTCTACACCAGCCATCCGCGAACCTCCCTTTCGTTAGGCCGAAGGCATCGGCATCGATCCACTGTCCTCGCGAGCAGCCGATCCGTTACGTAGGCCGAAGCGGCGGGATCACCTCGGTCGGTGGGCGGGCTGACGGACGGGCGATGATCCACCTGCCGACGGGATCGCTTCGGCTCCGTCTTCCCACGACCGCGGCGCTTGAGACACTCTGAGCATGGCCTACGACGAAGACCTTGCGAACCGTGTCCGCGAAATCCTCGCGGGTGACCCGGGCTACGCCGAACGCAAGATGTTCGGCGGGCTCTGCTTCACGATCAACGGCAACATGGCCTGCGGCATCGTCGGCGGCGAGCTCATGCTTCGACTTACGCGAGAGCTCGCCGACGCTGCGTTGACGCGTCCGCACGTGCGGCCAATGGATTTCACCGGACGCCCGATCGCGAGCATGGTCTACGTCGCCCCGGCCGGTCTCAAAGGTCGAGGTCTGCGATCCTGGGTCGAGAAAGCGGCGACACACGCCCGTTCGCTCCCACCGAAAACGTCACGCTGACGGATAAGGCGCCTAGGCGCGGCATCATGGGACCTCGGCGCCGAGCGCAGTCGCGAGCGCGTCGAGCGCCGCGTTCCAGCCTGCCTCGGCCTGGCTCGCGAATGGCTGGGGGCCGTCGCTCAGCGTCATCTGGGTCTTCGTCCCGTGCACGTGGAGCTCGAGCCGCACGATCGTCGGCTCGGGCATTCCCATCTCCGGCATCGGGTCGGAGCGCATTACGAGGAGCTCGGGTGCATTCAGCTCGAGAATGTCGTAGCCGATCGTGAACTCGCCGCCGCCGTCCCGTCTGACCATCGTCAGCTCGAACCGGCCGCCGACGCGTAGGTCGATCTGGATCTGCTCCTGTGGCGTCTCGAACGTTGCGGGGCCGTACCAGGCGGCAAGCTCGCCAGGGTCCGTCCAGGCGCGGAACACGTGGTCGCGTGGTGCGTCGAAGATCCTTGTGATGAGCACGTGACGATCGTCGGGTGCGGTTGATCCGGTCATCAGCGAGCTCCTTTCGTACGAAGGTGGGCGTCGAGCCGATCCATGCGGGCCTCCCACGTTCGCTTGCGGTTCTGCAGCCATTCGAGCGCCTCCTCGAGCGGTTCGGCCTCCAGGCGACTCGGACGCCACTGGGCCTCCCGGTCGCGAACGATCAGCCCTGCGCGCTCGAGCACCTTGAGGTGGCGCGAGATCGCCGGCAGGCTGATCGAGAACGGCGCCGCCAGCTCGTTCACCGTTGCCGCGCTCGTCTCGGACAACTGCGACAAGATCGCCCGTCGCGTCGGATCCGCGAGAGCCCCGAACGTCGCCGTCAAGCGGTCAACCCGTGCGTATTTCGTATTGTCGTTAATTACCATATCGGTTAAATACCATGACCACTGCATTCGGGCAAGAGCACGCCGCACGAACCGCGCAGGCGATCGCCTACATCCGGGGCGCTTCCGGTATCCGATCGCTCTCGGAAGACCCGAGGGCTCCGTGTTCTAGGATCCTCGCATGCCGTACACCGCCGACTTCACGACCGTCTCGACTGATCAAGAACGAGTACTGAGCACCGATCGGCGATCGGATCCGAGGCAGGAATGAGCGTACGAGTCGACCTGATGATCTCGCTGGACGGCTTCGCCACCACCGAGGGCGGCACGCCGGAGAACCCGTTCGGCGACGACTGGGGCAGGCTCACCGAGGCCTACGCCGCGACGCGTACGTTCCGCGAGCGCGTCTTCCACGACACGTCGGGTGCCGGCACGACGGGCGTCGACGACCGGTACGCGGCGGCCTACTTCGAGAACATCGGCGCCGAGATCATGGGCGCGGGGATGTTCGGCCTTCATATGTTTCCCGACGACCCGAATTGGAGGGGTTGGTGGGGCGATGAGCCGCCGTTCGAGGTGCCGGTGTTCGTACTGACCCATCGAAAGCGCGAATCGATCGAGATGGCGGGCGGCACCACTTTCCACTTCGTCAACCTCTCTCCGCAGGAGGCTCTGGCTCAGGCCACCGCGGTCGCCGGCGGAAAGGACGTGCGCGTCGGTGGCGGGGCAACCACGGTGCGCGAGTTCCTGAGGCTCGGGCTCGTCGACCAGCTGCACGTCGCGATCGCGCCGATTCTCCTCGGACGCGGCATCAACCTCTGGAGTGACCTCCGTGGGTTCGAAGGCGGGCGCGAGGTACGAGCCGAGGTCGCCGAGAGCGGCACCGTGCATGTCACGTTCACCGTCCCTCGCTAGGACTGGCCGATCGACACGATGACGGATCACGGATACTGCATCTCGTCGAACGCCTCAGCGAGATCGAGCGAACGCCGCAGACGCCGCCTCGGCGATCGCGATCATCTGGCACTTCCGGCTCGAGCCTGTGTATCACAGCGATTGGTCGGTCCCTATGTAGGAAACCTCCATACCCAGCCCCGGGATTCGTGAAAATCATGCCCGTTCCTCGCGAGCGCATCGGCGATATCCTCCATGGTGTGGCGGTTGTCGCCACGGCCCTCCAACGACGGAGCAGCAACGAGCCATGTGTGGGATCGCGGGGATTCTCTACAAGGACGGTCAACGCCACGATCTCGGGCGCGACCTGATCACGATGCTCGACGGGTGCCAGCATCGCGGCCCCGACTCGACCGGGTTCGCGCTGTACCACGGCGCGACCGTGCGCCATGACGAGCTCCGCCTGCGCTTCTTCGTCGGCGACGGGGCCGAGCGCGAGCAGGTGCTCGGACGGATCCGCGCCCGCTTCGCCGAGCTTGGAGCCGAGACCCTGGAGGAGGAGGTCGTCGGCACGACTGCCCGCTTCCTCGTCCGTTTCGACGGCGACCTGCAGAAGCTCTCGTACGCGATGGAGCACGCCGCCAAGGTCTCGTCGATCGGAGAGAGCCTCGACATCATCAAGGACATCGGGACGGCGCACGACGTCGACGGCGTCTACGACATCGCCGGCTTCGACGGCACGCACGGGATCGGGCACGTCCGGCTCGCGACGGAGTCGGCAGTTTCGCCCGAGGCGGGGCACCCGTTCTGGGCGACCGGGTTCGCGGACGTCGCGATCGTCCACAACGGCCAGATCACCAACTACCACACGATGCGCCGCCGGCTCGAGAAGCGCGGGTTCGAGTTCAACACCGAGAACGACTCCGAGCTGATCGCGGTGTACCTCGCCGACAAGCTCGCACAGGGCTGGACGCTCGAGCGTGCGCTCGAACAGTCGATTGCCGATCTCGACGGGACCTTCTCGTTCCTCGTCTCCACCCGCGACGAGATCGGCTTCGCGAAGGACCGCCTCGCTGCGAAGCCGATGGTGCTCGTCGAGGACGACGACCTGATCGCGATCGCCTCCGAGGAGGTGTCGCTCAACCGTCTGTTCCCGGGGCACGCTCTGACCACGACCGAGCCCGCCCCGGGGACGTTCCGCACGTGGCGCCGCGCCGGCGCCACCGAGCCCGCCGTGGCGGCCTGACGCGGCGGCGAGCATGACGGTCATCGATCTCTCGACGCTCGGGATCACCGAGGCCAACAGGCTGCTGCGGGCCTACGGCGAGCAGGGTGAGAACGTCGAGGTCCTCAACCCCGACGCTCGCCACCACATCGGCGTGGGGCTTACGTCGCCGATCGACGTCGTGGTGCGCGGCTCGGCGGGGTACTTCGCCGCCGGGCTCTGCGACGGACCGAAGTTCGAGATCGAGGGGAACGTCGGCTGGGGGCTCGCCGACAACCTCACCTCGGGATCAGTTGTCGTGCGTGGCAATGCAAGCGCGATCGCCGGCGTCGCCGTTCGTGGCGCCGAGGTCGTCGTTCACGGCAACCTCGGCTCCCGCGCAGGCCAGGTGATGAAGGAAGGAACGCTCTGCTGCGGCGGCAGCGCCAACTTCATGGCCGGCTACATGATGTACGGAGGGCGGCTGATCATCTGCGGCGACTCGGGCGAGCTCGTCGGCCAAGACATCCACGGTGGCGAGATCTACGTCGGCGGCAAGGTGCTCTCGCTCGGGCAGGACGCGGCCGAGGCCGATGTCGACGATGCCGAGCAGGACGAGGTGCTGGCGTTCCTCGACCGCTACGGGATCCCGTTCTCCGGCCGGTTTCGCAAGATCGTGAACGCCGGCAAGAACCTCCGCTATGCGCGCACCGAGCCGCGCGTCCGCGTCGTCCCCTTCACGCTCTCGGCGGGGCGCACGGACTACTGGAACCGGAAGGTGCAGGAGGACATCGCCGTCAAGGCGCAGATCGGTCGCTACCGGATCCGCGGGTACGGCACGACCCGACCGCTGCCGCATCTCGGCGACATTGCCTTCCGGCACGACCTCTCGGCGCTCGAACCGGATCCCGATGTCGTCGGCAAGGTCGAGCTCGCGACCTCGCTCGGCGGGCGGTTCGGCGCGAAGCCGATCGAGCTGTCGATGCCGGTGATGATCGCGCCGATGAGCTACGGGGCGCTCTCGAAGTCGACGAAGCTCGCGCTCGCCCGCGCCTCGACGCTCTCAGACATCTGCGACAACTCGGGCGAGGGCGGGTTGATCCCCGAAGTGCGCGAGGCCGCGAAGCGCGTGGTCGTGCAGATGCTCGGCGGCCGGCTCGGCTGGTCGGTGCAGGCGATGCGCGCCGCCGACGGGATCGAGATCTACGTCTCTCAGGGCGCAAAGCCCGGGCTCGGCGGTCAGCTGATGGCGAAGAAGGTGACCGAGGACATCGCGCGGCTCCGCGGGATCCCGGCAGGGATCGACCTGCGCTCGCCGTCGCGTCACCCTGACGTGCTCGGCGCCGACGACCTCGTGATCAAGGTCGAGGAGCTTCGTGAGGCGACCGGGTGGGAGAAGCCCGTTTCGGTCAAGCTCGGCGCGGGCCGCATCCGCGACGACATCAAGATCGCGTACAAGGACGGGTTCGACTACGTGTGTCTCGACGGGCTTCAGGGGTCGACCGGTGCCGCGGGCAACGAGGTGCTCGAGTACGTCGGGATCCCCACTCTCGCGGCGATCGTCGAGGCGCTCGACGCGCTCGAGGAGATCGAGGCGACCGGGATGCCGATCATGTTGATGGGCGGGATCAAGGACGGGATCGACACCGCAAAGGCGATCGCGCTTGGTGCCCACGGGGTCGCGCTCGGGACGAGCGCGCTGATCGCGGGTGGCTGCATTGCGTGCCTGCAGTGCTCGGTCGGGCAGTGCGTCGTGGGGATCGCGACCCAGGATCCCGTGTTCGAGGCGCGCTACGACATCGAGGCAGAGTCGTTCAACATCCATCGCTACCTCGAGGCCGTGCGCTGGCAGCTCGCAACCGTCGTGCACGCCCACGGCTACGGCTCGGTCTACGACCTCTCGCGTGACGATCTCGTCGCGCTCACCCCCGAGGTCGCCGCGATCACGGGGCTGCCGTACGAGCCCGAGCTCGCTCGCCGGCCCCAGAGGATCCACGCCCATGTGTAGCCCCCGCTCCGGGTCTGGCTTCAGCCAGACCCGTGCGCTTCGTCCCGCGTGGGCGCACGGCTGCGGGTGCGAGAGGCGAAGGTCAAGCGCACGGGTCTGGCTGAAGCCAGACCCGCCGGCGAAGGGGTGGCTGTGACGGCGCCCTCGTCTCCGCCCGAGCCTGACGTGTACGGCGCCGAGAGGGCGATCTTCCCGGCGGTACCCGACGAGCTCGCCGAGCGCGACGACGCCTTCGACGCCCACTTCGTGCCCGCGCCGTGCCAGGTCGCATGCCCCGTCGGTACCGACGCGCCTTCGTACATCGCCTACATCTGGGAAGGGAAGATCGAGGAGGCGTTCGAGGCGATCACCGCGACCAACCCGTTCTCGTCGGTCTGCGGCCGGGTCTGCGACGCGCCGTGCGAGCCCGCCTGCCGCCGCGCCGACTCCGACGGGCCGCTCGCGATTCGCAACCTCAAGCGGTACGTCATGGACAAGCTCGGCGCGACGCACCGCCTGCCGCCCCTCCGGGTGACCAGGGCCGAGACGGTTGCGGTCGTCGGTGGCGGGCCGGCCGGGCTGACTGCTGCGCAGGATCTTGCCGAGGCCGGCTACGCAGTGCACGTCTACGAGCAGAGCTCGATGCTCGGCGGCTTCATGACCTGGGGGATCCCGGAGTTCCGTTGCCCGCGCCCGGTGTTCGAAGAGGACATTGACCGGATGCTCGAGCGCTGCGAAGGGATCACTGTTCATCTCGACACCGCGCTTGGTGACGGCGTGACGCTCGAGGAGCTCGAAGAGCGCCATGACGCGGTGCTGCTTACGATCGGTGCCTGGTGGGCCAAGCCGTTTGCCGGCGCGATCGACGACCCGCGCGTGCTCGACGGCGTCGAGTTTCTCCGGGCCGTCAACGAAGGGGCCCGGCCCGAGCTGCCCGCCAAGGTAATTGTTGTCGGAGCAGGTGACGTGGCGATGGACGCGTGCCGCGTCGCAAAGCGACTTCCCGGCTGCGAGGACGTCCAGGTGGTCTACCGCCGCGGGCCGGACGAGATCCCGGCGCGCAAGGACGAGCTCCACGGTGCCGTCGCCGAGGGAATCGAGCTCGTCTACTTCACGACGCCGGTCGAGGTAATCGCGGACGACGGCTCGCTGGCGCTTCGCTGCCGGAGAACCGAGCTCGGCGAACCGGGTACAGACGGCCGCCGCGTGTTCCTCGACGTGCCGGGGTCGGAGCACGATCTCGACTGCGGGATGGTGATTCTCGCGATCGGGCAGAAGGCCGACTCCGACCACCTCCGCGGGCTCGGGCTGCTCGAGGGCGAGCGGGTTACGACCGACTGGGAGACGATGCGGACGACGCGCGGAAAGGTCTTCGCCGCCGGCGATGGGGCGTTCGGGCCCTCGACGATCGTCAACGCGATGTTCCACGGTCACCGAGCGGCCTATTACGTCAAGGCGTTTCTCGAGGGGAACGAGACCCCGTTGCCATATCGCACCCCGTTCAAGACACGGCGGGTGCCGATCGCGCAGGACCCGCAGTGGGAGGAGTGGAACCGGCATGAGCAGGACTTCCACGGGCTCGGCAAGCGGCCCGCCGAGTTCCCGGAGATCGAGTCCGCCTACGACGGCGACGCCGCGCGGCGCGAGGCGGCGCGGTGCTACCGCTGCGACGCCGAGACGGGGTCGGCGGACTACAGCGTCAAGACGCGGGAGGACATCTTCGTGATGGCCCGCACCCGACCCGACGACGCACGTAAGCAGCGGGTCGTCTTCGCGAAGCGACTCGAGCTCGCGGAGCGCGAGCCGTTCGAGGCTCGGATCGCGACGCTCGATGACCTCGTCTTCCTCCCGGCGAACCTCTCCCGGCTCGTGATCGATCCGTACCGCGACGCCTGTTCCGTCTCGACCGCTCTCGGCTCCCTCGAGCTTGGGCTGCCGGCCGTCGTCTCCGGCTTCGACTTCGCGCCGCCGGAGGTGCGTCACGCGGCTGCCGCCGGCGCTCGCCGGCACGGTCTCGCTTCCGTCGGAAGGACACGGCTCGCCGACGACGTGCCCTGGCTTCAGCTCTGCGTTGCCGGCGAAGACACGCCCGACCCTGGCGCCGATGGAGTGATCGCGATCACGACCGACGGTTCGCCGCCGGTGCCGGTGGGCTCGCCGACGCAGCTTCGAGGGGTCGCCGCCGTTGAACGGTCGCTGCGCGAGACTCTCGATGTCGCACTTGCGGATGGGCTCGACCTCGTCCTGCTCGAGGGGAGCCCGATGCTCGGTCACTGGCCGGAGTTGGGGGGTGCGCCCGAGCTCCGCCTGATCCGCGACGCGATCGCGCTCCTGCGGGAGCAAAACCGCGAGGAGGACGTCGCACTGCTCTGGCACGGCGGGATCCGCAGCGGCACCGATCTCGCGAAGCTGCTCGCGCTTCGGGCGAACGCCGTCTGCCTTGGGCTCTCCCTCGGGCTCGCTGTCGGCGGAGCGATCGGCGGTGGCGAGCTCTCGTTCAGCGGCGGGCTCGACCAGGCGGGTCGCGACGAGCTCGCGGAGCTCTTCATCCAGGCGGTTCGTGCCGAGGCGTCGATCATGCCGCGATGCACGGGCAAGACCGACCTGCGCAACCTCGAGCCCGAGGATCTGCGCGCGATCACGCTCGTCACCGCCCAGGCAACCGGCGTGACGCTTACCGGCCGGGGGGCGACTGGGACGGCAGGTCGTGGCTAGGCGCGCGCGGGCTGTGCCTCCGGGCCGCTTGCGGCCCACTCCGCGCAGCAGAGCGAAGGCACTCTGTGAGTATCGCCGCCCGCGAAGCGGGTGTCCTCGCTCCTCCGACGCGACCAGCCAGCGGCATTTCGGCTTCGAGACATCCCGTCGAGAGTCGCGTCGGTGATCCTCTACAACAACGCGCTCTCGGGCAACTGCTACAAGGTGCGACTCCTGCTCGCCCAGCTCGGGTTGGTCGCCGAGATTCGCGAGCTCGACGTCGTCGACCGCTCGAACCGCCCGGACCTGCTCGGCGAGCTGAACCCGGCGCTGCGGGTGCCGACCCTCGTGCTCGATGACGGCCGCGCGATCGCCGAGTCGAACGCGATCCTCTGGTGGCTCGCTGACGGCACCGAGTTCGTCCCGACGGATCGGTTCGAGCGGGCGCAGGTGTTGCAGTGGCAATTCTTCGAGCAGTACGACCACGAGCCGAACGTCGCAGTTGCGAGGTTCTGGCTCACGAAGCGCAGTGACGACGTCGACCCCGCGAAGCTCGAGGCTTGGCAGGTGGGCGGGCACCGGGCGCTCGCGGCGATGGAACGGCACCTCGCCGAGCGGGAGTACCTCGTGGGCGACCGCTACTCGATCGCCGACATCTCGCTGTACGCGTACACCCACGTCGCGCCCGAGGGCGGGATCTCGCTCGATCCGTATCCGGCCGTGCGCGCGTGGCTCGAGCGCGTTGCGGCGCAGCCGGGGCACATCCCGATCACCGCCTGACCCCCGGCCGGGTCAGGCTTTAGCCTGACGCGCGCGCTTGACCTTGTGTGTCGCTCCCCTTGGGTGCTGGGCGGGGGAAGCGCATGGGTCTGGCTGAAGCCAGACCCGCCGTCGCATCTGCGCCCGAACGGGCCCTATAGTGACCGCCAACGTCATTCGAGCTGGAGTGGTCGCGATGCGTTCGGTTCTCCTCACCTGTCTTCTCGCCGCGGTCTGCACCACTGACCTGGCTGCGGCCCCGACTACGGCCAAACCGTCCGGCCCTGGCTTCGGCTCGCCGGCCTGCCTTCGCGGCCACTGGGTCGCGAACACGGCGGAGACCCAACGCGTAGTCCAGACACTCGTGAACGTGCCCGGGATGACCGTGAAGTCCAAGCTCTACATGCAGTTCCAAGACGGGTTCTTCCAGTACGGGACGACGCGATTCGTGCTGGTGCTCGACCGCGGAAGCGAGCGCGCAACCGCCGAGGCGGCCTTCTACACGCTGGCCCGTTACACGGCTCGGCCAGGCGTCTTCACGACGGCGAAAGGAACGAGCCACATCGAGTTCGGGATGCTGACGGCGACGAAGGACGGCAAGACCTACACGACGGAGGGGCCGCCACCGAAGACCACCCGGGTCCCGGGGGGCTCGACGCCGTTCCAGTGCCGTGGCGACACGCTGCGGGTCAAGATGCCGCGCTTCGCCTCGCTCAGTTGGATCACGCTGCGCCGCGGCTAACGTCGGCGCAGCATATGATGCTGATATTGAACAGCATCGAAATCCGGTATTGGCCGGGACTCTAATCCGGTATTGCACGGGATGAACGGTCTCGTCGAACGTCTGCTGGAGCCCGTCGTTCTCGAAGCGATGGACTCCGCGCGAGTCACTGCGATCGTCGGTCCTCGCCAGGCCGGGAAGACGACGCTGGTGCGGTCTGTCGCAGCGAAGCGCGGGCTCGGCTACGTCACGCTCGACGACGACACCGTTCGCCGGGCGGCCGCGGACGATCCTCCGGGGTTCGTCTCGCTGCTCGCGCCACCGATCGCGATCGACGAGGTGCAACGCGTCCCGGAACTGATGCTTGCCCTCAAGCGGGTCGTCGACGATCGACCCGACCCGGGCTCGTTCCTGATCACCGGTTCGTCCAATCTCCAGACGTCGAGCCGCATCGCCGATGCGCTTCCGGGTCGCGTCGACTATCTCGAGCTCGGGCCGTTCTCCGAGCGCGAGCTCGAGCGCGGTTCCGGATCGGTCGTCGACCGACTGTTCGCCGAGGAGTGGGCACCGGTCTCCGTCGCCGAGCTCGGCCGTACGGCGATCGCTGATCGTGTCGTGATCGGGGGGTTCCCGGAGGCTCGGCTGCGACCGGAGCGGGCACGGGCCCGGTTCTTCGACGGGTATGTCCGCTCGATGGTCGAGCGCGAGGCTGCCGATGCGTCCTCGCTCCGGACGCTCGATCGCCTTGGCGATACCTTCAGGCTCGTCGTCTCACGGTCGGGAGCCTCCGCCGAGCCGTACGTGCTTGGGAGCGAGCTCGGCCTTGACGGCCGCACGGCGGCGTCGCACGTTCAGGTGCTCGAACAACTCTTCGCGATTCGATCGCTTCCCGCCTGGAGCACGAATCTCGGTGCGCGTGTCACCCGCGCTCATCGGCTCTACGTCGCCGACTCGGGGCTCCATGCCGCGATGCTCGGCGTCGACCGCGATGCCTTCGTCCGGGACCTCGATGGTCGGCTGGCCGGTCCGCTCACCGAGACGTTCGTCGTCAACGAGATCCTCCGGCAGGCCGCCTGGGCCGAGACACCGACTCGGGCCTCCTACTACCGAGACAACCGGCAACGGGAGATCGACATGATCCTGGAGGCGGGGCGACGAGTCGTCGCGATCGAGATCAAGTCCGCCGCCTCAGCCTCAGCCATGGATGCGCGTCACCTCGCATTTCTCCGCGACCGCATCGGGGATCGCTTCGTTCGCGGGTTCGTGCTCTACACAGGTGAGGCGACCGTTGCGCTCGGCGATCGACTGGTGGCAGCGCCGATTGGTTCGCTCTGGGCTCCGTAGCCGCCGTTCGTTAGCGAGCAGACGGCTCCCAGCCGAGGCCGAGTGACACCTTGCGGGCGCGGTCGACGAGCTGGGGGAGTGCGCGCCTGACCTCGGCGCGGCCGAAGCGGCCGGCGGGGCCCTGGAGCGCGATGATCGCGGCGAGGGCGCCGGTGCTCGACCAGACGGGCGCGGCGACGGCGTTGAGCCCGGGCTCGCGCTCTTCGTAGCCCTCGGCGTAGCCCTGCTTGCGGACGCGCTCGATCTCGGCGGTCAATTCGGCCCGGGTCGTCAGCGTGCGCGGGGTGAACGCGCGGAGCGGACCCTGCGGTAGCGGCCTGCCGGAGAAGGCAAGCATCACCTTCCCGGCGGAGGTTGCGTAGCCGATCGACGGGCGACCGAGCTGGGTGACGTGCTGGACGTAGTGTGCGCTCGGGACGAAGTCGACCGTGACCGCGTCTTCCTCGCCCGGCACGTGGAGCGTCGCGGTCTCGCCGGTGATGCGGACGAGCTCCTCGAGATGCGGCCGTGCGATCTGGCGGACGTCGAGCCGGGCGAGCACCGCGTTCGCGAGACGCACGATCCGCACGCCGAGCCGGTAGCGGCCGTTGACGGGGTCGTGTTCGACGAGGCCCGTGTCGGCGAGGGTGCCGAGCTGGCGCGAGACGGTGCTCGGAGGCAGCGACGTGCGCCGCGCGATCTCGTTCGTCCCGAGCTCGCCGCCCTCGGCGAGCACGTCGAGCACCGCCACCGCGCGCTGCGCCGCCCCGATCCGCCGAGAGGAGGGTTGACGACGGGCGGTCACGCCGTTACGCTCCCCCTCGTTGCGTCCGGCGCGATGCTGTTGCCCACAGTGAAATAGCGTACACGATGTCACTTCTCGTCACCTGCCCCAACTGCGGCCCGCGTGAGATCCACGAGCTCCGGTGCGCAGGGGAGTCGACGAAGCGGCCGCAGACGACACCCAGCGTGCGGGAGCTGAACGAGTACGTCTACTTCCGCAACAACGAATGGGGCACGCAGCGCGAGTGGTGGTACTGCCGCTGCTGCGAGGACTGGTTCCTCGCCGAACGCGACACGTTCACCAACCGGGTGTCGAAGACGTGGGCGCCATCTGCTTCGCCCGAGGCAACTGAGGCAACGCAATGAGGCTGGATCCGCGACAAGGCGAGCGGATCGACAGGTCGCGGCCGGTCGAGTTCAGGTTCGACGGGAAGCGGATCCAGGGCTTCGAGGGCGACACGTTCGGCTCAGCGCTCTACGCCGCCGGGCAGCGCGTCTTCTCACGGTCGTTCAAGTACCACCGTCCGCGCGGGTTGCAGTGCTGCAGCGGGCACTGCGCGAACTGCCAGATGACTGTCGACGGCATCCCGAACGTCCGCGTCTGCACGACGCCGATCCGCGAGGGCGCCGTCGTCAAGGGCCAGAACTACGTCGGCTCGCTCGAGCGCGACCTGATGCAGGTCACCGACAAGCTCGGCGGCCCGTTCACCCCGCCGGGCTTCTACTACAAGACCTTCATCCGTCCCCGCAAGCTCTGGCCGCTGTACGAGAAGTTCCTGCGCGGCGCGGCCGGGCTCGGCGTCCTCGATCCGAACGGGTCGCGCACCGAGGCGATCGAGGTCGAGCACCGTCACGTCGGCGTGCTCGTGCTCGGCGGTGGGCAGGCCGGGCTCGAAGCCGCGATCTCGGCGGCCGCCGACGGCAAGTCGGTCGTCGTTGTCGATGAGGGCTACGACGTCGGCGGCGGGCTCCTCGCCGATCGCGAGGGCCAGGCGACCGCGGCGGCGCTGCGCCAGCGCGCGCTCGACGCGGGTGTCGAGCTGCTCGCGCCGGCGATCGCGATCGGCATCTTCGAATACGGCTTCGTCCCGGTCGCGATCGGCAACCACCTGCTCAAGTTCCGCGCCGACCACGTCGTCGTCGCCAGCGGCGTCGTCGAGCAGCCGCTCGTCTTCCCGGGCAACGACCTGATCGGCGTGATGCTCCCCGACGCCGTGCGCAGGCTCGTCAACCAGTGGTCGATCAAGCCGGGCGACCGCGCAGCCGTGATCACCGCTGACGATCGCGGGCTCGCCGCCGCCGAGGATCTGCGCGCGGCCGGGGTCGTCGTGCCGCTCGTCGTCGATCTCCGCGACGGGCAGCCGCCGAACATCGAGGCGACCGGGCGCAAGGGCTACGTGCGCGACCTGTCGGTCAACGGGGTCGTGACGAAGTGTGATCTCGTCGTGATGTCCGGCAGCCCCCAGCCGAACTACAAGCTGCTCGCGCAGGCGGGAGCGAAGGTCGAGTTCGACGCCGCGAAGGGCGTCTTCGTTCCGCACAGCCTCCCGGACAACGTCGCGGCGGTCGGTGCGGTCGCAGGCGAGGTCGGCGAGCCGGCGGTCCCGGCGCCCGCGCTCGGACATCACGGCGACAAGTGCTTCATCTGCTTCTGCGAGGACCAGACGACGAAGGACCTCTCGTATGCGATCGACGAGGGCTTCGACTCGATCGAGCTGTCGAAGCGGTACACGACGATCACGATGGGGCCGTGTCAGGGGCGTCTCTGCTCGACCAACGCGATCCGCTACTTCGCGAAGACCAAGGGAGTCGACGAGAACACGATCGGGACGACGACCGCCCGGCCGCCGTACACCCCCGTGACAATGGGGCTGATCGCCGGGTATCCCGAGGAGCCGGGCAGGCGGACGTCGCTCCATCACCGCCACAAGGATCTCGGTGCGAAGATGATGTGGACCGGCGCGTGGCGCCGGCCTCACTCGTACGGCCCGCCCGGCGACGAGGCTCAGCACGTCCACCACCACGTGGGGCTGATCGACGTCTCGACCCTCGGCAAGATCCTCGTCACGGGGCCTGACGCCGGGGCCTTCCTCGATCGGGTCTACCCGAACCGCTTCTCCGACCTCAAGCTCGGGCGGGTGCGCTACGGCGTCCTCACGGGCGACGCGGGCCGAATCATGGACGACGGCACCGTCGCGCGGCTCGACGACGAGACGTTCTACGTGACGACGAGCTCGACCGGTGCCGACGGCGTGTACCAGTGGTTCACGTGGTGGAACGCGGTGTGGTTCATGGATGTCCAGTTCGCGAACCTCACGGGCGCCCTCGCGGCAATCAACGTCGCCGGTCCGAAGGCACGCGAGCTGATGGAGCGTGTCTCGGACGACGACTTCTCGAACGAAGGGCTCGCGTACCTCGACGCCAAGCCCGTGACCGTCGCCGGCGCGAAGGCCCTCGCGCTGCGGATCGGCTTCGTCGGCGAGCTCGGCTACGAGCTCCACCTTGCAAGCCCGCTCGCCGAGCACGTGTGGGACGAGCTCCTCGAGCGCGGCAGAGACTTGCAGGCAGCGCCCTTCGGGCTCGAGCCGCAGCGCATCCTGCGCCTCGAGAAGGGCCACGTGATCGTCTCCCAGGACACCGACTCGGAGTCGAACCTCCACGAGGCGGCGATGCCATGGATCGTGAAGAACGACAAGGAGTTCGAGTTCGTCGGCAAATGGGCGACGCAACAGATTGCCGATCGGGGCCTACGGTGGATGCTGGTCGGCTTCGAGAGCCCGTCGGGCTCGATCCCGGTGGAGGGCGGTCAGGTCGTCGTCGACGGTCGCTCGGCTGGGCGTGTCACGAGCGTGCGCCACTCGCAGGAGCTCGGCAAGGTGATCGGCCTTGCGATCGTGCCGATCGACCTCGCGGTCGACGGCGGCACGTTCGACGTGCGCGTCGACGGCCGCAACGTCCAGATGAAGGTGCACATGGGGGCGTTCTTCGACCCGGCCGGCGAGAGGCTCAAGTCGTGAACCGGTGTCAGGTACAGAATCGTGTCAAGGGTCGAGATGTGTCGACTCTGTGCCAATCGTTCCACCGAAACGGTGGAAAGCCCGCCTCGGGCTTCGCCGGACGTGTCTCGGCGGCACAGTTCGGTGTCAGGTACAGATTTCCGTCAAGCCCAAACCGTGCCAACTTTGTGTCAGCTTCTCCACAGGAGGCCGCGGCAGCGTGAGCGCGCTCGACTTCCTCTCGCCCTCGACCGCGGCCGCCGGCACGGTCGCCCGCTCGTCGATGGATCGCCGCCAGCGCGACGCCGGCGCGACCTTCGCCGAGCGCGACGGCTGGCTCGTACCGACCACGATCCCCGGCGAGGCTGCGGCGCTTGCCGTCGCCGGCGTTGCCGATCTCTCGCACCTCGCGATCTTCGAGGTGCGCCCCTCCAGCCCGGCAGTCTCGGGTGATGACGTCGTCTGGTACCGGATCTCCGAGCGGCGCTCGCTCGTCCTCAGCCCGCCGAGCCATGCCGCCTCGGTGCGAGCCGACCTCGGCGAGCGGTTCGTGCTCGACCTCTCGGGCACGCTCTCCGTGCTCGCGCTCGCCGGCCCGGAGCGCCACACCGTGTTTCGGCGCCTCACGCATCTCCACCACCTCCCCGCGAGCGGAGAGGTCGCCCACGTCGCCAACGTTCACACCCTCGAGGTGGGGGAGATGATCTGGCTCATCTTCCCTCAGGAGTTCGGGCACCATCTTTGGCAGGTCGCGGTCAACCGGGCGACCTCGCTCGGCGGTGGCCCTGTCGGCGTCGACGCGCTCGACATGCTCGGGAAGGCCCGGTCGTGAAGGACATCTTCTTCAAGAAGAAGGTGATCCGCCGGCCGGGTGCGCTCCGCAAGCATTACGACGTCGTGATCGTCGGCGGCGGCTCCCACGGGCTCGCGACCGCCTACTACCTCGCGAAGCACCACGGGATCACCAACGTCGCGATCCTCGACAAGAGCTACATCGGCTCGGGCGCCGCCGGCCGCAACACGACGATCATCCGCGCGAACTACCGTACCCCCGAGGGCGCCGCGTTCTACAAGGAGAGCGTGAAGCTCTACGAGACGCTCTCGGCCGAGCTCGACTTCAACCTGATGTTCTCGCAGCACGGCCACTTCACGCTCGCGCACTCCGACCGCTCGCTCGTCGTGCAGAACGAGCGCGCCGAGGTGAACAAGCTCCTGGGGATCAACAGCCGCGTGATCGACCGCGACGAGGTCAAGAAGCTGTGTCCCCAGATCAACATCGGTGACGACGTCACCTGGCCGATCCAGGGGGCGCTCTACCATCCGCCGGGCGGGATCATCCGCCACGACGCGGTCGTGTGGGGCTATGCGAAGCAGGTCGGACGGGCCGGGATCGACATCCACCAGGGCGTGGAGGTCACGGGGATCGACGTGCGCGACGGCCGCTGCCACGGCGTCGAGACCACCCAGGGGTACATCGCCGCCGGCGTTGTGCTGAGCGCGACCGCGGGCTGGTCGAGCCCCGTTGCGAAGCTCGCCGGGGTCAAGCTGCCGATCACGACCTCGATCCTTCAGGCGTTCGTCACCGAGCCGGTGAAGCCGTTCCTCGACAAGATCATCGTCTCGGCGCAGATGCACATCTACGTCTCGCAGACGGATCGCGGCGAGTTCCTGATCGGCGCCGAGGTCGAGCCGTATCCGACGTACTCGAACAAGGGCACGTTCCCGTTCGTCGAGTACGCGTGCCGGCATGTTCTCGAGCTCTTCCCGCAGCTGCACTCGACGAAGATCCTGCGGCACTGGACCGGCCTCTGCGACATGAGCCCGGACTACAGCCCGATCATGGGCCTCACCGAGATCGACGGATTCCTGGTCGATTGCGGCTGGGGCACCTACGGCTTCAAGGCGGCGCCGATCACCGGCGTCACGCTCGCCGAGCTGATCGCCACCGGAAAGACGCCGGCCCTGATCGAGCCGTTCAGGCTCGAGCGATTCCACACAGATACGCTCGTCTCCGAGCTCGCGGCAGCGGCCGTGAGCCACTGACCCGAAGAAAGGACCACCACCGATGCTCTCGAGCCTCGAGATCGCGCAGGCCGCGACGCTACGCCCAATCGCCGAAGTCGCCGAAGAGAACGGGATCCTGCCCGACGAGCTCGAGCTGTACGGACGCTACAAGGCCAAGGTCGACCTCTCGATCCTCGACCGGCTCGCAGGCCGTCCCGACGCGAAGCTGATCAACGTCACCGCGATCACCCCCACCCCGGCCGGGGAGGGCAAGACGACGACGTCGGTCGCGCTGACGATGGGGCTCGGCAGGATCGGCCGCAAGCCGATCGTCGCGCTGCGCGAGCCGTCGCTCGGCCCTGTGTTCGGGGTCAAGGGGGGTGCCGCCGGCGGTGGCTACGCGCAGGTGGTGCCGATGGAGGACATCAACCTCCACTTCACGGGCGACATTCACGCGATCACTGCCGCGAACAACCTCCTCTCGGCGCTTGTCGACGCACACCGCTTCCACGGTCACTCACCCGAGATCGCGCAGGTGACCTGGCGGCGCGCGATCGATGTCACCGACCGCTCGCTGCGCAACATCGTCGCCGGTCTCGGCGGGCCGAAGAATGGGATCCCGGCGGAGTCGGGCTTCGACATCACCGCCGCGAGCGAAGTGATGGCGATCCTCGCCCTCGCGACCGACCTTCAGGATCTTCGCCGCCGGCTCGGCGCGATCACCGTCGGATACACGGCCGACGGGACTCCCGTGACCGCCGAACATGTGAAGGCGGCCGGCGCGATGGCGGTGCTCCTCAAGGAGGCGATCAAGCCGAACCTCGTTCAGACGCTCGAGGGCCAGCTCTGCCTGATGCACGCGGGTCCGTTCGCGAACATCGCCCACGGCAACAACTCGATCATTGCCGACCGGGTCGGGCTCAAGCTCGGCGAGTACCTGATCACCGAGTCGGGCTTTGCCGCCGATCTCGGGATGGAGAAGTTCATGGACATCGTCTGCCGGGTCGGTGGGTTGCGGCCGCACGTGGTGGTCGTCGTCGCGACCGTGCGCGCGCTGCGTCACCACGGCGGCGGCGACTGGAAGACGAAGGCCGACATGGCGCAGATGCGGGCCGAGGTCGAGACCGGGATGGCGAACCTCGCCAAGCACATCGAGAACGTGCGCGCGTTCGGGATCCAGCCGGTGGTCGCGATCAACACCCGTCCCGACGACGAGGCGGAGCTGCTCGAGCTGATCAAGCAGCGCTCGCTCGAGGCGGGCGCGTTCGGGGCAGCGATCCACAACGGCTTCGGCGAAGGCGGCGCGGGGGTGACCGAGCTGGCCGAGGTGGTTGTCGCCGCCGCCGACGCCGAGTCGGACTTCCGCTTCGTCTACGAGGATGCCGAGCCGATCGCGACGAAGATCGAGAAGATCGCGAAAGTCGTCTACGGCGCCGACGGGATCGAGCTCGCGCCCGCCGCTCGCGAGGCGATCGCCCGTTACGAGCAGCAGGGCCTTGGCCACCTGCCGATCTGCATGGCGAAGACGCACCTCTCGCTCTCGCACGATCCCACGCAGCGAAACCGGCCGACCGGGTTCACCGTCCCGATCCGCGACGTCCGTGCGTACACCGGCGCGGGCATGCTCGTGCCGCTCTGCGGCGAGATGCTGCAGATGCCGGGCTTCGGCGCGGAGCCGGCGGCCTACGCGATCGACCTCGACGAGAGCGGCGAGACGGTGGGGCTGTTCTGAACGACGCCCCACCGACGTCGTCGGCAATCGGCTAACCGTCGCGAAGCACCCAGAACGCGAGCGCGGGGCCGTCCGTGAGGTTTCGCCACCCGTTGACGCCGCTGTCGCCCGCGAAGAGCGCCTCGCCCTGCCGCAACACCGGGGTGCCGCCGTCGAGCAGCACCTGAACAAGCCCCTGGGCGACCGCGACGATCTCGGGGCCCTTGTGGACGAACTCGGGCGACGCGCCGGCCCCCGGCGTGAGGCGCACCACGTAGACGCGCACGCCTTCTCGCGGGTCGTCGAAGAGCGCTACCGGGCGGTTCACCGCGTCGCGCTGTGGGTCGTCGCGGCGCACGATCCGATACCCCCGGCCGCCCGAGCCGTGCAGGAGCTCGTCGAGGGTGATCCCGAGCCGCCCCGTCAGCTCGAGGAGCGTGTCGAGCGAGAGCCCCCGCTCGCCTCGCTCCGCCTGCGAGATCGCGCTCGCCGAGACGCGAGCGAGCTCCGCGACCTCGCGCTGAGAGAGGCGCCGCTCGCGGCGCAGCATGCGCAGCCCGATGCCGAGCACGGCGGCGGCCGGGGCCTCCTCGAGCACGACCCCCTCCGGCTCCGTTCGATACTTGAAGACGAGGCCCTCGACCGACGGTGGGCGTCCCTCGGCCTTGGAGATCCGCACCGTGCCGTCGCCCACGGTGAGCACGCACTGCGTCACGTCCGAGATCCGGCGGCGCAGCTGTGAGCGTCCCTTGCGAGCGGTGAGCTGCCAGTGGGCGACGGCTCCGAGCCCGAGAAGCATCGGGCACGCCTGAACGAAAAAGCGGCCGGTCAGCTCCGAGCCCCAGCGCTCCTCGAGCTCCTCGAGCGGTTCGAAGACGACGAGGTGCCGTCGGTCAGCGGCACAGAGCCGGCGGAGCTCGCCGAGGAGAGGTCGCGGCTCGGCCAGGCGCGCTCCCGCCGTTGCGTCGAGCGTGCGAAACCCGGGACGGCTGTCCGCGTTGCCGTTGCCAAAGGCGACCCACGTTGCTGCGTCGTATGGCTCGAGCGCCTTCGCCGACGCCGCGACGAACGGCGCGAGCGTCGAGACCTGTGCCGCCTCCCAGACGACATTGTCGCCCCAGTGCAGACCACCAAGCGCGGCGTCGAGCGCGGGGAGGCCGGTCGAGGGAGGTGGATGCGTCGTCGCCACTACAGCTCTGCTGTTGAATCCGCGGCTGATTCTACAGCAGACTCTACAAAGACACGGAGACGCGCCGATAACCGGGTGTGATGCAAGGAGAGGTGAGTTGGCAACCATTGTCGTAGGCGTCGACGGCGGGAGAGCTGCGCGGAGGACGCTCGAGCGCGTCGCTGTGCTCGCCGGTGACGACGACAATGTCGTCGTCGTCGGAGCGATCGAGCCCGCCTGGACCGGCAACGGCTTCCGGGTCGACCCGTTCGAGGTCGAGGAGCGGGAGCGGTCGCTCGACGAGGCTCGCCGCACCCTGTTCAGGCTCGGCGTCGGGGCCCGTGCGGTTCTCGCGCGTGGGCGGGAGAGCACGGTCCTCTCGGTCGTGGCCGAGCAGAGCGGCGCCCGTCTGATCGTGGCCGGCCCGCCCCGGAGGCTCACCCAGCGCATCAGGCTTGCGCTCGGGAGCGCCCGCCTCGAGCGGCTCGCTCCCTGCCCTGTCGTCAGGGTCATGTAGCGTCGCCGGGCGCGGCAAGGCGCGCCGAGCGTTTCCGCTGCGGCAACGATTTTCGCGGAAGGCCTTGACTCTGTCCGGCCGGTGCGTTTCGATTGCTCCTTCAAGCACTGCTCCACACGGGAGGGACGGCTGTGAGCGACTTCGACGCACGCATGATCGACATCGAGCCCCGTGAGGGTGGGCTCGCGCGCGAGACGAACTGGTGGGGTGCTTTCGTGATCGGGCTGGCCGGGACGGTGCTGATCATCGGCCTGATCGGCTACGCGCTCGTCGCGCTCGGCGGTCTCGCGATCGTCCTGTTCGGCGTCCTCACCGCGATCGGCGTGTTCCTCTGCTTCTGCCTCGCCGAGATGGCAGCGACGTGGCCCGAGCGCGCCGGCGGACTGCCCTCGTACGCGTTTGAAACGTTCAAGCCGCTTGGCGAGAAGGTCGCTGTCCACATGGGCGGGCTCTCGTCGTGGGCGTACTGGCTCGGCTGGTTCACGGTTGCCCCGATCAACGCGTACCTTGCCTCGCTCTACATCGTCGACCTGTTCAACATCGACTTCGGCGGCTCGTTCGGCCCGATCAGCTCCCGGTTCGGGGCGGAGGTCTCGGTTGACGTGCTCGTCGTCGCGATCATCCTCCTGCTCGTGATGTTCGTCCCGTGCTGGATGGGGATCCGGCTCGGCGCAGGCTTCGCGACCTTCCTCGGGATCGCGACGATCATCCCGCTCGTGCTCCTGATCGTGCTCCCGTTCTTCAAGCCGGGCTCGCTGCACGGCTTCGATCGTCTCGACCTCTCGCTTCCTTCTGGCGTCAACGGCAGCTTCCAGCTCATCGTCGGCTGGGCGTTCATCTACACGTGGACGGTGCTCGCGATGGAGGCGGCTGCCTGCTACATCGGCGAGTGCCGCGAGCCGGCGCGCGACGCCAAGATCGCGATCACGGCCGAGGGGCTCTTCGGGTTCTTCGTCTACCTGACCCTGCCGATCATGGTCTTCACCGTTCTCGGCGGCGCCGGTCTCGCGGAGCTCGCGGCGAAGAACGAGGGCTTCATCGGCGACGCGAACGTTCTCTTCCAGGGGTACGTCGACGAGATCTTCGGCGTCAATCGGTTCTGGACGTGGTTCATCGGCCTGGCGCTGATCGTCGCCCTCTGCCTCTCGGTGCTGAACGCGATCATGGGCGCCTCGCGCGGCCTCTACCAGAACGCGCACGACGGAATCCTCCCGCGAGCGTTCGGCTGGACGAACAAGCACCACGCACCGTCGTTCTCAATGCTGCTCAGCCTCGTCTGCTCGATCGCGGTGCTGTTCGTGGGCTCGCCGCTGCAGATCTACATCTTCTCGAACATGGGTTACCTGCTCGCCCTGATGATCTCGCTCGTCGGTTACGGGCTCTTCCGCTCGATGCGAGACGACACCCCGCGTCAACTCCGGATGCCTCGGGCGTTCGGGCCGCTCGGGCTGGTGATCGGCGTTGTCGGGCTGCTGCTCTGGGCGATCGGCGGCTACTACGCCGCCGACTACGCAGTCGGGTCGGGCTATCGCTGGCTCTTCTGGATCGGGCTCATTCTCGTCGCGCTGTACGTCCCGCTCAACTGGTGGCGACAGCTCGAGGACAAGTCGGTGGGGGCTGCCGCCAGGTCGGAGGCATAGCGCTGCCGCGCCGTCGGTCTCGCCGCACGTGGGACGAGCAGCCGACGGAGCGGTGCGAGGTGTTGCTCGCCTCAGACGGCCGGCAGGCGTTTTCGGAGAGGGCGATCGCGAGAGCGGCCGACCTCTCCGGAGGCGCTCCTGTCGCGGTCGTCACGCTCGCGAAGATCTACGGCACCCGCTTCGGCGTCCCGCATCCAGGTCTGCTCCCGACGAAGCAAGAGCTCGCGGAGCGGCAGGAGTGGGTCGCGACCGCGATCCGGGCGCTGCGCAAGCGCGGGGTCGCCGCCGACGGCCAGGTCGCCGCGACCCGCAAGCCGGCACGCAAGCTCGCCGACGTCGCCCGCGTGCGCGGGGCAGGCACGATCGTGATCGACGCCAATCCGGCGACGGGGTTACGGCGACGGATCGAGGGTGATGTGGGCAACGAGCTTTCGCGGCGGCTTCGCTCCGAGGGTGTCGACGTAGTCGTCGTGTAGAACGATCCGCGTGACTGCACGCGAGATCACCCAGACCCTCGCGATCATCCTGGCTGCCGGGCTCGTCTCGGAGCTGGTCGCCGGAATCGTGCGGCTGCCGCGGATGGTCGTCCTGCTCGCGGTCGGGGCGATCCTCGGTCCGTCCGTGACCGACGCCGTCGACGTTCCGCTCGACAACGTCGGGATCGAGCTTCTTCTGACCCTCGGGGTCTCGTTCATCCTCTTCTACGGCGGGCTCGGCCTCTCGGCCACCGTCCTCTCGCGGGTCGCCGTTGGGCTCGGGATGCTCGCCGTGCCGGGCGTCGTGCTGACCTGCGTCGTGACCGGCGCAGTCGCGGCGTGGGCGTTCGGGCTTCCGTTCGAGAACGGGCTCCTGATTGGTGCTGTCCTTGCGCCGACTGACCCAGCGATCCTGATCCCGCTCTTCGAGCGGCTGGAGATCCGACCCAAGGTGTCGCAGACGATCGTCGCCGAGTCGGCGCTCAACGATCCCACCGGGGCTGCGCTGGCGCTCACGCTCGCGGCGTTTGTCGTCGACGGCGGCTCGCTCGGAACGCCTCTGGTCGACTTCCTCGAGGCGGTCACCCTCTCGACGCTGATCGGCGTCGCGATCGGGCTGGTGCTCGCGATCCTCATCTCCGATCGCCGCATCGGGGTGTGGAGCGAGACCCCGGCGATCGCGGTGATGCTCATCGTCGCGGCCGGCTACTTCACGATCGACTCCGTCGGCGGCAGCGGGTACCTCGGTGCATTCATCGCCGGCGCGATCGTCGGCAACATCGACATGCTCGGCCTGCGGATGATCCCCGCCCGCGAGCAGCTGCTCGAGGGGTTCGTCGGGATCCTCGCCGACGTCGTCGTGATCTTCGTGTTCGTCGTGCTCGGGGCCAACCTGCCGTTCGAGTCGTTCCCCGAGCACGCCCCGGCTGCCCTGGCGACGGTTGCGGCGCTCATCCTCGTCGCACGGCCGCTGACGGTGATGCTCTGCCTCGGGCTCGACCGGCGCGGTCGCTGGACGAGAGCCGAGGCGATCTTCCTGACCTGGTCACGCGAGACCGGCGTGGTTCCCGCGGCCGTCGCCGCGCTCCTGGTTGCGCAAGGGACGACGATCGGCGACGAGCTGACCACGACCGTCGCCGTCGCGATCATCGTCACGCTGGTCGTGCAGTCGACCACGAAGCGGTGGCTAGCCGAGCGACTCGGCCTCGTCGAGCGGCCGGCGCCGGCCGGCGCCGTTGGCACCGTGGACAATGTCTGACACCGCGACATGTCTCACGAGGACATCTGCTCGGGACAGGTTCGCGCAAAGTGCGCCCATCGCAGCTCGCGCCGCCGCTCTGAACGGCTCACGAGGTGTCAGACATTGCGCGTTGGTCGCCGGCCGCGCGCGCGGGTTTGCTAGCTCCAGGGGTAGGGGCTGTTCGAGACGGGGTGGAGATCGCCCGTCGCGAACCGCTCGAAGCGGAACGGCGTCAGTAGCGGCGCGCTCTCGCCGAGCAGGACCCGGGCGACCTCGCGCCCGACGCCGATCATCTTGTACCCGTGGTTCGAGTCGAGAATCCCGTAGACGTTCGGCTTCAGCCAGTCGAACACGGGGAAGTTGTCGGCCGTGAAGGAGCCCACGCCGCCCGAGCGGGCGTGCTTGTAGAGCGCCCTGCACCCTTCGAACCGGCTCATCGCGTGCGAGAGGGCGGCGCACCACATGTCGGGGAACGAGTCGTCGACGTTCGTCGTCGACGGATAGGGATCGAGCTCGACATCACCGTCGACCGTCAGCGGGGAGGCTCCGCCCTGGACGCCGTGTCGGTCGCGCTTGTAGTAGATGCCCCAGAGCTCGTCGGTGACGAGGTCGCCCTCGTCGGTGTAGAGCGGCGCGTCGGTATCGAGGTGGATGACCGGCGGCGCGCCCCCGTCGGCGGTGTCGAACATCAGCGGGTCAACGGTGATCTCGCCCTCCTGGAGGTTCCAGTAGGTCCACATCGGCTGATCGCTGACGACGTCACCCGCCGGCGTGTGGATGTCGATCGTCATCGGCAGCCCGAGCATCCCCCAGAACCGCTTCGCCCAGGGCCCCGGCGCGACGACGACGTGCTCACCGACGGCGATCGGCCCCTTGCTCGTCTCGACGGCGGTGACGCTGCCGTCAGCGCCGTGCTGAAAGCCGGTGACCTCGGTATACGAGAGGATCGCGACACCCTCGGCGGCGCACTTGTCGCGCAGGCCCATCACCGACTCGGTGTTGAACGCGAAGCCGCCCTGGTGCTCGTGCAGGCAGACGGTGACGCCCTTCGCGCGCCAGTCGGGGAAGAGCTGCTTCATGTGGGCGTCGACCTCGGACTCACCGACGATCAGCTCGGAGCGATAGCCGATGCGCTCGTGACGCTCGGCGACCTGCGTCAGGTCGCTCTCCTGCACCTTCGGGCCGAGCGCGATGTAGCCGACGCCGTTGTAGTGATATGCGGCGGGGTCGGACTCCCACACCTCCACGCACGCCTGCATCAGCTCGGCCATCGCCGGCTGGAAGTAGTTGTTGCGGACGACGCCGCACGCGATCCCGGTCGCGCCCGCGCCGGGCGTTGCCTTCTCGACGACGACGATGTCGGCGCCCGAGCCGAGCCCGCGCTGGCGCAGCTCGACGGCAAGGTGGTAGGCCGTCGAGAGCCCGTGCATCCCGGCCCCGATGACGACGTAGCGCGAAGCGGTCGGCTGTCCCATGATCTCCTCCCGGCGAGTACCTTGCCGTAGCGGCAATGGTATGTCACAATCGGGGACACCGTAGCATGCCTCCCACGCCTCGACAAGCCGCTCGCAGGGTTGCCGCCGTCTCCCGGGCACTCGCCGTGCTCGACGAGCTCGCCGCGGGCGGCGAGCTCGGGACGAACGAGCTCGCACGTCGCACCGGCGTCAACGCGAGCACGGTCTCGCGGCTGCTCGCGACGCTGGCGGCGGGGCGCTATGTCGAGCAGGCCCCGAGCGGCCGGTACCGCCTCGGCGTGCGGCTCGTCCAGCTCGGGAACACCGTCGTCGACCGGCTCGATCTGCGCGAGCTCGCGCAGCCCGCACTGCGGGCGCTCGTCGACGCGACCTCGGAGACCGCAACGCTGTCGGTGCCCGGCGAGCACGAGGCGGTCACGGTCGACTTCGTCCGCAGCCCCTCGTCCGTGCAGGGTGTTGCCCAAATCGGCCGGCCGAGTGTCGCCCACGCGACCGCGACCGGAAAGGTGATGCTCGCCTTCGGTGGCGCGACACTCCCGCCCGGGCCGCTCCGCCGGTTCACGGCGAGGACGATCGCCGATCCGCGCGCGCTCGCCCGCCAGATCGACCAGGTCAAGGCGCAGGGGTGGGCCGAGACCGTTGGTGAGCGTGAGGAGGATCTGGCCGCCGTCGCCGCCCCGGCGTTCGGGAGTCGTGGCGAGCTCGCCGCGATCCTCGGTGTCCAGGGGCCGGTCGCGCGGTTCGACGCCGGCGCTCGCAAGTCGGTGCTTCCGGCGTTGCGCGAGGCGACGCTCGAGCTCTCGGCGAGGCTAGGGTGGACAGCGGAATGAGGCTCGACGCGGAGGTCGTCGTCGTCGGCGGCGGCTCTGCCGGCGCCGCGGTCGCCGGGTGCCTGGTCGAGGCGGGGCGCAACGTCCTGCTCGTCGAGGCCGGGCCGGACTACGGCCCGTTCGGTGACCCACGCTGGCCGGGCGACCTTGTCGACGCCCGGGCGCTCGCTCTCAGTCACGACTGGGGCTACGGCGAAGGCCGCTGGACGTTCGAGCGAGCGCGCGTGATCGGTGGCTGCTCGTCTCACAACGGGGCGATCGCGGCCGTCGGGCATCGAAGCGACTACGACGGGTGGGGGCTTCCCGGCTGGACGGGCGCAGACGTCGAGCAAAGCTACGCCCGGGTCGTCGAGCGCATGCGCGTCCGCACGTATGACCGGAGCGAGGCGGTGCCGTTCCACGAGCACTGCCTCGTCGCCGCCGAGGCGCTCGGCTGGCGGATGGCCTCCGACCTTTGCAACCTCGACGCGAACGACTCGTTCGGGCTCGAGACCGTCAACGTGGTCGGGACGACGCGGTGGAACGCGGCGTTCGCCTATCTCGACCCGGTTCGCGACTCGGGTCGGCTGCGGATCCTCGACCGTACGCTCGTCGACCGGCTGGTCACGACTGACGCCGGTGTTCTCGTGCACGGATCGCGCGCCAGTGCGCCGATCGAGCTCCTCGCCGGGACGCTCGTGCTCTCCGCCGGCGTCTACGGCACGCCCGCGATCCTCCAGCGCTCCGGTATCGGCGATCCGGAGCGGTTGCGCTCCGCCGGCATCGAGCCGGTGCTCGAGCTGCCTGGAGTCGGCGCGAACCTCCACGACCACCCGATGGTTCACTCCGACCGCGTGATCGGGCCCGAGCTTCAGGGGTACCTCGACGAAGCCGAGGCGTCGGGGTTCCTTCCGGAGGAGCAGACGCTCGGCAAGGCGCTCTCGACGTTTGCCACCGACGGGCTCTTCGATCTCCACCTCTTCCCCGTGTGCTGGTCGACGCAGACGAGCTTGCTCAAAGGACGCGTCGCGATCGAGGTCGCGTGCATGACGCCTCGGAGCCGCGGGCGCTGCGACGTCGTCGGCGCCGATCCTGCGCTTGCCCCGAGGATCGATCATGCGTATCTCTCGGATCTCGAGGGGCACGACCTCGCCGTGCTCCGTGACGGGCTCCGGCTCGCGGACGAGATCCTCGATCACCCGACGCTTGCGCCGCTCCTCGGTGCCCGGGTCACCGACGTCTCGAGCGACGACGCGATCCGCGCCGAGGTCGTGCACTACTACCACCCCGTCGGCACGTGCGCGATGGGCGACGTCTGCGATGCGGACGGACGCGTTCGCGGGCTGCCGGGTGTCGTCGTCGCGGACGTGTCGCTCATGCCGCAGATCCCACGCGCAAATACCAACCTGCCCGCTGTGATGATCGGCGAGCGGATCGCTGCGCAACTCAGCTAGCGCTCCGGCGGTTGCTCGGGGCGCGGCTCGGCCTCGAGCTTCCAGCGTGGTACCGCTTCGAGCACGTTCTTGCGGGCGCGCTTGCGCAGCTGCGGTGCGACCAGGAGCCCCCAGGCCATCACCAGCACGAAGAGCAGGAACGCGTAGCCGATGTTGACGACGACCGCGAGCGGCACGAGGATCGCAGCAGCAGTGACCGGCGGGCCGAGGGTGAGGAGTGAGTATGTGCGCACCTTCCGCATCAGTGTCTCGTACTCGTCGCGCGGCACTCTCGACATGTCCCACGCACGGCCGCAACCGGTGCACGTCCACGTCTCGCCGATGCGGGCGTGGCCGACCGTCCCACAGTCGCATGTGATCGTGAGCAGGGGGCGGAGCACGGGGCCGGAGTCTACCCGGGAGATGGGCACACTATTTCCACAGGGGAAACGGCCCCTTGACCTTGTCCGGGAGGCTGTTAGGTTCGCGCAAGAGCACCGTGCCGAGTGCTGACCCCGAGATGGAGGTTCGGTTGTGGCGGTTGTAGCGGTTGAGGAACGTCAGCTCCTCAAGACTCTTCGCTGGTATGACGGGTTCGTCATCGCGCTCGCGAACCCGGGGTTCCTCCTTGGATCGCTCGGCTACTCGGTCGGCGATCTCGGGGGCTGGGGCGCGGCGCTCCTGTGGGGCATCTCGGCGATCGTTGCCGTGTTCATCAACACGATCTACTCCGAGCTCGCAGCGATGTTCCCGGACAAGTCGGGCGGGCTCGCGCTTTACGCGCACGAGGCCTGGCGCAAGTACACGACGCTTATCGGGCCGGTCGCAACATTCGGCTACTGGATCGGGTGGTCGGTCGTCCTCTCCGTCAACGGTCTCTTCGTCGGCTCGATCATCCAGGGCGCCTGGTTTTCGGGCGAGCCGGGTGGCAGCTACCTGGCCGGCGACGGGTATTTCTCGGTCTTCGGTCTGACCGAGTTCGGGCTTCCGGCAGCGATCGCGATCGGGCTGATCCTCTCCGTGTGGCTCTTCAACGTCTTCGGGACCCGCGTCGGCGTCTCGTTCGGCTACATCGCGGGGGCCCTGCTGATGATCCCCCTGTTCGTGATGATGATCTACCCGTTCCTCAACGGGTCGTTCGACGGTGACAATCTCGTCAACACGCTGAACGACTCCGGGCAGGCCTGGGGTGGGCTCCAGCTTGCGCTCGTCTGGCTGTGGCTGATGTGCTGGTCGGCCTGGGGGGTCGACGTCTGCGCGACGTTTGCGCCCGAGTACAAGGACACGGTCCGCGACACGAAGCTTGCGCTTCGCTCGGCCGCGTTGTTCTCGCTCGTGGTGTACATCGTGCTGCCGATCGCATTCGTCGGTGGCGCGGGGGCGGAGTCGGTCTCCGGGTACGACTACGTCGGCGGGATGATGTCGATCCTCGGCACGGACTCCGAGCTCCTCAAGGACATCCTCGTCGTGTGTATCGTCGCGAGCTTCCTGATCACGATGAACACCGCGACCGCGGACGGAGGGCGGGCTCTCTACGGCATCTCCCGTGACGGGATGACGATCAAGCAGCTCGGGGCGCTCAACCATCACCATGTGCCGGGCAACGCGATGACCGTGGACATGGTCGTCAACATCCTCTTCGTCTTGCTCGTCGGGAACATCTTCGGGATCCTCGCCGCGTCGAACCTCGGCTACGTCCTCGCGCACATGTTCGCGCTCTCGGGGTTCGTGCTTCTGCGACGCGACCGGCCGAACTGGCCGCGGCCGATCAAGCTCGGTCCGGTGTGGACTCCGATCGCACTGGTGCTCGCCGTCTGGTGCGGAATCCTCACGATCGTCGGGTTCGGGTGGTTCCAGAACGCAGCCGGCGGTTACGGGGGCACGAAGGAGAAGATCATCGGACTGGCCGTCCTCGCGGGTGGGCTCGTGCTCTTCTTCGTCCGGCGGATGATCCAGGACGGGGAGACCCCGCACTGGCGGGAGGAGACGCCGACGATGCCGGACGCCCACGAGGCGGCGCTCATCGAGCAGGAGATGCAGCACGGCTAGCGCTCCGCGAGATCCGAGCTCGAGCGGAGGCCCGGGCGACCGGGCCTCCGTCCTGGATCTGTTGCCTTAACGGCAACATTGTTCCACTGAATCAGTGGTTTTCCGCAGCCGGGAGAGGTTTCCCCACAGTGCTTCCGGCCCTCGCGACACCGGAGAATCTTGGAGTTCGCACCCACCTGAGGAGGCACAGCCCCATGGCGCGCGACCCCAAGCACGACATCCTCTTCGAGCCGATCACGCTCGGTCCGAAGGTGATGAAGAACCGCTTCTATCAGATCCCGCACTGCAACGGCTTCGGCTCCGAAAAGCCGTTCAGCCAGGCATTTTTCCGCGCGACGAAGGCGGAAGGCGGCTTCGGCGCCGTCTCGACGGAGTACTGCTCGATCTCGCCCGAGTCAGACGACACGCATCGCATGTCCGCCCGGCTCTGGGACGACGACGACATCCGCAACCTCGCGCTCATGTGCGACATGCTCCACGAGCACGACTGCCTTTCCGCCGCCGAGCTCTGGTACGGGGGCCCGCACGCGCCCTGCATGGAGTCGCGGTGCGTCCCCCGTGGGCCCTCGCAGATCCCCTCGGACTTCGAGTACCTCACCTACGCGATCGAGGCCGACAAGGACGACATTCGGTACCTGCAGCAGCTGTACGTCGAGGCGGCGAAGCGGGCGCGGAGCGCGGGGTTCGACATCGTCTACGTCTACGGCTCGCACTCCTATCTGCCGCAGCAATTCCTCACGCCGTTCTACAACAAGCGCACCGACGAGTACGGCGGATCGTTCGAGAACCGCGCCCGGTTCTGGCGGGAGACGATCGAGCAGGTGAAGGAGGCTGTCGGGGACGACTGCGCGATCGCGGTCCGCATGTCGACCGACATGTTCCTCGGCGAGGCCGGGACGCAGTTGAAGCGCGACTGCCTGCCGTTCGTCGAGCTCGTCGACCATCTCGTCGACGTGTGGGACATCAACCTCTCCGGCATCGCGGAGTGGGGCGAGGACGCGACCCCGTCGCGGTTCTATCCGGAGGGGCGCGCGCTGCCGTGGCAGGCCGCCGTCAAGGAGGTCTCGAAGAAGCCGGTGCTCGGCGTCGGCCGCTGGACGAACCCCGACGCGATGGCCGAGGCGATCCGCACCGGCAAGCTCGACATCATCGCCACGTGTCGCCCGTCGACGGCCGATCCGTTCCTCCCGAAGAAGATCGAGGACGGTCGGCTCGACGACATCCGCGAGTGCATCGGCTGCAACGTCTGCATCTCCCGCTGGGAGATCGGCGGGCCACCGCTCGTCTGCACGCAGAACGCCACCGCCGGCGAGGAGTACCGCCGGGCGTGGCATCCCGAGAAGTTCACGAAGGCGAAGAACGCCGATAACGACGTGCTCGTCGTCGGTGCCGGCCCTGCCGGGATGGAGTGCGCGATGGTGCTCGGGAAGCGCGGCATGCGCCGCGTGCATCTCGTCGACGCACAGGACGACATGGGCGGGACGATGCGGTGGATCCCGCAGTTGCCGGGGCTCGGTGAGTGGGCGCGGATCGTCAACTACCGCAAGATCCAGCTCGCCAAGCTCGCCAACGTCGAGTTCATTCCCTCGACGACGCTCGCGGCGAAGGACGTCGCCGAATACGGCGCCGAGATCGTGGTCGTCGCGACGGGCTCCTACTGGGCGACGGATGGGCTCAACGGTGCCTCGCACGACGTGATCGAAGGCGCCGACGCGAGCCTCGACTGGCAGGCGACGCCTGACCAGCTGATGGGCGAGGGCAAGCAGCTCGCCGGTGACAGCGTCGTGATCTTCGACAACGACGGGTACTTCATGGGTGTTTCCCTGGCGGAGAAGCTCGCCATCGAGGGGAAGAAGGTGACGCTCATGACCCCACTCGGGCACGTCGCGCCCTACATGCACTTCACGCTCGAGGCGCCGAACATGCACCGGCGTCTGCATTCGCTCGGCGTCGAGATCGTGCCCTACCACCTGCCCGTTCGCATCGAGCAGGGCGCAGTGCACGCGGTGCACGTGTACGACGTCGACGCACACCAGAAGACGTGGGCCGCCGACGGTGTCGTCCTCGTCTCGCAGCGGCGCTCAAACGACCGGCTCTGGCGTGAGTTGAAGGACACGATCGGGCTCGAGGGGCTCAGGGACGAGGGCGTCGACGCGCTCTATCGCGTCGGCGACTGCGAGGCTCCCCGCCTGATCGCCGACGCGGTCTTCTCGGGGCATCGGCTCGCCCGGGAGATCGACGCGGCCGATCCGTCGATCCCGCTTCCCTTCAGGCGCGAGCGTCGCGTCGTCGAGCCGGGGATCACCGCGACGGAGCGGGCCTGGTACACGGCAGCGGTGGCGGGAACCGCATGAAGACGGTGGTCTGCGTCAAGCAGGTCCGCGTGCTCGGCGACGAGGTCGAGCTCACTACCGACGGGCTCGACGTCGATCCCGACTACGTCGACACCGCCCTCAACGAGTGGGACGCGTACGCGACCGAGGAGGCAATCCGGCTGCGCGAGGCGCACGCCGGCGAGGTGGTTGCAGTGACGTATGGGTCATCCGACAGCGAGGCAGCGCTCCGGCGCTGCCTCGCGATGGGAGCCGACCGCGCGATCCGCGTCGAGGCACCGGTCGCGGGTGACCCGCTCGCGGTCGCCCAGGCGCTCGCCGCGGTCGTCCGCGAGGAGAACGCCGACCTCGTCCTCTGCGGGGTTCAGTCGAGCGACGCGGTGCAGGCGGCGACGGGGACGGCGCTCGCCGAGCTTCTCGGCCTCCCGCGCGTCGCGGTCGTGGCGAAGCTCGAGCTCGCCGCGGGTGTAGGGCACGCGGTCGTGCACCGTGAGCTCGAGGGCGGGCTCGTCGACGTCGTCGAGGTCGACTTGCCTGCCGTGTTGACGATCCAGACGGGCATCAATGAGCCGCGGTACGCGAACCTCCGTGCGATCAAGCAGGCTGAGCAGGTCGAGATCACGGTGACTGCCCCGCCCGAGGTCGCTCCGGGCTCACGGGTCCGGAGGATGTTCGTTCCGCCTCGCGGCGAAGGCGCGGAGCTGCTCGGCACGGAGCCCGCCGAGGTTGCGTGCCGCATCGCCGAGATCGTGAAGGAGCGTCTCCAGTGAGCGTTCTCGTCGTCACGGAGCATCTGCGAGGCGCGGTGCGGGACGTCACCCGCGAGCTCGTCACGGCCGGGACGGAGCTCGGGTCCGTGACGGTCGCCGTGGTCGCACGTGACCCGGACCCGCTCTGCGATGCAGTCAACCTGCCGGGAGTCGACGAGATCGTCACGGTCGCGGCCGGGGCCGACGAGTTCGAGGGCGACACGTACCAGCAGGCGCTCGAGGCGCTGATCGAGGCAAGGCACCCGCGCGTCGTCCTCCTCGCCTTCACCGTCAACGCGATGGGCTACGGTGCCGCCGTCGCGACGAAGCTCGGCCTCGGGTTCGCCAGCGACGTGCACGGCGTCACTCTGGAGGGCGGCTCTGTCGTCGCGACGCGCTCGTTCTACGGTGGCAAGGTTCACGGCGAGGTCGAGTTCCCCGGGGCCGAGACGGTGCTCCTGCTCTTGCGACCGACGACGTGGGCGCCGGCGGAGGGGCAGGGCTCGGCGACGCGCTCGACGGTCGAGGTCGCGATGACGCCCCCGCGGGCACGCCACCTCTCGTTCGTCGAACCGGACGCAGGCGGCGACGTCGACATCACCGCCGCAGAGTTCCTGCTCTCGATCGGTCGCGGGGTGGCCGACCGCGAGAACATCGCGCAGTTCGAGGAGCTGGCGGCGAGGATGGGGGCGACGCTCTCCGTCTCGCGGCCGCTTGTCGACGCCGGCTGGATGCCGAGCTCACGCCAGGTCGGTCAGTCTGGGAAGACCGTGAAGCCGAAGGTGTACCTCGCCTTCGGGATCTCGGGAGCGGTGCAGCACCTGGCCGGCATGAAGGCGGCGGGCACGATCGTCGCCGTCAACACCGACCCGGAGGCGTCGATCTTCTCGGTCGCCCACTACGGCGCGGTTGCAGACCTGTTCGACGTCGCCGACGAGCTCGAGAAGCTCTATTGAGCGGACGCGAGACCCGCGAGACCTTCGCGGACCTCGCCGCGTGGGAGAAGGCGCTCTGGTACGCGCTCATCGCCGTGTCGATCGTCGTCTTCGCGTGGGGAGTCGTGACGCTCGTCCGCAAGTACCGCAGCGGGCGTGGCCGTCTCGAGCTCGACCGTCCAGGCGCCCGGGTGCGAGCAGCGGTGTGGATCGTTCTCTCTCACTCCTGGATCAGGCGGCGAAGCGGCCTCGTCGGGCTTGCGCACGCGTTCGTGTTCTACGGCTTCCTCGTGCTGCTCGCCGGGACTGCGATCCTCGCCTTCCAGGACGACATCGCCGAGCCGGTGCTCGGCTGGACGTTCTGGCACGGAGGGTTCTACCTGGGCTACTCGCTCTTCCTCGACGTCTTCGGCGCGACGCTGATCGTGGGGCTGCTCGCGTTCGCGGTCGTCCGGGCGCTCGTGCGCCCGCCGAGGCTCGACTACCGGCGGCCGGATCGGGGTGATAGCGGCGCGGGCCGGTTGCGCTATGTCGTCGGCGACTGGGTGTTCCTCGGCTCGCTGCTCTTCCTCGGGGCGACGGGCTTCCTGCTCGAGGCGCTCCGCATCGCCGAGGACGACCCGTCGTTCGAGCGGTGGTCGCCGGTTGGCTGGCTCGCTGGGCAGGCGATGCGTGGTGCCGGCCTCGACGGGACGACCGCCGGTGCCCTCCACCACGCCGGCTGGTGGGCGCACGGGCTCGTCGCGCTCGGGTTCGTCGCGGCGATCCCGTACACGAAGGCGGTGCATATGCTCGCGGGGCCGTCGAACGTCGCCGTCCGGGACGACCGGGCCGGGCGCCGGCTCGTCGGCGTCCCCGCGACGGCAAAGGCCGACGAGGTCGGCTACGGGCGCATCGGCGACCTGCTCCCGACCCACCTGCTCCAGCTCGACGCCTGCACGAAGTGCGGCAAGTGCACCGCCGCGTGCCCGGCGGCGGCAACCGGATTCCCGCTCTCCCCGCGCGATCTCGTGCTTGACCTCCGCGAGCAGGCGGAAGGGAGCCTCGGGATCCGCTCTCGGCTCCGACTCGGGGCGCTCGGTGATCCGGCGATGCCGCTCACCCCCGAGCCGATTCGAGCCGAGAGCCTGTGGTCGTGCATGCAGTGCCTGGCGTGCGTCGAGATCTGCCCCGTCGGCATCGAGCACGTCCCGATCATCAACCAGCTTCGCCGCCGGCTGGTCGACCGGGGCGAGATGGACGCTCAGCTGCAGGCGACGCTCGAGACGATCTACGACTCGGGGAACTCGTTCGGCGAGCAGAAGCGAAAGCGCGCCCGCTGGGCGAAGGAGCTCGGCTTCGAGATCAAGGACGCGCGAAAGGAGCCGGTCGAGCTGCTCTGGTTCGTCGGCGACTACGCGTCGCTCGACCCCCGCAACGTTCGCGTCACTCAGGCGCTGGCCCGGGTTCTCCACCATGCGGGCGTCGACTTCGGGATCCTCTACGAGGCCGAGCGCAACGCGGGCAACGACGTGCGTCGCGTCGGCGAGGAGGGCCTCTTCACCGATCTCGCCGAGGGAAACGTCGCCCTGCTCTCGCAGTGCTCGTTCGAGCGGATCCTCACCTCCGACCCGCACTCGTACAACACCATCCGCAACGAGTATCCGGCGCTCGGCGGCGCTTGGCCCGTCGTGCACCACACAGAGCTGTTGCTCGAGCTCGTGCGGAGCGGTGCGCTGACTCCGAACCGACTCCTCGGGCGTCCGGTCACCTACCACGACCCGTGCCACCTCGGGCGCTACAACGGCGTGTTCGACGCGCCCCGGGAGCTGCTGTCGGCGATCGGCTGCGAGCTCGTCGAGCTGCCGCGTCATCGTGACAACTCCTTCTGCTGCGGTGCCGGCGGTGGACGGATCTGGATGACCGACCTGCGCACCGGAGACGGTCCGAAGCCGAGCGAGTCGCGAATCCACGAGGCGGTCGCGCTCGGCGGCGTGCGGACGTTCGTGACCGCGTGCCCGAAGGACGTGACGATGTTCGAGGACGCAATCAAGACGTCCGGTCACGAGCGCGACCTCGAGCTGCGCGAGATCACAGAGCTCGTCGTCGAGGCGCTCGGTCTCGGCGAGCAGGCCGACGGCGCGGTTGTGCTGGAGCCCGCATGACCCGACGTGCCCCAACCCGACCGCGAGGAGCGACGCGATGAGCAGGGAGACAGCCTATTACCCGCGGCTGCGGGCGCTGGCCGATCAGTGGATGGAACTGTTCGGGTACCTGGCCCCGGTCGTCGTCACCGACACGCTGGCGGAGTACCGCGCCTGCAGGGAGACCGCGGCGCTGATGGACTTCTCGATGCTGCGCAAGCTCGACATCGACGGCCCCGGTGCGCTCGCCTTCGTCAACCGAATCGTCACGCGCGACGTGGAGTCGATCCCGGCCGGCCACATCGCGTACGGGGCGCTGTGCGACGGTGACGGCAAGATGGTCGACGACTGCACGGTGATGGTGCGCTCACCCGATCGGGTTCGCTTCTGTGGCGCAAACGACCGGGATGCCGAGCTGTTCGCCTCGCTCGCACCCGCCGGGATCGCCGTCGCCGAGGTCACGGACGCGCTACCGCATCTCTGCCTTCAGGGCCCTCGCAGCCGGGAGCTCCTGCAGACGCTGACGCGCCAGGACCTCTCGAACGCCGCGTTCCCTTACTACACCTTCCGCGAGGACGTCGAGATCGCCGGCATCCCGGTGTTCATGACGCGCCTCGGCTACACGGCCGAGCTCGGCTACGAGCTCTGGGTCGAACGCGAGCGTGCGCTCGAGCTCTGGGACACGCTGATCGCCGAGCTCATGCCGCGGGGCATGAAGGTGATCGGGATGGACGCGCTCGACCTGTTCCGGATCGAGGGCGGCTTCATCATCGGAGGGATCGAGTACGACCCCACCGTCTCGCCCTGGGAGTGCGGTCTCGGGTGGTCGATCGACCTGGAGAAGGGGCCGTTCCAGGGACGCGACGGAATCGTCCGTGACCGCGACGCGACCACGCTGCGGCTCGGCAGCGTCGTCCTCGACGAGGGGGGCGCCGACGCTTCGGGCGCCCGGCTGCTCGTCGCTGGCGAGGACGTCGGCTACGTGACGCAGGCGGTGGAGTCGCCCTACCTCGACGGCAAGACTCTCGGGCTTGCGAAGCTCGTCAGTGGCGTCGCGGGGCCGGGGACAGCGGTCGTCGCCCAGCTCCCCGACCGGGCCGTCGGAGGAGCCGTCGTCTCGCACCCGATCTACGACCCGAAGCGCACGCGCGCGAAGGAGGTCGTGTGAGCTATCGGTGTTGATCCGGGCCTGATCTGCAACGACGAAGGAGACGCGATGAGCGATACCGAGATCATCCGCACCGCGTTCGACGGGCCGCAGCGGGCGGCCGGCTGCACGTTCATGGACTGGGAAGGGTGGTACTGGCCGAGCGACTTCGGCGACCCGGTCGCCGAGCATGTCGCCGTGCGAACGGACGTCGGCGTCTGGGACGCATCGCCGCTTCGGAAGTGGTGGTTCAGGGGCGGGCAGGCGCTCGTCGCGGCCGACCGGGTGTTCGCGAACGACATGCTCGCGCTCGCGCGCGGACAGGTGCGCTACGGGCCGTTCTGCGACGAGAACGGAAAGCTGGTCGGCGACGGCACCGTGTTCCGCACTCGCGACGACGAGGCGCTCGTGGTCACCGCGCTCGACTCGGATCTCGATCACTTCCGGACGGTTGTCGACGGTCTCGAGGTCGAGATCGAGCCGGCCACAGCTTCGATCCCGCAGGTCGGGCTGAACGGGCCGCGCTCTCGCGAGCTGCTGCAGTCGTTGACAGAGGCCGACGTCTCCTCGTTGCGCTACTTCCGCTTCCTGCCGGAGCCGGCCGAGGTGGGCGGAGTCCCGGTCTGGATCTCCCGCACCGGTTACTCGGGCGAGCTCGGCTTCGAGCTCTTCTGCGAGCCGGACGGCGCGCCGGCGCTGTGGGACGCGGTCGTCGGGGCCGGCGCCCGGCCGTACGGGCTCGCGGCGGTCGAGACGCTGCGGATCGAGTCGGGCCTCGTCTTCATCGGCTACGACTACTTCCAGCACGAGACGAGCCCGTACGACGTCTCGCTCGATGGGGCGATCAAGCTCGACGGGCCCGACTTCTGCGGTAAGGCGGCGCTCCAGGCCGAGGCGGGTGCGCCCCCGCGGCGCTTCGTGACGCTGGTCGTCGACGGCGAGGAGGTTCCGGAGTACGGCGCCGCCGTCACCATCGACGGTGCCGCTGCCGGAACGCTCACGAGCCCGTGCGCGAGCCCGTCGCTCGGCAACGTGATCGGGATGGCGACCGTCGCAGCCGAGCACGCTCCCCAGGGCACGCGGGTCGAGGTCGCGCTCGGCGACGGTACCGTGGGTGCGACGGTCGCGGCGCTGCCGCTCTACGACACCGAGAAGGCGCGTCCACGCGCCTGAGCTTGAGGCGGGGTGGGGCGCGCAGGGCGCCCCACCCCGCCGCTGTCAGTGGCCGGCCGGTCGCTCCCAGCCCTCGAGCACGGGCGGCGACCAGTCGGCGCCGACGGTGCGTGAGCCCTCGACCCAGGGGCCGAGCTCCGGCTGCGGGAACTTGCAGTGGATCTCCTTCAGCTGGATCCCGTACGAATTACCGCTGACCAGGTGCTTCATCAGCACCTTGCGGGCGAGCTCGTCCTCGCGGCCCGCCGGGATCGCGAAGTAGATCTTGATGAACGAGTTGGAGTAACGGTCGAACACCGCCGGCACGCCGTCCTCCTCGAGGAGGTGGATGTCCTCGAGCCAGTTGAGGTCTTCGCCTGGCGTCAGGGCCATCAGGTCGATGTCCTCGAGGAGCGAGACGTCCTCCTGGTAGGGAAACCGCTGGCCGGCAAGGAACTCGGCGTCGATCGACTTGATCTTCTCCGGCTCCTTGTAGGCGATGTGGTGCTCGTGCGTGCTGCTCATCGCGCCTCTCCCACGTGCATCGGCTCGATCTGTGCGGCCGGATGGTGGTGGAGCTGGAGCTGCTCCTGCTGCTTCATTGCGAGCAGCCGCTGCACCTCCGCCTTGATCTCGCCCTCGGTGACGCCGGGGATGTACGTGGTCCCGGCGAGCGGCACCTTCGCCATCGCCGCGGCCTCGACCGTCAACGCGGCGAGATCCTCAGGCTCGAGCGAGTGGACATTTGTCTTGCCGCAGGCCCGCGCGAGCATCTGCAGCTCCATCGTCATCGCCGTCAGGAAGTTGTAGACCCGCTCGGCCGCATCCTCGACGACGAGTCGCTTGCGGAGCTCGGGGTCCTGCGTCGCGACGCCGACGGGGCAGCGACCTGTGTGGCAGTGGTAGCACTGACCTGCAGGGACGCCCACGGTGCCCTCGTAGTCGGTGACGCCGGGGATCTCCTTGTTGCAGTTGAGCGCCATCATCGCCGAGTGACCGATCGCAACCGCCTTCGCCCCGAGCGCGATCGCCTTGGCGACATCGGCGCCGTTGCGGATGCCGCCTGCGACGACGAGGTCGATCTCGTCCGCGAGCCCGACGTCCTCGAGTGCCCGGCGGGCCTCCGGGATTGCCGCCATCAGCGGGATGCCCGTCTCCTCGGTCGCGATGTGCGGCCCGGCGCCGGTGCCGCCCTCGGCGCCGTCCAGATAGATGATGTCGGGCCCGCACTTCGCTGCCATGCGGACGTCGTCGTAGACGCGGGAGGCGCCGAGCTTGAGCTGGATCGGCACCTGGTAGTCGGTTGCCTCGCGCACCTCCTGGATCTTGAGCGAGAGGTCGTCCGGTCCGAGCCAGTCGGGGTGCCGGGCGGGCGAGCGCTGGTCGATGCCCGCGGGAAGCGAGCGCATCTCCGCCACCTGCTCGGTCACCTTCTGCCCCATCAGGTGGCCGCCGAGGCCCACCTTGCAGCCCTGGCCGATGAAGAACTCGACCCCGTCGGCCAGCATCAGGTGGTGCGGGTTGAACCCGTACCTGCTCTGGATGCACTGGTAGTACCACTTGATCGAGTGGTCGCGCTCCGGCGGGATCATCCCGCCCTCGCCCGAGCACGTCGCCGTGCCCGCCATCGAGGCGCCCTTCGCCAGCGCCATCTTCGCCTCGAGCGACAGTGCCCCGAAGCTCATCCCGGTGATGTAGATCGGGATGTCGAGGATCATCGGCTTCTTCGCGAAGCGGGCGCCGAGCACCGTCTTCGTCTCGCACTTCTCCCGGTACCCCTCGATCACGAAGCGGGTGAGGGTGCCGGGGAGGAAGACGAGCTCGTCCCAGTGCGGCATCTTCTTGAAGATCGAGAAGCCGCGCATGCGGTAGCGGCCGAGCTCGGACTTGATGTGGATGTCGTTGATGACCTCGGGCGTGAAGATCCGGCTCCGCCCGATGACGTCCTTTCTGCCGGGTGCGTCGTCGCTCATGCTCAAATCACCAGCTTCTTCTCGGCGGGCTCGAGAGAGTCGTAGTTGTAGAGAACCTTGCCGCAGACGAACTTCTGGAACTCGGGCGGGCTGCCGAGGCCGTAGATCCTGAACTTCCGCTCGATGAGCTCGGTGTCGGCGTCCGTCCACTCCGCGGGAACGCAGTCGATCCCGAGCGACTTGACGGTGCCGGCGACGTAGATCTCACCGTCGTACATCGAGTCGCCGAGCCCGGGCCCGACGTTGCCGCAGATGATCTGGCGGCCGCGCTGCATCATGAACCCGTTCATCGAGCCCGCGTCGCCGAGGACGATGATCGTGCCGCCCTTCTGGTCGATGCCCGTTCGGGCGCCGACGCGGCCCTTGATCACGAGGTCGCCGCCGCGGATCGCGGCCCCGGTCAGCGAGCCCGCGTTGCCGTTGACGACAACGACGCCGCTCATCATGTTCTCGCAGGCAGACCAGCCAACACGCCCGTCGATCTGCACCTCGGGGCCGTCGATCACCCCCAACGCGAAGTACCCGAGCGATCCCTTGAAGCGGAGCCGGCAGCGACGGAGGATGCCCACGCCGAGCGAGTGCTTCGCGCTCGGGTTCTCGACCGTGACGTCGTTGATGCCCTGCTCGTACAGGAGCCAGCGCAGCTCGAGGTTGATCTGCCGCGTGGTCAGCGGCCCCGCGTCGAACGTCGCCTTGTCACCGTCGATCGCAGAGATCTTCGGCGCCTCGGCGTGCGGCTCGGCGAGGCCGCGCGCGTCGTAGCTGATGCGCCGTTCTCCGGCTAGCGCTTCCATACCAGCACCTCGCGCTCGTAGGGGTCGTAGGTGTCGATCTCGTGCTCGACGACCTGGCGGATCGCAATCTCCTCGGACGCGAGCGCGACCATGTCGTCGGCTTCGTAGAGGACGAGCGGCTTCGCGGCCATCTCGTCCTTGGCCACGCCCAGCTCCTTGTCGGTGACGGCGATGTACGTGAACACACCATCCAGCTCGTCGAGGCTCTTGTTCATCGCCTGCTCGAGCGTGTCGCCGCCAACCATCTTCTCGGCCAGGTAGACGGCGATCACCTCGGAGTCGCACTCCGACTGGAAGCGGTGGCCACTGCGCTCGAGCCGGCGCCGCCAGTCGAAGTAGTTCGTCAGCTGTCCGTTGTGGACGACGGCGATGTCCGAGAACGGGTAGGCCCAGTACGGATGGGCGCCCGAGATGTCGACGTCGGACTCCGTCGCCATGCGGACGTGGCCGATCGCGTGCGTGCCCGTGACGTTCCCGAGCTTGTACTGGCCTGCCACTTGAGCCGCGTCGCCGAGGTCCTTGACGATCTCGAGCGAGTGACCGAGCGAGAGCACCTCGGCGCCGGGGATGTCCTCGACGTAGTCGGCGAGCCGCTTCAGGTCGCCGTCGTAGCCGAACACGACGCGGTAGGCGTACTCGGTGTCGAACTCGACGTCCTTGATCTTCGCGCCCACCTGCGTAAGCCGCGCCTCGACTTCGCGGCGGTTGCGCTCCAGGCGGTCCTCGAACTCGAAGTCCCGGGCGTCGTTCGCGTCGGCGAGCGTGAACCGCATGACGAAGTCCGTCGACGGCATGCCGTACAGGGCGTACCCGGTCGAGTCCGGGCCGCGGTGCTTCATGGACTGGAGCATGCGCGTCATGTCAGCACCGACATCATGCGCTTGCCCGTCTCGGTAGATGATCCCTGCGATTCCACACACAGCTATCTGCCTCCTCGCTGTCCCCGAATCCGCAGGAGCGGATCCAGGGACACGCCATCCGCCTGCGGCGGCACACAGTTCCGCGAAGTGGGTTTGTCGCGGGTGCTATGGGAGCACATCGAGGTACTCCTTCACGTCCCAGTCGGTCACGGTGGCGCAGTAGCGCTCCCACTCGTCGCGCTTGTAGTGCATGAACACCCGGTACATGTCGCCGGGGAGAGCGCTCTTGACGACTTCATCCTTCTCGAGCGCGTCGAGGGCGTCGCCGAAGGTCATCGGGATCTTCTTCACGTCCTTGCCGGCCTGCATCGCGTCGTAGATGTTGCGCTCCTCGGGCTGACCCGGATCGAGCTTGCGTGCGATCCCATCCTCCATCGCCTTGATCAGCACCGCCATCGAGAGGTACGGGTTCACGGCGGAGTCGACCGAGCGGTACTCGAAGCGGCCTGGGGCGGAGACGCGAAGCGCAGTCGTGCGGTTCTGGAAGCCCCAGTCGGCGAAGACCGGCGCCCAGAAGCCCGTGTCCCACAGCCGGCGGTAGGAGTTCACCGTCGAGGCGGTGACCGCGGTGAGCGCGCCGATGTGCTCGAGGATGCCGCCGATCGCGTAGAGGCCGGTCTTGCTCGGCATCTGCACGTCCTTGCCCTCCGGCATGAACACGTTCGTGTTGCCGCGCCACAGCGAGATGTTGTGGTGACAGCCGTTGGCCGAGACGCCCATGAACGGCTTCGGCATGAAGCACGGGAACGCGTTCATCTCGCGCCCGACCTGGCGGCAGATCTGCCGGTAGGTCGAGAGGTTGTCGGCGGTGGCCTCGGCGCGATCGAAGTTGAAGTTCAGCTCGAGCTGCCCGGGCGCGTCCTCGTGGTCGCCCTGGATCATGTCGAGCCCGAGCCCGGCGGCGTACTCCATCACCTTGTGGATCAGCGGCTGGAACTCGCTGAACTGGTCGATGTGGTAGCAGTAGGGCTTCGAGAGGCCCTCGACCGACGGGGTGCCGTCGGGGTTCTGCTTGAGCCACATCATCTCGGGCTCGGTGCCGGCGCGGAGGTGGAGGCCGGTCTTCGCCTCGAACTCCGCCTGGATCCGGTGAAGGTTGCCGCGGCAGTCCGAGCTGAGGAAGGCGCCGGGAGCCTCGCGCTCCTCGCGGTTGCGGAACAGGGTGCACCACACGCGGGCGACCTTCGGGTCCCAGGGGAGCTGCGCGAACGTCTCGGGTTCGGGGACGCCGACGAGCTCGGGCGCCTCGGGGCCGTAGCCGATGTACTCGCCATGGCGATCGGTGAAGAGGTTCGCGGTCGCACCGTAGACGAGCTGGAAGCCCTTCTCCGCGATCGACTCCCAGTGCTTCGCCGGGACGCCCTTCCCCATGATCCGGCCCGTGACGGAGGGGAACTGGTAGTAGATGTACTCGACGCCGCTCTGGTTGAGCTTCCGGCGGACGTCGCGCACCTTCGCCGCGCGCCCGGTCGCGGAGACGAAGCCCTCGAGGTCCGTCCCCTTCTTTGTGCGGGCCGGCGCGCGGCGCGCGGTCGTGCCCCTCGTCGCTCGGGTGGTCGCTCTCTCAGCCACGACGGCCCTCCTTGTCGGTGTGCGCGGATGACGTCGCGCGCACCGAAGCAGCGCGCGGACGTGCGAAAGTCATCAGATCTGGAGCGTGTGCCAAGGCACTTGGTATCTACGCCGCTCCCGTGAGAGTGTCAAGGAACCGTTGCCGTCCGCGCAATGCTCTCGCCCTCTGTGAATCACTCCGGCAACGATGGCACGGTTTGAAGCGGTCGCGACCGGTGTCAGACACTCTTGGCTGCCAAGCAAACCCGTGTTGGCTTCGTGACAATCGCTCCACAGGTAGCCTGGGCGGACATGGCCGAGCGGAACGTCGAGATGCTGACGGCAGAGCAGAAAACGGCCCTCGAGGCCGAGCTCGCCGAGCTCGAGGGGCCGAAGCGCGCCGCCGCGATCGAGGCGATCGCGCACGCCCGCGCGTTCGGCGACCTCTCTGAGAACTTCGAGTACCACGCGGCGAAGAACGAGCAGGGCCTCCTCGAGGCACGCATCGCGAAGCTACGCGAGCGGCTCCGGCACGTGCAGGTCGTCGAGCACGACACCGACGATCACGTCGGCCCGGGCTCGGTCGTCGAGATCGAGGACGAGTCGGGCGAGCTGGTGGAGGTGACGATCTCCGCGGTCGGTGGCGTCTCCACCGACTCGCCGCTCGGTCGTGCCCTCATGGGCAAGGCGATCGGGGATGTCGTCTCCGTCGAGGCGCCACGGGGTGCGTGGAGCGCGACCGTGCGTTCGATCCGTCGGGCGTAGAGACTTCCCCGTCCCCGGATCGACCGGAGGAGAACCGTGCCGAACATCAACGATCGTGGCGGGGCCGAGAACAACGAGCCGGGGTATCGGTTTCGCAGGCTGCGCCTCCGCGAGGCGCTCGGGCTCGAGCTCCTCGGTGGCTCGATCTACGAGCTCGACCCGGGGCAACGCCTGTGGGCATACCACTGGCACCACGCGAACGAGGAGCTCGCGATCGTGCTCGACGGCCAGGTCACGCTTCGGACGACAGATGGAGAGCGGCCGGTTGCCGAGGGAGAGATGCTCGGCTTTCGGCGCGGGCCCGGCGGCGCCCATCAGCTTCGCAACGACGGCGACGCTCCCGCCCGCATCCTGATGCTCTCGACGACGAACCTCCCTGACCTCTGCGAGTATCCGGACTCGGGCAAGCTCGGCGCCTTCGGCGGCTTTCCGTTCCACAGGAACGACGGCTCGCAACAGGCGTGGATCCCGCTCGCCGCGGAGACCGACTACTACGACGGCGAGCGGCACGCGAGCGCATAGCGCACAGCGTCCGGCTCGTCGCCGTGGCGGAAGTACGCAAGCGTCTCGATCCCACGTGCATCGAGGAGGTCGAGCCGCGCGCGGATCGCGGCCAGCTCCGGGTCGGTGTACCGGAGCTCACGAAATCGCAGGTACGCCCACCCTGCGCGTCCGCTCTCGTCGTCGACCCGAGCCGCACCCGACTCGGCGAGCCGATCCTCGATCCCGTCCCATGAAGGGTCACGCAGGTCGAGTGCCCAGCGCACCGATTCGTCGGTCGACCCGAGCAGCAGCTCGACAAGCCCGTCGTCGCGTGGCGTCTCAACCACGAGGCGCACGCAGCCGAGCCGGTCGCCGAGCGCGCGCACCCGCTCGACGAAGGCGTCGACGCGGCGCACCGTCGAGGCGGGCGCCTTCACCGCGAAGCGGAAGCCGTCGGGCACCTGCGCCGCCCACGAGCTGAACTGCTCCTCGCTCGGCAGCCGGTACTTCGTCGAGTTGAGCTCCACCGTCGGCAGCTGCGACGCGTAGAACGCGAGGAACCCGTCCGGTTGCATGCCGTCGGGGTAGAAGTCCGGCCGCCACGACGGGTACGACCAGCCGCTCGTCCCAACCAGGACGCTCATCGTCTCGCGTAGCGCACGAACGCGAGCCCGATTCCCGACTCGGACGTGAGCTCCCGTCTCGACACCTCGCGCCACTCGTCCGGCTCGCGCGCCGGGAAGAACGTGTCGCCGGCGACGTCGACCGCGAGCTCGGTCAGCTCGAGCGCAGTCGCGACCGGCATCGCCGCCGCATAGAGCTGCGCCCCGCCGATCACGAACACCTCGTCGGCCCCGTCGACCAGCTCGAGCGCGGCGGCGAGCGAGGGCGCCGCCTCGGCGCCCTCGGCCTGCCAGCCCGCCGTGCGGGTGACAACGATGTTGCGGCGGCCGGGAAGCGGTCGAAAGGGATCGGGGATCGACTCCCACGTCACGCGCCCCATCAGCACCGGGTGTCCCAGGGTCAGCGAGCGGAAGTGCGCGAGATCCTCGGGAAGGTGCCACGGGAGCGTGCCGTGGCGGCCGATCGTTCCGTTCCGCGCGACGGCGGCGACCAGGGTCACGTCCACGACGGTGAGCCTACTCGTGCCGGTCCCCGGGCGAGCCGCACATACCAGATCAGCTGCTGGAGGGCGGACAGCGGCCGCCTTCGCCGAGCAGGCGACCCCCGCGAACGATCGCGAAGACGCGCGTGCACTCGGGGCCCAGGCTCGAGTCGCCGCGTCGAAAGACGTACCGCCCGAACTCGGTCGAGCCCACCGAGTCGGCGTCCACCGCACCCCATGGGGCGCCCGTGTCGGCAGCGGGGCCGGAGACAACGGGCGTGAGGCCGAGCGCCGTGAGCCGTGTCACGCCTTCCCGCGCGGTCACGCCCCAGTAGTCGAGCTCCCACGGGAGCCGTCCGCCCTTCTCGTCGCCGGCGAAGCGGTTCACGTACGCGTAGGAGTAGGGGGCCCACCGGATCGCGGACTGGAGACTCGCGACGACGACGAGCAACGCGACTGCGGGGAGCAGAATCCGATGAGGTCCCGGCGTAGCGCGGGCCCTCCGCTCGGCCGCCGCGAAGGCAACCGCGGCGAGCGCGAGCAGCGCTGGAAGCATGAAGAGGAGATGCCGGATTCCGTCGTAGAGCACGGTGCGTCTCGCGACGATCACGACCGGAAGCACCACACCCTGCACGAGCAGGGGAGTGGAGAGCGCGAGGGCTCTCCCGTCGAGCGCCGGGCGGTGTCGCGCCACCCAGTAGACCGTGACCACGAGCCCGGAGAGCAGCGCCGCGCTCGTCAACAGCGGTAGCTGGACGCCGAGCCAGGCCGGCACGTACCACCACGGGAGGTTAGTGCTCGGGAGATCCTCCCCGGCGGCACGGATCGTCAACACGGATGGGAACGAGGCCGCAAGCTCCGCGGCGTCCTGAAGCCACGAGAACGGGGCGATTCGTGCGATCGGGTTCGTCACCCACGTGGTCGCCAGCCCGACCCCGAGTGCCCCTCCGGAGACCGCGAGCAACCGGCGAAAGTCCGGGGCGAACGTGCGGTTGTCACGGCGCGAGGCGAGCGAGAGCGCTCCCGCGGCGGCGATTGCGGCCAGGAGGAGCGAGGACAGCAACACGAGCGAGCCGGCGCGGGTCCCGAGCGCGACCGTCGCCCCCGCGGCCGCGAGCGCCGTCGCGGCGATCGTCGGTGACCATCCCGGTGCGCCTTTGAGCCCGACGAGGAGGCCGGCGGTGAAGAGCGTGAGCCCGGCGGCGACAGGCGCGTCCTTGAAGTCGACGTGCGACATGCCGAGCCACAGCGGTGTCGAAAGCGTCAGGGACCAGGTCAAGGCGCCTGCGAGAAGCGAGTCGAACGCGAACCACACGGCCGCGGCGAGCGCTGTGATTGCGATCACGGTGATCAGCAGGCTCGCGGCGCCCTGATACGCGTATGTCGCGGGGTCGTCCGGGCCGAGGCGCTCCCACGAGCCCGTGACGAGCAGGTGGAGCGCGTCGCCCAGCTGCTGCGGGAGCACACCGTAGAGCTCGCTCACGCCCGGAACCGCTTCGTAGGCCTTGTCCAGCGACATCTCGGGCGGCAGCGAGCGGACGGCGAGCGACGCGGTCGTGTCATACCTCGTGTCCCAGCCGATGCCCCCGTGCGCCGCCGACCAGACCGCGACCGCGATCGCGATCACCCCGGTTGCGAGCAGCGCCGCCGCGAACGTGAACCGGACGCGATCGCTACTCACACCGCGACCGGCGCGCGGATCGCCGGATGGTGCACGTAGTCCACGACCTCGAAGTCCCCGAAGTCGTAGTCGAAGATCGACGGTGGGCGACGCCGGAACCGGAGCTGCGGGTACGGGTACGGATCGCGTTCGAGCTGCGTCGCGACCTGCTCGCGGTGGTTGTCGTAGATGTGGCAGTCGCCGCCGGTCCAGATGAAGTCCCCGACCTCGAGGTCGCTCTGCTGCGCGAGCATGTGGGTGAGGAGCGCGTAGCTCGCGATGTTGAACGGGACGCCGAGAAAGATGTCGGCGCTGCGCTGGTAGAGCTGACAGCTCAGCCTGCCCTCGGCGACGTAGAACTGGAAGAACGCATGGCACGGTGCGAGCGCCATCTGCGGCAGCTCGGCGACGTTCCAGGCGCTGACGATGATGCGTCGCGAGTCGGGATCGTCGCGCAACAGCCGCACGACCTCGGCGATCTGGTCGACTTGGCCACCGCCCGGCGCCGGCCAGCTTCGCCACTGCACGCCGTACACCGGGCCGAGATCGCCGTCGGGCGACGCCCACTCGTCCCAGATCGAGACTCCGTGCTCCTGCAGCCAGCGCACGTTCGAGTCACCGCGGAGGAACCACAGCAGCTCGTACGCAATCGCCGGGAAGTGCACCTTCTTCGTTGTCACGAGCGGGAAGCCGGCCGAGAGGTCGAACCGCATCTGATAGCCGAAGACACTCGTTGTCCCGGTGCCCGTGCGGTCGCCCTTCGGCGTGCCACACGTGACCACGTGACGCATGAAGTCCTCGTACTGACCCACGCGCTGACGATAGCGCCCGGGGTCCCGGTCACACCGTCGCGGTGCGGAGGAGGAACTCCTCGGCTCCCTCCTCGACGACGACCCAGCCGGTGTACTCCCTGAACTTGAACGGCGCGTTGAGCGGCACATCCGCTTCGCCACCTGCGACCCGGAACGTGCCGCACGGGTCGGCCAGCTTGCCGTTCCGTGTCAACCACAGGGCGTAGCGCTTGCCGTCGGGGAGATCGGGAAGCCCGGAGACGTGGAGCTCCATCGGCCAGTTGCCCGCCTCGTCGATCTCGAACACGTCGATCGTCGCGCGGGCACCGTTCGCGCCAGCCATCGGCACCGAGCGGTCAAGCGCCGGGCCGCGCTGGCCCGTCAGGTAGCCGGCGCCGAACACCCCGAGCGCGAGCACCGCCGCTGCCGCGACCGCCGTCAATCGGTATCGCCGAACCAGTGGCACGACCTTGGCCGTCGGCGGGGCCGGAGGCGACTCGAGGCTCGGCGGGAGCTCGGGCGGCGGGCCGGCGGCGACCAGGAGGTCGTGGACGCGCTCGAGCCGCGCGCGGTCCTCGCCGCCGAGCGTCTCGATCAGGTCGTCGAGTGGCCGGCGCTCGTCGCTCATCGAAGGTCTCCGTCGAGAAGATCGGCGAGCCTGCCGAGCGCGGAGCGCGTGCGCGTCTTCACCGTCCCGAGCGGGACGCCGAGGAAGCTCGCAACCTCGCTCTGCGAGAGCCCGCTCCAGTAGGCGAGCTCGATGACGACTCGCTCGCCCTCGGGGAGCGAGGCGATCGCGCGGTGCACGCGCCACGAGGCCCAGCCCGCCTCGGCGGCGTCGGGTGGCGCAGGCTCGTCGGACACCTGCTCGGGCGCGTCGGCGATCGCGTACTCCGGGGTACGCCGCAACATGTCGATCACGGTGTTACGGGCGACCGTGTAGAGCCAGGGCGCCCCAGGACCTTTCGCCGGGTCGTAGCGGGCCGCTGCCCGCCACAGCGAAGCGAACGTCTCCTGAACAGCGTCCTCGGCGCGACCCCGGTCGCCGATGCGCCGCAGCGCAAGCCCGAGCACGGGTCGCGCGTAGCGGCGGTAGAGCTCGCCGAACGCCCGCTCGTCCCGGCGGGCGACGCGCACGATCAACTCGCCGTCGGTGATCTCGGTGTCCACGGCGGGGATCGTCGCCGCTCGAGCGCGCGCCCGCAAGTACGACCCGGCGCCGAGCGCCGGAGAGCGCGAGACCGAGACTGCTGCCACAGCTGCCACAGTGGATGTACGCGGGACGTGCGCAGGTGGATTGCGGCTCGGGACACGAGGTGCGCCCCGAGCCGCGTTCCGAGTGTCGTCAGGCGGCGTAGCGGGCGGCGACGGCGTCCCAGCTCACAACATTCCACCAGGCTGCGAGGTAGTCGGGACGCCGGTTCTGGTAGTTGAGGTAGTAGGCGTGCTCCCACACGTCGATCCCGAGAAGCGGCGTCTGACCGTCCATCACCGGCGAGTCCTGGTTCGGCGTCGAGGTGACCGCGAGGCCGGAGCTGGTCTTCACGAGCCACGTCCAGCCCGACCCGAACCGCTTGACGCCGGCGTCGTTGACCTGGCTCTTGAGGTCGTCGAGCGAGCCGAACGTCGAGTCGATCGCCGCGGCCAGCTCACCCGTTGGGGCGCCGCCGCCACCGGGAGCCATGATCTCCCAGAAGAGCGAGTGATTCGCGTGACCGCCACCGTTGTTGCGCACCGCCGTGCGCTTCTCCTCCGGCACCTGGTCGAGATCAGCGATCAGCTCCTCGATCGGCTGGTCGCCGAGACCCGTGCCCTCGAGCGCCGCGTTCAGGTTCGTGACGTACGCGGCGTGGTGCTTGTCGTGATGGATCTCCATCGTTCGTGCATCGATATGCGGCTCGAGCGCGTCGAATGCGTACGCGAGATCCGGGACGGTATACGCCATCTCTCGTGACTCCTCTCGGTCAAAGGGTGTGCCCCAAGAATATGCTCAGCGCCATGGGTGGCCGTGCCGACCGCAGAGCCACGGACTCGGTGGGCGCGCCGGGGCACGAGTGCAACCCGGCTGCGATCCTCCCGTCTAACCAACGATGTCCGAAACCGCCCGAGCCGCACTGCTGATCCTGGGAAGCTATCTCCTCGGCTCGATCCCGTTTGGGTTCGTGCTGCCGCGGATCTTCCGCAAGGAGGACATCCGGACGGTCGGGAGCGGCAATGTCGGCGCGACGAACGTGTTCCGGGTCTACGGGCGCTGGCTCGGTGTCCCCGTCGCGCTCCTCGACGTGCTCAAGGGCTTCACGCCGGCGCTTGCAGGCCTTCTCGTCGGGAGCGACTGGCTTGCGGTCGCCGCCGGGTCGGCGGCGATGCTCGGTCATGCCCGGCCGATCTGGCTTCGCTTCTCGAAGGGCGGGAAGATGGTTGCGACCGCGGGCGGTGTCTCGCTGGCGCTCGCGCCGTTCGCAGGCCTCGTCTGCGCAGCGATCTGGCTGGGCGTGTTCCTCCTAACGAAGTACGCGTCGGTTGCGTCGCTCGCAGCCTCGCTCGCACTGCCGCTCGTCGCGTTCGCTTTCGGTGCCTCCTGGCCGATTGTCGGCTTCATGACCGCCGCGTTCGTGGCGGTCGCGACGCTCCACCGCCAGAACATGGGTCGCCTGCTCGCGGGGAACGAGCCGCGGTTCACGCGCGCGCCGAAGAGCGTCGCCGGTCGACCCGTGCCCTGACCGGTACCCTTGACGTGGTGCGGATTCGCGCCCGATCGCCGCTTGTCACGCTCGTAGCCGCCGTGGCGCTGTTCGCGATCGCCGCCGCCGCGCCGGGGGCGGCGAAGGCGGCGCCGTGGTGCGGAACGATCGCAACCGAGGACCGTTCCGCCGCGGTGACCGGGCGACAGATCCATGTGATTTACGCGATCCCGTCAGACGGGGAAGACCGCAGCGCTCAGTTCGCCCCGCAGATCTCGGGCTGGGTCGACGAGATCACCGCCTGGTGGCAGGCGCAGGACTCGGGTCGCGTGCCCCGATTCGATCTGGCCGTCTTCCCCTGCGGGCTCCAGGTCGACCTGACGGTGCTTCGGCTACAGGCGTCCAGCGTGGCGCTCGCACCGATCGGCGACCGGTTCGACCAGATCGCGAACGAGGTGGTCTCGGCGGGCGGCGGCTCCCCCTACACCAAGTACCTCGTCTTCTTCGACGGGCCGAGCGAGGAGCCTGACCTCTGCGGTCAGGGCGGCGGCTCACCCGACGAGGTCGGGGTTGCCGTCGTCTACGAGCGGGCCTGCGACGGTGTGCCCAAGCAGGCAACCGCCGCCCACGAGCTCATCCACGCGTTTGGGGCGCTCCCCCAGGGTGACGTTCCCCACCGCTGTCCCGACTCGCCCGGGCACCCGTGCGACTCCGAGTCCGACATCCTCTACCCGTTCGCCGGCGGCAACCCGCTCGGGACTCTCGTCCTCGATTCCGGTCGCGACGACTACTACGGCCACTCGGGAAGCTGGTTCGACGTTCAGGACTCCGGCTGGCTCCGCCGCCTCGGGCCCGTATTCAGGCTCAGCCTCGCGATCGCCGGGCCGGGGAACGTCACGAGCCTCGTCCCCGGCGTCGACTGCACGACAAGCTGCGAGACCGACTGGGAGGCGGGATCGATCGTCGATCTCGAAGCGACACCCGATCCCGGTCAGCGGCTGATCCGCTGGACGGGCGCCTGCTCGGGCACCGGAGAATGCAGTGTCCCGCTCGACGCGGCGAAGAGCGTCGGCGCCGTGTTCGCCAAGCTCGCCTACCGGCTGACAGTAAGCGTCAAGGGGCGCGGCTCGGTTGCGATTGGTTCGAGCGGCTTCGTCCCCTGCCGGTCGCGGTGCTCGAGCTCGCAGACCTCGTACCGCACGCTCGCGCTCAAGGCGAAGGCCGACAAGGGCTGGAAGCTCGTCCGCTGGACCGGGGTGTGCCGTGGCAAGGCCGCAGTCTGCCGCGTCCCGATGAGCGCCGACACGAGCGTCGGCGCCGTCTTCAGCCGCCGGTAGTCGCCCCCTGAACGGGGTGCTTTCTGCCCCCAGCCCTGCAGAGCGACCGGCTCCGGTCGATGACTTGTCCAGCGCGCGCAAATCCCCGTTCCACGGACGGTACGGGGCGCCCGCTGGAGGGAAACGGCACGGATGCCAACGATTCGCGTTCTTTTCGCGACGGTCACGCTCGCCCTGGCTGTCGCCTTCGCCACCACCGACGCACGCTCGTCGGCCACCTGCGCGACGCCCGCGCGCGGTGACCGTCCGGCAGGGGTCGCCGGTCGCTCGATCCGGCTGCTCTACACCTACCCGGTGGACGGCGCCAACCGCGCTGCCGAGCGCGCCGATGCGATGGCCGCCGACGCCGCGACGATCACCGCCTGGTGGCGCACACAGGATCCCGCCAGGGAGCCGCGCTTCGATGTCTGGGAGTCGCCGTGCGGCGCGACTCCCGACATCGGAGTCCTCCAGCTCCCGGACACGGCGGCGACGCTCCGGCCGATCGCAGGCCGCGCGGCGAGGATCGCCGACGCGGTGATCGGGGCAAGCGACGGCTCTCCGTACAAGAAGTACCTCGTGTACTACGACGGGCCGGCGGACACCTCGGTGTGCGGGCAGGGGAGCGGGCAGCCCGATGGCCCTGCGACGGCGATCGTCTTCCTCGGCAGCTGCGATGCAGTCCCGAAGGCGCTTATTGCAGCGCACGAGCTCCTGCACGCGCTCGGCGGCGCGCCGGTCACCGGTCCGCCGAACGAGTGTCCGAGCTCCCCGCAGCACGTCTGCGACTCGGCGACCGACATCCTCTCCCCGTACGCCCCGCGCCGGCCGCTCGCGACGACCACGCTCGACGTCGGTCGCGACGACTACTACGGGCACTCGGGCAAGTGGGACGACCTGCAGGACTCCCGCTGGCTGCGGCGGGTTGGCCGCCAGGTGCCGATCACAGTCGAGGTCGCGGGCGAGGGCAAGGTCGTATCCGAGGTTCCTGGCGTGGCGTGTCGAGGTCGCTGCGTCACCTCGTGGGACGTCGGCGAGTTCGTGGTGCTCGAGGCGGTACCCGGCCCAGGTCAGCGGCTCGTCGATTGGCAGGGCGCCTGCGACGGCGCCGAAAACTGCACGTTCGACGCGAACGGTTCGACGAGGGTGAAGGCAGTCTTCGCTCCCGCGAAGGTCGGGCTCCGTCTTGCCGTCCGTGGCGGCGGGACGATCGTCGCGCCGGGCGGCAGCTGCACGAAGCTTTGTCGCCAGACGGTCTCGTCAACCGGGCAAGTGACCCTTCGCGCGGTCGCGCAGACGGGCTGGCGGTTCCGTGGGTGGGAAGCTGCGTGTAGCGGGTCGAGGTCGGCCTGCACGCTCTCGACCCGACGACCGCTGACCGCCACGGCCGTGTTCGTCAGGGTCCGGAGAGATCGCTAGCTATAGCTAACCCGTCAGCCACGCGTCGAGCGTCGTCTGAGCCCCGACCTGCTCCCCGGCAAGCTCGCGGCGGAGCTCGCCCACCGTGCCCCACCGCTCGGCGACGACGTCGTGATCGTGAATCGTCTCCAGGTTGAGCTGGCGGGAGAGGACGAAGTCACCGTCGGCGAGCGCCGGAAGCCGTTCGAGCACCCCCTTGATCGCAATCCGGACCGAGTCCTCGACGAACCGGGGATTGGCGTGTGCCTGCTCGACGACGTGCAGCTCGTCGGGCCGTTTCAGCAGCTCGAAGATCGGTGCGCTCATCGAGCGCTCGACGATCCCCACGAGCTCCTCGGCGTCGAGCTCGGCCGCGGTACCGACGAGCAGCGTTCCCCGGCCGCGCTGGTTGTGCGTCGCGATCGGAACGTGGGCGAGGATCCGCTCGACCTCCTCGCGACCGTAACCCTCCGCAGCAAGGCGGACGGCCGCGTTGTCGCGGACGAGCCCCTGGGCGCACGGGCAGGCGTTGATCCCGGTCGCCTCGACACCGACCACGCGGCGCGACCCTCGCTCCGTCGCAGCCGCGATCCCGACGAGTGAGACCATCTCCTGCGTCGGCAGGTCGCTCACCGGCGTCTGACGGCGGAGCGGCCAGCGGGCCGTGATGCGGACCTCGGCTCGTAGCGCCCGCTGGCGCTCGACGATCTGCTCGGCGATCCGATCGGCGAGCGCCTCGATCAGCATTCCCTCGGCGAAAACGCCGGCGTCGATCGCCTCGTCGAACAGCTCGGGGAAGCGCGACATGTGGACACCCTTTTGCTCGCGGGCGAGGTCGACCGTGCAGTCGATCGTCGCTGCCATCATCATCTCCTGGTCGCCCCGGCGGATCCTGATCGCCTTCTGCACCGAGGTGACCCCGGCGCGCGAGAGGGCGAGCAGGACGGGCGGCGCCGAGGCCTGCATGTCCACGACGCTCGGGAGCCGGTCGGCCATGCGGCCACGCTAGCACGGCTCGTTCGCCGCGCTCCGCGGCCTGAGGCGCGCCTTGACCCGCGGGTCAGCCTCGGCGAGGATCTCTGGGAATGAGCTCTTCGGGCAACGCACCGAGCGGCTCGGCACGGCGTGGCCGCGCCGCGCGGCTCGCAGGTGCGAGCCACGACCCGCGACTCGCGGCGCCGGGATACACGGGCGGCGCGTTTCGTCCGCTCACGGTCACCCAGATCGACCGGATCTACGAAGCGGCGCTCGACGTGCTCGAACGGGTCGGCATCGGTGAGCCGATCCCCGAGATCCTGGCAGTCGCCTTGCCGCGCGGATGCACCGTCGACGGTCAGGGACGGCTGCGGTTTCCGCGGGGCCTCGTGGACAAGGTGGTCGGGAGCGCGTGTCGCGAGTACGTCCGCTACGGCGTCGATCCGGCCCTCGATCAGGAGATCTCCGGCGAGCGCGTGTACTTCGCGACCTCGGGCGAGGCGGTGACGATCCTCGACTACGAGACGCATACCTTCCGGCCGTCGACGCTCGTCGACCTCTACGACGCGGCGCGGCTCGTCGATCGCCTCGAGAACATCCACGGCTACGGCCAGCCGTTCGTCGCCACCGAGCACAGCCAGGACCTCATCGTCCACGACCTCAACGTCGCCTACGCCGCGCTGGCCGGAACCCAGAAGCCGTTTGCGCTGAGCACGTCGACCGCCGCGCACATTCCCCCGCTCCTCGCGCTCTTCGATCTCGTCGCCGGGGGCGAGGGTCGGTTCCTCGAGCGACCCTTCGCGAGCATCGGCGGCTGCCCGATCGTGTCGCCGTTGCGGTTCGGTCGGGAGAACGCAGAGGTGCTCGTCGAGGTGGCGCGTCTCGGCCTCGTCGCGGACATCGCCGTCGCGCCACAGGCCGGCGCGACCGCCCCCGCGGCGCTCGCCGGGACGCTGGTGCAGTGCCTCGCCGAGACCCTCGCCTGCCTCTGTGTCGTCAACTTCGTCCGGCCCGGGGTGCCGTTCGACTTCGGGATGTGGCCCTTCGTCTCTGACTTGCGCACCGGGGCGTTCACGGGCGGCGGCGGGGAGCAGGCGCTGCTGATGGCGGCGAGCGCCCAGATCGCCAACCACCTCGGCCTCGTCTCGAGCGTCGCCGCGGGAATGACCGACGCGAAGACGATGGACGCCCAGGCCGGATACGAGAAAGGGGTCAGCGTCACCGCGGCGGCGCTCGCGGGCGGCAACCTCCTCTCGTCGTATCCCGGGATGGTGGGCAGCCTGATGGGCCAGTCCTTCGAGGGGCTCGTGATCGACAACGACATGCTCGGGGCGGTGCAGCGCGTCGTCCGCGGAATCGAGGTGAGCGACGAGACGCTCTCGGTCGACGTGATCGAGAGCGTCGTCGCCGGCGTCGGTCACTATCTCGGCAGCGAACAGACGCTCGGCTTGATGCGCAGCGAGTTCGTGTATCCGGCCGTCGCCGACCGCTCCACCCCCGGCGCCTGGGAGGAGGACGGGAGCCGCACCGCCTACGAGCGTGCCCACGGCCGCGTGCAGGAGCTCCTCGCTTCTCACTACCCCGCGTATCTCGAGCCCGCGGTCGACGCCGCGATCCGCGAGCGGTTTCCGATCCGCCTCGCGCCCGCGGACATGCGGCCCGGCAACGGCCGCTTCTAGCGCAGAAGGCGCGAGAGCCGGCGATCCTTGAGCTCGCGCCCGCCGGTCTGGCACGCAGGGCAGTACGTGATCGTGTGCTCCTCGAACGCAACCCGTCGGAGCGTGTCGCCGCAGGCGGGGCACGGCTCGCCGAACCTCCCGTGGACGAGATAGACGTCGGCGTCGGGCTTGCCCTGCCGGCGAAGGTCGAGCGCTCGTTCGAGGTCGTCCCGGATCGCAGCTACCAGGCGCTCGGCCTCTTCCGCGTCGACATCGGTCGAGAGCCGAAACGGCGAGAGCTTCGCCCGCCAGAGGATCTCGTTCGCGTGCGCGCGACCGATGCCGGCGATCGCGCGCTGGTCGCGCAGGAGCGGGTGCAGCTGGCGGCGATCGCGACCGAGGATCTCGCGCAGCCCCGCCGCGTCGAGCGCGAGCGCGTCCGGGCCCAGGTAGGCGAGCTCGGCCTCGAGCCCGGTCGGCGTGGAGACCCAGACGCCGGCGCGGCGGTGCTTGCCCGCCTCGGTGAGAACGAGCTCGCCGCCATCCTCGAACCGCACGCGGAACATCGACGTCTTCGGCTTCTTCGCCTCGGCCGGGTGGTAGCGAAGGCGGCCGGCGCTCATCAGGTGCACGCGGACGACGAGCTCGCCGTCGGCCGTAGGGAGCAACAGGTTCTTCGCCCGCCGCTCGACGCCGCCGAATCGTCGGCCTGTCAGCGCTGCGACCGGGGGGTCGAACGTCTTCAGCGTCGCGATGTGCTCGGCCTTGGCGGAGGCGATCGGCGAGCGGGCGACATCGGGCGCGAGCTCCTCGGCCCAGGCCTGCACCTCGGGTAGCTCAGGCATCCTTCTCGTCCCGGTTCACCGTCTACGCTCCTTCCGTGCCCGACCCGATCAGCGTACAAGTCACCCGTGGCAGCGTGGTCGAGGCCACCCACCGTGTCCATGCAGTTGCGGTCGACCGGAGCGGCGCCGTCGTCGAAGCAGCCGGCGAGGTGGAGCTCGTCACCTACCTGCGGTCGTCGGCGAAGCCCTTACAGGCGCTGCCGCTCGTTCGCGCGTGGCCCGACGTCCCCGACGACCTCGTCGCGATCGCCTGCGCCTCGCACCTCGGGCGTCCGGAGCAGCTCGACGCAGTCAGGCGGCTGCTTGCGCTCGCCGGTGCCGACGAGCGCCTGCTCGAGACAGGGCCGGAGCCGAGCGCGATCGCCCACAACTGCTCGGGCAAGCACGCGGGGTTCATTGCCGTGTGTCGCGCCCGCGGCTGGGATCCACACGGCTACAGCGAGCTCTCGCACCCGCTCCAGCAGGAGCTTCTCCGCGAGGTCTCGGAGACGTCCCGGATCCCGGTCGCCGAGATCCCGGTCGGCGTCGACGGGTGTGGCGTCCCGACCTTCGCGATGCCACTGGTCGCGACCGCGCGTCTCTTCGGGAGCATCCAGGCGCGCGACGGCGGCGCGCGCGTCGCTGGAGCGATGCGTGCGCACCCCGAGCTGCTCCGAGGGCCCGTCGCCGCCGACGCGAAGCTGATCACCGAGCTCGCGGGCTGGATCGCCAAGGGAGGCGCCGAAGGCCTGTTCTGTGCCGCCACGCCGGACGGGCTCGCGCTCGCCCTCAAGGTCGAGGACGGGAGCTTCCGTGCAATCGTGCCCGCGGTCGCGGTATTCCTCCGTCGGCTGGGCATCGATCCGGGCCGGCTCGGCCCGACCCCGGTCGTCAATAGCCACGGGGCCGCCGTCGGGCGGATCTCGGCCCTCTCCTAGCTCGGGGATTCCCCGGCAACGACGACCTTCACCAGGTTCGTACCACCCTTGTCCCATTCAGACATTCGTGTGTAGAGTTCGGCGCCTGTTGGATCGGGGGCCGGGGCTTGGGGAGGCTCGGCACTCCGCGCAGTCGGTGGTCAGAAGAACGTCAAGTCCGTCAACCGCGTAGGAGAAAGTGAGGTCCATTGCTCTCGGTCGAGATTGTGCTCCCGGAGATCGAGGAGCTCCAGAAGCTCGTCGAGCAGGGGCAGGAAAAGGGCTTCCTGACATACGACGAGATCGCTTCGGCGCTCGAGGAGGTCGAGCTCACGAAGGAGCAGGTCGAGGACTTCACGGCATACCTGAGCGACCATTCTGTGGAGCTGGTCGAAGGCGAGCAGCACAAGGCGCTCCCCTTCGAGCAGCAGCCGGCCCAGCCGGACGAGGAAGCGAAGGTCACGCCGCCGAAGCTCGACCTGAGCGTCGAGCCGTCGCTCGACTCGCTGCGTCTGTATCTCCGTGAGATCGGCAAGGTGCCGCTTCTCACCGCCGATCAGGAGGTGACGCTCGCCAAGCGGATCGAGCGTGGCGACGCAGCCGCAAAGCAGCACATGATCGAGGCGAACCTCCGTCTGGTCGTCTCGATCGCGAAGGGCTACCTGGGACGAGGCCTGTCGTTTCTCGACCTCATCCAGGAGGGGTCGCTCGGCCTGATCCGCGCGGTCGAGAAGTTCGACTACCGCAAGGGGTACAAGTTCTCCACCTACGCCACGTGGTGGATTCGCCAGGCCGTCACCCGGGCGATCGCCGACAAGGCGCGCACCATCCGCATTCCGGTGCACATGGTCGAGAAGCTGAACAAGGTCGTGCACATCGAGCGCCAGCTCGTCCAGCGACTCGGTCGCGACCCGAAGCCGGAGGAGATCGCCGAGGAGCTGGACATGGAGGTGGGCGAGGTCCGCGACATCCTCCGGATGGCCCAGCAACCGGTCTCGCTGGAGAAGCCGGTGGGCGAGGAGGACGACTCCTCCCTCGGCGACTTCGTGCCGGATGCACAGGCCGAGTCGCCGTTCGACACAGCCTCGCTCACGCTTCGGCGTGGCGACATCGAGCTCGTGCTCGCCGCGCTTCCGGAGCGGGAGCGGCAGGTGCTCGAGCTCCGCTACGGGCTCAGCGGTCAGCCCCCACGGACGCTCGAGGAGGTGGGCCGCGCGTTTGGTGTCACGCGCGAGCGGATCCGCCAGATCGAGAACAACACGTTGAAGAAGCTCGAGTCGCTCCCCGAGGCGCAGTCGCTTCGGGACTGCGTGTAGTCGGTCGCCTCGCGACCGGGCTAGTAGGACGGCAAGCGGGCTTCTCCGGCCACTCTGGGTCGGAGAAGCCCGACTACCGCAAGGCCGAGCCCGCCGGCGACGGCGATCACGAGGTGCGGATCGACGATCTCGGCTGCGGCCCCGGCGGTGGCGAACCCGAGACCCTGGAGGAACATCAGACCGGCGCTCGCGATCGCGAGCGCCCGAGAGCGAAGCGCTCCCTCCGTCGCTTCGAGCAGGAGCGCGCTGTAGCCGAGGGTGTACGCCGCACCGAGCCCTGCGGTGCCGAGCAGCGCGATGCCCGGGCCGAAGCCGGGATGGGCGACGAAGGCGAGATAGGGGACGAACCCCCAGGCAGCGAACGCGTCTGTGAACCGGCGCTGGGCTCGCGTGGAGAGCAACCAGATCCCGAGCGCGTCTCCGAGGGCCATACCCACCGGGAGCGCTACCAGCCACCAGCCGATCATCGCGGACGAGCCACCGAGCCCAGTCACGTATGGCGCCGCGAGTGCCTCAGGGGCGACTGCACAGGTCGGGACCAGCCACCCGAACAGCAGCAGACGCCGAATCTGCTTGTGCGCGAGCACCGCGCCGACGCCCGCGAGCGAGTCGCGCAGGAGCGACGGTCGGTCCGGGAGCTCCGTCCGTGCCTCGCGTGCCCTGACGCCGGCTCGGATCAGAGCTGCCGAGGCTGCGAACGAGATCGCGTCGACGACGATCGCCCCGCGTGGCGACAGCACCACGAGCAGGACGCCGCCGACGCCGTTTCCGACGATCTGCGCGAGCTGTGCCGAGACCCGGAAGAGCGACGTGCCCGCGACGTACGCCGCCGGTGGCAGGAGGGTTGGCAGCAGCGCGCTCCGGGCGCCACCCGAGACGCCCGAGACGGTCCCGAGGAGCAGCAGCAGCACCAGCAGAGCGGCGACGGGCATCGACGGGATCGCCATCGCGCCGGCCAGCACCGCGGCGAGGAGGTCGCACCCCACCATCAGCCGCCGCAGCGGGAGCCTGTCGACAAGTGCCGAGAGCAGCGTTCCCGAGACGAGGAACGGGACGAAGCCGAGGGCGAACGTGAGCGACGAGAGGAACGGCGACGCCGTCCGTTGGTACACGAGCACCGTGAGCGCAACCGCGGCGACGACGCTGCCGATCACCGAGATCACGAAGGCGGCGTAGAGCGTCCGAAACTCGCCGACGGCGAGCGCGTCGCGGTAGCGCGTTCGCTCCGCCGGCGCGGTTGCCGTCGTCACGTGTGCAGGAAGCCCTGCTCGCGGAGGGCTTCCAGGCCCGCTTCGCGGATGCGACTGCCGAGCTCCGAGACGTCGGCGTCGAGCGGTGCGTAGACAGTGACGCCGAGCCAGACAGTGTCGGCGGTGATCTCGTCGACGAGCACGCGGGAGTCGCCGACCGCCGCCGCTTCGAGCGGCGCGACCGCCGCGAGCAGCGCCTCTCGCGCCCGCGCCACGGGGATGTCGATGCCGACCGGGAAGCGCGCCGAGGCGGCGCGCCGAGGGTCGTGGATCGTGCGGTTGACGATCGGCGCCGCGGTGAGCTGCGTGTTCGGGACGAAGATGCGGCGCGCATCGTCGGTGACCAGCGTGGTGTAGATCAGCGTCATCTGCTCGACGAAGCCGGTGTGCTCACCGATCGTGACGCGGTCGCCGAGCCGCAGCGGCTGGCTGAAGGCGACGAGCAGCCCCGAGCCGAGGTTTGCGAGCGGGGTCGAGAACGCCAGGCCGGCGAACAGCGCGAGCACCGCGCTCGAGGCGAGCATCGCCTTCGCGAGGCTCGTCGTCGAAGGGAAGATCGAGAGGACGTTCCAGACGCCGACCGCGACGGCGATCGCGATGACCACCTTCGCAAGCAGGCTGAACGTGGTTCGCCTGCGCGCGGCCTCGGGGCCGCCCGGCCGCCGCTCGAAGTGCCGCAGCGCGGAGTTGAGCGCGAGCCGGAGGACGAGAACCGCGACGAGCCAGACCCCACCAGTGATGATCGCTCGTGTCGTCTGGTCGCTCATGCCGGAGGGGCAGCGTAGAGCTAGCTGCGTTGTTCGGCGAGGTCGTGTTCGCCGGGGCGTGGGCCGGGCGTGCTGGGGTGCGCGGGCAACAGGGGATCGCTGCTTGAGGCGACGGTGCCCTGTTGCCCGCGGGACGCGGACGTGGTGGGGGTGGTCGCCAGGGCGACAACCCCCAACCCGGGAGCCGCCCGGTGCGTCTGGCACGCGCAGCCGGCCCGCGAGATCGTGGATCAACTCATCTAGCGCGGCGGGGTCGGTAGGGACGTGTCCCCTACCTGGTGTCAGACACCGGTGCCGCGGCGTTGGGCGCGCGGCTCAGGCGGTGCCAGGGACATGTCCTTTACCTGGTGTCAGACACCGAAGTGCGGCGTGCGCGCGCGGCTCAGGCCGCTCGGCTGGCGTGGCCGCGAATGACGCCGAGGCGACGCTCGACGAGGGCGGCGAGCTGGTCGACCCTGTCGCCCCCGAAGTGGGCGGGTGCATGGAAGACGCCGGCAGGGGCCCTGCTCGACAAGACCGCATCGATGCTCTGCGCGACGGCCGTTAGCTCCTCGCCGGCCCCCGGCGTCAACGCCAGCAGGTCGGGGGCGCCATCACCGTCGAGACCGCAAGTCGCGAGCGCCGGAATCAGCTCGGCCTCGATGCGCTCAGCGTTCCAGCCGACCCCGAGGAGAACCAGCGTGACGTCATCGTCGCCCGTGAACCGATCGGCGAACGCCGCCCCGAGGGCTGGATCGGAGACGAGCTCCTCTGCGAACGCCAGCACGACCGCTGAGCGTGTCCCCTCGACACCGGCTGACGTAAGTCGGGCCCACTTCTCCGCCAGATAGCGCTGGTTGCGCTTCGAGAGCTCGGTCGGCGTCTCCTTCGCGGCCCAGATCCCCTCGACGAGCTCCGACGAGCGGTGCTCGAAGTGATGCACCCTGCCCGAGCCGACGTGGATGACACCCCAGCCGAGCCTGCCGGCGCGAAGGCCGTAGTCGTCGTCGTCGTGCCAGAACAGGCCGAGATTCTCGTCGAACAGCCCGATCTGGTGCACGGCCTCGGCACGCATCACCATGCAAAACCCGATCGCCATGTCGCAAGCGCGTGGTCCAGCTCCGTAGAGCGGCTCCTCACGGCGCCCCGTTCCCGAGAAGTGGAGAACAACGCCTCGCTCGCCTGCGATCCCGACCTCGGGGAACGCGTCGAGCACCGTCGCGAACGGACGCCACCAGTCGCGCGTCACCTCGACGTCGTTGTCGAGAAACGCGATGAGCTCGACATCGTCTCCGAGGGCCGAGATCCCCGCATTGCGCCCACCCGACACGCCACGGTTCTCGGGCAGCGACACGAGCTCCACGGGTGCGCCAAGCGACGCCACCCACTCCGCGGTACCGTCGGTCGAGGCGTTGTCGACGACGACGATCCGCAGCGGCAGGGAGGTGTTGGCGAGCAGGCTGCGAACGCACCGCTGCGTGTAGCTCAGCTGGTTATGGGCGAGAACGACGACGCCGAGCCTCGGCCCGGTGACATCGTCTGCGCGATCCGGCGTCGAGGGCAAGCGCCTGGCGGCGACGAGCGCCTCGTAGATCTCGAGCTGCTGTTCGGTCACGGCCGTTGGATCGAAGGCTTCACGGACGCGAACCGGGCCGCGCTCGGCAGCAGCCCGCAACCATGTCTCGTCGGCGAGCGCGTCTGCCGCCTGCGCCGCGAACCGCTCGGGGTCGGTGTTGTCGGCAGGGCGCAGCCCGTTCTCGGGCGTCACCCACGTCTGCAGGCCGCTGCGTGCGCCGCAGATCACCGGGACGCCCGCAGCGAGCGCCTCGACCGCGGCCGTATGGAAGTTCTCGAAGACCGACGGCAGCAAGGCGATGTCAGCGTGACGAAGGTGTTGCGCGACCCCTGACTCGTTGACCTGCTCAACGAATCGGACGGTGTCGAAGCCGAGGCCGAGCTCCCGCATCAGCGGGAGAAGCACGTTGCGGCGGTATGAGCCGACGTCCGGCTGCAGGCAGTCCCGTCCGACCAGCGTCAGCGTGACGTCGAGACCGCGCCCGCGGGCTGCAGCGACAGCGCGGAGCGCGTGCGCCGGGCCCTTGAGCGGCTCTAACCGGCCGATGAAGACGGCACGAAGCGGCGACCCTGGCTGGCGCGGCTCGCGCACGTCGAAGCGGAACCGGTCGAGCTCCACCTGGTGCGGGCAGACGATCGCCTCTGGCAGCCCCTCACCGTGCAGGCGCCGCGTCTCAGAGAGCACAAGCTCGGTCGGGGCCAGCAGCAGATCGGCGCGCCGGAGCGCCGCGCCTTCGAGAAGCTCGAGCGCGAGCTCACCCGGGGTACGGATCCGCCCGAACTGCTCCGACACCACAAGGCTCGGCGCGTTGAGATACGTGACGAGAGGGGTCTCGGGACGCAGCTCGAGGTGCAACGGCTCCGCGTAGTAGTCCTGTGCCTGCACGACGTCGAACCCGACCTCGACGTCGAGCCGGCGGAACGCCTCGGCAAGCGTGGTGCTCCACAACCCCGCGGCGACATACGGCATCTCGGGAGGAACCGGCGCGGGCGACGAGGCAACTCGATGGACGACGAAGCCGTCTTCCAGCACCACGCGGCCGACCCCGGTGGGGTCGAGCGTCAGGACGTGCACCGAGAGGCCGGCGCGCGCGAACGCGGTCGCCTGCATGTGAGCGAGGCGGGCGATACCGCCGTACGCGGTGTCCGGCGGGAACTCGCGGCTGATGATGCACACGGAGCGGACCGTGGTCATGCCGGCTTCTCCGCGATCGCGATCCAGTTGTTCTCGTGCGGGCTGTAGAGGTCGAGAAGCCGGAGCCCGACTCGCTCGATCAGCACGGCACCGCCGGCTTCGGAGAAGTAGTGCGGATGCTCGAGCGGCGAAAGGAGCGGCCAATCGACACCCTGCTCGGTAAGGTCGAGCGACGAGGCGGTGAGCGTCTCGATTACCAGCAGACCACCAGGCGCGAGCAGCCGATCGGCGGCCGCGAGGTCGGCCTCGGGATCGAGAAGATGCTCCAGCACGTCGTGCAACGTGATCACGTCGAACGATTCAGGCTCGAAGAGCCCGTCGAGCAGGGTTCCGCAGTGCATCTCGACCCGGTGCGCGCTGCGAGCGAGCGCGCAGATCTCGGCCGACGGCTCGAGGCCCACAGCCTCGAACCCCTGCTCGCGCGCGCGGCGGACGAACCCGCCGTTCGAGGCGCCAACGTCGAGCAGTCGGCCCACCCGGCGGAACGGAAGCACGTCGCGGTCGAGCTTGGTCTGCGCATTCGTGTAGTCGAACTCGACGCGCTCGCTCAGCGGAGGGCACCCGGTCGCGAGCGCGTGCGCATGCCAATAGCGGCTCCCGTACAGCGCCGGAACGGCCTCCGCGGGCATCCGCGGCGAGACGAAGAGGTGATCGCACGACGCACAGCGGCAGACCGTGATCCCCCACTTCTCGAGGGAGGGCTCACCCGTGTGCGTCAGGCACACGGGGCAAGGAGCCGGCTCCCACGGGAACGTGCGAAGCTCGGCGACGAGCGAGTTGAGCAGATGCTCGTGCTCGGAACGGACTGCAGGGTCGTGAAAACGCATCGGGACGCCTCTTTCTTCGCCACGCGCGCGTAAGGGTTGAGCGTACGGTCGCGGCACACGCCCAAACGGGGGATTCGCTCAAGTCCGCCGAGGGGAGGCCGACTACTCCGTCTGCAAGGCTCGACACCGGGCCGCGCCGGTCACAGGACGTGACTGACAGAGGAATCGAGTTCTCAAGGAGGAGAACGAATGTCTCTGCGTATCCAGAACAACGTCGAAGCGTTCAACGCGCATCGGCAGCTCGCCGGCACTGGCACCCAGATGGCCAAGTCGATGGAGCGTCTCTCGTCCGGCTTCCGCATCAACCGCGCAGCCGACGATGCAGCGGGCCTCGCGATCAGCGAGAAGCTCCGCGCCCAGATCGGTGGCGTCGCTCAGGCGCAGCGCAACGCGCAGGATGCCGTCTCGCTCGTGCAGACGGCGGAAGGCGCACTGTCCGAGGTTCACGCGATCCTCGGCCGCGTCCGCGACCTCACCGTGCAGTACGAGAACGGCACCCTCTCTTCGAGCGACAAGACGTCGATCGAGGACGAGATCCAGGACCTCGGCTCGGAGATCGGCCGGATCCGCGACGTGACCGAGTTCAACGGGATCGCTCTGCTCTCGTCGGCGGCCACGGTGACCTTCCAGGTCGGCGCGGACGACGGTCAGACCCTCGGCGTCTCGGTCACGGATGTCTACTCGTCCTCGAGCACGGTGGTCGACAGCGACTTCTTCACGAACTACTCGTCGCAGACTGGTCGCCTTTCTTCGCTCGACGGGATGATCTCGGCCGTGGCGACGCAGCGGGCCACCTTCGGCTCGACGCAGAACCGGCTCGAGCACACGCTCAACAACCTCTCGACGTATCAGGAGAACCTGACCGCGTCGGAGAGCCGGATCCGGGACGTGGACATGGCCGCTGAAATGGTCAAGTTCACGAAGTACCAGATCCTGCAGCAGGCGGGCACCTCCATGCTCGCTCAGGCCAACTCCGCTCCGCAGGCGGTTTTGAGCCTCCTCCGCTAGTAGCGGAGAACCCCTCGCCTAGGCGAGGACAACATACCGGGACGACGGGCATTCGAGCCGCCGAAAGGCGGCTCGAGTGTTTCCGGGGTCGGCCCGGGAGACTTGTGCGTTCGCCGCTCCTGACGTGCTCGAGCCGCGTTCAGCCTGCCGGCCACGGGCTCCGAAGCGCAGGACCGGCAAGACCCGTTCCACATGCGCGCTTGGACATCGATTCGCGTCGCACGCTCCAGCCACCCGATTGCGGCGACGGAAATGACCACCGAGGTCTCCACAGGGGCGCGCAGTTTCCGCGAGCCCGAAGCCCGGCCCGCAACCCCGAACCGGCCCGCAATCCCGAACCGGTCCACAGCCCCCGCACCGGTCCACAGCCCCGCACCGGTCCACAGCCCCCCATGGGGGCACGAAAGCCCCCTTCAGTCACGGTAGCGGCCGCTTTGCATCAGGACTGTGTCGACTTCGTGTCAACTCTGTGTCGCGTGCCTGGGCGCCGGCGCCGGTCGGCCCGCGATTGCGAAGGCACTGAACTCTCGGTAGCTCCGGCCGAAGACGTGACCGACAGCGTCCCCGGAAGGAGAACGGCATGACGGTTGCGCAGCGCAACGCGAGCAGGACATACAACGAGGCGGCGGTCATGACCGCGACGCCCGGACGGCTCGTCTTGATGCTGTACGCCGGCGCCGTTCGCTTTCTCACCCGCGCCGAAGCGATGTATCGCAACGGCGATCGGCTCGGCGGGCTGACGAGCGTTAACCGCGCAATCGCGATCGTCGACGAGCTGAACGTGACGCTCGACATGAACCAGGGCGACGTCGCTCATCGTCTCCGCTCGATCTACCTCTTCGCCAAGCGCGAGCTTCTCCAGGCGACCGTCAAGTGCGATCCGGACCGGGTCGCGACGATCAACGACCTGATCCGCGAGCTTCACACCGCGTGGGAGGAGATCGTCGAGCGCGAGGGCGCCCTGACCCCCGAGCCGCTCGCGTCCTAAGGAGCCAGAGAGATGTCGACGACCAAGCACGCGCTCATCACGGGCATCACCGGACAGGACGGCGCCTACCTCGCCCGCTTCCTTCTCGACCGCGGCTACGAGGTTACGGGCCTCGTCCGCCGGCACTCGCAGCCCAACCTTCAGCGTCTCGAGCGCCTCGGAATCGAGGATCGAGTCGGGTTCGTCCAGGGCGATCTCGGCGACCAGCTCTCGCTGATCGAGGCTGTCCGTACGTGCGAGCCGACGGAGTTCTACAACCTCGCCGCGCAGAGCTTCGTGCCCGAGTCGTGGAAGACGGCGCTGCAGACCTCCGAGTTCACCGGGCTCGGTGTCGCGCGCTGCCTCGAGGCGATCAGGACCGTCGACCCGACGATCCGCTTCTACCAGGCCTCCTCGAGCGAGATGTTCGGGAAGGTGCTCGAGGTGCCGCAGCGCGAGTCGACGCCTTTCTACCCGCGCAGCCCCTACGGCGTCGCCAAGGTCTACGGTCACTGGATTACGGTCAACTACCGCGAGAGCTACGACCTCCACGCCTCGAGCGGAATCCTCTTCAACCACGAGTCACCGCTGCGCGGCAAGGAGTTCCTCCCGCGCAAGGTCTCAGCCGGCGTCGCCCGGATCGCGCTCGGGATCGATAGCGAGCTCCGGCTCGGCAACCTCGATGCACGGCGTGACTGGGGCTACGCAGGCGACTACGTCGAGGCGATGTGGCTCATGCTCCAGCAGGACACGCCCGACGACTACGTGGTCTCGACCGACGAGACGCACACCGTGCAGGAGCTCGTGCAGCTCGCGTTCTCGCACGCCGGGATCGACGACTGGGAGAAGCACGTCGTGATCGACCCGCGCATGTACCGCCCGGCCGAGGTCGACCTCCTGATCGGCGACTCGGCCAAGGCGCGCAAGGCGCTCGGCTGGGAGCCGAAGACAACCTTCACCGAGCTCGTCAAGATGATGGTCGAGGCCGACCTCGTGCTCGAGCGCGAGACGCTCGAGCGCAAGAAGAGCTCGGTCATCGTCGCCGCGTAGCCGCTAGTCGAGCTGGACAGGCGCGACCTGGACGAGCGCGTCGTGGTACGCGGCGCCGCCGCCGAGGTCTGTGAGCGTCTCGGGCGTGAGCGCGTTGGCGGACGTGCCACCGGCGAGTGACGCCCACCAGCCCGACGGCAGCGCAACGACGCCGGCCGGGACGACCGAGCCAACGTGCGCGGTCGCCTCGACGGAGCCGCGGTCGTTCCAGACGCGCACGCGCGCACCGTCGTCGATCTCGCGGGAAGCAGCGTCCTCCGCCGCGACGAAGACCGGCTGGTCGCCCTCGGCTCGACGGTGCCGGTCGAGGTTCGCGTACTGCGAGTTGAGGAAGTGCAGAGCCCACTTGCCCGTAACGAGCTGGAGCGGGAACCGCGCAGCGAGCTCGACGTCCCCGGCTGGCGACTCGTGCGCGGGCGTGAACGACGGCAACGGATCGAGCCCCGCCTCGGCGAACACGCTCGACCAAAGCTCGAGCTTGCCGGATGCCGTGCCGAAGCCACCCTCGGCATACGGTCGGAAGCCGTCAGGCAACGCGACGCGTGCGTACCCATCGGCCCAGAGCCGGTTCCACGAGATGCCTTCGAGCAGCGGATCCCCGGAGTCGAGCGCAATCCGTACGAGCTCCTCATCGGTTTCGGCGAACAGCGCCGGGTCGAGCTCGAGCGCACGCCCGAGGCGCCGGAAGATCTCGCTGTTCGGCAGCGCCTCACCGAGCGGCTCGATCGCAGGGCGGTTGAGGCTGACGTACAAGCTCCCCCACGACGGAACCAGATCGAGATGCTCGAGCTGCGTCGTCGCCGGGAGGACGATGTCGGCGTAGGCGGCGGTGTCGGTGAGAAAGTGCTCGATCACGACGGCGAACAGGTCGTCGCGTGCAAGGCCCCGAAGCACGGCCCCCTGGTTCGGCGCGATCGCGGCCGGGTTCGCGTTGTAGACCACCAGCGCCCTGATCGGCGGCTCGAGCGTCGTCAGTGCTGAGCCGAGCTGCACCATGTTGACCTGCCGCAGCGACTTGTCCTCGAGATCAGGCCGAGCGACGGGATCGAGGTTGAGCGGTCCCCACGCAGCCCAGGCGGTCGTCGCGACAAGCCCTCCGCCGCGGTGTCGCCAGGCGCCGACGATCCCGGGAAGGCAGGCGATCGTGCGGAGCGTCGCCGCACCCTGCTCGTGGTGACCGAGCCCGACCAGCGTGCGAATCGCCTGCGGTGCTCCGGCGGCGTAGGCGCGCGCCAGCGAGACGACCTCGTCGGCAGCGACCCCCGTGAGGCTCTCCACCCGGTCGGGCGGGTACTCGCGAAGCCGCTCGCGAAGCTCCGAGAACCCGTGCGTGTAGCGGTCGACGTAATCTGCGTCGTGCAGCTCCTCGTCGACGATGACGTGCATCAGCCCGAGAGCGAGGGCCGTGTCGGTGCCGGGTCGCGGGCGGACATGCCAGTCGGCGGCTCGGGCCGTGCGGGTCCGGACCGGATCGACCACGACGACGACGGCTCCACGCTCGCGCGCCTCGGAGATGAACGGCCAGAGGTGGAGGTTCGTCACGACCGTGTTCGTCCCCCAGAGCACGATGAAGCGGCTGTGTCGAAGATCCTCGGGCGCGATTCCCTTCGTCCCACCCTGGGTCGCGGTGAGCCCGTTCGCGTTGGCCGACCCGCAGACGGCGCGCAGGAGTCGCGTCGCGCCGATCGCAGAGAAGAGCCGCCGGTCGAACGACGCCCCCTGCACGATGCCCTGGGTGCCCATGTAGCTGTACGGGAGCACGGCCTCGCTGCCGTGTGCGGCGATCACGTCTCGAAGCCGCGAGGCGACCGTGCCGATCGCTTCGTCCCAACCGATGCGCTCGAACCGGCGCTCTCCCTTCGAGCCCACGCGCCTCAGCGGGTGCAGGACCCGCTCGTCCGAGTAGACGCGCTCGAGGTAATGGTTGACCTTCGCGCAGAGCCCGCCCCGCGTCAACGGATGCTGCTTGACTCCGCGCAGGGAAACCGCACGACCGTCTTGCACGGTCACGTCCCACGCGCACGTGTCGGGGCAGTCGTGAGGACACGCCCCCCGAACCACAGCGAGCTCGCCCACTTGGGGAGTGTGCGGGCACAATCGATCCGGCGTCAAGAAGGAGCCCGCGGGTAGCGTCCGCATGATGAGGCGGAGCGCCAACCCTCACCGGCGCCCGCTTGCGGGATACGTGCTGACGATCGTCTCCGCGACGCTCTTCGCGATCAACGGCTCGGTCTCGAAGCTTGCGATCGACGCCGGCGGACTGAGCACGCTTCGCTGGACGCAGGTGCGCTCGACCGGCGCGTTCGTCGGTCTCGCCGTCGCTCTCGCGCTCACGCAACCGGCGTTGCTTCGAGTCGGGCGAAGGGAGATTCGCAAGCTCGCGATCTACGGCGTCGTCGGGTTCGCGCTCGTCCAGTGGCTGTATCTCGTCGCGATCACGCGCCTTCCGATCGGCATCGGCCTCATCCTCGAGTTCAGCGCCGCGCTACCCATCGCGCTCTGGGCACGCTTCGCCTGGCACGAACCGGTCAGGCAGCGGGTCTGGTACGCCCTCGCGCTGGTGATCGTGGGGCTCACGCTCGTCGCGCGCGTCTGGGAGGGGGCGACGCTCGATACGATCGGCGTCGTCGCCGGCGTCGCGGCGGCCTGTGCGCTCGCGTTCTACTACCTGGCCGGCGAGCGGCTCGTCTCCAGCAGAAGCCCGATCTCGATCGTGTGTATCGCACTGGGAGTCACCTCGGTGTTCTGGGCCGTTGTCCAGCCGTGGTGGAGCTTTCCGTTCGATTCGCTCGGCGAGATGGTCGAGGTGCCGCGGCTCGGAGCGGAGGTCCCGGTGGGCGCGCTCGCCCTGTGGACCGTCGTTCTCGGAGCGATCGTCCCGTTCGCCCTTTCGGTCAGCGCCCTCAGGCACCTGCGCGCGACGACCGTGGGGATCGTCGCAACGTTCGAGCCCGTCGCGGCGGCCGCGATCGCCTGGTTGTGGCTCGGAGAGACGTTCGTCGCCATCCAGATCCTCGGCGGGCTGACGGTGCTTCTCGGGATCGTCCTTGCGGAAACGTCACGGTGACCTCGCAGGTGACGCACGAGCGACGCGGTACCCTGGCGCCATGACCGTCGAACGGGTTCTGCTCGCGTCGCCGCGCGGCTACTGCGCCGGGGTCGAGCGTGCCGTCGAGACAGTGGAGCGGGCCCTCGAGCACTACGGTGCGCCCGTCTACGTCCGCAAGCAGATCGTCCACAACATCCACGTCGTCCGTGACCTGGAGGCTCGTGGCGCGATCTTCGTCGACGACGAGATCGACGTCCCGCCCGGCTCGACGATCGTCTACTCCGCGCACGGGGTCGCCCCGTCGGTCGCCGCCAACTCCGCACGCCTCGACCACAACGTGATCGATGCGACCTGCCCGCTCGTGACGAAAGTCCACGTCCAGGCCCGCCGCTACGCCAACGACGGGCTCACGGTCGTGCTGATCGGTCACGCCGGCCACGAGGAGGTAGTTGGGACGATGGGTGAGGCGCCGGAAGCGACGGTGCTCGTCCAGGACGTCGCCGAGGCCGAGACGGTCGAGCTCCCCGACCCCGAGCGGGTCGCCTATGTGACCCAGACGACCCTCTCGGTCGACGAGACCGCCGAGATCATCGGCGTCCTTCGGCGGCGCTTCCCAGCGATCCGGGGGCCGAAGAAAGAAGACATCTGTTACGCGACCTCGAACCGGCAGTGGGCCGTGAAGGACATGATCCCCGAGGTCGACCTCCTGCTCGTGATCGGCTCGCAGAACTCGTCCAACTCGAACCGGCTGGTCGACGTCGCCCGCGCTGCGGGCGTCCCGGCCCACCTGATCGACGACGATACCGAGATCGACGAGGCGTGGGTCGAGGGACCCGTGACGGTCGGCGTCACCTCTGGCGCGTCCGCACCCGAGCGGCTCGTCGAGCGCGTCTGTGACTGGTTCCGCGCGCGAGGTGTCGAGCGGATCGAGCCGTTTCGGATGATCGAGGAGGACGTCACCTTCCGGCTGCCGGTGGAGCTCCGCCGCGAGCTCGCGATCATCGACGGCACGTGATGCGGCTCTCCGTCGTCGTTCCGGCGACGAATCGCCCGCCGACGCTCCCTCGCTGTCTCGAGGCGATCGCCGCCGCCGGTCCGGACGAGGTGATTGTCGTCGAGACCGCGGCCGGCACTGGCCCAGCGGCGGCACGAAATGCCGGAGCCGCCCGCGCGGGCGGGGAGCTCATCGCATTCGTCGATGCCGACGTGCTCGTTCATCGCGACGCGTTCGACCGGATTAGAGATCGCTTTGCCAAGCGCCCGGAGCTCGTCGCGGTCTTTGGGTCCTACGACGAGCGGGTAGCAACCCGCGGGGAGGTCGCGGCATTCCGCAACCTGCTCCACCATACGATTCACCAGCGCTCACAGGGCGATGTCGCGACATTCTGGGCAGCTCTCGGCGCTGTCCGCGCCTCGGCGCTCGCACAGACCGACGGCTTCGACGCCTTGCGCTACCCGCGTCCCGCGATCGAGGACATCGAGCTCGGCACTCGGCTTGCGGCACTCGGGCCAATTGTTCTCGACGGTGAGATCAGGGGAACGCACCTCAAGGAATGGACTCTCGGCACGATGATCGCGACCGACTTCGCTCGCCGAGGCATCCCTTGGGTCGAGCTGATCCACGAGCGTGCCGAGGTTCCGAGCACGCTGAACCTCGGGCGCCGAGAACGCGCGAGCGCTGGCGCTGCGTTCGCAACCGCGATCGCCCTCGTTGCGGGCCGCCCGCGAGTCGCCGTGCTTGCGATCGCGGCGGGGGTCGCCCTGAACCGCGACCTCTACGCGGTGCTGGCGCGCCAGCGGGGTGTTCGCGGAGCAGCAATCGGGGTTCCGCTCCATCTTCTACACCAGCTCACCGCCGGCGCTGCGATCCCGGCGGGCCTGGTCAGAGGCCGCCGTCGGCGGCGATGAGGTCGAGCCCGAGGACGTCCTCGACGAGCATTCCCTCCTCGAGGTACGCGTGTTCCGTGTTCACGGACCACACATCATGATCGCTCCCGTCGAGCTGGTTGAACGACGCCAGAATCGCCGTCCACATCGAGTGGTCCTGGTTGTTGTACCGGTGCATCCCGTTCCGCCCGAACGTCCGGAGGTTGTCGAAGGAGGCGAGATACCCGCGGATCAGCGCGAGCGCCTCGGCATAGCGCTCGTCGTAGACCGGGTACGCGCGGGGCACGCGAATCCGGAAGCCGTCGATGACGGTTCCGGGATCGACAAGGCCGGTCCGCTCGAGCTCGCTCACCGCCAGCGCGATCAGCTCCGCGTCGTCCATCTCCCAGAGATCGTCACCCTGACTGCAGAAGTACTCGACGCCAAGGCAGGTCGTGCCCGGCATCACCATGTCGGGGCTCCAGGCGCCGAAGTTCTGGACACGGCCCGCGCGGACACCGGGGTCGTGAAGGTAAATCCAGTTGTCCGGAAACGGCTGTTCGTGATCGATGACGAGCGCGACGAGGCAGAAGTCCCGATAAGCCAGGCTATTGGCCGCGTCACGCACCTCAGCAGGAGCCGGCGGATCGAGGGAGAGAATGAGATCCGAAAGCGCCATGCTGGAAAGCACACCGGCGACCGCCACCTAGACGTCGCCGACGATCCTCCTGCTCGACGAGGTACACGAGGCACTGGACCACGAGTTCCGCGCCGAGGTGGAGCGCTACGCGCGCGGGCTCGTCGATGCAGGGGGGATCGTGGTGGCCGCGGGCCACGACCATCCGCTCCTCGAGTCGATCTGCTCACGGGCCGTCTTGATCCGCGACGGAACGATCGCAGACGACGGGCCGTTCGGCGAAGTGCAGACTCGCTACCTCGAGTCGTAGTGTTACCGCGCCCCCGGGACGCGCTCGAGTGACGGCTCGTCGCCGTTGCCCGTGACGACGTCGACCGCGAGCGTCTCGCGCTTGATCCACTCCGCATGGTCGAGAAGGTCGGCGTCTCCCACCGGGATCGTGAGCCGGATCCGGTCGGAGAGCTCGAGCCCTGAGTCCTTGCGCAGCGCGTTCACCCTCCGGATGAGCTCGTAGACCCGCCGCTCGCGGTCGAGCTCGGCGTCGACCTCGGTGTCGAGCGCGACGGTGACGCCGCCCTCTGCCGCAACCGCCCAGCCGGGTAGGCCCTCGCGCTCGACGAGCACCTCGTCGGGGCCGAGCTCGTGCCCCGCCACGCGGAAGCGACCCTCGCCGAGCTCCTCGAACTTGCCCGCCTGGAGCGCCGACCGCACGTTGCCGAGCTCGGCGCCGAGGCGTGGCCCGAGGATGGGTAGGTTCGGCTTCACGCGCAGGCTCGACTCGACGTGCGCGAACGAGATCTCCTTGACCCGCAGCTCGTCGGCAATCTCGCCGGCATGCCCCTCGGCCGCGCCTGCGCCCTCGACGACGAGACGCCGGAGCGGCTGCTGCACCTTGACCCCTGCCGCCTGGCGAGCCTGGTGCCCGAGCCCGACCACGCGTCGCACCGCGGCGATCTCGCTGAGCAGGCTCTCGTCGGCCGCGTGCCCGGTCGGCCACCCAGCGAGGTGCACGCTCGCGGGCGCGTCGGGGCACGCCTCGCGGACGAGCGCCTGCCAGAGATGCTCGGCGAGAAACGGCATCAGCGGCGCGATCACCCGGAGCGACTGGACGAGGGCGCGCCAGAGCGTGCGCATCGCCGCCTCGTCGCCGTCCCAGAATCGCCGCCGGGAGCGCCGGATGTACCAGTTCGAGAGGTCGTCGACGAACGCCTCCGTGGCGCGGACGACTTCGACCGTGAGCCAGCGCTCGTAGCCGACGGTCGCCTCCGAGACGAGCCGGTGTGTGCGCTCGACGAGCCAGCGATCGAGCGGCTCGAGCTCGCAGTCGGGCCCGCCGTCGAGATCGGCGTAGGTCGGGGTGAAGCTCTCGAGGTTGGCGTAGCGGACGAGGAACGTTGCCGAGTTCCACAGCGTCAGCAGCCGGCGCTGGATCTCGTGCGCCGGCCCGAAGCCGAACAGGAGGTTGCGGTCGGGCGGTTGTGCGCAGTACTGCCAGCGCATCACGTCGGCGCCCATTCGCTCGAACGCATCGGTGGCGTCGATCATGTTCCCCCACGAGCCGTGCATCTCTCGGCCATGCTCGTCGAGCATCTTCTCGTAACCGAGCACGCGCTGGAACGGCGCCTTGCCGATCAGCGCCACCGACATGAACAGCTGCGAGTAGAACCACAACCGGATCTGCTCGCGCATCTCCGAGACCCAGTCGGCCGGGAACCACTGCTCCCACGTCTCGTGCGTCGGGAGGTCGGCGGTCGTGAGCCCGCGCGCGGCGCCGTTGCCGTAGCCGCCCTCCACGAACGTCTCGTTGTGCCAGCCGAGCGTCGAGAACGGGACGATCCCGGCGTCGAGCCACACGTCGCCGACCTCGGGGATCCGCTCGACCTCGGCATCGCAGCGCTCGCAGCGGATCCGGATCACATCGATCCACGGGCGCCGGAGCTCCTCGAGCTGGTCGAGCCCGCCGAGCGCGCGTTCCTCGAGCTCTGCACGCGAGCCGATGACGTTCAGATGGCCGCACGGGCACGGGTAGAACGGCAGCGGCAGCCCGTAGTAACGGCGGCGCGAGATGTTCCAGTCGCCCATGTTGCGCAGCCAGTCGTCCATGCGCTTGCCCATGTACTCCGGCGTCCACTCGACCCCGGCGTTCGCATCGAGCAGTGGCTGGCGCAGCTCCTCGACGCCGATGAACCAGTCGTCGGAGAGCCTGAAGATGAGCGGTGTGTGGCAGCGCCAGCAGTGGGGATAGCTGTGCTCGATCGTGCCTGCGTGAACGAGGACGCCACGGTCGCGGAGGTCGCCGACGATCTGGTCGGTCGCCTCGACGGTCGAGAGACCGTGGAGCCAGCCGTACTCGGGGTAGAAGCGGCCCGACTCGTCGACCGGCTGCAGCTGCGCGAGCCCGAGCGTCTTCGAGAGCTCGAAGTCCTCGCCACCACATCCCGGGGCGATGTGGACGATGCCTGTGCCGGTGTCGAGCGCGACGTCGTCCCACGGGATCACGCGGTGGTCGACCTCGCCGCCCGGCCCGAGCTCGTCGAAGGGCCCGCGATAGCGACGCCCGACGAGCTCCTGCCCCTTCACCGTCCGCGTGAACGTCTCGTCCGGATGGAGGGCGACCGCGACCCAGTCACCGTTCTCGAGCAGCCCGTAGTCGGCGCTCGGGTTGACGGCTGCGGCGACGTTCGCCGGAAGCGTCCACGGCGTCGTCGTCCACACGACCACCGCCTCGCCCTCGTGGTCGAGAAGCGGGAAGCGCACCGTCAGCGACGGGTCGCTGCGCTCCTCGTACGAGCCGTGCAGCTCGTGCGCCGACATCGAGGTGCCGCACCGCGGGCACCACTCGGTCGCCCGATGCCCGAGGTAGAGCCAGCCCTGCTCGTGCACGTGGCGCAGGAACCGCCAGATGTACTCGATGTTCGTGTCCGAGAACGTGAAGTAGTCACGGCCCCAGTCCATCCACTGGCCGAGCCGGACAGAGCCCTTCGTCAGCTCCTCCGACGACCACACGACGACGTCGCGGCACTTGCGCGCGAACTCTGCGAGCCCGTACTCCTCGATCTCGCGCTTCGAGTTGAGCCCGAGCTCGCGTTCCACCCCGACCTCGATCCACAGGCCCTGGCAGTCGAACCCGTTCTGGTAGCGCTGGTGGTAGCCGCGCAGCGCCTTGTAGCGCTGGAAGACGTCCTTGAGCGTGCGCCCCCAGGCGGTATGGACGGCGAGCGCCTTGTTCGCGGTGACCGGCCCGTCGAAGAAGCTGAATCGCGGCCCGCCGGCGTTCTGCTCGCGCAGCTTCGCGAACGTGCCTTCGCGCTCCCAAAGCTCGAGGATCTCGAGCTCTAGCGCGTTGTGGTCGGGCTTGTCGGGGAGCGGGCGAAACATGGGTCGATAGTAGACGCGGCCCGGGAACAGGCCCCGCCGATCCGTCGTTGATACTGATGCGCGGCCTGCACCCCGCAGGCACGCTTCGCGGTAATTCGTAGGAACGAAAGGAACACATGGCTCTTGACGTAACCACCCAGACCTTCGACTCCGAGGTCATCCAGAGCGAGACCCCGGTGCTCGTCGACTTCTGGGCCGAGTGGTGCGGCCCGTGCCACGCCGTCGCGCCGGTGCTCGATCGGATCGCCGACGAGCAGCAGGGCGCGCTCAAGCTGGTGAAGGTGAACATCGACAACGAGAACGAGCTCGCGCAGCGCTACGGCGTCGCCTCGATCCCGACGATGATCCTCTTCAAGGACGGCGAGCCCTCCGCCGCCGTCGTCGGCGCGCAGCCGAAGGGCGCGATCGAGCGTTCTCTGGGTCTTTCTGCCTGACCTCTGGTCAGGCAGAAAGCGCCCTCACGGATACGTCGGCGGGACCGGGAAGCCGTCGCAGACCTTGGCGGTCGGGCAGCGCTCCGCGGTAACCCGCCAGCCGCGCTCGCTGCCGTTCGCGGAGAACGACCGCCGCGTCTCGACCGGATGGCGGGCTCCCCAGCGCAGGTCAAGCTCGACCGGGCCGACGTCAGGGTCGTGTTGCACCTTCAGCTTCTCGTCCTGAGAGAGAAACGGTGGGTCGAGCACCCACGAGGTGTCCGCCGTGCCACTCGCCGGATCGGTGTGGCAGCCTGACCATGTCTGGTGTGACTCCCACTTCCCGGTTGCCTTCCCACCGGCGCCCCAGCCCTCGCCCGGGTATTCGTAGAGACGCGCCGTGGCCCAACCGGACAGCGCTCGAAGCCGTATTCGACGGTCGCTGACACAGCCCGCGACGTCGGTCTTGTCCTCGATTCGCTCGCTGACCGCCAGCGTTCCCTTGAACGGATGCCTGATCAGGAGCTCGCCCCGCTCGTTCCTGATGAGCACCGACGTGTCGGCGATGAACCGCTCGCGCCGCGAGTGCCGGACGTTGGGAAGCACGTCGACCCACCAGGTCTCGACCTGGAGCTTGTACCAGAGGCGTGTCGGCGCCTTGGGTGACGTCGCCTGGAGGCTGGCGGCCGTCGCCCCGACCAGCACGACGAGCCCGGTGAGCAACCCAATCGCAACGGCTCTGCGCACACACCGACGATGCCTTGGTGCGAACGTCTGGACATGGGCATTCTCGCTCATCTTTGGCACTGCCCGGCAGAACGGCCCAAGATGTAGCGCTATGCCTCTTCTCGAGCGAGACGAGCACCTGGCGCTGGTGCGGGCCGCGCTCGACGCGGCCGCGGAGGGCCGTGGTCGCGCTCTCCTGATCGCCGGTGAGGCTGGAGCTGGGAAGTCGGCTCTCCTCCGCGAGATCGTCGCGACGACCCCGACGCGTCACGCCGTCGGAGCGTGCATCCCGCTGACGACGCCACAGCCACTTGCTCCGTTCGCGGAGATCGCGGCCTCGAGCGGTCGGGCCGTGCGCTCTGCGATCGCTTCGGGGCTGGGGCCGGTTGCTGTCGTCGATGCGCTCGCCCGCTCGCTCGCAGTGGGGCGACCGTCGCTCGTCGCGATCGAGGATCTCCACTGGGCCGACACGGCGACGCTCGACGCGATCGCCCTGCTCCTTCACCAGGTCAGCCGCCTCCGGGCGGTTGTCGTCCTCACGTACCGGCCGGAAGACATGCCCGAAACCGTTCGGCTCCTACTCGCCGATACGGCGGGCCTGACAGCTGTCGAGCGCCTCGTGCTGCGCCCGCTCGGGCGTGACTCGATCGCAACGCTCGGCGGCGAGAGCGGCCTCGAGGTCGACATCGATGCAGTGCTCACGCTCACGGGCGGCAACCCGTTCTACGTCACAGAGCTGCTCGCATCAGGGGGTGTGGGGGTTCCTTCCCGCGTGGCGGACGTGGTGACGGCGCGCCTCAGCCGGTTGGAGCCCACGGCCCGTGCGCTCGTCGAGGTGCTGGCGGTGATCCCGGGTGTCGCCGATCACCGGCTGGTCGAGCGACTCGCACCGCGAGGGACCGCCTCGGTCGAGGCAGCGATCGGGTCGGGAATGCTCGTTCCTGCGCGCGAGGGCGTCGCTTTCCGCCACGAGCTCTCGCGCCGAGCAGTGCTCGCCGAGCTCCGCGCCGACCGCATTCGACAGCTCCACGGCTCGGTCGTTCACGAGCTGCTCGCCGACACGAACGCCGATCCGGCGCGCATCGCCCACCACGCCGAGCTCGCGGGAGAGCTCGAGGTGCTCCGCGAGCAGGCAACGGCCGCCGCGACGCTCGCCGAGCAGTCGGGCGCGGTGGTCGAGGCGATCTCCCACCTCGACAGCGCGCTTCGGGCGACCCCACGGGGCGACCACGCCACGCAGGCGCAGCTCCAGCTCGATCTCGGGCGACTCCTAGCCCGCCGGATCAGGTTCGGCGAGGCGCTCGATGCCTTCCGGCAGGCCGCCGAGTCGGCGAGGCTCGCCGACGACGTGACCGTCGAAGCGACCGCGCTTCGGCGAGCGGCGATCCTGCATGGCTGGGCCGGCGACCACGATCGGGCGCGAGACGAGTGCGCGCTCGCCTGCGGGCTGCTCGAGCCGCTCGGGCCGTCGGCAGCGCTTGCGCAGGCGTACGCAACGCGGGCCAATCTGGCGATGCTCGTCGCCGACGGCGACGAGGTCGAGCGCAGCTCCGCGCTGGCGATCGAGATGGGTGAGGCGGTCGCGGCGATCGAGGCGGTCGCGTCAGCGCTCGGCTCGCGCGGGACGACGAGAGCTTGGCGGGGCGACGAGGCCGGGATCGGCGAAGTGCGGCGGGCGCTCGCTCTAGCGGCTGCGGCGGGGAGCATCGAGCAGGAACAGCGCGCTGCCGGCAACCTCGTCGCGCTTGCGATCTCACAGCGGCAGCCTGATGCGGCTCTCGAGGCGATCGCAAGGGCTCACGAGATCGCTCGGCACCCGCAGCTTCGGCCCTGGGCGGCGTACGTCGACGCGTGGGCGACCCGGCTCGTGCTCGAGCGGGACGGCCCGGCACGCGCACTCGAGGCTGCCGCGGCAGTGCTCGAGCTTGCGATGGAGAGCGTCCCCGTGCGGACGGTTGCGCTCTGCACCCGGGCGCTAGCGCTCGTCCGGCTCGGCGACGGCGCGGCCGACGACGCGCTGGCCGAGGCAGTCGAGATTGCCGCCGGCACGGGCGAGATACAACGCATCGCTCCGGTTGCCGCCGCCCTGCTCGAACAACATTGGCTCACGGGCACCGAGCTCGGCGACGACGGCCTTGTAGCGCAGGCATTCGCGAAGGCCACCCGCGTCGGTGACGTCTGGCATCTCGGGGAGCTCGCCATCTGGCGCCGCCGGGTCGGGCACGTGGTCGAGCTGCCCCCGGGAGAGGTCGCGACCCCCTACCGTGCCGAGCTTCGCGGGAACTACGCCGCCGCGTCCGCAGGGTGGCGCAAGCGCGGTTGCCCAACCGAGGCTGCCCTCGTGCTCGCAGCCTCGGACGAGCCGGCGCTGCTCGCAGAGGCTCACCTCGCGCTTCGCGAGCTCGGGCTGCCTGCCGCTGCGAAGCTGACGGCCCGGAAGCTCCGCGCCGCAGGGGCGCCGGTTCCGCGAGGCGCCTACCGCGGCACGCGGACAGGGCCGGCGGGGCTTACGTCGCGCGAGCACGAGGTCGGGCAGCTCGTAGTCGAAGGGTTGCGAAACACGGAGATCGCTGAGCGTCTGCATCTCTCGGTGCGGACGGTCGACCACCATGTCGCGGCCGTTCTCCGGAAGCTCGGCGCGCGGACCCGCGCGGAGGCAGCGGTGAGGCTCGCCGCGCTCGACCGCGATCCGGGGAGCTAGTCACCGCCGTCCGGCGGCGACGACCTCGTCGACAGACACGAAGGCGAGGTCGGCGATCCGCTCGATCATGACGTCAGGCGCCGGGTATTTCGCGACCTCTGCGTCGTCATGGGCATAGTGGCCCTGCCGGGGCCACACCGTCGTGATCCTGCTTCCCCACACGGCCTTGACGGCCGCGAGGATCCTGACCTTGTCGTCGACGAGGACGTAGTGATCGGCGGGATAGCGAGCGGCGACGTCGTCCAGCTCTCGCTCCTTGTGCACGTAGACGAGCACGTTGCCGGCGAACGCCTCGTGGAGACCCGACCGCCAGATCTTGCGCGGCTGGAAGACGACATCGCCGTCGGTGAGCACTGCTGTCGCACCGAACCTCGCCGCGTGCTCGACCGCATCGAGCGAGCCCGGGTAGAGACGGTTCGCAAACGGGTAGCCCATCAGAAAGCTCGAGACCGCGAGAACCCGATGGTCTCGCGGGTGCTCGACGCGATAGCGCTGCAGCGCTCCGAGGTAGTCGGCGTACCCGAGCTGTGCGCGCAGGTCCTCGAAGATCTGCCAGTACCGACCGGCTCGCTGCTCGCCGATCTCGTGCTCCAGATGCTCCCGGAGGTCGGTCGAGACGCGGTCGTTGTCGAGGAGTGTGTTGTCGACGTCGAAGAAGGTGACGAGCTGCATGCCCGGAAGCTACTGCCTCGACCGCCACGCGGCGAGGACGTGCTCGATCGCGGCAAACGCAAGCTCGTCGGCCGGTGGCAGCGCGTCGCTTGCGAACCACGCGAGCTCGGACACGTCGTCCGCTGGGGCGAGCTCGCCTCCGACGACCCGGGCGACCCAGAAGAGGTTCAGCGTGTGCACGGCGGTGTCGGCGGCGCCATAGCGATCCATCCACACGCCGAGGAACTGGCCGATCTCGATCTCGAGCCCGGTCTCCTCGCATACCTCTCGGCGCAACCCCACCTCCGGCGCCTCGCCCTCGTGGAGGAAGCCGCCGACCGTGTCCCAGTACCCCCTGAACGGCTCGAGGGCTCGGCGACCGAGCAGGACTCGTCCATCGCCGTCCTCGATGACGGCGGAGGCGGTGGGTGCCGAGTTCGCGTAGTAGTGCGAGCCGCACGCGGGGCAGCGGAGCGCGTCGCCCCCGCCCTCGAGCGACGCGGCGCACCGCGGGCACGTTGCCCAGCCGTGAAGCACACCCATGACGAGGCACGGTAGCCGCCCCGAGCCAGACGAGCGGCCGTTCAGGCGGCCAGGCGTGTGGTGCGATCGATACACACCTGGCACACATCTGACACAGACACGACACACCCTCTCCGCTACCGTGAACGAAGGGGGCCGGCAGCCCCCTTGGGGGGCGTTGGGGCGCGACGCTGGGGCGCGACGCTGGGGCGCGAGGCTGGGGCGCGGAGCGACGCCCGGCTCAGCCAGGCTCTAACCCCGTTCGTGGGCGGGGCGGCCCCAGAGGCGGAGCCCGGCAATGCGGAGCCTGGCAATCGCGGAGCTCCGAACGTGGACATTCGGAGTGCTGCCGCTGCCGCCGCGACTCGACCGACGGTGCGAACGAGCCGCCGAGCGTCTCGAAACGCGCGAGGAGGCTAGACCTGGACCCAGTCGGTCACGGTTGCGCGCGCCCCGGAGGCGGGATGGCCCGTGACCACAAGTCGGAAGGTCGCTCCGAGCGGCAGCTCGAGCCGGAAGCGGCCGAGCTCGTCTGCAGACACCGTCTCCGGTTCGAGACCCGGTCGCTCGACCGCGATCGACGCCGCCGCGCCAGGCGCGAGCTGTCCCAGGACGCTCGCGCCCGCGGCCGTCGTGTGCACCTCGAGGTCGAGCTCGAGCGGAGCGCTCCCGAAGGTGAGCGTCCGCAACGCCGGGTCGTTCTCGCCGCGCACCCCGGCGAGCCGCTCGGAGTCCACCGCCGAGTCGGCGAGCAGCTCCGCGAGGTCGGCGTCGAGCCGGCGCCAGCCGAGGATTGCCTTTGCGGCGGCGTCGACCTCGGCCGGGACCGGGTCGACCGCGCGCAGCACCGACGAAAGCTCACCGAGCAATGCCGCGTCCGGATCCAGCTCGTCGCTCATGCGACCCCCAGGGCCTCGATGTTCGTCCGCAGGCTTGCGAGGCAACGCATGCGGGTCGGGCCGATCGCGCCGATCGGCATCCCGAGAGCAGAGGACACCTCTTCGTAGCTCGGCTCGGTTGCGGCGGTCAGCATCCGCAGCAACGCCTGGCAGCGCTCGCTCAACTTCGAGAACGCCCGCCAGACCGCAGAGTCGCGCTCGCTCGTCAGCATCGCGGCGTCGATCTCGTCGGGCACGGGCTCCTCGAACTGGTCGATCTCCCCGGTGAGGGTCTGACGACCCGCGAGGCGGAGCACCCGGAGCGACTCTCGTCGCGCCGTCGTCGCGAGCCAGGCGCCGAGCCGCTCCGGGTCGTTGATCCGATCGAGATGCTCGACGAGCCGGAGCCAGGTGAGCTGCACGACATCGGCGGCGTCGGAGCTCGAGAGGCGGTGGCTGCGCGCCGTCGCCCACACCAGCCCCGAGAAGCGATCGACGATCGCCTCCCAGGAGGCCTGGTCACCGTCAAGGGCGGCCTGAACGAGATTACCGAGATCGTTCACGGCAGATCCAGCTTCGTGCCGAGGTCGAGGTCACTGCCGAGGACGAGCTCGGGAACGAGCCCAGCGGCGAGCTTGTGCGCGACCCGGCGACCGTTGGTCGCGGCGTGGTTCGCACGGGCCTTCGCAAGCCGAGCCGCGACCGCTGCCGTGAAGCGCGGAGTCGAGAACGACGTGCCGCTCCAGGAGGCGAAATCGCCGAAATCGACCGGCACCTGCGGATCCGCGTCTTGCGGCGTCCACGTGCCCTTGATGAATGTCGAGACCACTCCGACGCCACCTGCGGCGCAGTCCACCCACGGGCCGTGATTCGAGAACGACGCCATCGCGTTCCCGTTGGTCTCGTCGAACGCACCGACACCAACAACTCGCTTGAACGCGGCTGGCCAGTGAGGAAGCGTCGAGGCCTGGTTTCCGGCCGGCGAGACGACTGCGGTCGTCGCCGCGAGCTGACCAAGCGCGTTCCCGAACGCAAACGAGGGACGGTTGTCGAGCGTGGCCATCGCGAATCCACAGGAGACCACGTCAGGAACCCGATCGCACTGGGCGCCGGCCCAGCGGGCCAGGGAGGCGGCGACAGACCACTCGTCGACCCACGGATCCGGGTGGTTGACCACGAGGAATCGGGCGTTGGAGCACTGCGCCGCGATCTCGCCGACGATGAACGTCGCGTGACCGGAGATCGCCGGCAACACCCCGGCGCCGCCAACTGCCATACCAGCAGCTGCGGCCGAAAGCGCAGAGCTAGGGGTAACGACGTCGATTCCTCCCCGCGCCGCGAGAAGCGGTACATCGACCCAACCGGCGTCGATGACGACGACATCGACCACCGGCTCGCAGTCGAAGCTCGGGATCTCGATGGTCTCGGACGTCGGGCTCGGCGCAACCGCAGGGCACCAGTGGGGCGGGCAGGGCACGAGCAAGTGGTTCGGCGAGACATGCGCCCTACCGGGACGGATGCCCTGGTCGCGAAGCCTGCGGATCACCTCGACGAGGTTCTCGTCCTTCTTCAACTGCCAGAGGCCGACGTCGGCGTGCGCGTGAGGTGTCTGCTTCAGCTCCGGAGCCGGCTCGTCGGTGTGGCGGACCGCAACCTGCTCGGCCACCGCTCGTAGCTCGCTCGCGAAACCCGCACTCGAGAGCTCGGCCTCGTGCACCAGCAGCTGTCCGCGAATCGCTGCCACACCGACTTCGGCGGCAACGTCGAGAAGCACGACGCGTGGGTCGTTCTCGATCGCCCCGCGAAGGGGTGGTGTGATGTCGTTGGGCCTATCGCTCATCCGTCACTCCTATGTCCTCGATTATCAGAGGCCGCAACTCCAACCCTGATACAAGCTGAAATCAATGGACCATGCCGCAAATCGACAGCGCGCTCTTGCCGAGCGAGCCCACCTTCGCGTTCAGGAAGACCCGCGTGAGGCGGTCTCGATCGCGACCCACGCGCTCCGCCTGGCACAAGCCGCTGGTGACCGTGAGGCGCAGGTCAGTGCTCTGCACGCACTTGGATTCGCGCAGAACGCGCTGTCAGATCCGAGCTCGATCCGCACGCTCCGTCGCGCCATCCGAATTGCTGCCAGCGCTGGGCTGCGAGAGGCCGAGGGTCGTGCGCGGTTGGCACTCGCCGGGGCGCTGGCGCAACAAGGTCATATCGACCGGGCGATCCAGGAGGTCGAGGAAGCGACTACGGAGCTCGATCCGGACGGGAAGGCGCGTGCCGAGGTCTTCCGCCTCGGTCTCCTCTACTACTCGGAGCGGCCCTACACGGAGCGGAAGCGATCGGCGGCAGCCATCGCTCGGTTCAGGACCAGGGCGGAGCCGCTATGGGAGGCACGGCTTCACTACAACCGCGGGCTGCTCCGAACCGCACGCGGCGACGTCCGAGGAAGCCTCACCGACCTCGGACGCGCAAGGGATCTTTATCGAGAGGTCGGTGCCGACACTGCCGCAGTTGATGCCGAGCTCGCGATTGCCGACGCTCTCGGCGACACCGGAGACATCCCAGGTGCGCTTCGGGCTCTCGACGCAGTTGAGGGTGACCTTCCTACGACGACGCTCGTCGATCTCGAGCTGTTCCGTGCCAAGGTGCTCACGCAAGCGATGCTGCTCGACGACGCGCTCAGTGCGGTCGATCGCGCGCTCGCAGGGATGCGCGACGCCAGGAGCGACCGAGCGCGCCGGGCGATCCTGACCCGCGCACGGATCCTCATGCTTCGAGGCGACCATTCGAGCGCGGCTCGCGAGTCGCGGCGCGTTGCCGGCGCGTTCGATCGCCGAGGCCAAGAGGTTGCCGCAGCTCGAGCTCGAGTTATCGCCCTCAGCGCTGCGCTGAACGCGGGAAGCTGGCGCCGTGACGACGTGGTAACCGCGGCGGCGGATGCGGCCCTGTTCACACCCGACTGGCCCGCCGAGGCGTTCCGGGCCTATGTCGTTCTCTGTGCAGCCGCGATCAGAGATCGAGCCATTGACCAAGCCAGGCACCACCTCGGCGAGGCGATGGCGGTCATGTCGCAGCCTCCTCTCGAGGAGCGCCTGTACGCAATGGAGCTGGCGGCGGAGATCAAGCTGCTCGAGGGATCTCCGCGTCGCGCGGCGGCGTTGGCATCAGAGGGTCTCCGACTTCTCGATCGTTACCGCCTGACGCTGGGGAGCGTGGAACTACGGGCGCGCGCGTCGGCCCGCGGGCGAGCTCTGGCGACGCTCGGCCTCCGTCTCGCCCTCGCGAAGGGAAGCGCACGGACACTCCTCGGGTGGACGGAGCGACTGCGCGCTAACGCGTTGCTGATCAGGCCTGAGCGGGCGGTTGACGCGGAAACGACCGCCGCGCAAAACGAGCTCAGGAGGATCGAACGAGCACTCGAAGACCCACTGGGTGCACCCGAAGCGGCTCGTCTCCGCCGTCGGCGTGCCGCTCTCGAGAAGCGGATCAACCAGAGGTCGCGATCGCTGCCCGGCACGGAACGAGCGGCAAACCGCCGCACGTCAGTTCCTGAGCTGCTTCACGCCCTCGAGGGTCGAGCCCTCGTCGAGCTCGTCACGATCGACGGTCTCTTACACGCTCTCGTCGCGCGTAACCGGCGCGTATCCCATATCCCCCTGGGACGGCTCGACACGATCTCGAACCAGCTCGGGTGGCTTCGGTTCGGGTTGCGCCAGCTGGCGCGGAGCGACCTCTCCCGTGCACGACGAGCGGCGGCGGCCGTCGGCGTCACGCGCGACATCGAGCTGCTCGACGCCGAGCTCCTCCAGCCGCTCATCGCACTACTCGGCGACGCCGACCTCGTTCTCGTCCCGAGCGCTGTCCTCGCCGCGATCCCGTGGAGCGTCTTGCCCTCGCTGGACGGTAGAGCGGTTAGCGTCGTGCCGTCGGCCACCCTCTGGCATCGCCTCGGTGAGGATCGCAGCCGTCCGGGACGGGGCGTCGCGGTGATCGCTGGCCCTGGTCTGCGCCACGCCCGCCGCGAGGTGGCGAGCATCGCGACGATCTACGGCGACGCAACCGTTGTGACGGGGCGGCGGGCGACGGTGGACGAAGCGCTCGCCGCCGTCGGCGGGGTGAGGCTCGCCCACCTCGCCACCCACGGACGCTTCCGCTCAGACAGCCCGCTGTTCTCCTCCTTCGAGCTGGCCGACGGCTCGCTCAGCGCGCACGAGCTATGCGCGCTCGAGCATCCGCCGGAGATCCTCGTGCTCTCCGCCTGTGACCTCGCACTGTCGGACGCGCACCCCGGGGACGAGCTGCTCGGGCTCGCGACGACACTGCTCGGTCTCGGCACCAGGACGATCATCGCTAGCGTCGCCCCGGTCTCCGACCGGACGACGCCTCGGCTCATGCGAACGCTCCACCAGGAGCTCGCGCGCGGCACGTCGCCCGCCCGGGCGCTCGCGATCGCGCAGTCGCGCCACCGCGACGACCCGAGCGCCGGATCGTTCGTCTGTATGGGACGTGGTTGAGAGCACCAGCCGGGTCAGACGCCATTTCGCCTACGCCGCCCCGACCACCGCATCGGACAGCGCGGGCCATGCCTGCTTCGCCCAGTCCCCGAACGGGCGCGTCGTGAGGACGGCGCAGGCGAGCCCGCGCACGGGATCAACCCAAAGGAACGTGCCGCTGCCACCGTAGTGTCCGAACGACGCGCGCGAGAGCTGCGTGCCCGCCCAGTGCGGCCGCTTGCCGCCGAACAGCTCGACGCCGAGACCCCAGTCGAGCGGGCTGAAGCGACCGAACTCCGGGAGCACGCCATCGAGGCCCGGAAACTGCACCGCCACGAGCTCGCGGTGCGTCTCGGGCGCAAGCAGCGTCGGTCGCAGCAGCTCGCGGCCGATCACGAGCACGTCGTCGAGGCATCCGTGCATCCCTGCCCCCGGGTGCCCCTCGGGGTCGAGCCCGATTCGAAGCGGCGCGCACACGGCCTCGCTGACGTAGTCCGCGAACGGGATTCCGGTCCGGCGGGTCAGATGCTCGCCGAGAACGCTGAAGCCGGCGTTCGAGTAGATCCGTCGACGCCCGGCCGGAGCCAACGCGACGACACCCTCGAACGGAAGCCCCGAGGCATGCGCGAGCAGGTGGCGAACCGTCGACCCCGGCGGGCCTGCCGGCTCGTCGAGCTCGAGCGCTCCCTCCTCCACCGCGACGAGCACGGCAAGCGCGGCGATCGGCTTCGAGACAGAAGCGAGCCTCACCGAGCGCGTCGTGTCGCCCCGGGTCGCGATCGTCGCGGAGGCCGAGGTGACCCCCGCCGCGGCGAAGTCGACCTCCCAGCCGTCGATTTGAGAAAGCGCATCCACGCGAGCGATACTACGGTCGTGGAGCGCAGACTCATCAGCGGCCACTCGCCCTACGAGCACGTGGCGGGCTTTTCGCGCGCCGTGATCGCGGGCGATCGGGTTCACGTCGCCGGCACCGCACCGATTCCGGCGGACGGTTCGCCGCCGCCTCAGGGCGCATACGACCAGGCGGCATTGTGCCTCTCGATCATCGGCGAGGCGCTCGAGCGGGCAGGCTCAGGGCTCGAGCACGTCGTGCGAACGAACATCTTCATCACCGACCCCGCGCACTGGCCGGACGTGTCGCGCGCACACGGCGACGTATTCCGAAACGTCCGCCCAGCCGCGACCTGCGTCGTCTCGCAGCTGCTCGATCCCGCCTGGGTCGTGGAGATCGAAGCCGACGCGGTGCTGCCATGAGCGAACGAGCCGCATTTCCCGCCTCGATCACGGGGGACCCGACCCGCTATCACGGCAGCGTGGACGACCACCGGTTTGGAACGAGCGCGCCCTACACGCTCGGGGTCGAGGAGGAGTACATGCTGCTCGACCCGTCGAGCTTCGACCTCGTCCAGCACATCGACACGATGATCGCCGCGGTCGCCGGACACGAGCTCGAGCCGCGGATCACCGCCGAGCTGATGCAATCGGTTCTCGAGATCGCAACCCCCGTCTGCGGCACCGCCGGCGACGTGATGCGCGAGCTGGTGACACTGCGCGGCTACGTGTGTCGAACTGCACGCGAGATGGGCCTTCGCGTCGGCTCGGCGGGGACACACCCGTTCAGCCTCTTCGAGAAGCAACGGATCACCGCGAAGGACCGCTACCACGCGCTCATCGACCAGCTCCAGTACGTCGCTCGACGCGAGCTCATCTTCGGGATGCACATCCACGTCGCGATCGACGACGCAGAGAAGGCGATCCAGGTGATCAACGGCTTGCTTCCGCACCTCGCGCCGCTCCTCGCGCTCTCTGCGAGCTCACCGTTCTGGCGCGGCGAGCCCACCGGTCTTGCCTCGAGCAGGCAGATGGTGTTCTCGGCGTTTCCGCGCTCTGGACCGCCGCCGCGCTTTCGCGACTACACGGACTACTCGGAGGTCGTCGGCCAGCTCGAGCGCACCGGCTGCATCGCGGACTACACCCACATCTGGTGGGACATCCGCCCGCATCCCCGCTGGGGCACGATCGAGATCCGGATCTGCGACGCGGTCACGCGGGTCGAGGATGCGGTCGCGATCGCCGCGTACTGCCAGGCGCTCGTCAAGCACCTCTGCGAGCAGTACGAGGCCGGCGCGAAGATCCCGTCGTACCACCGGATCCTGACGAGCGAGAACAAGTGGCTCGCCGCGCGCTACGGGCTCGAGGCGCCCGTGATGGACCTCGCGACGGGTCGCCGTAACCGCGTCCCGGTCGCGCAGCTCGTGCGCCGGACGATTCGCGAGATCGAGCCTCACGCCCGCGAGCTCGGCTCCGAGCGAGAGCTCGAGGGGATTGGCGTGATCCTCGACCGCGGCAACTCCGCCGAGCGCCAGCTGCGGATCTGGAACGCCAACCACGACATCGCCGAGATCGCCGAGGCGATCGCCGACGCGACCGAAGCCCAGCCGGCACTTCCCGCGCCTGCTCAGGCTCCTGCCTGAGCCCGCGGCCCCGGGCCGACACCTTCGACCGCGCCTCACGCCACACCAGAGCCCGCCTCACCGCCTCGAGGATTCCGCGGGCCCCGCCCTGTCGAGATCGACCCTCGCGAGCACACGACCGCGCTGGCGCACCTCGAGCGCTCGATCGACAACCCGTAGGCGGAGCGCCACCGGCTCGGTGATCGCCCGCCTGGGGAGATCGATGCACCTCGCCGTCGCCCGCACGGTGTCGAGCGCATGCACAAACGCGGTCCCGTTCTGGCGGGTGTAGAGCGTGAACGCAAACCGTCGTCCCTCACCGTAGGCACGGGCCCGCGGAACCCCAACCATCGGCCCTGGCTCGCGTCGGTCGACGATCGCGCCTCGTCGAGCCCGTCCGGCGCCGACGTCGATCGCGCGCACCCGGTAGCGCGGATTTGCGACCGTCCTCCCGGAGAGATACTCGATCGCGTAGATCGTCCGCCCGTCGGGCGAGATCGCGTCGAACGACCACAGCCCTGGAAGGTCGATGAGCTTTACGCTCCGCAGGCCGGGAAGCCTGAGCACGGCCAGCCGCGTGCCGCCACCGGGAAGCGTTCCGGGAAGCGACGCGAGGACGAGCGTCCGCGAGTTGGCCGAGATGCCGTCGGCCTCCCCGAGGCCGCCGTTCGTGACGAGCGGGATCCCGAGATCCCCGCGAACCGGCGACCACGTCCAGCGCAGCACGCGACCGTCGCTGACCCGGACCGCGGCGACGGTCGTCGCCGCGCCCTTTGTCGGCAACGCTACGTAGCGGACCGTGCCCTGCGGCCCGACGACGCCATCCCACCCGGTCAGCGTCCCTGGGCTCGGGAGAAACCCGTCTGCCTGCGCGCCCGCGGCGAGCACGAGCGCGACGAGTGCAACTACGGCTGCGATACGCATGTTTCCTCCTGGAGGCTTGAAGTGGCTTGGGGGTGCCGCTCGGGCGCGCCTGGGCCGAGGAGCGTGCTCAGCGGTGGCACCGGAAAGGCCCGAGGGCCTTGGCGGTGACGCCGACGGCCGCGATCCGATGCCCCCAGGTGCGCCACGGTGGTGCCAACAACCCACATCGATCTCTAGTGGGTGATGCAGGCGTCGTGCGCCGAGCGCGCGACGCCGCTGACGGAGAGGATCTGCCCCCGCCGATCGAGTACCGCAACCGTGCCGCGCTCGAGCGAGGGAGTGATCGCACGGGAGGCGCCGTAGGACACGTTGTAGGAGCCGAGGGGAATCGAGACCCGCTCGAGCTCGACGCCGTCCGCCCGATAGATGCGCATCAGCCCGCTCTCCCCGCTCGCGACGAACGCCCGCCCGCCGACCCAGGCGACGTGCTGCGGGGCCGCGTCGGCACGAAGCTCGGCGACCGGTCGACGACCGCCGACCTCGTACACCCATACGAGGCGCTCGGTGCCGGACGTGACCCAGACGTGACGGCCGTCGGGTGCGAAGACGACGTCGTGGGCCGCCGCCGGGGGAACGATCGTGCGACGCAGGCGCGGTCGGGCCGGACGCTCGAGATCCACGATCGCGAGGCGCTCGGCCTTCGAGCCGAGAGCCGTCCAAAGCACCCCGCCGTCGGAGCTCGCGGAGACATGCCGCGCCGGCCCGGGAAGGTGCGTGCGGCCGCGGACGACGCCAGCGCGCGGGTCGACGACGACGATCTCGGTTGCCGCGGAGTCGGTGACGTAGGCGAGATCGTCGACGACCGCGGTGTACCTGGGCTCCCGGAGCCCGCCGACGACGACACTTGCGCGAGGCTCGTACGGGTGGAGGATGGTGAGCTTGCCGGCCGCCGTATGGGCGACGATGGCGAGGGGGCCAGGGGCGCTTTCGACGCTCCGCGGCCCGGGTGCAGTTCTGATCCGCTGAATCGTCTTGCCGGTGTAGGGATCGAGCAGGACGACGTGCGACTCGAGGTCGGCGGTGACGACCGCCAGCGGGCCGCCGCCCATCCCGCGAGTTCCCGCGAGCCCGGGGAACACGAGCGCAACACCCGAACCCGCGGCCGCGGTGATGAGCTCACGACGGGTCGGCATGCCCTGGATACGGCCGCCACCACTCCGGAGGTCCACGTGTGACGGGACCTCCACCCGGGTCACGTCCGTATCTGGGGCATGGACCTCCGAGACAGCTCGGATCGTATTGTCCTGCAGTGGAGCCTTCAGGGCGGGACGAGCGTGCCTGGGTGCACGGGGCCAGCCGGGGGTCGACCTCGGACCTCGAGGCACTGTTTCGCGCGCACTGGCCCCGCGCCCATCGGGCCGCCTACCTCGTCGTCCATGACACCGCTCTCGCCGAGGACATCGCCCAGGAGGCGTTCCTCGCCGCGATTCGAAATCTCGACCGCTTCGACCGCCGCCGACCGTTCGGCCCGTGGCTCCACCGGATCGTCGTGAACCGCGCGATCGACGCCGCCCGCACGAGATCCGCCCGCCGGGAGTCGACGCTCGACGACACGTCCCCGTCCCCGGCGCCATCCGAGGCCGATCGCGAGACGCTCGCGAGGCTCGCCACGCTTCCGCCGGATCAGCGCGCCGTCGTCGTGCTGCGCTACGTCCTCGGGTACACGCCAGGCGAGATCGCCGCGCTGCTCGAGCTTCCTCGTGGAACCGTCAACTCGCGCCTGCGGCGCGGGCTCGACGCGCTCGCGGAGAGCAAGCGATGAACCTCCCGGAGCTCCCGGCCGGACAGCACGACGCCGAGGAGCGAGCCTGGGTCGTGGTCCGGCAGGCCTTCGTCGAGCGCGAGCCCGTGCCACGCCGGCGAGGCCGCGCACTGAGCCTCGCCGTGCCGGGGCTGACGCTGACGCTCGCCGTCGTCGCTGCTGCCTTCAGCCCAACCGGCCGCGCGGTCGTCGACCGCGTTCGGAACGTGGTGGGCGTCAGGCAGTCCGCGCCGGCGCTGTTCTCGCTGCCCACCCACGGGCGCCTGCTCGTGTCGTCGACGCCCGGCGTGTGGGTGATCGAGGAAGACGGCTCCAAGCGCCTGTTGCGCGGCTACGACGAGGCGAGTTGGTCGCCGCTCGGCCGGTACCTCGCCGCCTCGAATGCGAACGAGCTCGCGGCGCTCGAGCCGAACGGCCGGCTCCGTTGGTCTCTGGCACGCCCCTCGGTCCGCTCTCCACGGTGGGCCGGGACCGCCACCGACACACGAATCGCGTACCGCGCCGCCGACGGGCTTCACGTGGTCGCCGGCGACGGCACGGGCGACCGACTCATCGCTTCGCGGGCGAGCGGAGGGGTCGCGTGGCGACCGGGAACGGGATTCACCCTCGCCTACCTCTCGGGCACTCACCTCCGAATCGAGAACACCGTCACGGGAAAAGCCACGACGATCGACGTCGGTGCTCTACCCGGAGGCGCCCAGCGGCTCGCCTGGTCGCCCGACGGCCAGCACCTCGTGAGCTGGGGGCGGCGCGCTGCCGTGCTCGTCGACCCCTCATCGCACACGCGCCGCCAGCTTTCGATGCCCGCTGGCGGCCGCGTCGTCGACGCTGGCTTCTCACCCAATGGCCACCGTGTCGCGGTGCTACAGACCGGGTCGCTGCTCCTCTTCGATCCGGCTCGGCCCGCGCGTCCCGCAAGGATCCTCTACGCCGGGCCCGGGCCGCTCACCCAGCTCACGTGGTCGCCCGACGGCAAGTGGATTCTCGCCGCGGCGCCAGCGGCCGACCAGTGGGTGTTCGTCCACGCCGATGACGGCAAGCTGAGGGCGGTATCGAACATCGCCGCCCAGCTCCGCGCCACGCGCGGGGAGGAGCCAGTGATCGGCGGCTGGTGCTGTGCGGAGCCGTGAGGCCCTCGAGCGCCTGCCTCGAGCGGCTCGAGCCACGTCGCTCCCATGACGATGACCACGCAGCCGAGGCCCGGGCGGTAGCGTCGCACCCGTGTCGTGCCGCTTCGTCTTCACAGCGCTCGCCCTGTATACGGCCGCCGCGCTCTGGTCGGCGTGGCCCGCCGTTCGGCACCTCGACGGCGAGCATTTCCTCGCTCGCCCGGCGGCCGGAGCGGGCGGTGCCGCGGCGGGTGATCACCTCCAGCTCGGCTGGACGTTCTGGCTGGTCGGGCATCAGCTCGAGCACGGGCATTCGCCGATCAGCGACCCGTACAGCTTCCGGCCGTATGGGACCGCGCACCCGCAGTTGCAGGGTTGGCTGTACGGAATCCCGTTCTGGCCGCTCCACCACCTCTTCGGTCAGGTGTGGGCTTACAACCTCCTCGTTCTGCTGTCGATCGTGCTCGCCGGCGCGCTGACCGCGTGGTGGCTACGCACGATCGACGTCGGGCGAGCGGCAGCGCTCGTCGGCGGCCTTGCCTTCGCACTCGCGCCCTACCGCCTCGGCCAGTCGACGGGACACCTGCTCGGGCTCGTCACCTTCCTGCTGCCTGCACTCCTGCTTGCGCTCGAGCGGCGGCGACTCGTCGTCGCGGGCGTCGCTCTCTGTGCGATCCCGCTCTCCGGACAGCCGCACCTCGCGCTCGGGGCGATCCCGCTCGCCGCCGGCTACGGGGTCGCGAGGCTGCCGCGTGACCTCTGGCCGCGCGTCGCGGCGGCATGTCTCGCCGCGATCGCCGCCGGCGCGCTGGTTGCGGTCGCAGTCGTGAGCGGATCGATCGGTGAAGCGCGTACCTTCCACCAGGTGGCGCACTACTCGGCCACGTTCGGCGACTTCCTCGACCGCTCACCCGACGACGGGATCGAGCGCTTCGTCTTTGCCGGCTATTTGCTGCCCGCGCTTGCGCTCGGTGGCCTCGCTACAGCCCGGGCAAGCCGGGGGCTTCGGGTGTTCCTGGCGCTCGCAGCCATCGTCCCGACCGCGCTCGCTCTCGGCTCGCACCTGCCGGGCTACCACTTCCTCTGGCGGGCCGTACCAGGACTCCACTCGACGCGCGTGCCGGAGAGGCTCTTCCCGATCGCGTGCCTCGCACTCGCAGCTCTCGCGGCGCTCGCGCTCGACCGCGCGCGACACCACTTTGTGTTGCTGCAACACAAGCTGGTCTTCGCCGCGGGGCTCGCGGCCGTGGTCGTGGTCGTCACCGCCGATCTGCGTGCGCCGCTGTTCGGTGCTGTCGCCGCCGATACGCCAAACCGCGCGTACGCCGCGATTCGCGGAGACGGGGCGCTACTCGAGCTCCCGATCTTCAGGCCCGACATCCACTTCGGCAGCGTCTATCTCGCGTACGCGAGGCAGTCGCCGCGCGAGCGCCCGCAGGGCTACTCGACCGTCGCCCCGCCGATCGCGCTCCGCTTCGCGAGGGCAAAGCGCGGCCTCTCGTGCGGCTACGACGTCGGGATCCCGCCGGCGGTGCAGTGGATCGCGATCCACCGTAACCTCTACGCCCAGAGCGGCTGGTTCGCGGCCAACTGCCCCGAGCGGGCCGAACAGATGCTCGAGCGCCTCGGCTGGACAAGGGTCGAACGGGATGGCCCCATCACGATCTACGGGCGGAGTTGATCTCGCGGCGCGCTCGGGCTCGGTAGGCGTCCCGCGACGCGGATGTCCTACATGCCCATCGCGTGATACCCGGCGTCGACGTAGAGCGTCGTGCCGGTCACGTTGCGTGCGTCGCTCGAGAGGAGATAGGCGGCTGCGCCACCGCAGTCCTCCGCGCCCATGTGGCGGTGAAGCGGGGCGCGCTGCTCGAACATGTCCTCCATCGTCGTGAACCCGGCGATCGAGCGTGCCGCCAGCGTGCGCACGGGGCCGGCCGAGATCGCGTTGATCCGGATGTCCGACGCGCCGAGATCCCACGAGAGGTAGCGCATCGACATGTCGAGCGCGGCCTTGGCGACCCCCATGACGTTGTAGTGCGGCACGGCGCGAACGCCACCGAGGTAGGTCATCGTGACGATCGATCCGCCCTCGCGGGCCTGCATCAGCGGCTCGGCGCGCCGGGCGGCGGCGACGAGCGAGTAGGCAGAGATGTCGAGCGCCATCCAAAAGCGGTCGCTCGGCGTGTCGATGAACCGGCCCTCGAGATCCTCTGCGGCTGCGAACGCAACCGAGTGGACGAGCCCGTCGAGCCCGCCGCCGAAGGCGTCACCCGTAGCGGCGAAGACGCGGTCGAGATCGGCGTCCTGCCGGACGTCGCACTCGCCGACGAGGACGCCACCGACCGAGTCCGCGAGCTCGCGAACCGCCTTCTCGATGCGCTCGCCCTGATAGGTGAACGCGAGCTGCGCTCCCTCGTCGTGGAGGCGCTGCGCGATCGCCCACGCAATCGATCGCTTGTTCGCGACCCCCATCACCAGCACCTGCTTGCCCTCGAATCTCTTCGCCATGCGGCGATCCTATCGCGCGGTCGCGGACGGCTCGAGAGGCGCACGCCGCCCGCACGGACGGGTCGGGCGCTCGAGGGGCCGGCCCGCGCCCCTCCGTCGCCACGGGTCGACGGGATAGAGTCCGCGCGTGAGCACGAACGGGCGTCCTGTCGCCGTCGTCACCGGCGCCTCTTCGGGGATCGGCGAGGCGACCGCTCGCCTGCTCACCGCGCGAGGCTGGTACTGCGTCCTCGTCGCGCGGCGCGAAGACAGGCTCGCGGCGATCGCCGGCGAGCTCGGCTGCGAGTGGGAGACGTGCGACGTTGGCGACCGCGACTCGGTCGCTGCGCTCGCGGCGCGAATCGGCGAGCGCCACGAGGCGATCCACCTCCTGCTCAACAATGCGGGGATGCCCGCCCGCGGTACGTTCGTCACCGTCGACCTCGACCTCCTCGAACGCGTCACCCGCGTCAACTACCTGGGCGGCGTGTGGTGCACGCGCGCGCTGCTGCCGCTCCTCGAGGCGGGCTCGCGCACGCGGTCGGCCCACGTCGTCAATCTCGTGTCGGTCGCCGGCACGGTCGCGTTCGCGCCCGCCGGCGCGTACTCGGCCTCGAAGCATGCACAGCTCGCCTTCTCGCGCTCGCTCGCCGCCGCGACGCGCGGCTCCGGGGTCAAGGTGCATGCGGTGCTGCCCGGGTTCGTCGAGACCGAGGGCTTTCCACAGAAGGGCGTGCTCAGGAGCCGGCTCCTCTCGCGCTTCGTGATCGAGCCACAGGAGGTCGCCGCAGCGATCCTCAAGACCGTCGAACGCAACCGTGCGGAGATCACCGTCCCCTGGTTCCCGTACCGGTTCGTCACCATCCTCCAGGCCTTAGTTCCTGGCTTGATGGCACGGTTTGCAGGTGTTTCCGATTATCGGCGCGACTCGGTCTGAACATACGTTCGTCCCCCGTTTTCTGTATGGAAGCCGTAAGGGCGCTTGGTGACAGGTCCCGATCGGGCTAGGATCGGCCGAACGCAACGCCTCCCCCGGCGCCATTCAACGGATTGATCGGCCGCATTTTGCGTATAGCTCTCGCCACCGCATTCGCACTTTCCCTCGTGACCGCCGCCGTAACGACGGCCGCGCCAAGCGCGCACCCGACGCAGCTGTCGGAGCTCGAGGCGAATCTCCGCAACGAGATCAACCTCGTGCGGCGCGAGAACGGGCTGCGGCCGCTGCTGGGCTCGAAGGCTCTCGCCGGCGCCGCCGAGTCGTACTCGCGAACCATGCTTCGCGACGGGTTCTTCTCGCACGTCTCGCCGAACGGTGTCGGGTTCGCGCAGCGAATCAGGCAGCGCTACTCACCGAACGGGTTTCGGAGGTGGGCGGTCGGGGAGAACCTCCTCTCCTCGAGCGGGCCCATCAGCGCGAAGCAGGTCGTGGCGCTCTGGATGGCCTCGCCCGCACATCGGGCGAACCTCCTCTCTCCGACGTTTCGCCAGATGGGAATCGGAGCCGTGCACCAGGTCGCCGCGCCGGGTGTTTTCGGCGGCAAGTCGGCGCTCGTCGTCACGCTCGACCTCGGCACGCGGCGCTAGCGCGCCTTTGAGAACCGCGCAACCGCGGCGATCAGCTCCTCCACCTTCTCCTCCGCCGCCGCTTCGTCGCCTGATGCAAGTGCGCCTGCGACGCAATGGCGGGTGTGGTCCTCGAGGATTCGCAGGCCGACCGCCTCGAGCGCCGTCATCGTCGCCGCGATCTGCGTGAGAATGTCGATGCAGTACCGGTCGTCCTCGACCATCCGCTCGAGCCCCCGCACCTGACCCTCGATCCGGCGGAGCCGGCCGAGGAGCTTGGCCCGCTCGCCGCTGTACCCATGGGCACCGCCGCTCACGCGCGCACACTCCGGAACCGGCGAAGACGGAGCGAGTTGGTCACGACGAAGACGCTCGAGCAGGCCATCGCCGCCGCGGCGATCGCCGGATCGAGAAGACCGGCGGCCGCGACGGGGATCGCGGCGACGTTGTAGGCGAACGCCCAGAACAGATTCGCCTTGATCGTCGCGAGCGTTCGCCGGGCGAGCCGGATCGCATCGACCGCAGAGCGCAGATCGGACGAGACGAGGGTGAGGTCGCTCGCCTCGATCGCCGAGCCGAGCCCCGAGCCGAGGCTGATCCCGAGATCGGCGCGCGCGAGCGCGGGTGCGTCGTTCGCCCCGTCACCCACCATCGCGACCACCTCCCCGGCCGACTGCAGCTCGGCGATCACGCGCTCCTTGCCATCCGGGAGCACCCCGGCGACGACGCGACTGATCCCGAGCCGGCCGGCGACCGCCCGAGCCGAGCGCTCGTTGTCGCCGGTCAGCATCACCGGCTCGAGCGAGAGCGCGCGCAGCTCGCGCACTGCGGCCGCGCTCGTCGCCCCAACCGAGTCGCCAACCGCGATCGCCCCGACGGGGGCGTCATCGACCGCGAGCACGACCGCGGTCAACCCCTCGGCTTCGGAGGCGTCGAGCGCGCCGGTGAGGCTGGCGGGCAGCGCGATTCCCCGCTCGGCCAGGAGCTCGGATCGGCCGACGAGAACTCGGCGACCGTCGACGAGCGCCTCGATCCCCGCGCCCGCGTGGGCGTGGAAGTCCGATGCGGCCGCGGCTTGCGTGGTTGCCGCCGCGACGATCGCCTTCGCGACCGGGTGCGCGCTCCCGCTCTCCGCAGCCGCCGCGAGCGCGAGCACGAGCTCCTCCCTCCCGGGCTCGAGCGCGACGACTCGCTGCAGGCGCATCTCGCCGGTCGTCAACGTTCCGGTCTTGTCGAGCACGACGGCCGTCACCTCGCGGGCTCGCTCGAGCACCTGCGGCCCGGCGATCAGGATCCCGAGCTGTGCCGCACGCCCCGTACCAACGAGCAGCGCAGTGGGCGTTGCAAGCCCGAGCGCGCAGGGGCACGCGATGATCAGGACGGCAACAGCGGCAGTCAGCGCGTCGCCCGGAGCGCTCCCCCCGACCAGGTGGGCTCCGAACGCCGCAAGCGCAACCGCGATCACCGTGGGAACGAAGATCTGCGAGATGCGGTCGGCCAGTCGTTGGACCTCGGCCTTGCCTGCCTGAGCGCGAGCGACGAGTGCTTCGATTCTGGCGAGCGCCGTCTCAGCGCCAACCGCCGTCGTCTCGACGACGAGGCGTCCGGTGAGGTTGATCGTGCCGCCCGCAACCGCGACACCGGGCGCGGCCTCCAGGGGAAGTGGCTCGCCGGTGAGCATCGAGACGTCGACCGCCGAGGTGCCCTCGATCACGCGCCCGTCGGTCGGCACCCGTTCGCCGGGACGCACGACGACGACGTCGCCGACCTGCAGCGACGCAACGGGGACGGTCAGCTCAACGGCGTCGCGAAGGAGCGCGGCCGAGCTCTCACCGAGCTTCGCCACGGTCTCGAGCGCCGCCCGGGAGCGCCGGCGGGCTCTTGCCTCCAGCCAGCGGCCGGTGAGGACGAAGGTCGTGATCACCGCCGCGGTCTCGAAGTACATCTCCTCGGCCCGACCGAGAACGAGCACGACCGCCGACCAGCCGAACGCAACCAACGTTCCCAGCGAGACGAGCGTGTCCATTGTCATCCCGCCGTGGCGGCCTGCTCGCACGGCCGCCCGATGGAACGGCCAGGCACCGAAGCCGACGATCGCCGTCGTGAGCGCACCGGCGACCCAATCCGAGCCGGTAAACGCGGCGCCGGGGACCATCCCGAGAACAACCACCGGCATCGTGGCGAGCGCGACCGCGGCGAGACGAACAGTGCTCCAGCGGCTCTCACCGTGGGGCCGGGTCACGGTGGCCGGCGCAGGGAGGTGGGCGCCGTACCCTGCCTCGCCAACCGCCGCGACGAGCCGCTCAACGTCGAGGATCGCCGGGTCGAACGACACCGTCGCCGTCTCGGTCGCGTAGTTGACGGTCGCGCTCGCCCCTTCGATACGGTTGAGCTTGCGCTCGATCCGCGCGGCACACGCCGCACAGGTCATCCCCTCCAGCTCGAGCTCGACCTCAGCCCGCGGCTCGACGACAGAGCTCACGGCTCGGGGGTGTAGCCGGCCTCCACGACCGCGGCCTCGATCGCCGGGCGATCGAGCGCGACGCCTTCGACTGTCACGCAACCAGTGGTTGCATCCGCCTCCACGCGCTCGACACCGGCGACCTGCCCGACCTCCTCGCGCACCGCTGCCTCACAGTGGCTGCACGACATCCCGGTGACGCGCACCTCCAGCTTGTCCATGGCGTGAGTATACCCCTATGGGGTATCCCGGTGCCGGCAGGCGAGAAACCAGCCGACCTCGACGTCGTAGGCGTCGGCCGGAGCGAGGGCGCGGACGGCTTCGCGTCGCTCACTGGTGAGCCCGGCGAGGTCGAGGAACCGCTCCGTCTCGCGGCGCTCCCTTACCAGGTCGGTGCGGTGGATCTCGAAGCCCGCCTCGCGAAGCGTTGTCTCGATCTCGGCCCTCGCGAGGAGCCGCGCGTGCGATACGTCACGTGCGCGCTCGAAGCGCTCGGTCGCGGCGGCCGCGTCGGGGTCGGGCTCGCGAAGCTGGTCGACGAGCAGCAGCCGCCCGCCGTGCCGGGTCACGCGGCCGAGCTCAGCGACGACCCGGTCGGGGGTGGTGACGTGGTGGAGCACGCGAAAGCACCCGGCGATGTCGAACGAGGCGTCGGCGAAGGCGAGCGCGGTGGCATCACCGTGCCGGAGCTCGACGTTGGGCGGGGCGGCCGCTCTGGCCGCGTCGAGCGAGGCGACGTCGCCGTCGATCCCGACGACACTCGCGACGGCTCCGGCGATCGCGAAGGCGAACGCGCCGGTGCCACAGCCGACGTCGAGCACGTGCTCGTCGCCGGCGAGTGGCGCCAGCCATTCCGCAACCTTCTCGGCGAGTGCCGTCGCACGCTCGCGCTGCAAGGCCGCACGAACCGCGACCGCATCCTGGTTCACGCGCGAACCACGCGCCTCGTCCGGGTCGACTCGGCTCGCACGGCGCACGCGAGCTCATAGGCGATGGTGCCGGCGACCCGTGCGTGCTGCTCGAAGGTCACGCCGTCTCCGACCAAGGTCACCGGCGTTCCCGGCGAGCAAGGCGCCGCGAGCTTCACGGCCATCGCGTCCATCGAGATCGTCCCGATCACTTCGCACAGCTCCTCGTCGACGAGCACACGCGTGCCGGTGAGCGACCGAGCGAACCCATCGGCGTAGCCCACCGGTACCTGGGCGATCCACGTGGGCTCGGAGGCGACGAAGCGGCGGCCGTAGCCGGTGCTCTGGCCTGCGTGAAGCTGCGTGACGCGCGCCACCGCGGATGTCCACTGCAGCGCGGGCCGCAGCCCGTGGTGAACGGCGTCGTTTCCGTAGGGATCGATCCCGTAGATCGCGATCCCACAGCGCACGGCGTCGAGCCGCGTGTCGGGGAACCCGATCGCCGCAGCGCTGTTCGCGGCGTGCCGCGGCACCTCAGGGTGGGGGGCGGTCGCCGTGAGAAACGCGTCGAGCTGCCGGCGCGTGAACACCGGATCGGCCTCCGACGAGGCGAAGTGCGTCATCAGCCCAACCACGTTGCGATCCGGCGCGAGAAGCTCGGAGAGCCCCCAGCGCCCCATGCCCGTATCGAGCTTGAGATGGACGAGCACGTCGGTCGGAACCGCTCCGTCGGCGTGGGCGGTGAGCTCGAGCCGGGCCTCACGGGCGTCGCGAAGCTCGTCGTCGCCCGTCGGCCCGAGCACGAGCAGGCGAGCGTCAGGACCGAGGGCGGCCCGCAGCTGCACCCCCTCACCAGCTGTGGCGACGCAGAGAGCCTCGGCACCCGCCTCGAGCGCAGCCCGCCCGATGTCGACTGCACCGTGCCCGTAGGCGTTCGCCTTGACGACGGCCCAGACCGCGGCCGGCGAGACGACCTCGCGCAGCAGCCGCACGTTGTGACGCACCGCGTCGAGGTCGATCGTCACGACCGAGCGAGCCGTGCCCGACGCGGTCATTGCGCGGCGGGGCAGGTCGCGGCCACCGGTGTCAGACACATCCGCACTTCAGCTCTGCTTGTCAAGGGTTGTTGTGTGCCAACTTCGCGTCAATCGTTCCACAGCGGCGGTGCCCAGCGCGTGCGGTGTCAGACACCGGTCGGAGGCCCCACGCCTAAACGTCCTCCGCGTACCCGTCCCACGCGAACGTGATCGGACGGCCGCGCGCTCGCTCGGCCGCCTCGACAAGCAGGAGGTCGTCGTGGGTGAGCTGGTCGAGCTCCTCGATGTGGTGCAGGACGACGCGACCGGCGCCGAGCGCATCGACCATTTCGAGCGTCTCAGCGAACGTGGCCTCGTACAGCAGGATCGGGTGCTCGGGGTGGATGAGCCGCTCCCCGCTCACCGGGTGGTGCTCGCAGATCCCCATCGGCAGCACCGCGAGGTCGCAGCCCTTCACCTCGTCCGGCGGCACCCAGCCGTTGAGCTCGTCCATCGCGACGAGCAGCCGCCTGCCGCCCTCGCTCAGCTCGAACGCGTAGACGTAGTCCTCGGCGAGCCGGAACGGGCGGATCCGCGTGTCGCCGATCGTCACCGTCTCCCCGTCCTGGAGCTCGTGGATGCGGATCCAGCCGCGGTCGCGCAGGAACTCGAGGTGCGCCATCCCACCCAGCCAGCACCGGTGGTCCCGAGCAACCTGCTCGGGGAGATACACATCCGTGAGCTTCGGCCGCTTCGCCTCGGGTGGCCAGGTGCGGAAATCGCCGTTGCGCGTTTCCCAGACTCGGCGACCCAGCGTGTGGTCGGGGTGCCAATGCGAGTAGAAACAGCCGCCGATGTGCCCGATCCCAGCGCGCTCGAGCTGGAGCTTGGCCTCCTCAGGCGTGTCGAACACGACGTCCGGACCGTGAACGAAGACGCTCGGTCCGGTCCGGTGGTCACGACCCCCGTGCTCACGCGCCGCCGCGCAGACCCGACAGACGCAACCGGGACGCGGGATCGTTGCCGCCCCACCCGAACCGAGGATCTCGACGCGCACAGGCCGATCGTACGGCCCGCGGCTACCTTGCCGCCGCGAGGACGGCGGTCTCGTCGAGCGCCTGCAACGAAGCGGCGACGTATCGGTAGAGCGCGACCCCGTCGTCGACGAGATACACGTCGCGACCTTCCTCCTGGAGGTGGACGACGACGCGATCGTAGGTCTCCGCTACCCGCAGCAGCTCGTCGAGCGAGGCGAGCTCGGAGACCCATCGTCCTTCCGGTGACGCGGCTCGCGCCTCGACGATGCGCCCGTCCCGGCGACCACGCAACCGAGCGAGAAGGCCCGCGAGCAGGAAGAGCAGCCCGAGGGCGAGCGCTCCAGCCGATGTTGCGAGCCCCAGCAGCGCGAGCCGCCGCGTCCGTTCGACCGTCACCGAATACCGATCGACGGCGAGCCTCACGGGCACCGACGCGAGCACCCGTCCCACGTTCCTAGCGCTGAGCTCACCAACCGGGCGCAGGGCCTTGTGATCGAAGGTAAACGCGAACGCCGGCGCGAAGGTCTCGTCGAGCACGACATCGCCTGCATATCCGGTGACCTCGACCCGCGGGAGCACGGTCACGTCGACACGCTCGGCGCGCATCCCAGTCGCATCACGGTACGAGCGCAGGAGATATCCCAACGAGCGGAGATCGAGCGCGCCCGTAGCCGTGGCCGCTGTTCCCGCGAAGGGTGCCGGCGGCGCCAGCGGGAGCGTCCGCTGCCAGCCGCTCTCCGGATCGGAGATCCGCACGTCGAGCGCGGTCGAACCGCGAAGCTCGGCCCGGTTCCGCGTCTCGAGCGCGTACGCGAACTCGACGTGCACCGTGTCGGCGAGCGACCGAAACACCGGCTCGCCGGTCCTGGCCTCGCTGTCGGCATAGACGATCCCGCCGCGGGCAGCGGCGAGATACGTCACGGCGCCCGTGTGCGAGAAGCCGGCGGGGATCCGCTCGACCCGTGTCGGCGCTCTCGTCCAGGCAAGGGCCGTGACCGCACCGAAGAGCGCAAGGCCGACCAGGGCGCCGCTCGTGACCGCCCTGCCCACCGCGAGAAGCCCACCAGACGGGACACGGAGACGTCTCTCGCCGCGCTCGCGGAGAAGTGCGCGGCGTGTGACGAGCCCCGCGAGCTGCGCGACGAAGACCGCGACAGCGACCGCGACCGCAAGCGCGATGGGATCCTCGCGCCACCCGAACCGTGTGACCACGACCCCCGCAACGGCAAGCGCGCACACGCCGACGCCGACCGCGATCAGCAAGGGAAGAAACCGCCGGCGCAGCATGGTCTGGACGACTTCGGCCGCGCCGCGCGGTTCCCTTCAGCCGAGCACGACCGGGAGCTCTTCGAGAAGATCCGAGGCGACGAGGCCGGCCGGCGGGCGCCGGGCGGCGGCGAGCCCATGGAGCACCGCCGCGGCCGCCGCAGCGGAGCCGGCGTCGAGACCCTTTGCGAGGAACGCAGCGACGATGCCGGTGAGCACATCGCCGGTCCCTGCAGTCGCGAGCGACGGGGGGCCGGCGTCGGCCACGAGCACACCCTGACCTGGCATCTGGACGATCGTGTCGGCTCCCTTGAGAAGAACGGTCGCCCCCAACCCGGTGACCGCTTCATCGACAGCCGCGAGCCTGTGCGCGCCGACCCATTCGCTCGACCGCCCGAGGAGGCGACCGAGCTCGGCCGCGTGCGGCGTCAACACCGTCGACACCCCGCGCGAGACCGGCCCGAGCTCGTGCAGCGCGTCGGCATCGACGACGACCGGGCACGGCGCCTGTTCGAGCACGGCGGCAACGACCCGGCGCGCCCACTCGCTCCGGCCGAGACCCGGACCGACCGCGACGGCACCGGCCCGTTCGAGGTGAGGCAGGAGAACGTCGGCGAACCTCTCGGGCAGGCCGACCTTGACCGGCTCCAGTGCGAGCTGCTCGGCGACGGGCAAGCACTGCTCCGGCACGCAGAGCGTGACGTATCCCGCGTCGGCGCGGAGTGCGGCTCTCGCCGCGAGCACGGCGGCGCCGGTCATTCCAGGCGAACCGCCGACGACGACCACGGTGCCCGCGGTGTACTTCGTGTCGGCTGCGTTCCGCCGCGGTACCAGCGGCAGGAGCGCCGGCGTCGCGCGCCGCGCAGCTGTCGCCGACGGCTCGAGCCCGATGTCGGCGACAACGACCCGGCCTGCGTGAAAGCGGCCCGGCGCGACGACATGGCCGAGCTTGCGACCGTGGAACGTGACCGTGCACACAGCCTCGATCGCCGTGGCGGCAACCTCGCCGGTCGAGGCATCGACCCCGGATGGCAGGTCGACTGAGACGACCGGCGCCCCGCAGGCGTTGACCCGCTCGATCAGTGCCGCCACGTCGGGCCGCGGCTCGCCGCGAAAGCCCGTCCCGAAGAGCGCGTCAACGACGAGATCGAACCCCTCCGGAGCGTCGGTCTCGACGGCGTCGACCCCCGCCTCCCGAAGCACGCGCGCCGCAATCCGCCCGTCACCACCGTTCGAGCCACCGCCGCAGACGACGGCGACACGCCGGGCCTCGGGAAACGATCCGAGGATCTCGAGCGCGACCGCCTGCCCGGCACGCTCCATCAGCTCTCCCGCAGTCTCCGGGAACCCCAGGTACTGCTCCTCCGCGGCGCGCATCTCGGTCGCCGTGTAGAGCGGCTCGAGCATCAACGCTCCAGCTCGACCACGCACACCGCGCCGGCCATCGTGTGCGAATGCGTCAGCGAGACGTCGAGCGCCTGCATCCCGACTCGCTGCGCGAACGCGAGCGTCTTGCCCGTGAGCGTCGCACCCGGCTTGGGTGGCCCGACGATCTCGATCTCCTTCCACGTGAACAGGACACCGCAACCGAGCGCCTTGCCAACGGCTTCCTTGCCACAGAAGCGGGCGGCGTAGCTTTCCGCCGGGTTGCGCCTGCTCTCGCAATACTCCTGCTCGGCCCTGGTGAAGCACCGGTCACGAAACCCGGGTCGCTCGAGCGCAGCCCGGATCCGCTCGATCTCGATGAGATCGGTGCCGACACGCGTGCGCATCAGACCCCGGACTGCGAGAGCCAGTCGGGCAGGAGAGCGACCGAGCTCAGCACGACATCCGGAACGATCGCGGAGCCCTCGAGGGTCTCTGGGCGGAACTTCCCGGTACGGACCAGGGCCGTGCGCATCCCGAACGACTGGGCGCCGCGGACATCGGCTTCGAGGTCGTCGCCGACAAGCCAGGTGAGCGCGGGCTCGGCGTCGAGGGCGTCGAGCGCCGCCGCGAAGTACGCGGCGCTCGGCTTGCCGAGCACCGTTGCCTCGACCCCGGTCGCATACTCGAGCCCGGCGACGAAGGCGCCGCCATCGAGCTGCGGCCCGCGGCTCGTCTGCCACCAGCGGTTCTTGTGCATGCAGTAGAAGTCGGCGCCGGCCTGGAGCTCGGCGAAGGCGCGGGCGAGGTTCATGTAGCTGAAGACCTGATTTGGCTCGAGGCTCTCGTCGCACCCGCCGATCAGCACCGCCTCCGCCCCTTCGCCCACGAGCTCGAGCCCCTCGAGATCGGGGAGCACGCCGCTCATCACGAGCGCGAACACGCGCTTGCCGGCGAGCTCCCTGGCTGCGGCCCGCGGGGTCGTCTGCAGCTCGGTGTCGTCGAGGTCGAACCCCATCGTGCGCAGCTCCTCCGCGAGGTTCGCACGCGGCGTCGTCGAGTTGTTCGTGACGAACCGGAGGCTGTGACCGGCCTCCCGGAGTCGCGCAACCGCATCCTGCGCCCCGGGGATCGCCTCACCGGAGACATGGAGGACACCGTCGATATCCAGAAGGATGCAGGCCACCGTCGGGAGTCTATTCGCCTCGAGCCACGATCCGCGATCGCGCAAACGGGGCAAATGCCGGGTGCGGGTGCTCGAATGCTTGTTACGATCCGCACAATGCCTGCGGCCCGGCTCAGGGGGGCGGTGACGGTTGCGCTCGTCGTGACCGTCGGCGTGTGCGCAGGCGCGCGCTGCGTGTCGCTTGCGCAAGCACGCAGCGAGGCGACGCCGTCGCCTCCTCGAACGTTCCGGAGCGCCGACGGAGCGGTCACGGTCAGCGTTCCGCGAGGCGCGCTCCGCGCCCCCGCGTCGATCCGCATCCGGCTCCTCGCGCCGGCGAGCTACCCGCCCGAGCTTCGCGGCGCGAAGTTCGGCTCGGGCGCGAAGCTCTACTCGCTCGAGCCAGCGGGACTGCGCCTTCTGAAGCCCGTCACGATCACGCGTAGGTTCGACGCGACCAAGCTCGGCTTCGATCTCGCCAAGGCTGTACCGGGAATCGTGCTCACGCTCCGCAGCCGTGACGGGAAGTGGGAGGTTCTTCGCGACCAGCTCGTCCGCACGGACGGGCGCCAGACCCTCATCGTCAGCGGAACGGCGCGGCACTTCTCGACGCTCGTCGCGTTCGACGGAGCCGCGCGCCTGACGCTCACGCCCGAGTCGGCAAGCGCACAGGTCGGCGGGACGTTCGAGGCCGCGGTCGTCGCGCAGATCGACAACGCCCGGCGGGCCGACCCGATCAACGTCTCCTCCATCGAGTGGATCGCGCTCGACGTCGTCGGGATTCAGGCCAACCGGGGCTCGACCGCAACCTTCGTCTGCCAGCGCGAGGGCAAGGATCGCTTCGGCGCAACGGTGCGCCTCGCCGAAGACAACCTCGCCGTTAGCGTCGCCTCGCTGTTTAGCGCGGACTACGAGGAGACGTTCCGCCTCAGAGCACCCGTCGAGTGCACGAAGGCGCCGCCCACCGACGCGGAGCTGGTTGCAGCCTGCGTTCTCGTGTCGCACTCGCCGTTCGGCTCGGATCCCTCGTTCCTGCGCTGGCTCCTCGCGTTTGCGCCGCGGACGGTCTCCGGGGGAGGTCAGGCGCAGCTCACCGTCGCGGGGATGAACGGTGGCCAGCCGGTCTCGGGGACGATCGACGCGAACGGCAAGGTCGAGTTGAAAGGCGGTATCCGCTCGTACGGCGACAAGCAGATCCAACGCCTCGCGGTCGCTGGGCGAGACGTCACGTCCCAGCTGGTGGCGAAGGTCGGCTCGGCCGCGCCGGTCGGCTCGAGCCAGGGAGTGGTCGCCGGCACGTGTCCATAGGCTGACCCGGTCGATCGCGCACAATGCTCCCGTGAGCGATCGCCTGTCGCTGACCAGTCGTACGTCGATCCCGCTCGACGACATCGTCGTGCGCGTCTCACGCTCGAGCGGTCCCGGTGGACAGCATGCGAACACGGCGGAGACGCGAGTCGAGGTGAGCTTCGACGTTGCGGCGTCGTCGCTACGCGAGACGCAGAAGCGGCGGGTGACGGACCGGCTCGGCCCGATCGTCCGCGCGGTCGCCCAGGACTCGCGGAGTCAGGTCCGCAACCGCGAGCTTGCGCTCGAACGGCTCGCTGCAAAGCTCCGCGAAGGGCTTCGAGTCGAGCGCACCCGAGTGCCGAGCCGGCCGACCGCCGCCTCGGTCGAGCGCCGGCTCGAGGGCAAGCGTCGGCGGGCAGCGGTCAAGCGCTCGCGGGCTGCTCGTGAGGACGAGAGCTGAGCGGCGGACAGCTGACACGCGACGCGGTCGCCCCGTTCCTCACAGGCAGGTTCGGCGAGCCCTACCACTGGTTCGCCGAGACCGCTTCGACGCAGGACGTGCTCCGCGGCTCCGGGCTGCCCGAGGGAGCGGTTGCCCTCGCCGAGCGGCAGACCGCCGGACGGGGGCGATCCGGGCGGCGCTGGGTAGACCACGCCGGCAAGGCGATCCTCGTCTCGCTGATCCTGCGTCCCGACCGGCCGACCGGGCTGCCACAGGCTTCGCTCGCGATGGGGCTCGCGGCGGCCGAGGCAATCGAGACGGTGACCGGGTTGGCGGCCCTCGTGAAATGGCCGAACGACGTGATCGTCGGCGACCACAAGGTCGCTGGGGTGTTGCTCGAAGCCGACGCCGACGCCGTCGTGTGCGGGATCGGGATCAACGTCAACCAGGAAGCGCGGGAGCTGCCGAGCGGGACAAAGGTTTCGGCAGGGTCGCTGGCGCTTGCTGCGAGCCGCAGCTTCGACCGGGCCCCGCTCCTCGGCGCGCTTCTCGGCCAGCTCGAGCGGCGCTACGACGACTGGCGGGCGAACGGGCTCGAGGCGATCGGCCCGGCGCTCGAATCGCGCAACTGGCTTCGCGGGAGAGCCGTCGAGTGCACGCGCGGTCGCGGGGTCGCGGGCATGATCGGCGAAGACGGGCGCCTCGAGGTTTGCCTCGACGCCGGCTCAACCGTGGCGATTGACAGCGACGAGGTCGTCCCGCTGTAGGTGGGTTGTTTCCTGATCTGGTGGAACAACTCACCTACAGGCTCGCGCGCATCAGATCGTCGGGAGTGTCAACGTCATCGAGGCAGCGCAGCGCCGGGTCGACGGCTCGGAGCGCGGCGTCGGCGAGGAGCTCGTCGCGCTCGAGCAGGACGGCCCGGCAGCGCTCGCCGACGCGGCGCACGCGCCGCTCACCCTCGGCGATCACCGCTTCGACGAGCGGCACCAGCGACACGCGGTAGACGGCGGTGAGCGGATGCGCGAACCCTGCGGTCGCCGGCATCACCGCGTCGGCATCGTCGAGCCGGCGGAGCAGCGCGGCAACGAGCTCCGGACGGAGGTGGGGCGCGTCCACCGACGTGACGAACACGAGCTCGGCGCGCCCCGAGAGAGTGCGCAGACCGGTGCGCAGACCCTCTAGCGGCCCTTGGTCGGCGACGAGGTCGCGGGCGAGCTCGGCTCGCGCAGGAAGCGGCGGCAGCTCCTGCCCGGCGGCGGCGACGACCACGATTGGCCCGTCGACCGCAGCGCTCACCTGCTCGCAAACGTGGACGACGAGCGGACGCGCATTCCACTCGAGCAACGCCTTGTCGCGGCCCATCCGGGTCGAGTGCCCACCGCACAGGACGATTCCCCCGACGCGCGCGCCCACGAGCGCTCAGTCTCGGGCCTGGACGTGCTGGAACCCGAACCGGCCCTTGACGCAGAGGTTGCCGCGCGTGATGTCGTGGTCGTCCGGGCTCGTGACCTTGACGATCGTGTTGTCCTGGACGTGCAGCTCGAGATTGCAGCCGACACCGCAGTACGGGCAGACGGTCTGCGTCACCGTCTGCTCCGCCTCATGCCAGTCACCCGCCTCGCGCAGCTCGTGCTCGGTTGTGAACATCAGCGCGCCCGTCGGGCAAACGGCAATGCAGTTGCCGCAGTAGACACACGCCGACTCGGGCAGCGACGTGTCCCACTCGGTCGAGATGCGAGCCTCGAAGCCGCGACCGGCGACGTGGATCGCGAACGTGTTCTGGTACTGCTCGCCGCACGCGTCGACGCACTTGTAACAGAGGATGCACTTCCCGTAGTCGCGGACGTACAGCTCGTTGTCGAGCCTCGTCGGTTGGGCAACGGTCGCGGCGTTTTGCCCGTCACCGACCTCGTGGGCGCCGGGACGGCGGGTACCCCGATCCGGGTCGGGCGTCGCCCGCGGCCCGAACCGTCCGCTGTCGGCGCCGTAGCGCGCGAGGTAGCCAGGTGCGACGGGGGTGGTCGAGAGGTCGACGGAGGAATCGAGCAGCTCGAGCACGACCTTGCGCGCGGTCCGTACGCGCTCGGAGTCGGTCTGCACCTTCATTCCCGCCTCGGCCCTGCGCGAGCAGGACGGCGCGAGGACACGCGCGCCTTCGACCTCGACGACGCAGACGCGGCAGACGTTGTGCGGCTCGAGCGTCTCGCCGTAGCAGAGCGTCGGCGTGTCGACCCCCACCTTCTTGCAGGCATCGAGCAGCGTCTGGCCCTCGAAGACCTCGACCTCCTGCCCGTCGATCTCGACCTGGACCATCCGCTTCGGCGCGGCAATCGGCTCGCTCATCGGAATACCTCGAGCCTGACGATCGCCGACTCGATCGCGCTCGATGCGGTCTGCCCGAGCCCGCAGATCGAGGCGTCGCGCATGCACTGGCCCAGCTCGTGCACGAGCGCGAGCTCTCGCTCGATCCCACCGATCGGCGTGCCGGTCGCAAGGCGGGTGAGCGCCTCCTCCTGCCGGACGGTGCCGACGCGGCACGGGACGCATTGGCCGCAGGACTCGTCACGGAAGAACGCTGCGATGCGCCGCAGGAACGACGGCAGGTCGACCTGGTCGTCGAGCACCATCACAACCCCGGAGCCGAGCGTCGCCCCTGCCGCGCGAGCCCCTTCGAAGGTGAGCGGGAGCTCGAGCTCGTCGGGGCCGACGAACCCGCCTGCCGCGCCTCCGAGAAGCACCGCCTGCAAGGCGCGACCACCGGCGACGCCGCCGGCCCGCTCGAGCAGCTGCGCGAGCGTCTCGCCGAACGGGACCTCGTAGACGCCAGGGCGCTCGACGCAGCCGGAGAGACAGAAGAGCTTCGAGCCGGTCGATCCTTCGGTTCCCAGCTGCGCGTAGGCGACGCCGGAGCCCGAGACGATGTCGAGAACGTTGACGAGCGTCTCGACGTTGTTGATCACGGTGGGCTTGCCGAAGAGCCCGTGCTGGACGGGGAACGGCGGCTTCGATCGCGGCTCGCCTCGTTCGCCCTCGATCGAGTTGAAGATCGCGGTCTCCTCACCGCAGATGTACGCGCCCGCGCCCTTGCGGATCTCGATCTCGAACGAGAAGCCCGAGCCCAGGATGTCGTCCCCGAGGCGCCCTGCGTCGCGCGCCTCCGTGAGCGCGTGGCCGAGCGCGTGATGCGCCTGGGGATATTCGCCGCGGAGGTAGACGAAGCCGCGGTCGGACCCGGTCGCGAAGCCCGCGATCGTCATCGCTTCGACGATCGCGAACGGGTCGCGCTCGAGCAGGACGCGGTCCTTGAACGTCCCTGGCTCCGACTCGTCGGCGTTGCAGACGACGTATCGCGGCGTCGCGGCCTGCTGGGCGACCGCTTCCCACTTGACACCGGTCGGGAACGCGGCGCCGCCGCGACCGACGAGCTTCGACTCCTTCACCTCGGCGATCACACCCTCAGGGCCAAGCTCGAACGCGCGCCTGAGCGGGGCGTAGCCGCCGGCCGCCTCGTAGCCGGCGAGCGTGTCGGCGCAGCCGACCCGCCGGAGCAGGCGCAGGCCGTCCTCCCCCGCCTGCGGGGGAAGCGGGGTCGGCTCGGGGCCCGGGTCGGCGCCGGCAACGAGCGGCAGCAGCGCCTCGCCGGTGATCGGGGCCTGCACAAGCTCGAGCGGCTCGTCACCCGCAACCGTGAGCATCGCCGCCGGGGCACGGTCGCACTGCCCGAGGCACGGGCTCCTGTACCACGTCGCCTGTCCGTCGTCGGAGAGCTCGCCCTCGGGCCCGAGGTGCCGCTCGAGCTGCGTGATCAGCTCCTCCGAGCCGTTGCACCGGCAGGCGAGGTCCTCGCAGACGTGGACGACCCGGGGCGGTCGCGGCTCGAGCGCGAGCAGCCCGTAGAACGAGGCGACGCCGTAGGCGTCGGCGGGCGGGACCGTCAGCCGGCGACAGAGGTCGTTGAGGCCGCCCGGGCTGATCCAGCCGATCCGCTCCTGCAGCGCCCATAGCGCCGGCAGCAGCAGGTGTCGCCGGGCCCGGGCGTCGTGCCCGCCGGCGGCGGTGTTGCCGGCGACCCCGCTGACGCGGGCGCCGCCCTCCCATCCGCTCGTGGGTTGTCCCAGGACGGTGTCGAGCGCGACGCGCTCAGCCGCCGTCGGCACGGCGTCACGAATGAGCTTGATGTCCACGCTACTCGGCCACCACGGCCGGCTCCGCGACGCCGGCGCGGTCCGCGCGCTCGGCGGGAGCGAGCTTGTCGACGCGGATCGCAGTTGCCTTGAACTCGGCGGTCCCGGACTTCGGATCGGTGGCGTCGACGGTGAGCTGGTTGACGTCGACCTGGTCGGGGAAGTGGAACGTCATGAACATCAGCCCTGCACGGAGGCCCGGATCGACGCGCACGGGCGCCTCGACCGAGCCACGGCGCGAGGAGACCTTGACGATCTCGCCATCGGTGAGCTCGAGCCGCTCGGCGTCTTCCGGCGAGACGTCGAGGAACTCGCCGACGTGGAGTGGCGAGCGGTAGAGGCCCGACTGCGCCCCGGTGTTGTACGACTCGAGCCTGCGGCCGGTGGTGAGTCGGATCGGGTACTCGGCGTCGAGCGCCTCGAATGGCCCGGTCGCAGGGGTCGCCGAGAACGGCGCCAGCATCCCCTCGACCGGTCGTGCCCAAAGGCGCGAATGGAGGTTCGGCGAGCCGGGATGCTCCTCGTCGGGACAGGGCCACTGGATCCCGCCGAGCGCCTCGAGACGGTCGTAGCGCATCCCGCGATGCATGGGTGAGAGCGACCTGATCTCGTCCCAGACCTCCTCGGCTCCGGGGTTGCCCCAGTCGAAGCCCAGACGGCGGGCGAGCTCCGCGATGATCCACATGTCGTCACGCGCGCCCTCCGGCGGCTCGAGTGCCTTGCGGACGCGCTGGACGCGCCTCTCGCTGTTCGTGACCGTTCCCTCGCTCTCGCACCAAGAGGCGGTTCCCGGTAGCACGACATCGGCGTAGTCGGCGGTCGCAGTCCAGACGATGTCCTGCACGACGAGGAAGTCGAGCTCGGAGAGGAGGCGGCGGGTGCGGAGCACATCGGCTTCGGAGCGCGCAGGGTTTTCGCCGATCACGTAGAGCGTGCGCAGCTCGCCGCGCTCCATCGCGTGGAACATCTGCGTGAGGTGCCAGCCGTAGTGCGGGCGGATCTCGACGCCCCAGGCCTGCTCGAAGCGGGCGCGGGCCTCGGGGTCGCGCTCGATGTCCTGGAAGCCCGCGAGCTTGTTCGGGATCGCGCCCATGTCGCCGCCGCCCTGGACGTTGTTCTGGCCGCGCAGCGGATTGAGCCCCGAGCCCCACTTGCCGACGTGCCCGGTGAGGAGCGCGAGGTTGATGAGCGAGAGGACGTTGTCGACGCCGTGCATATGCTCGGTGATCCCGAGCGTCCAGCAGATCATCGCGCGCTCGGCCGTCGCAAAGGCGTGCGCGGTCTCGCGGATCACCTCGGCCGGGACGCCGGTGCGGCGCTCGCCCTCCTCGAGGGTGAAGGGCTCGACGTGCGCGGCGAGCTCCTCGTAGCCGGTGGTCGCGTTGTCGACGAACTCGCGATTCACGAGGCCCGCGTGGATGATCTCGCGCGCCATCGTGTGGGCGAGCGCGATGTCCGAGCCGACGTCGAGCCCGAGCCAGCGGTCGGCCCACTGTGCGGACTCGCTGCGTCGCGGGTCGATCGCGTACAGGCGCGCCCCGTTGTGCACCCCCTTGAGGAGGTGGTGAAAGAAGATCGGATGGGCGTTCCGGGCGTTCGAGCCCCACAACAGGACCACGTCGGTTTCCTCGACCTCCCGGTACGAGGATGTCCCACCGCCTGCACCGAACACCGTCGCCAGACCGACGACGCTAGGAGCGTGTCAGGTGCGGTTGCAGCTGTCGATGTTGTTCGTGCCCATCACCTGGCGCGCGAGCTTCTGCGCCAGGAAGTTCATCTCGTTCGAGGCCTTCGAGCACGAGAAGATCCCGAACGACTTCGACGTGTCGCTCTCTCTCGCTCGTGCGAACCCGGCGGCGGTCACGTCGAGCGCCTCGTTCCACGACGCTGCGCGGAATGTCTCGCCGTCGCGGATGTAGGGCGTGGTCAAGCGACCCTTTGGACGTTGCATCTGACACCTCCCTTCGTGCGTTCGATGGTGGTCGTCAAAGGATGGCTTGAGGCGTCAATCGCGTCAAAGAGACAACTACGACGTTTCGATAGTTTTTGGCTATCAATCTCCAGAACCTCGGCTACCTGATCGCGCTCGAGCGGGAGCGGCACTTCGGGCGAGCAGCCCGCGCCTGCGGGGTTTCGCAACCCACCCTCTCGGCCGGGATCCGACGGCTCGAGAAGGAAGTCGGGTTCCCGATCGTGCTGCGCGGGCGCCGGTACGACGGTCTCACGCCCGAGGGGGCGAAAGTGCACAGCTGGGCGCTCCAGATCACCGCCGACGTCGACGGGCTCGAGGCCGAGATCGGCGCGATGCGCTCGGGCGTCGGCGGCCGGCTGCGAATCGGGGCGGTGCCGACGTCGCTGACGTGCGTCTCGCTGCTGACGACGCCGCTGACGAGCCGCTACCGGCACGTGGGCGCGACCGTGCTCTCGCTCACCTCGATGCAGATCGAGCGAGGGCTCCACGACTTCGAGCTCGACGTCGGCATCACCTACCTCGACTCGGAGCCGCTCGCGGGCGTCCGCACGCTGCCGCTCTACGGCGAGCGCTATGTGCTCCTCGCGCAGGCCTCCGGGCGGTTCGGCGGCGCGCATGAGGTGACGTGGCGGGAGGCGGCCGAGCTGCCGCTCTGTCTGCTGACACCGGACATGCAGAACCGGCGGATCGTCGACTCGCTGTTCGCCGAGGCGGGGGTCACGGTGCGGCCGGGGATCGAGACAAACTCCGTCTCGACGCTCTTCGCGCACGTCCGCGACGGAGGCTGGTCCAGCGTCATGGCTCACGCCTGGCTCCATGCGTTCGAGGCGCCCGCCGAGCTGCGCGCGATCCCGCTCGTCCGCCCGGCGGCGCGGCGCACGATGGGGCTCGTTTGGCTCGACCGCGACCCAGAGCCGATGCTGGCGCGGGCGATCGTCGAGGTCGCGCGGTCGCTCGACCTCGAGTCGGCGCTCGCGGTCAGCGGGTGACCCGCTCCGGGCAGCTGTAGACGTTTCCCCGCCCGTCGCGGACAAAGCCGACGAGCGTGATCCCACGGTCGGTGGCGAGCTCGACGGCGAGCGAGGAGGGGGCACCGACCGCGACAAGGATGGGGCAGCCGGCGACAGCGGCCTTCTGCACGAGCTCGAAGGAAAGGCGGCCGCTGACGCAGAGAACGGCATCAGCGAGCGGAAGGCGCTGCTCGCGGAGGGCCCAGCCGACCACCTTGTCCATCGCGTTGTGGCGGCCGACGTCCTCGCGAACGCAGAGCCGCTCGCCGTCGGGGGTGAAGAGCCCGGTCGCATGAAGCCCGCCGGTGGATACGAAGGTCGGTTGCGCCTCGTGCAGTCGGTCGGGCATCGCGGCGAGCTCGCTGAAGGCAATGCGCAGTGCGCTCTCGACGACCGGCGCCTCGACCGCGACAGCCTCGAGCGCCCCCTTGCCGCAGACACCGCACGACGACGAGGTGTAGAACGAGCGCTGGACGCGGTCGAGGTCGGCGCCGGGGGCGTCGACCTCGACCGCGTTGGCGGCGTGATCGTCGGGAAGCCGTGCGCTGGTCGGCGCGAGCCCCTCGGTGACGCAGAACCCGAGCGCGAGCTCCTCGTCGTGGCCAGGCGTGCGCATCGTCACCGCGATCGGGCGGCCGTTGATGCGGATCTCGAGCGGCTCCTCGACCGCCAGCCGGTCGGCGACGATGTCACCGGCAGGCAGCCGCATCACCTCCGTTCGCGATGCGTGATACGGCGGTGTGTCCATCCGGTGAGCGTACTTACCGGCCGTGGCCGAGGAGGACGGGCGCGCTCCGTTGCCCGTCTCGACAATGTCTGGCACCAGGACATGCCCCGCACTGACATGCCTCCGCGAGGCGAGTCCCTGATCCCACGGCGCCCGGCCAAACGGCCCGTGGCCGCACGGGACATGTCTGCGTGTCAGACATCGTTTACGTCCTGGCGCGGCGTTCACCGTCTCGCCGGGACGTGTCCCGGTGAGGCGGCTAGCCTAGCTCGAGGTCGTCGAGGAAGGGCACGTCGAAGTGCCTCTCGTGGCCGACGAGCGCGGCGCGGGTAAGCGACTCGCGCCCGAAGCGCTCACGAACGGTGTCGACCGCGGCATCGACGGCACCATCGTCCCGGCCGTCGAATGCCAGCGCCAGCTGACGCGGGCGGTCGTCGCAGAGGTTGGCGACGGTGACGCCCACGAGCGTCAGTGCCCGCGCCTCGATCTGCGTTCGCGCAGCTGCGAGCAGCTCACGACCGGCGGCGAGCACCACTGCCGTCTCGCAGGTCGGCGCCCGCAGCGTGGTCGAGCGGGTCGCGCGAGTGAAGTCACCGAAGCGCAGCCGAAGGACGACCGTCCGACCCAGGCGCCGCGAGGCACGGAGCCGTCCGCACACGCGGTCGACGAGCCCGAGCAGCCAGCGGTCGATCTGCTCGAATGTCCAGTCGCCGCGACCGACGGCGCGCTGCGAGCCGATGGAGCGTCGCCGCGCCCGGCGCTTCACGGGACGCGGATCACGGTTGTGCGCGAGCGCGTACAGGTGATGACCGGCGGCGCGCCCGAGAATCGCGACGAGCGTGTCGACGTCGACCGCGGCGACGTCACCGACCCTGCGCAACCCACACGCGTGGAGCTTGCGCGCGGTCGCCGGGCCGACACCCCAGAGCCGCTCGACAGGAAGCGGATGGAGGAACTCGAGCTCGCCGTCACACGGAACGAAGAGAAGGCCGTCGGGCTTGCCGACACCACTCGCGACCTTGGCGAGGAACTTCGTCCGGGCGATCCCGACGGTGATCGGCAGCCCAACCCGCTCGCGCACATCGTGCCGAAGCTTCGTTGCGATCTCGACCGGCGTCCCGGCGAGCCGCTCGAGCCCGCGCACGTCGAGAAACGCCTCGTCGATCGAGAGCGCCTCGACGAGGGGGGTCGCATCCTCGAACACGTCGAACACCGCCTTGCTGGCCTCGACGTACGCCTCGAAGCGCGGACGCACGACGATCGCGTCGGGGCAGAGCGCGCGCGCCTGCCGACCGCCCATCGCCGTCTTCACCCCACGCGCCTTGGCCTCGTACGACGCAGCGAGCACCACCCCGCCGCCCACGATCACCGGCCGCCCGCGCAGCCGCGGAACGTCTCGCTGCTCGACGGAGGCGTAAAACGCGTCGAGGTCGGCGTGGAGGATCGTCTCTCGAGATGACACGAACACTTGTTCGATCATCATCGTAGCGCTTGCGTCATCGCCGTGTCATCACCGCGTCCTACGGTGCGCCCGTCATCCACGAACGAGGAGGCGCACGATGAGACGCAAGCTGATGATCACCGGCGCGACCGTCGCGGTTCTTGCCACTATCGGCACGGGCACCGCGCTCGCGACGGGCGGAGATGACGAAGTCCGGGCGACCGGCCCCGAGGCGGACAGAGCAGCCTCGAGCGCCCTCCGCATCACCGGCGGCGGCACTGCCAACGTGGTCGAGCGTGACGGCGAGAAAGGCGCGACCTGGGAGGTCGAGATCACGAAGCCGGACGGCACGACGGTCGACGTGCGTCTCGACGCGGCGTACGGCCTTGTCGTCGTCGAGGGCGACTCCGATACGGGTGAGCCCACCGACACGCCGACTGCGAGGTGACGACGGTGAACACGAAGGTGCTTGCAGCTTCCGTCGCGGCAGTCGTGCTGGGCGGCCTGGGCGCGGCGAGCCTCGCCGGTGGGAGCACCCGCTCCGCGGCCGCCCCTCCTGCTACACCCTGGGCCGCGACCGAGTGCGGCACGTACAGCGGAACGGGCTGCTCACCTGCCGAGAAGCGCGTCGACCTCGACCGCCCGAAGTTCTCGAATCCGACGGCGATCACGAACCCGCTCTTCCCGATCGCCGACCTGCGGTCGGCCGTGCTGCTCGGAAAGGTCGACGGCGAGCAGTTCCGGTCGGAGACGACGCTCCTTCCCGAGACGGTGACGGTCGACTGGGCGGGACAGCGGATCGAGGTCCTCGTCTCGCAGTACACCGCGTACCGTGACGGCCGGATCGAGGAGGTCGCGATCGATCGGTACGCGCAGTCGGACGACGGTGCGGTGTGGTACCTCGGTGAGGACGTCGTCGACTACCGCGACGGGGTCATCTTCACGACTGCCGGCACGTGGCTCGCCGGGCGCGAAGGCCCCGCCGCGATGATCATGCCCGCCCACCCGATGGTCGGCGACGTCTTCCGTCCGGAGAACATCCTCGGGGTCGTGTTCGAGGAGGTTCGCGTCACCGACGTCGGAAAGACGGTGCCCGGCACGGGCGGCCCGATCCAGGGAGCGGTCGTCGCGGAGGAGCTTCACCTCGACGGAACGCATTCCGAGAAGGTGTTCGCCCCCGGCCGGGGCGAGTACTCGACCGGCACGGGCGGCGACACCGAGATCCTCGCGATCGGAATGCCGGCCGACGCGGCGACCGGCCCGGAGCCCGCGCAGCTCGGCGACCTGCTGGCCGCCCTGCTCGGCTACGTCGGCGCCGCCGAAGGCGAGGACTGGGAGGCAGCGACTTCGATCGCGACACGGATCGAGAGGCTCACGCGGTCGCTCCCGCGCGCTGGCCAGCCGGGACTCGTGCTCGACCGCCTCGACGGCGACGTCAGGACACTCGCGCGCCTCGCGAGATCGAAGGACATCGCCGGCTCGAGCACGGCGGCGATCCTCGCCGGCCAGTCGGTGGTCGACCTGCAGCTGCGCTACCGCCCGGCAGCCGTCGTCGACAGGGCCCGGTTCGAGCTCTGGTGCTACCGCGTTCTCGTCGACGCCGCTGCGGGCGACCGCGCCGGTGTTCGCGGCGACGTCGCGACACTCGAGTGGATGCGCGATCGCTTCGCCGCCACGCTCAGCGACGGAGACCGCGCACAGCTCGACGCGCGAATCGCCGCGCTACGCGGGGCAGCCGCCGAGCCGGGCGGCAGCGTCGGCGATCACGCGATCAGGCTCGCCGACTTCCTCCGGCGCGTCTCCCCCACGTAGCCCGAGGAGTGTCGAGGCGCCGGCGCCCCCCGGCGCCTCGACCGCGTTGTCCAACAGCTGCCAACGGGGCGATCCGTCGCCGGAGCGTGGATGCCGCACCGCCCTTGGCGAGGAGATCGCCCATACAGTGCAAGCGCGTTCGTCTCCTTGCCGTCGTCCAAGTCCTCGAGACGGCCTAAATGGTCGGCCGCTCGGTTGACGAATCGGGCCTGTTGCTCGTTGGCAGCGCTACTCGACCGTGACGGTCTTCGCGAGGTTGCGCGGCTGGTCGACGTTCAACCCGCGCAACCGCGCGATCCGGTAGGCGAGGAGCTGGAGCGGCACGACGGCGAGCACCGCCTGGAGGAACGCCGGGGCCTCGGGGACGTAGATCACGTCGTCGGCGTGGTGCTGGATGTCCTCGTTGCCGTCCGTCGCGATCGCGATCACGTAGGCGCCGCGGGCCCGAACCTCCTGGATGTTCGAGACGATCTTGTCGTACACGTGGATGCGCGTCGCGACGACGACCACCGGGGTGTTCTCGTCGAGCAACGCGATCGGGCCGTGCTTCATCTCGCCGGCGGAGTACGCCTCGGTGGGGATGTACGAGATCTCCTTGAGCTTGAGCGCTCCCTCGAGCGCGACCGGCAGACCGATGTGACGGCCGAGGTAGAGGAAGAACGGCGCGGTGTGGTAGCGCTGCGCGATCTCCTCGATCGGGTGGTTGCCGTCGAGGAACCGCTGGATCTTCTCCGGCAGCGTGTCGAGCGAGTCGAGAATGAACGTGAGCTCTGCTTTCGGCAGCGTCTCGCGAACCTGGGCGAGCTTGAGCGCCACGAGGAACAGCAGCGAGAGCTGGGCCGTGAACGTCTTCGAGGCGGCGACGGCCATCTCGACGCCACAGCGCGTGTAGAGCACCGAGTCGACCTCGCGCGTGATCTGCGAGCCCATCATGTTCGTGATCGCCACCGTGTGCGCCCCCATCCCGCGGGCGAGCTTCATCGCCTCGATCGTGTCGCGTGTCTCGCCCGACTGCGAGATCCCGATCACGAGCGTGTCCCTGTCGAGGACCGGGTTGCGGTAGATCCACTCGGAGGCGATGTCGTGCTCGACCGGCACGCGGCCCCACTCCTCGATCGCGTACCGCCCGGCGACACCGGCGTGGTACGCGGTGCCGGCCGCGAGGATGACGATGCGGCGCAGGTGCTTCAGCTCCTCGTCGTCCATCCCGAGCCCCTCGAGCTCGAGACGGCCGTGGCGAACGCGATCGCCGATCGTGTCGGCGACGGCCTGCGGCTGCTCGTGGATCTCCTTGAGCATGAACGTCTCGTAGCCGGCCTTCTCGGCGCCCTCGTCGTCCCAGTCGAGCTCGACGACCTCGTGCTCGACCGGCGATCCGTCCTCGGCGCGGATGAAGGTCGCGCCCTGAGGCGAGACGAGGACGATCTCGCCGTCGTCGGGGAACTGCACGTCGTGCGTGTCGCGCAGGAACGCAGCCGCGTTCGAAGCGAGAAACGTCTCGTCGCCGGCAAGGCCGATCACCATCGGGCACCCGAGCCGGGCACCGACGAGCTCGCCCGGGTGGTCCTCGTGAATCACGGCGAACGCGAAGTGACCGTCGAGCTGACCGTACACCCTCCGGACCGCCTCGAGCAGATCACCCTCGTAGGCCTCCTCGATCAGGTGCGTCACGGTCTCGGCGTCGGTCTCGGAGGCGAAGCGGTGGCCGCGCGCGACGAGCTCCTCGCGCAGCTCGCGGTAGTTCTCGACGATGCCGTTGAGCACGACGGCGATCCGCCCGTCCTCCGCCGCGAGCGGGTGCGCGTTCTGCTCGGTCACGCCGCCGTGGGTTGCCCAGCGCGTGTGCCCGAGCCCTGTCGTCGCCCTCGACTCGTGCCCGTCCGCGATCCGCTCGAGGTTCTTGAGGACGCCGACTGCGCGCTGGTACCGCAGCCCGCCCTCCTCGAGCAGCGCAATCCCGGAGGAGTCGTAGCCGCGATATTCGAGCCGCTTCAGCCCGTGCAGCAGCAACGGCTTGCACTCACGACTTCCGACGTATCCGATGATCCCGCACATCGCGGCCTCCTCTCTGACCCCGGCGCGCCGCCCGACCGCAGTGGCTGGGCTGAGCCGGGATTCGCACGTCTAGGACGCGCCGAGCTCCTCCTGTACGAGGTGAACGACTCTACCACAGAGGTCAGCTGCTTCCTCCTCGCTCGCAGCCTCTGCCAGAACCCTTACAAGCGGCTCGGTGCCCGACGGTCGCACCAGGATCCGCCCCCTGCCCGCAAGCTCGTCGTTGAGCCCAGCGACCGCGTCGGCGAGCGCCGCCGGGATCACGCGGCGCACGACCCGGACGTTGCGGAGCACCTGCGGGAACCGCGGCACCACCGCCGCAGCCTCGGCGAGTGGACGCCCCGCGAGGGCACGGCAGAGCGCGAGCGCCGCCGCGAGCCCGTCGCCGGTCACGTGGCCGTCGAGCACGATCACGTGACCCGACTGCTCTCCGCCAAGGACTGCCCCCTCCTGCCGGAGCGCTTCGAGCACGTAGCGGTCACCGACGTCGGTCGTTACCACGCGGACGCTCCGCTCCTCCATGAGCCGGTGAAACCCGAGGTTCGTCATCGACGTGACCGCAACCGTGTCGACGCCCATCGCGAGCGCGACGATCGCGATGATCTGGTCGCCGTCGACCGGCACGCCCCCGCCGTCGACCGCGAGCATCCGGTCGCCGTCACCGTCGAAGGCGATCCCGAGATCGAGGTCCTGCTCGCGCACGATCCGACCGACGAGCGCGAGGTCGGTTGCGCCACAGCCGTCGTTGATGTTCGTCCCGTCAGGGGAGGCGGCAACGGGCGTGACCTCGGCGCCGAGCTGCTCGAACACGGCGGGGGCGATGTGCGAGTACGCGCCGTTCGCGCAGTCCACGGCAATCCGCAAGCCGGAGAGGTCACAACCGAACCGCTCGAGGACACGATCGATGTATTGCGCCGCGAGCCCGTCGGCGGGAACGATCGTGCCGCCGCCGGGACCGACGTCGTCGAGCCGGGCTTCGATCGCGAGCTCGTCGTCGTCGACGAGCTTCTGCCCGCCGCGCGCGAAGACCTTGACGCCGTTGTACTCGGCCGGGTTGTGCGAGGCCGAGACGACGAGCCCGAGATCGTCTGCGAGGAGCGCGACTGCTGGGGTCGGGAGGATGCCGCCGAGCACTGCCGTTCCGCCGGCAGCGACGATCCCGCGCGCGAGCGCCGCCTCGAGCTCCGGGCCCGAGCTGCGCGTGTCGCGGCCGACGAGCACCCGCCCACCGCCCGCCCAGAGCGTCGCCGCCCGACCGAGGCGCTCGACCAGGTCAACCGTCAGCGACTCACCGACGATCCCGCGTACGCCGTCGGTGCCGAAGTGGGCTCTCGAGACCCGAGACTTCGCCGAGGCCTGGGTGTTCGTCGAGGAGTCAGCCATCTTCTCTCATTGAGGACCACGCAGGCGGGAGTCGCAACCGGCACGCGAACCTCGCGGCCCCGAGCCTAAAGCACTTCTCGAGAGACGCGCTAGCGCTTCGAGAACTGCGGGGCCTTGCGGGCCTTGTGGAGGCCGGCCTTCTTACGCTCGACCTGGCGGGCGTCGCGCGTGAGGAAGCCCTGCCGCTTGAGCGGCACGCGAAGCTCCGGATCGGCCTCGACGAGGGCGCGGGCGATGCCGTGGCGGATCGCGCCGGCCTGACCGGAGACGCCGCCACCGTGCACGCGGACGCGAAGGTCGTAGGTGCCCTCGGCCTCGGCGACACCGAGCGGCGACATCACCATCGTGCGGTGGGTCGCGCGCGGGAAGTAGTCGTCGATCGAGCGGCCGTTGATCCAGGTCTTGCCGTCGCCCGGGCGGAGGATGACGCGCGCGACGGAGGTCTTGCGCTTACCGGTGCCGAGGTACTGGGCGACGTTGGACATGAGGCTCCTAGAGTGAAAGCGGCTTCGGCGACTGGGCAACGTGCGGGTGCTCTGGGCCGGCGTAGACCTTGAGCTTGTTCAGCTGAGCCGACGCGAGCTTGTTCTTCGGGAGCATCCCCTTGACGGACTTGCGAATCACCTCGGTCGGCCGGCGCTCGAGCTGCTGGCGCAGCGTGCGCTCCTTGAGCCCACCGGGATAGCCGCTGTGCCAGCGCACCATCTTCTCGTCGAGCTTGTTGCCGGTGACGTGGATCTTGTCGGCGTTGACCACGATCACGAAGTCGCCGGTGTCGACGTGCGGCGTGTACGCGGCCTTGTGCTTGCCACGCAGAACGTCAGCAATACGCGTCGAGAGACGCCCGAGGGTCTGCCCCTCGGCGTCGACGACGTACCAGTGGCGCTCGATCTCGCCCGGCTTTGCGGAATAGGTGGTCATCACGCTGAAAGAGAGCGGTCGGTGGACCGCGCGGCGAGGGAGTGTAGCAGGCATCCCGTCAAGCCGGGCTGCCTAGAGAACAGCGTCCCGCCAGGCGGGAAGTCGCTCGCGGACGTGGCGGGCGGCGTCGCTCCAGATCTCGCCGTGACCCTCGGCCAGCAGCCGGTCGTAGGGGGCGAAGCCGGCGGCGCCGAGGTCGCCGATGCGGCCGGCCTCGTGCTCACAGCGCTCGGCGGCGACCTCGAGCACGTCGCCGGGAAAGTGATCGGCTCCATACGCCTCGCGGAAGCACGCGAGCCGACGCGCGATGTCGGGGTCGGACGTCGATGGGTGCGGCATGAGCGGGATCAGCGACAGCAGCGCCCAGCTCACGTCCCATGCGCGCCGGCCGGGAGCGACGAGGTCCCAGTCGATGAACGCCCACCCACCGTCGGGCTGCAGGACGAGGTTCCACGTCGCGAGGTCGTTGTGGCAGACGAGCTCCGTCGGGCCGACCGGATCCCGGCCGTTGTCGTGCCACGTCCCACCGGCCAGTGAGAGCCCCTCGACCGCGTCGTGATAGCGCCTGATCACGCGCGCTACCTCGGCGAGCGCGCGGTCGCTGCCGTGCACGAGCCCATCGTGGTCGGGATGGACGACGATGCCCTCGACGTAGTCGAGGATCTCACGGCCCTGCTCGTCGGTCCCGTGCACCCGAGGAGACGCGTCGAAGCCGACCGCCTCCAGGTGGCGAAGCACAGCATGAACCGACGGCGTCCACGGCCCGGCCGGGCGGCGGACCGTGTCGCCGACGCGCACGACCCCGGCATGCGTGTTGCCGCCTGTGAGTGCCTCCTCGTTCATTCGCGCCGGTACCCAGAAGAGTCGGATTGGCTCACGACCGTGGCGTCACCCGAACCGCCGTTCCGTAGGCGCAGATCTCGGTCCAGGTCGAGCCGAGCTCCGAGGTGTCGAAGCGCATCGCGAGGATCGCGTTCGCGCCCTTCGCCTCGGCCTCCTCGGTGAGCCGGGCCAGCGCCTCCTGGCGACCCTCGGCGAGCATCTTCGTCATCCCTCGCAGTTCGCCGCCGACGAGCGACTTGAGCCCGGCGCCGATCTGGCTGCCGATGTTGCGCGAGCGGACGGTGAGGCCGAACACCTCCCCGATCACCTCGTCGATCTCGTAGCCCGGCACGTCGTTCGTGGTTGCGATCAGCACGTTCGTGCTCCTCTCTCGTCGATCTCGATCGTCTCGCCGTCGTGCGGGATCCGCAGCCTCGCCTCCCCGATCCCGGCCCGGTCGGCGGCACGACGAAGCATGGCGCGATCGACCGTGCCGTGATCGAACGCCTCCATATGCGTCGCGATAACTACGCCCTCCGCCAACCCGCAACATTCGAGGGTCTGCGCTTCGTCCATCACGATCAGCTGGCGCGCGCCGCGGGAGTCGGGCCACGTCGCCCCGCACGAGTGGGTGACGACGACCTCCGGCGCCTCGTCCGCGAGAACCGATCGGACGTCGTCGCACAGCACGGTGTCGCCGGCCCAGTAGAGCGTTGGCTCGCCTACCGCCCTGAGCACAAACCCGCTGACCCGGCCCATCAGCTCGCCCACCTCGCCGAGGCCGTGACGGCCCGCCGTCCGGCGAAGCTCGACACCGCCGATGCGAGCAGGCCCGGTCACCGCCGTCACGGCGGTGAACCCGGCGGCACGGATCGCGTCCTCGTCGCCAGGCTGACACAGCACGGGCAGGGCCGGGTCGAGCGTCCCCGTGGCGTCGAAGTGGTCGCGGTGCAAGTGCGACACGAGAAGCACGTCCGCTCGCGCACCGACCTCGTCCGCCGGGAACGGGAGCTCGACCATCGGGTTGCGCGAACGGCCCGTGAACGAGTCGCGGGCGTGACGCGGCGCCAGATCGGGATCGATCAGGAACCGGGTGCCTGCGTAGTCGAGCACGACCGTCGCGCTGCGGATCGCCGTCAGGCGCATACGAAACAGATACCCGTTCGCTACGATCGCGGGACAACCAATGGGGAGCTCGGGCAGCCGGGCTGAGAGGGCGGACATGCGCGCCGCCGACCCGAACACCTGATCTGGGTAATGCCAGCGGAGGGACGTGGTGCAGCAGGGCCAACAGTACGTCGTCGTCACCTCGGGCGAAGGCCCGCACGTCGACGTTCCCGACGGCGCAGTCGTAGTCGCAGCCGACGGCGGGCTCGAGCGGGCGGTCGCGCTCGGGCTCGAGGTCGCGGTCGCGATCGGCGACTTCGACTCGGCGAGCCCGGAGCTCGTCGCACGGTCGGAACGCAAGGGGGCACGAGTCGTCCGCCATCCGGCGCGAAAGGACGCGACCGATCTCGAGCTCGCGCTCGACGAAGCGATGGCGATGGGCGCGCGGCGCGTCCTCGTCGTCGGCAGCGACACGGGGCGGCTCGACCACCTCACGGCCGGTCTGCTCCTCCTCGGCGCGGACACCTACCGCGAGTTGACGCTCGACGCACTGCTCGGCTCGACTCGGATCACGGTAATCCACACGGAGCGCGAGCTCGTCGGAGCGCCGGGCGAGCTCGTGACGCTCCTCCCGGCCGGCGGCGCCGCGACCGGTGTCACCACCACCGGTCTCGAATACCCGCTCAGCAACGAGACGCTTCTCGCCGGCACGACGCGCGGAGTCTCGAACGTCTTCGTCGCGCCCACCGCGACGGTCTCGCTCGCCTCGGGATGCCTGCTGGCGATCCAGCCCGGGAGCGACGGGTGAGACTCGTCGGTGCCGCTGCTCTCGTCGTCGCGCTCGCGCTCGTCGTCGGGTGCGGCTCCGACGGGCAGAAGCCGACCGAGGTCGTGCTCGTCACGCACGACTCGTTCGCGGTCTCGAAGGACGTCAAGCGATCGCTCGAGCGCGAGCTGGGCGTGCCGCTCCGGATCCTGCAGGGCGGTGACGCCGCGGCGATGACGAACAAGGCGCTGCTGACCGCAGGCAAGCCACAAGGCGATGTGATCTTCGGGATTGACGACAACCTCGTCTCGCGGGTCGAGGCCGGTGAGCTGCTCGACGAGCACACCCCGGACGCCGCGGGCTCGCTCGACCCCGCGTACCGCGTCGTCGCCGGGAAGCTCACGCCGATCGACCACGGCGAGGTGTGCCTCAACTACGACCGCGGCTGGTTCGAGACCCATGGGGTGGGACGCGGGGTGGCGCCGCCGGCGACGCTCGCCGACCTCGCCAAGCCGGCGTATCGTGGGCTGCTCGTCGTCGAGGACCCGGCGACCTCGTCGCCAGGGCTCGCGTTCCTGCTCGCGACCGTGGCGCGTTACGGCGACGGGTGGCAGCAGTACTGGCGCCGGCTCCGCGAGAACGGGGTGCTCGTGGTCGACGGCTGGGAAGAGGCGTACACGCAGGAGTTCTCCGGCGCCGCGGGCAGCAAGGGCAAGCGCCCGATCGTCGTCTCGTACGCGACGAGCCCGGCCGCCGAGGTGATCTTCGCCGGTAGGCCGCTTGCCGAGTCGCCGACCGCCGCGGTCGAGGACGGCTGCTACCGCCAGATCGAGTACGCGGGCGTCCTGCGCGGCGCCCACAACCCCGACGGCGCCAGGAAGCTGATCGAGCTCATGCTCTCCGAGCGATTCCAGGAGGACGTGCCGAGCTCGATGTTCGTCTACCCGGTGCGGGCAGGTGTTCGCCTCCCGACGGCATTCTTGAAGCACGCGATCGTGCCGAAGGCGCCGCTGCAGCTCCCCAGCGACGAGGTGGCGGCAAACCGGGACGCATGGATCCGGGAGTGGACCGACATCGTCGTGCGCTGAGCACGATCGCCGCCGCGCCGGCGATCGTGTTCACGGCGGTGTTCTTCGTGCTGCCGCTCGCCGCGATCCTGCGGCGAGGGCTCGCGCCGGATGGCACGCTGGAGCTGCCGACCGCCGTGCTCACCGACGGCACGACATGGTCGATCGCGTGGTTCACGATCTGGCAGGCGGGGGTCTCGACGCTGCTGACGCTCGCGGGCGGGTTGCCGCTGGCATGGGCGCTGTCGCGTTTTGCGTTTCGCGGTCGCCGGGCGCTCGAGGCGCTTGTGCTCGTGCCATTCGTGCTGCCGACGCTCGTCGTCGCGACCGCGTTCGGCGAGCTGCTGCCGGCCACCCTCGACCACACGATCTGGGCGATCCTCGCGGCGCACGTCTTCTTCAACCTCGCGGTCGTCGTTCGCGTGGTCGGTGCCTACTGGGCGGGCGTCGACCGCCGCCTCGCCGATGCTGCGGCGACGCTCGGTGCCGGTCCGCTCGCGCGGTTCCGGACGGTGACGCTTCCCGTCCTCGCGCCCGCCATCTCCGCGGCGGCGGTGATCGTTTTCCTGTTCTGCTTTACGTCGTTCGGGGTGATCGTCGTGCTCGGCGGTCCTCGCTTCTCGACGCTCGAGACCGAGATCTACAACCAGGCGGTGCGCTTCTTCGACCTCCGGACCGCCGCCGCGCTCGCGGTGCTCCAGCTCGTCGCGGTCGTGACAACCGTGCTCGCCGCCGGCCGGCTCGAGCGCCGGGTCGTCGTGCGTGCGCGCCCCTCGACTCCCACTCGCCTCCAGCGGCGAGCGCAGCGCCTCGCCGTCGCAGGGATCGCGTGCGCCGCGCTTGTCTTCCTGGCGATGCCGCCGCTCCTGCTGGTCAGGCGGGCGTTCGAGACGCCTCAAGGCCTTGGGCTCACGAACTTCGCTGCACTCACCCACGAGACGCCGGCCTTGTTGGTCGCACCGTGGCACGCCGTCGTCAACTCGCTTCTGTACGCCGGCGCAGCAACCGTGGTCGCACTCGCCGTTGGGATCCCGGCGGCGTTCGCGATCGGGCGTGGCCGCCGCCTGGTCGAGCTGGTGGTGATGCTGCCCCTCGGCGCCTCGGCGGCAATGCTCGGGCTCGGGTTCATCCTCGCGTTCGCCTCGCCTCCGCTCGAGCTGCGGGACTCGCGCGCGATCGTGCCGCTCGCCCAGGCGCTGGTCGCCGTTCCATTCGTAGTCCGCGCGCTGACCCCGTCGCTCCGCGCGCTCGACACACGCCTCCGGGAGGCGGCGGCCGTGCTCGGAGCAACTCCGCGCCAGGTCGTGACGACGATCGAGCTGCCGCTCCTCGCGCGGGCGCTGGCGATCGCCGGCGGCACCGCGTTCGCGATCGCGCTCGGCGAGTTTGGCGCGACCGTGTTTCTCGCCCGTGCCGACGCACCAACATTGCCGGTCGCGATCTTCCGCTTCCTCGGACGTCCCGGCGCCGAGAACGCCGGGACGGCGGCAGCGCTCGCGGTCGTGCTGATGACACTCGTCGTCCTCGTCGCGGTGCTCGTCGAGCGCGGGCTCGAACGGAGACCCGCGTGAGCCTTGCGCTCGTGTCGGTCGACGTGACGATCGCGGGAACGACCATCGTCGCCGGCGTCGACCTCGCGGTGGCGACGGGTGAGCGCCTTGTCGTGCTCGGCCCGAGCGGGTCAGGCAAATCGACCCTCATTCGCGTCGCCGCCGGGTTGCAGCGCCCGAGCGCCGGCCGCGTCGAGATCGACGGCCGCGACGTCACCGACCTGCCCGCACATCGCCGTGGAGTCGGCGTCGTCTTCCAGGACGCGGTGCTGTTCCCACACCGCGACGTTGCGGGGAACGTCGGGTACGGGCTCGAGCTCGCCGGGATCGAGCCCGGGGAGCGGGGGCGGCGCGTCGCCGAGGCGCTCGACCAGGTCGGGCTCACGGGATTCGGGAACCGAGCGGTCCCCGAGCTCTCGGGCGGCGAGGCTCAACGTGTCGGGCTCGCGCGGGCGCTGGCACCGAGCCCGCGGATCCTGCTCCTCGACGAGCCGCTCGCCTCACTCGACGGTCCGCTGCGCGAGCGGCTGAAGACCGAGCTGCGCGCGCTCTTCGAATCGCTCGGGCTCACGGTGGTTCACGTCACCCACGACGTCGCCGAAGCGTTTGCGCTCGGCGACCGCGTCGCGGTTCTCCGCGACGGCCGGGTCGCACAGGTCGCTCCGCCCGCGGAGCTGTGGGCGGCTCCGGCGAGCCTCTGGGTCGCACAGTTCCTCGGGATGCGGAACGTCGTCGCAACCGAGCGAGGCGTGACGATCGTGCGGCCCGAGGCGGTCGGGTTGCGTCCGGGAGCGGGCGCGCGCGTTGTCGCAGTCGAGCGCCGGGGGCCGACCGTGCTCGTGACCGTCGCGCGCAACGACGGGGTCAGGCTCGAGGCGATCGCAAGCGGGCTGGCGACCTGGGAGGTCGGCGAGGAGGTCGCGCTCGAGATCGACCCGGCTGGGGTGATCCCGCTCCCGGGATAGCGACACACGATCGTCTTGCGTGCCCGCACCTCCGGCGCCGGCGGCGCGGGGGCCGCCGCTGGCGGCCCCCGACTACAGCCGAGACGGCAGCAGGTTACTCGTCGTCGTCGTCGCCCCAGTCGTCGTCATCTTCGTCGGAGCCGAACTCGTCGTCGTCTCCGAGGATGTCGTCGTCATCGTCGTCGCCGAGCTCGTCGTCCCAGTCGCTCACGTCATCCCTCGCTTGAATCGGCGGTTTTTCCAACGGTCGAACCCCGGGAACGCTAGACAAAACGTCTCTCCACGCGCGAGTCGGAGCGCACGCCTGGCGGAGCTACTCCCACTCGATCGTCGCCGGAGGCTTGCTCGAAAGGTCGAGCGCGACGCGGTTGACGCCCCTGACCTCGTTGATGATCCGCGTTGAGATCGTCGCCAGCAGGTCATACGGAAGTCGGGCCCAGTCGGCGGTCATCGCGTCCTCGGAGGTGACCGCGCGAATCACGACGGGATACGCATACGTGCGCTCGTCACCTTGAACCCCAACCGACCTGATCGCGGGCAGCACTGCGAAGCACTGCCACAGCTCGCGGTAGAGCCCCGCCCTTCGCACCTCCTCGAGCAGGATCGCGTCGGCAGCACGAAGGATCGCGAGCCTCTCCTCGGTCACGTCTCCGATGATCCGGATCGCGAGCCCTGGGCCGGGGAACGGGTGCCGCCACACCATCCGCTCGGGTAGTCCGAGCTCCTCGCCAACGCGGCGAACCTCGTCCTTGAACAACAGCCGGAGCGGCTCGACGAGCTCCATCGCCATGTCCTCGGGGAGCCCTCCGACGTTGTGGTGCGACTTGATCTTCGCGGCGACCCCGACCTCGCCGCCCGACTCGATGACGTCGGAGTAGAGCGTGCCCTGGACGAGGAACCGGACGTCGCCGAGCTCTCGAGCCTCGTCCTCGAACACCCTGATGAACTCCTCGCCGATCAGCTTTCGCTTCGCCTCGGGGTCGGTGACGCCCGCGAGCTTCGCCAGGAACCGCTCGCGCGCGTCGACGTGGACGAGCGGGACGTGGAAGTGGTTGCCGAACGTCTCGACGACCTGCTCCGCCTCGTTCTCGCGCAAGAGCCCGTGGTCGACGAAGACGCAGGTGAGCTGGTCGCCAACCGCCTTGTGCACGAGAAGCGCCGCGACCGCAGAGTCGACCCCGCCCGAGAGCCCGCAGATGACACGCTCGCTCCCCACCTGGGCGCGGATCCGCTCGACCTGCTCCTCGATCACCGCCGCGGGTGTCCACGCGGGAGGCGCGCCCGCGAGGTCGTAGAGGAAGTTCTTGAGGAGCTGCTGGCCATGTGGGGTGTGAGCGACCTCGGGGTGGAACTGGACGCCGTACAAGCCCTGGACGGCGTCCTCGAACGCTGCGATCGGAGTCGACGGCGACGACGCGACGACGCGCGCCCCGGGTGGGGCGGCGGTCACCGAGTCGCCGTGGCTCATCCACACGACCTGCTCCATTGGGAGGTCGTGGAAGAGGGCGGCGCCGTCGGCCGCGGTGAGGTCGGTCTTGCCGAACTCGGAGCGGTCGTTGCGCTCGACCTCGCCCCCGAGCTCGCGTGCCATCAGCTGCATCCCGTAACAGATCCCGAGCGTCGGGATCCCGAGCCTGAGGATCTCGGGATCGAGCTGCGGCGCGTTCTCGGCGTAGACCGAGGCCGGCCCGCCCGAGAGGACGATCGCGAGCGGGTTGCGCTCCCTGACGGCAGCGGCGCTGAGCCGGTGAGAGACGAGCTCCGAGTAGACGCGCGCTTCGCGCACGCGGCGGGCGATCAGCTGGCTGTACTGCCCGCCGAAGTCGAGCACGAGCACCGGCCGCTCCTCCGGCCCCGGCTCGACCTCGGCCCGCAGCGGGATGACGTCGGCCAGCGGCTCAGCCACGGCGGTAGTTCGGCGCGTCCTTGGTGATCGTTACGTCGTGCGGATGGCTCTCACGCAGGCCCGCACCCGTCATGCGGACGAACCGCGCCTGCTTCATCTCCTCGATCGTCGGCGCACCGCAGTACCCCATCGCCTGCCGGAGACCGCCGACGAGCTGGTAGACGATCGGTGCGAGCGGCCCCTTGTACGGCACGCGGGCCTCGATCCCCTCCGGGACGAGCTTCTCCGCGTCCTCGACATCGCCCTGGAAATACCGATCCTTCGAGAACGAGCGCGCCCGCATCGCGCCGAGCGAGCCCATCGCCCGATAGTCCTTGAACCGCTCGCCCTGCACGACGAGCACCTCGCCGGGCGCCTCGTCGGTACCCGCGAGCATCGAGCCGATCATGATCGCGTCTGCGCCCGCCCCGATCGCCTTGGCGACGTCGCCCGACGAGCGGATCCCACCGTCCGCGATCACGGGGATGCCGTCCTCCGCCGCGACCTTCACACAGTCGGCGATCGCGGTGATCTGGGGCATGCCGACACCCGCGACGACACGGGTCGTGCAGATGCTGCCGGGGCCTTGGCCGAGCTTCAGCGCGTCGGCCCCCGCGTCGATGAGCGCCTCGGCCGCGGCGGCGGTCGAGATGTTCCCTGCGATCACCTCGACATCGCAGCGATCCTTGATCGAGCGCACGACGTCGAGCACTCCGCGCGAATGGCCGTGGGCGGTATCGACGACGAGCGCGTCGACGTCCGCCGCGACGAGCGCCGAGGCGCGCTCGAGCGCGTCCGGACCCACGCCGACCGCGGCGAGCACCCGCAGGCGGCCGCGCTCGTCCTTCGTCGCGAGGGGATACTTGACGCGCTTCTGGATGTCCTTGACGGTGATCAGCCCGCGAAGACGCCCGTCGGCATCGACGATCGGCAGCTTCTCGATCTTGTGGCGACCGAAGATCTCCCGCGCCTCGGGAAGGGTCGTTCCCACGGGCGCGGTCACCAGATCCCGGGCGGTCATCGCCGCCGACACGGGGCGGGCGGGGTCGGCATCGAAGCGCAGGTCGCGGTGCGTGAGGATCCCGACGAGCACCCCTTCGTCGTCGGTGATCGGGATGCCCGAGACGCGATAGCGCGCCATCAGCTCGAGCGCATCGGCGACGAGCGCGTCGGGAGGGAGCGTGACGGGCTCGACGATCATCCCCGCCTCGGAGCGCTTGACCTTGTCGACCTCGGCCACCTGGTCGGCGATCGAGAGGTTGCGGTGGAGGACCCCGATCCCGCCCTCGCGCGCGAGGGCGATCGCGAGCCGGGCCTCCGTCACCGTGTCCATCGCAGCCGAGACGATCGGGATCTCGAGCGTGATCGTCGGCGTGAGGCGCGTCAGCGTCGAGACGTCGTTCGGGAGAACGTGCGACTCGGCGGGAACGAGCAGCACGTCGTCGAAGGTGAGCCCTTCCTTCGCGAACTTGTCGTCGTGCGCCCAGTCCAAGGTTCGATCGAGCCTAGCAACCGCCGCGGCCGTCGACCGGTGATGGACGCGTCGGCTAGCCGACGGGAGCGAGGTCGTCGACCTCGATCGCCGCGGCAAGCCGCTTCGCCTCGGTCGGATCGAACACCCCGGCGCCGACCTCGAGCACGGAGGCAGAGCCAGCAGCGACCGCCTGACGCAGTGCCTCCTCGGGCGCAGCGCCCTCGAGCGTCGAGACGAGCCACTGTGCGAGCAGCGCATCGCCGGCGCCGGTCACCGAGACCGGCTCGAGCTGAGGGGCGATCGCGCGGAGCTTGCGCACCTGCCGGTCCTCGCGGACCAGCGCGAAGCAGCCGCTCTCGAGCGTGATGTGCACGTTGCGCGCCCCGAGCTCGGCGATCTGGTCGAGCGCCATCAGGAAGTCCTCCTCACTTGCGAGCTCCTGCCCGACGAGCTGCTCGGCCTCGCGCTGGTTCGGCGAGACGAGCCACGGCTCTGCGTCGAGGCCCAGGCGAAGCGGCTCGGAGTCGGTGTCGAGCACGACCCGGACGCCGCGCTTCGCAAGATCACGAGAGGCGTCCGCGTAGAACCCGTCCTCGACGCCTCGCGGCAGCGAGCCCGCGAACACCACGAGCTCCGCGCCCTGTGAGAGGTAGCGGAGCTTGTCCATCAACGTGTCGAGCTCGGTCTGGGTCACCTTCGGGCCCCACTCGTTGATCTCGGTGTGTGTGCTCGCGGTCGGGTCGACGACGAGCGTCGAGGTGCGCGACTCGTCGCGGATCCGCACGAAGTCGTTGAGGATCGCCTCGGTGGTGAGCTCCTCGACGATGCGCGTCCCGGTGCGTCCGCCCGCGAGCCCGGTCGCGACGACCGGCCACCCGAGCCGCTTCAGCGCCCGCGCGACGTTGATCCCCTTACCCCCTGCGAGGGTCAGCACCTCGCTCGAGCGGTGCCGGTGGCCGACGTTGAACGTCGGGACGGTGAGCGAACGGTCGAGCGCAGCGTTGAGCGTGACAGTGACGATCATCATGTGAGCCAGCCGAAAAGGTGGCCGAACGTGCGCCGTGCAAGGTACCGGGCCTTCTCGAGGGACGTCGGCTCCGGGACCGCGCGCGCGGCGACGAGCGGACGGCGGGCAACGAGCCGAGCGCCGTCGCGGACGCTCACCCAGCCGAGCTGCTGACCCCGGTGGATCGGGAGCTTGGCGACGAGCGGAGCCTCGGCCTTCTCGACGAGCGGCCGCCACGCGGGAACGGGTGCGGCCACCGCTCGCGCGGCGACCAGCTCGAGCGGCCGGCGGCCCCAGCCGACCTCGACCGTGGCGTACACGCGGGCAGGATCGACGATTCGCGCAACCCGATACGACGCGAGCCCGTAGCGAAGGAGCGCAGCGAGGTCGGCGTCACGCTGCGCCTCGGTCGGGTCGCCGAGCACGACCGCAGTCACGGTGACGCCGTCCCGCTGGACGGCGGCAACCTGTGCCCAACCGGCATCGCCGGTGTGACCGGTCTTGCCGCCGACGAACCCACGGAAGCGGTCGATGAGGTTGTCGGTCGAGTCGACGCGGACCCCGTTCGAGAGGATCGCGGAGCTCATCCGCGAGTACCGCCTGATGAGCGGATCGTCGAGCGCCACGGTGAGGAGCTTCGCAAGGTCGCGGGCGCTCGCCTGATGACCGGGCGCGTCGAGTCCGTGCGGGTTCAGGAATCGCGTGTTCCGGAGCCCGAGCTGCTTCGCCTTCCGGTTCATCCAGCGGACGAAGCGGGGTTGGGAGCCCCGCGCGGAGACGATCGCGAGCGCGGTCGCCGCGTCGTTCGCGCTCGGGACGAGCGCGCCCACGTACAGGTCGCGAGCCGGCAAGCGCTGCCCCGCGCGGAGGTAGATCGACGACTCGCCGATCGCGGTCGCCGCCGCCGGCACCGTCACGATCGTCTCGGGGCGAAGGTGGTCGCGAGCAACGAGCACGGTCATCAGCTTCGTGAGGCTCGCCATCGGTCGCGGCTCGTCGGGGGCGCGCGCGAGGAGTGAGCGACCGTCGAGCGTCGTCGTGAGCAGGTACGACGACGCCTGGACGGAGGGCGCCTCGATCCTCGCCGCCGTCGCCGCCGCCGCAACCGCGAGCGCCGCGACGACGACCGCGAGCCCGAGCCCGCGCCTCACCATCCGGCCGCCGCCCAGATCGCCCCTGACAGCCGCGCCGCCTCCTGACCCGCCGCCGCGCGCCAGTCGCCGTCCGGGGCGTCGCGGTAGGCGTAGATCACCGACCGCGACGCGTTGACGAGACCGCTTGCAGGCCCGCTCGTGAACGCGCGGGCAACGTCAGCAGGCGTCCCGCCCTGCGCGCCGACTCCGGGAAGCAGGATGATCGAGCGCGGCATCGCCTTCCGCGCCTCGGCGACCGCTCGGGGAACGGTAGCGCCGACGACCGCGCCCACGCTCGAGAGGCCGTGATCGCCGACGAGCTCCTCGCCCCAGTCGTCCACGAGGTCGGCGACATGCCTCCAGACGGGCCGCCCGTCCGCGAGGATCGAGTCCTGGATGTCGCGCGCACCGGCATTCGACGTACGGACGAGGACGAACAGCCCGGCCCCGTCACGCCTGCAGGCGGCGAGGAACGGATCGACAGAATCACGGCCCAGATACGGGTTGACGGTGAGCGCATCCGCGAGCGGCGCCGCGCCGGGGGTGCTCTCGAGGAAGGCGGTCGCGTACGCACGCGCCGTCGAGCCGATGTCGCCTCGCTTGGCGTCGGCGATCACGAGCAGGCCGGCGCCACGCGCGTACCGGCACACCGATTCGAGCGCCCGCCAGCCGTCCGCACCAAGCGCCTCGAAGAACGCCACCTGGGGCTTCACGGCGACCACGTACGGTGCAACCGCGTCGACGATGCCGGCACAGAAGCGCTCGACCGCGGACGCGGTGGAGCTGGCGCCCCGGAGCTCGACGGGAAGCAGATCGGCGACGGGATCGAGCCCGACGACGAGCTGGGTTTGCTTTCGCCCGACCGCCTCGACGACCCGATCGGCGAACAAGACGGGCGCTGTGGTCGATTCGACATCGCTCACAGGGCTACAGGGTAGTCGCGCTCACGCCGCCTTGATCGCGCCCGCCGCGTGACCGGCGGCCGCGGCGATCGCCCTCGCGTCGAGCGGAACGGTGCGGAGCTCAGGCGGCGGCCGCCGGATGAACGAGCCGACGAGCCGCAGCTCGTCGGCCTCGACGGCCCCCGGCTCGCCGGGGCTCGCGCCCGCGTCGTTGACGAGCGCGGCGGCCTCGTGGAGCGCGCCCGGCCCGGCGGGCAGGCGGCGTGACGCGGCGACCCGCCCGCCAACGACGGCGTAGCCACGGACGAACCCGGGCTCGGCGGCCGGAACGACGAGACACACCTCGAGGAGGCGAAGCCGCTCGAGCTCGTCGAGCTGGCCGACGACCTCCTCGAGCGCTGTGATCCGGTCGCGGAGCCGAGCTGCATCCTCGAAGCGCTGGGCGGCTGCGTGCCGCTGGAGCTTCGCCTTGAGCGGCGCGAGCGCCTGACGGGGATCGTCGCCCTCGTACCCGTCGAGCGCACGGGCTGCGCGGGAGGCGCGCCCGCGGCTCTGGAGGGGCCCATGCGGGCTCGGCTCCTCCTTCGCGGTCCAACGCGCGCCACGCCGGTGGAGGTAGACGTGGCGGTCGGGCCGAAGCCCGCGCGCGTTCGCGGGCGGACGCAGCTCGCGCAGCAGGCGTTGCTCTCGGAGCGCCGCCTCGAGCTCGGAGCCGGCTTCCTCCCACTCGACGCGCTCGAGCGCGACGAGCGCCGCCTCGACGGCGGGCCGCTGCCGCCCGCCAGCGAAGTACGACCGCAGCCGCGCCCGCAGGTCGCGGGCCCGGCCGACGTAGAGCGGCTGCCCGCCGGCGCCGCGGAACACATAGGTCCCGGGTCGCGTCGGCGCGCCCGCCACAAGCGATCGCTTCGTGTTGAGCCTCCGCGCTCGCGGGGCGGCGAGCTCGACCACGTCCGCGACGGTGCGCGCTCCGCGCTCCTGCGCGAGCCCGAGGAGGATCACGAGGATCTCGGCGGTCGCGCGCGCGTCGGGGAGCGCGCGGTGACACGGCTGCGTGGGAACGCCGAGGAAGTGCGCGAGCGAGCCGAGCCCCACCTTTCTCGTCCGCTCGCCGAGGAGCCGCTTCGCGAGCCACACGGTGTCGATCACCGGGGAGGCGATGCGCTGGCCGGCAAACCGCTCGACCTCCCGGTCGAGGAAGGCGAGATCGAACCGTGCGTTGTGGGCGACGATCGCCGCCTCGCCGGCGAAGGCCAGCAACCGCCGAACCGCGGTCTCAGGGCGAGGCGCTCCCCGCGTCACGTCCCGGTCGATCCCCGTGATGCGAGTCACCTCGGCTGGGATCGGCCCACCCGGATCGACAAACGTCTCGAACGCATCGGCGAGCTCGAGCGCCCGCACGCGTTGCGCGCCGATCTCGCAGATCCGCGCGGTGCGCGGCGTCAGGCCCGTCGTCTCGAGATCGACGACGACGAAGTGTGCGTCCTCGATCGCCGTCTCCGCCCCCGGCGGATCGGCAAGGCCGATCTCGGCGCCCCGCCAGGCGAGGCGCGACTCCGCGGCGACGACGTCCTCGAGCAGCGAGCGCGCGAGGGCCTCGGGGGCGCTGCGAAGCGCGAAGAGCGCTCGCGCCGCCTCGGGCGCCGAGACCGGCCCGCGCCTCGCCTGGACGAGCTCGACGAGACGATCGGCGGCATCGAAGCTGAGCTGCATGCCACTACTTGTAATCGAACGTACGTTCGATTACAAGTAGCCTCCCACCCCGACCGCGACTGAGGGCCGCTTTCGCGGCCCTCAGTGGTTCCTGCGCTTCTAGACCTGAGCCGGCGCAACGCGCCGGGATCACGCCTCTAGTTGACGGCCTTCTTGAGCTGCGAGCCGGCCGAGAACTTCGGCACCGTCGCCGCCGCGATCTGGACCTTCTCGCCTGTTCGCGGGTTGACGCCCGTGCGCGCGGCGCGCTTCGAGGTCGTGAACTTGCCGAAGCCGGTGAACGTCACCGTGTCGCCCTTCTTGAGCGCAGCGGTGATGACGTCGAGCACCGCGTCGACTGCCTCGCCGGCGTCGCGCTTGGTCAGGCCGGCCTTGTCGGCGACCGCGTCGACGAACTCCTGCTTGGTCATTCGAACTCCTCCTGGTCGATGGTCAACTGAAGCCCTTCGTCGCCCGTGCGACGGGAAAAGGGCGGCTCAACCACGTTGGTCGCCGGGGCTACCGGCGGCGGCGAGCAGATCGGTCGCCCGGTAGAGCGCGGAGAGCCGCACCCCGACCCGGGCGAGCGCATCAGCGCCGCCCTCCTCCCGGTCGACGACGCACACCGCATGCCGGACGACGAGACCCGCGTCACGAAGGGCCTCCACCGCCTCGAGAAGCGCGCCACCGGAGGTGACGACGTCCTCGAGCAGGCACACGACATCGCCGGGCGCGCATGGCCCTTCGATGCGGTTCGCCGTGCCGTATTCCTTGGTTTCACCGCGCACGATGATGAACGGCACGCCGGACGCCATCGCTGCCGAAGCCGCCAGCGCAACCGCTCCGAGCGCCGGCCCGGCCAGCCGCACCGCCTCCGGCTCGACCTCCCGCGCGGCCCCGGCGAGGCGCTCGCCGAGAGGGCTGAGGAGGCTCGGCTCGGTCTCGAACCGGTACTTGTCGAGATACCAGCGCGACCGCTTCCCCGAGCGCAGGAGGAAGTCGCCTTCGAGCAACGCGACCTCGACGAGGCGCCGCCCCAGCTCGTCGATGGTCGCGCTCACGGTGCGACCCGGTCAGTGATTTCGACGAGCTCCGCCGCAAGCGGGTCGGTCGGGGCAAGCGTCCGGGACGAGCCGTCGGCCCCGGCGACGGTGACGACTGGCCCAGACGCGGCGCGGCGTCCGAACAGGCGCCAGATGGCGAACACGACGAGAGCGAGGCCGAGCAGCCGAATCACGACGCCTCCCTACCTGCGCCGCTCCGGCGGAGGGCCGTACGGAGATCGTGAGTGACCAGGCCTGTGACTGCCTCCGGCGTCGTCGTCGCCACCGCCAGACGATCACCGTCGGATACGACGACGACGCTCCCGCGGTCGCGCTCGACCTGCACACGCGCCGCCGGCGCATCGCGCGAGGCGGCCGCGATCAGCTCGACGCCTGCGCGGGCGAGCTCGTCGGCGCGGTCCGGCGAGCAGCCTGCGTGCGCTTCGATGGTCCCGTCTGCGCTCGAGAGGGTCGCCTCGGCGATCTCGGTCGAGAGCTCCATCAGCTGCGCGATCGCGTCCCCGGCGTTCATTGGCCCGAATGTACCCCGTCGCGCGGCCGACCACCGCAGCGACCGCCATGATTCCGCGGTGAGGACGATTGGGCTCGCCTTCTCCCGCTACTTCGCGGTACGCGGAACACACCTCGCGGCGATGGTCGCGTATTTCGCGCTCGCGTCGTTCGTGCCGCTCGTGTTCCTCGCCCTGGCAGTGCTCGGCCTCTTCGGACGCGTCGACGAGTCGAACGCGCTCGTCTCCTATCTCCAGGACGTCTTCCCCGGTGTCTCGCTCGACCGGATCGTCGCAGTCGTCGCCGCTGTCCAGGACAACGCCGGCACGCTCGGGCTCGTCGGTGCGGCGGCACTGCTGTGGAGCTCGCTGTCGCTGTTCAGCGCGCTCGAGTCGGCGTTCAACATCGTGTACGACCGCCCGAACCGTCCCTTCCTCCGCGGCAAGGCGCTCGCGAGCGTCTCGATGGTCGTGGTGCTGGCGATGCTCTTCTCCGGGCTCGGAATCGGGACGCTCGGAACCGACCTGCTGCGCCGCTACGCCCCCGAGGCGCTCGCCTCCCACTGGGTCTCGTTCGGGCTCACGTCGGCCGCCTCGGCGGTGGCGGGCTTCATCTTCCTCTTCGCGTCGTACTACCGGCTTACGAACGCGAGGATCTCGCGTCGCGAGGCGCTGCCTGGGGCGATCGTCGGCGCGATCGCGATGGCGCTGACGCTGCAGGCGATCGGGCTCTTCGTCAACTTCGCGACGGGCCTGCTGGCGCTGCAGGCGCTCGGAGCGACGTTCCTCCTCCTGCTCTGGCTCTACGTGATGGCCAACATCACCGTCTTCGGCGCCACGCTCAACTGGCAGCTCGCGCACGGGCGAACGGGGCGCGCGGCGCTACCCCGTTACGCGACGTCGGGCGGTGACGTCGACGACGTCTCGGAGGCCCGGGACGCCGACGCCAGCACGTCGTCATAGAGCGACGCCCGCGGCTCGAGCGCGCCCGGATGCGCCTTCGCGACCGCCTCGGCGACGAGCAGGCGAAGCGCCGCTTCGGCCTGGTCGAGCGCGGCGGTCTCGGCGTCCGCGTAGAGCTCGAGGAGCCACGATCGGTCGGCGCCGGCGGCGGCCGCGGCGACGACCGCCTCGAGCCCCCACTCGTTGAGCAGCGCGACCTCGGCGGGATCGGCGGTGGTGCTCGCAACGTCGTAGTAGAAGCTCCCGCCGCGCGCGAGGATCCGCGCAGTCTCCGGGTAGTCGGCGAGCTCGTAGGGGTCGCCGAACCCGCCGAACTCCCGCGCCCACGTCCTCCCCGAGCGGAAGTCGAAGGTGATGACGGGCGTCACGGTCCCCTGGGGGGTCGTGTGCGAAACGGCTGCGCGCGCGAGCCCAAGCGACTCTGCAGCGAGCGAAGCGACGGCTTCGATCCGGGCGAGCGCACTCGAGGAGGCGAGCGGACCATCGAGCGCCCGCAGCGTCCGCTCGAGAAGCTGCGCGACGTCGACCTTCCGCCGTCTGCCGTGACGCCGCTCGCGAGGCGCATCGGGCGAGCGGTCGGGCCAGGCCCAGTGCGAGCTGGACGACGCCGCACAGACGCGGGCGCGCCCGCTCCGCTTCGCGACGTAGAGCGCCTGATCGGCGGCGCGAAGGAGATCGGCGGTGCGCGACCCATGGGTCAGCTCGGCGACGCCGCATGACATCGTCAGCCCGTCGGGCATGTGCTCCAGGATCTTCTGTCCGAGCGCATACGCCTGGTCGAGCGAAAGGTCGACGAACGGCACCGCGAACTCGTCACCGCCGAGTCGGAACACGGGATGAGGCGCGACCGCCTCGGCAAGCGCGGCCCCGACCGCCCGGAGCGCCTCGTCGCCAGCCTGGTGGCCGCCGCCCTCGTTCAGCTCGCGGAGGTTGTCGAGGTCACAGAGCGCGACTGCGAGCATTCGCTTCCCGGCGCTCGCTTCCGCGACGGCAAGCTCGATCCGCTCATCGAACGCACGCCGGTTCCCGACCCCGGTGAGAGGGTCGCGAAACGCCAGCTCCGCCATCTGCGCGAACACGGCCATCCGGCCGGCGGCAGCCGAGATCTGCCCGGCGATCGTCTGCAGCAGCCTGACCTCGCGCTCGCCGAACCTCGGGGCCCCGGTGCCACGGGTGGCGATGAACTCGCCCCAGGGGACGCCGCGGATCATGATCGGCACCGCAGCGAAGCTCGACTTCTCGAGCCGCTTGAGAAGCTCGCGATGGGTCTTGGCGATCGCGGGGTCGTCGAGGCTCGCCGTCACCGAGCGGCCGGCGAGGATGTAGTCGCGGGCGATGTCGTCGTCGTCGAGGCGGTAGGTCTCGGCGGCCGGTCGCCGCTCCTCCCATTCGGCGAGCTCGCCCGCGTTCACGATCACGCGCAGCACCCTCGCGTCTGCCTCGCAGCGAGAGATGGACACCGAGGCGGCGCCGACCGCGGCGACGGACTCATCGGCAGCGACCTCGATCAGCTCCTCGAGCGTCTCGCACGACACCGCCGAGGAGGCGATCGTGAGCAGGGCACGCACCTCGAGATCGAGGGACGACGGCGCCAGCACGTCGCCGCGGCGCCCGACGGCGGGAGGGCCCGACCTTGCCGCGTCGCCGCGAATCGCCGCGAGCAGCGCCTCGATCACGGAGGGATCGAACTGGGAGCCCGCGCAGGCATCGAGCTCGGCGATCGCCGCTTCGAGCCCGAGCGCCCGCCGATAGGGCCGATCGGAGACGAGGGCGTGGAATGCGTCGCAGGCGAGCACGATGCGCGACGCGAGCGGGATCTCGTCTCCCTTGAGCCCGTCCGGGTAGCCGAGGCCGTCCCAGCGCTCGTGCTCGTGGCGCACCGCTGCCGCGATCCGCTCGAAGCCCGGCAGCGGCTCGAGGATGCGCTCTCCGATCGCGGGGTGCGTCCGCATCAGCTCCCACTCCTCAGCGGTGAGCGGCGTGCGCTTGTGGAGCACCTCGTCCGGGATCCCGAGCTTGCCGACGTCGTGAAGCAGGGCCACGACCTTGATCTCGTCGATCTCATCGAGGCTCAGCCCGAGCCGGGTGGCGACCGCAACGGCGAGGTTCTGGACGATGTCCGAATGGGAGCCCGTGTAGCCGTCGCGGGCCGCCAGCGCCATCGCGAGCGAGCGAACGACGGCGCGGTAGGCGACGGCCGCGCGGGCAGCGTCCTCACGAACCGCGTCGAGCGCGACCGCGAGCGACTGCTCACCCTCGCGCAGGCTGACGGCAGCATCGAAAGCGTCGTCGTTCGGGGCGACGGAAGGACGGGCCGGATCCATTCGGCTTAGTATCGGCGATTTCGTACAGCTGCTGTAGGCGCGCGTACAGCCGCTGTAGGCGCGCCGGCCGATTGCGAGCGTGGACGCCGGGTCACGGGAGACGGTCGGCCAGCGCCCGAGCGGCACGGGCACGGTGCGAATGCCCGTGCTTCCAGGCGTCGCCCAGCTCAGCGACCGTCCTCGTCTCGCCGAGCGGGACGAAGATCGGGTCGTACCCGAAGCCCCCGATCCCGCGTCGTTCCAGGGCTGCGGCGCCATCGAGCGTCCCGCTCGCAACGAGCTCCTCGCCCTCGGGCGAGATCGCGACGATCACGCAGACGTAGCGCAGCGAGCGATCGGCTGCTTCCGCGAGCTCCGTGAGCAGCCGTGCGACACCGTCGTCCGCCCAGCGGGCCGAGTGGATCCCCGGCGCCCCACCGAGCGCGGCAGCCTCGATCCCCGAGTCCTCACCGACCGCCCAAGCGTCCGGCGGCGCGTGCTCGCGCCCGAACCGCGCCTTGAGCCGCGCGTTCGCCGCGTACGTCCGGCCGTCCTCGAGTGGCGGCGATGCGTCCGTTGCGATCGCGACGAGCTCGATTCCCGGAAGCGACGCGCCGAGCTCGGCAAGCTTGTGCGGGTTCCCGGTCGCGACCGCGAGCCGGGTCACTCCTCGCACGCCTCGCGCTGAGCCCGTCCGAGCTCGGCGATCCCGCCGGCGGCGAGATCGAGGAGCCGGTCGAGGAGCTCGCGGTCGAACGGCTCCCGCTCCGCCGTCGCCTGAACCTCGACGAGCCTGCCGTCACCCGTCATCACGACGTTCATGTCGGTCTCGGCCTGCGAGTCCTCGACGTAGTCGAGGTCGAGCACGGGCTTGCCGTCGACGACACCGACCGAGACCGCGGCGAGAGTGCCGCGGAGGGCCTTCGAGAGCCCAAAGCGATCGAGCGCGCGGTAGGCGGCGATGTACGCGCCCGTGATCGCCGCGCAGCGGGTGCCACCGTCGGCCTGGAGCACGTCGCAGTCGAGCCACAGCGTGCGCTCACCGAGCGCCTTGAAGTCGCAGACACTCCGCAGCGAGCGTCCGATCAGACGCTGGATCTCGACGGTGCGCCCGTCCGGCCGACCGCGCGTGACGCCCCGCTGGGTTCGCTCGCCCGTCGAGGCTGGCAGGAGCGCGTACTCGGCGGTCATCCAGCCCTGCCCCTTGCCTTTCAGCCAGCGGGGGACCGCCTGCTCCACCGTGGCGGTGCAGAGAACGACGGTACGACCCTGCGCGTACAGCACGGCGCCATGCGGTTGCTCGAGGAAGTCGGGCTGGATGTCGAGCTCGCGAAGCTCGTCGGCTCGGCGCCCGTCGTGACGCGCGGAGTTGGCAGGAGCGGTCACGCGTGGGTCTCCTCTCGGATGGGAAGGGATTCGAGGGCGATGTGCTCGACGTCGCCGATCGGAAGCTGGAGGAATCGCCGGCCCATCTCGCGGAAGCGGTCGGGGTCACCGGTGGTGAGAAACGAGTACGCGCCCTCGCCGGGCGTGTCGCGCTCGATCCCCTTGCGCTGAAGGGTCTCCGCCACCTCGCGTGCTGTCTCCTCGGCGGAGAACACGAGCGTAACGCCACGACCGAACACGCGCTGGAAGAGCGGCCGGAGGATCGGGTAGTGCGTGCAACCGAGGATCACGGTGTCGACCCCAGCCTCGCGGAGCGGCGCGGCGACCTCCCTCACCGCAGCGACCGTTGCGTCGGCGAACGGATCGGGCCCCTCGATGAGCGGGACGAGCTTGGGGCAGGCGACCGAGGTGACCTCGACCCCGGCGTCGACGCTGTGGATCAGCTCGACGTAGCGATTGGAGTCGACCGTCGCCTGCGTCGCGAGCAACCCGACCCGCCGGTTGCGCGTGGCCAGCGCCGCCGCATGCGCCTCGGGCTGAAGGACACCGACGACCGGCACCGCGAGGGTGCGCTGCAGATCGGGCAGCGCCGCCGCGGTCGCCGAGTTGCACGCGACGACGACGAGCTTCACCCCCCGTGCTTCGAGGAGCTCGCCGATCTCGAGCGCGAATCGCCGGATCTCCGCGAGCGGCCGCGGCCCGTACGGAAGCCTTGCGTTGTCCCCGAAGTAGACGACGTCCTCGGCCGGCAGCGTCACGAGCAGCTCGTGGAGGACGGTCAGCCCACCGACTCCAGAGTCGAAGACCCCTATCGGCCGCGCGTCCACGCGTCGATGATACGGGCCGCTCGGTTCACAATCGTCGGTTACGCTTCCGCGCCGTGGTGAAGATCAGGATCCGCGCCCCCCTCGCGGCCGCGACGGTGGTCGCACTCGTCGCGGTCGGTGTCGCGGCCGCCTCGGCAACCCGCGCGGCCTCGACGCGGCAGACCGTGACCGTCACCGCACCCGACGGAACCACGCTCGCGGCGACCCTCTTCGTTCCGAGTGGCACGCCTCCGGCGGGCGGCTGGCCGGCAGTCGTCTTCTTCCACGGCCTCGGCGGCTCTCGCGCCGACACCGAGAAGGTCGCGGAGCAGATGGGGATCGCGGGTGAGAGCTACGTTGCGCTCGCACCCGACGCCCGCGGCCACGGCGACTCGGGTGGGCTCGTCACTATCGACGGCCCGAAGGAGGTCGCGGACGCCCGCGCGCTCTTCACCTGGCTCCGCGACCGGCCCGATGTGCGCGACGACAGAATCGGCGCCTGGGGCATCTCCTATGGAGGCGGGATCACCTGGAACACGCTCGTTGCGGGCGTCCCGTGGGCTGCGATCGAGGTCGTCGAGACGTGGACCGACCTCGCCGGCGCGCTCGTCCCGCAGGGTCTTGTTAAGTCAGGCGTCGTCGCCGGGTTCGTCGGCGAGGTGCCCGCCGGCAAGCTCGACCCGGAGGTCCAGGCGGTTCAGCAGGCGGCGTTCGCCGGGCAGACCTCGACGATTGCGCCCTGGCTTGGCGCACGTTCGTCGCTTCCCTCGCTCGCCACCGTGACGACCCCGGTGTTCCTGATGCAGGGAAGGCGCGACTTCGCGTTCGGGATCGACCAGGCCGAGCGCGCTTGGGCACAGCTCAAGGGCCCGAAACGGCTCTGGTACGGGCTCCACGGACATGCCCCGTCGACATTCCCCGCCGCCGACTCGGGGGCGATGCTCGCGGAGGGCGCGAAGTGGTTCACCCAGTACCTCCGCGGCGAGCCAGCAACGCTCGACTCAACGAAGCCGGTGATGGTCGCGCCCGAGAGCTGGAAGGGAGCGCCCGTGCGCTACCCGGGGCTTCCGAAGCGCGTCACGGCCCGGTTCGAGCTGACCGGCACGACTGCGATCGGGGTTGCGGGGAAGATCGTGCGCCGCACCCCGCCGCTCTCCACGTTCACCGAGGCATTCGGGACCCCGACGGTGACGACGACCGTCACCGCGAGCAAAGGCTGGAGCCGGCTCGTCGCAGTGCTCAGCGCGAAGACGCCGGGCGGCAAGGAGATCGTCGTCGCCGGCGGCGGCGTCCCGGTCGCGCAGGGCAAGGGCACGTACCGGCTCAGGCTCTCGAGCCAGGCGACCGGGATTCCGCGCGGGTCGCGGCTGTTCGTGACCTTCGGCTCGTCGTCGCTCGCGCAGAACCCCGCGAATCTCCTGTACCTCAACCTCCCGCTGCCGGCCGGAGCCAGGGTCTCGGTCGGCCCGGCGACGCTGAGGCTTCCCGTTCTCGCAACCCCGGTGTCACGATGAGAGCGGCCGTCGCCGCCTGCGCGCTCGCGCTCGTCGTCGCGAGCGTCGCAGGCGTCGCGGGAGCGGCCCCGGCCGCCGATCCGGGAATCGGCCCGACCACGATCGTGATCGGCGGCACCGTCCCGCTCTCCGGCGAGGCAGCGGCCTTCGGCAGCGTCGGCCCGGGTGCGAAGGCCTACTTCGACTTCGTCAACGCGAAGGGCGGCGTCAACGGCCGGACGATCGACTACCGCTTCTACGACGACGGGTACAACCCCGCGCAGACGGTTCAGCTGACGCGGAAGCTCGTCGAGGAGGACAAGGTCGCGGCCGTGTTCAACTCGGTCGGCACCGCGAACAACCTCGCGATCCGCGACTACCTCAACGCACAGCAGGTCCCCCAGCTCTTCGCCGCCGACGGCTCGGCGGCGCTCGGCGGCTCCCCGAAGACGTTCCCGTGGACGGTCGGCTTCCTCCAGAGCTACCGTGGCGAGGGTGCCGTGTACGGCAAGGATCTCGTCAAGCGCAGGCAGAAGGCGAAGGTGGCGGTCCTCCTCGAGAACACCGAGCTCGGGAAGGACATGGCCCGGGGGCTCTCGCGGGCGATCTCGGGCAAGGGGCCACGGATCGTCGCCTCGGAGGCCTACGAGTACACCGCAGCCGACGTTGCCTCGAACGTGGCGAAGCTCAAGGCATCCGGCGCCGACACGCTCATGCTCTTCGCGACGCCGAAGTTCATGATCCAGGCGCTCTTCGCCGCCCACAAGCTCGGCTGGAGGCCGCAGGTCTACATCGCTTCGATCTCGATCGAGCCGACGATCATGGGCATTGCAAAGGTGAATGCGCCCGAGCTGACAAAGGGTGCGCTCTCGATCGCGTTCGTCAAGAATCCGAACGACCCGATCTGGAAGAAGGACCCCGCGGTCGCCCAGTACCGGTCGATCCTCGCGCGGTACGCGCCGAGCGCGAAGCCGACTGACGTTTACAACTGGTACGGGATGACGGTCGCGTGGTCGTTCGTCGACACGCTGCGACGCGCCGGGAAGAACGTCACGCGAGCCTCGCTGCTCAAGGCGGCCCGGTCGATGGACACGACGGGAAACCCGTTCATGCTCCCGGGGATCCGACTGCGGACGACTGCCCTCGACTCCTACCCGATCGACGCGGTGTACCTCTACCGCTTCGACAACCGGCAGTGGGTGAAGGCGAGCGGCCTGTTGCCAACGAGATGAGCGAAACCACCCGACCTCGCATCTACAGTCCCAAGCACGAGAGAGCTCCGCACAACCGCTTTTGAACCCCCAAGGAGGGATTGGATGAACAAGACCAGGATCGCGCTCGTCGCGATCGTGACGGGCATTGCGCTCGTCGTCGTCTCGGCCGCGAGCGCGACGTACTCGTCGGCAAAGCTCGCGGTGACGTACGGCCCGGGAAACACGACGCGGATCATCGCGTCCTCGGCAGCCGGTGACGACGCGACCGCCCGCGCGACGATCATCGTGTCGAAGGGCACCGCCGTCTCGGCGTCGGCCGCCCCCGGCACGACGGTGGGCACGGTCAAGGCCCAGGTCGCCGCGCTCGCTCTCGGCGGCGCGCTGCTGCCCCTTTCGGGCGACATCATCGTGGCCGCCCCCGGCCAAGTACCCGCGGCGAGCCAGACCGCGTGTATCGGGGCCGCGACGCCGACCACGACGTACGTGTTCGTGCTGGCAGCAGCCGGACAGACGATCAACCTGCCGGCCTACCTCCTCCCTGCCGACGCGACGACGTCGGCATTCGGTGACGCACAGCTCGTCTTCTGCCTGGCGCCGCCGGACATCCCAGTCGACAAGGGTGGCGCCACGTTCGGGGCGAAGTTCCTCAGCGCCGACATGACCTTCAACGGCGTGTTCGGAGCGCTGCCGACGGCGCTGTGGATGGGCTTCTGGACACCGTGGACGCCCGCGATCGGTCAGGTCAACCAGTCGGCGACGGTGGCCTCTCCCAGCACGTACTCCACGTCGGCCGTGTCGCTCAAGGGCAAGCGGGTCAAGGGGCGCGTCACACTGACGGGCAAAGTGCTGGTCGACGGCGACGGCATCGACATCGGCGTCCGCATCTGGGGCGCCGGCCCCAAGGGCGCGCTCAAGCCGATGAAGAGCGTTCTACCGAAGGAGAACGGCACGTTCTCGGTCTCCTTCCCGCCTGCGGCGAAGCAGACGCGCTTCCAGGCGCGGTTCGGCGCGACGGCGCTCACGCTCGGCAGCTCCGACGCCGCGTCGTTCTGCACCGACGTGTTCTCGAGCCTGCCGGTGCCGTGCTCGAGCGTTTCGATCGCGATCTCCGGCTCGCAGTCGAAGGTCGTCACCGTCAAGTAGCGAACGGTCCAGCGAACGAACGACGAGGGCGCCGTGCGGCGCCCTCGTCGTATCGTGGGCGCATGCCGGCAACCGTCCGTATCGGCACGTGCTCCTGGGCCGACGAAGGCCTGCTCAAGGCGTGGTACCCGCGCGGGGTCTCGACTGCCGAGAAGCGGCTGCGCTACTACGCCGAACGGTTCGACACAGTCGAGGTCGACTCGCCGTTCTACGCGCTCCCCAACCCGGACGTCACCCGCCGCTGGGCGGAACGAACGCCCGATGCATTCACGTTTCACGTTAAGGCCTCGGCGGCGATGACCTTGCACGAGGGCGAGCCGACCGACCAGGCCTTCCGCGAGTTCCGTGCCGCGTTCGAGCCCCTCGAGCTCTCGGGGAAGCTCCGCTCAGTGCTGCTCCAGTATCACCCGCGGTTCGTGAAGAGCGACGAGGCCAAGACGGAGCTCGCGCGAGCTTCCGCCCGGCTCGCGCCGCTCGTTCCGCTGATCGAGTTCCGTCACCGCTCCTGGATGGAGCCCTCCGAGCGCGCCGACACGCTCCGTTTCCTCGAGTCACATGGTCTCGCCTACGTCTCGGTCGACAGCCCGGCGACACGCGCCTCGAACGTGAGCCCGCGCGTCTCTGCCGCAACGCACCGGGTCGCCTACGTCCGCTTCCACGGTCGCAACGTCGAGACGTGGAACATCCGCGGCGCCCGCAGCGCCGCCGACCGCTTCGACTGGATGTACGCGCCGGAGGAGCTCGCGGAATGGGTCGAGCCCGTGCGAAAGCTCGCGGCACAGGCCGAAGAGGTCTACGCGCTCTTCAACAACAACCGCGACGACTTCGCCCCGCGGAGCGCGGTGAGCTTCCGCGGGCTGCTCGACGCGGCGGGGGTTCCGGCGACGGGCGGGATCGAGCCACCGCCGACCGAGCTCACGCTCTTCTGAACCGTGGAGCGAGCCAACAGCCGTCAACCGACGTGTCGTGTCTATCGTTCGCGCGTGCGCGTCCTCTCCCTCACCCACGAGCCCGCACCCACCGGCGGCGGCGGGACGTTCGAACGCCGTGCCGCCGAGCTCGGCCACGAGCTGACGGTGTGCGAGACGCCGGTCGCAGGGCTGCCGCCGGCGGCGGCGGAGTTCGACGCGATCATGGTCTTCGGCGGGGCGATGCACCCCGACCAGGACGCCGAGCATCCGTGGCTCGTGGAGGAGACCGAGTTCCTCGCACAGGCGCTTTCTGGCGGCGTGCCGCTGCTCGGGGTGTGCCTCGGCTCCCAGCTCATCGCTCGGGCGGCGGGAAGCTGGGTGGGGCCTGGTGAGGTCGGCGAGGTCGGCTGGTGCGAGGTCGGGCTGACGCAGGCAGGGCTCGCCGACCCCGTCGTCGGCGCCGCATTCCCTGCGCACTTCGAGGCGTTCCAGTGGCACTACTACACCTGGAGGCTCCCCGCTGGCGCGGAGCTCCTCGCCACCAACGGGGCCGCGCTGCAGTCGTATCGCCTCGGCCGGTCGACGTGGGCGGTGCAGTTCCATCCCGAGGTCAACGAGACGATGCTCGACCACTGGTTCACGACCGGCGCCCCTGAGCTGCCGATGCCGCAGGACGTGATCCGTCGCGAGACCGCCGAAAAGCTGCCGCTCTGGGAGCAACAGGGCAGACGGCTCGCTGATGCGTTCCTGACGCAGGCCGCGAACGCCAGATGACGCGGTTCTGCCCGGCATGCGGAGAGCCTCTCGCCGAGCCGCCCCCGACGACCTGCGCCGCGTGCGGCGTCGCGCACTGGGCGAACGCGAAGCCGTGCGCCGCCGCGCTTGTCGTCGACATGCAGGGACGGGTGCTCCTGACAAGGCGCGCACATGCGCCGTGGCTCGGCCTCTGGTGCGCGCCCTCGGGGTTCTGCGATGGCCCGGAGCATCCGATCACCGCCGCCGAACGCGAGGTTCGCGAGGAGGCCGGGGTGCACGCCCGCGTCACCGGCTACCTCGGGACATGGATCTCCCCGTACGCCGACGACGCCGCGAACGCCACCGAGCACGTCTCGGTGCAGTACTACGCTGCCGAGCTCGTCGGGAACCCCGAGCCCGTGGTCGACCCGGCGGAGGTCAGCGAGGCTCGCTGGTTCGCGCCGCACGAGCTTCCCGCCGGGCTCGCGCCCGAAACGACCCTCCGGGCCGCGCTCGCCGCGCTGGCGGTAGGCCCCCGCGTCACCCCGCTTCCCGATCGGCAGTGACCGGCTCGATCGGCAGTGTCGGGTCGCGGGACCATTCGTGCCACGACCCCCGGTAGTTCCTCGCCGCATACCCCGCCTGACGGAGCGCTGCGACTGCATGCGCCGAGCGGGTGCCGGAGTGGCAGTAGGCGATGATCTCGCATCCCTCCTCGGCCGCGACCAGCCGGCGCAGCGCCTCGACCGACGATGCGCCGAGCAGCACGGTGACGTCGAGATGCCGTGCGCCGGGGATGTGTCCCTGCCGCGGGTCGCATGGCGACCCCATTGCACCGGTGTACTCGCCCTCGCTTCGCACGTCCAGCAGGAGGAGCCCCTGCTCCCCGAGCCGGCCGCTCAGCTCGGCGGTCGTGACGTCATCCATGGGGTGATCAAACCAGACTCTGCAGGCGCGGGACGATCTCGGCTTCAGCAGCGACCGCCGGGCGCGAGGCAACGGTCGAGCCAGTCCGGGAGCACGTCGAGGCCGGCGACCGAAACGCCGAGAAGCTTCTGTGCCCGCAATAAACCCACGGCAGGTACGCGATGTCGGCGAGCCCGAACGCGGTCCCAGTCAGCCACGGGGCCTCGCCGAGCGTCGCGTCGAGGCGACCGAGCGCGTCAACGAGCGCGTCGTGTCCACCCGCAGCCCCACGGTAGGCGGCGTCGTAGGGATCGCCAAGCGCCGAGAACCGCTCCATCGATTCCCGTCTCGCCGAGCACGATCCGAACGCGAGCGCAGTACGGGCAACGAGGCGCGTCGTACAGCGTGAGGCTCACCCGGCGTACCCCTTGCCAGCGCCGCCCAGCCCGAGGATCTCTGCCAGCTGCAGGAGTAGCTCCGGAGCCGGTGGCAGCTCGGACGGGCTGAGCGCGGTGCGGGCGACCGCCTTGACCGCTGCCGGATCGGCGCCGGTGAGGCGGTGCAGCACGGTCGGGTTGGCCGCAAGCCCGATGACATCGCCGGGTGGCAGCGGCCCGTAGAACTCTGGCACCGAGAGGTACTCGTCGACGATTCCGCCCCGGTCGACGGCGACGAGGCGGACGACCTGGCCGACCTCGAGCGAGAGGGCGATCACGACCGCGCCGAGCCGGGAGGAGAGCTCCCTCGCGAAGCGCACGAGCGCCGTCGGGTCGCGGTCGCTCACGTCGTCGTACACGACCGTCCAGCCCTCGACAGGCCCCTCGACCCGCGTGCCCGCCGAGCCGATCCGCGGGGCGAACGCAGCCGCGGCGCGCTCGACGGCGGCGACGTCGTCCGACTGAACGTGGAGCGACGCGAACGAGACCGCGTGCCGCGTCGGCTCGAGGCGGGCTACGAGCGCGTCGACGGGGGCGACGAGCGCGAGCAGGTGCTCGACGAAGCCCCAGTGCTGGTAGACGGCGCGGGCGGTGACATTGTCGCTCAACACCTCGAGATGGACGTGCCGGACACCGTCGTCGAGATAGGCCGAGAGACCGGCTCGGAGCAGGGCGGCGGCGGTGCCGTTCCTGCGCGCAAGCGGGACGACGTAGAGGTCGGTGAGCATCACGAGCGTCGGCGAATCGCGACGGAAGAGCGCGAACCCAACCGGCTCCTTCCCGTCCCACGCGAGATAGGCGCCACCCGCGGCGACGAGCTGGCGGATCTCCTCGAGCTCGGCCGGCTCGTCGAGCTCGGCGTGGGGCGGCTCGGGCACCTCCACCATGAAGTCCCGCCATAACCGCACGATGGTCGGGAGCTCGGTCTCGGTCGCGGGGCGGATCTCCATCCCGCGATCGTAGTGCTCAGCCGCGAGCCAGCGAAGCGACGGACGAGACGATCGTGGTGCCGTCGAACGCCCGCACGATCGCGACGACCGACGCGGTCTTGCCACGCGGAATGCTGCGGGGGGCGACGAAGGCCCGGTACGGTGGAGACGGATCGGTCGCGAGCCTCACCCACGCCCGACTGCCGGGCCGCTTGATCGCGAACGTGACGCTCGCAGGCCTGCCTCCCGTGACCGTCGCCGTCGCGGTCCGCAGCGCGGTGAGCTCGTCGGTGCCGACGCGGAGCGCGACCGAGCCAAGCGTGCGCCTGGCCGGCTCCCCGGCCTGGCGCCAGACCGACGCCGAGAGCGCGGGGAGCGTGAGCCGCACGATGCGACCGCCGCCGGCAAGCGAAGGCGCCTCCAGCTGGCCCTCCCACGCAGCCCCCGGGGAGTCCGTCTGCACGTTCACGGCAACCCGTTCGCGGCTCGCGTTGAGCCCGACGAGAACCTCCCGACCCGTCGTCGGATCGAACCGGCTGAGGACGAACGTACCCTGGGTAGCGACCCGCACAACCGCGGGGCCGGTCGTGAGCGCCGGGTTCGCCTCCCGCACCGCCGCGAGCGCAGCGAGGTGCGCGCCGACCGGGTTATCGTCGACCTTGAACGACGAGCCTGTCCCGATCGGCGGCGAGCCGGCACGCTCCTCGGTACGCCAGCTTCTCACCTCCGTCGGGAACAGATCCTGCCGCGCCTCCTTGTCGCCGCCGGCGCCGATGATCCCGACCTCGTCGCCGTACATCACGATCGGCGCGCCCCGGAGGAGGTAGAGCACGCTGTGGGCGAGATCGATGCGCTTGACGAGCTCGTCGCCGGAGGCGCCCGACTGGTCCTTGACGAGTCGTGCGACGCGCCCGATGTCGTGGTTACCGGCGAAGGTCCCCGGGGTCGGCATCACTCCCGACGGCGTGAGAAAGTAGTCGTCGTCGTCGAGCCGGGCGGCAAGCCCCTTCGCGCCGGCGGTGCCTCCGGCGTAGCGAACGACCGCGTCCTGGAGCGGGAAGTCGAGAAGGTTCGGGATCGCCCGGTCGCGCGTGTAGGAGGAAAGCTCGATCGCGTCGGTGACGAAGGCCTCGCCGAAGATCTCGAAGTCGGGGATGCCGGCCTCTCGCGCAATCCTCCTGATCTTCGGCACCCACGCACGGAAGAACGCGCGGTCGACGTGCTTCGCCGTGTCGACCCGGAAGCCATCGACCTTGAAGCGGCGAATCCAGCTCCCGTGCACCTCCGCGAGCCCTGCGACGACCGCCGGCTGCTCGGTGAACAGGTCGTCGAGCCCGAAGAAGTCGCCCTGCTCGAGACAGGTCGTGTTACAGCCGGCGAAGTCGATGTCGCCGCGGTTGTGGTACCTCAGGGGATCGTTCAGCCACGCGGGCTTCTTCGCCTTGCGATCGCCGGGGAGGACGATCGGGGGTCGCGGCATCGTCTCCGCCTTGAGACAGGGGAACGCATTCCCGCCGGCGAACACGCCGGGGTCGAACACCTTGCCGCGGCAGTCGCGGTAGGGAACGTCCTCGGGACCGACGTACCCTCCGCCAGACGGGGTGATGACGTCCGCGGTGTGGTTGACGACGACATCGAGATACACCTCGAGCCCGAGACGGTGCGCGCAGTCGACGAACGCTGCGAAGTCGGCGTCGCTGCCGAGATGCGGATCGACGGAGGTGAAGTCGGTGCCCCAGTACCCGTGGTAGGCGGCGCTACCACCCTGGACGGTTCGCTGCCCGACCGGGGGCGTCACCCAGAGCGCCGTGAACCCGAGGCGCTTCACACGCGCAAGCCCGGTCTGCGGGTCGTCGCAAGTCCCCGTGAGCCCCTTGAAGTCGCCACCGTGGAAGAAGCCGGTGTCGGCCGGGTCGTAGCCGGTCTGCGTGCGGGAGCCGGTCGCGCCGCCCCGGTCGTTCGCCTCGTCGCCGTTGGCGTAGCGATCCGTCATCACGAAGTAGATCCGCTGCTTCGCGAACGCGGTCGTTCGCGGCGCCTGCGCGAGCGTCTTCACCTGTCCTGGGCCTGGCGGCGCCACCGCCCGACCGGCGCCGGACGCCCAACCGGCACCCACAGCGAGCATGAGCGCGAGGCAGCCGAGGACGGCCCTCGCACGCCCTCCCGGAGAGAGCGACCTACCGGAGCGCCACACCGGTCTCGCGATCGAAGAAGTGCATGTTGTCGGTGTCGAGCGCGACCGGGACCGTCTCTCCGAGCTTGAGCGGCAGCCGTGGCGGGAAGTGGCCGGTGAGGTTCGCCTTTGTGCCCGACAGCCCTGCGTCCTCCTCGTCGGCGGGAGTGGCGCCGTGGTGGGCCGAGACCGCGCCGCGGACCGCGACCGCATCGACCGCGAAGTACGCCATCTGCCCGGAGCCGAGCGCCTCGACGAGCTCGAGCCGTGCGTCGAGCTTCGGCAGCGACGGGCGCTCGGAGGCCGGGTGGACGTCTTCCGGCCTCACCCCGACGACGATGCCCCCGCCGGCGTGGGCACGCACCGCCGGGTAGCGTCGCAACGCCGCCCCGGAGAGCGGCACCGTCGCCCCGGCGAGCGACAGCGCGGTGCCGTCGGCGGTGACGTCGGCTTCGAGCAGGCTCATCGGCGGGGTGCCGATGAACGAGGCGACGAAGAGATTGCCCGGCTCGTCGTAGAGCCGCTGCGGCTCGTCGATCTGCTGCAGCAGGCCCATGCTCATCACCGCGACGCGATCGCCCATCGTCATTGCCTCGACCTGGTCGTGCGTGACGTAGATCGTCGTCGTGCCGAGATCCTTCTGGAGGTTCGCGATCTCGGCGCGCATCTGCACGCGCAGTCGCGCGTCGAGATTCGAGAGCGGCTCGTCCATCAGGAACACCTGCGGCTCGCGAACGATCGCGCGCCCCATCGCGACGCGCTGGCGCTGGCCACCGGAGAGCTCCTTCGGCTTGCGCTTCAGGTACGGGGTCAGGTCGAGGAGCTTGGCGGCCCAGTCGACGCGCTTCGCAATCACGTCCTTCGGCATCTTCCGCAGCTGGAGCCCGAACGCGATGTTGTCGGCGACGGAGAGATGGGGGTAGAGCGCGTAGCTCTGGAACACCATCGCGATGTCGCGCTCCTTCGAGGAGACATCGTTGACGACGCGGTCGCCGATCGAGATCGTCCCGTCGCTGATCGTCTCGAGCCCCGCGAGCATGCGCAGCGCGGTCGTCTTCCCACAGCCCGAGGGCCCGACCAGGACGAGGAACTCGCCGTCGGCGATGTCGAGCGACAGATCCTGGACGGCGTGCACGCCGCCGTCGTAGACCTTGTCGACGTCGGTATAGACAACCTCAGCCACGTTGCTGCCTCCTCGTTCGTGATCAGTCGAGCGCCCAGGCGTGAAACGCCGGACCGTCGGAGGGAAGGGTGAATGTCGTACCGTCGACGGCAGCCTCGCCGCCGACGAGCGGCTCGAGCGCCTCGGTGCCGAGCAGGTCGCGGTCGATCGTGACCGGCGGATGCGAAGCGCGGCTCGCGAGGCAGAGCACGCGCCCATTGGGCGACTCGCGAAGGAACGCGATCGCGTCGTCGTCGACGTGAACGTACCGGAGGCCGCCGTCGGCCAGCGCGGCATGCGCGCGCCGCAACGCAATCAGTGAGCGGTACTCGTCGTGCAGTCGCCGATCCCACGTGCCCTCGTCGTCCCACGGCATCGTGCGCCTCGCGTCCTCGCCCCAGTCGCCCTCGAGCCCGACCTCGTCGCCGGCGAAGACCATCGGCACACCGGGAGAGGTCATCTGCAAACCGATTCCGACCAGATGCCGGTCGCGCGAGCCGGCGACCGTGCGGAACCGCGCGGTGTCGTGGCTATCGAGCAGCGACCACGAGTGGAGCACCCGATCCCACGGGAGCCCTGCCCGGAATGACGCCATCGTCTCTGCGGTCGCGCGCCCGCCGAGCCGAGGCAGCCCCACCGGGACGCCCCAGAACGACTGCTGGAGCTCGGCCGGAACGTCGTGGGCGCGGAGCCACGTCCACACCGGGCGAAGAAAGCCGGCGTAGTTCATCGTGCCGTGCCAGCCGTCGCCGAGCAGGTCGGCCCGGAAGTCGTGGCCGTGCTCGGCGACAAGCAGCTTGTCCGCGACGACCGTTCTCAGCTCGGCGGCGACGTCCGTCGTCAGCGCGAGCTCGCGGAACCGGCCGACCATGTTCGCGACGTCGATCCGCCAGCCGTCGAGCTCGAAGGGGGGCTCCAGCCAGAGCCGGGCCGCCGCCGTCATCCGCCGCCGAAGCTCGGGCGAGCTCCAGTCGAGCTTCGGGAGCGTCGGGATCCCGAGCCACGACTCGTAGCCGTTCGGGAGCGCGTCGTCGAAGTAGAAGAGGTCGCGCTCGGGAGCGCTCGGGTCGGCCTGCGCCGCCGTGAACCACTCGTGCAGCGCACCGCAGTGGTTGAGCGTGAGGTCGCCGATCACGCGGAGCCCGCGGCGATGCGCGGCTTCGCTCAGCTCCGCGAGCGCCCGGTCGCCGCCGAGCAGCGGGTCGACGCGCTCGAACGAGCTTGCGTCGTAGCGATGGCTGCTCGCGGCCGGGAAGAACGGCGTCAAGTAGAGGACGCTGATCCCGAGCCGCTCGAGGTAGTCGAGCCTCGCCTGGATCCCCGGCAAGTCGCCACCGTAGACCTCGAACGGGGTCTCGGGCCCGCGCCCCGTCGGGGGCACTCCCCACGCTCGCCGCTGAGCCCACCCCGGGAGCTCGAGCCCGTCGACGACACCTGACTTCGCGAACCGATCGGGGAAGACCTCGTAGACGACGCCCTGGCGGTGCCAGTCAGGGCCGCCCGCGCTCAGGGTGATGACGAAGTCGTCGGCGTCGACGACGTCGCGGGCGAACACGCCGGCCGCGTTCAGCCACAGGTAGGCGCCATCTCGCCCGGACATGATGAACCGGTACGAGACGGTCGGGTTCCAGACGGAGAGCTGCGCCCGCCACCAGTCGTCGGCTCCGGACGACCGGTCGAGGGTCGCCTGGACGCCCCGTGGCTCACCGTCGCGCACGTAGCGGAGCGCGACCCGGTCGATCCCCAGGCTGCGAGGGATCCGAACGAAGACCGGGATCTCGTCGCCGAGCTCGCCTGGTCGCTCCGGCACATAGAGCGCAGACCCGTCGTGATGCGGGCCCGTGAGACCGAACGAGATCATCCCTTGACCGACCCCTGGGTCAGCCCGGAGACGATGAACCGCTGCAGGTAGGCAAAGAGGACGACCGCCGGGACGGCGGCGATGAGCACACCCGCGGCGAACGGCCCCCAGCGCTCGCCGTACTGCTGATCGATGAAGATCTGCAGGCCGAGCGGCAACGTTCGCTTGTCGTTCACCTCGAGGAGCACGCTTGCGATCGCGAACTCGTTGAACGTGCCCACGAACGAGAACAGCCCGACGACCGCGAGCACTGGCGCAGCGAGGGGCAGCACGACCCCCCAGAAGATCTGCGCGGGTGTCGCCCCGTCGACCCGTGCCGACTCGTCGAGCTCACTGGGGATCGAGTCGAAGAACCCCTTCATCAGCCACACGTTGACACCCATCGCGCCGCCCAGGTACACGAGCGCGAGCGCAAGGAGGTGGTTCAGCCCGATTGCGGGGAACACCTCACCCGAGCGCAACACAATCAGGTACAGCGCGACGAGCATCAAGAGCTGCGGGAACATCTGGACGAGCAGGAGGAACAGCATCCCCATTCGCCGGCCCTTGAACCGGAACCGCGAGAACGCATAGGCGGCGAGCGCTCCGAGCAGCACGGTAAAGAAGGCGGTGAACATCGCCACGAAGATCGAGTTCACGAACCAACGTGGATACGCCGTCTCGGACTTGTCCGAAGGTGGGTTGAACAGCTCACGGAAGTTGTCGAGCGTGACCTCCCGTGGGATCACGCTCGCGCCGGAGATCGACTGGTCTGCGTTGAACGCCGCCGAGACGACGTACACGGCAGGGAAGACGGCGAAGGCGACCGCGATGATCGCGACCGCGTGCCGCCACCAGGTGTCCCCCAGCCCGGGCCGAGGCGCACGTCCACGCGCGGCAACGGCCTTCGTGCCGGCGAGGACGGGGTCGACGGTGTCTTCGAGCGTCGTCATCGCACTCCCTCCAAGGCTTTCGTCCGCCAGAAGGCGACCGCCGAGATGCTTGCGACGATCAGGAAGACGAAGATCGAGACCGCGCTCGCGAGGCCGTAGTCCTGTCCCTTCCCTGCCTGGAACGCGAGCTTGTACGTGTACGAGATCAGGATGTCGGTCGCGCCGGCGACCGACTGGTCCTCGGCCGCTGGCCCGCCCGCGGTGAGCAGATAGATGTTGTTGAAGTTGTTGAAGTTGAAGGCGAACGAGGCGATCAGGAGCGGCGCGACGACGATCATCAGCAGCGGCAGCGTGACGCGCCGGAAGATCTGCAGCCGCCCGGCGCCGTCGACCTTGGCGGCCTCGGTGAGCTCGGAGGGGATCGACTGGAGCGCCCCCATCGAGACGAGCATGAAGTAGGGCACGGTCAGCCAGGTGGTGACCATGATCACCGACACCTTCGCCCAGAACGGGTCGAACAGCCACGGCCGGTCGAGCCCGCCGGGGAGCAGCTTGTTGATCACGCCGAAGTCGTCGTTGAGAAGCCCGGCCCAGACCAGCAGCATCAGGAACCCGGGGATCGCGTAGGGGATCACGAGCAAGGAGCGGTACAGGCGGCGGAACCGCATCCCAGGCTTGTCGAGCGCGATCGCGAGGAAGAGCCCGATCGCGAACGAGAAGAACACGCTCGCGCAGGCGAACACGATCGTCCACGCGAGCGTTCGCAGGAACGGGTCGCGGACGAGCGGATCACGGAAGACCGCGCTGATGTTGCTCCAGCCGACGAACTCGCGCCACCCGGGCTCGAGCTCCTGGCCCTGGGCCGATGCGTACGCGCCCCGGCCGTTGTCTCGGTACACGGTGCCGGACTCGAGGTTCGAGAAGGTATCGGCCTCGGCGTCGTAGGCGAGCGTCGGCTTGAGCTCGACGGCCGCCTGGACGCCTTCGGGCCTGATCGCCGCGCCACCCTCGGTGGGCACGACGTACTGGCTGAGCTGGCGGTCGAGCGAGAAGAGCTCGGCCCCGGGAACGACCGTGTACTCGGAGCTCGTCGACTGGACGATCCCGTTGGCGTCGGCGGAGAGCGTGCCGGCCGGGAGCTCGCTGAGCCCGTCCTTGGTCCCGAGGAACCCCTTGCCGGTCTCCTCGTCGAGCAGCAGGAGGACGAGATCGCCGCCGGCCGTCCGCGCGGGGCTCATCAGGAAGGAGACGCCGGTCGGCTGCAGCGATTGCGTCTGGACGGCGCTGATCGCCTCCTTCTTCGTGAGGACGTGCCCGGTCGAGTACACCTGGAAGGCCGTGATCACCGTGAAGAAGATCGGGACGATCAGGTATGCGATCAGGAAGATCGTGCCCGGGACGATGAACTTCGCGGGGACGAGCCCTGGGAGGAAGTAGATCGCGTCGAGCACGAGGAGCGCCCCGAGCGTGATCAGCGCCCAGAGCGTGCGGCTCTGGCTGAAGAGCTCCGCGACCGCCCAGAACGCGAGCGCGTTGACGAGCGCGAGCCCGACCAGCTTCGCCAGCCGCCCGGTGCCGCCCGAGAACGCGGCAATCGTCTTCGCGAGCAGCGACGGGGTGTACTCGGACGGAGACGCCGGCACGGTCGTCATTTCACGCACGCTCCCGGTGAGTCGGCAGGGTCACCGGCGGGGGGCGGGCCGCAGGCTGCCCACCCCCCGACCGATCTTGTCGGAACTACCCGATCTTGTTCGCGATGTTACGCGAGGCCGAGAGGAACGATGCCCGCGCCGGGGTTGCCCCCGCACCCTTGGTCGCCTTGACCCAGGCACCGCCGAGCTCCGACCACACCGCGCTCATCTGCGGGATGTTGGGCATCGGGACGCCACCGACGCTCGCCTTGCCGAACAGCTTGAGCACGGGGTCCTTGACCTGCTTGCCCGCGTCGAGGTTGGCCGGGAAGCGGCTATTGGCTGCCGCGAGCGACGCCTGCGAGTCCGCGCGCGTCAGATACCCGACGACGAGGTCCTTGGCTGCGCTCTCGGTGCCGTGCACCGTCGAGAACTTCGTGACCATGAAGCCCTGAACGCCGAGGAACGGAACCGACTTGCAGCCGGGGACGATCTCCGGGAACGACGTGATCGTGTACTTGAGCCCGCTCTTCTTGAGCGTGTCCGACTCCCACGGGCCGGTGATCCAGAACGCGGCCTTCCCCTTGAGGAAGGCGTCCTTGCCGACACCGTAGTCGATCTTCGAGTTGAGCAGGCCTTCCTTGTTCCACTGGTCGATCAGCTTCGCGTTCTTCAGGAACTTCGTGTTCGCGACGCCGATGTCGGACGGATCGAGGTTGCCGGCCTTGTTCGTGCCGAACACGTACCCGCAGAGACCCGAGAAGAACGGGTACATGTGGTACGCGTCACCCGACGCGCCCTGCGGAACCGCGATCCCGATGTTGCCGGCGGCCTTCTTCTGGAACTTGAGCGCCGACGTCTCGAGCTGCTTGAACGTCTTCGGGACCGTCGCGAGGTTCTTGTTCACGACGAGCCCGATGTTCTCGAGCGCGACCGGAACGCCGTAGAGACGCTTGACGGCTGTGCCGTACGAGAACGCGTTGGTCGAGTAGCTGGGGAACGCCTTGAGCGTCGCCTTCGGCACGACGAGCGGCAACACCGAGCCGTCCGCGGCGAGCTGGCCTGTCCAGTCGTGCGCACCGACGATCACGTCCGGCGCGGTCTCGGGCTGAACGGTCTTCATGTCGTCGCGGATCTTTCCGAAGTCCTTTTGGACGACCTCGACCTCGACGCCGCGGGACGCCGCCCACGCGCCGGCGACCTTCTCGACCGCGACCTTGCGGTCGGCGTCGGTCCAGATCCTGACGACGGTTGCCTTGCTCGCACCGGTCGCCGCCGACGCGGCGATCGCCGCGAGCACGGCGATTGGAGCAACCAGGCCGATGCGGCGGAGCATCCGGGTGCTCGACATTGAGCTTCCTCCTTGACTTGGCGGCACACACGTTGCCGACGTAACACTGTTTCAGTTGGGTGAAACGACGACGTGAGACTACAAAGAGGTTACCGGCTGGTCAAGGAACGTTCTCAGTGGTTTCCCGCTATATGATTGACCAAGTCACCGTCGGAGTGTCGAGGCATTCGATGGAAGTTGTTACGCCTGCATGAAAACCCATCTCGGTAGCAGCAAGAACGCGACGCTCCGCGACGTCGCAAGCCGCGCGGGGGTAAGCGTCGCAACCGCCTCACGCGTCCTGAGCGGCTCGGCGGCCGTTCGACCGGGGACCCGGGAGCGGGTCGAGCGCGCCGCCAGGGAGCTCCTGTACGTCGCACCGGGCCGCACTGAGGCGACCGGCGCGATCGGCCTCCTCGTGCCCGAGTTCGGCAACCCGGTGTTCGCCGCGCTCTCGCAGTCGATGGAGACGCGGGCCACCGACGCCGGGTTCGCGACGATCATCTGCAACACCGGCGGCTCGGCGCGACGCGAGGTCGACTACGTCCACATGCTCCTCGAGCGCCGCGTGGACGGGATGGTCTTCATCTGCGCCGAGGTGACCGACACCCGCGGCGAGCATACGCACTACCGCCAGCTCCTCGAGCTCGGCGCCCGGCTCGTGTTCGTGAACGGCGGAAGCGAGCGGCTCCCGGTGACCTCGGTGGGCGTCGACGAGCGGTTCTCGGGCCGGCTTGCGACCGACCACCTCCTCTCGCTCGGGCACCGCAGGATCGGGTTCGCCGCCGGCGAGGAGTGGGCGCTTCCCGCCCGTCAGAAGCTCAGGGGCCGCGCCGACGCTCTCCGGGCGGCAGGGATCGACCCCGCGCCTCACGTCGCCCACACGCAGTTCACTGTTGCGGGCGGGCGGGCGGCACTGCGCGAGCTGATGGCCGAACCGGCCAGCGCGCCGACCGGAGTGATCTGCTCGAACGACCTGATCGCGATCGGCGTGATCCAGGAAGCGGCGACGCGGGGGCTACGGGTCCCTGACGACCTCTCGGTCGTAGGGTTCGACGGAATCGACGCCGCGCGCTGGCTCCGACCGTCGCTGACAACGGTCGCGCAGCCGATCGACGAGATCGCGGCGACGACGGTCGACGCGCTCCGCGCGCTGATCGACGACCCGACGTTGCATCTGCCGCATTACGTCTTCCGCCCCGTGCTGCAGCAGGGTGGGACGACCGCTCCGCCCGTCTCGTAGCTTGATCAGCCGAGGGCGCGGACGACGTCGGTGAGGTCTACGAACGGCTCGTGGGCGACACCGCGGCCCGCGAGCCAGGTCGCGAGCCCGGCTCGCGCGAAGATGCGCTCGGCCCCGAGGGCGACGCACCGGTCGGAGACGCCGTCACCCACGTACACGTAGGGCCCTTCAGCGCCGATCACACCCCGCTTGCAGCGCTCGCCGCAGACCGCGCACAGGGGTGTCTCGAGGAACCGAGCCCGCCACCCCGCCGGGTCGGCGACAACCGAGTTCGCGACCACCCGGACGGCGATTCCCTCGCGCGCGAGAATCGGGGCAATGAGCTCCTCGAAGCCGGCGGAGACGATCGTCGGGTCGTGCACGGCGACGAGCTCACGAAACCCCGGCCGGAGAGCGACGTGCTCGAGCAGCCAGGCGACGACCTCCGCGAACGGCGCCGTGACAGTCTTCAGCTCCGCGGTGATCACCTCGTCGAGCGTGAGCTCGCGCTCGAGCTCCGCCTCCATCGCCCGGAACACGTCCAGGTCGCCGAAACGCTCGATCAGCATGTGAAGCGTGTCGCGGACGGTCGCGGTTCCGTCCCAGTCGACGTAGAGCGGCGCGGTCATGGCTCGGTGTGAACGACGACGTCGGCGATCCCTGGCAGCGCCGCCCGAACCGCTCGCGAGGCGCGGCTCGCCTCGTCGTGGGCCGCCGCGAGCGTCGTGGCGCCGTCGAGCGCAAGGGTAAGGAGCACGACGAGCCCGTTCTCGGTGTGCAGCAGCCGAAGCTCGCGAGGCTCCTGGCCGATCGCCACGCGTACCGCACGCTCGATCGCAGCGGCATCGCCAGCGACGCGCGACCCGGTCGCCGACTCCGCGAGCGGCTCGAGGTGGGTCTGCACGGCACTGATCTCGGGAACCGCAGCGCGGATCGCGGCCTCGACGCTCTCCGCGAGCGTGTGCGCCTCGTCGAGGCTCTGGGCGCCGGGGAGCTTCAGGTGCAACGAGGCCTCGACCCCGTGATCGCCGGTGTCGATCAGCACGAGGTCGTGGATCTCCCGCACGTGGCCGACTGACATCGCAGCCGCGCGCACGCGCTCCCGAAGTGCCGCTTCGGCGCGAGTCGGCTCGACGTGGACGACGACGTCGCTGCCGGGCAGCGCCCGCTGCAGGGCGCTCTCCACGCGGTCGGCGGCCGCGTGCCCCTGCCCGACTGCCGCCCCAGGCGAAACCCCGATGACGACGTCGGCGAAGGTCCGGCCGGCAGCGTGCCGGAGGCGGAGTCGGCGCAGCTCGACCGGCGGCCGAAGCCCAGCGATCGCCTGCTCGGCCGCCCTGACGTCCGCCGCCGGCGCCCTGTCCATCAGCACGTCGACGTTTGCCTTCATCAGCCCGCTCGCGGCGACGACGACAAGCGCCGCGACGAACAGCGCGGCGATCCCGTCGGCCTCGGGATGGCCGGCACGTGCCCCGAGCAGGCCGCACACGACCGCGATCGTCCCGGCGAGGTCGCCGCCGAAGTGGAAGGCGTTCGACAGCAGCGCGGCGCTGCCAAACCGTCGCGCCGCCCTGACCGAGACGATCGTGCGAGAAAGATCGATCACGATCACGACGCCTGCGGCGGCGAGCGTCCACCACGCGACGCGCGTCTCGAGCTCGACGACCCCGGTGAGCCGGAGCACGGCGATGCCCGCGACCGCGACCGAGACCGCAACCAGGAACGCGGCCTCGCCGAGCGCGGCCAGGTGCTCGGCCTTCCCGTGTCCGTAGGGGTGCGACGGATCGGCGGGCCGGGCCGCATAGCCGACGGCAAAGAACGTCAGCAGCGCTGCGACGAGATCCGTTCCCGAGTGGAGCGCCTCGGCGACGAGACCGAGCGAGCCGCTCGGGACACCCGCGGCGAGCTTGACGACGATCAACAAGCACGCCGCCCCGACCGAGACGAGCGCCGTCCGCCGCTGCGGCGACCCACCGCGGTCCGGTGCGAGCGGGGCGCTCACTTCGCGGCAATCTAGACGACGCCGGGCTCGGCCACGTCCCCGTGTGCGGGTCGGCGGGCGAGGAGGATCCCCACCGCGATCAACGCGCCCCCGGCGAACACCGGTAGGCCCGGCCGCTCGCCGAGGAGCACGATCGCAAACATCGCCGCGACGAACGGCTGCAGGTTAGTCGCGAGCGTCGCGCGCGACGGCCCGATCCGGTCGAGCGACCGAAACCACAGGACGTTGGTCGCGACCAGCGGGCCAAGCGTTGCGAAGACGATCAGGAGCCAGACCCAGAGCCCGACATCGAAGCGTTGTTCCGAGAGCTGTGGCCAGCCGGCGATCGCCAGTGGAACCCAGGTCGCGGCGATCACGGTCGCGCTGATCCGGGTCGCCGAGTACCGCTGCATCAACGGCGTGATCAGGATCGAGTAGATCGCCCAGGTCACCGCGGTGAGCATCCCGAACGCGACTCCACGCGCGTCGCCCGACACCTCCCCGCCGCCGCCGACCGCGACGACCGCGACCCCGACGAACGAGAGCGCCGCCCCGAGCCAGAACCGCGTGTGCAGGCGCTCGGTCCGCATGAACATCCCGACGAGCGCAGCGAAGATCGGGGCCGCTGCAAAGATGATTGCGGCGACGGTCGCGGTCGTCGTATGCAGGGCGTAGACGAAGCCGATCTGGTTCGCGAACAGCACGAGCGCAGCAGCGAGCGCCCTCACGAGGTCGCGTCGCGCGAGCCTGAGGCTGCGCTCGGTCGCCAGCCCGACCGCCGCGAACACGGCGGTCGCGAGCAGGTAGCGGACGGTGCTGTAGGCGAGCGGCTCGAAGCCGTGTGTGAGGACGTAGCGGGTGACCGAGAGGTTGAGGGCCCAGAGGCAGATCGCCCCGAGGAGCATCATCTCGACGACCCGCAGCCTCACGGGCGGAGCCTACGGGAGCCCCCGCACGGTGCGCCGAGCGATCAGGGTAGTCTGTCTGCGATGACGACGGACGACATCGACGAACTCGTCGGCTCGGCGACGCCACACTTCGCGTATCAGCTCGCGGCGCGGGTGCGTGAGGCGATCGCCCCGCTCGCGGCCGACGATCCCGTACGCGCGCACGCGCTCGGAAAGCTCGAGCTTCTCGACGATCTCGGGCACGCCTCGACGAAGGCTGCCGACTCGGCGCCAGAGTCGCGCGAGCGGATCGGCTGGGAGACGATCCCGTCGTCGGCGCCCGCGGCGGCGCCACTCCCGCGGCGTTGACCGGCGCGGCGCCGGGAAGGAGCGTGCTCGTAACGGGCGGCTCCCGGGGGATCGGCAAGGCGATCGCGCTCCAGCTCGCGCGCGAGGGCGCAAGCCGGGTGGCGATCGGGTACTTCCGCTCCGACGGCGCCGCGGAGGAGACCGCTCGCGAGCTCGAGGCGCTCGGAGCCGAGGCGGTTCTCGTACGCGGCAACGTCGCCGCCGAGAGGACCGCCGAGAAGGTGGCCGAGCTCGGGCCGCTCGACGTGCTCGTCCACAACGCCGCAACCGGGGTAATCCGCCCTGCGCTCGAGACCGACGACAAACACTGGGACTGGACGCTCGGGGCGAACGCCAGGGCGCTGCTCTCGCTCGTTCGCGCCGCCGCGCCCGCGATGCCCGCCGGCGCCTGCGTCGTCGGGATCTCGAGCCTCGGCTCGGTGAGGGTGCTCGAGAACTACGCGCTCGTCGGGACGTCGAAAGCGGCGCTCGAAGCGCTCGTTCGCTACCTCGCGGTCGAGCTCGCACCGCGGGGGATCCGCGTCAACGCCGTCTCGGCGGGGGTGGTCGAGACAGGCGCGCTCGACCACTTCCCGAACCGCGAGGCGATGCTCGCATCCGGCGCCGCGAACCCCGTCGGCAGGATCGTGACGCCCGAGGACATCGCGGGCGTGGTCTCGTTCCTGTGCTCACCAGCCGCCGAGATGATCCGAGGGCAGACGGTCGTGATCGACGGCGGCTGGTCGCTCGTCGCCGGCTGAGCCGGCCTCCTCGACGCTACACCTACGGCCTCCGAGTGCCGATAAGGAGAGATGCGGCCGAAGTCCGCACCGTCACCCAGATGACCCGTCAGCCGGAACCCGACCTCTCGGCCCGCCGCCGCGCTCGCTCGCGGCAGCTTCTCGACCTTGCGCATCGGCAGCTGCCGCCCACGGTGGCGGTCAACACGCTCGCCGCGATTGGCGTCACTGCCCTGCTCTCCGACCGCAGTGGCGACTGGATCGTCGCGTGGCTCGCGGTCACGTTCGCGGTCGGCGCTGCCCGGCTCGCCGAGGCGTATCTCTACCTCCGAGCGCTGAAGGCCGATCCCGAAGGGCTCGCGTGGCCGCGGTGGAGCGCCTTCTATGGTGGCGGGCTGCTGTTGACCGGGGCGTTGTGGGCGGTGCTCATCCTGAAGAGCCTGCCGGAGCAGGAGGTCGCCGGTCGCTACACGGCGATCATCGTCGTCTCGGCGCTCGCAGCGGGCGCGAGCGGCATGTACGCGTCGCTCGGCTGGCTCGCTCGCGTCTACATCGCAACCCTGCTCGCCCCTCCCGCGATCGGCCTCGCCCTCCTCACCCCGCCCGCGTACACCCTCGCCGGGCTTTGCCTGGTGTTCCTCGTGGTGATGCTCGTGGGACACCGAAACAACCGTGAGGTGCTCCTCCACTCGCTCGGGCTCCAGCAGGAGAACGCCGATCTCGTCGCCTCACTCACCGATCAGAACGCTCGGATCCAGGACCTGAACGCGGGCCTCGAGCGCCGGGTCGCAGAACGGACCGAGGCGCTGCACCGGCTGGCTCACCGCGACACCCTCACCGGCCTTCTCAACCGGCGCGGGCTGCTCGAGCGGCTGGAGGAGCAGCTTGGCGACCTGTCGCCCGAGGAGACCGTCCTCTACTTCCTCGACCTCGACGGCTTCAAGCAGATCAACGACGGGCTCGGCCACGACGTCGGCGACGACGTGCTCCGGATCGTCGCCCGGCGGTTCGCCGACCAGCTTCAATCGGGCGCGACGATCGGGCGCTGGGGTGGCGACGAGTTCGTCGTGGTGGCCGGAGTCGCGAACGCCGCAGACAACTGCGCGGCCGTTGCCGAGGCCCTCCGCCAGAGTCTCGCAACGCCGATCGACCACGGCGGCGAGCCGCTCCACGTCGGGGTCTCGATCGGGGTTGCGATCCATCCGGTCGACGGAACGACCGGGACCGCGCTGATCCGCGCCGCGGATCTCGCGGCGACCGAGGTGAAGCGCCGCGGCCGCGGGCGGGTGCTGATGTACGACAGCACCCTCTCGGAGGTGCAGCGCCGGCGGCTCGAGCTGAGCCTCGGGCTTCGTGACGCGCTCGCCGAGGGGACGCTCGGGCTTGCCTATCAGCCGATCGTCGACAGCGCGACCGGCCGGGTCGCGGCGCTCGAAGGGCTGCTGCGCTGGCACCATCCCGAGCTCGGCTCGATCCCGCCCGACGAGTTCATCCCGATCGCCGAGGAGTCTGACCGCATCGTCGACCTCGGCGAATGGGTGTTGCGGCGAGCGTGTCTCGACGCGGTCACCTGGAGCCACGAGGGCCCCGCCCCGCGCGTTGCGGTCAACGTCTCGGTACGACAGCTGCTCGCGGACGACGCGGTCGAGACCGTCGAGGCGGCGCTCGCCGACTCCGGGCTCGCGGCGACGATGCTGGAGCTCGAGGTCACGGAGTCGGTGTTCAACGCCGAGCACAAGGCCGACACGCTCGAGAAGCTCCGCCACCTTCACGCGCTCGGGATCTCGATCCTGATCGACGACTTCGGCTCCGGCTACTCCTCGCTCTCCCGACTCCACGAGTTCCCGATCGACGGGATCAAGGTCGACCGCTCGTTCGTCTCGAACCTCGATGGGGCAGCGCGCGCGGTAATCGAGGGCGCGATCATGATCGCCCGGCGCTTCGGGCTCCGCGTCGTCGCCGAAGGCGTCGAGACGCCCGAGCAGGCCGCGACGCTCCATCGCCTTGGCGCGGACGCCCTCCAGGGCTTCTATATCGCCCGGCCGCATGTGACCCCGCACACGGTCGACGTCGAGCCCGTCTGGACAGCGGCGAGCCAGCCGCTCCCCGTCACCTCGGGGATCGGGCTCCCCGGCGGTCGCCGGGGAGCGCACATCTCGCTGCCGCGCGACCCCGCACAGATCTAGACGGTGGCAGCGACAGACCGCCGGTAGGCTTCGCGCATGGAAGGCGGTGGCTTCTTCCCGTTTGGCGGCGACCCGGACGACCTTCTTCGCGGGCTCCGCGAGTTCGCCGAGCAGCAGGCGGAGGGTGTCAAGGATGCGCAGCGCGAGCAATTCGCAACCCTGACGCTCGGAACCGCGGTCGAGCTCACGAAGGCCGCGCTCGCCCAGATCGCGGTCGCCGGCACGGTCGACGAGCAGGCGATCGCGATGCGCGACGCGATGCGAGTGCTCTTCCCGGAGGCGGTGGCACTCGTCTCGGCCGCCCGCCAGGGCTTCATGGCCTGAACGGGATCCGGTAGCTCGCCTCGACCTCGCGCCAGAGCTCGTCGGCGACCGCCTGGGCGCCCACCATCGCGCCGGTGAACGGTGAGCCTGCCGCCGGGTCGAGCGCACGCTCGAGCCTTCGGGCCGCCTGGCCGATCGCGTCGAGCCGGCGGGGCGATGCGAGCTGCGGTGGCGCGCCGAGGACGTGCTGGAGCTCGCGGGCCGCGGTCTCGGCCTCGTCGATCCCCGCAGGCGACTCGGTGAGCCGCAAGGCTACGAGCTGTGCCCGCAGCTCGTCGAGATCACCCTGAAACGCAGCCTCGACGGCGATCTCGCAGAGCGCGGCGATCGCGACCGCATCACGCGCGGCCTGCCGATCGACCACAGGCGCGCCGGTCGCGTCGACGACGAGCCACGCGCGGGCGGCGGGCTCGCGCGCGTAGGCGAGGACGTAGGAGCGCTCGCCGGGCGCGAGCTCGACGGGAAGCACACCGGTGGGCGCGTCGCCGCCGTCCGTCGCGGCAGCAGCGATCCGCACCAGGTCGTCCTCGAGGTTGCTCACACCTGCCAGGATAGGTGGATGACCCCTGACCGGAGGGCGCACGCCCTCGAGCTGTTTCGCCCCCTGGGGCCCTCGTACCACCGGATGGGAGCGATCCTCTCGTTTGGGCAGGATCCACGATGGCGGAGGTTCCTCGTCGCGCGTATCCCCCGCGACGGCGCGCGCGTTCTCGACGTCGCGACCGGGACGGGCCTCGTCGCCGAACGGCTCCTCTCGGCCGGGCACGAGGTCGTCGGCCTCGACCAGTCTCCCGAGATGCTCGCCGTCGCGCGTACGCGCCTCGGCGGGCGGCTCGAGCTCGTCGAGGGCAGCGCGGACTCGCTGCCGTTCGACTCCGGCTCGTTTGCCCACCTGACGTTCACCTACCTCCTCCGCTACGTCGATAACCCCGGCGCCACCCTCACCGAGCTTGCCCGGGTCGTGCGACCAGGCGGAACGATCGCGATGCTCGAGTTCGCGGTCCCTCGCGGCGGATGGCGACCGCTCTGGGAGCTCCACTGCGCGGTCGGGCTCCCTGGCCTCGGCAGGCTCGTCTCGTCGGGCTGGTACGAGGTCGGGCGATTCCTGGGACCTTCGATCCGGGCGTTTCACCGCGAGTGGCCACCCGACCGTCTCCGGGACGCCTGGGAGCGAGCCGGGATCGTCGGGGTCCAGTCGCGGCGACTCAGTCTCGGCGGCGCGGTGGTGATGTGGGGCACGCGGGCAAGATGAGCGAACGCCCCCGACCTGCGTTCTACGCCGCAGGGCACGGTGGTGCGGTGGGCGACTGGGTCACGCTCCTCCATCTGCCGTACACGGCCTGGCATCTCTCCTACGTCGTCGTCGGCGCGTGCCTCGCCCCCCGGGTCGACTGGGTTGTCCTCGGATGGTCGCTCGCTGCATTCGCCCTCGCACTCGGGATCGGAGCACACGCGCTCGACGAGCTTCACGGCCGGCCGCTCGCGACCGGGATCCCAGCCTCGCTGCTGGTGGCGGTCGCGGTCGCAAGCGTCGCCGGTGCGGTTGCGATTGGCATCGTCGTCTCAGCGTCGACCTCCTGGTGGCTCCTCGTGCCCATCGCGCTCGGGGCGGTCCTCGTCCCTGCGTACAACCTCGAGCTCGGCGGCGGCATCGTCCACACGGACCTCGGTTTTGCGCTGGCGTGGGGCGCGTTTCCCGTGCTCACGGCCTACCTCGCCCAGACGGGAGCGGTGACGATCGGGGCGTCCCTCGCCGCGCTCTGCGCAGTCACTCTCTCGCTCGCGCAACGCCGGCTCTCTTCCTGGGCGCGCCTGCTCCGCCGCGACGTTGTCTCGATCGACGGCGAGGCGTCGCTCTCGGACGGAACCGTGGCTCCACTCACCCGCGACGGGCTCCTGCGCACACCCGAGGCGGTGCTCCGGCTTCTGACCGCGACGACCGTCCTCGCCGCGCTCACCGCGGTCGCGCTGCGCGCGTGACGGCACCGCGATCTACGATCGACCCGTGTTGACGTGGATCCTGGCCTTCGCCCTCAGCGTCGCGATCCTGGTCGCGGCCGTGCTCACGGCGTCGCTGCGCCGCGGGCGCTCCCGGATGGACGACGTCGCGGCGCAGATCGCAGGTGCGCGGGCGGAGGTTCGCGAGGCGGTCGAGACGGAGACCGCAGCGCACGTCGCCGAGATCCGGCGTGTTCATGCCAGGGAGCGGGCGGCGTCCGCCTCGCAGCTCGCCGAGGAGGAGCGGCGGATCGCCGAGGGACGGCGTGCGGAGTTCCTCGATCGTGAGCGCCGCGCCGGTGAGGAGCTCTCAGATCTCCTCGCCCGCAGCGAGCGAAGGCTCGAGGAGCGCCTGCGTGGGTTCAGCGACGACCTCGATCGGGCCCAACGCCACCTCGAGGCGCAGCTCGCTCGACTCGACCAGCGCCAGACGCACGCGCTCCAGGAGGTCGAGACGCGCATCGAGACCGAGGCCGCCGAGCTCGGCTCGACGGCCGACGAGCAGCGCAAGGCCGTGTATCGCCTCCGGGAGGAGCTCGAGCGAGCTGCGAGCGCCGCTGTCGCCGAAGCGCTCGACGAGCTGCAGGCCCACACGGACGAACGGCGGCGTGCGATCGACGAGATCAACGAGCGGCTTCGCGCGCGCGAGACGGCGATCGCCGAGTCGCTCGAACGCGCCGAGACCGACGTCCGCGCCCGGCTCGACGTTCTCCTCGTCGAGTGGGAGCGCCGCCAGACCGCCAACCTCGAGCGCGTGATGGAGCGCGAGGTCGATCGCTACTCGCAGCTTGCCCTGATGGCGCTCGACGAGCGCATCCGCGAGGCGCGGGAGGACTCGCTGACGCGACTCGCTCGCGAGCTCGACCGCGCCGTCGAGCTCCTCTCACGCGAGGAGCTCGCCCGCCGCCTCGACGAGCCGCGGTAGCGCGACGGCGGAGGGGGCGGCTACGCGTCGTCGGCGGCGCCCGTAAGCTCCTCGATCTGCAGCTGGGCTGCGTCGAGCCGGGCGACGCAGAGCCGGAACAGCTCCTCGCCGCGGCGCCAGAGCGCGATCGCCTCGTCAACCTGAACGTCGCCCTGCTCGAGGCGCGTGACGATCGACGACAGCTCGCGCTGAAGCTCCTCGAACGTCGGCTCGACGCCGTTGCTCATCCCTCGATCCTCGCTGCGAGCGCACCGACCGCGAGCTCGATCTCGACCCGGTCGCCCTCGACAACTGCGGCCGCTTCTCGGATTGCGCGCCCCTCGTGGCGGACGACCGCGTACCCGCGCGCAAGGGTCGCTTGCGGGGAGAGCGCCTGAAGCCCGACCCCGAGCGAGTCGAGCGCCGCCCGCCGGCGCTCGAGCAGAAGCAGCGGCGCGACCCGAAGCCGCTCGCCGGCGCGCACGACCGCAAGCCGGTCGCGGTCGAGCGTGCGCCGGAGGGCGACGCCGATCCGCTCGCGCTGGCGCCCGACCAGCTCGCGGTCTCGGATGACACGGCTGCGCAAGCCGGTGTCGAGGCGCCGGTGAAGCTCGACCAGTCCCGCCCGCAGCTCTGTGGCATCGGGCACGACGAGCCGCACGGCTGCGGTCGGCGTCGCCGCCCGCAGGTCGGCCGCGAGATCGCAGAGAGGCGCGTCCTGCTCGTGGCCGACCGCGGAGACGATCGGTACCGAGCAGCCGGCGAACGCTCGCACGACGCGCTCGTCGCTGAACGGGAGGAGATCCTCGAAGCTGCCGCCGCCGCGCGCGACAATGATCACGTCGACACGACCGCTGGCGGTGAGCGTCTGCAGTGCCGCGACGATCGCCTGAGGCGCCCGTGGCCCCTGGACGCGCGTCTCGAACACGACGAGCCGCGCCGCCGGGAACCGAGCGGCGAGCGCCGCCTCGACGTCGCTACGGGCAGCCGCATCGGCGCCGGTAACGAGCCCGATCGCCCGCGGAAAACGCGGGAGCGGGCGCTTCCGGTCGGCGGCGAAAAGCCCTTCGGCGGCAAGCGTGCGCTTCAAGCGCTCGAGCGCGGCGAGCTGGTCGCCGAGCCCGGCGCGCTCGACCGCAGTCGCACGGAACACGAGCTGCCCGCGAGCCTCCCAGAGATCGAGCGAGCCCTGCACCTGCACCCGGTCGCCCTCTCGGAGCCCGAGGCCGAGCCGATCGAAGCGCGCGCGCCGCAGCTGCACTGGTAGCGACGCACCTGCATCGTCCCGGAGCGTGAGAAACACCGTCGCCCAGGCGTCGTTTCGCCGCAGCTCACCGATCTCGCCCTCGACCCAGACGCCCCGTACGCGGCGCAGATACCCCCGCAGCCGGCCGTTGAACTCGGTGACCGTATAGACCCTGCGCTCCGCCGCCTCTTGCGAGCTCACCGCGCAACCCTAACCTCCGAAGGGAAGGGAACGTCGTAGCGATCACGAACCGATTCGATCATGGCCGAGACCGTCGAGACACCCCTGTGGCGCGAGGACGAGCAGTCCAAGGTCGAGAGCTGGCGGCTTCATGTGCTCATCGAAGCCGGCTTCCCGCTCCCGCTGGCCGAGCGCCTCGCCGCGAGTGAGGCCGACCTGCACGAGTGCGTCGAGCTGATCGGCCAGGGCTGTTCGCATACGACCGCCGCCGAGATCCTGCTCTGACGGCGCGGAGCGTCAGCCGACCGACTCGCTGAGCTCCTCGAGCTCGAGGACGTCCTCGACCGACGTTTCGTCTTCCTCCTCGATCTTCCGCAGCGACGCGAACGAGAGCCCCTCGCGGGCGAGCGAGACGAGGCCCACGCCGACCCCGACCGACATCTCGAGCGCCTGCAGGACGAGCCCGTAGGCGAACCCCGTGCTGTACGAGACGCCGTAGCGTCCGAGCGGAAACGCAACCGCCGCCTGCAGGAGCCCGATATTCCCCGGCCAGAGCGGAAACACGGTCGCGACGTTCATCAGGAGCAAGACCAGCGCCGCCGCCGGCAGCGGGACGTGCATCGCGAACGCCTTGGTCACGGCCCAGACGGCGAGGAGCTGGAAGAGCCAGCCGATCGTCTGGAACACGATCGCCGCCACCGCCGCCGGGAGCGTCCGCAGCACCGCGAGCCCCTCGCGAGCCATCGCGAGCAACCGCCGGACGGTTCCGAGCCCGTCGAGGTGCGTCGGCCGTCCGCTCCGCCTCGCTGAGATCACCGCAACCGTGAGGAGCGCAAGCCCGACGAGCCCGAAGATCACGAGGCCGGAAACGGCCCAGTGCGGGACGCGGGCGGTGAGGAGCACGTAGACGACGAGCAGCGAAACCGGGAAGAGATCGAACAGCCGGTGAGCGAAGACGGTGCCGACCAGGGTCGCACTCGTCCCGTGACCGTGGGGAAGGTGGCGGCGAAGCACGGCGACGCGCGCAAGCTCGCCTGCCCGGGCCGGAAGCACCGCGTTGCCGAGAAGCCCGACACCGAACGCCGAGAACACCTGCAGGAACGGGGGGTGCGGCGGGGGCAGGGCCTGCGAGATCGTCGTGTTCCACGAAAGCGCCCGCGCGAGGACCGAGAGGAGGTTGAGGAGCACGCCAACCGCAACCCAGCGCCAGCTCACGAAGTCGAACGCGTGGTAGACGTCGTGCCACGCCGGGCCGCGCCACCACAGCGCTGCGACGGCGGCAGCGAACGCGGCGACGACGACCGCGGCCCGTGCCCAGACGTTCGTTGCCAGCGCCCGCAGGTTCACGCCGCCAGCCGCCCCACCCGCGCCGCGATCACCCGCTCGTAGACCGCCTCGAGCCTCGCGGCGATGTCCTTCCAGCTGTACTTCTCCTCCGCGAGCGCCCGGGCCGCCGCCCCCATCGACCGGCGCCGCGACTCGTCGGCGAGCATCGCCTCGACTGCATCGACCAGCGCTCCCGGATCGTCAGGTGTGACGGTGAGCGCGGTGTCTTTGGTGACAACGTCACGGTACCCCTCGATGTCGGAGGCGACGACCGGCGTGGCGCATCCGAAGGCACGGGTGAGCACCATCCCGAAGCTCTCGCCCCCGAGCGACGGCGCGATCAGCGCCTTGGTCGAGCGGAGCGTGGCTGTGAGATCGTCCTGCGCAAGGAACCCTACGATCTCGATCCCGTCGTGCGGCACCCGCAGCCGGGTGAGCAGCAGCCCCACCGCGAGCGGATCGGCACCCGCGACCTTGAGAGTCGCGCCCGTGCGCCGGTGGATCTCCGGCCAGGCCCGAAGGAGAACCTGGAGCCCCTTGCGCGGCTCGTGGCGCCCAGCGAAGACGACCGAGTGCTCGCGGCTGCCTGGGTCGACCGCATCGGGGATCAGCACGCCGTTCGGGATCACCTCCCACGGGCCGCCCAGCCAGCGATCGGCCGAGTCACGCGCCTTCTCCGAGACGGCAACCCGCTGGTCGACACGGTCCATGAGGAATCCCCAGGCGGGCATCCCGAGCTTCATCCAGCCGAGGTCGCCCGAGGCGTGATGCGTCGCGACGATCGGCTCGGTCGCGACCGACAGTGTCGCGACGCAGATCGCCGGCGTCATCGGCTCGTGCAGGTGGAGGACGTCGAAGCGCTCGCGACCGAGTGCCCGTTTGATCCTGAACAGCGAGCGCGGGCTGAGGGAGATGTTCGGGAGCGAGCCGTTCGCAGGGACGATCACCGAGCGGCCGACGGGGATCACGTTCGCCGGCGGCTCACCATGTCGACCCACACGTGGGTGGAGGACGCGCGTGAACTGCCCTGGCGGGTCGTTGGCCATGATCAGGCGCACCTCGTGGCCCCGAGCCTCGAGCGCTGCTGCCTGAAGTTCCGCGTGCTCGACGACCGCTCCCCAGAACGACCACGAGAACGGCACGACAATGCCGATCTTCACAGCGGGAGGTTAGCGTCGGGGCTACTCGCCGCAACTGGCGGTCGCACCCGGCCCGAGAAGATCCTCCCAGGCGCCCGCGAGCGCGTCGAGCTGCTCGGGGCGAAGCCGGTCGCCAAACAGCCTCGCGACACCACCCAGGTGGGTCGCCGTTGCCTCGGCGTAGCGCTTGCGCCCGGCCTCCGTAATCGCAGCGTGGAGCCCGCGCCGGTCGGAATCGCACCGACGGCGCACGACGAGCCCGTCGCGCTCGAGGCGGTCGACGAGCCGGGTGAGCCCGCTCTGGCTGAGCAACGCGCGCTCCGCCAGCTCGCTCATCCGCAACCGACCGTCGGGCGCGGCGTTGAGCAGCAGCAAGGCCTCGTACTCGGTGAGCGCCAGGCCGTGCGCCTCGAGCAGCTCGCGGTCGAGCGTCCGCACGAGCGTCGCGTGGGCACGGAGGAACCCTCGCCAGGCTTCGGCCCGACGCTCCGCCACAGCTACCGTGGCTTCTTGCATATGCAAATGGTACCGGGGGCCCTGGCGACGAAAGTGGCGGCGAGGAGCGACATGCGGTTTGAGGGGATCCATCATGTGACCTGCATTACCGGGGATGCTCCCGGGAACGTGGACTTCTACGTCCGCGTGCTCGGGCTACGGCTCGTGAAGAAGTCGGTGAACCAGGACGACCCGACCGTGTACCACCTCTTCTACGCCGACGACGCGGGCAGCGCCGGCGCCGACATCACGTTCTTCGAGTATCCGGGCGCTCGGCGCGGCCGAGCCGGCGACGGGATGATCCACACCGTCTCGTTCCGCGTCGCCACCGAGGCCGCCCTCGACTTCTGGACGATGCGACTGCAGGCGGCCGGCGTCGCGACTCGTCGTGAGGGCATGCGTCTGCGTTTCGAGGATCCCGAAGGGCTCGGCCTCGAGCTCGTCGTCTCCGACACGACCGACACGCCGCTGGTCGCGTACAACCCCGAGATCCCCGCCGAGAATGCGATCCAGGGCTTCGACGGCGTCCGAGCCTTCGCCTCGAGCCCCGAGCAAAGCCGCCCGCTGCTCGAGCGGGTGATGGGCTTCGAGCCGCGCGGCGGTTCGACGTGGGAGCTCCGCGGCGCTACCCGTGGCGGCCTGTTCGGCTATGACCCACCACCCGCCTCGGGGGTGGGCATCGCGGGCGCGGGCACGGTGCATCACGTCGCGTGGTCGTCGACGATGTCCGACCACGAGCCGTGGCAACGACGGGTCGCCGAGGCGGGCTACCGGCCGACCCCGGTGATCGACCGCTTCTGGTTTCGCTCGGTCTACTTCCGCGAGCCCTCGGGGGTGCTGTTCGAGATCGCGACGCTCGGGCCGGGGTTCGGGGTCGACGAGGATCCCGACCACCTCGGTGAGCGACTGATCCTGCCGCCCGCGTTCGAGCATCTTCGCGAGCGGGTCGAGCAGATCCTCACGCCCCTCGTCAACCCGCGGGAGACGTGGTGATGGAGCCCTCCGCGGTTGGCCTTGCCCGTTCCGCAGCCCGGGCCGACGGGTGCGGCCCGTGCTAGAGACGCTCACCCGCCCTGCCGCCGGCGAGCCGCTCGGCGCGCTCGTCCTCAGCCACGGGCGAGGCGCGGACGAGCACGACCTCTTCGGCCTCCTCGATGCCCTCGACCCCGAGCGCCGACTGCTAGGCGTTACCCCCGGCGGGCCGCTCTCGCTTCCGCCAGGAGGCCGCCACTGGTATCGACTCGGCGGGATCCCGACCCCCGACCCCGAGACGTTCCGGAGCTCGCTGGCGCTGCTCGCGAACACGCTCGATGCACTTCCCGTCCCGCTCGACCGTGTCGTCCTCGGCGGGTTCTCGCAGGGCGCGGTGATGACGTGGGCGCTCACGGTCGGCGCCGGGCGACCGCGAGTCGCGGGAGTCGTCGCGATCTCGGGCTTCCTTCCGCGCGTGCCGGGCTACGACCTCGACTACGCCCAGCTCGCGGGCGTTCCCGTCGCCGTCGCCCACGGCGCGCTCGACCCCGTGATCGCGGTCGACTACGGTCGAGAGGCCGCCGCGGCCGCCGAGGCGGGGGGAGCGCTGCTGACGCAGCTCGAGTCTCCCGTAGGACACACGGTCGACCCGGCGTGGCTCGAGCCGATGCGGCGCGTTGTCGCTGCTGCGATCCCGGCGCCGGGCTAGCCTCCCACGACGCTGTCGCAAACCGGCTCCGTGTCGGCTTGTGTTGCAGCAACACAAGCTCCAGGCCCGGACCGTGCCTCCAGATGAGTAGTTCCACGATCTCGCGTGCCGGCTGCGTGTGCCAGACGCGCTGGGCCGCTGCCCGGCGACCACGACCTCGCAAACAACTCATCTAGACTCGAACCGTGATTCTCGCCGACGAAGGGCTCGCCGAGCTCCACACGCACCTCGGTGGGTCGGTCTCGTCCGAGATCATGTGGAGCCTCGCGCACGAGCAGGGGATCGCGCTCCCGGTGAAGGACTACTGGGCGTTCGACGCGCTCGTCACCGTCTCCGACCCGCGGGGGGTCGAGAACCTCGACGCGCTCGACGCGATCTACCATTGGACCGAGCTGATCCAATCGTCGCCGCTCGCGGTCGAACGGTCGGTGCACGCTGCGATCGGCGGCGCCTACCGTTCACAGCGAATCACGACGCTCGAGCTCCGGTTCAACCCAATGAAGCGGAACCGCGGCGGCGAGCGCGACCTCGACCACATCATTCTCGCCGCGATCCGCGGGCTCGACCGTGCCCAGCTCGAGTACCCGCAGGTCGCCGCAGGACTGATCCTGATGATGGATCGAACCTTCGACCGGCGCCAGAACGAGATCATCGTCGACAAGGCGCTCTCGTGGGCATCCCGCGGTGTTGTCGGGATCGACATCGCCGGGCCCCGGCCGGCGGGCGCGCGCTACGACTATGCGGCCCTCGAACCGCTCGTCGACACCGCTCGGGAGGCAGGGCTCGGAGTCACGATCCACGTCGGAGAGGAAGGCGAGACGGGTGCGGAGGAGATCGGCGAGGTGGTCGAAGCTCTCCGGCCTGATCGGATCGGCCACGGGATCCTCGCGGCGACGGACCCCGAGCTGATGCGACTCGTCCGCGACGCCGATGTGACCCTCGAGATCTGCCCAACGTCCAACCTGCTGACGAAGGCGCTCGCCGACGTCGATGCGCTGCGGGAGACCATGCGCCGGTTCGTCCAGGCCGGAGTCGCGTTCACGATCGCGACAGACGGCCCGGAGATGATGCGCACCCACCTCCGTGACGAGCTCGAGCTGCTCGAGCGCATCGGCGCCCTGACCAAGACCGAGCTGATCGAGGCGAACGCCCGCGGCCATGCCGCATCGTTCGTCGCGCGACGGCTGGCAGCGATCTCACGCTGAGCGTCTCGCTCGCGCTATCAAGGAGATGAGGCCCCCGCGCACCCAGATCTGGTTGGCACTGACGATCGTGTATCTCGTCTGGGGCTCGACGTACCTCGGAATCAAGCTCGCCGTGCGAACGCTTCCGCCGCTCCTTGCGGGCGGGACGCGCTTCCTCGCCGCCTCGGCCGTGCTTGCTGCGGTCGTGCTCATTGCGCGACGGTCGCTCCGGATCACTCGACAGGAGCTGGCTGGCGCCGCCGTCGTCGGGGTGATGTTGCTCGCGGTCGGCGTCGGCCTGGTACACGTCGTCGAGCAGCACATCGATTCGAGCGTCGCCGCAATGATCGCCGGGTCGGTTCCGCTCCAGGTGATCCTCTGGCGAAGGCTCGCACGCGACCGGGTCGACCGCGGCACACTCGCCGCCGCACTCGTCGGTTTGACCGGTCTCGCGCTGATCGTCGTTCCCGGCGGGCTCGACGGCGGCTCTCAGGCGTGGGGCCTCGTGGTGATGCTCTTTGCGACGATGAGCTGGTCGAGTGGGTCGTTCATCTCACACCGGCTCACGCTCCCGGCCGACCCGTTCGTCGCGACCGTCTACGAGATGCTCGTCGGCGGGTTGGTCGCGACGCTCGCAGCGACGGCGCTTGGCCAGTGGGGCGAGATCTCGCGCGAGACGCTCCAACCGGGCCCGGTAGCCGCGTGGGCGTACCTCGTCGTCTTCGGGTCGGTCATCGGATTCACCGCCTACGCGTGGCTGCTTCGCAGCGCACCGATCTCACAGGTCGTGACCCATCAGTACGTCAACCCGCTCGTCGCGGTCGTCCTCGGGGCCGCCCTCCTGGACGAGCGGCCAACCGGCCTGACTGCGGTCGGGGCCGCGCTCATCATCGGTGCCGTGGTCGTGACCGTGCGCCGCGAGAGCAGTACCGACACGACGGAGCCCGCGCCACAACGGGAGAGCGCTCAGCTCGCTCCGGCCGCGTGCGTGGAGTAGATGCTCACGGCTGAACGTCGAATCGTCGCGCGGCAAGGAACTCCAGCAGGTCAGACCGCGTGAGGATCGCGACCGGTCGAGCGCCTTCGGCGACGAGGACCGCTTCACGCCGGCCCGAGAGATCCTGGAAGACGCGGTCGAGCGTGTCAGTGACGTCGGCGATCCCGAACGGCGGCTGCATCGCGACCGCGACGTCCTCCGACATCGCATCGGCGTTGCGGAAGACACGTTCGAGCAGGCCCCGCTCCTGGAGCGAGCCGATCACGTCGTTGACGCTCTCCGGCGGCTCCTGACGCACGACCGGGAGCTGGGAGATCGAGTACTGCTGCATCAGGTCGATCGCAGCGCCGACCTTCTTGCTCGCAGCGATCGTGACGAGCTCGGGGACGGCATCGTGCTGGCCGTGGCGGAACTCGAGCACCTCTCGCACGGTCGGAACGGGTGCGGTCCGCTCAACGAAGCCGTACTGCGCCATCCATTCGTCGTCGTGGAGCTTCGAGAGATACGACCGGCCGCCGTCGGGGAAGGTCATCAGGATCCGCGAGGCGGGGCCGAGCTCCTTCGCGAGCTGGAGCGCCGCCCACGCCGTGGAACCGCACGACCCGCCGACCAGGAGCCCCTCGTCCCGTGCGAGCCTGCGGGCGGTGAGAAACGAGTCGCGATCGGAGACCCGGATCCAGCGATCGACGACGGACGGGTCCATCGTCTTGGGCCACGAGTCCTTGCCGATTCCCTCGACGAGGTACGGCCCAACCGGGTGCTCTGCGTCTGCAGTGTAGATCGATCCCTCGGGGTCGACACCGACGATCAGGACATCGGGCTTGCGCTCTTTGAAGTACCGGCCGACCCCTGAGATCGACCCACCGGTCCCGACGGAGATCACGATCGCGTCGACCTCGCCCCCATCGGTCTGCTCGAAGATCTCGGGTCCGGTGGTGAGGTAGTGCGCCTCGGGGTTGGCCGGGTTCGAATACTGGTCGGGCTTGAACCCGCCCGGGATCTCCTCGGCGAGCCGGTCGGAGACGGAGTAGTAGCTCTCGGGTGAGTCGTGCTCGACCGCGGTCGGGGTGATCACGACCTCGGCGCCGTAGGCGCGGAGCGTCGCGATCTTCTCGAGGCTCATCTTGTCTGGCATCACGAAGATGCAGCGGTACCCCTTGCGAGCCGCCGCGATCGCGAGCCCCACCCCCGTGTTGCCGGAGGTCGGCTCGACGATCGTCCCGCCCGGCCTGAGGCGCCCGTCGCGCTCGGCGGCCTCGATCATCGCCATCCCGATGCGATCCTTGTTCGAACCGCCCGGGTTCAGGAATTCGAGCTTCGCGAGGAGCGCTGCCCCGGTGTCGGCGCCGAACCGGGTGAGCCGCACGATGGGGGTGTGGCCGATCAGGTCGAGAACTGTCGGATACTCGCGCACGGCGGAAGGGTACGGGTTTCCCCGCAAGGCGCGTGCGGCAGCCGCCCGATGGCGCGTCTCGAGCGCCCTCGTAGCCTCCGGCTCATGCACGAGTTCGAGTCGCGCGATCATCGACGCCTGTGCACGATCGAGATGATCGCCGAGGGTCACGGCGAGCGCTGCCCCGGCGAGGACTGCGCGTTCTGGTCACGCGGATGTGTTCTCGAGCGAGTCGAGAGCGAGATCGAGTCGCGACCCGAGGTCGCCTCCCTGCTGCTCGAGCTTCGTCGCGAGATCGAGGCGGGACGCAAGGTGAGCGTCGCCGAGGTCGCCGCCAAGCTCGAGGCGGTGACGCCGAGCGAGGAAGCCGGCCCGGCGGGCGGCGCCACCGAGCTCGTGTAGCGACGACCGGCCCGCGCGACCAGCTTGTGTTGCAGCAACACAAGCTGGTTGCTGCCGCTCCGAGCCGGGCCTCGGAACACTCCGACCGGCCGAAGCGCACGGGTCTGGCTCAAGCCAGACCCGAACGACACCCGGTCTGGATCGAGCCAGACCCAAACGACACCCGGTCTGGATCGAGACAGACCCGGGCCCAGTCGGAGCTCAGAGGCGGCGGGCGCCGACGATGGAGCCCGCCCGGCGGGCGAGGCTGTCGATCTCGACGACCTCCCCCGACTGCGGCGCATGGATGTAGCGGCCGTGCCCCACGGCGATGCCCACGTGACCGAGGCCCGAGAAGAACACGAGATCGCCGGGCCGCAGGTGCGCGAGCGAGACGGGATGGCCGTACGCCCACTGCGCGGCCGCGTTGTGCGGAAGCTGCACGCCGACCTTCCCCCACGCGAACGCGACGAGGCCCGAGCAGTCGAAGCCGGACGGCGACATTCCGCCCCAGCGGTAGGGCACGCCAAGGTACCGCCGCGCGACGACCACGGCGCGGCGTCCCCGGTCTCCGTGGCGCTTGCGAGCGGCGGTTGCGTCGAAGACGAGCGGGGCCGGGTTCGGCACGATCGCGGGCCCGGCCTTCGTTGTGCGAGGCAGGAGGGTCCTTCCGAGCGCCACCGCCGTGCCGAGGACGAGCGCGACGACGCACGCGAGGACGAGCAGGCTGAGGCGAAGGAGGGGCCGCATGAGAGGGTTCCGGGGCGGCAGGTCGAAAGAGGGGGGAGACCCGCCGTTGTCGGTGACCATCTCACCGTAGGGACCATTCCCGGGCCGACCCGCGCGCCTTCATACTTTACGAACATTTGGCGCGCTCGCGGGACCCAGCCGGGGGACAAATACGCTGTTTTGCAGGAAGTTCGTGACGGATGTGGCGAGCTGGGCACCGCAACCCGAGCACGAGTCTTGTATCGTCGCCGAGCAACGGGTGAAACGGCTGCTGGCAGCGATGATCGTCGGCGCGCTCTGCGCATCCGTCGTCGCGGGCGCGGGCAGCACACGGTCCAGTGCCGCAGTTGCCGTCACGATCACGCCCGCGTCCTGCACAGTCTCGCCCCGGACGGCCGAAGCAGGGGCCTTCGTCTTTCGGGTCATCAACCGAAGCGGGAGCCCTGCGACATTCGCAGTCGGCGCGCGCCGGGCGCGCGTTCCCGCCGGGCGGACGGCCAAGCTCGCGATCACGCTCCGTGCAGGCTCAGTTGCCTATGTCTGCCTGGTTCGCGCACGACGCGTGGGCAGCGGCCGCCTCACGGTCACGTCACGCCGGCCGCCGCTCGCCGTGCATCGGATCGGCGTTCGCCAGATCGGTAGCGCCGGCGAGTTCTACGACCGCACGACGGGCGCGAAGTTCGTCCCACGGGGGCACGAGTACGTCCGGATGGGGGTTCAACAAGACATCGACGGAAAGCCGTTCACGTACTTCACGCTGTTCAACGTCGGAAGCTACGACGCGAACCGAAGCGACGCCGCTCTCACGCGCATGGCCGAGCGCGGCTACAACGTCGTCACGGTCGGGGTCAATGCGCTCTGCATCGACGCGTGTGCTGCCGACCCGAAGGGGCGGCGGTTGCGGGCGGCGTACTTCGCGAATCTCGCGGACTTCCTCCGGCGCGCGAAGAGCCACGGCGTCTATGTCATGCTTGGAACGCAGTTCATCCTCGGCAACACAGCGTATGCCGACCTGATCAACGAGGAGCCCCGCGACCAGGTCGACGGCGTCAACCTGATCCCGCTTACGGAGGGCGGGATCCGTGCCTACGAGCAATTCTGGACCGACGTCGTCCGCGAGCTCCGGCGTCAGGGCGCGCCACTCGACGCGGTGTTCGCGTACGAGACCTGGGACGAGATCTCGTTCGTTTCCTACGCTAAGCCGTTCAACGTGAGCTCTGGGTCGTTCCGAGCGCCAAACGGACGCACGTACGACCTCGCGAACGCGGGCGACCGCCGCCGGCTGATGGACGACGGCCTCGTCTACTGGGTCGATCGCGTCCGGGCCGCGATCCGCAAGGTCGATCCGACGGCGCTCGTAACCGTTGGCCTGTTCGAGCCCCAGGAGCCCAACCCATCACGGTTCGACGATCTGCGCATCCTCTCGACCCAGGGGTTGATCACGCGGTCATCCGCCGACTTCATCGACATCCACCCCTATCCGGGCAGCACACTGACACTGCAGAAGTACATGGAGAACTTCGGCGCCGCGACGCCGGTTCCCAAGCCGATCGTCATCGGAGAGTACGGCGCCAACCGTGCTGTCTACCACTCCCCGGGCGCGGCGGTGCCCGCACTGGTCGACTGGCAGCGTCAGTCGTGCCACTTCGGCATCGACGGCTGGATTCTGTGGACGTGGGACACGGAAGAGCTGCCCGAGTTCTGGACGGCGGTGAGTGGCAACGGCGAGATCGAGCAGGCGCTCGCACCCAAGAACCGGCCTAACCCCTGCGCGTGAGCAGCGGCGGGCTGCGGAGCCGGGTTAGTGCCGGAAGTGACGCCTGCCGGCGAGGACCATCGTTGCGCCCGCGTCGCGGACGGCGGCGACGACCTCGTCGTCTCGCTTCGAGCCGCCCGGTTGGATGATGCGGGTGACCCCGGCGTCGACCGCGAGCTTGGCGCCGTCGGCGAAGGGGAAGAATGCATCAGACGCGAGCGCGGCCCCAGCGAGGTCGTGACCGTGCTCACGGGCCTTGTCGATCGCAAGTCGCACCGCGTCGACGCGGCTCATCTGCCCCGCACCGATCCCCAGCGTCTGCCGACCGTTTGAGATGACGATCGCATTCGACGCGACCTGACGGGCGACGGCCCAGGCGAAGAGCAGCTCTTCCCAGGCCTCCTCGTCGAGATCGCCGCAGGCGACGTTCATCGCGTCGAGCGGGTCGAGCTCGACGTCGCGGTCCTGCACGAGAACCCCACCGATCACGCGTTTGAGGTCGCGCTCGCCGGGCGTGAAGGCGCGTCGCTCGTTGTCCGAGAGCACCCGAAGGTCGGGACGGCGGGCGAGCGAGTCGACCGCGACCGCGTCGTAGCCGGGCGCGAACACGACCTCGAGGAACTGCCCGGCGAGCGCCTCGCCGAGGGCGGCGCTCACCGGCCGATTGAGCACGACGATCCCGCCGTAGGCAGAGACCGGGTCGGCAGCGAGGGCCCGGGCGTACGCGTCCTCGATCGTCTCCGCGACCGCGACCCCGCACGGATTGGCGTGCTTGACGATCACGCAGGACGGCTGCTCAAACGACGAGGCAAGCAGGCGCGCCGCGGAGAGGTCGTTGACATTGTTGTACGAGAGCGGCCGGCCCTGAAGCTGGTCGACGCGAGAGAGCACATGCATGCGCGCACCGCGCTCCGCGTAGTAGGCACCTTGCTGGTGGGGGTTCTCCCCGTAGGGCACGGGCAACGTCAGGTCGAGGACGGGGAGGATCGTCTCTGGGAACTGCTCGTCGCGCGTGAACCAGCTCGCGACCGCGGCATCGTATGACCCCGTGCGCGCGAACGCCCGCGCGGCGAGCGCCCGCCGCGTCTCGAGGTCGACGTCACCACCGGCACGGAGTTGGAGGAGCACCAGCTCGAAGTCATCCGGACGGCAAAGTGGCACCACGAACGCGTGGTTCTTGGCGGCGGCGCGGAGCATCGCAGGCCCGCCGATGTCGATCTGCTCGATCGCCTCGGCCCACTCGACGTCGAGTCGGCTGACGGTTCGCTCGAACGGGTAGAGGTTGACGTAGACGAGGTCGATCGTCGCGATCCCGTGCATCTCGAGGTCGGCGAGATCGGTCTCGACATCGCGACGCGCGAGGATCCCGCCGTGGACGCCCGGATGGAGCGTGACGACTCGGTGCCCGAGCAGCTCTGGCATCCCGGTGAGATCGGCAACGGTGGTCACGGGAAGCCCGTCGCCCGCGATGAGCTCTGCGGTGCCGCCGCTCGCAACGAGCTCGACGCCGAGCTCGTAGAGCGCCTTCGCAAACGCGAGCACGCCCGTCTTGTCGTACGCCGAGAGCAGGGCTCGCCGGACGCTCATACCGTTACCAACTCCCTCACGACCTCGGGCAGGATCCGGTGCTCGACCTCCTGGACGCGCGCGTGGAGGGTCGCGACCGTGTCACCCGGCAGGATCGGGACGGCCTCCTGCCGGAGCACCGGCCCGGTGTCGATTCCCTCGTCCACGAGGTGCACGGTAGCGCCTGTGACGGTCGCCCCCGCCGCGAGCGCGTCCTCGATCGCGTGGGCGCCCGGAAACGCGGGCAACAGCGAGGGATGCACGTTGACGACCCGGCCCTCGAACGAGACGAGGAAATCGAAGGTCAGGAGCTGCATGTACCCGGCGCAGACGACCAGGTGAACGTCGTGCTCGAGGAGCCAGTCGGCCATCGCGAGGTCGCGCTCCTCCCGCGAGGGGAACTCCGCGAGCGGGAAGACGTCGGTCGGGATCCCAGCCGCCTGCGCGCGCTGTAGTGCCCCTGCCCGATCGGTGCTCGACGCGACCGCGGCAACCGGGAGCCCTTCGTCGACCAGCGCCTGGAGGTTCGAGCCCGCGCCGGAGACGAGCACACCGATCAGCGGTCGGCCCATCGCACCCCCTCGCCGCCTGCCTCGATGCGCCCGATCACGGTGTCCGCATCGGTGACGTCGGCCGCGGGGATCACCGCGCAGTACCCGATCCCGAGGTTGAAGACGCGGCGAAGCTCGTCCTCGGCGACCCCGCGCTCGGCGAGCCACGCAAAGACGGGAAGCCGCTCCCACGAGCCCGCGTCGACAACAGCAACGACACCGCCGGGGAGCACCCGGGCGAGGTTGCCCGCGATCCCGCCACCGGTGACGTGCGCGAGCGCGCGAACGTCGGCGCGGCCGCGAAGGGCCCTGACCTCGTCGAGATAGCACCGGGTCGCCGGAAGCAGGAGATCGGCGTCGAAGTCGCCCTCGCCGACGATCCGGCGCACGAGCGAGAACCCGTTTGCGTGGATCCCCACCGATGCAAAACCGACAACGATGTCGCCGGCCTCGACGCGCGAGCCGTCGACGAGGTCGCGCCGGTCGACGATCCCGACGACCGTTCCGCAGAAGTCGAGCTCGCCTTCCCGGTAGATCCCGGGCAGCTCTGCGGTCTCGCCACCGAGGATCGCGCAGCCGGCGGCGCGGCAGACATCGGCGGCTCCCTCGACGAGCTGGACCACCTCTTCGGAGCGGATCGTGTTCGCGGCGACGTAGTCGAGGAAGAACAGCGGCTCCGCGCCCGTCGTCAGCACATCGTTGATCCCGTGCGCGGCCAGGTCGGCGCCGCACCAACGCAGCTTGCCGGCGCGGCGACCGAGGACGAGCTTGGAGCCGACCGAGTCGGTCGATGCGGCGAGCAGCCGGTTCTCGTCGATCGCGTACAAGCCGGCGAACACGCCGAAGTCGCCCGCCACGGCGGCGGTGCGGGTCGATCCGACCGCGGCGCGAAGCCGCTCGACGATCGTTTCCGCCGTCGCCAGCGAGACGCCCGCCGCAGCGTAGGTGTGCTCCCCGCTCACCAGGACGAGCGTAGTCGACGCGTCGGCGGCCGGGCGGCGGTCGAGACGTCCGTGCCGCTCTCGACGTCTTCGCGCTCGCCGCGTCGCATCCGCACCGGGCGTCTGGCTAAAGCCAGACCCTTGCGTGCCCTACGCCGGCGCAGACACCTCGAACCGCAGCTTCTCGGCAACGCCGCCCTCGGGCACGGCCGCCGGGTATTCCCGCGTGAAACACGCGCGGCACACCGCCGACGACGGCTGGCGGGTCGCCCACTGCATCCCCTCGACGGAGAGGTACGCGAGCGAGGTCGCGCCGATCAGCTCGCGCATCTCCTCGGTCGTGCGGTCGGCGGCGGCAAGCTGCGCGGGGTCGGCCATGTCGATCCCGTAGAAGCACGGCGAGACGACGGGCGGCGACGAGATCCGCACGTGCACCTCCTCGGCGCCGGAGTCGAACAGCATCTCGACGAGCTGCCGCATCGTGTTGCCCCTGACGATCGAGTCGTCGACGATCACGAGCCGTTGACCAGAGATCTCGTCGAGCGGGTTGAACTTCAGCCGGATCCCCTGACGACGAAGCTCCTGGTCGGGCTGGATGAACGTCCGCCCGACGTACCGGTTCTTGATCAGGCCTTCGTCGTACGGAATCCCCGAGCGCTTCGCGAAGCCGATCGCGGCGGGCGTCCCGGAGTCCGGGATCGACATTACGACGTCGGCGACCGCGGGCGCCTCCTCCGCGAGCCGCTCACCCATGCGCACCCGCTCCATGTGCACCTCGCTGCCGGCGAGGCGCGAGTCGGGCCGCGCGAAGTAGACGTGCTCGAAGATGCAGGCGGCGTGGCGGCCGGCCGGCACACCCTGTGCGGTGTGGAAGCCGTCGGCGTCGACCCAGACGACCTCGCCCGGCTTGACGTCGCGAACCCGCTCGGCACCGACCAGGTCGAGCGCGCAGCTCTCGGAGGCGACGACCCAGTCGTCGCCGAGCCGTCCGAGCGTGAGCGGGCGGATCCCGTGCGGGTCGCGGAAGGCAACGAGCGCGTCGCCGACGAGCGCGACCACCGAGTACGCGCCCTTGAGCCGGGCCATCGCCGACGCGGCGGCGTCGGGCAGCGGTGCCGGATCGCGCGCGATGAGTGCAGCGATCACCTCGGTGTCCGAGGTCGAGCCGAGGCGGACACCCTCACCGCTGAGCTCGTCGCGGAGCGAGGTGAGCTCGACGAGGTTGCCGTTGTGGGCGAGCGCAACCGTCCGCGCGGCGCCGTGGTGCACGAGCGGCTGCGCGTTCTCCCAGTGCGCGCCGCCGGTGGTCGAGTAGCGGGTGTGCCCGATCGCAACCGACCCGGTGAGCGCGGCGAGCTTCTCCTCGTCGAAGACCTGCGAGACGAGCCCCATCTCGCGCAGCGCGGTGACGCGGCCGCGCTCCGAGACGGCGATCCCGGCCGACTCCTGGCCGCGGTGCTGGAGCGCGAAGAGACCGAAGTACGTGAGCCGCGCAACGTCGCGCTCATCCGACCTGACACCAAAGACCCCACACATCAGCGGTTCACCCTCCCGGGCGGCCACCGCAGGATCAGCGGCTCGAGAGGGGAACCGCCAGAAGGTCTCGGTCGCCCGCTTCGCGGGCGGCTGTCACATGGTGCCAGTGCTTCGCTTCGCGAAGTGGGCCGCAAGCGGCCCGGTGGCACGACCGGACTACTGCAGGCGTTGATCTGCATCCCCTCCCTCGTAGGCGGCGCGCAGCTCGTCGAGCGAGACCCCGAGGACGGCCGGGCCGCCGACGACGCCGAGCCTGCGCACCTGAACCGAGCCGCCGGTCGGATCGACCTCGACCTGGCCGGGAGCGAGCGCGACCACGACCTGGCCGCCGATCTCGCCGAAGAGCGCTAGCGAGTCGAGCTCGTCGTCAAGCTCGACGCCGACACCGCTCCACAGCGCCGCCTCGGCGAGCGCGACCGCGAGACCGCCTTCGGCGACGTCGTGGACGAAGCTCGCGCGCGTCGCGACGCGGCGCGCCCAGCCGATCAGCTCGACCTCGCTTGCGAGGTCGAGCTGAGGCGAGCCGGAACGCTCGCCGAAGCGTGCCTGTGCCTCGGAGCCCGCGAACGTGAGCGGGCTCTCGGAGCGTGCGAGCACGACGACGTCGCCCTCATGCCAGCCGCGCGGCACCTTGCGCACGTCGTCGAGGAGGCCGACGCAGCCGATCACGGGGGTCGGGTCGATCGAGCGGCCGCCCGTGTCGTTGTAGAGCGAGACGTTGCCGGAGACGATCGGGACGCCGAGCGCCTCGCAGGCCTCGGCCATTCCCTCGATCGACTCGGCGAGCTCCCAGCCGATCTCGGGCTTCTCGGGGTTGCCGAAGTTGAGGCAGTCGGTGAACCCGATCGGCTCAGCGCCGGTGCAGGCGACGTTGCGGGCGGCCTCGAGGATCGCGAGCTGCCCGCCGACGCGCGGCGCGAGCGCACCGACGCGCGACTGTCCGTCGAGGGTCAGAGCGAGACCCCTGTCGTCGGGGCGCAACCGCAGCACTGCCGCGTCGAGCCCCGGTCGGCGCACCGTGCGCGACTGGACGAGCTGGTCGTAGCGCTCGGTGACGAAGCGACGCGAGCGAAGCTGAGGTGAGCCAAGCAGCGTGAGAAGCGCCTCGTCGACGGTTGGAAGCGTGAAGGGACGCTCCGGCACGGCTGCCCGCGGCGTCTGCTCGACCACGTAGCGGGGGCAGTTCTCGGTGAGATGGCGCGCGGGAACATCGCCGACGACATCGCCGTGCCAGAACGCACGGAGCGCACCGGTCGCCGTGACCTCGCCGATCACGGCGCGGTGCAGCTCCCAGCGATCGATCACCGCCTCGACCTCGGCGAGCCGATCGGGCGAGACGATCGCAACCATCCGCTCCTGCGACTCTGAGATCATCACTTCCCACGGCTCCATCCCCTGCTCGCGTAGCGGGACGCGGTCGAGGTGAACGTCGAGACCGTAGTCGGCCGCCATCTCGGAGAGCGACGAGGCGAGCCCGGCGGCTCCGCAGTCCTGCAGCGAGAGGACGAGATCGCGCTCGACGAGCTCGACCGACACCTCGATCAGGCGCTTCCCGGTGAAGGGATCGCCGACCTGCACGGTCGGGCGCTTGTCGGCGTCGCCCTCGTCGAGGTCGGCGCTTGCGAGCACCGAGGCGCCCCCGATCCCGTCGCGACCCGTGGTCGCGCCGTACACGACGACGAGCGCGCCCGCAGTCGTCGCCTTCGCGCTCATGATCCGCTCGGCCGGCAGCAGTCCGACGCACATCGCGTTGACGAGACAGTTCGAGGAGTAGACGTCGTCGAACACGACCTCGCCGCCGACGTTGGGGACGCCCGTGCAGTTGTGCGTGACGATTCCCCCGGTCGTCACGAAGAGGTGCGTTCCCGGTACCTCGAAGTCGTAGACGACCTGCTCGCCTTGGATCGCAACCACCGAAGTGACTGCAATCGATGCAATGTGATCGCTCTCGCGTCGCGAGCGGCGACCCGAATTCGTCCTCGAGCGGGTTGAAGCCAACATCCGAGCCTGATCGGCGGTCGAGAACCAGTCGGAACACCTCTCGACAGCGCTGGAACCGTAGAGCTCAACCACGTAGGCGCGTCGTGCTTTCACCACGCTGCCGTCGATCGTCGGGCCGGGTTGACGCTCATGACGCGAAGGGGTCAACCCAAGTGACTGCAAAAGCAGCACGACGTGCTCATGGAGCACGCGGCTGACGGTCGAATGACTGAGCTTCACGGAGTTCGAGGTCGGTGAGAAGGTGACGCATCCGTCACCTCTGAACAGACCCTTGAGAAGCTCGACTCGGAGTGGCTCGGGTGCTTGCAGGAACACCGACGGCACCGCCTTCTCGTGCGCCTTCCCACCACACCCCAGGACATCGCGAAACACGCAACCGAGCAGTCTTGAAGAGACGACGATGACCCGGGTTGCAGCACGGTGCTCGAGTCGGTAATGGACACCGAGGTTGCCGAGAATCCGCTCGATGTCACGGAGAGACTCTGTGTCTTGGTCTGTGGCACCGAATGACCAGATCAAACGAATGGTCGTTCCGTCAGCCGACGTGCACCCCTCCGCCAAGAAGTAGCCGACGAGTCGCGCGAAGTCCGCGTCGAGACAGATGACGGCAGGCGCCCGGTTGGCGCGCGGCCCCGGCAGTCTCAGAGTCAAGTCCGACCGCTCAACCGCCAGGAGCCCTTCTAGCCGTCGGAACACCGCAACGGGCAACTCACGTCGCTTGAGCCACCGGTGCCGGGAATCCCGCGACGTCAGGACCGTCCTCAGCGCAACTCGCAGCTCGTCGCTCGGTCGCCAGCCGGATGGGAGTTGAACAACGACGTCTTCGTCGTCGATCGCCTCAATGAGGTCGAGGGCTTGCGGCTCCACCGCCGAAGGCAGCGCGGTCAGAAGAGGCAATCGGTCACCGACTCGCACGTCTGCTGCGCGGCGCTCGACCAAGGCTCCTTCCTCCCAGAGCACCACTGGATGATCCTCGGAGACCTTGATTCGCCGCCCCAAAGCAGCGCGTATCTCGACGAGCCTCGGGACTGATCGCCGGTACAGCCTCGACACCGACCGCCAAGCGGGCTCGAAGGTCGCTGGATCCAGTGAAAGAACCTCGAACGGCCTCTTCGGCGCACCCGTCCATTGACCATTGCCCTCCGCGCCGCGGGTGTCCACGAGCTCCGCGATCTCAGCAGTTCTGGCGCGACTGCCATTGCGGTAGAGAACCAGCTCGTCGCCCGAGAGACAGTTGCCATAATGACCAACACCGCCGACCGCGCGGGAGAAGTGATCGTCGTTCGCGCCGAACCGCAGCCCGTCGAGGAGCGCGATCGGGCGCGCGCCCATCGCCGCGATGTCCCGCAGGATCCCTCCCACGCCGGTCGCCGCGCCCTGGAACGGCTCGACCGCAGACGGGTGGTTGTGGCTCTCGACCTTGAAGCTCACCGCGAGCCCACCGCCGAGGTCGAGGACGCCGGCGTTCTCCCCCGGTCCCTGAAGCACGCGCTCGCCGGCGCTCGGCAGCCGCCGCAGCAAGAGCGCGGAGTGCTTGTACCCACAGTGCTCCGACCAGAGCAGCGAGAAGACGGCAAGCTCGAAGTGGTTCGGCTCGCGCTCGAGCAGCTCGACGATGCGGTCGTATTCCCCGTCCGTGAGTCCGAGCTGGCGGTGGATCGGGTGTTCGACGATCGAGCTCAGGACGCCAGTCTAGCCGCGGCCCTGGATGGCCTCGCGAGGCGTCTCAGCGTCTCGGCGACGACCGCCGGGACTGCCGCAAACGCGAGGGCGGTCGCGAGCTCCGTCGCCGTCAGCGAGACGGTTCCAAGCGGCTCGTGAAGCGCTGGGAGGTAGAGACCGGCGAAGACGACGAGCGCCGAGGTCGCGACGGCGAGATCGAGGTACCGGTTTGGCGGGAGCCGCCACGGCGGTCGCTCGAGCGAGCGACAGGAGTAGACGACGAGAAGCTCGGCGACGGCAATGGTGACGAAGGCCGCGGTCTGGGCGGCGCCGGGTCGCAGGTCGCGCACCGCGAGGAACGAGCCGAGCGACGCGAGACCGACGACGAGCCCGACCGCCGTGAGCGCGACGACGAGCGGTCGCCCGAGTAGCGCAGAGCGTGTCCTCGCGTCGGTCTCCCCCAACGGCCCGCGCTCGCGGGCAAGCGCCACCGCCGGCGGCCCGTCGGTGAGGAGGTTGACGACAAGCACCTGCACGACGGTGAGGGGCGCGCCCAGCCCGGCGACGACTGCGATCGCGAACAGCACGACCTCCCCGAAGTTCGCCGAGAGGAGAAACGCGAGGAACGACCGGATGTTCGTCGCGATCCGTCGGCCCTCCCGGACTGCGGCGACGATCGTCGCGAAGCTGTCGTCGGTCAGCACGATCGACGAGGCCTCGCGGGCGGCCTGGGTCCCGCCATGGCCCATCGCGATCCCGACGTGGGCCCGCCTGAGCGCAGGCGCGTCGTTGATCCCGTCGCCGGTGACCGCGACGACCTCGTCGCTCGCGATCAGCTGGTCGACGAGCGCGAGCTTGTCGGCCGGCGTGCAGCGGGCGAACGTCTCGTTCTCGCCGAGCCCGAGCTGGGCTGCGATCGCCGCCGCGGTCGCGGGGTGGTCGCCGGTCAGCATCCGCACCTGGAGCCCGAGGCCGCGAGCGTCGGCGACGGCCTCTCGAGCTTCGGGCCGCAACGGGTCGGCGAGCGCGAGGAGGCCAAGTGGCTCGAGCGACTCGTCGAGCAGCGCAGCGTCTGGCGCTTCGGCCGGCAGTGGGCGGGCAGCGACGAGGAGCACCCTGAGGCCTCCACTCGCCCACTCGGCCGCGGTTGCGCCAAGCTCAGGCGCGGGTTCCCGGCAGAGTGCGAGCACCGTCTCCGGTGCGCCCTTCACGAGCCCGAGCGCTCCCGGCGACTCGGCGACGATGACGCCGGCTCGGCGGTTGGCGGCGTCGAACGGGACGGTCGCGAGCACTGGGCGCCGCTCGACCTCCGCCTCTGCCGCCGCCACGGCCAGCGCCTGGTCGACGGGGTCGAGCTCGGCGCCCGCGAGGTCGGCGATCGCCTGCACCAGCTCGCCGCGGGGGATCCCCGGTGCAGCCTCGAGGCGCTCGACTCTGAGGCGATTCTCGGTGAGCGTGCCGGTCTTGTCGGCGCACACGATCGTGGCCTCGCCGACGGTCTCGATCGCGGCGAGCTGACGGACGACCGCCCCGCGCCGCGCGAGCTCACGGGCACCGAGCGCGAGCGCGATCGTCACCGTCGCGGCGAGGCCTTCCGGGACGGCGGCAACGGCGACTGAGACGCCCACGAGAAACGCCTCGTGCGCCGGCGCGTCGCGGAGGCTCATTGCGGTCGCGAGGGCGACCGTGAGGCCGACCCCGAGGAGCGCGAGCCGGCGCGCGAGCGCGGCTAGCCGCAGCTGGAGAGGCGTCGGCGGCGGGGTGGCGCGCCGGGCAAGCTGAGCGACCGTCCCCTGCTCCGTCCGCTGCCCGGTCGCGACCACGAGCCCGACGCCCGCCCCGCGCGTCACCGCGGTGCCGGCGTAAGCCATCGAATAGCGCTCCGCGAGCGGGGTGGCCGGCGTCACGGGCTCCACCTGCTTTGCGACCGGGACCGACTCGCCGGTCAGCAGCGACTCGTCGCACTCGAGTCCCTCGGCGCGAGAGAGACGGAGATCGGCAGGGACTCGCTCCCCCTCGCGCAGCCGCACGAGGTCTCCGGGCACGAGCTCGGCGACCGGAACACGCTTCGCGACGCCACTGCGCACAACCTCGGCTTCGGCGGCGATCGCGACCGAGAGCGCAAGCACGGCGCGGGCGGCTCCCACCTCCTGGACGAAGCCGAAGATCCCGTTGAGCACCACGATCAGCGCGATCGCCGTCGCTTCGATCGTCTCGCCGATCGAGAACGAGACCGCGGCGGCGGCGACGAGCAGCGCGACCAGCGGGTCGCGCAGCTGGTGGATCGCGATCCGTACGTACGGCGGCCGGAGCTCCCGGCGGAGCTCGTTGCGACCGACGGTCGCGAGGCGCGCGGCTGCCTCGCCCTCGGCTAGCCCGCCGGTCAGGTCGGTCGCGAGCGTCGCGGCGACCTCCGCGGGGGAGCAGCCGTGCACGGCGCGCTCGCGATCCTCGTCGAGTCGATGACGTGCTTCCACATGGAGCACGATCCCATCCTGCCGTCGGGCGACGCCCGTCGTCGTCGGGGGCGACACGGATCCGCCGTCATCGAAGCCCCTGAGCGACGTAGGCTCAGATCGTGCGCTGCCATGACAGAGGTGATCGCGGGTGAACCGGTATTCGACGCACCTGATCACGCTCGCGGCGATCTGGGGTGGGAGCTACCTGCTGATCAAGGTCGGGCTCGACGGTGGGTTCGAGCCCGGGTTCATGATGTGCATCCGCGGGCTGCTCGCCGCGATCGCGCTGTTCGCGTTGCTGGGCGCGACCGTCGGTACGCGCACGGCGCTTGCCGGCCTCCGGGCCTCGTGGCGGACATGGCTCGTGATGGGCGTCGTCGCGAACGCGTTGCCGTTCTGGCTCGTCGCCTGGGGCGAGAAGCACATCGACACGGGGATCGCGGCGATCGCGCAGGCGACGGTGCCTCTGTTCACTGTGCTGCTCGGGCTGCGCTTCCTCCCTCACGAGCCGATGGGCCCGCGGCGCTGGCTCGGGATCGCGCTCGGGCTGGTCGGCGTCGGCGTGCTTACCGGTGTCGACCCGGACGGGGGGCTGTGGTTCGTGATCGGGACGCTGGCGGTCGTGCTCTCATCGTTCGCGTACGCGGCGGGCAACGTGATCGGACAACGGCGGGTGACGGACGCACCGGGACCGGTCCTCGCCTGTGGGGCGATGCTCGGCGCCGGGTTCTCACTCCTGCCACTCGCCGCGACCGAGCTCCCATCGGACTGGCCGTCGACAACGGCAATCGCCGCCCTGCTGACGCTGGTCGCGCTCGCGACGGTCTTCGCGCAGCTCGCCCTCTACCGCATGCTGCGGTTGTTCGGCGGGCGCAGGCTGAGCCTCGTGACGTATCTGATGCCGGCGTTCGCGCTGACGTATGGGGCGATCCTGCTCGAAGAGCCGATCAGGCTCTCGTCGCTCGCCGGGCTTGCGCTGATTCTCTCGGGCGTCGCGCTCGGCTCGGGCGCGCTCGCGCTCGGCCGCCGCCGCGTTGCGCCGGCGAGGCGGGTCTAGATCGCTCCCGCGTAGCCGTCCTTGCGCGGGTCGGAGCCGCCGATCAGACCGTCACCCTCGGTCAGGATCATCTGCCCCCCGCCGAAGCCGTACACGTCCTGGTCGGGAGCGGCATCGATCCCGGCCTTGCGAAGCGCGTCGACCTGGTCCCAAAGACCTTCTTCGAGCAGCACGACGTCGCCGTCGACGCGGAAGCGTGGACGGTCAAGCACTGCCTGCGGGTCGAGCTCCGCGTCGACAAGCCCCGAGACGAGCTGGGCGTGGGCCTGCGCCTGGATGAACCCGCCCATATTCCCGAACGGGCCGAGAAGGGCCCCGTCGCGCACGAGCATTCCCGGGATGATCGTGTGGTACGGCCGTCGCCCGGGCGTCACGGCGCCCTCTACCGCGAAGCACGCGCCGCGGTTCTGCAGGACGATCCCCGTGCCCGGTGCAACCACACCCGAGCCGAAGCCGTGGAAGACGCTCTGGATGAACGACACCGCCATCCGGTCGCCGTCGACGACGCAGAGATACACGGTGCCGCCGCGCAGCTCGCGCGCCGTCCCCGGCACCGCGCGCCGCCGCTCGGTGAGGAACTGCGGCTCGAGGAGCTCGCTGACGTCGGCGCCGTCACGGACACGCGCGAACGCGTCCTCGAGCGCGAGCCGAGCGCAGTGAATCGTGTTGGCGAGCGTCGGCTCGAGGCCTTCGAGGAGCCCGAGCAGCTCGAGCGCGGCGACGCCCTGGCCCGGTGGCGGGAGCTCGAGGACTTCCGTCCCGCGGTAGGACAGGCGAAGCGGCTCGACCCAGCTCGGCGCGAACGAGGCAAGGTCGCGCTCCTCGAGCCAGCTGGCGGCGGCGATGGCCTCGGCGATACGCCCTGTGTAGAGGGCGGAAGGGCCCTGGCTCGCGATTGCGCGGAGTGACGCTCCGAGCTCGGGGAGCCGGACGCGCTGCGCGAGCTTGGGCGGGGCGCCGAGCTCCGATGGGGACGGGCCGTGCTGCCACATATCGGCGGTATGCCACCCTGCGGCGAACCCCCGCTCTGCGGCGTCGATCGCGTCGGCGAGGCAAGCGTCGAGCCCGAGGCGACCGTAGCGCTCCGAGAGCGCAGCCCACCCGGCGACGGCGCCGGGCACCGTCACCGAGGTGGGGCCGGTCTCGGCCACTGGGACGAGCGGGGCGGCGCTCGCCGGCGCCGGCCCCGCGGAGTCGAGCCCGTCGGCTCGTCCGTCCTGCCACACGATTGCGAAGCAGTCGCCACCGATCCCAGTGGACATCGGCTCGGTGACGCAGAGCATGGCTGCCGCGGCGATCGCAGCGTCAGCCGCGTTGCCGCCGCGCTCGAGCATGCGGAGACCGGCCCGGGTCGCGCGCGCCTGGCTGGTCGCGACCATCCCGTCGAGGGCGACGATCGGCTTGCGCCCATAGGAGAATCGAAAGGTCACGACGCGATCCTACGCAGGGTTGTACGCTCGGGGCGTGAGCGGGCATCCGTACGACGTCGCGATCCTCGGCGGAGGGATGGCAGGGATCAGCGGCGCACTTGCCGCGGTCGCGCGGGGAGCCAAGGTCGTGGTCTTCGAGCCCGGCCCGCTCGGCGGCACCTGAATCACGCGCGGGTGCATCCCGACGAAAGCCCTGGTCAGGGCCGCAGAGATCGCGCACGACGCACGGAGGGCAGAGGAGTTCGGGATTCGCGTCGGCGAAGTCGAGGTCGACTTCCTAGCGGTGATGAGCCGCGTACGCCAGGTGATCGACGACGGCAGCGCGTTCTACGAGCACCTCCTCACCGAGCGCGGCATCGACCTCGTCCGCGAGCGCGCCCGCTTCGTGTCTCCGCACGAGGTCGACGCCGGCGACATGCGCGTCCATTTCGAGCGGGCGCTGATCGCGACGGGCGCCTCGGCGAAGCGGCTGGGCGTGCCGGGTGCCGACACCGTGCCGACCGTCACGAGCGACGACCTCCTCTCCGCCGCCTGGACGACGCTTCCCGGTCATCTCGTCTGCATCGGGGCAGGCGCCGTCTCGCTCGAGTTCGCGCAGATCTACCGGCGGCTCGGCGCTCAGGTGACCGTCGTCCAGCGCGGCGAGCATCTCGCGCATGGTGAGGACGATGAGCTCGGGGATTTGCTCAAGGGCTACCTCGAGGAGGAGGGCGTGCGGGTGCTCACGGGCTCGGCGGTCGAGCGCCTCGAGCTCGTCGACGGACGGCCGGCCGTCGTCTGCGCGGGTGGCAACCGGGTTGTCGGCGACGCGATCCTCGCCGCGGTCGGCCGCGCCCCGAACGTCACGGGCCTCGGGCTCGAGGAGCTCGGGATCCCGTTCGGCGCCACCGGGATCGAGACGGATGCGCACCTTCGCACGGCCGTCCCGAGCATCTGGGCGGTCGGCGACGCACACGGGAGGATGCTCTTCACGCACGTCGCCACGTACGAGGCGCCACTCGCGATCGCGAACATGCTCGACGGCGCCGCGCAGGTGCCGGACTACCGGACGATCCCGCGCGCGATCTTCACCGATCCGGTGCTCGCTGCGGCCGGGCTGACCGAGCGCCAGGCACGGGAGGCCGGGTACGAGATCGAGGTGCGCCGCTCGGACGTCGGCACCCGCGGGAAGGCCCGGGCGATCGGCGACCGCCGCGGGCGGGTCAAGTTCGTTCTCGATGCGCGGACAGGGGTGATCCTCGGCGTCGGGATCCTCGCTCGAGACGGCGCCGACCTGCTTCCCGGCCCGCAGGTTGCGATGAACGCGCCGGGTGGGACGCTCGCGCCGCTGCTCGCGACCGTGCACACGCACCCGACGATCAGCGAGGCGGTCAAGGTCGCCGCGCGCGGCGGCTGAACATCCCGTTCGGATTGCCGATATCAGCGGTGTGGACCACCCTCCGGCCCGTCGACGAGGCCTGCTCACGCTTGCGCTCGTCGTTGTCATGTGTGGCGGCTTCGTCGCGTTTGCGGCGTCCGTGCTGTTGCGCGATGCGGCCGGCCCCAACCTGCTCTTCGACGCCGGGCTCTACAACCTCCCGTTTGCCGCCTCCGCCCTCCTCTGCCTGACCCGGCGCGGTGCCGAGCGGCTCGCGTGGCAGCTGCTCGGGGTCGGGCTGGCGATCTTCACCGTCGCGAATCTGTACTCGACGATCTGGCTGGGCCGCTTCGACGAGCCTCCGTACCCGTCCCTCGGTGATGCCGGCTGGCTGATCTTCTACGCGTTTGCCTACGCCTGCCTTGCGACGCTGACGCGACGCTGGGTGCACGGCTCCTCGGTGCATAGCTGGCTGGACGGGCTCGTGGCCGCGCTCGGTGGCGTCTCGGTTGCGTCGGCGCTTGCGCTCGGGCCGATCCTCGAGACGACGACCGGGCCGCTGACGACGGTCGCCACGAACCTCGCCTACCCCACGGGCGACCTGATGCTGTTGCTCTTCGTGATTGCGCTCGGCACTGTCGCCGGTCAGGGCCTCGGTGCGCGCATCCTGCTCGTGGGCGGTGCGTTCGCGTTCTTCGCCGTCACCGACACGATCTTCCTCTTCCGGACGGCCGCGGGCACCTACGTTGAAGGGGGCGTTCTCGACCTCGGCTGGGCCGGCGCCGCGATGCTGATGGGGTTGGCGGCACTGACCGCCCCTGCACGCTCGCGGGTGCGCCGACCAGAGTCGATGGTGTGGCTGCCACTGACCTTCAGTCTCGCCGCGGTCGTGGTGCTCGCCGCACAGGGCTTCGCCGAGGTGCCCATTCCGGCCGTCGCCTTTGCCGCGGCGACGCTCGGTCTGGCGGTGGTGCGAGTGCTGCTCGCGTTCCGCGAGCTGCACGGTCTCGCGACGGCGCGCTTGCTGGCGCGAACCGACGATCTCACCGAGCTGACCAACCGGCGCGGCTTTTACGAGCTCCTCGAGGAGCTGGTGGAGCGCGGCGCGGGGGACGTGAGCGTGCTTCTCATCGATCTCGACCGGTTCAAGGAGGTCAACGACTCCCTCGGCCATCAGGCCGGCGACCGCCTGCTCGTCCAGGTGGGGAGCAGGCTGAGCGCCGAGCTCGATGCCGGCGCTGTCGCGCTTGCCCGCCTCGGCGGTGACGAGTTCGCGGTCTTGACGACCCGTGACCACAGCCATGCCCAGGCGGTCGCTGACCGGATGCACGACGCCCTCGCGGCGCCGTTCGATCTCGACGGGTTGACGGTCCATGCACGCGCGAGCATCGGCATCGCACGCTTCCCGGAGCATGCAGCGAACACCGACGAGCTGCTTGCCCGCGCCGATGTCGCGATGTATGCGGCAAAGCGGGCGGGGTCGGGAGTGGAGGTTTTCCACCCCGAGCGCGACCGCGAGAGCCAGCACCGCCTGCTGCTGATCGAAGCGCTGCGCGGGGCGCTCGGAACGCCCGAGGTGCTCCTGCACTACCAGCCGATCGTGCGGCTGGCTGACGATGGGATCCACGCACTGGAGGCGCTCGTCCGCTGGCAGCACCCGACGCGCGGCCTGCTATCCCCCGGCGTCTTCCTCCCGCTCGCGTCGGCGAACGGGCTGATGGGGATGCTCACGAAGGCCGTGTTCGCCGACGTGGCGCGCCAGGCGGCCGCGTGGCGGGAGGACGGGCTCGAGGTGCCGGTCGCGGTGAACCTGTCGGCGGACGTGCTTCACGACCCGGCGCTCCCGGAGACGGTTCTCGCGACGCTCGAGGCGCATGGGCTCTCCTCGAACGGGTTCATCATCGAGGTCACCGAGGACGCGTTGATGGTCGACTTCGAGCGTTGCGTCGACGCGCTCGCCGAGCTGCGCCGGCTCGGCTTCCGGGTCAGCATCGACGACTACGGGATCGGGCGATCGTCGCTCGCCTATCTCCGCGACCTGCCGGTCGACGAGCTGAAGCTTGATCGCACGTTCACGCAGGGCCTGAGCGACAAGCGCTCGCTGGCGATCGTCCGCTCGACGATCATGCTCGCGCACGAGCTCGAGCTGCCCGTGATCGCGGAGGGGATCGAGTCGGCAGAGACGTTCGCGCAGCTGACGGCGCTTGGCTGTGACGCCGTGCAGGGCTTTCACATCTCGCCTGCGATCCCCGCGGCCGATGCGACCGGCTGGCTTCGCGGGTGGGCGGCGACGCGCGCAGCCTGATCCAGGACCGCTGCGTCGAGCTGTTGGGGTTGTCTAATGGTCGCTCCGCGACGCTCGCACCAGCTTCGTGCGGCTGCAGCGCTTCGCGGGCCGTCGTCCTCAGTCGCGCCAATACCACACCGGTCTTCGCGCTCCCTGCGTCGTAGACCTGCTCGGCTATCGCCGACGAACACGACCCGAACTTCCCGGGGAGACCACTAGGCGACCGCTGCCGCGGCCTCGCCGTCGCTCACGGCGGCAACGTCGCTTCGCCGGAGCAGCGCGAGCAGCGCGACAGCCGAGACCGCGAGCACGATCGCACCGCCAACGTAGGCGACGTGGAAGCCCTTGACCAGCGCGGATGCCTGTTCACCGGGCGAGGGCGCGTGCCCGAGCGAGCCGAGGGTGTCGGTCGTCCGGCTCGAGGCGAGCGTCGAGAGCACTGCGAGCCCGAGCGCGCCGCCGACCTGCTGGGAGGTGTTGAACATGCCCGAGGCGAGACCGGCATCCTCGTGCGGCACACCGCTTGTCGCGATCAGCGTCACCGGGACGAAGACGAGCCCCATCCCGATCGAGCAGAGGAGGATCCCGGGAAGCAGGTCGCCGACGTAAGTGCCCCCGACGTCGAGGCGTACGAACGCGAGCATCCCGAGCGTGGCGAGGATCAACCCCAGCGCCGGCACCTCACGTGCGCCGATCCGGGGGATTAGCGCCTGGGAGAGCGCCGAGCCGACGATGACCCCGACCGTGAACGGGATAAACGCGAGTCCGGCCTTGAGCGGTGAGTATCCGAGCACGTTCTGGACGTAGAGCGTGTTGAAGAAGAACATCGCGAACAGGCCGGAAGCGACGAGCAGCATCGTCGTGTTTGCCCCGCGAAGCGGCCGGGTCGAGAAGATGTTCAGGCGCACGAGAGGGGCGCGGTGACGCAGCTCAACCAGCACGAAGACCGCGTGGAGGATTGCCGAGGCGACCAGCAATCCGATCACCTCGCCGGATCCCCAGCCGACCTCGCCAGAGCGCACGATCCCGTAGACGAGCAGGATCAACCCGGCGGTGATCGAGACGGCGCCGCCGAGGTCGAAGCCCTTGCCCTGCGCGTGCTCGTCGCGCGACTCCGGCACGAGGCGTAGGGAGAGAACGAAGGCGGCGATTCCGACCGGAACGTTGACGAAGAACACCCAGGGCCAGGAGAGGTATTCGGTGAGCGCGCCCCCGAGCACGAGGCCGACCGCACCGCCACCGACCGCGATCGCCGCCCAGACGCCCATCGCCTTCGTCCGCTCCGAGCCCTCCGCGAACGTCGTCGTCACGATCGAGAGCGCGGCGGGCGAGACGAGCGCCGCTCCGAGCCCCTGCAACCCGCGGCCGATGATCAGCAGCTCCTGGGTGCCCGCGACACCACAGAGCGCCGAGGCGGACGTGAAGACCACGACGCCGATGAGAAACACACGCTTCCGTCCAAAGAGGTCGCCCGCGCGACCGCCGAGCAGCAGGAAGCCTCCGAATAGAAGCGTGTAGGCGTTGACGATCCACTGGAGATCGGCGTCCGACATCGCGAGGTCGACCTTGATCGACGGCAGCGCGACGTTGGTGATCGTCGCGTCGAGCACGACCATGAACTGCGCGAGGCAGACCAGGACGAGGACGATCCAAGGGTTGATGTGGCGGTCTTTGGTCATTGTTCGACCCTAGCGAACCGGTTCACCTCGCCGTCGGACGGGCCCCGACGATCGCCCACGTCCCGTAGACCGTGTGTTAGAAGGGAGCCATGGCCAACTTCCTTCACACCATGCTTCGCGTGACCGATCCGGCGCGCAGCCGTTCCTTCTACGAGGCGCTCGGGATGGAGTTCCGGCGCGAGTCGGACATCGTCCGTGACGGGCATCACGAGGCGACGCTGTACTTCTACGGGTTTCCCGGCGACGAGGCCGAGCTCGAGCTGACCTACAACACCGACGGGCGCACGTACGAGCTCGGAACCGGGTACGGACACATCGCGATCGGGGTCGACGACCTTGCGGCGACGCTCGCGCAGCTCGCCGGCCAGGGCATCCACGCCGAGCGGGAGCCATATCGCGTCCGCGAGGGCGGGTCGCTCATCTGCTTCGTCGGCGATCCCGACGGGTACCGCGTCGAGCTGATCGATCGCTCGGGACGGTGACCGGGGCGCCCGGACGGCGGCCGCGCAGCGCTGGCCGCGCCGGCGGTAACTCGTGACCACCGCTCCTGCGCTGTCTCGCGGTCGCAGGGTGGTTGCGCGTGTGCTGGTCGTGGTCGCGATCGTGCTCGCGTGGGTCAGCTTGCTGTCCACCTACCTGCGCTGGCAGCTGTTCGATCCCGGGACGTTCTCGACCACGGCCGCCGAGCTCGTCAGGGACGACGCCGTTCGGGAGCGCCTCGCGTCTGAGCTCACGGCGCAGCTCTTTGCCAACGTCGACGTCCGCTTGGAGCTGGAGCGGGAGCTTCCCGCCGACCAAAAGGCCCTCGCCGCGCCCCTCTCGGCAGCGTTACGGCAGCTGGGCGAGAGAACTGCTTCCGAGCTGCTGGCGCGTCCACGAATCCAGAAGAGCTTCATTGCGTCGGCGACGAAGGCGCAGGCGGTCGCGCTTCGCGCGCTCGAGGACGATCTCGGGCCGGTCGGGACGAAGGACGGGTACGTCGTCCTCGACCTTCACGAGACGATCGTCGAGCTCGCCACCGAGCTCTCGTTTCTCGGGAGCGGCGCGGCGGGGATTCCCGCCGATGTCGGCGTCATCAGGCTCGTGCCCGCGAACAGGTTCGAGGCCGCCCAGGATCTGACGGCGCGCTTCCGGACGATTGCGTGGCTGCTCCCGTGGCTCTCGCTTGGCCTCGCGGTCCTCGGGATCTGGCTCGCGGCGGGAAGGCGACGCCTGGAGCTCCGGGCGGTCGGCGTCGGGCTCGTCCTTGCGGGGGTAACGATGCTCGCCCTGCGCAAGGTGGCGGGCGCGTACGTCGTCGACCAGCTCTCGGCGACCGCCGGGGACGAGGCGACGACAGCGGTCTGGCGGATCCTCACCGATCTCCTCGCCGGGGGCGCGCGGACGTTCGTCATCACGGGGCTCGCAGCGCTCGTGGTGGCGTGGCTGATCGGCCGGGGGGCGCTCGCGACGCAAGCCCGCTATGCGTTCGCGCCCGTGCTCGCTCGCAGGTCGTATTCCCACGGGATTGCGGCGATGGTTCTGCTTGCGTTGATCTGGTGGCGGCCGACGCCTCAACTCGGCAGGTTCGCGTTCGTCGTGGTCGCCGCCGTCCTTCTTGTGCTCGCGGCGGAGACGGTCCGGCGAATGGTGCGCGCCGAGTCGCCCGAGGCGGCGGCAGCCGAGCCTGGCGCCTGGGTGCGGACGCTCGTGGCTTCGCGCGAGAGGCTGGAGCAGCCGAGGCCCAGGCTGGCCGCGGAGCTCGAGACGCTCGCCCGCCTTCGGGCCGAGGGTGCGCTCGATGAGACCGACTACGAGATTGCAAAGGAGCTGGTGCTGCGATGAGTGTCCCGGAGATCGCCTCGCCCCTCGACGGTGCGCTCGGGCATCGGCTCGTGTCGGTCGCGACCGGCATCGCGGTTCTTCGACTCTCGCCGGGCGAGACGGCACTCGGCTCGGTCGATCCTCCGCAGCTCCACGGCGGCACGCTCGCGACCTGCGTCGACACCGCATCCTGGTATGCGGCCTGCTCTCAGGGAGGAGACTGGATTGTCAGCAGCCTGTCGGTCGACTTTCTGCGACCAGCCTCGCTCGACGAGCTGCGGGTGACGGCGACGTGCCGGCGGGCGGGGCGGACGCTCGCAGTCGTCGACGTCGAGATCGCGCACTGGGACGACCCCGAGCGCGTCGTCGCGCTCGGTCGGGCGTCACTCGCGAGGATCGCTTCCTAGCGCGAGCAGCTCGGCCCCGCGCTCGGCGACGATCACCGCGGGCCAGTTCGTGTGGCCGCGCGGGAGCGTGGGGATCACCGACGCATCGACGACGCGAAGCCCGTCGACGCCGCGCACCCGGAGCTCGGGGTCGACGACCGAGGCCGGATCGTCACCCATGCGGCACGTGCCGACCGGGTGGTAGAGCGTCTGCGAGACGGCCCGAACGTGGGTGGCGAGCTCGTCGTCGGTGGTCAGCTCGGGGCCGGGCAAGCGTTCTTTCGCCGCGAATCCTGCGAGCGGCGCGGTTCCGGCAATCGTCCGTGCAAGCCGGATTCCGTAGCGCACGAGCCGGTGGTCGTCGCCGTCCGGGTCGGTGAGGAAGCCGGGGTCGATCAGCGGCGCCGCGGCGGGGTCGCTGGACGCGAGTCGGACGGAGCCTACGCTTTTCGGTTGCAACAGCACCGTTGCGACGGTGAAACCGTCGAACGACGGCTTCGTCGTGCCTTCGTTCTCGAAGGGGACGGGCGCGAAGATCAGCTCGAGGTCGGGCGCCGCCAGCGTCGGGTCAGTGCGCACGAACGCGGCGGCCTCTGCGACGTTGGAGGTCAAGGGCCCCTGCTTCCGGAGCAGCCAGCGGAGGACGTTGGGGATGGTCTCGGCGCTCGCGAGCGTGGTGACGCCGGGGCGGGTCTCGACGAGGACGCCGTTGGCGAGATGGTCGCGAAGGTTGGCGCCGACTCCGGCGCTTTCGACGTGCCGGTCGATTCCGTGGCGCGCGAGCTCGGCTGCCGGCCCGATCCCGGAGCGAAGCAGGATTGCAGGGCTGCCGATCGAGCCGCCGGCGAGCACGACCGTCCGTGCTCTCAACTCGCGGAGCTCGCGACCGGTCGAGCCGAGTGCGCCGGTCACCCGCTTGCCCTCGAAGAGAAGCCGGTGGACGGTCGTCCCCGTCTCGAGCGTGAGGTTCGGTCTCTTCAGCACCGGGCGCAGGTACCCGTCGACGACGCTCCAGCGGGCGCCGTCGCGAATCGAGAGCGGGGTCAGGCCGACGCCGTCGTTGTCGGGATCGTTGAGATCGTCGCGCCGTGTGATCGCGAGCACTCGCGCGGCTGTCTCGCAGAACGCCAGCGCCATCGGGCTCGGGGTCGCCGGTTGCGTGACGGCGAACTCCGGGGAACTCTTCGCGTAGAGCCGCTCGACCGTCTCCCACTGCCAGCTCTGCGGCCAGGGCTCGTAGTCGGACCGGTGGCCGCGCAGGGCCATCATCGCGTTGATCGCGGCCGAGCCGCCGAGCAGGCGCCCGCGCGGGTACACGAGCCGCCGATCGTCGAGCGCACCTTGCGATGTCGTCCGGTAGCCCCAGTCGAGCTTCGACCCGAACAGCTTCGAGAACGCGGCCGGGATGCGGACCTCGAGCTTTCGATCACGCGGCCCGGCCTCCACGAGCATGACCCGGCACCGAGGATCGTCGCTCAGCCGGGAGGCGAGGACACACCCAGCGGTGCCGGCCCCGATCACGAGCACGTCGTGCACTGCCGAAGCGTATGACCGTGCGGGTTGTCCGTGCGCCAGATCCGCGGTCGCCCCGTTGGCGAGACCACGCGGTTCGGTCAGGCTTGCGTTGGAGGGCGGGATGGGTTTCCGCTCGCGACCGAAAGGAGGTCATCGTGGCCTCGACTCCCTATCCGGTGCGGCTCGAAGGCGAGCTCGAACCGGATCTCAGCCGCTGGCTCTGGCTCGTGAAGTGGCTGCTCGTGATCCCGCATGGGATCGTGCTGTTCTTCCTGTGGATCGGGTTCGTGTTCGCAACGCTCGGAGCGTTCCTCGTGATCCTGTTCACGGGGGAGTATCCGCGGCGGCTGTTCGATTACAACGTCGGCGTGCTCCGGTGGACGTGGCGGGTCGAGTTCTATGCCTTCGGCGCCCTCGCCACCGACCGCTACCCGCCGTTCACGCTTGCCGACGTCCCGGATTACCCTGCCCGGCTCGAGATCGACTATCCGACATATCAGCGTCGCGGTCTCCCACTGATCGGCTGGTGGTTCCTCGGGTTGCCTCAGTACCTGATCGCGGGTGTCCTCGCGGGCGGTGCGGGGATCGGCTGGGTCGGGCCGCACTGGACCGTTGGCTTCCCCGGCGTGATCGGTGTGCTCGTGCTTGTCGCGGGCATCCTGTTGCTCGTCCGGAACCGCTACCCGAACGAGATCTTCGAGCTGGCGGTGGGGTTCAACCGGTGGGCGTACCGGGTCGGCGCGTATTCGGCGCTGATGACGCCCGAGTACCCACCATTCCGCCTCGATGCTGGTGGTCACGAGCCCCCGCGCGTCGTGATCGGTTGACGGTGCGGCAGGCTGGGTGGGCGTGTGTCTGCACGCGCCACCCGGCCTGTGGATCGTTTGACACAGACTTGGCACGAAGTTGACACAGTTCTGTGACGGTTGGTCGCGTACCGTCATCCCATGGCTCCGATCACGACAACCGTCTCCACGCCTTGGGGTAGGGCCGATCGGGTCGCGGAGATCTCGGTGCCGCAGCGGGTGGGGGAGCGGCAGTTCGAGGTCGTCGTGGAGCTTCTCGAAACGCGCGACGGACAGCGGCTCGTACGGTTCGCATACGCAACCGAGAGGACGGTTCGGCGCGGGCCCGTGACGCTGCGGGCGCGCGACGTGCCGCGACTGTGGAAGGCAATCGCGAGGTCGCCGGAACTCGCAGAGACGCTCGAAAGGGGGTGAGGCCTAGCGCGACCGGTCGCCAGGACGAGACAACCTACGCGAGGTGAGGAACGGGCATGTGGCCGCGGGCGGCCTCGACGAGCCCTTCGAGGATCGCGATCCCACCGACGGGGCCAAGCAGCGGGTCGACCGCGTGCTCGGGGTGCGGCATGAGCCCCATCACATTCCCGTCCTCGTTGACGATTCCAGCAACGTCGTCTCTGGACCCGTTGACATCCTTGGTGTACCGGAGGACAACCTGGTCGCCCTCGACGACCTGCGCGAAGAGCTCGTCGTCGGCGTACCAGGCGCCCTCACCGTTCTTGACGGGGATCACGAGCTCGTCGCCGACGGCGCAAGTAGACGTGAACGGCGTCGCGGTCGTCTCGACGCGCACGGTGACGTCGCGGCACATGAAGCGCTGTTGGCGGTTCTGCCGGAGCACGCCCGGGAGCAGACCGGCCTCACAGAGGATCTGGAACCCGTTGCAGATCCCGAGGACGGGGCGCCCGGTGGCCGCGAAGCGGGCGACCGCCGGCATGATCGGCGAGAACCGGGCGATCGCGCCGCAGCGCAGGTAGTCGCCATACGAGAACCCACCAGGCAGCACAACCCCCGCGGCGCCTTCGGGAAGGCTCTCGTCGGCGTGCCATGTCGAGACGGCATCGGCGCCGAGGCTCTGGAGCGCGATCAGCGCGTCTCCGTCGTCAAGTGACCCTGGAAACGTGACGACTGCGATCCGGGGACGACTCATCCGACTTCGACCTCGTAGCTCTCGATGAGCCCGTTCGCGAGGAGCTCCCGACACATCTGTTCCGCTTCGGCGCGGGCGCGTTCGGGTGTGTCTGCCTCGAGCTCGAGATCGACAAGGCGGCCGATGCGGGCGGCGGTGACGGCGAAGCCGAGCTTGCCGAGCGAGTCGCGAACGGCCTCTCCCTGGGGGTCGAGGATGCCAGGCTTCGGGCGGATGAGCACGGTGACCTTCACAGCACCACCTGTGGATCGGCTACGTACTGGGCGAATCGGATCTCGGTGAGGCGCTCGAAGGCCTCGACGTAGCGTGCCCTGGTTCCGGCGACGACGTCGTCCGGGAGCTCGGGGCCGGGGGCCGTCCTGTCCCAGCCGGTCGCCAGGCACCAGTCGCGGGCGTACTGCTTGTCGAATGAGAGCTGCGGTCGTCCGGGCGTGTATCCGTCCGTGGGCCAGAATCGGGACGAGTCGGGAGTCATCGCCTCGTCGCCGAGCGTGACGGTGCCGTTGTCGTCCAAGCCGAGCTCGAACTTGGTGTCGGCGAGGATGATCCCGCGGGCTCGGGCATGAGCTGCGCCGTACGCGTAGACTGCGAGCGCGGCAGCGCGGGCGGCGTCGTACGCATCGACGCCGCAGAGCTCTCGCGCCTCGTCCTCCGAGATATTGAGATCGTGCCCGGTGGCCGCCTTGGTCGCGGGTGTCACGATCGGCGCCGGCAGCTGCGAAGACTCGGCGAGCCCGGTGGGAAGCGCCTGGCCGCAGACAGAGCCCCTCTCGCGGTACTCGGCCCAACCCGACCCGGCGAGATAGCCACGCACGACGAACTCGACAGGAAGCATCTCCAGCCGGCGGCAGAGCATCGTGCGTCCGTCGTCGCCGAGCTCCGTCAGGTGATTGGGGACCAGCGAGCGCGTCCGGTTGAACCAGAAGACCGAGAGCCCGGTGAGCACGCGGCCCTTGTCGGGAATCGGCGTCGGCAGGATCACGTCGAACGTCGAGAGGCGATCGGAAGCGACCAGCGCGATTCGGCCGTCGTCGAGCGCGTACAGCTCGCGCACTTTGCCCGAGCCCACGTGCGTCCCGGGAACGCTCACGCGGTGACACTCCCACGACGCTGACCGGCAAGCTCTTCGAGACGCTCGAACACCGTCGAGACGTGGCGCGTGTAGTGGCCGATGTCGAACACCGCGTCGAGGTCGACGCGCGAGGCGATCTCCGCGTCAGCGCGAACGAGATCGACGAACGAGATCGCCTCGTCCCATGCGCGCATCGCCGAACGTTGGACGAGCCGGTACGCGTCGTCTCGACCGAGACCCGACTCCACGAGCGCCAGGAGCAGGCGCTGTGAGAAGAACAGGCCGTGACTCGACCAGAGGTTCTCGCGCATTCGCTCCTCGCGAACCACAAGACCATCGATGAGCCACGTAAATCGGTCGAGCATGTAGTCGATCGCGAGAAACGAGTCGGGGATCACCACCCGCTCGGCCGAGCTGTGGGAGATGTCCCGTTCATGCCAGAGAGCCACGTTCTCCATGCCGACGAGCGCGTTCGCGCGGACGACGCGCGCGAGCCCGCTGATCCGCTCGGCCGTGATCGGATTCCGCTTGTGCGGCATTGCGCTCGACCCCTTCTGACGGCGGCCGAACGGCTCCTCGACCTCGCGCACTTCGGTGCGGGAGAGGTGCCGGATCTCGGTCGCGAACCGGTCGAGTGAGGAGCCGACGAGCGCGAGGGCGTTCAGCAGCTCGGCGTGCCGGTCTCGCTGGAGCACCTGGGTGGACGTCGGCGCCGGAGTGAGGTCCAGCCGTTCGCACGCGATCGCTTCGACGCGAGGGTCGATCGCTGCGTACGTACCGACCGCCCCGGAGAGCTTCCCCACCCGGAGACCCGCGAGAGCCTCCTCGAGACGGTGCCGGTCGCGGTCGAGGGCGAACGCCCAGCCGGCGAGCTTGAGCCCGAACGTCGTTGGTTCGGCGTGAACGCCATGGGTTCGCCCCGCGCACAGGGTCTCGCGATGCTGCTCGGCCCGGGCGACCACGGCGGCGAAGGCACCGCCAAGCTCTACGAGCAGGAGCTCGCCTGCCTGCCGGACCGCGAGCGAAAGCGCTGTGTCGAGAACGTCCGACGAGGTGAGCCCGTAGTGGAACCACCGGCCACTCTCCCCGAGCCCGTCCGAGACAGCGTCGACGAACGCCGCGACGTCGTGATTGGTTTCACTTTCGATCTCCGCGACCCGCTGTGGCGTCGGAACGACCGCGTTCGCGCGGATCGTCGCGGCTGCGTCCGCGGGCACGACCCCGACCTCAGCCCACCCATCGAGCGCTGCGAGCTCGACATCGAGCCACCGCTCGAGCTTCGCCTCCTCCGACCAGACGCGAGCCATTGCCGGTCGTGAGTAGCGCGAGATCACTCGCTCAAGTGTAGAGGTGGCCTCGGCCCACCACGCGCTTGGCAACGCGGCCGCAGGGGATGACTGTGGAGCAATTGTTACGAAGTTGACACACTTCTGTGTGAGTTTGTTTGCAGTTTTGGCGATAGAATAGAAAGTGGGTGGTGGCTCGGGGTGGCCCCTACAGGAGAGATGGCGGGGCGTGGGGCGGGCCCGCCTATCGGGACGGCGCCCTCGGGAGCACGCGCGAGCCGAGTCAGGCGCCGGCGGCCGCGGCGATGTCGGAGCGGAACCTGCTGCCCGGCAGCTCGAGGTGAGTCAGGGCGCGGTACGCGGTAGCGCGCGCCTCGGCGACCGATCTGCCCGTCGCGGTGACGTTGAGGATCCTCCCGCCCGCCGCGACGAGCCGTCCGCCCTCGAGTGCCGTGCCGGCGTGGAACACGAGCGCGCCCGCCGCCGTCGCCTCGTCGATCCCGAGGATCGGGACGCCGGACAGCCCCGCCGCCGGGTAGTCCTCCCCCGTCACGACCACGGTCACGGCCGCGCGATCCGACACGCCAATGTCCACCCCGCCGACCTGCCCGGCGGCGGCGGCTGCGAGCAGCGCGGCAAGGTCGCCGTCGAGCAGCGGCAGAACCGACTGCGTCTCCGGATCACCGAAGCGGCAGTTGTACTCGAGCACGCGAGGCCCGGCCGCGGTGAGCATCAGTCCGACGAACAGCACGCCGACAAACGGTGTTCCCTGGCGCGAGAGCGCCTCGAGCACGGGTCTCACGGTGACGTCGAGCAGCTGGTCAGCCTGTTCGCCAGAGATGTCCGGCACCGGTGCGAACGACCCCATCCCCCCGGTGTTTGGCCCCTGGTCTCCGTCGTGAGCGCGCTTGAAGTCCGTGGCAACGGGGAGCGCAACCCCATCCGCGCCGTCACACACGGCGAAGAACGACACCTCCGGCCCCTCGAGCAGCTCCTCGACGACGACGTCACCGCCGAACCCGCGCACAACCTCGAGCCCTGCCTCCACCTCAGCATCGGTCCGGCACAGGACGACGCCTTTCCCGGCGGCGAGCCCGTCCGCCTTGAGCACGCACGGGACGCTCGGAACCTCGAGGCGCCGTGCAGTCGGGACCCCCGCAGCCTCCATCAGCTCTTTCGCAAATCGCTTCGAGCCTTCGATGCGGGCAGCGTCCGCCCCCGGGCCGAACACCGAGATCCCCTGGTGACGCAGCGTGTCGGCAACCCCGGCGACGAGGGGGACCTCGGGCCCGACGACGACGAGGTCGATTCCGTGGGCGCGACACAGACCGACGAGCGCGTCACCATCGGTCTCGACGACAGGGTGGCAATGAGCGAGATCGGCGATGCCCGGGTTGCCCCGGGCCGCGTGGAGCTCCGTCACCGACGGCGAGCGCGCGAGCGCCCAGGCGAGCGCATGCTCGCGACCTCCCGAGCCGACGATGAGGACCCGCACGCCGCCGAACCCTACCGCCCGCGCGCGTCCCGGCCGCCGGAACCACGACACTCTGATCATGGCCTTGCGCCGGGCACGCTACGGCGGCCTCGCGGCCGCGGCGGCGGTCGTCGGGCCCGGCGTGCTCGCCGGGCTCTCGGACGACGACCCGGCGGGCGTGACGACATATTCGATCCTCGGCGCCGAACATGGCTACCGACTCCTGTGGGTGCTCGTCGTCTCGACGGTGGCGCTCATCGCCTTTCACGAGCTCGGGGCGCGGCTCGGGCTGGTGACCGGTCACGGGTTGATGCGACTCGTTCGGTCCCGCTACGGCCCGCGGGCGACGGTGATCGCGCTCGCCGCGCTCGTTGCTGCGAACCTCGGAACGACGTGCGCCGAGCTCGCAGGGCTTGCGGCGAGCTTCGAGCTCGTGGGCATCTCGCGTGTCGCCTCGGTGCCGGTCGGTGCCGTCCTCATCACCGTCCTCGTGATCCGCGAGGGATTCCACCGGCTCGAGCATCTCCTCCTCGCGCTCTCCACAGTGTTCGTCACGTACGTCGCCGCCGGGCTCCTCGCCCATCCCGACTGGGGCGCCGCCGCCCGGGGAGTAGTCGTGCCGTCGGTGGGTGGCGGTAGCGCCGTCTCGATTGCGATCGCCGCGACCGTGGGCACGACGCTCGCACCCTGGGGCCTCGCGTTCATCCAGAGCTACACGGTCGACAAGCGCCTCTCCCGGCGCGATCTGCCGATCGAGCGCGTCGACGTCGTCGTCGGCGCGATCCTCACGGGCGTGATTGGCGCCTTCGTTGTGATCGCCTGTGCTGCAACCCTCCACCGGACGGGGGCCCACATCGACGACGCTCGCGATGCGGCCGTCGCTCTCGAACCGGTCGCCGGGCAGTTCGCAGCGTTGCTGTTCGGTGTGGGGTTGCTCGGCGCATCGTTGATGGGCGCAGCCGTGCTGCCGCTCTCGACGGCCTACTCGGTCTCCGAGGCACTCGGCGGCGAGCCCCACCTCGACGACGGCTTTCGCGAGGCACCGCTGTTCTACGGCGCGTTCGCCGCCGTGCTTGCCGCAGCGGCGGCGTTCGTGCTGATCCCCGGAATCCCGCTGATCCGGGTCCTCTACCTCAGCCAGGTGTTGAACGCCGTGCTGCTTCTTCCACTCCTCGCTTTCATGCTGGTGCTCGGGCGGGACGCACAACTGGTCGGCGGGTCGCGGACGCGTGGCACCTGGTGGGCGCTCGAGCTCGCCGGCGCCGTCGTCGTTACGGCGAGCGTTGCGCTGCTCGCCGTCTCGTCCTTGCGCTGAGCGCTACAGACTGTGCACAGCCTCGCGACCGGCCCCGGTGCCGACGAGCGAGACGGGCGTGTCGAGCGCGTTCGCGACGTAGTCGACGTAGCCGCGCGCGGCGACGGGCAGCGTCTCGCCGTCCAGGTCACAATTCCACCCGGGAAGCGTCTCGAACACCGGCTCGCAGTGATGAAAGTCGGACTGGTTCGCGGGAAGGTCAGGCGTCTCCGACCCGTCCGGCAGCCGGTAGCGGACACACACCGGGATCTCGTCGAAGGCCGAGAGGACATCGAGCTTCGTCAACGCGAGCGACGTCACGCCGTTGACCCGCACCGCGAAGCGCAACGCGACGAGGTCGAGCCAGCCACACCGCCGGGTTCGACCGGTGACCGTTCCGAACTCCCCGCCGAGGTCGCGCACGCGCTCCTGATCGGGCCCTTCGATCTCGCTGGGAAACGGCCCCTCCCCCACCCGCGTGACATACGCCTTCGAGACGCCGACGACCTCATCGATTCGACCAGGGCCGATCCCGAAGCTGACAGCGGCCCCAGCGGCGATGGGGCTCGACGACGTCACGAACGGGTACGTGCCGTGATCGAGGTCGAGCAACGTGCCCTGACCCCCCTCGAACAGCACGCGGTCGCCGTCACGGAGCGCCTTGTCCACCAGCAACGACGTGTCGGTCACCCAGGGGGCCATCCGCTCGGCGTAGCCGAGGTACGTGCCGGTGACCTCCGCCTCATCGAAGCCGTCGATCTCGTACACCCGCTCGAGCCAGACGTTCTTCTCGGCCACCGCGAGCGCGATCTTCTCGCGCAGGATCTTCGGGTCGAGCAGATCCTGCACGCGGATCCCGATCCGCGTCGCCTTATCCGCGTACGCGGGCCCGATCCCGCGGCGAGTCGTCCCGATCTGGAGCTTGCCCAGCCGCCGCTCTCGCGCGCCGTCGATCGCCACGTGCCACGGCATGATCAGGTGCGCGTTGCCAGAAACGTGAACGAGGTCATCGGTGACGACCCCTCTCGCCTCGAGATCGTCAATCTCGCCGATCAGCACCGCCGGGTCGACGACGCAACCGGCGCCGATCGCGCTCGAGACACCGCCGACGATTCCCGACGGGATCTGACGGATCTTGTACGTCTCATCACCGACGACGATCGTGTGCCCGGCGTTCGGCCCACCCTGGTAACGGCAGACAAGGTCAGATTCCTGGGCGAGCAGGTCGACGATCTTGCCCTTTCCCTCGTCTCCCCACTGCGCACCGACGATCACGGTGGCTGGCACGTGCCCCAGTCTTGCACACCCGAACGCGCGCCGACAGCCTCTCGACCACGATCGGTCGCGGGAACCTCCGCAGGAGCATCGGCGTAGTACCGAAGAGACGCCGACAAGATCGGCGACGTGAACGCGAAGGAGGGTTGATGCGCAGGCTCGGAGTGCCTCTCGTCATCGCGGGATCGCTTGCGGCAGCGGTTGCCGCCGCTGCCGCGGTGCATGGGGGCTGGACGGCATCCACCGTGCATCCACTCACGACCGGCCCCGTGGCAGGGGAGGCGTATCGCGTCGTCTTCAGCGTTCGCCAACACGGGCACCGACTCGTGCGCGTGGAGGGGGCAGCCGTCGAGATCGCCAAGCCCGGCGGGGGCTCCACCCTCGTCCCGGCCCGACCGCTCGCGCGCGTGGGTCGCTACGAGGCAACGCTGACGTTCCCTACGCCGGGTCGCTGGCGCTGGCGCGTCGTCCCCCACCCGTTTCCCGCGCAGGCGTACAGCGAGATCGCCGTCGTTCGGCCAGGCGAGCCGGCGCCGGCACCGCTGCAGGGCCGCGGTCTCTTCATCCGCAAGGGCTGCGTCAGCTGCCACGTCGGCCCCGACGATGGGACGTTCGCCGGGGCCGGGCCGAGGCTCGACGATCTCCGCTCGCGGAGGGTGTCCCTCGCCTACGTCCGCCAGTCGATTCTCGACCCCGGCGCAGTGGTCGTGCCCGGGTGGGGGATGGCGGGCGCGCCTCCGGTGATGCCGACGCTCGAGGTCAGCCGGGCCGAGGCGGACGCGATCGGACGCTATCTGCTGCGCCGCTGACGGAGCAGATGACACCGAGCTCGGTGTCCGAGCGGTCGCTACGCCGCCGCGTGATCGGCGAACTTCGCGAATCGCCGGAGGAAGCTCAGCTTGAGCGAGCCGGTCGCGCCGTTGCGGTGCTTGGCGAGGATCACCTCTGCGATCCCCTGCGACTCGCTCTCCTCGTTGTAGTACTCGTCGCGATAGACGAACATCACGAGGTCGGCGTCCTGCTCGATCGAGCCCGACTCGCGCAGGTCGGAGAGGATCGGGCGCTTGTCCTGGCGCTGCTCCACCGCACGCGAGAGCTGAGAGAGCGCGAGGATCGGCACGTCGAGATCACGAGCGAGCACCTTGAGGTTGCGCGAGATCTGCGAGACCTCCTGCACGCGGTTCTCGGCGCTGCTGCCGCTGGTCATCAGCTGCAGGTAGTCGACGACGATGAGCCCGAGACCGGGCTCTTTCGACTTGAGGCGCCGGGCCTTGGAGCGCAGCTCCATCATCGTGATCGAGCCGGTGTCGTCGACGTAGATCGGCGCTTTCGACAGCTTGTCGCACGCGCCGGTGAGGCGCGGCCAGTCGTCGGGGGAGAGGCGACCCGACCGGAGCCGGTCGGACTCGACCTTCGCCTCCGAGCACATCAGCCGCTGGGTCACCTCGGCCTTCGACATCTCGAGCGTAAACAGCGCGACCGGCTTCTGCAGGCGCACGCCGAGGTTGGCGGCCATGCAGAGCGCGAGCGCGGACTTCCCCATCGACGGCCGCGCGGCGAGGATGATGAGGTTGCCGGGCTGAAACCCGGCGGTGAGGCGGTCGAGATCCTTGAACCCGCTGGGACAACCCGTGATCTCCGCACCCGACTCGTACAGGTGGGTGATCCGCTCGAAGCTCTCCTTAAGGAGCAGCTCGATGTGCGCGAAGTCGCCAGTGACACGCTGCTGCGAGAGCTCGAAGACGATCTGCTCGGCGCGGTCGACGAGGTCGCTCGTCTCGCCGGCGCGCTCCTGTCCAAGCCTCGTGATCTCCTGACCGGCGCGGATGAGCTGCCGGAGCGTCGAGGTCTCCTTGACGATCCGCGCGTAGTGCTCGACGTTGCCCGTCGCCGGGACGAGCGCTGCGAGCTCGGCGATCCGGGCGGTGCCGCCCACCCGGTCGATCTCGCCGCGTTCCTCGAGCTCGTTCGCGAGCGTGATCGCGTCGACCGGCTCGCCCTTCGCCCAAAGCGAGAGTGCGGCCCTGTAGATGATCCCGTGCGACTCCCGATAGAACTCGGCCGCGTCGAGGATCTCGGTGACGGTTCCGATCGCCGTTGGCGACAGCAGCATTGCGCCGAGAACAGACTCCTCGGCCTCGAGGTTCTGGGGCGGGACGAACGCGCCCATCCGAGGCGTGGCCAGCTCGGTCATGTCGGCATCAAACCGGGTTTCTCGACCCCCCGCGAGGGTCGTGAGAACACGGCGCGATCCACACCACGCGCGGAACGCGAGGGCGTGGGAACTAGCCCGGATGCAGGCAGAACGAACATCTGTTCCCCCATTGTTCCACAGGCATCGGCGGGCAGCGGCCACGGTTTCCCGCATCCGTCCCCAACGAGGCTGGGGAAAACCCACCCGCACGGTGCCCGACTTTCGTGCCCGCGTCCACAGGCGACATGTCGGTTGTGGACAGGGCGCGACCGGGCCGGAAACGACGAGGGCGGCCTCTCGGGCCGCCCTCGTCACCGTCACCGCTTGCGAGACGTGCGCAGTCAGCCGTCGGCGTCCAGCTCCGCCTCAACGGGCTGTTCGACCACGTTGGCCGCAATCGCCTCTGCCACAGCCTCGTCGGCCAGCGCGTGCTCCGCCTCGGACTGGGCCTGCGCCTTCGCCTGCTCGGCAGCCTCGGCCGCCTCGAGCGCGGCGAGCTCCTCCTCGGGCGGCAACTCGCCCCCCTCGGGAACGACGAGGGTCTTCACCTCGGCGGTGACGCCCTCGTAGACGTGGACCGGCACGCTGAAGCGACCAATGCGCTTGATCGTGTCGAGCTCGATCTTGCGGCGGTCGACCCGGATCTTCCGCGTGCGCCAGAGCTCCTCGGCGATGTCGGTCGGCGTGACCGAGCCGAAGAGCGCCCCGGTCGGACCGGCCTTCACCTCGAATCGCAACACGGTCTTGGTCAGCGTCGAGGCAATCTCGGCCGCCTGCTCTGCGGTTCGCGCCTCATGCTTCGCCCGCTCGGCATCGACCCGGCGAACCTCCGCGACCCGGCCGGCAGTCGCCACCTCGGCGAGCCTGCGCGGGAGCAGGAAGTTGCGGGCGTACCCGCGCTTCACGTCGACGACCTCGCCCTTGAGGCCGAGCTTGTCGACGTCGGAGAGAAGAATGACCTCCATCGTCAACCCTGAACGTACGGCAGGAGCGCCATCTCACGGGCACGCTTCACGGCGACGGCGACCTGCCGCTGGTGACGCCGGCAGGCGCCGGTGATGCGCCGGTTGCGGATCTTGCCCTTCTCGGACACGTAACGGCGGAGCTGGTTGATGTTCTTGTAGTCCACTTCCTCGACCTTGTCCTTGCAGAAGTGGCAGCTCTTGCGCCGGCCGCCGGCAGGCCCGCCGGCGCCCATGCGCTTTCTCGGTGCTTGAGTCTTCTGGGCCATCTGGATCTCCTAGAACGGGATGTCGTCGTCGTTTGCCGAGGACGGGAAGTCGGCCGCAGGCGCGGAGCCGGTGTCAGCGGGGATGTAGCTCCCGCCGGTGCCACCGCCACCCTCGCCGTCGCCACGCCCACCGAGGAACTGCACGGTGTCGGCGACGATCTCGACGGCCTCGCGCTTGCCGTTCTCCGATTCCCACTCGCGCCATTCGAGCCGCCCGTCGACCGCGACCGGTCGACCCTTGGCGAGGTACTGCGCGCAGTTCTCGCCCTGCTGCCCGAAGACGCTGACGTTGAAGTAGTTCGGCTTGTCGACCCATTGGCCGGACTGGTCCTTGCGCCGGCTGTTGACCGCAACGCGGAGCGAGCACACCGCGGTCCCCGACGGCGTGTGACGCAGCTCTGGGTCGCGCGTTAGGTTGCCGACGACGACAACACGGTTGAGTGATGCGGGCACTAGTCTTCCTCCTCCAGGGCGTCGGCGGGCTCGTGCCCGATATCGTCGCCGATCGGGGCGGGCGCCGCTACTGGCCCAGTGGGACCACCCTCGGGCCGACGTGTCGCCAGATGACGCATGACGTTGTCGTCGATCTTCAGCACGCGCGAGATCTCGTCGAGCGTCTCGGGCGTGGACTGGAACGTGAGGAGGTGGTACGCACCTTCGCTCTTCTTGTCGATCTCGTACGCGAGCCGGCGGCGCCCCCACACATCGTGGCGCTCGAACGTCCCGCCGCTCTTCTCGATCAGGTCGCGTGTGCGCTGGACGACCTCAGCCTGCCCTTCCTCGGCAAGCTCCGGGTCCAGCAACAGCAGGATTTCATAGTCGATCACGCGGTCCCTAGCTCCTTCCTTCGGTCTGAGTCGGCCCCACCGGTCTGTGCGCCACCCGGGAATCGGTGGTCGCGCGGCGTGGCAGGAAGCCGAGAAAGGGTAGCAGGGACGCGAGGTAGGATGCGCGATGTGCGCAGGCTGATCGGCTGGATGGCAGGGCTCGCGGGCGTCGCCGCGCTCGCCAAGCTCCTCCAGCGACGGACGCAGCCGGCGCTTCGTCCCGCCTCGCAGTCGGAGACGCCCAGCGGAGACCCGGCCGACGAGCTTCGACGCAAGCTCGCCGAGGCTCGGGCCGGCACTGAGTCGGCGGCAGCCCAGGCCGACTCAGCGGCGGAGCCCACGATCGCGGAGGAGCCCGGCGCGCCCGACGAGGCGCTCGCCCGGATCGCCGCCCGCCGGGCCGACGTCCACGCGAGGGCACAGGCCGCGATCGACGCAATGCGAAGCGCGGCGGAATGAGCACCGAGGCGCACGAGCCGGAGCAGCTCGCCGACGCGGTGCGGTCGCTGCAGGGCACCGTCGACGCGCTCCGCGCCGACGTCAAGCGCATCGGAGCGTCCGAGGCGCTGCCGGCCGACTCCGTCGCGACCGACGCGGCCGACCACGGCTGGGTCACGACCCTCACCGCCCCGGCCCCTCGGCATCCAGCCGTCCCGCGCTTCCTGCTCGAGACCGTCTTCCTCGCTTCATGCGCAGTCGCTGCCGCGATCGCGCGGCTGGACGCGCTGGTCATCGCCGGCGTGATGGCGGGGGCCTGGGTGCTCGTCGCGCTCATCGAATGGGCGGCCTCGCGCGCCGACCGCTACGAGGAGGAGCTCCTCTATGCTCCGCCGCCGGTACCGGCCCCGCACGCGCCGGCCGTCGCAACCCCCGACCCGGCGTGGTTCAGCCCGCCGGTCGAGCAGACGATCCTCGCCGCCGACGCCGACGGCGCCACCGCGATCGCGCGGCTTCCGCCTCGGCTCGAAGACCCACAGGAGACGATGGAGCACCGCGTCGACGACGTGTTCGACGACACGGGGATCTCCCTCGGCGAGGAGACGGGAGCACTCGGCGTCGCGGCCGATCACCGTTCGCTCGACGACACGCAACACTGAGCCGACCCTGAAGCGGCGCACCAATGGCTGTCCGGGTCTGGCTTCAGCCAGACCCGTGCGCTCCTCGCCACGCCACCGTCAGACACACCGACACTGAAGCAGCGCACCAAATGGCTGTCGCGCGGCCCTCCGGGTCTGGCTTCAGCCAGACCCGTGCGCTCCTCGCCACGCCACCGTCAGACATGCGATCGGAACCGTAGCCGCGCGCGTCGGGCTGTGCCCGACCCGACCGGCGACGCCGCCGACCGCCTGCGTACGCTCCACAAATGCTCTTTCCGACCGCGACGTTCGCGCTCTTCTTCCTCGTCGTGATGCCGCTCTCGTGGCTGACGATGCACTCGCCGGCGCGGTGGCGCGCGCTCACGATCGCCGCCAGCTACGTCTTCTACTCGGCGTGGGACTGGCGCTTCGTCTTCCTGCTCGCCGGCTGCACCGTGTGGAACCAGCTGTTCGCCGTCCGCATCTGGGCGACGCGCGACGCAGCTCGCCGAAAGGTGCTGCTCGTAGCCGCGCTGGCCGGCGATCTCGGTGTGCTCGCGTACTTCAAGTACTACGGCTTCTTCGCCGACTCGGCGCAGGGCCTCCTCACGCGGCTTGGCACCGACGCGACGATCGACGTGCGGACCGTCGTGCTGCCGGTCGGGATCTCGTTCTTCACGTTCATGGCGATCAGCTACGTCGTCGACGCCTATCGCGGGCACTTCGAGCCGACGTCGTTCATGAAGTTCGCGACGTTCCTCTCGTTCTTCCCGCATCTCGTCGCCGGGCCGATCGTGCGGCCGAGTGAGCTCGTCCCGCAGCTCGACACGCCGCGCGACCCTCGTCGAGTCGACACGGGGCGCGCGTTCTTCCTGATCGCCTCGGGGCTCTTCAAGAAGGTCGTGATCGCCAACACGCTAGCCGCGGGGATCGTCGACGACGTCTTCGGTGCGCCGGGACAGCATTCGTCGCTCGAGATCCTCATCGCCGTGTACGCCTACGCGGTTCAGATCTACGCCGACTTCTCGGGCTACACGGACATCGCGATCGGCGTCGCATTGCTGCTCGGGTTCTCGTTCCCCCAGAACTTCGACGCGCCGTACTCGGCGACCTCGATCCAGGACTTCTGGCGTCGCTGGCACATGACGCTGTCGCGCTGGTTGCGCGACTACGTCTACATCCCGCTAGGTGGAAACCGCGCCGGCTCGCTGCTCACCTATCGCAACCTGCTGTTGACGATGCTGCTCGGCGGGCTCTGGCACGGCGCCGCCTGGACGTTCGTCGCCTGGGGTGGGCTCCACGGGCTCGCGCTCGCCGGCTCCCGCTGGCGACGATCGCGACCGGGGTACGTGGAAGCCGCGCGGCGCGGCTGGCCGCTGTGGCGCGCCCGGCTCGTGACCTTCCATCTCGTCGCGATCGCCTGGATCTTCTTCCGCGCCGACTCGTTCGGCCTCGCCGGCGAGATCCTCACCGGCCTCTTCACACGGTGGGGAAATCCCTCGCCACTCGTCACGCTCGGCGTGCTGCTCGCGATCGCGGCTGGCCTCGTCACCCAACTCGTTCCGACTCGGATCACGAGCCTCCTCACCGCCCGGTTCTCGAAGCTGCCACCGCTGGCACAGGCCGGGGTGCTCTCACTCTGCCTGATGCTCACGAGCGCCCTCGGGCCCGAGGGCGTCGCCCCGTTCATCTACTTCCAGTTCTGATGGCCGACGAGCTCCCTCCCCTGCCACCGCTTCCACCGTTGCCGGACGAGGAGCCCGAGACGGTCGAGCACGTGCTCGCGCGCGCCGAGCCTGCGCCCACGCCACCCGCGCCGCGCCGCGAACGCAGGCCGCGACGAGCACGGCCAGACGAGGAGCGGAAGACCTGGAGCGCCGGTCATGCGCTCGTGATCAGCGCATTCGCGCTCGGGCTTTCACTGCTGCTGAACGCACCCGGTGCACACAAGCACGCGGTCAACCAGCCGCAGGGCTGGAAGCGCGATCTCGCCGTTGCGATCACCGAGCCACTCGCCACGTTGAGCCACGCGCTCTTCCTCGACCGGCCGCGAAAGGTCGTCCAGGCGATCGCGGGGCGAAGCGGGACGGACGAGATCGACACGAATGTCGCCGTGCCGGCGAAGCCGACGGTCAAACCGGTGAAGCCGGGGACGAAGCGCCTGGCGTTCTCGCCGAAGCAGCGGCTGCGGCTCTCGATCGCGGGTGACTCGCTCGTGATCGCGCCCGGAAACTCGATCGTGCGCGCCGCGATCGCGAGCCCGGCGATCGAGTCGGTCGGCAGCATCGACGGGAGGGTCTCGACCGGCCTTACCCGACCCGATGTCTACAACTGGTTCGACGCGATCGCGGTGCTGCTCCGAGAGCAACGGCCCGGCGCGCTTGTCGTCACCTTCGGGGCAAACGACGACAAGGCCTACATGACGGGCGTCCCCCAGGGAACCGAGCTCGGCGACTTCGGCTCCGATGCCTGGCGAGCCGAGTACGCCCGGCGCGCCGGCGGAATCATGGATCTCGCGAGCCGTGCGGGCGCGCACCTGATCTGGATCGGGCTGCCGCAGACCCGCGACCCCGCTCAGACGCAGCGCTTCGACGTCGTCAACGCGGTCGTTGCCGCCGAGGCTCGGAAGCGCCCGCGTCGCGTGACGTTCATCGACACCTACACGACGTTCGCCTCCGACACGGGGGGTTACGCCGAGTACCTGCCGAGTGCCTCCGGCGATCTCCAGAAGGTGCGAGCAGACGACGGCGTCCACTTCGAGCGGGCAGGCGGTGACATCATCGCCCGGCTCGTGATCGCCTCGCTCAACCGGACATTCGACCTGACGAGCTGGCGAAGCAAGCCGTCGTGACCTTGCTGAGCCGTTCGACGATCGCTAGCGATCCTGGAGCGCGTCGAGCGCAACCGTGAAGGCGACGAGCAACCGCCGGTCGACTCCCTCGCTCGCCTCGGTCAGGTGCAGCACGTAGCGGTCACGGAGCTTGCCGAGCACCCGCCGGTAGTTGCCGAGGTGGGTGCCGGCGCGATCGAGGGTGAAGTCGAACGGCAGCCACTGCAAGAAGAACGCGTAGCTCCCCACGACCGGGATCATCCCGACGAAGCGCCGGACAAGCGCGATCAGCAGGCTCGACTCCTGGGCAGTGAAGAGCTCGGTGCCGGCGGTGTCGCGGACGACCCAGTGGCTGCGCAGGAGCGACTTGCCGAAGCTCTTCTCGAGCGAACCGAGCGAGCCGCCCGCGGCGTCGGTGACGTCGTAACGGCCGCGCACCTCGAGCATGCTGCGCGCCTTGATCATGAAGAGGTGCTCCTCGCCGTCGGGGGTCAGGCGGAAGCGGATGTCCTCCTTGATCTTGAGCTTCTTCTGCTTGACGAAGAGGAGCGGCTCGCCTTCCTCGGTCGAGCCGGGCGCCGGGATGCTGATCCGGTACTCGTTTGCGACTGGGCGGAAGACCTGCTGCACGAGAAGCTCGTCGGCGGCTTCGAGCCGATCGAGCACCGTGGACGGATCATTGGGGACGCTCATCTCCACTCACATCGTACGCGGGAAACGTCGCGGACAACCACGGACGCGTCGTTTTCACCGTCACCGTATCGTCGTCGCTCGTGAGCGAGATCCCGTACCCCTTCGCGAAGCGCGTCCTCGACCGCGTCGGCGCCGCAACGCTCATCGTCGCTGCGACGCCGCTCTTCGCCGCCGCGGGGACGGTGATCGCGATCGACCAGCTTCGCAGCCGAACCAATCGTGGCAGGATCTTCTACTGCGAGCCGCGCATCTCGCGCGGTCGCGAGTTCCGGCTCGTGAAGTTCCGCGTGCTGCGCGAGGACGTGCTCGCACGCCTCGAGCGCGAGGGCGCGAGGGCGCGCCCGAGCGAGGCTGACGGCGCCTGTCTCACTTGGGCGGGCGGCCTGCTCAAGCGCTGGTATCTCGACGAGCTCCCGCAGCTGGTCAACGTGCTCATGGGCGACATGAGCCTCGTCGGGCCGCGACCGTGGCCACCCGAGATGGTCGAGACGCAGGTCGCGAACGGTCGCGACTACCGGCTCCAGGTGATGGCTGGGTGGACCGGGCCCGTCCAGGCGGCGAAGGGTGAAGCCGAGCTCTCCACGTACACGGATCTCGACCTCGAGTACGTCGAGGCATGCCGCGCTCTCGGCGGCTGGGCACTCGTCAAGCGCGACCTCTCGATCCTGCGCACGACCTTCCGCACGATGCTCAGGGGCGAAGGGCTCTCGTTCTGACGCGCCGCCCGGCAAAGCCGCGTGTCGGGCAGAAGTCCGACCGGCGCGCTCCAACCTCGACGCACCCCGAAAGCGCACGACCGAGCCCGGCTGAAGCCAGGCTCGGAACCCCGAACGAGCCCAGCGGGATCCGGGTCGGGCTTCAGCCCGACCCGTGCGCTCCAACCGCCACACCACCCCGAAAGCGCACGAGCCCGGCAGGATCCGGGTCGGGCTTCAGCCCGACCCGTGCGCTCCAACCGCCACACCACCCCGAAAGCGCCCGAGCCCGGGCGGAGCCAGGCTCGGAAGCCCGTCAGCGCACAACCGCGACGACAGCCCCCGCGCCCTGGGCCGGCGCAAGCGCGTCGGCCTCGAGCCACAGCCCGCGCGGGAACGTCTCGGCGCGACGCCACTCGAGCACTTGGAGGCGATCGAGCTCGACCTCGCGCCAACGGCCCGACGGGAGGCCGACGTACACCATCGCCGAGTTGACCACCTGGCCGGCGACGGGCCGAAAGACGTTCCGCGGCACCCGCACCGACACGGTGTGCCAGGCGTCGTCACGTGGCAGCGACACGGGAAGCATGACTCGCCGCAGGAATCGCGACTCGGGATCGCGAAGCGGGTTCGTGTCATCGAAGCGGTAGAGGTCGAGGCGGAGGAACATGTCGGTCTTCCCCGTGTTGCGAACGCGGAACCTGACGGTGTAGCTCGCGAACCCGTCGGCCCGCTCACCAGCGGCCGTCCGGAAGCGGTGCGATTTCCGCATGATGCGCGCGACCGGCCGCAGGCTCGCGCGGCGCTGCTCGAGCGCGTCGAGGCGGAAGCCGAGGTCGCCGTCAAGACGGTCGATGGCGACGAGGTGCGCCCGCTTGGCGGCGGCAAAGTCCCAGCCGACGCCGCCGTCCTCATGGCCGTTGGCGGTCGTGTCGTCGGCGTCGCCGACGCGGAGGAGGTCGAGACCGACGTGCGTTGCCCGCGGGAGCGCCTGCGGCTGGATGATCACCGACGCCGGAACTGTGGCGACGCCGTCCCCGTCGACCGAGAGGGTCAGCCGCCGCTCCGGCAGCGGGCGGACGATGACCGCCGAGTTGCCGTCGAGGCGGAGGTCGGCGGGCTCGACGCCCGGCTCGATCGTGGTCGGAGCCGGCACGCGTGCGATCTGCGCGCCGGAGGTCCGCGCGGCTGGCGCCCCGAGCACCGAGGCGGAGCGCACGCCGCGCAGCACCTTTTCGGCGAGCTCGCCGGCAATCGGCACCGGACGGTAGCGGTCGAGGAACAGCGGGATCGCGCGAGCCTCGAGGAGGGTGCCGCCGGCGTACACCGCGCGCACGAACATCGACGGGAACGTCGAGAGGAAGTCCTGGTCGAAGACGAGGTTGCCAAGGCTGTGGATCACCAGGCGTCCGCGGTACCACTCAAAGCCCTGAATCACATGCGGGTGGTGGCCGACGACGACGTCCGCGCCCGCGTCGATCGACGCGTGCGCGGCACTGCGAAAGAACGCCGAGGTCGCCTCGGAGAACTGGAAGCCGCCGTGGATCTCGACGACGACGACGTCGGCGCCCGCCTCGCGGAGCGCGCGAACGTCGTGCTCGACCGATGTGCGCGAGAACGCGGCGGCGCCCGCGTGACCGCGACGGGCGGCCCAGTCCTGCAGCTCGGGATAGGTCGCGCGAAGCTCGCGCCACACCGCTGCTTCGGTTGCCGGATCGAGACCCTCGAGCTGGTCGAACCACTCCCACACGTCGCCCGCGCGATAGCTCCCGGGGGGAAGCGTTGCCCCCGGTTGCCGCGTCGCGAACCGGCGCACGGCGTACTGCCATCGCTCCGCCGCGGGAATCCGCGCCGGGATCGGGTCGGCGCTCGTCGGGAGATTGTCGTTGACGAAATCACCGGTGACGGTGGTGTACGACAGCACCCCGATCTTCTCGCCCCGCCGCTCGAGCAACACCGGAACCCTTGCCTCGGCATCGCTCCTGCCGGCGCCGGTGAACGGGAGCCCGGCGGTACCGAGCGCCTTCCTCGTCGCCGTGACGCCGGCGTCCTCCCAGTCGTTCGCGTGGTTGTTGCCAAGCGTGACCGCGTCGACGCCGAGCTCGTCGAGCGCCGCGAGGGCCGAGGGTGGGGTCTCGAGCAGAAAGCGCTTCGCGTCGTAGGCGTGAGGCCGCGCAAGAGTGCCGACGACCGTCTCGAGGTTGACGGTCGAGACGTCGGCTGCCGAGAAGAGCGGCGCCAGGTCGGAGACCACCGCGCGGGCGGCGCGCCCGTCGCCACCGGCTGGAAGCACGGGCGTGTCGGTGCGCACCGGACGCACGAAGCGGCGGCCGAGCATCGTGTCGCCGCCGAAGTGCAGCACGACCCGCGAGACGCCGTCTCGCCCGACCTTCGCCCAGAGCCGCACCGTGAACGATGGTGCGAGGCTCCGGGAGAGAACAACCGGCTCGGGCAGGTATCCGGCAGCCGAGACGACGACCGCAATCGGCTGATCGGTCTCGAGCGAGGTGACGCCGTCGAGCGCGGTCACCACGCGGTCGCGCAGCTTCACCGTCGCGCGTGGAATCGCGACGCCGCGCTCGTCGACGATGTGCAGGCGCACCGCGAACGGCACCATCCGCGAGGGCGGGTTGCGCCGCTCCGCCCAGGCGTGCGACGCGAGCCACAGCCCGAGCAAGGCGAGGACGACGACGGGGGACACGCGCCGCATGGGGGTGGCATCGGCACCCGCGCGAACCGGCTAAAGCGTGAGCGCGATGCGGGCGCGGCTCCACCCGGGAGCTCAAACGTGCTCGGGCATCGCGGAAAGACCGCGGCTGTGCGCGACCTTCCCGGCCATCCCGAGGAACCCGTCGCGGGCGAGAACGGCCGAGCCGATGGCGACGGCGTCGTCCCCGAGCTCCGATTCGACGATCTGTAGGCGCCGCGTCACGCCGGGAAAGGCGCGCTCGTAGATTCCCTGGCGAATCGCGCCCATGAGAACGTCGCTTCCGAGCATCCGCGCCGTGCTGACGACGATCGACGAAGGGTTGAAGAACGAGACCGTGCCGGCGAGGACGAAGCCGATCCGCATCCCGAGCTCGCGTAGCAACAGCGTCGCGATCGGATCACCGTCACGGGCTGCCCGGCCAATGTCGTCGAGACTCAGCTCGTCCCTGTCGAGTGGTGGCCGAAGCACAGTCGCCCGTTCCCTCGCCGCGAGCTCTCTCGCGCGGGCGGCGAGGTTCACGGGTTGGACGAGGGCCTCGAGGCAGCCTCGATGCCCGCAGGCACAGATGGTGTCGTCGTCTGGCTCGGCGGCGATGTGACCGATCTCGCCCGCGGAGCCGTGACTGCCGCGGAAGATCGCGTTGTTGACCACGATCCCGCAGCCGATCCCCTCGTGCGCCTTCACGACGAGGACCGCCGGCCCGAGCGGCGGACGGTGCGGCGCCGTCATCTCCGCGAGCGCGAGCGCGTTGAGGTCGCTGTCGACGAACACGCGGGTAGCAAAGGCATCCGAGAGACGCTCGGCCACCGGAAATCCCACCCAGCTCGGCATCGCCGGTGCGACAGCCGCTGCACCGGTCGCCGCGTCGATCGCCGCCGGCAGTGAGATGCCGATTGCGACGAGCGGGCCCCAACCCGCGTCGATCGCAGCCGGAACCATCTCGTTAGCAGCGGCGAGCGTCCCTTCCGGGTCACTGGCCGCGTCGATCCGCTCGCAGGTCGTCGCGACGATCTGCATCCCGACCGTCGCAACGACGACCCGAAGCCGATCGACGTCGATCTCGAGACCGACGACGACCGCCGACTCAGGCCCCGCGGCTCCGAGGAGATCGCCGCGTCGTCCCCCATGCGAGTCAGCGAGACCCGTCGCGACCAGCAAGCCGTCCTCGATCAGCGCGAGGATGACCGGGGAGAGCTTGGAGCGGCTGAGGCGCAGCTCGCGCGCGATGTCCGATCTGGTCAGCGCACCGGCGCGGACCACCGCACCGAGAATGCGCCGCTCGACGGGCGCCAGGACGAGCGGCGGTCCGGACTGCGCGCGCCGGCCACCGTCTGCCACGGCGCCAGCGGTTTGATTCTTCTGTTCACGAATGGACATTTTGATGTCTTCTCAGACGGAGTTCCGTCTGGTATTAGCACACCATGGAGACGACGCGGACGCCGGCTCGACTGCACTGGGCGGGAGCCGCGAGCGTCGTGCGTGGAGCAGGGTCGGCAATCGCCGCCGCTGGACGGGGACATCTGGGGACGGCCGACCCTCGGACGATCGGAGGGAGAGCAATGACGGTCTTGAAGCGGTGGCTCGTGCCCGTGCTGGCGCTCGTATCCGCCGCAGTGCTTGCGGGGCTCGCGTCAGCCCGTGAGGTCGCCGAGCAACCTCCCGGGATCTCGGCGATCACCAACCCGCCCGCGGTCGACACGACGCGACCCGCGAAGAAGCCAAAGTTCATCACGGTCCGGGTATGGAGCGGCCCCTATCAGAAGGCATTCGCAACATCGGTCGCCAAGCAGTTCACGAAGGCGACTGGCGTCGGCGTTCGCTGGGACACGTCGGACGAGCTGGTCAGCTACCAGAAGATCGCACAGCAGATCCGGTCGGGGATCAGGCCGCAGGCGGACGCGAGCATGCAGGCGCAGCAGCGGGCGTACCTCGACGCGGTCCGCGGCCTGACGCTCCCGATCAGCCCGAAGCTCGCCCCGAACATGGCGAAAGGCGTCTTCTCGATCGCGGCGCCCGCCGGGACCCCAGCCTCGGCGAAGAGCTGGGCGTACGCCAACCCGTACTCGGTGACCGTCTCGCTCGTCGTGAACACGGATAAGGTCTCGACGACGGAGATCAAGAAGTGGGCCGACCTCTTCAAGCCGAAGTACAAGCGGTCGATCGTGCTCGACCAGACCTTCTGGAGCACGGCGTTCCCGCTCGCCAAGTCGATGGGGATCGACCCAGCGAAGAACCCGCCACAGAGCATGGACCCGGTCTGGGCGCGCATTCGTCAGCTTCGGCCTAACCTGACCGCGCTCGGGAACGGGCAGGACGTGACGACGGCGCTGACGAACGGCAACGCGTCGATCGCCGTCACCTGCACCTGCAACGTGATCAGCGCGATCTCATCAGGAGCAAAGCTCGCGCTGGTCGTGCCTCGTGACGGGATGTTCATGGTCGCGGACGCGTACTACATCCACAAGGGCATCCCGCCCGAGAACTACTACTACGCGCAGGTCTTCGCGAACTACCTCTACAGCCCGGCGACGCAGGCGTTCCTCGCGAAGGACCAAGGTCTCGTCCCCACGATCCCTGGGACCCCGGTGCCGGCGTACATGAAACGACAGCCGCGCGCGTTCCCGCTCACTGCGGCGCAGATCAAGGCCGCGAACGGCGTCGTCGCCCCGATCCCCCTGATCGCGAAGTACAACGATCAGTGGCAGCTCAAGTTCGAGAACGCAATCAAGTAGGTCGCCGAGGGCTCGAATCGCCGGTCTCCACGTCGTTCGGACGCAGCGAGTGGGGACCGGTGACGGGCGATCGTCGACGGGCGCTACGAGCAACGCCCGCACCGGCCACGACGGAGAGGTGATCGCTCGATGACGAGCGAGGCAATGCGACTGATCGAGCTTCGGAACGTGTCGAAGGAGTTCGGCTCAGTCGTCGCGCTCGACGACGTCTCGCTCGAGATCGGCGACGGCGAGTTCTTCACGCTGCTCGGCCCGTCTGGATCGGGCAAGACGACCGTGCTCCGCATCATCGCGGGGCTGATCGAGCCCGACCGAGGCGAGGTCTTCATCGGCGGCCAGTCGATGCGCGGGGTTCCGCCGTTCGAGCGAGAGCTGGCCGTGGTCTTCCAGTCGCTCGCGCTCTTCCCGCACCTTACGGTCGCCGAGAACATCGCCTTCTCGCTTCGCATGCGTCGCCGCTCGAAGACCGAGATCGCCGCGTCGGTCAGGGACGTGCTCGGGCTCGTCCAACTTCCCGACATCGGCGCGAGGCGAATCAGCGAGCTCAGCGGCGGTCAGCGCCAACGCGTCGCGCTCGCCCGCGCCCTCGTCTACAAGCCTCGCCTCCTCCTTCTCGACGAGCCGCTGTCGGCGCTCGATCGACGCCTCCGCGAGGACATGCAGCTCGAGCTCACGCGGCTTCACCGGGAGCTCGGCGTCACGATCGTCAACGTCACCCACGACCAGAACGAAGCCCTCTTCGTCAGCGACCGGATCGCGCTCATGAACCTGGGGAGAATCGTCCAGGTCGGTAGGGGGCGCGAGATCTACGACCAACCCGCGAGCGCATTCGTGGGGGCCTTTCTCGGTGACCCCGTTCTGCTCACCGGTGAGATCCTCCTGGAGGAAGGACAGCCGGTGCTGCAAGCGGAAGGGCTCCGCGTCCGCGTACACCCCAGCGCACGGCCGGGACGCGCGACCGTTCTCCTGCGGCCCGAACGGCTGCGGCTCCTCGACGAGCAGGCCGACACGGACGGGCTGGACAACGTGCTCGCGGGACGGATCGTCTTCGCGGCGTTCGACGGCACGGGGGTCTTCGTCCAGGTCGAGACGAACGCCGGCCTCGTCGTCAGCGTGCACACGACGATGCGCGACGCGCCGCAGGCCGGCGTTGGCGAGCGCGTCAAGGTGGGCTGGAACGTGAGCGAAGCGCCGCTCGTCGATGAGGGGGACGGGTAGATGCACAGCTCCCAGGTCGCGTCCGGGACACAGAGGCGGATCCCGCTCGGCTGGCGGCTCGTCGACGGCCTCATCTGGGTGCGCCGCTCGGCGGCCGGACGCAGCCTCGGACGCGTAGGCCCTGTGCTGCTCGTCGGCCCTGCAATCGCGCTCGTCGGGCTCCTGGCGTTCGGCGTCGGATCGCTCGCGTGGAAGTCGCTTCATGCGTACGACACCTTCCTCGGACTGCAAGGCGCGTTCGGCTTCGGCCAGTACTCGACGGTCGCCCACGACCAGCAATTCCAGACCGATCTCGTGCGGACGCTGTGGATGTCGGCGCTGACTGCACTCGTCGCGGTGCTGCTCGCGCTCCCCTACAGCATCGTCATGGCCCGCAGCAGCCGCCGCTGGCTCCGGCTCACGTTGATGATCGTGCTCTTCGTCCCGTACCTGACCGGTGACATCACGAGGACCTTCGGCTGGCTCGCCGTGCTGGGCCCGCGCGGCCCGCTCGCCTGGGTGTGCGAGCAGCTGTCGATCACCCCGCCGAACCTGATCGGCACGCTCTGGGCGATCGGTCTCGGAACGGTGCAGGTGCTGCTTCCCGCCGCGGTCGTGATCCTGCTGCCGGCCGTGCTGCGGCTCGACCCGGAGCTCGAGAACGCGGCCAGCGTCCTCGGTGCCAGGCGGTACCGCGCCTTCCTCCACATCACGCTGCCGCAGCTCCGGCTCGCGTGCTTCGCGGCGATGACCGCCTGCTGGGCGCTCGCGATGGGCGACTTCGCCGACCCGCAGATCCTCGGCCAGGGGCTCAAGGACTACCTGGCGAACTTCCTGCAGAACCGCTATCTCGCGATCGGCAACCCGCCGCAGGGCGCAGCGACCGGCGTGATCCTCATCGTGCTCGTGTCGGCGGGTGCTGCTCTCATCCTGCTCCTCGGCCGTGCCCGGCCGAGACGGGGTGCGTCATGAGCCGGCGTTTGACGCCGCCGATTCGAGAGCTGCTGACGGCGTTGGCGGTCGTCTTGCTCCTGGCGCCGACGCTGATGGTGCTGGTCTCCTCGGTGAGCGAGGGCCGCCAGATCGTGTTCCCGCCCCATGGGTTCACGCTCGGGTGGTACGGCGACATCGTTCGCGACGGACCGACCTGGAACGCCCTGCTCCACTCTTTCCACGTCGCCCTCATCGCCGTCGCCGTCGGGCTCGTGTTCGGCGCGCCGGCGGCGCTCGCGCTTCCGTCGATCGCAGCGGGAAAGCGACTGGTGGTGATTCTCGCGCTCTCCCTCGGCCTCAGCACGCCGATCATCGTCGCCGCCTTCTCGTTCTTCGAGGTCTTCGCGCGCCTCGGTGTCTACGAGCACCTGACGGCTGTCGGGGTCGCGGTCGGCATCGTCAACTTGCCCTTCATGGTCTGGCCGATCGTCTCTGCGATCGAGGACCAGGATCCCGAGCTGCCCGCGGCCGCGGCGACGCTCGGCGCCGATCCCGTCGAGCAGTTCCTGTTCGTCCGGTTGCCGCTCGTGACGCCGGGAATCGTCACCGGGGCGATCATCGTGTTCGTCCTCAGCATCACCGACTTCGTCATCAGCCAGGTGCTGACGACCCCGGCCAACCAGACGCTGCCGGTGTTCATCTACTCGGGGCTGCGCACGTCGATCTCGCCCGGCCTCGGCGCGGCTGCGGCGCTCTTCATCGGTATCGCCACGCTCGTCTTCGTCCTCGTGCTGCGGATCGGCGGGGTCGAGCGGTTCCTTCTTCGGGACGGCTCGTCGTGAGCCGGCTCAGCTACGCATGGACGAAAGGAGTCGAATCGTGAAAGTCGGTCTACTCACAGGGGTTATCGGAAACCAGCCGCGAGCGGAGGCGTTTGCCACGTGCGAGAAGCTGGGCCTCGACTGCGTCGAGCTCGGAACCGGGGAGTTCTCATCCGACTGGCACGTCGGGCTGCAGGAGATCGTCTCGGACGACTCCGCGGTCGAGCGCATGAAGGCCGACCTCGCTGACCACGGCCTCGCGATCAGCGCCCTCAGCTGCCACTCCAACCCCCTCCATCCCAACCCCGCGTACGCCGAGCGTGCCACCGCAGTCTTCCACAACACGGTGCTCGCGGCGGAACGCCTCGGCGTCGAGCAGCTCTGCCTGTTCGCCGGCTGCCCGGGCACGCCCGACGGCGGCGAGTACCCGAACTGGGTCTCGACCGGCTGGCCCTCGTACTTCACCGAGCTGCTCGAGTGGCAGTGGGCCGAGCGAATCATCCCCTTCTGGCAGGAGCACGCCGTCTTCGCCGCGGATCACCACGTACGGCTCGCGTTCGAGATGCACCCGGGCGACTGCGTCTTCAACCTCGAGACCCTGTTTCGTCTTCGCGATGCCTGCGGTGACAACGTGGGTGCGAACTTCGATCCGAGCCACCTCTGGTGGCAGCTGTCCGACCCGCTCGTGGTCGCGCGAGAGCTCGGCGAGCGCGGGATGCTGTACCACGTTCACGCCAAGGACACGTACCTCGACCTGGGGCAGACCGCGCGAAACGGTGTCCTCGCGACGACCGACATGGATGACCCGCGTCGCGCGTGGCGGTTCGCAACGGTCGGGTACGGGCACGACGCGACGTTCTGGAAGGAGCTGGTCTCCACCCTGCGCATCGTCGGCTACGACGGCGTCCTCAGCATCGAGCACGAGGACCCGTTGGCACCCGTGATGGAGGGTCTCGTGCGAACGGTCGCGCTGCTCCGCGACGCGATCTGGCGTGAGCCGAGCGCGTCGCTTTCTTGGCTGGTCGACCCGCCTAACCTCACCACGATCGAGAAGCGGCGAGCGTCGGGCTGATGAAGCTCTCGATGATCCACTGGATGCGCGACGAGCCGCTCGACGAGACGGTCGGGCGACTCGCGGCAACCGGGTACGACGGCCTGGAGATCAACGGCGAGCCCGACCTCTACGACACGGGTGAGGTGCGTGACTGTCTCGAGCGACACGGGCTCGAGCTGTGGGGCGCGGTCACACTGATGGAGCACGGCGGACGCGACCTGGTGCACCCCGACCGCTACATGCGGTTGGGGACGCAGCAGTACCTCGAGGAGACGCTGAGGATGATCTCGGAGCTCGACGGACAGGTGCTCTGCTGCGTCCCCTCGACGATCGGCAAGCTGCAACCGCTCGCAGACACCGCGCGGGAGTGGCGCTGGTGTATCGACGGGCTCCGTGCCGCCGGCGAGCTCGCGGGCGAGCTCGGCATCCGCATCGCGATCGAGCCGATCACGCGATTCGAGACGTACCTGCTGAACCGAGCCGAGCAGGCGCTCGCGCTCGTCGCGGACGTCGACCTGCCCAATGTCGGGGTCTGCCTCGACACCTACCACATGCACCAGGAAGAGCGAGATCCTCTCGGCGCAATCCGGAGCGTCGGGGACAGGCTCTTCGACTTCCACGTCGCCGACAGCAACCGGCGCCCGCCCGGGCAGGGCTCGATCGACTGGCCGAGCGTCCTCGCGACGCTCGACGAGATCGGCTACGAGGGTCACCTCACCGCCGAGGTCGACCCGCCGCGGGACTACAGCCGGCTCGGGATCGTCCCGGTAGAGAACGGTCGCTTCGCGAGCGACTACTACGACCAGGTCGTCGCAGCGACCCCGCGATTCCTCCGGTCGCTGTCGGCCGCCGGCGCTGGGAAAGGGGGCTGACGATGGAGATCGCGCTCATCGACGCGGTCTGGGAGGGAAGCCGGTTCGAGGGCGCTCCCGGCCTGAGGCTGGCTCGGGAGATCGGCTTCGACGCGATCGAGGTCGCGTTCGATCCGCTCGACCGGCCGCCGGCAGACGTTGACCACTTCGTTCGCGACGTCGAGGCGGTGGGACTCCCCGTGCGTGCGGTGATCTGTGTGTCGCTCGGGATCGGCGGTGACTACAACCCCGCGGTGCAGCGATTCCACGTGCAGCGGGCCAAGCGTCACCTCGAGCTCGGCGAGCGGCTCGGCGCGGGCGTGATGCTGTTCGTCATCGGCGAGCACATCTGGCAGAACGAGATCATCCCCGCAGCCGCGCAATGGGACGCGGCGGTGCGGAATGTCCGTGAGGTCGCGGAGCACGCCGCTGCCGTCGGGCTCACGCTCGCGCTCGAGCTCGAGCACTGGCGCTACGCGTTTCTCAACTCGATCCCGGCCGCGATCGCGTTCGTGGACGATGTCGGGGTCGAGTCGTGCAAGGTCAACCTCGATCTCAACCACCTCTGGGCGATGCGCGTCGAGGCCGCCGAGATCGCGTCCCTCGCGGGCCGGATCAGCCACGCGCACATCTCCGACTGCCACGGCGAGCGCTACGAGAACCTCCCGCCGGGCCGCGGAACGGCGCCACTCGCCGACTATCTCGCCGCGCTCGCTGCCACCGGGTATGACGGCACGCTCAGCCTCGAGCTCGAGCCCTCCCCAAACGGGGGGGATGTCGAGACGTGGGTGCGCGAGGGATACACGGGCGTCGCGTCGCTCCTGGAGCACGCCGGCGTCGAGCGGTCACGGTAGCGCGAACGATCGTCAGTAGCGGGGCACGGAGCGGCGCCGGAGTCGAACCGACCGAGCGTGGGGTTGCCACACCGCACAGGTTTTGAAGACCTGCTGGGCCACCGGGCCCATGCCGCTCCGCGGTCAGCATTGCAGGACGCTTGCATCTGCGCGCGGCCAGCTCTATACTGAACCGAGTGGTTCAGTGTTTGCAAACCCGCTTCGACGCATCCTTTGCCGCACTCTCCGACGCAACCCGGCGCGGCGTTCTCGAGCAGCTCGCGCGCGGTGACGCATCGATCACCGACCTCGCCGGCAGGTTCGACATGACGCTCACCGGCATGAAGAAGCATGTCGGGGTGCTCGAACGAGCCGGGCTCGTGACGACCGAGAAGATCGGGCGGGTGCGCAACTGCACGATCGGCCCGGGCCGGCTGGTCGAGGAGATGGAGTGGATCTCGCAATACCGCCAGGTCTGGGACGCGCGCTTCGAAGCGCTCGACAGCCTGATCGAACAGCTCAAGTCCCATGGCAAGGTCGATATTCGCCCGAAATGAAAGCGAGTCCCGCATGAATCGCACGATTGTTGAGCGCACGTCGGATCGCGAAGTCGTCGTCACCCGTACGTTCGACGCACCCGCGCCCCTCGTGTTCGAGGCGTGGACGACGCCTGACCTGTTCAAGCAGTGGTGGGTCCCGCGGTCGATGGGCATGACGCTGCGTTCATGCGACTTGGACGTGCGAACCGGCGGCACATATCGCCTCGTGTTCGGTGACGACCCGGCGAACACGACGCCCTTCTTCGGGAGATACATCGACGTGGTGCCGAACCAGCGAATCGTCTGGACGAATGAGGAAGACGGCACCGATGGTCCCGTCACCACCGTCACCTTCGACGAGAAGGACGGCAAGACGACGATCGTAGTGAGCGAGCTCTACCCCACGAAGGAAGCACTCGACGCCGCCGGCACCGGAGCGCAGGACGTCATGAACGAGACCTTCGATCAGCTCGATAAGCTGCTCGCCTCGCTCGCCGCGCAACCGTGATGACGGGCGGCGAGGGCATGACTTCGCACCCTCAATCAAGCGAGCTCGACGAGCTCGGCTAAACAAGGCTCGGCCTGCCAGAGTCATCTGGTCGGATGAGTCGTGACGCCCGCCTCCTGGCACAGATCGAGTCCGTGTACCGGAGCCGCGGCGCCGATTTCTACCGCTTCACGCTCGCCCGGGCCCAAGACCCCGAACGAGCGCGCGACGCGGTCCAAGAGGGCTTCGCCCGCGCGATCCGTTCCCGGCGCACGTTCCGTGGATCCGGCTCACTCGAAGCGTGGATCGGCCGATGCGTGATCAATGCCGCCCGAGACCTGACCGACGACATCACGACGACGTCCTTGAAAGAGGCTCCGGCGAGCGAAACGCTCGGAGACTCGCTCGACGAGGTTCGTGAGGCCGTCCGCCGACTACCTCCGCGACAGCGAGATGCGCTCTTCCTCCGCTACTACCTCGACTTCGACTACGCGATGATCGCCGAGGTGCTCGAGGTCGAGATCGGCACGGTGTCGGCGACGCTGCACGCGGCGCGGAACGGGCTGCTGCGATCGTTCGAGGAGGTGTCATGAGCACGGACAGTGTTCTCGAGACGCTGGCGCCCGCCGGCGGGTGGACGGGTGACTGGCAGGATGTACTCGAGCGCGTCGGCCCCCCGCGGCGCCGTCCCGGACGGCGGGCGCTCATCGTCATCGTCGCCGTGCTCGCAGTGTTGGTGCCGCTCACTGCGGTTGCCGCTTCTGACGACTGGTGGTTCCTCGGCTCGGATTCGTCGACCGAGCCTGCGATCGCTCCCATCGTCGTGAGCCGAGGATCGTGGAACGGCGCTTCGTGGCGCCTCATCGCGTTCCCCTCGAAGACCGACGCTCTCTGCTGGCTCATGACGACCGAGCCGACAGGAACGAGAGCCGAAGGTGCAATGGCGTGCGCGCCATTCGAAGCCGTGCCTCCGACGTCGGCGCCGCTCACGGGTAATGCGTTGAAGATCTCGTACCTGTCTTCCGGCTCAGGCAAGCGGCTTCCTGCGTACGTCGTCGGCCCGGTCGTTGCCGCCGCGACTACCGTCGAGATTCGCCTCGCCGGCGGCGAAGTCGTACACGCGACGACGGTGCCCGCCCCGTCACCCCTGGAGCGCGTCCGGTTCTATGCAGCTCCGTTGCCGTCCGCCGTCGCGTCGGCTGAGGTCACGCGCGTGACGGGGCTCGACGCGAACGGCGGCGTCGTTGCGTGTCTCGCAACGGCGACCGCGACAGACGGGGCGTCGGCGCTCTCCGACTGCGCGCCGCGCTAGCTCACGTCGGTCGGCGCGCCATCACCTCCGTCTGCGCCTCGTCCTCCAGGCCCCACGTCGCGTTCGAACCGATCCAGAAGCTCGAACAGACCGGTGCACTCGGCGTTCGCGGCTACGGTGGCAAATCGTGGAGGAGATTGGGAGCTCCTCGTCGCCGATCCGGTTCGGGACGTAAGCGTGGTACCGGAAGGGCCGGCGGGCGCGCCGACCGCCCCACGAGTCCGGCTGTGACCGCCCAGAGGCGGTGACGTGCTTGCCACGCGGTTGCGATCTCTCGCGAGCTGACACAGCTATCCAAGGCTATTTCACTTGCTTTGGACATAACGCCGCTATCCAAACCTGCGCCGGCCTTGGGTCGCCCGAGCCAGCTCGGCGCGAAGCGATCGCCTTTGACCTGTTCCGGCGGCGGCGCCCCCGCCGCGAGGCAGCGTCAGATGCGCTTGTACGGGTCGACGTAGACGTCGTCGACCTGCCAGCTTCCTCCGCTCGCAGCGAAGCGGAGTTGCATCGTGGTGGTGCCTGTCGAGCCGACGAGTGCGTCGAGGTTCGCGAGAAGGAAGCTCGGGTCAGCGAGATGCAGGCCGGGCGCGCCGGACCTGATCCGCGCGATGGTCACCGTCACCGGAGAGCCGCTCTGGTTCGCCCAGATCGCCTCGACGCTGAGCGTCGCGCCGGAGACGCCGGGATCGCGATAGGAGAATCGCATCGTCGGACTGTCGAAGCCGAGGCAGAACGCCGGGCTGGTGACTGAGGCACCCGAGCGGAGCGCGTACACGTGCGAGCCGAAGCCAAGGACCCCAACGCCGGGGAGAACGGTCGCGCCGCCGGCGAGCGTCCACCGCGCGCTCTCGGCGTCACCGCCGGGCGCAAGGAAGTACCAGGCCGCATCCCCGAATGGTGCGAACACCTGGCTGACCGAATAGCCGCAGCTCGGAGCGACCCTTGTCGCCGCCGCCGGCTTCGAGGGGGCGACGTTGCCGTAGCCGGCAAGTGCCGCCGGCGTCGCGACCGAAGCCACAACCAAGGCGAGGACCGTTGCTCCCCGTGCGACCCACTTCGAGCTCATCCGAAACCCACCCCTCCGTCGACTCGGGCCGACCGCCGACCCGGGCGTATCGTCTCCGTGGCGCAAGAGGCGTCGCTCCCCCTTCAGGGTGATCTCAGGCCCGACCGGGGGACAAGGCGTCACGGCGCTACCCGACCGGGGGACAACGCCTGTGACCGCGCGGGCGCCTCACCCATCGGAGGGACGGCAGGAGCGCCGGCATGCCGAGACTGAGGGTGTGGGGATCCCCTCGGAGGTCGACGTCACGGAACAGGAGCCGCGCTTGCTCGCGCGCGTCTTCAGTAGCGCCCGCACGCTCGACGCCGCCGCCGAAGACGCGATCGAAGAGCTCCGCGAGCGCGCGACCACACGGCTGAGCGCACGCGAGCGCTTCACGACCTTGGTCGTGGGCGGCCTCGCGCTCGTCTCCGCGCTCGCCTTCGCCGCGTTCGGGCCGTGGAACCGCGACCTCTCGATCCCCGTACTGCTCGCGCTGCTCGCGACCTACGCCGCCGCGACGATCGTGGAGTTCGAAGTCGGCGCCGGCACCGCGATCCCGACCGAGCTGATCCTCGTGCCGATGCTGTTCTGCCTGCCGCTCGCGCTCGTGCCCCTCGTCGTCGCAGCTGGGCTCGTGCTCGGGACGCTGGTCGAGTCGACCCGCACCCGGGCGCCGCTCTCTAGGACAGTTACGCCGCTCGCGTCGAGCTGGCACGCGTTAGGGCCCGTGCTGGTCTTCGCCTGGTTCGGCGTCGGGTCCCCGCGGTGGTCGGACTGGCCGATCTACCTGATCGCGCTGGCAGCCCAGTTCGCGATCGACGCGACCAGCTCGGCGATCAGCGATCGCGTTGCGCTCGGGCCGCTACCGCCGCGCTACTTCGACGCGTTCCGGTGGGTCTTTGCGATCGACACGCTGCTCGCGCCGATCGGGGTCGCGCTCGCGATGGCAACGGTGAGCGCTCACTACACGTTCCTCGTCGCGATGCCGCTGATCGCGCTGCTCCGGTTCTTCGCGCACGAGCGCCGCGCCCGGATCGACCACGCGCTCGAGCTCTCCGCCGCGTATCGCGGCACCGCGCTTCTCCTCGGCGACGTGATCGAGGCGGACGACGCGTACACCGGCTCGCACAGCCGTGACGTCGTCGAGCTCGCGGTCGCGGTGGGACACGAGCTCTCCCTCGATCCGATGGCCCGACGGCAGGTCGAGTTCACCGCGCTCCTACACGACGTCGGCAAGATTCGGATCCCCGCCTCGCTCATCGACAAGCGCGGCCCGCTTACGCCGGATGAGCGCCGAACCGTCGAGACCCACACGCTCGAGGGCGAGCGGATGCTCCTCGGGGTCGGCGGTGTGCTCGCAGAGATCGGGACCCTCGTTCGCTCCTGCCACGAGCGCTGGGACGGCAAGGGGTATCCGGACGGGCTTCTCACCGAGGAGATCCCGCTCATTTCGCGGATCGTGTGCGCGTGCGACGCCTGGAACGCGATGACCACCGATCGGCCCTACCGGGGCGCCCTCACCCACGACGAGGCCGTCACCCAGCTCCGCGCCAACGCCGGCACGCAGTTCGACCCGGTCGTGGTCTCGGCGCTGCTCCGTGTCGTCTCCGCGCAGCCGGCCTCACCCGGTCGCGCGACGGTCGCTGCCTAGCGCACACGACGATCGTCGCCAGGGCTATCGTCCCGGGGATGCTCAGGCGGCTCGACCACGTTGCGTTCATCGTCGAAGATCTTGCTGCCTCTCGCCGGTTCTACGGCGTCGCGCTGGGTCTTCCCGAGGTCGCCCGGCCGGACTCGTTCAGGTTCGCCGGAGCGTGGTACGGGGCCGGGGAAGACACGATCCATCTGATCGTGAAGGCCGACACGACGCAGGCGGAGCAGCCGCCAGAGCCCGGCGCAGGCCTCGCCCGCGGGTTCGCGACGCACGCAGCCTTCGAGGTCGACGACCTTGACGAGCTGATCGCGCGAATGGCCGCGCACGGTGAGGCGATCGCGGCCGGGCCGCTACAACGGGGCGACGGGGTCCGCCAGGCGTACTTCCGCGACCCCGACGGCCACGTTCTCGAGCTCTACGAGACGACCGCTGAGGATCAGGCAGGCGCGGTCAGGCTTCCGATGCAACAGTCGGCGTAGCCGGCGCGCTACCGGTCGAGCGCCGCGAGCACGCGTGCCTTCTGGATCCGCACCAGCTCGAGGATCGCGTTGTCCGCAAGCCCACCCGTGAGGACGACCGAGACGACCCGCCCGTTGCGCCAGACCACCCCCGTGAACCGGGGCGCCTTGCGCGATCGGTAGGCGACCGACTCCTCCCCGACCCTGGCGAACGCGAGCCGCTTCGTTCCCGGCGGCTGTGATTCATGGAACACCGCGAACCCCTTCCTCGCACCGGCAACGGTTCGGAAGACGTACGCGCTCGAGCCGACCAGGGCCGCCTCCGCGCCCCACGAGGCGTCGTACCCGCGCACGAACCCCGCCTTCGCCAGCCTCGCCGCGGTCCCGGGCGGGCCACCCTCGGCCGCCTGGCCTGCGGTGCGATACCCGGTATTCGCAGACGGCACCCAACCGACACCCCGAAGATCGCCGCGCCTGAGCACGAGGTGGGATGGATCGAGCGCGGCGGCGTGAGCAGCCGAGACGACGCCGAGTGCGATGAGCAGAACGGCGAGAAGCTGGCGGCGCATCGCGAGAAGCGTAGACGAGTAGTTCCACGATCTCGCGGGCCGGCTGCGCGCGCCAGACGCGCTGGGCCGCTCCCGTGGAGCGGGTGGTCGCGAGCGCGACCACCCCCAACCCGTCCGCTTCACGCAGGGAACAGGGCACCGTCGCCTCAAGCAGCGGTTCCCCGTCCCCCGCGCACCCCAGCACGCCCGGCCCACTCCCCGGCGAACACGACCTCGTGAAACGTGGAACAACTCATCTAGTGGTCTCCGGTAGGGAGTTCGGGCCGTGGCGTCGGCGAAAGCCGAGCAGGCCTAGGACGCAGGGAGCGCCAATACCGGTGCGGTATTGGTACGACTGAGGACGACGGCGTGCGAAGCGTTTGCAGCCGCACGAAGCTGGCGCGAGCTTCCCGGAGCGTGCGGTGCGAGACAGCGGCGAGACGTTTGACGCCCTGCCCCCGACGCGGAATCATCCGGCACACATGGCGCGAGCCCCCCGAAGCGCGAGCTGGGGCGCCGTCGCGATCCTCGCCGTTGCAACTCTGTGGGTCGCGGTCGCGCTCGGGCAGGTGAACTCCCTCCTCGGGGCGATGCACGTCGCCGGCAGCCCGTCGTTCACGATCTCGGCGCTCGCCGGCGGCCCCGACAAGGCAGAGGGTGTGCTCCGCGTCTGGACCGCCCACAAGGTCGAGACCGACACAACCCAGTCGGCAGGAACGTCCGCGGCGCGCGTCTATGGTCGCGAGCCGGCGAAGCTCCCACCCGACGCGCAGGAGCTCGTGGGACTCCTGAGCCGCCTGGACACGTTGCTGTTCGTTCCGCTCTACACGACGCTCGCGCTCCTCTTTCTCCTGCGGGCAGGCGACGCGCTCGGCGCGCAGCGCCACCGACTGCCGGAGGTGGGAATCGGCGCGATCCTCCTCACCGCCTGCTTCGACGTGGCCGAGAACGTCGCCGAGATCAGGATCGTCGACGGCTGGGCAGACTCACTGCGCGGTGATGGCCCGGCGACGGTGCCGAGGCGGTGGGCGGAGGCCCTCCAGATCGTCGCCGCCGGCAAGTGGATCGCCGCCGGGGTCGCCGCCCTCGTCGCGATGCTCGTCCTCGCTGGACTCGTGCTCGGGCGGTCACGTCGCGATCCAGGCGCCGCCCGGGAGACGGCGAGACGGACACACGCGGTCGCGTTTCAGGTGATCATCGCGCTCGCGGCAATCGTGCTGTTCAACCAGCAAGGCCAGGTCGCCGACCTCTACCGCCGCTGGCAGGCGCCACAGGCAGTGCTGAGCCTCGTCGCGCTCGCGTTCGCCGGCTTCGCGCTCTGGGCCGTCACGCGGAGGCTCATCGTTCAGGGCACGCTCGTGCGCCACGCCGGCCCGACCGAGCACCGGCTCAAGCGCGTCCTCTTCGCCGGCCTCTGGCTCGTAGCGGCAGCGCAGCTCGCGCTCCACCTGGCGTTCCGCGACGCAGCGTTCGACCCGGGCTGGGGCCTCGTCGTCCCAGCGCTGCTCGCGACGATCCTTGCCGTGCTCGGGCTCGGTGTCGCACCGCTGCCCGGCGACCGCTCCCGCCGCGGCGTCGGACCACAGCCCGCGACCGAGCAGCGCGAGCCCAGGCTTCCCCGGCTCCTGGCGGCTGGGCTCGTCGTAGGCTTCGCGATCGCATTGCTGCGAGCGTCGTTCGGCTACGCGATCTACACCCGGCAGTGGAGCTGGGGGTACCCGGCGGCACTCCTCGGCGCCGCCGGGCTGGGTGCCGCCGCCGGACTCGGGTTGCGCCGTCTCCTTCCCGCAGGCTCGCCGGACGTCGACAACCTCGCCCGCCGCGTCATCCGCGAGCCGGTTACCTGGGCGGTGATCGGGACGCTCGCGGGCGTCTGTGCGCTCGCGCCGTGGGGCGGCGGCTCGGACATCCAGCCCACGCTCCTCGTCTCGCTCTCGATCCTTCTCACCGTCGGCGCGCTTCGCTGGCATGTCGCGATGGGGCGCGAGCGGTTGCCAGCGCCGAAGCCGAATGTCCCGCTCGCGGTCGTCGCCGTAGTCCTCGGTCTCGTCCTCCCGGCGGCGGTCGCGTTCTTCGCCGTGCAACTCGGGCAGTGGTTCAGCGTTCCCGGCGTCGCATCGCTGTTCGTCGCAGCCGCCGCGCTCGTCGCCGGCCTCATCGCCTGGGGCGCACCGTGGCTGCCGCTCCCCCGAGCGATCCGAGGGTTGCCTGCGTTTCCCGCGACCCTCTTCCTGATCGTGTGGTTCGTCGTCGCCGCCCAGCTCGACCGCACCGGCTCCTTTCACGACGCGCGCATCGTGACCGGCCGGCCGCCGGCCGCCGGCCGCACCGCTGCCGAGCAGCTCGGCTGCTGGCTCGGTCGTCACGGGCTAACCGCTCCGGAGGCCGTCACCGTCCCGGCCGACGCCGGCTGCGCGCCCTTCGGGGACGCGAGCCCACAGGGCGTGACGCCGCTCATCGTCGTCGCCTCGACGGGTGGCGGCATTCGTGCCGCCTACTGGACCACGACCGTGCTGGACTGCGCGTTCGACCGGCAGCCCGAGGCCAGCGACGACCTGTGCCTGCCGTCCGAGCCCGTGCAGGGGCCAGCCCGGAGCGAATCGCTGTTTGCGCTCAGCGGCATCTCGGGCGGGAGCGTCGGGATGGCCGAGTACGCAGCGCACCTCACCACCCAGGGCAGCGACGAGCCGGGCGATCGCTGGGTACGAAAGGCGCTCGAGGTCGACGGGCTCTCACCGACCGGTGCCCGCTGGCTCTTCGTCGAGATCGCCCGTTCGTTCCTCCAGTTCACGGGCCCGGCCGACCGCGCAGCCGTGCTCGAGCGGTCATTCGAGAACAGGTGGCCGAACGGTGAGCTCGGCCAGGGGCTCTTCGAGGTAGGCCACACGCGCCCGGGGATGCCGCTTCTGCTCCTCAACTCGACGAGCGTCGCCGACGGCTGTCGGTTCAACGTCAGCATCCTCGACGGCAACATCGAGCCCGCGTCGGGCCTTCGGACCACCTGCCGGTCGAACGCGCCGTTCGACGAGCCCCCACGCTCGACCGACCCCGCGCTCGACCAGGGCTCACAGGCCGCCGTCTCGTCTGCTCTCCCCGCCACGCGCGATCTCGTCGACCTGTTGTGCGGCGCGAGCGTCGACCTTCGTCTCTCGACTGCAGGCTTGCTTTCCGCGCGGTTCCCGTTCGTGAACCCGGCAGGCCGTGTCGCCTCCCAGTGCGAGGGCAGGACGCAATGGGTCGTTCACGGCGTCGACGGGGGCTACCTCGACACCTCGGGCGCCTCTCCTCTAGTCGAGCTGATGACGGCGCTCGAGCCGCTGATCGAGCAGACGAACGCCGAGCCGGAAAACGCGGGCCGCTGCGTGATCCCGTTCATGGTGCAAATCGACAACGGCTTCGACGACGAGAGCCCGACGAGATCGCCAAGACGCCCGGCCGAGCTGCTCGCGCCGCTGAACACGGTGCTCGCCGCCCGAATCGCGCGGGCCGCAGAAGCGCGCCAGGCGGCCGCGCTGATGTTCACCCGCCCGCTTCCCGCGGCAACGTTCGGCGGGAAGCCCGTCGCCAACCGCTACGCCCACTTCGTCAACGAGGCGCACCCGGGCCCGGGCGCCCCGTTCGGCTGGGCCCAGTCGCGGTACTCGCAGAAAGAGCTAGTCGACCAGCTGCTTCGCCGACGGAACGTTCAGGCGCTCCGGGAGGTCCGCGGCTGGTTCGACGCGGTCGCACGCGGCGAGCTGACGTGCAGCACGTGAGCGTCTGGCACGATCACGCCTGTGGCGCATCTCGACCTGATCGACCCGGACGACGCGACCGGGCCGCTGCGCGAGGAGTACGAGGCCGCGATGGGTCGCGCCGGCCGCGTCTACAACATCGTTCGCTCCATGAGCCTGCGCCCAACTGTTCTGAGTCGCTCGATGGAGATGTACAAGGCCATCATGTTCGGCCCGTCGGGGCTGTCACGGATCGAGCGAGAGCTTCTCGCGACCGTCGTCTCGGCGACGAACGACTGTTACTACTGACGACGCGCGCACTCCGACGACCTCCGTGCCGAGGGCGCCGCAGCTGAGCTCGCGCACCACGCCGAGCACGACTACCGGGCGGCGACCGACCTCGACGAGCGCACGCGCGCGCTCTGTGACTATGCCCGCAAGCTGACGCTCGACCCCGCGTCGGTCGGCGCAGCGGATGCCGATGCGCTTCGCGCGGTCGGGCTCGACGATGCTGCGATCCACGACGCGATCCAGGCGATCGCGTACTTCAACTACATCAACCGGGTCGCCGAGGCGGTCGGTACCGAGCCCGAGCCCGACTGGGCCGAGCACACCTATCCGCCGCCAGACCGCGCGTCCTGAGGGCTATCCCGGAGTATCTCGGCGAGGGTCATTCCTTCACGTGACCCCGTCGCCCACGGGTCTGGCTTCAGCCAGACCCGTGCGCTTCGTCACGAGTGACGGCGCGGCGAAGGTCAAGCGCACGCGTCAGGCTGAAGCCTGACCCGGCCGGAACACGAGCGGGTCTCACGCCGAACCAGGCCCGAGCGCCGGGCGCACGAGACGCGAGGTCAAGCGCACGCGTCAGGCTGAAGCCCGACCCGGGCGGAACGCGCCTCGCTATCGGCGGGCGCGGTGGAAGTGAGCGTCGCTGCCCGGGAAGAAGACCGACTCGTGTCCGTCCTCCCAGCGCACACGGTAGTGCTCGTGCTCACCCTCGCCGATGACTTCGAGCACCTCCGCCTTGCGGGGAGCGTCGCCAACGGCGTGTCCCGTGATCTCGACGATGTCGCCCGGTTCGATCCTGGCGCCGTCGATCGTTCGTGTCATCGCAGCCTCCCTTCGACGCCCCTATCGTCGCCCGTCACAGCCTCCGGGGCATCCGCGACCACCGGGGTCGGAGCTACGGCTTTTTGCGGAGTGTGCGAACGTCGCCGCGCCGAAGCGTGAGCCCATCGGCGTCGAAGCGCTCGAGCAGGAGCTGGGCGTCGCGGCGCCCAACGCCGAGCAGATCGCGAAACCGGGCGAGGGTGATCTCGCCCGCCGACGCGCACTCGCCGGCGAGAACGTCCTGCGCGACCTCGTAGCCACCGGCCGAGACCGCGAACCCGTCGCCGAGGCGCACGAGCTCACCCGCCTCCTCGAGGAACCGCCCGAGGTCGGTGGGGACGCGGAGCGGCACGCAGCCCGAGCGCTCGAGCTGCGCGACGAGCTCGCGCGCCTCGCCCTCCCGCTCCCCGAGCGAGGCGGCCGTGCCTGGAAGGAAGGCGACGCCCGCGCGGCGCTCGACCGGGAGCAGCGGCAGCATGACCGGCGTCCACGGCTCGTCGGGAAGCAGTTCCGCGACGGAGATGCCCGGCGCAAGCGGCGAGGTCTCGAGGCGCTCCCGCAGCAGAGACTCGACCGCCGCGATCATCTCCTCGAGCCAGCCCCCCGAGAAGGCCCAGCCCGACTCGACGCGCACCGTGTCGAGACCCGCTTCGAGCTCGGCCTCGCCGAGCAGCGCCCGCGCTGCGAGCTCCTCGACCCGCACCGGGCTCGAGACGAGCGCGGCGACGATCTCTCGTGGCTCACCGCCCGCGAGGAGGGTCGTACGTCGCTCGTCGAGCCGCCGCGGAGGTGCCGGGTCGACGACGAGCCCGCCACCGACGGTCGTCGCACCGCGAAGCACGAGCCGGTCACCGCGGGCCGCGACCATCGGCGCCGCCAGCCGGAGCTGCGCGAGGCGCTCGCCGACCCGAACAACCCGGGCGGCTGAGCGCCTGGTGCCGTGATGGACGACGAGGCGCTCGCCGTCGCCGATCGGCTCGAGCTCGGAAAGCTCGACCTCGAGGCGGTAGGAGACCGGAAACGCGCCCGGGGTAACGAGCACGTCGCCCCGCGCGATCGCCGAGCGGCCGACCCCGGTGAGCGCGAGCGCGACCCGCTGGCCGGCGTGAGCCCGCTCGACCGCGCGGTCGTGCACCTGGACGCTCCGGACACGGACGACCTCGGCCCCCGGCAGCTGGGCGAGCTCGTCGCCCTCCCCGATCGTCCCCGACCAGAGGGTTCCCGTGACGACCGTGCCGATCCCCCGGAGCGTGAACACCCGGTCGACGAAGAGGCGGGCCGGGCCGCTCTCGCGACGCGGCTGAGTCGCCGCCGCCGTTCGCTCGAGCGCGCCGCGAAGCTCGTCGAGCCCGGTGCCCGCAACGGCGCTCACCGGCACGACCTCGTCCCCTGGGACGAGCTCGCGCGCCTCCGCGACCGCGAGCTCGACGGTCTCGGTATCGACCGCGTCGACCTTCGTGATCGCGACGACACCGTGCGTGACTGCGAGCAGCCGGAGGATCGCGAGGTGCTCGTGTGTTTGCGGGCGAAAGCCCTCACCCGCGTCCACGACAAGCAGGAAGAGGTCGATGCCCGTCGCCCCGGCGACCATCGTCCGCACGAACCGCTCGTGGCCGGGTACGTCGACGAGCGAGAGCCTGCCCCCACCGGGGAGATCGAGGGGCGCGTAGCCGAGGTCGATCGAGATCCCGCGGCGCCGCTCCTCGGGGAGCCGGTCGGTCTCCTTGCCGGTCAGCGCGGCCACGAGCCGGGTCTTGCCGTGATCGACGTGCCCGGCGGTACCGACCGTCAGCGACATGCCCGCACCTTGCTACGGGCGAGCCGCGGCCCGAGCGGCAACGATCGCCTCGGCGACGGCGTCTGCCTCGGCGTCGGTCAGCGTTCGGCAGTCGAGCAATAGGCGACCGTCGCGGACGACGCCGACGACCGCCGGCTCGCCGATCCGCAGCGGCAACGCGAGCCCTTCCTCGACCGCGCAGGCGAACGACGCGACCTCGGCGAGCGGCAGCGCGCCGCCACCGGCACGGGCGACCGTCTCCTCCACCTCGCCGCCGACCGCCGCTGCGAGCCGCTCGGCGCGTGCGCGCACCCCCGAGACCGGCTCGTCGAGCATCCGCAGCACCGGCACCTCGGCGCGGGCTCGCGCCGGGTCGACGTACAGCGACAGCGTCCCTTCGAGCGCGGCGACCGAGAGTTTGTCAGCCCGGAGCGCCCGCTGGAACGGGTGACGGCGGAGGCTCTCGACGAGGTCTCGGCGGCCGACGACGATTCCGGCCTGCGGCCCGCCGAGCAGCTTGTCGCCCGAGAAACACACGAGATCGGCGCCGGCGGCAAGGCTCGCAGCGACGGTCGGCTCGTCGCCGAGTGGGAAGATCACCCCGGAGCCGAGGTCGTCGACGAGCGGAAGCCCGGCGTCGCGGGCGACCGCGGCGAGCTCGGCAAGCGCCGGCAGCTCCGAGAACCCGACGACGCGGAAGTTCGACTGGTGCACCCGAAGCAGGAGCGCGGTTCGCGGGGTGATCGCGGCCGCGTAGTCGGAGGCCCGTGTGCGATTCGTCGTTCCGACCTCGACGAGCTCGGCCCCCGACCGCGCGAGGACGTCGGGGATCCGGAACCCGTCGCCGATCTCGATGAGCTCACCGCGCGAGACGAGCACCTCGCGCCCCTCGGCGAGCGCAGCCAGCGCCAGCAGCACCGCCGCGGCGCAGTTGTTGACGACAAGCGATGCCTCGGCCCCGGTCACGCGGGTGAGGATCGCCTCGAGATGGCTTTGCCGGGAGCCGCGCTGTCCCGAGGCGAGGTCGAGCTCGAGGTTCGAGTATCCGGCGCCGACGTCCACGACCCGCTCGACGGCGGCCGCCGGTAGCGGCGCCCGCCCGAGGTTCGTGTGGATCACCACCCCGGTTGCGTTGAGCACGCAGCGCAGGCCCGGCCGTAGCGCCGCGGCCGCCTCGGCCGCTGCCGCATCAATCGGATCACCCGGATCACGCCCGGCGAGGAGCTCCTCGCGGGCGTGTGCGAGCGCGCCGCGCACCGTTGTGAGCGCGAGCTCGCGGGGAATGCCCCCGAGCCGCGGGTCACCAAGCGCACGGTCGACCGAGGGCAAGTCGCGTGGGGAGGTCATCCCTGAAGTGTGACGACTCCCCGGCGTCGCGGGTCAGCCTCGTCCCGCCGACGCCGCGACGGATGGCACCACCTCGCGGAGCAGAGCGATCAGCTGTCCCGACGCCCTCGCGCCGATTGCGAGCACCTGCTCGTGGTCGATCGGCTCTGGCACCACCCCTGCCGCCATGTTGGTCACGCACGAGAGTGCAAGGCAGCGGATCCCCAGATGCCGGGCCGCGAGCACCTCGGGCACGGTCGACATCCCGACGAGCCCGGCGCCGAGCGTGCGCATCATCCGGATCTCGGCGGGCGTCTCGAATGCCGGCCCGAGCCACGCGGCGTAGACGCTCTCGTGAAGCTCGAACCCGAGCCGCGAGGCGGCGTCGCGCGCCTGCTGCCGAAGCCCCAGGTCGTACGCGTCGGACATGTCCGGAAAGCGAGGGCCGAGCGTGTCGTCGTTCGGCCCGACGAGCGGTGATGTCCCCTGGAGGTTGAGATGGTCGGCGATCGCGACCAGCTGCCCCGGTGCGAACGCGGTGTCGACGGCACCGCAGGCGTTCGTCAGCACGAGCGTCTCGATCCCGCGCCGGCCGAGGACCCGCACCCCGAAGACGACCTTCGCCGGCGGATGCCCTTCGTACAGATGCGCGCGCCCGTTCATCACCGCGACCTCGACGCCGCCGAACGTGCCGAGCACGAGCGTTCCCGCGTGCCCGACCGCAGTCGAGAGCGGCCAGCCGGGGATCTCCGAGTACGGGACCTCGACCGCGTCCTCGACGGCGTCGGCGAAGCCGCCAAGCCCGCTGCCAAGCACCACCCCGACCCGCGGCCGCACCTTCCGTCGCTGCCGCAGCACCGAGACGGCGGCCTCGAGCTCGTCCGTCACGCGACCCCCGTCACGCAGATCCCCGTCATGCAAAACCCTGTGCGCAGCGGATGTCGTAGGCGCTCACGACGTGCCGCACCGCCTCGTCGACGTCGTCGGTCACGTGCAGCAGGGCGAGGTCTCCGGTGGAGACGAGCCCCGCTGCGAGCGTCTCGGAACGGATCCAGTCGAGCATCTCGCCCCAGTAGTCGGTGTCGAACAGGACGACGGGGAACACCCCGATCTTCCCGGTCTGGATCAGCGTCAGCGACTCGTACAGCTCGTCGAGCGTCCCGAACCCGCCGGGGAAGATCACGAACCCCTCGGCCGCCTTCACGAACATCGTCTTGCGGGCGTAGAAGTGCTTGAACGTGAGCTCGATGTCGCAGTAGGGGTTGAGCCCCTGCTCGTGCGGCAGCTCGATGTTGAACCCGACCGAGAGCCCGCCTGCATCGCGCGCCCCGCGGTTTGCCGCCTCCATCACGCCGGGGCCGCCGCCCGTGACGACCGCAAAGCCCGCCTCCGCGAACGCGGCGCCGACCGCACGTGACTGCGCATACGTCGGTGACTCCTCAGTGATCCGGGCCGAGCCGAAGATCGAGACCGCGGGCCGATCGATGCGTTGCACCGCCTGGAAGCCGGAGAGGAACTCGGCGGCGATGAGCGAGACGTCGGCGGCAAACGTCTCGTGCGTCCGCTTGAACATCCGGCGGTCGACGCCGTTCCGCGGGGTCTCCTCGCTCACAGCCGGTTCTGCGGGACGTGAGCGACGACCATCCCGAGCGCGAGCACGGCCGCGGTGCCGATCCCGAGCGCGGCGACGACGAAGGAGAGCCTGCGCGCGTCCTCGACGGTCGCCCGTCCTCCGCCGGCGCGCAGCACGCGCCATGCCTTCAACGTCTGACCGCCGTCGAGGAAGCCGACCGGCACGAGGTTGAAGAGGTTGATCAGGCAGCCGGTGTACGCAAGCGCCGTCCAGAAGCGCGAGTCGGTGAGCTCGCCGATCGCGAGGCAGGCGATTGCGGCGACACCGCCCGCGATCGGCCCGGCAAGCGAGATCCGGGCGTTGGCCCAGGGGTCGAAGCGGTTTCGCATCATCACGTACGCGCCGAGGAACGGGATGAAGACAGGGAGCTTGGGATCGAGGCCCTCGCGCTTCGCCTCGACGTAGTGCCCGAGCTCGTGAACGAGGATGCAGAGCACGAACCCGACTGCGAAGGTCCAGCCCCAGATCAGCGCGTATCCGCCGACGGCGATGAAGATGCCGAAGAACTTGAGCGCGAACGCACCGAACTTGAGCGCAAGCAGCCCGAGCGCGACGAGTGGGGCGAGGAGCTTTTGCAGCACGCCATGCCGCTGCGGCTCGGGCGGCGGCGCGGGCCCGAACTGTGCGTCGAGCTCCTCGAAGGTCGTCGGGTAACGGGTCTCGTCGGCTGCGGGATCATCGGGAGTCGTCGTCATCGCTTCACATCCTACGAACGGATCGCCGGGATTCCTGGCTGCTGCCTGCTCCGCGCTCACGGGCCGAGCGCTCGACCGCGGCTCGCGCCGAACGGGTCGGCGGCCTAGTTGTGCTCGTGCTTCGGCGGGATCGCGTTGCGCGGGCCAAACCGAACGTACGACCGATCCGAGACCTGCTCGTCGTGGAGCCACCGGGCCTCGGCCCGCGCAGCCTTACTCTCGGCGATCTGCTCAGCGGTGCGCGAGCGGCGGAGGAGCCTGTCGACGAGCCTCATCCCTCGAAGGGTACAGCGCGCGAGCGCTCCCGGACGGCCTCGACCTGGTACTGGGCTTCGCTGCCGAGCCACCGCGAGCCGTCCGCGTAGATCTCCTTCTTCCATAGCGGCACCGTCAGCTTGAGGGTGTCGATCGCCTCGGCGCAGGCGGCGAGCGCCGGCGCGCGGTGGGTGGCCGAGACGGCGATCACCACGCTCGGCTCGCCAGGGCCGACGACGCCGGTGCGGTGGTGGATCGCGATCCCGACCACGTCGTGCCGCTCACGCAGGCCGGCGGCGAGACGCTCCATCTCGGCGACCGCCATCTCCTCGTATGCCTCGTACTCGAGCCGCACCACCTCACGGCCGCGGGAGTGCGCGCGGGTCGTGCCAACGAACGTCGCGATCGCGCCGGCGGCGGCCGAGCCGACTTCGGCGACCGCCGCGTCGAGCGAGAGCGGCTCGCCCGTGACGAGAAACGGGGCGCCGCCCGAGACCGGGGGGATCATCGCGACCTCGTCGCCGTCGGCGAGCGCCTGGCCGCGCTCGACGTACGCACGGTTGACTGCGAGCATCAGCCCAGACGGCTCGTCGCCGAGGCCGAGCGCCGCCCACACGTCGCCCGCGGTCGCCCCGGCGGGAAGCTCGACGGCGGTTTCACGCAGTCCCGCCTGCTCCCGCAGGCCGGCGAAGAGCCTGACCACAATCCTCATCGATGCAGCGTAACCGGCGGCCGCCGGCAGTTGCCTGCGCCCGGCCCCTCCTGTTTCATTGCCTCGATGGCAGTGCTCGCACGTCGCATGAACCTGAACGACCAGGTGTACGAGAAGATCCGCTCGCGGATCCTCGACCGCACGCCGGGGCCGGGGGCGAAGCTCAGCCTGCACGAGCTCGCGACCGAGCTCGGCGTCTCGCGGAGCCCGGTGCACCACGCGCTCACACGACTCGTCGCGGAGGGGTTGCTCACCGTGAAGGCACGGCGCGGCTACTTCGTCACGCCCGTGACCAAGGAGGCGCTCGTCGACGGCTACGACGTGCGCCTCGCGCTCGAGCTGCACGCCGCCGAGCGGACGGTTGGGACGCTCGCACCCGCAAAGACCGCCCGGTTCCGCGAGCTGCTGCAGGCGTCCGTCGAGGCGATCTCGAACGAGGAGTGGGACGTCGCCAACGCCGCCTTCCACGAGTACCAGATCGATCTCGCCGCCAACGAGCTGCTCTCGCGCTTCTACCGAGAGCTCTCGGTGAACCTGATGATGCAGGTCGTCCGCGGCGGGAGGATCGAGGGGAGTCAATACCTCACCGAGGAGCACACTGCGATCGTCGACGCGTTCGCCGCCGGCGATCTCGCCGAGGCGAAGGCGGCGATCACCGCGCACGTCGAGTCCGGACGCCGCATCGCGCTCGAGGCGATCGCCCGCGCCGGCGGCGCCCTCTAGCGGTCGCCAAACGCGCCCAACGATGAGCCAGCCGAGACGGCTGTCCTCCTCGACCTAGCCAGAGGCTAGGGCGGCATAGAATCAGCCCATGGCGACGGCCGGCGAACGGAAGCTCGAGCCCGGGATCGAGGTGAAGCCGGTCTATGGTGCCGACGACGCTCCGCCGTCACCGCTCGAGGCGCCCGGGACGTTCCCGTTCACGCGCGGCCCGTACCCGGACATGTACCGGGGACGCCCGTGGACGATGCGCCAGTACGCCGGCTTCGGGTCGGCGGAGGAGACGAATGCGCGCTTCCGCACGCTGCTCGAGCGCGGCCAGACCGGACTCTCGGTCGCTTTCGATCTCCCGACCCAGCTCGGGTACGACTCCGACGACGCGCCCGCCGAGGGCGAGGTCGGGCGCACCGGGGTCGCGATCGACTCGCTCGACGACATGGCGCGCCTGTTCGAGGGGATCCCGCTCGGGGAGGTCTCGACCTCGATGACGATCAACGCGCCGGCCGCGCTGCTCCTGCTCCTCTACGAGCTCGTCGCCGAGCAGCAGGGGGTGCCCGCTGCAGCGCTGCGCGGAACCGTGCAGAACGACATCCTCAAGGAGTACGCGGCCCGCGGGAACTACATCTTCCCGCCGCGCCCATCGATGCGGCTGACCACCGACCTGTTTGCCTACTGCGCCGAGCGCATCCCCCACTGGAACACGATCTCGATCTCCGGCTACCACATCCGCGAAGCCGGCTCGACCGCCGCGCAGGAGCTCGCGTTCACGCTCGCTAATGGAATCGCCTACTGCGAGGCGGCGGTCGCAGCAGGTCTCTCCCCCGACGACTTCGGCGCACGGCTCTCGTTCTTCTTCAACGCCCACAACCACTTCCTCCAGGAAGTTGCGAAGTTCCGTGCCGCCCGACGGATGTGGGCGACGATCATGCGCGATCGGTTCGGCGCCACGAGCGCGAAGGCGCAGGCGCTCCGCTTCCACGCGCAGACCGGCGGCTCGACGCTCACTGCGCAGCAGCCCGAGGTCAACACCGTGCGCGTCGCGATCCAGGCGCTCTCGGCCGTGCTCGGCGGCGCACAGTCGCTTCACACGAACGGGTTCGACGAGGCGCTGGCGCTCCCCACCGAGCACGCGGCGACGCTCGCGCTTCGTACCCAGCAGGTGTTGATGCACGAGGCCGGGGTCACCGACACCGCCGACCCGCTTGGCGGCTCGTACGCGCTCGAGGCGCTCACTGCCGAGCTCGAGACGCGAGCCTGGGAGCTCATCCGGCGAATCGACGAGGTGGGTGGTGCAGTCAGCGCCGTCGAGGCGGGGATCGTCCAGCGTGAGATCGAGGAGTCGGCATTCCGGTGGCAACGCGAGGTCGAGGACGGTGAGCGGGTGATCGTCGGGGTGAACCGGTACGCGGACGACGGGGAGAGCACGGTTGAGATCCACCACGTCGACCCTGCGATCGAGCTCGCACAGCGTCAGCGGGTGAGGGCCGTGCGGGCGGCGCGAGACTCGGCGGCGGCCGAGCTGGCGCTCGCCGAGGTTCGCCGGGTCGCGGGCACGGACGAGAACCTCCTGCCACCGCTTCGGGCGGCCCTGGGCGCCCATTGCACGATCGGCGAGATCTGCGGCCTGCTTCGCGACGAGTGGGGAACCTACGACCGCCGCGTAGCATGAGCCCGATGCGACGCAACCGGATCGCGATCGCACTCGCCCTCGGGGGCGCGGCCGCGCTGCTCGTCCCGCTCGCGCTTGCTGGCGGCAGCCATGCCGAACGCGTGGCGAAAGGCGCGCCCGACTTCAGGCGCGAGGTCGCGCCGATCGTCCGCGAGAAATGTGCGGGCTGTCATCGGCTCGGTGGGATCGCCCCGTTCGCCCTCCGGACCGAGGCCGACGTCGCGAAGTACGCGGCGGTGATCACCGCCGCGGTCGGTGACGGCCGGATGCCGCCGTGGCCGCCGAGCGCCGACTCGCCGACGTACGTCGGGCAGCATCAACGGACGCTCGACGCGAAGCAGCGCGACACGCTGCTTCGGTGGGGACGCGCACAGCTCGTCACGCCCGGGAGCCCGCGCGGCCGGACGCCGGTCGGTGCTGCCCCAGCGCTCGCTGCGCAGGCACGACCCGGCGAGACGCTACTCACGCTCCGCGCGAAGGCGCCGTACAAGCCGTCGGCGCGCAACGGCGCAACCGACGACTACCGTTGCTTCCTCGTCGACCCGAAGCTCACCGAGGATGCGTTCGTGACCTCGACGCGGATCGAGCCCGACGTCGACGCGATCGTCCACCACGTGATCCTGTTCCGCGTTCCTCCCGAGCGCGTCGTCGATGCGGAGCGGCTCGACGCGGGCACCCCAGGCGAGGGCTGGACCTGCTTCGGCGGCACCGGCGTGCGCACCGGAGCCCGCGGGCTCTCGTTCCTCGACAGCGCCGGGTGGATCGCCGCGTGGGCGCCGGGCGCAGGTGCCGACCGCCAGGCCGACGGCACGGGCGTGCTCCTGAGCAAGGGCAGCCGGGTCGTGATGCAGGTGCACTACAACCTCCTGAACGGCTCGAGGCCCGATCGCTCGAGGGCGACTCTGACCACCGTTCCCGCGACGCAGAGCCTGAAGCCCGTCGAGACGATGCTCCTCCCCGCCCCCGTCGAGGTGCCGTGCCCGAAGGGCACGAAGGCGCCGCTCTGCGATCGCACCGCCGCGCTCTTCGACCAGATCCAGAAGTACGGCTCCGAGGCGGGCCTGATCCCGAGCGGGCTGCTCGCGTTGTGCGCCAAGGACCCAGGCAAGCCGCCGACGGGGCCGATCTCCACTTGTACGCGCACGCTCGCTGCGCCGACGACGATCCGGGCGATCGGCGGTCACATGCACCTGCTCGGGACGTCGATCACGATCGAGCTCAACCCAGGAACGAGCCGCGCCCGGGTGCTGCTTCGAATCCCGCGGTGGGACTTTCACTGGCAGGGTGCCTACTTCCTCGAGACGCCAGTTGTCGCGCAGCCCGGCGACACGCTGCGCGTCACCTGCCGGTTCGACGCGACCAGACGCGCGCAGGCGAAGCCGCCCCAGAAGGCGCGCTACACGCTTTGGGGTGAGGGAACGGCGGACGAGATGTGCCTGGGCGTGCTCCAGGTGACCCGAGACTGAGAGGAGCGGCGTGCTCGAGACGCGTGAGCTCGGCAAGACCGGCCGGCAGGTGTCCCGGCTCGGCTACGGAATGTGGGGCCTCGCCGGCTGGACCGGCTCGGACGCCGACGAGGTAGGGCGGGCGCTCGAGCTCGCAGTCGCCGAAGGGTGCACGTTCTTCGACACCGCCTGGGCGTACGGGGAGGGAGCGAGCGAGCGGGTCCTCGGCGAGCTCGTGCGGGCAAGCGCCGGGCGCACGCTGTTCACGGCAACGAAGGTGCCACCGAAGAACCGCGTCTGGCCGAGCCGCCGCGGCTTCGCGATCGCCGATGTCTTCCCGCCGGAGTACATCCGCGAGTACGCGCTTCGTAGCCTCGACAACCTCGGGCTCGACTCGGTCGACCTCCTCCAGTTCCACGTCTGGGAGGACGCGTGGGCCGACGACACGGGCTGGCAGGAGGCGATCGTCGCGCTGCGCGACGAGGGTGTGATTCGTGGGGCGGGGGTCAGCGTCAACCGCTGGGAGCCGTGGAACGTGCTGCGCACGCTCGAGACGGGCCTGTGCACCGCGGTTCAGGTGATCTACAACGTCTTCGACCAGGCGCCCGAGGACGAGCTCTTCCCCGCCTGTCGCGAGCTCGGGGTGGGCGTGATCGCCCGGGTCCCGTTCGACGAGGGCTCGTTGACCGACACGCTGACGCGCCACTCGACCTGGCCGGAGGGAGACTGGCGCAACACATACTTCGTCCCCGAGAACCTGAACGCGACGATCGACCGCGTCGAGGCGCTCCGCCCGCTCGTCCCTGCCGGGACGACGATGGCCGAGCTGGCGCTCCGCTTCTGCCTCTCGAACGACGACGTCGACACGGTGATCCCCGGGATGCGCAGCGTGAAGCACGTGCGCGCGAACATCGACGCCGCGAACGCGGGCCCACTCGACCCCGCCCTCCTCGAGGCCCTTCGCGTGCACCGTTGGGATCGCGAGCCGACGGACTGGTCGCAGTAGCGGCCGCGGCGACCGGCAGTGCGCATCCTGCTCGTCTCGCAGATGTACCCGGGGCCGCGAACACCGGAGCTCGGCGTGTTCGTCCTCGGCCTCGAGCGGGAGTTCGAGCGGAGAGGTCACGAGCTCGCGCGGGCGGTCGTCGACCACCCCGGCGGGAAGTCGCGGCACGCAGTGCTCTTTCGCGACGTCGGCAGAGCGGCGCAGGCGTTTCGCCCCGACGTCGTCTACGCGCACTTCCTCGTCCCCGCGGGCCTCTTCGCCGCGCTTCGCGGACGAGCGCCGCTGGTCGTCACCGCACACGGCCAGGATGTCCGCAATGCCCAGTCGTCACGGCTCGTGCGGGCTGCCACCGCCTACACGATCCGCAAGGCGGCAGCGGTGATCGCGGTCTCCGCGTGGCTCCGCGACGAGCTCGTCGGCGCCGTCCCCGAAGCCGCTGCGAAGACCGAGGTGATCGACTGCGGCGTCGACCTCGACCGATTCTCGGTCCGCGACGTCGCCGCAGCGCGCGAGCACGTGGGCTGGGAGCCGAGGGGAACCGGGTTCGTGTGTGTCGGCTCGCTCAGCGACCGCAAGAACGTCCTCATGCTCACGCGCGCGTTCGAGCGCCACGGCGAGGGCTCGCTCGCCTTCGTCGGCGGCGGCGCCCTGCGCCCGGCACTCGAGGGCCGAGAGGGAGTGAGGCTCGCGGGGCGGGTCGACCACGAAGAGCTCCCGTGGTGGTACGCGGCCGCAGACGTCGTCTGCCAGCCGAGCACGATCGAGCCGTTCGGGCTGGCGACGCTCGAGGGGATGGCGTCGGGCCGGTCGGTCGTCGCGACGACGGTGGGCGGGCCACCCGAGTTCGTGCCGGCCGAGGCCGGCGTCCTCGTCGACCCGACCGACGAGGACGCGCTCGTGACGGCGCTTGGGGCCGCTGCGAGGCTCCCGCGCCCCAATCTCGCCGCGCGCGCAGCCGCCGAGCGGCACGACATCGCGACCCAGGCGGCACGGGTCGAGAAGCTGCTCCTGAAGGCGGTTGGGGCGCCCTAATGAGCGCCCCAACCTGACGGCACTGCAGTGTTGGCTCAGCGCATCGCGCTGCGCGCAGCCTCGAAGTCGTCTTTGAGGTTGGTGTCGCCCATCACCACGATCTTGTGGGCGATCCAGCCGACGATGCCGCCGGCGAGCGGCGCGACGATGTAGAGCCAGATGTCGTCGAACTCGGTGCCGATGATCGCGGGCCCGAGGCTCCGCGCCGGGTTGACCGAGGCGCCCGAGATCGGGATCGCCGCGACGTGGATCCCGACGAGCGCCAGCGGGATCGTCGTCAGTGCGCTGCGTCCGTACGTACTGCTCCTGGTGACCTGCAGGATCACCGCGATGAAGAGCGCGGTCAGCACGAGCTCGGCGACGAACGCGGGCCAGGTGTCGTTATTGCCCGTGACGGTCCCGGCGACCGTGTCGCTGTCCCACATGATCAGCACGACGATTGAGGCGAGCAGCGCCCCTGCGACCTGGGCGATCCAGTAGCCGATCAGGTCACCCGCGGGGAGCCGCTTGTCGAGGAACATCGCAAGCGAGACCGCGGGGTTGAAGTGCCCCCCGGAGACCTCGCCGAAGGCGTAGAGACCGATCAGCAGCGCAAGACCGAAGCCGAGCGCAACCGAGACGAGCAGCACGGGGCCTGCCGACATCGAGCCGGCCGCGACGATCGAGAGCGAGCCGACGAAGACGAGGGTGAAGGTCCCGAGGAGCTCCGCCAGCAACTTCTGCATGTTGCCCATGGGGGATCTGTCCTTTCGCGTACGGAGGAACCGTTTCCCGATATGGAACTACGAGGCCCGGCTGTCATCCGCCCGATTCCCGGCGGCGGCGCGTTGTCCTGCTCGACGCGGGTTGCCCGCAAGCCTCAGGATGAGTTCCACGAGGTGGTGTCGCCGGGGCGTAAGCCAGACGCGGCCAACCCGCGAGATCGTGGAACCACTCATCTAGCGATCGGTGGCGAGCCGGTCGAGGTCGGCGAGGCGGAGCTCGACGAGCGGCCTCACCGCCTCCTCCAGCCCCGCTTCCCGGGCGACAGCGAGCGCCTCCTCGTAGCTCTCACGCACCTTCGCCGGGTCGACACCCTGCTTCAGGCGGTTGTCCCCCGTGACGAGGAGACGCTGGATGCGTGCGCGCGCTTCGTCTCCCGCCGGCATGACGCGAGTGTACGGCTGCCGCTACCATCGAGGGCCAGATGACGGCCGTCTCCGCAGCGCTTCAGGTGATCCTCGCGGCAGCGATGATCGCGCTCGTGCTCATGCACTCGGGCCGTGACACCGGCTTCGGCGGGACGGGGTTCACGCCGGCCTCGCAGGGCGGCACGCACATCGTCGAGCGCAACCTCACGCGGATGACGGTTCTGGTCGCGATACTCTTCGCGATCAACACCGTCGTGCTGTATCGCCTCCTCAAATAGCTACACTGCGCAGTCCACGCGCTGGTGGCGGAATTGGTAGACGCGCTAGGTTGAGGGCCTAGTGACCGCTTAGGTCGTGGAGGTTCAAGTCCTCTCCAGCGCATGCGAAGGGGCCCTTCGGGGCCCTTTCTCGTTCAGGAAGCTCGCAGACGTCAGCGAAGGGCGTCGACGAACGCGAGAAGCAACGGGTGCGGCCGCTCGGGCGTCGAGGTGCGCTGCGGCTGGAACAGCGTGCCGGCGAAGAACGGGTGGTCAGCGCGCTCGACGCTCCGCACCTCACCGGTCTCGTCGACCGACGTCACCACGAGCCCGCCCTCGGCGCCGAGCTGCTGGAACCCGGGCGCGAGCCCGTAGCTGCAGTTCGTCTTCTCGACCGCGGTGGCGACCCCGTAGATCTCGGCGAGCCCGGTGCCCGGAACAAGCTCGATCGTCACCTCGGACTCGGCCAGCGAGCAGGCGAGCGGCGCGATGACGTGCACACCGTCGCCACCGTACTCGGCGTGGTCGGCGTCGACGAGCCCCATCACATTCCGTGCGTGCTCGACGAGCAGGTGCTGGAAGCCGCCGCACGTCCCGAGGAGCGGTGTCCCGTCGAGCCGGCACCGCTCGATCACCGCCTCGGCAGCCGCTGGGTCGCGATACGGGCTGCCGGGTGCGACCACGACCCCGCGGCCGAGCTCGCCGATCTCGTCCGTCCGCGTGAACGCCGGCGCGACGTCGAGGCCCCGTGCCGCGAGCGCGTGCCCGAGCCCCGCGAGGGTGAAGGCGTAGGCGGGGTCGCCCGCCGGAAGGTCGATCAGAACGGTGACGGTCTCCATGACGTCGAGACTACTCGGCGCTGCGCAGGCGAACCCACGTTCTTGACTCCGTCCGGAAGGAGTCGTACCCTGAATGACGAACATACGTTCTGACATCCATCCCAGGAGGCATCCGGTGCAGGCCGAAACCGTGCTCACCGCGCGACAACAGGAGATCTGGCAGTTCCTCGTCGAGTACGTCGACGGCCACGGCTACCCGCCCACGGTCCGCGAGATCGGCGAGCGCGTCGGGCTCGCGTCGCCCTCGACGGTGCACGCTCACCTCGCGAATCTCGAGCGGGTCGGGCTCATCCGTCGCGACCCGACGAAGCCGCGGGCGCTCGAGCTCACCGGGCACCGCCGGGTCGAGGCGGCACCCGCGCACAACGACGTCACCCGACTGCCGCTGCTCGGTCGCGTCGCCGCCGGCGGCCCGCTGCTCGCCGAGGAGAACGTCGAGGACGTCATCGCCGTACCGGACACCCTCGGCGGCGGCGCCGACTTCCTGCTCACGGTGACGGGCGACTCGATGATCGAGGTCGGGATCCTCGACGGCGACACGCTCGTCGTGCAGAAGCGCGACGACGCGCGCAACGGCGAGATCGTCGTCGCGCTCGCCGGTGACGACGAGGGCGCCGACGAGGCGACGGTGAAGACCTTCTACCGCGAGGCCGACGGGCGCATTCGCCTGCAGCCCGAGAACAGTGCGCTCGAGCCTATCTACGCCGACCACGTGAAGGTCCTAGGCAAGGTCGTGGGGGTGTTTCGGAGCCTGCGATGAGCGGAGCGGCACCCCCAGCCGGCGCCGTGACGTCGTTCGCGCGCACCCTCGACCAAGAGCTGGTGGCGCTCGCGCGCGGGGCCGGCCTCGAGTGCCCGTGCTGCGGCGAGTTCGTGATGCGCCTGCGTGGGGTTCTCGCGTGCCCCGAGTGCCGCTCGATCCTCGCCGACGGCCGCGAGGTCCCGGAGGTCGCGCTCCCGAGGGTGAACACCGCCTCATAGGTGCCGTGGCTCATCAGTGTCTTCGGGCGCATGAGCACCGAACGACGGACGGGCGGGCAGGGCGACGGACGGGGACAGGACGACCGGTGTTGCCGGGGCGATCGCGCACCGTCGTGCGGGTAACGACGACGGAGATCTATTGTGAAATCTACGGAATTGCGTAAACTCCACAACATGGAGCATCGCATCTCTGCCACTGACCTCGCCCGCAACCTCGGCGACGTGCTCGCCCGCGTGCGCTATCGCAACGACTCCTACGTCGTCGAGCGCAACGGTGACGCCGTCGCCCGACTGACCCCCCTCGCGACCGCGTCACCGACGACCGTGGGCGAGGCGTTCCGCGTCTGGCAGGCTACGGGCGGTCCGGACGACCCCGACCTCGCCGACGATCTCGAGCGGATCGGCGCGCTCGACCGACCACCGGACGACCCGTGGGAGTCGTAGTCGACACGAGCGCCTTCGTCGACCTCGAGCGAAGCAGCGAGCCGTTCGAGGATGCGCTAGAGGATGAGACGGCCGTCCTACCCGCGATCGTCGTCGCGGAGCTCCTCGTCGGAGTGCAGCTCGCCCGGAACACCACCCTCGCTGCTCGTCGGCGCGCGCGAATCGACGCGATCACGTCGCGCCTGCCCGTGATCGAGTTCGGGCTCGAGCTCGCCGAACGCTGGTCGGAGCTGTTTGCGGCACTTCGCCGCGATGGCGCGGTCATCCCGGCCAACGACCTCGTGGTCGCCGCGACCGCCACGTCCATCGGCTACGACGTGCTCGTCGGCCGTCAAGACGAGGCGCACTTCAGCCGCGTTCCGGGCCTCGGCGTCAGGACGATCGGCGGCAACCGCGGCCGCGCTCGGTAGGCACGTCAGCGCAGCGGCACTCGCAACCCTCGGATCGCGAATCGAACTAACGGCACAAACGCCCCCCAACTGCAAGCGTGAGGACGACGGCCGGGTGTGGTCGAGATGGGGCTCGGCGTCGGCGTGGCTCTACTCGCCGAGTGCAGCCGTGATCTTCTCGATCGCCGCGGTTTCGGTCTCCTTCACCCCACCCTTCGCGGCCGCGACGCGGTTCGCGACATCGAGGACGAAGCTGCGGTAGGCATCGAGCTCGTCTGGCGCCTTCGCCCAGAGTAGCTTCACAAACTCCTGGAGCGCCGAGAGCGTCGCTCCCTCGACCTCCGACGGCGTCGCGACAACGCCGAACCCGCTCGACCTCACACGCGAGAGAGCGCGCACGAGCTCACTCTCGCTCTCCGCGTGGGCTGTAACTCCTTCGCCAGCGCGCTTGCCTCTCCAAACGTGTCCGATGGCCGCGGCGACGCTCGCCGACCTCCATCGTGTCACCGACTCGCTGCGCGCGTATCGGGACGGTGCGTACCTCAACTTCGAAGAGGAGTCGGTCGATCCCGCGAGCTTCTACGGCCGCGAGACGTACGCCAGGCTCCGCGAGGTCAAGGCGCTGGTCGACCCGGACGAGCTCATCCGCTCGAACCACCCGATCCCGCCGGCCCGCTGAGCAGCTACGGCATCGAGCACGAATGGTGGCGCGCTGTCAGGGGCGCTACCGTTCGTCGTGCAGGCCGGGTGACCGCGGGCGCTTCGGCGTCCGAGGAAAGTCCGGACACCGCAGGGCAGGACGCTGGGGAAACCCCAGACGGCGAAAGCCGATGGAAAGTGGAACAGAAAGGAGACCGCCGCCCCGCGCAAGCGGAGCGGTAAGGGTGAAACGGTGGGGTAAGAGCCCACCAGCGCCACGGTGACGTGGTGGCTGCCAAACCCCGTCCGGTGCAAGGCGAAGCAGGTCCCGCTGAGGTGGCCCGCCGAGGGACCGGGTACGCCGCTCGAGCCGTCGGGAAACCGCCGGCCTAGAGAGATGGTCACCCAAGACAGAATCCGGCTTACAGGCCTGCTACGGAAAAGCCCTGTTTTGCAGGGCTTTTCTATTCCTTGAGACAATGTCGTGCATCACCGGGGCATCGCTGATTGTGGAGTAGCGCCGGCCGCTGACATGCACCGGTGGCCTCGTCCCAGCATTCATGCGGGTTCGGTGGGTTGTGGCGCTCTCCAGGAAGCCTCCACAGAAGCCGTTTGCGTACACGTCCCGTTGAGCCCACCTCACACGCGGGGCATCCCGAAGGTGAGTCCCGAGATACATCGTGGATCGCGCACCGTCGATGAGGATGACGCTACCCATGAGCTAATGTACTTCGATGGCCATCTCGGGACTGTCTGCGGAGAACCGCATGCTGCTCTCGCGCCTTCATCAAGTCTTCGAGGGACCGTTCACGATCGTCGAAGCGTCCGAGGCGATGGGGTTGGAGCTGTCGCGCGTCTCGAGGCTGTTGCGCCATCTGGCAGCCCAGGGGTGGTTGGTTCGCGTGCGCCGCGGCTTGTACGCGACCGTTCCGCTCGGTGCGGAGCGCCCCCAGGAATGGAGTGCGGATCCGTGGGCGGTTGCTGCGCGCGCGCTCGATCCCGGGTACATCGGTGGTTGGAGCGCGCTCCACCACTGGGATCTGACGGAGCAGCTGTTCGTCTCGACGGTCTGCTTCACGGCGCGGCCGGTGGCCCACCGGCGGGTGTCGATCGGTGGCACACGGTTCGAGCTTCGGCACAGGAACGCTTCGTTGCTCTTCGGAACTCGCCGCGTCTGGCGGTCCGGGGTGCCGGTGCCGGTCTCCGATCCCGAGCGGACGCTCGTCGACTGCCTCGACGATCCGACGGTGGGCGGGGGGATGCGCCATGTGGTCGATGCCCTCCGTTCCTACGCCGGTGGGTCGCGTACGCGCTGGTCGATGATCGTGGAGTACGGCGACCGGCTCGGTAACCGCACGGTCTTCAAGCGACTCGGCTACATCGCCGAGGCGCTGGAGCTTGCCGACGATGCACTCCTCGACAGCTGCCGCGCCCGCGTTAGCGCAGGGATCGGCAGGCTCGATCCGGCGCTGCCGGCACGAGGCCCGATCGTGACGCGATGGGGCCTTCGGATCAACTCCGGGGTCGATCGATGATCGGCCGCACGTCACTCCAGGAACGTGCTCGCGAATGGGGCCTGAGCGAGGAGGTCGTCGAAAAGGACTACGTCCTCGGGTGGCTGCTGTGGGGCATCGGTCGCCAGCCTGAGGTTCGCGAATCCTGGGTGTTCAAGGGCGGGACATGTCTGAAGAAGTGCTTCATCGAGACCTATCGATTCTCGGAAGACCTCGACTTCACCGTCCGACCCGACGGGCCTCTCGAACCGGAGACGCTGCTCCCGATCCTCACCGAGCTACTCGACGCCGTCGAGCAGGAGAGCGGCATCACGCTCACGAGTCGCGCACCGGTGATCCGGATGCGCCCAGATGGACGATCAGCGGAGGGCCGTATCTACTACATCGGTCCTCGCGGCGCCCCAGGAGAGGCACGCGTCAAGCTCGACCTCACCTATGACGAAGTCCTGGTCGAAGCACCTGTCCGTCGCGCGATCAGCCACGCGTACGACGACCTTCTTCCGGGCGTTGGGGACGTGCTCTGTTACAGCTTCGTCGAGGTCTTCGCCGAGAAATTGCGCGCGCTCGGTCAGCGTGCCCGGCCGCGCGACCTCTACGACGTGGTCAACCTCCACCGACGTGTCGACTTCGAGGCCAACCGCGACGCCGTCGTTGCCACTCTTGCGGAGAAGTGCCGCTTCAAGGAGGTGGCGCTCCCGGACTTCGTCTCGGTAACGGACGGGACACGAGGGGATGAGCTTCGGGCCGACTGGGCTGCCATGCTCGCTCACCAGCTCCCCACCCTGCCCCCGCTGGACGACTTCGTTGCTGCCCTCCGCGATGTCTTCGCGTGGCTCAGCGGGCAGGACGTCGTGGGCCTCGAGCCCTTTCCACAGGTGGGAGAGCCCGTTGAGACGACATGGGTCGCGCCGTCGACTATCACTCGCTGGCCGGGTGGTGTCCCCCTCGAACAGATCCGCTTCGCCGGCTCGAACCATCTCCTCGTCGAAGTCGCGTACGACGGTTCGACAAGGCTCGTCGAGCCCTACGCTCTTCGTCGCTCCCGGGCCGGAGATCTCCTGGTCTATGCGATCCGGGTCGACAGCGGGGAGGTTCGCGCGTACCGGGTCGACCGTATCCAGGGCGTGCGCGTGACGAACCGTCCCTTCACACCGCGGTACGCCATCGAGCTCGCCGTCGCCCAGCCGGTCACTTCAGGCCGGGGACGCCGTTCCGGGACTCGCGGCCGACGAGGGCGGCGAACTCTCTAGAAGGCAACGTTCGGGCCAGTGCGACGCAGAAGGCCGTGCATCACCCGTGCAATCACCGCTACAGCGTTGAGAGGGTTCTGACGCCCTCGGCGCTGCGGCGCAGGTAAGCCACGGGAAGACTGAACTACCTGCAAATCAGGGGGTTCGTTCTCGCGGAAGTAACAGGCGTGGCGTAGAATCCGGCCTACAGGCCTGCTAACGAAAAGCCCTGTTTTACAGGGCTTTTCTACTTCCTGCGCCATGTCGGACATCACCGATCGTAGAGAAGCGCTGGCCGTTGACATCCACCGGAGGACTCGATCCCGGCATTCATTCGCGTTCGGTGGGTCGCGGCGCCCCCAAGAGAGCCGCCACAGAAGCCGTTCGCTCCCAGGAGCGGTACCGGCTACCGGGAAGGCTTGACACGAAGGCCTATCTTGGCCCCTCCCCGAGCGCGAACCTGCTTGAGCTCGTGACGGTCGTGCGCGACGACGGCAGCGAGCTCGTAGTCCACGCGATGCCGACGCGGCCGAAGTACCGACGACTGCTACCCGGTGGTGAGCGATGACGAAGCAGCGCTACGGCAAGACCGCCAGTGGCAAGCCAATCACCGACGAGCTCGTGGCCGAGCTCGCCTCGAAGGCCGAGACGGGCTACGACGTTGAGGAGATCCTGCGGCGACGCGGCGGCCGCCCGCCAATCGGCTCGGCGCCCGCGGCCGTCGAGTCGGTCCGGCTGGAACCCGAGCTCCGCGAGGCGCTGCTCCAACGAGCCAAGCACGACCACGAGACCACTTCGTCGGTGATCCGCAAGGCTCTGCGCCATTACCTCGGGATCGCCTGACCCACGGACGACCCCGCGGCCCGCGTGCATCACCCGCGCACGACCGCCGGCGCATTCAGCGGCATTCAGAACGATTCGCCGAAGCGGCGAACAGACGGGAGAGTGCGCAAATCGGCAACTCCCAGTTCTCCCCTTGGAGATGGCTCATGTAAAGTCCGGTTCAACGGCCTGCTACGGGAAGGCCCCGCTTCGGCGGGGCCTTTGCACATTCACTCTCGACCCGTGTCGCCGCACTGGACGCCGTTGACCGATTCCTAACGGAGACGTCGTAGGCTCGCGCGATGCGGGATGCACGGGTGCTGGCGGGATCGATCGTCCTCGTCGTTGCGCTGACGAGCGGCGCGGCGCCTGCAGCCCGCGACGCCCGCAGCTGCGTCGTGCGCGCCCCGACGGCGGAGGTCGCGGCGCCGCGTCACGTCCGCACGATCGCAACCGGCGAGACCGGCTGGTTCTCCTCACCCGGGCTCGTCGACCTCGACGGCGACAGCAGGCGCGAGATCGTCGCTCCGTTCTACTCGACCTTCGTCTTCTCCGCGACCGGGAGGCTCCTCGGCAAGGGGACCGCGACGAAGGGTCGGGTCTACGCGCCGGGAATCGTCACCGACCTCGATCGCGACGGCCGGAAGGAGATCGTCGTCGGTGGGAACGAGGGCACTGTCGCCGCCTACGAGCTCCGCGCCGGCGGGCTCCGCCTCGAGCAGGGCTGGCCGGCTTCGACGTGCAGCGGCGGCGAGTGCCCCGAGACGCGCGGGCTCGCCGCTGCGGATCTCGACGGCGACGGACAGGTCGAGGTGATCGCAACGACGACGAACACCTCACGGGAGGGCTCGCAGGTGTTCGTCTTCGACGCGGGCGGGCGCCTGTACCAGCCTCGCGGAACCTCGTTCCCGGCCTGGCCGCGATACAACACGCGCCGCGGCAAGGGCGGCGACGCCGACTTCAACGGCACCGGCAACCACGGGTACGGCGCGTTCGGCGAGAACGTCGGTGTCGGCAATCTCGACGACGACCCTCAACTCGAAATCGTCGTCACGTTCGACAACCACCAGCTCAACGTCTTCAACCACGACGGCACTTCGGTGCTCGCCTCACCCTGGTTTCGGAACCGTGAGAGCGGGAACTCCGGTCGGCGGCTCGGCTTCGGGCAGTTCATCCGCTGGCTCGATCCGAACGTCGAGGCGAACCACTATCACCGACACGTCGGCCCGTGGCCCGACGTCAAGAAGACGATGTGGCTGCAGTGGACAGACTCGCCGCCCTCGATCGCCGATCTCGACCGCGACGGGCGCAACGAGGTGATCGCGATCGCAAACGCGGAGCAGAAGGAGCCTTACGAGACCCAGGGCCACGCGTTCGTCGTGCTCGACGGAGCGCAGCGGGGAGGCGCGCGGGCCGCTCGTCGCCATCCGGGGTTCGAGCGGCCCTTCCTGACCGGGAAGCCGACCGTGCGCCCGGCCGGGGACTGGTATCCACCGAGCGGCATCCCCGCACCGACGGTGGTGAACCTCACAGGTGACGCGCGGCCCGAGATCGTCTCGGCGACGCCCGACGGGAAGGTCTACGCCGTCTCGCCGACTGGTCGCCCGCTCTGGAGCTTCGACTACGCGCGCGGTGAGCCGAAGACCTTCGCCTCGGAGGTCGTCGCCGCCGACCTCAACCGCGACGGCCGCCCCGAGCTCGTGTTCGGCACGTACGCGCTTACGCCGAATGCCGGCAGGCTCGTCGTCCTCTCCGGCGACGGGCGACTGTTGCACGACGTCCGGCTCCCGCACCAGGGGAGCAACGGCAATGGCGTCGGCATCGCCGCGGCCCCGTCGATCGCTGACCTCGACGGTGACGGCCGACTCGAGATCGTCGTCGCGACGTTCGATCACGGGCTCGACGTGTTTCGCGTTCCCCGGTCGGCGCCGAGCTGCCTGCCGTGGTCGACCGGCCGTGGTGGGCTGCTGCGCAACGGGACAGGGCCTGCAACCGTGCGCTGACGTCCGGCGCACAGCTCGCCGGCTCCCGCCACGGCGCGTCGGAATGCGTCCACATCTTTCGGTTCTCAATTCCGCGGGCGCGGCACCATGATGACCTTACAACCACTTGCGCATTCGAAGAGGTTCGTGTAAGGTGCGATCTCCCAACCGGGATCACTCATGCAGACGCTCATCAACGTCAACTGGTTCCGCCTTGCGACGTCGCCCGATGTCGCGAGTGTCTCGTCCCCGCAACGGTATGAGACGATGCGCGGCGCCACCCATGTCACGACCCTCGCCGGGAGGGTTGCGCGCTAGATATCTAGCGGCATCCAGCACCAGGCGAGGGCGACCCATGGGTCGCCCTTTTTCGTGCTCCGGCACGACTTCCCAGTCCAACCCTAGAGGTGATGCTCAGCTTGAAACGCTCCAGCTCGAATCGAGGCCCCGCCTGAGAGAGAAAGACCCCTGGCGTTATGCGCCGGAAATGGACGCATGTAACAAGCGTTTGCTTTAGCGCGCGCTTTTTCCGCCGCTTGCCAGGGCTTCGGGCTCCAAAGCTCCTCCACGTAGGACGACGAGCGCCGCGCACCATGCGCAACCGGCGGTCGACGATCCAGGGTCGAAGGGTAGGCGAGTGGCATGGACAACATCGTTCGGGATCAACCGAACGTGACAGAGAAGCACCGAGGACACTGTCGTGACGGTGCGCTTCGCCTGCTGCGTCGAACACCCGCCCGGGTGCTGGACGGAGAGGCGTGCGCCCATCCGTTCGAGATGGTCCATCGGTCCGGGGTCGTCTAACGGCAGGACGTCACGCTCTGAACGTGGAGATCGAGGTTCGACCCCTTGCCCCGGAGCTTTACCGGCGAGTAGCTCAGTGCTGGCTCCCGCAGTCGGCGTCACCTCGCGTGACCGTGGCTCAGCCCAGTAGAGCGCCCGCCTGAAACGCGGGGCGTCGCAGGTTCGATCCCTGCCGGTCACACTGTCTCGCTGCAAGCAGGGTTCTCGCCTTCGGCGAACCCGGAACCAGGAAGCTGGTTCCTGGCTGCGCGAAGATCCCTGAAGTAGCAAAGCGTCCGCCCGCCGCTCCGGCGGCGCAGGCTTGGCTCCGTAGCTCAACTGGCAGAGCTGCCGCCTCTTACGCGGAAGGTTGCAGGTTCGACGCCTGCCGGGGCCACTCTTTGGAAGGACTGCCATCGGTGCGGTATCCCGTTTTGAACGCGGGTGGGCTCGAAGGGCCTTGGGGGTTCGACTCCCTCTCCTTCCGTTTGGAGGTATGGCCGAGCCTGGCAAGGCAAGCGCGTTGCTACCGCGCAGACGACGTCACGTCGTTCGCAGGTTCGAATCCTGCTGCCTCCGCTGTCGAAGAGCACCCGGGGGGAGAACGCTTCACGTCGAGGATTGGGCAAGCGCAGCTCCAGGCGCACGCGCCTGCGCTGCTCTGAGGGCGTTCTCGCACCTTCACCCGCACCGACGCGGCGCCGCGTCGAAGAGCTCTCGGCATGTCTTCCATTCCGGTGTGGTCGAGTCGGCAAGACGCGCGACTGTTAATCGCGAAGCGCATGTTCGATCCTGCCGCCGGAGCTCACGCCCCCGTGGTCGAACGGCGATGACGCCGGGCCCTCAACCCGGAAGCGCGGGTTCGACTCCCGCCGGGGGTACTCACCAACCCGCCTGCGCTTCACGACCAGCGTCCGTCGCGGGTCGAAAGGCGGCTTGTAACAAGCTGTCACGAGCTCGCCTGACCGGCGTCGTCCTGCTCGAGCGCGCCGATGGTGCGAGCCCGTCCGCGAATCACCTGGCCGTAGGGGAGATGGACACCCCACCGGCTTCGGGCGCCGGAGATCGCAGGTTCGACTCCTGCCGGCCAGACCTGTTCGACAAGCGACGCGCGGTAGGGGAGCGGTTGTCCCCGCGAGCCTCATGAGCTCGAGACCGTGGGTTCGAATCCCACCCGCGCTATCACGGAGGCGTAGCTCAGCGCCGAGAGCATCCGGTTGTCAGCCGGAAGGTCGCCGGTTCAAATCCGGTTGTCTCCGCTCACGGTGATCGTGGTGTAACGGTCAGCACCCGAGGTTGTGAGTCTCGCAGTACCGGTTCGAATCCGGTCGATCGCCCTCGTCTCGTCTTTACCGGCTCAGACCGGCCACACGACGAGCGTCAGCCACTTCTGCGGGTCGGGCTCCTCGTCCGGGTTGGTCTCGTAGAGCTCGAACGCCGGGCCGGCGGGGGTCAGAGCCGCCTTGCGGAGCGCCAGCTCGAGCGCGGCGTACGTCCGAGCGATGTTCTCGAACGGACCCCAGTGCTCGTAGAGGATGGCGCGCGTCGCTGGGTAGGTGACCGACTCGAGCGGCGCGGGTGGGCTCTTGGGCTCGGCGACGCGCCAGCCGACATCGAGATCGACGTCGTCCTCCTCGTCCGGCCAGCCGACCAGCGCCATCGGCGGGCCGGCGGGGCCACCGTTCGAGAACACCCAGTCTGCCGTCTCGCCGATCTTCCTCGGGATCACGGCTGTGAGCTCTTCCATCGACTGGCGGTCACGACGGACGACGAACGTCCGCTCGGGGAGCTCCTCGATCCGAAGCTCGATCTCCACCGACTCCGGGACGAGCTCCTCTTCGCCGCCGATCAGCCGATCGAGCTCGTCGAGGATCGCCTGGGTCTCGGCTGCCTGCGTCGCGAGCCGCTCCCGGTGCGTCGCAAGGCCCGCACGCACCCCGTCCTCGTCGGCGGCAACGATCTGCGCGACCTCCGAGAGGGGAACGCCCAGCGCGCGCAGACGGCTGATCGCCGAGGCGTCACGGAGCTGGGTGACCGCGTAGTAGCGATACCCGGTCGACTCGTCGACGTACGCCGGGGACAGCAGGCCGATCTCGGCGTAGTGACGCAACGCCTTCACGGTGAGCGCAGTCGCGCGGGCGAACCGTCCGATGGGCAGCAAGCCCGTGCCGTCCTCCGTCACGAGCCCATTGTGGACTCTTCCCCAGCGGGAGAGTCAAGTCGGCAATCGCGAGAACCGACCAGCAGGTGACGGCCGCCGCGCGTCAGCGCCAGCCGGCGCCGGCGCGTCGGGAGCTGCACCCGGTTCGCATGATCGGCCGCCGGCGGCAGGAGCACCCTCCAACGAGCCGGCAGCAAGACGTCCATGCACGCAGAATGCGCCCTCCCCTACGGGGAGAGTCAAGGTCGGCGCACAGGCGCCGGCATGCCGGAGCAACCAGCACGACCACAAGCGGACGCTGAGCATCGGTGAGCTCAGCAGGCTGTAACCCTGTCGCCAACGTGCTGTGGTGGTTCGACTCCACCCGTCCGCATCGCGTCACACCCACCCGGGGATGAAGCTCTGATAGCAGAGCGCCTCGCTTGCACCGAGGAGGAGCGGGTTCGATTCCCGCCATCTCCAATCCCCCGCACGGGTCTCTGCGGGGCACCCTCAACCTCGAGACCCCTGGAAAGGAACACAGTGAACGAGCAAGCTCGCACGCCCCGAGCGAGCAAGAAGCTCGCCACGACGTGGGACGTGTACCTCAGCGACGTCACCGACGCCCGCTTCGCCGAACTCGTCTTCGAGCGAGAGCTCGAGCACATCGCTCGGTTCTCGTGGGCCACCGAGCGCATGACGCTCGAGGGCCTGCTCGACGACGCACTCAGCACCTATCGCGACCGCCGTTCGCGCTCGGCGCTCCTCGACCTCGCTGACGTGCTCGGAGAGGAAGGCACCGCCCACCTGACTCTGAGCCACGGCCGCGCGGCGCTCTGGGTGGCTGCACGATCGATCGACGCCCTCACGAACGCCAAGCAGGCACTTCAACACACGTACCCGATCTCCCGTCCGGAGGAGAGGCGCCAGGTGCAGCTGAGCTTCTGGACGCACGATCACGGTGCCCGGCGCTCCTCACGCGCGCTTGCGGTGCCGACATGGAAGGAGATCGCCGGCAACTACCCAGCCGCCGTCGCCGCGGCACTCGGCGATCTCGTCCGGACGAGGTTCGACGATCCAGAGGCCGGGCGACTGCTTCTGTGGCACGGCCCACCGGGCACGGGCAAGACGCATGCGCTTCGAGCCCTGGCCTGGGAGTGGCGCGAGTGGTGCGCTGTCCACTACGTCACCGACCCGGAGACGTTCTTCGGAGGCGCCCCGAAGTACATGCTCGACGTTCTGCTCGAGGAAGACGAGGACGACACCGAGCAATGGCGTCTCCTCATCCTCGAAGACACCGGCGAGTTGTTGGCGCTCGATGCGAAGAGCCAGACCGGCCAGGGTCTCTCACGGCTGCTGAACGTAGTGGACGGGCTGATCGGCCAGGGGCTCCGCGTCCTCGTTCTGGTGACGACGAACGAGGAGCTCCAGCGCATCCACCCGGCGGTCTCGCGACCCGGCCGGTGCGCATCGCAGATCGAGTTCGGGGCGTTCCCCGGAGCCGAGGCCGACGAGTGGCTCGCCCGCCACGGTCGTACCGGCGACGGCTCGGCGCGCACGCTGGCGTCGCTCTTCGGTGACCCGGACACACCGAGCTCAGCTGCTCCTCCGTCGGTCGGATTCTCGGCACGCTGAGGATCCGGCCGACGGCGATCAAGCCTCCGTAGTGTCAACGGCAAGCACACGCCCTTTGTACGGCCGGGGTGCGGGTTCGAATCCTGCCGGAGGCTCTTCACACGCCCGTAGCTCAGTGGACAAGAGCGCTGCCCTGCCACGGCAGAGGCCGCTGGTTCGACTCCAGCCGTGCGTGCTTGCGGACGTAACTCAGACGGAAGAACACCGGAACGCCATTCCGGCGACGCCCGTTCGATCCGGGTCGTCCGCTTGCACCAACCACAGGCCCGTGGTGTAACGGGAGCACGACGAGCTCCAACCTCGTCGGTCCGGGTTCGAAACCTGGCGGGCCTCTTGTCCTAGCGAAGCACGTCCGGTGCGTAGCCAAATCTGACTACGTGAGCTCCCATCCTCATAAGGGGATCAACTGGGACTCCGAGCCGCTCGGCAAGGTGAGCGACGTGACCCTCGCCGGACGGCTGGGCGTCAGGTCCCAGGTTGTCTGGGCTGCAAGGACGCGGCGCGGAATCCCGCCCGCCCCTGACCCACGACGGCCATCCCCGTCAATCGACTGGGACGCTGTCCCGTTCGGGCGGACGTCGGACTCAGTGATCGCCTCACGGATAGGCGTTGACCGACGCTCCGTCGCCTATCAACGCAGCCGTCGGGGCATACCGGCATTCACAGTCAGTACCTACTCCGAGAGGGCGTTCCCTGTCGGTCATTCCTCGAGGCCGCGCTTGACGCTGTCCTCCACTGGCGGGCAAATCGAACACGCCCACGAGGCCCGGGTAAGCGGGACGCGGTTCATCGCGGACGTGCTGGTTGAACGGACGTTTGTCGAGATCGCAGGGATGAGGGGCTCTGAACGCTACGACGCGAAGCTCGCCTTGAAACGGCAGGTCTACGCCGACTGCGGGATCAGTGTCGTTTGGCTCGAACCGAACGAGATTCTCGCGATGTACCAAACATGCCCGCACGAGCTAAATGCGCGGCCTCGCACCTATCGGGACTGCGGCCACGCAACCCACGATCTTGTGAAGAGTTGCTGCCGACGCTGCTATATGCGTCGCTGGCACCGGAACCCCTCGGCGGGCCAGGCGTGCCCGGTTTGCGGCAACCCGGAATCGCGGCGTGGTGCTCTGTATTGCTCGCATGCCTGCTACGCGAGGCGCAACGAGTATCGCTGGCCGTCGCAGGATGAACTGCGAGAACGGCTCGCAAGCGCCTCGGTGGCGCAGGTTGCGCGCGACATCGGTGCCACGCCGTCGGCGCTGTACCAACGGCTGTACAGAGCGCGATCTCCACGCGCCACTAGATCGTCGGACGTGTAACGCCGCGGGCTTCGACGCGGCGACGCCGCAGCTCATCTCCGACTTCACGGCGGTCGCCGCTCGAAGAGGGCGACCGCGCCTACCTAACGAACAAAGGAGGAACAGGTGCACCGTCATCTGCACCTCGTCCGGCGCCCGGATCCTCATCAGGAGGCCGTGCGCCCGGCGAAGGTCATCCAGCTCGAGACGCGCCGGAAGGCCCGCCTCGACGCGGCGGATCGTGCGCGGCGTCGACCCCGTCCCGCCGCCTAGCTCCGGTCGCGCCCGACGTGATCGGAGCTTCTTCGAACACCGGCCGCACGTTCGCGGCTCCGATCACGGAAGGGAGCACCACCCATGGGCATGCCGTACCGCGCTCGTGTCAACGAGCGCACATTGCTCAACCTGCCGGGCTTTCACGGCGGCGCGTTCGTCTTCGTATACGTCGAGGACACGTCCGAGCGAGCGCTCGGCGACGCGGACACCGTCGACTTCGAGCACGTCCACAACTTCGAGCCGCGCGTCGAGCTCGAGATCGCGGACTGCTCGCGTCGGATCGAGCTCGAGCTCGACATCGACACCCCGCAGGGTCGAGCGAACTCGCTGCACAAGCCCGACACGCTGGTCGCAGCGATCAACACTCTCCGCGCTTGCCTGGTGGAGGAGTTCGATCACTACGACCGGCGCGAGCGAGAGCTCGAGGAGCTCCGGCAGTAGCACTACCGGCAACACCGTGGCGGCCCGACCTACGTCCTAGGGGACGAGGTCGAGCCGCCACACCACGCGGATGTGGCGGAATCGGCAGACGCACCGGTCTCAGAAGCCGGCGGCCCCAGGCCATGAGGGTTCGACCCCCTCCGTCCGCATACAGGCACGACGGCGCACGCCTCCGTAGCTCAGTGGAAGAGCAGCGGGTTTCGACCCCGCGCGCAGAGGTTCGACTCCTCTCGGGGGCCTATGACCTAGATTGTCGAACGAGCAGGCCTCCAGTAGATAACCAAGAGAAGGAAGGGCGGATGCTGCTGACGATCTCGCTGGTGCGCCCGCCCGCGACCGACCTCGGGTACTTGCTGCACAAGCACCCTGACCGGCTCCAGACCTTCGAGCTCGCGGTCGGGAACGCCTACGTCTTCTATCCGGAGGCGGCCGAGGAGCGCTGCACCGCGGCGCTCCTGCTCGACGTGGACCCGATTGGCTTGATTCGACGCGGCGTCAAGTTCCCGAGGCTCGACCAGTACGTCAACGACCGCCCATACGTCGCCTCGTCGTTCACGAGCGTCGCGATCGCACGCGTCTTCAACTCCGCGCTCAACGGGAAGTGCACCGCACGACCCGAGCTGGTCGACGAGCTGTTGCCTCTCCAGGCACGCCTCGCCGTGGTTCCCTGCGGCGGCGGGGAGACGCTTCTGCGCCAGCTGTTCGAGCCACTCGGCTATCGCATGCACGCCCTCGACCACCCGCTCGACACGAGCTTCCCCGAGTGGGGCGACAGCCGCATGTTCACCGTCACGCTCGAGGCGGAGACACGGCTGCGCGACCTCCTCGCACACCTGTACGTGCTCCTCCCTGTCCTCGACTCGGGTAAGCACTACTGGGTCGGCGAAGCCGAGGTCGAGAAGCTGATGCGCCGCGGCGAGGGCTGGCTCGCGTCGCACCCCCATCGCGAGCTGATCGTGCAGCGCTACCTCCGCCACCAGCGCTCGCTCACCCGAGCCGCCGTCGACCAGCTCGTCTCGGAGGAGTCGCCGACGGTCGACGACGCCACGGTCGAAAGCGAGGCGCAGGAGGAAGCGGTCGAGAGGCCGCTGCGCCTCCACGAGCAGCGCCTCGGAGCCGTCACCGCCGAGCTCGAGGCCTCCGGAGCCCGACGCGTGCTCGATCTCGGTTGCGGCAGCGGCAAGCTGATGCGCGCGCTTCTCGACAACCCTCAGTTCACGACGATCGTCGGCGTCGACGTCTCGTACCAGTCACTCGAGCGTGCCGCGAGGCGACTTCGGCTCGAGCGGATGCCGCAGCGCCATAGAGAACGGGTCGAGCTCTTCCAGACGGCGCTGACCTACCGCGACGCGCGACTGGTCGGCTTCGACGCGGCCGCGGCAGTCGAGGTCATCGAGCACCTCGACCCGCACCGACTGCGGAGCTTCGAGCGTGTCGTGTTCGAGCACGCGCGCCCGGGAACAGTCGTGATCACCACCCCGAATCGTGAGTACAACGCGCTCTTCGAGGGGCTTCCCGCAGGCGCGCTCCGGCACAGGGACCATCGGTTCGAGTGGACGCGGGCGGAGCTCGAGGCGTGGTCAGCGGAGGTGGCTGCGCGCCACGGCTACGGAGTTCGCTTCCTCGCGATCGGTCCGGTAGACCCCGAGCGCGGCGCGCCGAGCCAGCTGGCGGTTTTCACCCGGTGAGTAGGGTAATCGACGTTCCCGAGCTCGCCCTCGTCGTCCTCGTCGGCGTTTCCGGCTCCGGCAAGTCGACGTTCGCACGGACGCACTTCCTTCCCACCGAGATCGTCTCCTCCGACAGCTGCCGAGGGCTGGTCTCCGACGACGAGAACGACCAGTCCGTGACGAAGGACGCGTTCGACGTCCTCCACTTCATCGCCGGCAAGCGTCTCGCTGCGGGGCGACTCACGGTCATCGACGCGACGAGCGTCCGCCGCGAGGACAGGGCGCGACTCGTCGCGCTCGCCCGCTCGCACCACGTTCTGCCCGTCGCGATCGTTTTCGACGTGCCGGAATCGCTTGCGCGCGAGCGGAACGCCGAGCGCCTCGATCGCCAGTTTGGCGCCCACGTGATCTCGAATCAGGCGCGGGCGCTGCGCAAGGGACTGCGCGCGCTCCAGCGTGAGGGTTTCCGGGGTGTCCACGTGCTCCGATCGCAGGAGGAGGTCGACGCCGTCGAGATCGTCCGCTCGAAGCTCTGGACCGACCTCCGCGACCAACCCGGCCCCTTCGACGTCATCGGCGACGTCCACGGGTGCTGCGACGAGCTGGAGGCGCTGCTCGCCGAGCTCGGCTACGTCGTGACCGAGGATCGCGAGGGCGACTACCCGGGTGGCGGGCCAGTGTACGCGCACCCCGACGGCCGTCGGGCGATCTTCGTCGGCGACCTCGTCGATCGCGGCCCGCGCATTCTCGACACGATCCGGCTCGTTCGCAACATGGTCGAGGCGGGGCACGCGTACTGCGTCCCCGGCAACCACGACGTCAAGCTCGTCCGTGCGCTCCGCGGCCGTGACGTGCGGATTACCCACGGGCTCGCCGACACCCTCGCCGAGATCGACGCCATCCCCGAGGATCGCCGCGAGCTCGCGAAGAGCGAGACGATCAGCTTCCTCGACGCTCTCGTTAGCCACTACGTCCTCGACGAGGGGAAGCTCGTCGTCGCGCACGCCGGCCTGAAGGAAGAGCTTCAGGGCCGCAGCTCGGGCAAGGTCCGCGACTTCGCGCTGTACGGCGAGACGACGGGCGAGACCGACGAGTTCGGCCTGCCGGTGCGCTGGAACTGGGCCGGCGAATATCGAGGAAGTGCGATCGTCGTCTACGGGCATACGCCCGTACCCGAGGCCGACTGGCTGAACCGGACGATCAACATCGACACGGGCTGCGTCTTCGGCGGACGCCTCACCGCGCTTCGCTACCCCGAAAACGAGCTGGTGGCGGTACCGGCGGCCGTGGTGTACGCGGAGCCGGCGAAGCCGTTTCTCCACGACGACCAGCCGACGTTGCCGCTTACCGCCCAGCAGCGCGAGGACGAGCTCCTCGACATCGCCGACGTGCTCGGCAAGCGGATCGTCACGACCCGTCTGTACCGGAGCATCACGATTCGTGAGGAGAACGCGATCGCAGCTCTCGAGGTGATGGGTCGGTTTGCGGTCGACCCGCGCTGGCTCGTCTACCTCCCGCCCACCGTCTCCCCATGCGAGACGAGCGCGCACCGCGAGCTGCTGGAGCACCCCGCGGAGGCGTTCGCGTACTACCGCGGCGAGGGCGTCGCCAACGTGATCTGCGAGGAGAAGCACATGGGCTCGCGGGCAATCGTCATCGTGTGCCGGGAGAACGCCGCATCGCAGAAGGCGTTCGGCGTTACCGGTGGGGGGCTCGGGGTGTGCTACACGCGAACGGGTCGCCGGTTCTTCGACGACGAGACCCTCGAGCAAGGGCTTCTCGAGCGGGTGCGCTCGGCCGCCGAAGGGTCAGGGCTCTTCGACCGGCTCCGCACGGACTGGCTCGTCCTCGACTGTGAGCTGATGCCGTGGTCGGAGAAGGCTCAGGAGCTGATCCGCCGGCAGTACGCGTCGGTCGGCGCAGCCGCAACCGCGTCGCTACCGGCAGGGATCGCGGCTGTCGAGGCGAGAGGGGAGGTCGAGGGCGCCGACGAGCTTCGCGCCCGACTCGAGACGAGGCTCGGCGCTGCAAACGCTTTCGTCGACGCCTATCGCCGGTACTGCTGGCCCGTTCGCTCGCTCGACGACCTCCGCCTCGCTCCCTTCCACCTCCTGGCGTCCGAGGGTGCCGTCCACGTCGATCGGCCGCACACGTGGCATCTGGACGAGCTCGGTGCGCTCGCCGCCGGCGACAACACCGGAGTGCTGATCGCGACGCGAAGCGTGCTGGTCGACACGACCGACGACGCGAGCCTCGCCGCTGCGACATCCTGGTGGGAGGAGCTCACCCACGCGGGCGGCGAGGGGATGGTCGTGAAGCCGGTCGGCTTCGTGGTTCGCGGCCGGCGAGGGCTCGTGCAGCCTGCGGTGAAGTGCCGCGGCCGCGAGTACCTTCGGATCATCTACGGGCCGGAGTACACGGATCCGCAGCACCTCGATCGGCTTCGCCGCCGCGCGCTCGGAACGAAGCGTGCGCTCGCGCTCCGAGAGTTCTCGCTGGGGATCGAGGGACTCGAACGGTTCGTCGCCGGCGAGCCGCTGCGTCGGGTGCACGAGTGCGCATTCGCGGTGCTCGCGATGGAGAGCGAGCCAGTCGATCCACGCCTCTGACGCCCCATGTGAGGATTGTGTAAAGGCTGACGGGCGCGCGCTGGTCGACGTATCACGGCAGGTTCGGGTGGCTCTGTTCGGACGTGAGGAGATCAGGCCACCACCGTTCCGGGAGCGTGAGGCAGCGCGCATTGCCGGCATTCGCCGCGGCGCGCATCAGCGAGGCGACACCCGACCGTTCGCCTCGCCCACTTCACCCCGGGCGGGCTGCTTTGGGGGAGGCGGCGGGTGGCCGGTCTCCGTCGATCGCCGGTCGGGGGGCCGGCGATCGTCCAAGACGGAGCGCATCCAGCTCGCACATGGGAGCAGACGGCACTCGTCCATCGAGGCGAGCTTCGTGCGAGCTGGATGCGCCCGGCCATCGCGAGCCGGCCTGAGCCGGTCGCGCGACCACTTTTCGACGCACGTGACGAGCCCGAGCGAAATATGCGCACTCTCGCCCATGTGGCCGGAGCCCGCCCTTCCTACGCTGACCGCGTGATCGGGCTCCGCTCACGGACGCCAGCGGTTGCGGAGCACCGGTTGCTGCGCGACGGGCACCAACGGGTTGCGACCAGGCGCCGCCCGCGAACCGGCTGGCGCCGGTGGGTGGTGACGCTCGCCGCGACGGCGATCTCGACGTACGCGCTCGACGCGTTCGCGACCGCCGTCGGTGTGGCCCTAGTCGCGTCCGACCTCTTCGCCGGCCTGGAGCACCGGGTGCTCTACGGCGTCCTCGCCACAACCTACGTGCTGTGGGGCCTCGGGCTTCGCGTCAACCTCGTCGCCAACGGCGACCTGCTCGAGCAAACCGGCACCAGCACGAGCGCTCCCTCGAAGCTGCTCTATGACCTCGCCGCCCGCGGTTCCAGCAACACGCATCGTGCCCGTCGCCGGCGACGCCGGGCGGCCGCGCTCGGGTACATCGCGACCGAGCTGGCGAAGGAGCTGCCGTACTACGCGGGGGCGTTCGGCGTCGCGGCTGCAAGCGACTGGGTCGACTCGTCTGCGGCGATCGTCTTTCTCGCCGGCACGAACGTCGGCGCGGCGATCTACGAGGCGGCGGTGGGCGCGGCGACCCGCCTGCTTCTCCGCGGCGCGCTTGCCCGCCCGGTCCCGGCGCGAGCCACGCGGCGCTGAGCTACGGCTGGGTACAGCGCTCGAGCGCCGTGATGTAGAACCGCAGGTAGGCGGGCGTGTGGGCGTCCCAGTAGCGGTGCGAGTGGCTGCCGGGCCACACGTGGGCGTTGACTCGAACGCCGCGACTTCGCAGGAGCTGTGCGAACCCCATGTCCGCCGGTCGGAACCCGTCGGCGTCGCCGACATCGAGCCACACGGGGAGCGACGCGTAACGACCGGCTCTCGCCGCCCTCCACACGTCGGTCCGAGCGTAGTCCTCGGCATCGTCGAAGGCACCTTGCGGGGTCTCCCCGCCGCTCCGCCAGAGTGCGGCGCTATGTCCGCCGACCGCACAGAAGCCCTGCGGTGACTTGCTCGCAAGGTAGAGCGCGCCGAAGCCTCCCATCGAGACCCCGCCGATCGCGACCCTCCCCGGCGCGGTCGCGAACCGGCGGCGGGCGTCGGGAATCGCCTCACGAAGCATCATCGACCCCCACCGGCCGTCGCGCCGGTCGTGGTAGTAGCTGTGGTCACCACCGTTCAACAGGACGACGACCGGCGCGCGGTCGGCGAGAGCGGCGAGCGCGGCGAACAGCGCGTCCGTGAGCATCCCCTTCGGCTCGGTGCCACGGCCGTGAAGGAGCACGAGCAGCGACCGCCTCCCATCGCCGGGTGGCACGAGCGCGATCTCGGGCAGGCTCCTGCCGAGCAGTGCGCTGTCGAGCTCGTAGCGGACGACCTCGATGCCGTGGGTGTCGCTGTAGCCCCGAATCCGGTTCCGTACCGCCGCCCACGCGAACGAGACCGCGACGGCTGCCGCCGCCGCGAGAAGCACAAGCGCGATAAGACGCCGTCGCCGGGCACGCGCCCGGCGACGCGACGCAAAGCGCCGAGCTGCCGGCTCGAGCGGCACCCGGCGAGTCTAGCGGTGCGAGCCCAGCTCAGTCGTTGGCGGATCGTGTTTGAAGGCGGAGCCGCCCACCGAACCGCGTCCGCGGCCCGTGGATCGGGCGCGCCGTTCCGCTGGGACCCGCGCACGGATCAGCGGCGAGCGGTGCGCGATCGCAAGCGGCTCGCGTGCCAACCTCGTGCGGAGAGGCGAAACCCTCAGCGAGCCCCGCAACAGAGGCAATGAGCGCGACGGCAATCGCGACGAGACCGGTGCGTAGCGGTGTCATGTTCGATTCCTTTCGTCGGTAGGTCGGGGGCCCGGAGCCCGCGCGCGGGCTCCGGGCGGTCGGCTTGGGGATCAGCCGACGTTCGCGCAGATCACGAACGCAGCACCCCACGAGGTCTGGAACCAGTCCTGGTTTTCCATCAGGACCTCCCAGCCGGTCTCGGTCGGGTTGCTGTCGTTGATGCGCACGTGGTTCCCGATGCGGAAGCCCCCGCCGATCGGCTTCTTGCCGGGGCTGCAGTCGACGTTGACGCGGAGCAGCTCGTACCCCGAGACGCCGTTCAGGCCCGGCTGCCCCTGTGGGCCGGCAGGCCCTACCGTTCCAGCTGGTCCCTGCTGGCCGGCGGGGCCTCCATCGCCCTTCGGGCCGGCCGGGCCCTGCGGGCCGGTCGCCCCCTGCGCGCCTCGAGGCCCGCGGGGTCCGGTCTGATTCCAGACGAGCTGATTCTCGTCTGATTGGCACGAGCTGGACGGCGCGTCGATCACTCGAAGCGCTCCTCCGGTTTTTGTGTAGCAACCGGTGATCTTCCCTCCCGTGCCGGGGATCGCACCGGTGGCGACTCCGACCGAGGCGACGAGCGCGGTAATGCAGGCGACGACAACGAGCCGGCGCCGAGACGCTGTGCTAACCACTGTTCCCCCTTCGTTCGTTTGGATGGGAACAGGGTTGCGCGTGGAGCTTATGAATCGCTTATCGCGCGGGACTCGAGACGTCTCGCCAGCGTGAGCGTGCGAGCAGCTGCGTCCGCAAGCTCCTGCTTTGCGCCCTCGGCGAGCGCAGCCGTGAGCCTCGCTTCGCCGAGCGCTGCGGTGAGATCGGCAACCTTTCGTTCGCCCAGGCGGAGATCGCCCGCATCGAGGAGCTCAGGCTCGTCGCGCTCGAGGAGCCGTCTCGTCTTGCGGCTCGGTTCAGGTTCTCTCCGGTGCGACCGCACCGTCCGGCGGCGACGAGCGGCCCGAGCACCCGAACGTCCAGCAGCTCCGTCATCCCCCAAACCCAGCTCGCAGTAAGCGGATCCTAAGCCGCGGACGTGAGGCTCACGTTGTGAACCACACGAGACACGACAACACACGCAAGGCGGGAGCGGGTTTGGACGCGCGGGCGGGAAAAGCGACGATCGCGCTGGCGATCATCATCCTCACCGGCTCGGGTCCCCGGCCGCCGCGGCGGCCGGGCTAGTGATCTAATGCCGACCCCGGACGACCTCGTAGGCGAACACACCGATCGCCGCGCCCGCGATCGGGCCGACGAGGTAGATCCAGAGGTCCGCGAAGCGCCCGGATACGATCGCGGGGCCCAGGCTTCGCGCCGGGTTCATCGACGCACCCGTGGCAGGTCCGCCGAACAGTGCGTCGAGTGCAATCGTCCCACCGATCGCGATCGCGGCCGCCTGCCCGACCGCGCGGGTGTCGGTCGCCACGGCGGCAATCACGAACATCAGGATCGCGGTCAGCACGATCTCGTAGGTGAGCGCGGCTCCGGTTCCCACCGACGGCACCGTGGCGCCGAGGTTCGCAGGCGATCCCTCCCACAGCAGACCAAGGGTGAGTGCCCCAGCGGTCGCGCCGGCAACCTGCGCCGCGAGATACGGCACGACCTCGCGCACCGGGAAGTGCCGGCCGAGCGCGAAGGCGATCGTCACCGCTGGGTTGATGTGCGCACCGGAGAGGTGCCCGGTCGCATAGATCATCGTCATGATGACGAGCCCGAAGACGGCGGCGACTCCGACCGCACCGAGCGCGCCACCCCGCTCCGCGTCGATCACGATGGCGCCGCAGCCGGCGAAGACCAGCACGAACGCCGCGATCCCCTCCGCGAGCACGCGCCGCACGAGCGACGGGCTAGCCAAGGAGCTCCTCGACGAGCTTCCGCACGCGCAGGTCGATCTCGTCGCGGATCGCGCGCACCGTCTGGAGCTCTTGACCCGCAGGGTCGTCGAGCTTCCAGTCCTCGTAGCGCTTGCCCGGGAAGATCGGGCAGGCGTCACCGCAGCCCATCGTGATCACGACGTCCGCCTCGGCAACGAGCTCGTCGCTCAGGCGCTTCGGGAACGCCTCCGCGAGGTCGACCCCGAGCTCCGCCATCGCGTCGCGTGCAACCGGATTGATCTCGTCGGCCGGATCGCTTCCCGCGGAGCGAACCTCGACCCGGTCCTGCGACCGTAGTCGTGTGAGCGCCGCGGCCATCTGCGACCGGCCCGCGTTGTGCACGCAGACGAAGAGAACCGACGGCTTCTCCGATCCCATCGCGGTCATGCCACCTTCCCGCTTCGCCGCTCGAACAGCAAGACATCTCGCCACACGCCATTGTGCCGCCCGAGCCGCTCGCGACGACCGACGAGCCTGAACCCCGCCCGCTCGTGCGCCCGGATGCTCGCCTCGTTCTCGGGGAAGATCCCACACTGGACCGTCCAGATCCCTGCGTCCTCCGTCGACCGCACAACCGCGCGCAGCAGCGTGCCGCCGATCCCCTGTCCGCGGCTGCCTTCGTCGACGTAGACGCTCACCTCGACGACGCCGCCGTACACGCAACGGTCGGAGACGCCGCTGAGCGCCACCCAGCCGGCGAGGTGGCCCTCGTGCAACGCTACGAATCGGTGCGCCGGAAGATGCGCCGCATCCCAGGCAGGCCACTCCGGCACCTTCGTCTCGAAGGTCGCGTTCCCCGTCTCCATCCCCTCGCGGTAGATCCGCGCGACCTCCGGCCAGTGCTCCGGCCGGAGGTCGACGATCTCGAGCTCTGACATCAACAGCAGCCGGCGCTCGCAGCGGGCTCGACGATCGGCAGGCCGCGCTCGCTCGGCAAGCTCGTCTTGGTCGCCCGGACGATCGCGCCGTGGATCCCGTCCGCGACCTCGTGGGTGAGCTCGACGCTGACGTCGTCGAACCCGGCCGCCTCGAGCCCGGCCGTGTACTCGCCGACCGAGAGCGCCCCCGCAATGCAGCCGACGTACGATCCGCGCTCAGCCCTCGCCTCGGGGGTGAGCCGGTCTTCGGCAACGACGTCGCTCACGCCGAGGCGGCCACCCGGGCGCAGCACTCGCGCGATCTCGGTGAGCACCGCCGCCTTGTCGGTCGACAGGTTGATCACGCAGTTGGAGATGACGACGTCGACCGAGCCCGCCGGGAGCGGGATCTGCTCGATCAGCCCCTTGAGGAAGTGAACGTTCGTGACACCCGCCTCGATCGCGTTCCTCCGCGCGAGCGCGAGCATCTCGTCGGTCATGTCGAGCCCGTAGGCGGTGCCGGTCGAGCCGACCCTGCGCGCGGAGAGGATCACGTCGATCCCACCGCCCGAGCCGAGGTCGAGCACCGTCTCGCCCTCGCGAAGCTCGGCGACCGCGGTCGGGTTGCCGCAGCCGAGCGAGGCGAGAACCGCAGCTTCGGGAAGCGCGCCGCGCTGCTCGGCGTCGTACAGCGCCTCTCCAAAGCTCGCGCCGGTCGCGCTGTGCTCGCCCTCACAGCACGAGCCACTGCCACATCCGCAGCCGCTCGATCCGTGCTCCACCGCGAGCGCAGCCTCCGCGTACTTCCGGCGGATCTCCTCACGCAGGTCAGTTCCGATGGCATTCATCAGCAACAGGCTCCTTTCAGATCAGCGACCAGAGCGAGCTTTTCGACGGCTTCGCGGCGGAGCGAGAAGTACGCCCATTTGCCACGCTGCTCACGATCGAGCAGGCCCGCTTCGACCAGCTTCTTCAGATGATGCGAGACCGTCGGCTGCGACAGCCGCAGCGGCTCGTAGAGCTCACACGCACACACGGGCTCGCGAGCAACCGCGAGCATGTTGACGATCCGAACGCGCGCGGGATCGGCGAGCGCCCGGAAGAGCTCCGCCGTCGCGAGCGCCTCCTCGTCGTCGAGCACGGTCGCACCGAGCGGGGCACAGCACTCGACCGAGGTGTCGGGGATCGCTGTCATATCGACGGCCGTCAATCTAATCGAAGATCATCGATATGTCAAGCCATCGCTCGAGCGGCGATCCGATCGTCCGGATCGTGCGTATTGTCCGGTACTCGTGACCGCCGTCTCGAAGGGAGCTTGATGAACCGTCGCCTGCGCCTCGCCCTCCCCGCCTTCGTCGCCGCTTGCGCCCTTGGCCTCAGCGCCTGCGGAGGTGACGACGGCGGCGGCTCGGACACCGCGGGTACAACCGACACCGCAGCAGCCGACGTCGCCGCCGGCAAGGACGTCTTCACCTCGAACTGTGGCGGCTGCCACACGCTCGCCGACGCCGAGACGACCGGCTCGGTCGGGCCGAACCTGGACGACCTGAAGCCCGACACGGAGACGGTCTCGAATCAGGTCAGAAGCGGCGGTGGCGCGATGCCATCGTTCTCCGACAAGCTCTCGGACGAGGATATCGCTAACGTCGCGGCGTACGTCTCCTCGGTCGCTGGGAGCTAGTGGTCTCTCCGGGGAACTTGGGCCACGTCCGTCGGCGAAAGCCGCGCAGGCCTAGGACGCAGGGAGCACCAATGCCGGTGCTGTACTGGTACGACTGAGGACGACGGCATGCGAAAGTTTCGCAGTCGCACGAAGCTGGCGCGAACTTCCCGGAGCGACCGCTGTCTAGGCAGCCCGGAGCACGATCTCGATCTCGGTCCCGCGCCGGGGCGCCGAGCGCAGGACGAACCCACCTTCGATCGAGGCAGCTCGGCGGCGCATGCTCTTGAGGCCCTGTCCGACGGCTGTGCTCTCGCCGTCGAAGCCCATGCCGTCGTCGCGAACGGTGACGATCCGCTGACCGTTGCGATGCACGACCCTCACCCAAGCGCGCGTCGCCCCCGCGTGTTTTCGAGCGTTCGCGAGCCCTTCCTGGACGATCCGGAAGATCTCGATCTGCTCGTCCGGTGCGAGCGCGACCGAGCGATCGAGCTCGAGATCGACGTCGAGCGCACCGTCGGCGGTGAGCACTTCGACGTAGCGCCTGAGCGCCGCGTCGAACGGCGCGGTACCGCTGGCCGACGAGAGCGCAAGCACCGCGTAGCGCGCCTCGTGCTGCGCCGCGACCGATGCCGCCTTGAGCTTCGGGAGCGTCTTCTCGAGCGGTGACCCCGCCTCGAGCATCGAGACGTGGGTCGAGATCGCGAAGAGGTACTGCGCAAGGCCGTCGTGGATCTCCTCCGCGACGCGCGCGCGCTCATCGGCGACGGCGCGCCCGAACTCGGCCTGGGAGATCGCACGCCAGACCCCGACTAGGAGCACCGCGTACGAGAGGAGCCGGAGAAAGTCGCCGAGGAGGATGTCCTGGCTCACGTGGATCGGGGCGAGGATGTAATGGAGGTCGGCGAAGACGATCAGCGTCAGCGCGAGCGCGAGCCAGCTGTCGAGGTCGCGACCGAAGCGCCGGAAGCGCAACCCGAAGCCGATCGCCGCCGCCACCGCGAGCAGCGCAAGCAGCGCATACGCGGGCGCAAAGCGCTCACCCAGCGTCTGCGCGTCGGGTGCGCCCGGGATCGCACCCGGAAGCTGTGTCAGAACCCAGATCCCGGCGATCACGCCGCCGAGCCCGAGCCCGCCGAGCGTGAGTGCGCGGGCGCGGTGGCTCAAGCGCCGGTCGGTGAACGGTGAGCCCGCGATCAGCGAGGTCGCTACCAGGCTCGTGGCGACGTAGCCCCACGCGTCGGCGGCGGTCGGCTCGGCGACCCCGAACGTCGGGACGACCTCGAACGCTGCCGCGCCGATCGTCGCGACGAAGAAGCCACCGGAGATCGCGAGGTCGAGCGCGCGCCCCTCGACGAGGAACTTGATCGCTGCGAGCACGCAAACGATCGCGGCAACGACGACGACGGTGGTGTCGAGCGCGAGTCGGGCGTCGCGAACCGCATACCCGCTGAGCGACTTCGTCATCCACAGCACGTACGTGCCGAGCGCGAGCGCACCGACGAGAACGAGCTCGCCGAGCAGCCAGGAACGGTAGAGGTCGGTCCGGGACGGAGCTTCCATATTGACTCTCATCGGCAAGAAGGTTCCTGCCGATAAGGACCATATGTCTGAGACGATTCTGCTCGTAGACGATCATCCGCTCACCCGCGAGGCCCTGTCTGCTCTGCTCGAGCAGCACGGCTTCGACGTGATCGGCCAGGCAAGCGACGGCGAGGAGGCGATCGAGATGGCCGCCGACCTCGACCCGGAGCTCGTCCTCCTCGATCTGACCATGCCCGGAATGGACGGGCTGACCGCGCTGCCGAAGATTCGCGAGGCGGCACCCGACAGTGAGGTCGTCGTGCTGACGGCCTCGGGGACAGAGGCGAATCTCCTGTCCGCGATTCGTGCCGGTGCAGCCGGCTACCTCCTGAAGAGCGAGTCGCCCGAGCGCATCGCCGACTTCCTGCGCGGAGTTGCGCACGGCGAAGCGGCGCTCTCCGGCGCCGTCGCCCGGAGCCTCCTCGAGCGTGTACGCGAGGGCGGCCGGATGAGTGGTGTTCCCGACGAGATCGCGCAAATCCTCTCGACCCGCGAGGTCGAGGTGCTGCTCCTTCTCGATGAGCACCTCACCACCGAGGAGATCGCGGCCAGGCTGTTCATCTCGGAGCACACGGTTCGCTCGCACGTGAAGAGCCTCCTGCGCAAGCTCGGCGTGTCTTCGCGCCGCGAGGCGCTCGAGCGCCTCTCTGCCTGAGCCGCTGACACGACACCGGATCCCTCACGCCGGGGGATGCGAACCATCAGGCGGAGGCGATCGAGACGGGTGGGTGGCCGGTCGATGACACTGGTGCCACAGGAAGTCTCGCCGCAGAGAGTTTCCGCACAGGGTGGAGAACAGACAGGGCGGTCGGGCCGCACACCGACCGCCCTGTTTCTCTTTTCGGCGACGCTACTCGGCCTCGAACCCGCGCAACGCCGCCTCGACGAGACCCGGGAGCGTGTCGAGGTTGTAGCCACCCTCGAGCACGGCGCTCACCCGCGGGGCGAGGCCGGCACAGCGACGGGCGAGCGCCTCGAAGCCGGCGGCGGTGACCTCCATCTCAGCCAGCGGATCGTCGACGTGTGCGTCGAAGCCGGCGGAGACGATCAGAACGTCGGGCGCGAACGCCTCCACAGCGGGGGCGACGACCGCGTCGAACGCGGCGAGGTACTCGTCGTCGCCGGAACCACCGGGTAGCGGCACGTTCACGGTCGTCTCGTCGGTCGTCCCCGGCCCGCCGGTTCCCGGATAGAACGGCCACTGGTGGAGCGAGGCGAAGAGCACGGAGTCGTCGCCTCGGAACATCGCCTCGGTGCCGTTGCCGTGGTGAACGTCCCAGTCGACGATCGCGACGCGCTCGAGCCCGAGCTCGAGCTGTGCGTACCGCGCAGCGACGGCGACGTTCCCGAAGATGCAGAACCCCATTGCGTGCGACGGCATCGCGTGGTGCCCAGGCGGGCGCACGATCGCAAACCCACCCGACTCGACCGCGGCAATCGCGGCGCCGGCCGCGAGCGTTGCCGCCTCCCACGTCGTCGGTCCTGCCAGCGTGTCGGCCTCGAGCCAGATCTCGTCCTCGAGCCCGTGCACGGCCGCGACGTAGTCGGGAGCGTGCACCCGCTCGATCTGGGTCCGCGTCGCCGGCTCGCAGTCCCGCATGCGCCCGAGCGCGCGGCGGAGCCGCGCCAGCCGGTCCTCTCGCTCGGGGTGATGGACGTGAAGCGTCGGGTGGAGTCGGTCGAGAGCCGGGTGCGAGATCAGCTCCACACAGTCTCCTCGAGCCGCGCCGCAAGGCGACCGAGCCCGAGGTCGCGGGCCGCCTGCGCGCACGCCGCCCAGTCGGGCGCCCGATCGAACAGGGCGGGCAGCGGAACCCCAGGGTCGAGCGTGGCGACCCGCCGGTAGGTTCGCAGTGCCTCCGCTTCGCGCTCGAACCGGCCGTCGGCGATGAGCGACTCGAGCGTCGCTCCGTCGGCGAGAAGCGCCGCCGCGGTCTTCGCGCCCACACCCTTCGCGCCGGGGATCTTGTCGGAGGGGTCTCCTCGCAATGCGATGAAGTCCGGCACCTGCTCCGGCTCGACGCCGTAGCGTTCGCGCACCTCCGCCGGCCCGATCCGCGTCATCTCCGTGACGCCCCGCTGTGGTTGGAGAATCGTGACGTCGGGCGCTGCGAGCTGGAACGCGTCGCGGTCGGACGTCGCGACGACCGTCGTCCCGCCACTCGCTCGCTCGAGCGCAACCGCGGCCGCGAGCACGTCGTCGGCCTCGTACCCGCCGTGCTTGACGCAGACGATCCCGGCGGTAGCAAGGAGCCCTGGCGCCAGCTCGAGCTGCTCGACGAGCTCGGGATCGAACTCGCGACCTGCCTGGTAGCCGTCGAGCAGCTCGTTGCGGTAGGTGGGAACACCGAGCGTGTCCCAGCCCACGACGACCGCGCGGGGCCGCTCGGCCTCCCAGAGCCGGAGCACCATCGAGGTAAGCCCGTGAAGCAGGTTTCCGGGTCGTCCATCATCGCGCTTCACTGCGCGCGGGACGCCGTGAAAGGCACGGTGCGCGAACGAGTCGCCGTCGATCGCGAGCAGGGGCCGACTCATCCGCGGGCGACCTGCTCGAGCCGCTCGATCTCGACCCGCAGCCGGTCGGTCGCGATCGAGGCCGCCTCGGCAGGGTCACGATCACCGAGGTCGTCGGTCGCGATCGGCGCGCCGAAGGCGACCCGCAGCGGCGCGAGCTTCCGCATCCGCTCGGTACCCGAGATCCCCGCCGGGACGAGCGGGACACCTGCCTCGAGCGCAATCCGGGCCGCACCCGATCGCCAGCGAGCCTCGTGCTTCTTCCGGAGGCCCTTCAACCGTCTCGTCCCCTCGGGGAACATCACGACGACGTGTCCCTCGCGGCAGAGGGCGACCGCGGTCGCGATCGCCTCCTCGTCGCGCTGGCCGCGTCGCACACGAAAGCCGCCGGCACCGCGGATGATCCAGCCGAGCGGCGGCCAAAAGAGCTCCGACTTCGCCATGAACCGCAGGTAACGGCCGGGGAAGAAGGCAAGGCCGAGCGGCCACGGATCGAAGTTCGACCAGTGGTTCGCGGCCAGCACACAACCGCCGGACAAGGGCACGTGCTCCTTCCCGGTCGTTCGCTGCCGGAAGACGAGCTTGAGGAGGGGCCACGAGAGCCCGCCGATGACGAGATAGACAGGGCTCGGTCGAGGTGGGCGCGACACCGGAACCGCAGAATACGCCCGTCCGGAGCGCCGCGCCGTTTGACACGGTCGTTACCGTGTCGTCCGGCACATGGGCACGCGTCTCGTCATCGTCGAGTCACCAGCCAAGGCGAAGACCATCGCCGGCTACCTGGGCGACGGGTTCGTCGTCGAGTCGAGCATCGGCCATATCCGCGACCTGCCGAACCGAGCCTCGGACATCCCCAAGGATGACCGCAAGCGCTACGGGACCCTTGGCGTCGCGGTCGCAGAGGACTTCCAGCCGTACTACATCGTCGACGCCGACAAGAAGCGCGTGGTCGCAGACCTCCGCAAGAGGCTCTCCGAGGCCGACGAGCTCCTGCTCGCGACCGACGAAGACCGCGAGGGCGAGGCGATCGCCTGGCACCTCTACGAGGTCCTGAAGCCCAAGAAGACCGTCGCGGTGAAGCGCATGGTGTTCCACGAGATCACCCGCGACGCAATCCAGCGCGCTCTCGGTGAAACGCGCGAGATCGACGAGCGCCTGGTCGACGCGCAGGAGACGCGCCGGATCCTCGATCGTCTCTACGGATACGAGGTGTCGCCCGTTCTCTGGAAGAAGGTCACCCAGGGGCTTTCCGCAGGCCGCGTCCAGTCGGTTGCGACGCGGTTGGTGGTCGAGCGCGAGCGCGAGCGGATGGCGTTCGTCGCCGCCGGCTACTGGGACGTGGTCGGTACGTTCGACCCGGGCAGCTTCCAGGCGCGGCTGGTCGCCCTCGGCAGCGCCAGGGTCGCGCAGGGCCGCGACTTCGGTCAGGACGGGAAGGCGGCCGGAGGGGTCGTTGTTCTCGACGAGAGACGTGCCACCGAGCTCGCGACCGCGCTCGAGGGACGCCCGTTTGCGGTCCGCTCGGTGGAACGCAAGCCGTACACGCGCCGCCCGGCGGCACCGTTCATGACCTCGACGCTCCAGCAGGAAGCGAGCCGCAAGCTGCGCTTCTCGTCCCAGACGACGATGCGGCTGGCGCAGCGGCTCTACGAGAACGGCTACATCACGTACATGCGCACCGATTCGACGACGCTGTCGGAGCTTGCGCTGACTGCGGCCCGGCGCCAGGCGGCCGAGCTGTACGGCGCAGAAACGGTGCCGGATGCGCCCCGCAAGTACGAGCGCAAGGTGAAGAACGCACAGGAGGCGCACGAGGCGATCAGGCCCGCCGGCGACTCGTTCAGGCTGCCGAAGTCGCTCGAGCGTGAGCTCTCCCGCGACGAGCACGCGCTCTACGACCTCATCTGGAAGCGAACGATCGCTTCCCAAATGAAGGACGCGAGCGGTCAGACGATGTCGATCAAGCTGGGTGCGACCTCGGCAACCGGCGAGGATGCCGAGTTCTCCGCGTCGGGCACGGTGATCACCTTCCCCGGGTTCTTGAAGGCGTACGAGGAGGGTAAGGACGAGCCGGGGGCGGACGAGGAGGAGGAGCGGCGACTTCCCGCGCTCGAGGTCGGTCAGGCGCTCGAGGCCCGCGATCTCGCCCCCGATGGGCACTCGACGAGCCCACCGGCGCGCTACACGGAGGCGACGCTCGTCAAGGCGCTGGAGGATCGCGGGATCGGCCGTCCGTCGACGTACGCGTCGATCATGGGGACGATCCTCGACCGCGGCTACGTCTTCAAGAAGGGCACTGCGCTCGTGCCGACGTTCCTCGCGTTCGCGGTGACGAAGCTGCTCGAGCAGCACTTCACCAAGCTCGTCGACTACAACTTCACGGCCTCGATGGAGGACGATCTCGACCGGATCGCCGCCGGCGAGGAGAGCAGGGTCGAGTGGCTGCGGCGGTTCTACAACGGCAACGGCGGTGACGGCCTGCATGCGATGGTCACCGAGCATCTCGACGAGATCGATGCGCGGGCTGTGAACTCGATCGAGATCCCCGGCACCGAGCTCGTGGTGCGCGTCGGTCGCTATGGGCCGTACGTCGAGCGGGGCGAGCTGCGTGTGAGCCTCCCCGACGACCTCGCGCCGGACGAGCTCACCGCCCAACTGCTCGACGAGCTCCTCTCCCGCCCGTCGGGTGACCGCGAGCTCGGCACCCACCCGGAGACGGGCTTGCAGCTTGTCGCCAAGGACGGCCGCTACGGCCCTTACGTAACGGAGGCCCTCCCCGACGGCTCGACCGGGAAGCCGCGCACCGCGTCGCTCTTCTCGTCGATGTCGCTCGACACGATCACTCTCGCGCAGGCGGTCGAGCTGCTCACGCTGCCGCGGACGATCGAGACCGGCGGCGAGCCGATCGTCGTCTCGAACGGCCGATACGGCCCGTTCGTCAAGCAGGGCACCGAGACGCGCTCGCTGGAGTCCGAGGCGCAGCTCCTGACCCTGACGAAGGAGCAGGCAGAGGAGATCCTCGCCCGACCGAAGGAGCGGCGAGGTCGCGGCGCGCCGAAGCCGCCGCTCAAGGAGCTCGGGCCCGACCCCGCGACCGGGAAGCAGCTCGTCGTCAAGGAAGGCCGCTTCGGCCCCTACGTAACGGACGGCGAGACGAACGCGAGCCTGCGAAGAGGCGACGACCCGGAGGCGCTGACTCTCGAGCGGGCGCTGGAGCTCCTGGCAGAGCGTCGCGCGAAGGGCCCTTCGGCACCGAAACGACGAGCCGGCCGGGTGCGCAAGTAGGCCAACCGTCCCCTGAACGGGGGAAGCTGCCGGGATTCCCCCGGGCGAGGGTTCTCGTTTTACGCCAGCCGCCGACGGTGATAAGGTCGGCCGTCCAGTGGGCGCGCCGCGCTCCTCGGGCCGCCACGAACTCCCGATGTGCGCAGCAACCTGTCCTGGCGGTCAACGTCTAACGGAAATACCCCAGCACCCGCACACGTTCGAGTTCGTAACACCCAAACCGAGCCCCCGATCCCTGGAAATACCAGCGATTCCCGCATAGAGTCAGATCACATTTGTGCTCCGCCGAAGGCTTGCGAAAGGACTGACGAACGCTTGACCCAGAACCAGCTCATCGAACTCTTCGAAACCGACCAGCTGCGTGGGATCGTCGAGCGCTCGGAAGAGCGCGGCTGGGTCGATCCCGCCGAGCTCGAGCTCTTCGCCACGGAGCAGGAGCTGGCCGAGGAGGAGGTCGAGCAGATCACGCGCGAGCTCGAGGCGATGGGCCTCGAGATCGGTGCGCCTGCCGTCCTCGACGACGAGAAGGAGCGCGAGAAGGAGGCGCAGGAGGCCGCAGTTTGGGCCGCCGAGTCTCTGAGCGGCGCCGCCGACTCGCTCCAGCTCTTCCTCGCCGATGTCGGCAAGCACAAGCTCCTCACAGCCGCGCAGGAGGTCCAGCTCGCCAAGCGGATCGAGCGCGACGACCCTGTCGCGAAGCGACACATGATCGAGTCGAACCTGCGGCTCGTGGTCTCGATCGCGAAGGGCTATCGCGGGCTTGGCGTCCCGTTTCTCGACCTGATCCAGGAGGGAACGCTCGGGCTCAACCGGGCAGTCGAGAAGTTCGACTGGCGCCGGGGTTACAAGTTCTCGACGTATGCGACGTGGTGGATCCGCCAGTCGGTGCAGCGCGCCGTCGCCAACCACGCCCGCACGATCCGGGTACCGGTACACGTCGTCGAGCGGCAGCAGAAGCTGTCGCGGGCGGCGCGCCGCCTCGAGGTCGAGCTCGGGCGTGAGCCGACGAAGGAGGAGCTGGCCGAGGCGACGGGATTGCCCATCCAGCACGTGGAGGAGGCGATGGGCGCCGCCCACGCGTCGGTCTCGCTCAACCAGACGGTCGGCGCCGACGACGAGGGCGAGCTCGGCGACCTCTTCGCCGACCGCGAGGCGGCTGACCCGTTCGACGAGGCCGAGGAGTCCCTGCGCCGCCAGGGAGTTCGCCGGGCGCTCGACGCGCTGCCGGAGCGCGAGCGGCGCATCCTCGAGCTGCGCTTCGGCTTTGAGGGCGAGCCGTGGACGCTCGAGGCGATCGGCCACGAGCTCGATCTCACCCGCGAACGCGTCAGGCAGCTCGAAGGTCAGGCGCTCAGCCGACTTGCTGCGCTCCGCGAGCTCGCCTCGCTCGCGGCCGCGTAGCCCCAGTCACCTCGAGCCAGCACGGCGCGTCGGGCCCGCGACGCGGGCCCGACGTCATTCGTGGCTCGAACCACCGGGATACGCTCATCCCCCGAATGGGCGACAGATCCCCCTAAAGACGCACCCTTTTTGCGCCGATACCCATTTCGTGGACGCCGCTGAGCGCAAGGAGATCCTCGACCGCTATCGCGATCACAGCCGCCGTTTCGAGGCGGCTGCGGCGCGACGAAGCTCAGGCCGGCCGGCCTCGGTCATCCAGTTCTCGAGCACGCCGATGCGCGAGCTCGAGCAGGAGCCGACTGCGCGTGAGGTGGAGGTGCTCCAGCTCGTCGCCGATGGCCTCGTAAACCGCGAGATCGGTCAGAGGCTCTTTCTTTCGGAGGAGACGGTCAAATCTCACGTCCGGCACCTTCTCGCGAAGCTGCAAGCGCGCAGCCGAGCCCACGCCGTAGCGGTTGGCTTCCGGCGTGGGCTGATCGGCTAACGCTCGTTCACTTCACCCATCCGAGGTACTTCACCGCCCGTTACCCCCTTGGAGGGATGACTACGGCCTGTGGAGAACCCAGGATGAGTGGGACGACTACCAGTCCTTCACGCCAGCGTGCATTGCGGCCCGAAGGAAGTTGCGAAGCGCAGACATCGCGACTCCTGGATATTGGGAACTGACGGCAAATGAATCGTATACCCCTTTTGGGGGAAGCACAAGTCAAGCGCGGCGAAACTTCTGTGGCACTCAAGCTCCAGGTCTGGGTGGCGGGGCTCGCTACAGCCGCGGCATCTCTGGCGCTCGCGCTGGTGAGCCTCGGCCCGTCCATCGAGAACGGGTGGGTCGTAGTCGCGCTTGCGATTGGGTCGGCGGCAGCCGAACGCGGCACGGTTCGACTAAGCCGGACAACCGAACTGACCATTTCGCCGGTACTCATGCTCTTTGCCGCCGTCCTGTTCGGCCCGCTCGCTGGAGGGCTGGTGGGAGCCGCGTCGGAGCTGGGAGAGGCCGAGCTTTTCGGGACACACGAGCCTGGTCGACACCCTCGACTCAAGTGGCTTACGTACACGAGTTCGCGCTTCATCGGCGGCGCGATCATGGGTTTGACCGCTGAGGCAATCCAGCGGCACCAGAGTGGAACCGCTGGGCTTGTCGTGGCGACCCTCGTCGCGGCCCTTGCGGGCGAGGCTCTCGAGATCGCGTTCGCTTCCGTGACCAGCCACGTCCGCGGCAATCGCTCGGCCATCGCCCTCACGGTCGGGCCCTTGATGTTCACAGCCACGTGTGTCTACGGGCCCGTCGTCGCAGCGCTCGTCTATTCATATGAGCAGCTCTCGCCCTGGACGGCGTTCTTCTTCCTCGCGCCCGTCTTGACAGCTCAGCAGCTCTTCAGTCTCTACCAAGAAAAGGCGCGGCTGTACGTGGAGCAGGTGGCCCTGACTGACGAACTGCGGGCAATCAATGACGCTCTCAAGGGCACGAATCTGTCGTTTGCGACTGCCCTCGTCCAGACGCTCGAGGAGAGTGACCGGTACACCGCCGGGCACTCCCGAGCAGTCGCGACGTACTCTCGTGATATCGCAGCTCGGATGAGTCTCGACGAGCCCACGCAGGACCTGGCGTACCTTTGCGGGCTAGTCCATGACATTGGGAAGATAGGCCTGCCGCCAGCCGTGCTCAACAAGGAAGGGCGGCTCACTCTTGAGGAACGCCGGCTCATGGAGCGACATTCCGAGATCGGGGAGCGCATTCTTGCGAAGGTCGACGCGTATGCTGACGTGGCCGAGATCGTCCGGCATCACCACGAACGGGTCGACGGCGAGGGTTATCCCGATCGCCTTCGGGGGAATCAGATCCCATTGATCGGCCGGATCATTGCTGTCGCAGACGCGTACAACGCAATGACCTCGGATCGCCCGTATCGCCGTGCAATGGAGTACGTCACGGCTAGGGACCGACTACTGCAGGCCATGGGGAGTCAGTTCGACACGGAGCCAGTCATCGCCTTTCTCGCTGTTCTCGCGGAGTCCGGGGATAGCTATCGACGCGCGGTCGGAACAGGGTTTGGGCCGATCGAGCCCGATGAAGCTTCACTGGTGCTACCCGAGCGTGTTGTCGGGGCCGCGTAACTCACGTCGAGCCGCATTCAGCGCCAAGGCCGTGCGGGACCGAATTCCTAGCTTGTCGAACACGTGTTGCACGTGGACTTTCACGGTTGCCTCCGAGATGAAGAGCGTCTTCGCGATCTGCCGATTCGGAAGCCCCTCGCAGAGCAGGGCGTAGATCTCGCGCTCTCGCGCGGACAGCGTCGAGACTGGATCGACTAGAGAGGACGCGTCGGTCGCGACCGCGGCCGCTAGGTGTTCGTCCCCGGCCCGCCGCAACAGATACGCCATCTGATCTCGACAGCTGACAATCCCGAGCAGAGCCGCAAGGAGATCCAGGTTCCCCCGATACCCCGTCACGACGGGATCGACTCCACCCGACTCGAACGCGTCCTTCAGAAGGCGTTCGCATTGATCTCGGAGAGTCCCCTCACGGGTCTTCAGCGCGGCGACCGCTACGGTCACAGCGGCAACACCATTGGCCTCGATCCCGCTCGTAGCGTGCTGAGCGGCCCTCGCTAGTTCAAGCGCCTCCTCCACGCGGCCGATCGAGACCAACGCGAGCGCCCTCGACGCCAGAACCTCACCGCGCATGCTCGGGAGTGCCCGCGTAAGGTCAGGCGGCTCCAATGCACAGGCACTCGACGCTCGGCCGGCCTGAACAAGTGCCCGAACCCGGATCGAGTAGGCGTTCTGCTGTCCGTTCTCGTCGCTCGTCACGGCCGCCCGAGCGACCGAGTAGTCGAGGTGCCGAAGCGCCTCCTCGAACTCAGACTTGCCCGCGAGAGCAGCTGCGCAACTCGAATGCGCGTACGGTAACGCGTAGTCAACGCGATACTCGCTCGCGTCGGCGATCAGGGCCTCGGCTTCTCTCAGAGCATCGTCGTAGTGCGCGCTAAGCACGAGCGCCCAGGCGTACATCGACCGGAAGGAACAGCGGACGATGGGGTCCTTCACTGTGCGCACGAGTTCGGCAACCTGACGCGCCTCGGGAAGATGACGAATGAAACCGAACCTGAATCCGACACTCAGGCGCTTGTCGGCCAGGCGTACCAGATCTCGGGCATCGCTTTCAGATGCGGTCGCCTCCAGTTCCACGAGGAGCTCTTGGGCGGCAGGCCTCTCAAGAGCAGCGAGGCACATGAGCATTCCCCAAGACGCCTCGCGACGATCTGTTGCATTTGACGCAAACCGCTGCGCTAGCTCGTAGTACTCGAGCGCTTCGTTCTCACGGTTTCCCGCGTGTGCCGCTCGCGCAGCGACCGAGAACAGGCGCGGATCGACACTAGGCGGCGGCGCCCCGTCAACGCCGCCTCTGGCCGCAGTGAGAGCACTCAGGTGCCTCCCGTGCCTGAGTTCGACCTCGGCCGAGGCGATCGTCACCACAGGATGTGTCAGTCCCCAGTCCTTGGCCACGGCGATCCAAGTCTCAAGTGTGGCCAGCCGCGAAGTCGTGAGGAGGTCGTCAAGGCACGCACCGAGCAGGGGCACGAATGACTCCTCCAACTGATACCTGCGGATGCAGGCGAGACAAGCATCCCAATCCTGTCGCCGCTCGTAGAGACGAAGCACATCCACCGACGGGAGGGTCAGTCTCCCCATGCGACGTCGGGCCCGCTCTTCAAGATAGGCAACAGCGAGCGGATGAAGATCGAGCCTTCCCTCTCGCGTCTCGAGAATTCCGGTAGATAAGCCGTGGTCGCAGACCTTTTCGGCGGAACGACCAAGCGCCGCGGCAGCGATATCGCGATCGACCACAGGCAAGAGGGCGAGCTTCTCAAGGCCGTCAACGACCTCGGGATCAAGGCCACGGCAGAGCTCTTCTGCGAAGTACTCGTAAAGCGCGTCAGGCAGTTCGGAGGGACCAGAGTCCATTGCATCGGGGGAAACAGCAGCTAACCCGAGAACGGCAGGCCATCCGTTAGCGAGCGCCGACAGCCCCTTCGCACGTTCCTCGTTGGCCTCGTTCAGCAACGTGGCCGACTCATCCGAAGTCATCGCGAGAGCGTTCTGAGAGACCTCGAGAACGTCTCCGTACATGACCGCTCGTCGCGAGACCCAAGAGGGCCGCGACCGGCTCGCGATCAGGAATCGCCTGCCGGATTCACTTATCAGGGTCCCAAGGAACCTGTCCGAGGGCCCTGAACGGTCGAGAAGGTGATAATCGTCGACGAGAATCGCGGGGTTTTCACGAACGTGGCCCATGTCAGCGAGCAGCATGTCAGCGAGCAGATCAACCTCGTTGGCCGGATCCGCGGAGACGGCCAGCCGTTCGAGCACACGGCTCCGGTCTGTCCGCTCCGACCCAACACCGACCTCGATCGCGCCCGCAAGAACCGCCACATCGTTGAAGGACTGACGGATCCGAAGCCAAATCACGTCGGTGGCCTGCGAGCGCGCCCACTGCTCCAGCAGCGTCGTCTTGCCGTATCCCGGGCCCGCGATCAGGAGCTTGATGCGCGCGTTCGAGTCGTCGAGCGCCTTCATCAGGCGCGGGCGTTCGATGATGCGCTTGCGCCGAAGGCCCGGTGGAAGACTTGTCTCGCCCATCTCGGTGGGCGGTGAACTTACAGGGATCGCGCTCATGAGGAAAGTGGCGCCCGCGACCGGCGGGGGCGGGTCGCGGGCGCCGTGCCGTCAGCTCCGCGATCCGCGGAGCGTGACGAGGGAGGGAACGTAGGGGTCGTCGCCGGTCAACAGCCGGTACGCAGACGGGATGTGGCTCCGTCGCGTGACGCCCAGCTTGTGCCGCAGGACGTCGCTGTGCGCCTTGACCGTTCTCGGCGAGATCCCGAGACGCTCACCTACCTCGTCGTTGGAGCACCCCGCGGCGATCAGCCTGATGATCGTGCGCTGACGATCGGTGATCTCCGAGGTGCTTTCCTTCCCCTGGCTCGAGGTGCGCTGATCCATGGGCACCATTCAAATGTCCCCCGAAAGGGGGAGCCATTCCTCCGCGGGTGTATTCGAGGGTGTATCTCGAACCCAGTAACCATGCGGGTTTTCCGCATCTCGGGGCGGACGTCCGCACGATGCGGAAGTCACGCCCGGCAGTCACCCTTGTCCCGTGAGCATCTCGGCGGGCACGATCCCTGACATGACCGCTGCAATCGACGTCATCCTCCGCGACGGCACGACCCTCAGGCTGCGCGCACCCGGACGCGACGACATCCCGAGGATCGTCGAGTTCTTCGGCTCGCTGTCGGTGGCGAGCAGGTACAGCCGGTTCCACGGGCTCTCGCCAGTCGGGGAAAGATTCGCCGCCAGTGTCGTCCAGCCGGACTGGGTAGAGAAGGGCGCGCTGATCGCGGTTGTCGGCGAGGAGGGCGAGGAGGAGATCGTCGCGGTCGGCAACTACGTGAGGCTGCGTGACCGGCACACAGCCGAGGCGGCATTTGCGGTGGCCGATACCTGGCAGCGCCGCGGTGTCGGAACCCGCCTTCTCGAGCAGCTCGCGACACGCGCGGGACGGGTCGGGATCGAGTCGTTCCTCGGGGAGGTGCTGCCGGACAACGCGGCCATGCTCGAGGTCTTCGCCAACGCAGGCTATAAGCCGACGCGCACCCTCGCAGGCGGCATCGTCGAGGTTCGCTTCCCGATCGCCGAGACCGAGGCGTTCACCGCGCGAGTGGACGAGCGGGACCACGTCGCCGTCACTGCCTCGCTTCGGCCGTTCTTTCTCCCCCGCTCCGTCGCGGTCGTCGGGGCGTCGGCCCGCCGCGGGTCGATCGGCGGGGAGCTCTTCCGCAACATCCTCGCGGCCGATTTCAGCGGAGCCGCCTACCCGGTGAACCGCAGTGGTGAACCGGTCGGCGGTGTGCGCTCGACCACCAGCATCGGCGCAATCGACGATCCGGTCGACCTCGCCGTGATCTGCGTGCCGGGCGAGCGGGTGCTCGACGCGGTCGAGGACGCCGTCCGCCACGGCGTCAAGGCGATCTGCGTGATCTCCGCCGGGTTCGCGGAGATGGGCCCAGAAGGACGGGAGCGACAGGAGCAGCTGGTCGAGCTCCTGCGGGCGCACGGTGCCCGACTCGTCGGGCCCAACTGCCTCGGAATCGCGTCGGCCGCGGTTGGTCTCAACGCGACGTTCGCGCCTCGCGCGTTCCCCCGAGGGCACATCGGCTTCTCGTCGCAGAGCGGCGCGCTTGGGCTGGCGCTGCTCGAACGGGCTGAAGCTCGCGACCTCGGGCTCTCTGCGTTCGTCTCGATCGGCAACAAGGCTGATGTCTCGTCGAACGACCTGCTCGAGTGGTGGGAGGACGACACGGGCACCGAGCTCGTGCTCATGTACCTCGAGTCGTTCGGCAACCCGCGGAAGTTTGCGCGCCTCGCTCGCCGGATCGCGCGCGAGAAGCCGATCCTCGCGATGAAAAGCGGACGCTCGCGGGCGGGCAAGCGGGCCGCGGGGTCGCACACCGCGGCGCTGGCAGGCTCGGACGCCGCCGTCGACGCGCTGTTCCGGCAGGCCGGCGTCATCCGCGCCGACACCCTCGCCGAGCTCCTCGACGTCGCTGCGCTCCTTTCCGCCCAGCCGGCGCCCGCCGGCAACCGCGTCGCAGTCGTCACGAACGCGGGCGGGCTCGGGATTCTCTGCGCGGACGCGTGCGAGAGCGCCGGCCTCGAGCTCCCCGCGCTCGCCGAAGCCACCCGAGAGCAGCTCGCGGCGGTGCTTCCGGTCGAGGCGAGCACCACCAACCCCGTTGACATGCTCGGTTCGGCCGACGCCGCCTCATTCGCAGCGGTGATTCCCACCGTCCTCGCCGACACGGGAATCGACGCGCTGATCGCGCTCTTCGTCCCGACCGTGACCGTCGACGCGCGAGGTGTCGGCACGGCGATCTCCGAAGCGGTTCGCGACAGCAACCATCGAAAGCCGGTGCTGGCCTCGATCGTCGCCGCAGAGGGCGCGCCGCCGACCCTGCGAAGCGCCGCCGACGTGCCGTCCTTCGCCTACCCAGAAGCGGCCGCGCGAGCGTTGGGTCGTGCCGCCGAGCGCGCAGCCTGGCTCCGCCGGTCGGCCGGCACCGTCCCCGATCTCGACGACATCGACCGCGAGCGGGCAACGGAGATCGTCGAGAATGCGCTCCACGAGACGACCGACCGCTGGCTCGCACCTGAGCAGGCCCGCGCGCTGCTCGCCGCGTACGGGATTCCGGTTGTCGACGAACGGCTGTGCGCCACCGTCGACGCCGCGGTCGAGGCCGCCACGGAGATCGGCTACCCCGTCGTCGTGAAGCTCGCCGAGGCTGGGGCGCACAAGACCGAACGAGGCGGTGTCGCGCTCAACCTCGAGGACGAGACCACAGTCCGCGAGGCCGCGAGCCGGATGCAAGGAGCGATGCTCGTTCAGCCCTACCTGCGCGGCGGCGCCGAGCTCCTCGCCGGCGTCGCCCACGACCCGGTGTTCGGACCGCTCGTCGCGTTCGGCCCGGGCGGGGTGCACGCCGAGTTGATCGGCGGCACGGGCTTTAGGCTCGCGCCACTCACCGACGTCGATGCGCAGGAGCTCGTTGCGAGCGGCAAGGCGGGCAAGCTGGTCGCGGGCTTCCGGGGCGCACCCGCAGTCGATTCGGACGCGCTCGAGGACGTCCTCCACCGTCTCTCGCGGCTCGCAGAGGACGTCCCCGCGCTCGCAGAGCTCGACCTCAACCCGCTGCTCGCGTACCCGGATCGGGTCGTCGCCGTCGATGCCCGGATCCGGCTCGCGACGCCGCCAGCCACGACCGACACAAAGACCTGGTAGCCGCGCAAGCTCAAAGCAGAGCGATCTGCACGAGCCCCATCGCGGCGAAGGCGAGCAGCCCAGCGCCGGCGACGAGCCGCGCGGGCGCCTGCGCGAGAGCTTCGGGAATCAGCTCGCGGGCAACCATCCAGACCATCGCGCCTGCCGCGAACCCGAGGCCGGCCGGCAGCACCGACCGGAACTGCTCGACGAACAGGAACGCGGGAACGGCAAGAAGCGGCTGCGGCAAGCTCGAAACGACGCTCCACATCGCGGCGGCACGGATCGACGCACCACGCGGCACGAGCACGAGGCTGATCGCAAGCCCTTCCGGGATGTTGTGCAGCGCAATCGCGAAGCCGATCACGAGGCCGAGCGCGGCGCCGTCGCCGAAGGCCGACCCGACCCCAACGCCCTCCGCGATCGAGTGAACGGTCATCACGACCATGATCAACAGCGCCTTGCGTGCATCCTCGCCGCGCAGCGACCCCAGTGACGTCGTCGGATCGTGGTCGAGCACCCGCTCGACGAGCGCGATGAAGACCGCGCCTGCGACCACCCCGACCAGGAGGCGAGCGATGCTCGTGCGGGCGCCCTCGGACGCGAGGCCGGCGGACGCAGCAAGCATCACTCCGGCCGCGAGCGCGTTCGAAGCTCCGAGAATACGGGGCCCCGCCTCACCGACGAACCGGAGCGGAAGCGCACCGATCCCTGTCGCGAGGGCGGTCGCGAGGGCCACAAGGAACACCGCGCCGACGTTCGCGTCCATACCCTCACGCTAACTCCGCCCGATCGCGTTTCGGGGTGGAAACCACTGCTTTGGCGTCCGCACGCTCACTGATGCGTTACGAGCCGCTGTCTCCGACGATGTGTCTGACGCAATCGAAGGAGGTCGCCATGAAGGTGAAGGACGCAATGACGACCGAGCTCGTGTCGGCTACCCCCGAAACGACGCTCAAGGACGCAGCTCGCGTGCTCGTCGAGCACCGGATCTCCGGGCTCCCGGTCGTGGACGCCGAGGGAATCATCGTCGGCGTCATCTCCGAGGCCGACATCGTCGCCAAGGAAGTCGACGATACGCCCCGCGGCTCGGTGCTCCAGCGGTTCCTCGAAGGGCCGCCGGTCGACGACCGCTTCTACGCGCGAACCGTCGGGGAAGCGATGTCGAGCCCGGCGCTCACGATCACGGCAGACCGGCAGCTCGCTCAGGCCGCTTCGACGATGCTGGCCGAGGGTGTCAACCGTCTCCCCGTGGTCGACGCAACCGGTCGGCTCGTGGGGCTCGTCACCCGGGGCGATCTCGTGCGCGCCTTTACCCGGGACGACGAGACGATCCGTCGCGAGATCAGCCAGCTCATCCACGACCTCTGGCTCGACACCGCGCCCGTCGAGATCGACGTCGAGCAGGGACGGGTGACCGTTCGCGGCGAGGTCGAGAACGAGGCCGACGCGCGCGTGCTGAGAACGATGATCCGGCGAGTCCCGGGCGTGATCGACGTGAACGCCGAGCTGCTCGTGCCGCAGACCTGAGGCTCTCCAACACGCTGAGTAGCGGGTCGTCCGGCCGCCCTGTGCGCGCGCGTGGCGGCGTCCTCAGTCGCGCCAATACCAAGTATGCGCTCCCTGCCTCGTTGCCCCACACCCAGTCAGCACGCCCAACCGACGCGTGGTCATCGTGTCGGAAGCGCTCCGTCCTGTGGTCGCGCTGTCGGGGCACCGCTCCTCGGCACGCAGCGACACCGCCAGCGTCCGTAGGATCGCGACCATGCGGCGTGATGTGGACGTTCTCGTGGTCGGAGCCGGGATCACCGGCTCCGCCACCGCGCGCCTGCTTGCGCAGGCCGGTCGGGACGTGCTCCTCGTCGATCGCTTTCCGGAGGGCCACTCCCGCGGGGGGAGCCACGGCGCCTCGCGCATCTTCCGCCTGAACTACGCCGACGAGCGGTACGTTCGTCTCGCCCAGGCCTCGCTCGAGGGCTGGCGGGAGCTCGAGGCCGAATGCGGCGAACGTCTGATCCTCCCCACCGGCGTGCTCGACGTCGGCCCCGAGACGCCGGCGATCGCCCGGGCGCTTTCCTCGTGCGGCGTGCACGCCGATGAGGTCACTCCCGCCGAAGCACGCGACCGGTGGGGGATCGCGATCGCCGACGGCGAGCCGGCGCTGTACCAGCCCGACGGCGGGATCTCGCTGGCCGACCGGGCGCTCGTCGCGTTTCAGGCGGGCGCGCGAGAGGCCGGCGCGGTCGTGCTCTACGAGGCCGAGGTCCGGTCGCTGACGCCCGAGCGGGCGTTCGTGCGTGCCGAGATCGGAACCCGTACTGTCATCGCCCGCGCCGTCGTTGTTGCGGCTGGCGCGTGGGCGCCCGAGCTCCTCGGTACCGCAGGGATCGACCTGCCCGTGATCCCGACGCGGGAGACGGTCGTCTACCTCGACCTCCCCGGCGTCGAGGAGCTGCCGCCGCTGATCGACTACGCGCGGGTCCCTGCTCCGGGAACGACGCCGCTCGCTCGCGCGGGGGTCGCCGGCTTCGCCCTCGCCTCGCCCGGTGACGGGCTCAAGGCCGGACTTCACCACGCCGGCCCTGTTACGGATCCGAGCGACGACCCGGAGCCTGAGGAGACGATTGCCGCCTGGGCCGCGGAGTGGGCGCGGTCGCGTTATCTGGCGGCCGGTGACGTTCTCGGCACGGACACCTGCCTCTACACGAACACGGCCGACGAGAGCTTCGTGCTCGAACGCCGCGGCCGGATCGTCGTCGGGTCGGCGTGCTCAGGCCACGGATTCAAGTTCGCTCCGCAGCTCGGTCGCACCCTCGCCGCACTGGCGCGCGAAGCCGCGGGCTTCTGAGACGCGCGCTCGGGCGCCGGCCTCCGTCCCACCCCGGGTCAGGCTTCAGCCTGACCCGGGCGCTGACGACCACCGCACCGCCGCACCACACGAGCGAAAGCACACGGGTCTGGCTCAAGCCAGACCCGAAGACCACGCACCCCCACCACCACGGGTCAGGCTTCAGCCTGACCCGACGACTGCGCAGCGGCTACTTGGCGGTGACGAAGGCGGAGACGTCGGCGATCTCCTGATCGCTGAGCTGCTCCGCGAAGGCCGGCATCGCACCACGGCCCGTTCGCACCAGCGCTTCGACGTCGGCGGCGCTGAGCGTGATGCCGTCGAGCTTCGGCCCGACCTGCCCTGTAGAGCCCGCTGGCGTGAAGGTGTGACAGCCCGCGCAGCCGGCGCTCGCGAACACCTCAGCGCCGTCCTCCGGGTTGCCGACGACCTCCGTCGGCCCGGACGTGGTGCCGCCGCCGGTATCCGTCGTCTCCACAGGCGCGGTGGTCGAAGGCTCCGCCGACTCGCGGCCCACGAGATAGCCGCCGACCGCGAATGCCGTCGCGAGGCACAGCGCACCAAGGACGAGCACGGCCTCGGCAACCGGCGCGCTCATCCGCTTCGACGTGCCCTCGAGCGGAATCCCACGCTCGTCGAACGACGCCGCCCCAGCCTTACCGCGAAGCGTCCCGATGATGTTCCAGAAGAACAGGATCTGGCTGAGCACGAGGATGATTCCGAAGGGCAGCGAGATCCGGGTGAGCGTGTCGTACTGCTCCGGCAACACCGACCAGCGCCGGGGCGCGCCATCGAGCCCCTGGGCGAGCCAGATGAAGTAGAAGACCATCCCGAAGACGAAGGTGAGCCACACGTGCGCGCGGGCCATCGCCTCGCTGTAGAGCGCCTTGCCGGTCAGCTCGGGGAGCAGTGCGTACGTCGCGCCGATGATGAGGAAGCCAATGTTGAGCACTGCCATGTGATGGAAGTGCCCGACGATCCAGAGCGTGTTGTGAATTGCGACGTCGAACGCGATCGTCGCGTTGACGATCCCCGAGAGCCCGGAGAGAAGCCACCCGACAAGCCCGAGGAACAGCGCGGTCGACGCTGCGGTCCACTTGAACCGCGAGCGATAGATCGTGAACGCGAGGCTGTAGAGAGACAAGGCCGACGGCAGCACCAGCGAGAATGTCAGCGGCTGCATCGCCGTGTTGATCTGCGCCTGCGGCGTCCCGCTCGGATAGTCGAGGTAGATGTGATGGGCCCACACGACGACGTTCGCGATCACCGCGACCGTCCACGCGACCGCGATCACATGGCCGGCGACGAGCTCGCGCCCCGCATACCGCGGGATGAGGTAGTAGTAGGCGGCGACCGCTGGGAAGAGGAGCAGGTACACGACCGGGTGGCCGAACCACCAGAGGATGTTCTTCGCGAGCAGAACGTCCGTGTCTCCCACCCAGCCGGCCGACTGGAAGATCTGCCAGATCAGCAGCCCTGCAAGGGGGAGGGTCGCGATGATCATGTCGAGCCCGATCACCGCGAGCGGGATCACCGCGTAGGGCACCGGCTTCGGGTTGGTCGCGAACTTCCGTGGGAACAGATACCCCCACCCCATCGAGACGCCGTAGCGGTTGAGGACACCGGGCTTGACGGCGTGGAGCGCATCCCGGTTAACCACCGTATGCAGGATCGCGAAGCACCAGGTCACGATCGCGAGCCCGGCGAGGAGCGCGGAGAAGGAGAAGAGGCCCGTCGCCCAGCTGCCCCAGTTGCCGGAGCCGTAGAACGGCAGCGGGTAGAGGAACACCCACGACGCCCCGAACTGCATGAAGAGCGTGGTGATCACGACGCCGATCACGCCGAGCACCATCAGCCACCACGTCAGCCGTGCCATCGCGAGGCCGAAGCCGCGTACGGGGAACCCGACCTGGAACAGGATCCACCACGAGATCCCCATCACCGCGAACGCACCCCAGCCGACGAACGCGCCGAGGCCGTGCGCCGTCATGATCGCGTACCAGAAGTTGTCGCCGATCCGAAGCTGCGGCACCGCCTGGCTCGTCCGCATCACTCCGCCGAGCAGCCCAGACGCCGCGAGGATCGCCGTCGAGGCGATCAGATACCGGAGCGCGAGCTTTCGAGCGACGTCACGATCGGTCACGACGGGGTCACCTCCAGCTCGGACGTCATCTCGTGGTGCGCAGAGCCACAGAACTCGAGACAGAGGATCTTGTAGGTGCCCGGCTTCTTGAACGTCCAGACGAGCTTCTGGAGCTCACCGGGGATCACCTGAACCTGAGTGAGAAACGTGCCGTCGGGGTCGTATACGCCGAAGCCGTGGTTGACGTCGCTCGAGCCGATCTGGAACTCGACGGGGATCCCTGCCTTTACGGTGGGCGGATCGATCGCCCAGGCGAACTGCACGCCCGTGACGCGGACGACCTGCTTGTTCGGGCCTGCCGACTTTCCGTACGGCGCGTAGAAGATCGTGCCGAGCAGAAGCGCGACGAGACCGACGAGCACGATGAACAGCCAGACGGTCTCACGCCTCGACCAGGTCTCGCGATCGAGATTACCGTCGGCGTGAAGCGTCGAGCGCCAGACCGCCAGGGAGATCGCAGACCCGAGAGCGACGGCGATCGCGTAGGACACGGTGATGACAACCGCTGTATGGCTCACGAGACGAGATGCTCGCGATCTCGTCGGACGGAAGAATCCGGGGAACTTCGAGAACCACTGCGGGAAACCCGCAAGGGTTTCCCGGAGCAAACCCCGGTGACTGGAAGGATCGCCGTCCTCAGCATCCGCCCATGGGCGTAATCGTCGTCGCGACCGACGGCTCTCCAAGCGCGGACGTGGCGCTCGACGAGGCGCTCGCGCTCGCCCACCAGACCGGCGACTCGGTGATGGCGGTGACCGTCTGGCAAGCGCTCCAGGGCGACTTCGGGCTCGCGTACCCCCCGACCGCGGTGCTCTCCGAGCTGCTCGACTCGGAGCGCCGACACGCGGAAGAGACGCTCGAGCGTGCGGCCGACGCGGCGCGCGCCGCCGGTGTGCCGTTCCAGGCTCGATTGCTGACGGGTGACCCGGCCTCCCAGATCTGCGCGCTCGCAGACGAGGTCGAGGCCCGGCTGATCGCGGTCGGGACGCACGGGCACGGCGCGATGATGCGGCTCCTCGTCGGCAGTGTCTCGGCAGCGGTCATCAAGGAGGCCCACCGCCCGGTGCTCGTCGCCCAGCGCAGGGAGGCGCCCCCGGCGAGCGGCGACAGCGGCGGTTAGTCGCCGACGTCGTCGAGCATGCCGTTGGCGAGCGCGTAGCGAACGAGCTCCGCGCGCGTCCCTAGCCCGAGCTTCTGCATGATGTGCGCCCGGTGCGTCTCGGCAGTGCGCACCGAGATGAAGAGCTTCTTGGCGATCTCCTGGTTCGTGTGCCCAAGCGCCAGGAGGCGGAGCACCTCGTGCTCACGATCCGACAGAGGGTCGTCGGCGGCCCGACGAGACGCTTCCACCTCCGCCTGCGCCAGGCGCGCGCCAAGGGTCGGGTGCACGTACCGCCCGCCCGCGGCGACCTCGCGGATCGCCTGGACGAGCTCGGTGTCGGCGGCCTCCTTGAGAAGATAACCGCTCGCCCCGGAGGCAAAGGCCTCCCGGACGTACGAAGGGTCGTCTTGCATCGAGAGCACGAGGATCCTCGTCGATTTCGCGGCATCGAGGATCTGTGGGGCGGCGTCGAGACCGCTGCGGCCGGGCATCACGACGTCGAGCAGCACCACGTCCGGCTTTTCCAGCCGGACGGCACGTACACCTTCGTCGGCCGTGCCCGCCTCGGCGACGACCTCGATGTCTCCCTCGCGATCGAGCAGCAGCTTCAAGCCGGAACGCACGACCGTGTGGTCGTCGACGATCACGACGCGGATCACGCGCGCGCCCTTCCGGCGGGCAGCTCGACCACAATTGTCGTCCCGTGCCCAGGCGCCGAGTCGATCTCGATCGTGCCGTCGAGCAGGCTGACCCGTTCGCGCATTCCTTCGAGCCCCATTCCCTCCGCAGGCAGGCTGGTGTCGAACCCCCGACCGTCGTCCTCGACCACGAGCGAGATTCTGTCATCTCGGCGGGTCGCCACGATGCTGATGTGGCTCGCGGCGGCATGACGAAGGACGTTCGAGACCGACTCCTGGACGATGCGGTAGATCGCGGTCTCGACTTCGGAGGCGAGCCTCGCGCTGCCGACGCGTGTCTCTACCTGCACGTCGAGACCGGTCGTCTCGCGGACGGTCTGGCCGAGACGGCGGAGCGCTGGGTCGAGCCCGAAGTCGTCGAGCGTCTTCGGGCGGAGCTCGACGGAGAGCTGCCTGACGTCCTGGAGCGTCGCCACGACGAGCCCGCGCAGCTGGGAGGCGGCTTCGCGCGCCGCCTCGACGGTTGGCGCGTGCTCGACGGAGCTGAGCCCGAGGAGGATTGAGGTCAGCGCCTGACCCGTGCCGTCGTGTAGCTCGCGGGCCAGACGCCGCCGCTCGGTCTCCTGCGTCTCGACGACGCGAGCGAGCACGTCACGCTCGACTCGGCGGGCGTTGCCGATCGCCACTGCCGCCTGTGCCGCGAGGAGGATTGTCAGCTCTTCGTCCTCCTCGGTGAAGTCGCCGGACTCCTTCTCGGTGAGATAGAGGTTGCCGTAGATGACGCCGCGGTTGCTCACCGGGACTCCGAGGAATGACCTCATCGGTGGGTGGTCGGGAGGGAAGCCGACGGAGCGTGGGTCCTTGCTCAGGTCGTGGAGTCGCAGCGGCCGCGGGTCCGTGATCAGCGCGCCGAGGATGCCGCGCCCGTAAGGCGGCGCCCCGATCGCCTCGCGCTCGGCCTCGGTGAGCCCGAAGGAGACGAACGTCTGAACATGCGAATGGTCGCCCGAGAGCACGCCGAGCGCCGCATACCGGGCACCCGTCAGCTGGGCCGCGGTAGCGACGAGCTTGTCGAGGATCGCGTCGAGGTCGAGCTCGGACGTGAGCGCGATCCCGGCCTCGACGAGCGCGCGCTGCCTGCTCCGTGACGGCATCGCCCCACTACAGCACAACCATCGCGCAACGGTCGCTTCCGGCATGCTTCCGGGCATGCCTCCGACTCCGAGAAAGCCCGTCGCCGCGCCCGGTCAGGGCAGCGCCCGAAATCGTACGTTCATCCTCGCCGGTATCGCAGCGCTCGTGATCGCGGCGCTCGCAATCGGAGCGGTCGTCCTCTCAGGCGGTTCGAGCAAAGACTCGAACGGCAAGGCCTCCGAGTTTCTCGACGGGATCCCGCAGTCGGGGGCGGTGCTCGGCTCGGCCGGTGCGAAGGTCGAGCTGCTTCAGTTCGAGGACCCACAGTGCCCGATCTGCAAGGAGTACCAGGACAACGGCTGGAGCCAGATCGTCGAGGAGTACGTGAAACCGGGCAAGGTGAAGGTCCGGTTTGCGGGACTCGCGTTCATCGGCCCCGACTCGGAGAAGGCGCTCAGGTTCATCCTGGCCGCGGGGCAGCAGGACAAGCTCTTCCAGTACGCCGAGGAGCTCTACTCGCGCCAGGGACCCGAGAACGGCGGCTGGGTCACGGACGGGCTTCTCGAGGACGTGTCGAACGACCTCGGGCTCGATCACGCGAAGCTCGCCAAGGACGCCGATTCGTCCGAGATCGCAAAGCAGGCGACGCAGATGTCGGCCGAGGCGCAGAAGCTCGAGGTCCAGGGAACCCCGTCGTTCTTCATCACGATCGGTGACGCGAAGCCGTACCTGGTGTCGGTGCCGCGTCCGTTCCCGGTCGAGGAGTTCCGTCCGATCTTCGACGACGCCCTCGGCGGCTAGCCGGGTCGGCGGATGACCGAGGTCGTCCAGAACTTCTACGCGCTTGCGTCGATCGTGCTCGCGATCGGCGCCGGCGCGGTGGTGCTCTGCGCGATCGCCTCCCGCTTCGGGAGACCGTGGTTCGCAACGATCGCCGAGTCGATCCGAGGATACGAGCTGTGGATTGCGCTCGTGATCGCCGCATTCGCGATGGGCGGGAGCCTGTACTTCTCGGAGGTCGCGAACTACATCCCCTGCCCGTTGTGCTGGTACCAGCGGATCGCGATGTACCCGCTCGTCGCGCTGTTCCTCGTGGCCGGGATCCGCCGCGACCACGGGGCCGCGATCTACGGGCTCGTGCTCTCGCTGATCGGCGCGGGCGTCGCGCTCTACCACTACCAGCTCGAGTGGTTCCCCGACCAGGCGGCGCTGTGCAAGCAGGGCTCGTTGTGTCACGTGATCTGGTTCCGGGCGCTCGGCTTCGCGACGATCCCGTACCTCTCGTTCGTCGCGTTCTGCGTGATCGCGACCGTGTGCGCGATCGGGATTCGAAACCGGGCGAGCAGCTCGCTCGAGCACGAGGGCTTCCGCGACGCTGCGGAATGAGGTCGCGGTCAACCGGTGTCGCTAGGCCGCAGGCCGGCCCTGCCGGCCGGGTGGCTCGCGCTCGGGGGGCGAGACGTGGCGCTCGCGTCCCGACGTGTCGCTGGGCGTTCGAGGGCCGGAGGGGATAGTGCGTACGCACAGACCCGCAGGGCCGCGGACGTCCAGCGGCGCGAGCTGGCCGCAGGCCGGCCCTGCCGGCCGGGAGGCTCGCGCTCGGGGGGCGAGACGTGGCGCTCGCGTCCCGACGTGTCGCTGGGCGTTCGAGGGCCGGAGGGGATAGTGCGTACGCACAGACCCGCAGGACCGCGGACGTCCAGCGGCGCGAGCTGGCCGCAGGCCGGCCCTGCCGGCCGGGAGGCCTGCGCTCGGGGGGCGAGCGCTAGGTCATCGGGACCTGGCGGAGTACCTTCGACTCGATGCGGTCGAGGATCTCCGTCAGGGTCTCGCCGGTGGCGGTGATGCCGTGGTTGCGGAGCCCGATTACCGCATGGGCGGGGTCGGGCTCGCGGTCGATGAGCTCGGCGACCGCGTCGGCGAGCTCCTCGGTGCCGCAGGGGTAGTTGATGTCGGTGGCGGCGATGCCCTCCATCCAGGCGTGGACGTGGAGGATCGCGCCGACGTCGGGGTGCGCCTGGTAGATCTTCCAGTGCTCGATCGCGTCGACCGAGACGCGGCGCGGCTCGATCCCGGGCGGGACGCTGATGATCATCTTCGCGTTCGGCTCGTCGTAGCCGGTGACCATCAGGATGTCGCGGCCCGGCATCTCGAGCTGTGACTTGTCGACGCCGCTCGCGCTCATCCAGAACCGGCTCTCGTCCTTGCGGGCGGAGAGGTTGCCGTAGGAGAGGCCGCCGACCTGGTAGAGGCGCATCACGTGGCGGAGGTCGCGCTCGTCGAGGAACTCGTGGACGGGGAACGGCGCCGGGAGCAGGTCGAGATCCTGCATGCGCTTGCCGGCGGCGCCGATGTCGGCGGTGACCTCGTCGCCGTCCCATAGCTCGGGCTCGAGGTCGGCGGTGAACTCGTTGTCGATCACGAGCTTCGACTTCGCGAGTGGCGCGAGGCGCTCGAACACCTCAGCGGGATCATCGGAGATCTCGTAGGTGCCCCGCTCCATCGTCGTGAACCACACGCCGCTGCCGGGGACATGGAGGACGACGACGTTCGCGAGCGTGCGGACGAGCATCGGGTAGCTCGTCTTCAGGACGTCGTCGGGCACCACGTCAAGCTCGTAGAAGGAAGCCGAGTACGTGCCACGCGACTGGCGGCGGAACGCCTTCGGCTCGTCGGCCGAGAACATGTTGAGGACGAAGTCCGCGTCGGCGACATCGTCGACCCGGGCGAAGCCGTCCCTCTCGAACTCCTTGCCGACCGACTCGACCCAGGCCGCATGGGCGGGCGACGTCGAGGTTCCCCAGATTGCGTACTTCCGCATTGCGCGATTGTACCGCGGTGCCCGGCGCCGGGCCGCGGCCGGCGCCGGGCTCGCGGTTCTACTTGACCGTGAAGCTCGTGTACTGACCGGCCTTGTAGTGGCCGGAGACGTTGCAGATCAACACGTACTTTCCCGCCTTGAGGTTGAGGGTGAGCGCCCCGGACTTCTTCGGCTTCAGCTCGATCTCGCCGACGCTGCCCTTCTCCGAGGCCCTGCCGTTCTTGACCGGCAGCTTCCCGGCGGGAACGTTGGTCTTGATCACGATTAGCTCGTGCTCGAGCGCACCCGCGTTCTTGACGGCGAAGGTCACCTTGCCCGCTGCGACCGTCTTCGGGGTCGGCTTGACGGTGAACTCCTTCAGCGTGACGTTGACCTTCGCGGCACCCGCGCCAAGCGCAAGCGGCACGGCTACGGCGGCGACCGCAACGAGGGAGACGCTGGCGGCGATGAGCTTCTTCATATGGCTCCTTTTCTGGGGGTACCACTGCATGATCGTCAAGAGACCGCGAAAGCCATCCGTGACCACACGGATCCTCACCGCGACTTTGCCGTTCTTGGCCGGTGGCGGAGTCAGCGAAACAGGTCGCGCTCGCGAGGCATCACGAGCTCCTGCCCCGTGCCCGTTCCCAAGATCGCAACGCCACGGACGATCGCGGCGGGAATCGCGGCTGCTTTCCCCATCACGAGCTCGGCCGCGCCCGCGACCTCGTCCGCGACCGCGATCTGCGTCGCGTGGAGCTCTCTGCCCCCTGCGTCGGGTGTGCCTCGCAGATCCCTGATCGGGGTGATCCCCGCACAGCCGAGGGCGACGTCGGTCGTCCCCTGCCGCCACGCGCGGCCGAACGAGTCGCTGACGACGACCCCGACGCGGCAGCCGCTCAGCTCCTCGAGCCTGGTGCGCAGCCGCGCCGCCGAAGCGTCGGGGTCGAGCGGGAGCAGCACGAGCGTCCCCTCACCTCGCGCGTTCGAGGCATCGACTCCCGCGGAGGCGCAGACGAACCCATGCCGGGTCTCGGCGATCACGAGCGGCGGGCGCGAGCGGACGACCTCGACGCTTTCTTGGAGGATCCACTCGAGGTGACGTGGGTCGCCGTCCGGGCCTGCCAGCTCGAGCGCTCGCGCCGAGGGCACGACGTCGGCGAGCGCCACGACCCGGCCTTCGACCTTCGAGACCGCCTTCTGCGCAACGACGACGACATCACCGTCGGCGAGCCCGCCGGCACGCCGCGCACCCTCGTGGATCAGCGCACCGAGATCATGCCCGTCCCCGAGCTCCGGGAGGCCGACGACTGGGATGACTCGCACCTCTCCCCCCGCCGGCGCGACACCGACCGCGTCGTCCATCGGCATCAGTGAAGGCCGGTGAGCTTGACCCCGGCGTGTGCGCGGTACCGCTTGTTGACGTTGACGATCACCGCGGTGAGCCCTTCGAGCGCACGAGCGCTCGCCAGCGGGCCGCAATCCACGGCACGGCCGGCGGTGATCCGCTCCGCGAGCTCGAGCACGATCGCCTTCGCGTCGGGGTCGTCGCCGCAGACGAGCGCGTCCTCCACGGGCGCCTCGTCCGCACCGAGGTTCGAGGCCGCAAGCGAATGCAGGCCCGCGACCACCGGGCCGGCGAGGATCTCCTGCAGCCGGGCCGCGATCGATGCTGCCTCGGGGGTCGGGAACACGCCGTCCTTCGTGAACGTCAGCTCCGCGGCGACCGAGAGGACTGGCGTCGTGCCGATCGCGTCGCGAAGGCTGCGCGCGGTCTCGAGCGTCGCGTCTGCTTTGGTCGCGATGATGACCAGCTCGGCGGCGCGGGCGGCTTCGTCGTTGGTCGCTCCGGACGCGCCGAGCGGGGTTGCCGCCTCGGCGGCGCGGTCTGCGTCGCGCGAGCCGACGACGACGTCGTATCCCGCCTCGACGAGCCGCTTTGCGAGCGCGACCCCGAAGCTCCCCGTGCCCCCGATCACCGCCACCTTCATCCGATCGCCTCCAATGTCGTTTGCGCGAGCCTCTTCGCGGCCTCCCGGTCGGGCATCAACGTGTCGGTGACCACGATCGGGACTCCCGGGTCACGCCCGTCGTCGGCGTCGACCACGAGCACGTCCACGAGTCCTGGGTAGCGGGCAACGACGGCCGCGTGGCTGATCTCCCCCGCCATACGGTTGAGCATACGGTCGAGCGGCCCCTTGACCGCGGCGCCCCCGACAAGGGGGCTGACCGCGACCAGCGGCGCCGAACGCCCCCGAAGCGCGTTCGCGAGCGCAGTGACGGCGAGGATCGGCTCGAGCGAGACGTACGGGTTGCTCGGCGCGAACACGATCGCGTCGGCCGCGGCAATCGCCTCCACCGTGCCAGGAGCGGGTGAGGCAGCCGCCGCGCCGGTGAGCTCGATCGCGTCGACCTCGTCGGCGTGCCGGCGCCGGACAAACCAGTCCTGAAAAGAGAAGCGTCCGGCCGGGGTGACGACGTGCGTGCGGAGCTCGTCGTCGGTGGCCGGGACGACCACGAGCTCGAGCCCGGCTCGCTCGACAAGAGCGGCGGTGACGGCCGAGAGCGGCTCACCGCGTCGGAGCGCGTCGCTGCGGACAAGGTGCAGGCCGAGGTCGAGGTCGCCGAGCAGGAACCAGCCGTCGCCGCCCCACGCGCGCGCCGACTCGAGCGTGCGCCAGCTCTCCTCCGCCCGCCCCCACCCGCGCTCGGTGTCGTTGAGCCCGGCGACGGCGTAGAGGATCGAGTCGAGATCGGGCGATACGTGCAGCCCGAGCACCTCGACGTCGTCGCCGACGTTGCCGATCACCGTCAGCCCGCCGGGCCCGAGCACGTCGTATAGCCCGGCGACGAGCTTGGCGCCGCCCACGCCGCCCGAGAAGCAAACGACCTTCATCGGAGCACGAGCGCCGCCGCGGCGCGAGTGTGCGGGCCGGCGAGCGCAGCGAGGCGCTCGAGGTCGGCCATCGTGTCGACGTCGTCGGCGAGCCCGGGGAGGTCGAGCTCGACGATCGGGAGATGGAGCGCGTTCGCGTGCGCCCGGAACCTCGCCGCGCTCCCGCGGCCGTAGAGGCTGCGAAACACCCCCGGCGCGGGCAACGCCAGCGCGTTCGTCGTCCCGTCGTGAGCCTCAGTAAGCGCGAACCGTCTCGACCGGGCCGCGTCGAAGAGCGCCTCGATCTCGCCGGCGGTCGCCGCCGGCAGGTCGGCGTTGACCACTGCGCAGGGACCGCTCGATCCGGCGAGGGCGGCGCTCACCGCTGCGCCCAACCCCGCCCCGGGATCGTCGACGACGAGGGCTCCGAGCTCCGCCGCCGCGGCGCGGGCGCTCACGTCGTCGGTGACGACCCGACATGCGGCAACGGCCGTCGCAGCCGAGCAGACGTCGACGAACATTGCCAGCGCGATCTCAGCTCTGATCGCCTCGGGCAGCCGGCTCTTCCCGTGAGCACGAAAGGGAATCACGATCACGGCGTTGAGCGTACGCCTGGCCGGCGGGTCAGCGCGTCAGGCAGCGTGCGCGTCGGGATCGACGTGCTCTTCGTCGAAGCGCGTCGTCGCGGTTCCCGGACCGGACGTCGCCCACTCGTTCACCTCGAACCAGTGGGTGTCGGTGAGCGCGGCGACGACCTCGGGATGCGTGTGCGCCGCGAAGAAGACGTGCCGGTCGGCGTCGCAGCAGATCTCGGTCTCGTCGAGGGAGAGCGTGCCGGGGATCTTCGCGACGACCTCGAACGGGAGCTGTGCCTCGCGCACCGTCATGTGCTTGAACTGCAGATCCGGCGCAAGCTCCATCAGCTCGGGCCAGTCGGGACACGTCTTGTAGCTCATGTGCCGGTCTCCTTCGCGAGCGCGCGCCACGTTCCTTCGAGGCGGACGAGACCGCGCCCCTCCCCGTCAGGGTAGACGAGAAGCTGCAGGTCGCCGGCGAGCCGATGGACGAGGGTTCCGTCGGTCTCGGCGAGGGAGAGCTCGAGGCGAAGCCGGCCGAACTCGAGGGGCGGGCGGGACACCTCGAATCTGAGCGTCGTCGCGCCGAGGCCTGCCCCGACGGCTGCAAGGTCGACGGTCTCGTCGGCGACGAGAAGCCCGGCCGTGTCGCGGGCCTGCGCGTGTAGCCGCAGCGGCGCCCCGTTGCTCGCGACCGCGACGTCGACCTCGACGGTGAACGGGTCGCCGGCGAGGAATGTGTCTCGTGTGCCGCCGTCGGCGGCGAGGATCCGTCCGCCCGTGATCTCTGCCCGGCCGGGCGCGCCCGCGCGCTCCGTGCGGGCGTGGGTCTCGTCCTCGAGCAAGCCGCGGCGATACTGGGCGAGCGCTTCGTGCACCGGCCCGTCGAAGCCGAGCCGCCCCTCCCGGAGGAGCACCGCCCGGTCGCAGAGCCGCTCGACTGCTGACGCCTCGTGCGAGACGAAGAGGATCGTGCCGCCACGTTGCTTGAACGCCGAGATCACCCCGAAGCACTTGCGCTGGAAGCTCTCGTCGCCGACCGCGAAGACCTCGTCGAGGAGGAGGATGTCAGCCTCGAGGAACGCGGCAATTGCGAACCCGAGCCGCATCGTCATCCCCGACGAGTACGTCCGTACGGGCCGGTCGATCGCGTGTTCGAGCTCAGCGAAGGCGACTATCTCATCGAAGCGCTCGCGGATCCGGGCGCGGGAGAGCCCCTGAAGCGCACCGTTTAGCTCGACGTTCTCGCGGCCGGTGAAATCGGGATGGAACCCGGCGCCGAGCTCGAGGAGCGAGCCGATGCGACCGGCGGTCGCGACTCGGCCGTTCGTCGGCTTGATGATGCCCGCAATCAGGCGCAGCAGCGTCGACTTCCCCGACCCGTTTCTCCCGACGAGCCCAACCGCTTCGCCCGGGGCGATCGACACCGAAACGTCGCGGAGGGCCCAGACCTCCTGGCTACCCTCGCTGCCCCGCGAGACGAGGAGCTCCTTGAGGGTCTGCGTGTCGCGTGCGCGGACGACGAACCTGCGGGAGACGCCCTCGGCCTCGACGGCGCCGACGTTCATGTCTTGACGGTCCCGAGCGCGGCAAGCTCGCGTTGCACGACCGCCGCCAGCGTCTCGACGAGCTCGGGCCCTGCGTTTGGCATCGCAATCCGCGAAAGCGTCATCCCGAGCTCGCGCGCGCGATCGGCCGCCTCGACGTCGATGTCCCATTTGATCTCGAGGTGATCCGAGATGAACCCGACCGGGCACACGAGCACGTCCTCGACGCCCTCCTTCCCGAGCGCACCCAGGTGATCGAGGATGTCCGGCCCGAGCCACGGCTCTCCGGTCGCAGACTCGCTTTGGAAGGAGAACGTCCAGCTGTCGACCGCGGCCTCCTCGGCGACCAGCCGCGATGTCTCGAGGAGCTCGTCGCGGTATGGGTCGCCCTCGCTCACGATTCGCTCGGGGAGCGAGTGCGCGGTGAAGACGACGTGGGCCTCCGTTCCGCGGATGCGGTTCGCGAGCAGCGAGACGAAGCCCGGCTCGGTGCCCCAGCGCCGGACGAACCTCGTGGGGACACGTCCGCAGACCGCAGCGTCGAACAAGGCTTCGTACTTCGCGATCGAGAGCGTGGAGAAGTGCGGTGCGAGCACGAGCCCGACGAGCGCACCGGCCCCGCCGGCAAGCGCAGCCTCGACGGCGGTCGCGATCCGGGGGTCCCAGTGGCGCATCCCGGTGTGCACTGGGAGCTCCAGCTCGGCCTCGAGCGCGGCACGCGTCGCCTCGGTGACGACGTTGAGGGGCGAAGGTGCATCGCTGTCGTCGATCCCGAGGGCCCGGTAGCGCGCGACGAGGTCATCGAGGAGCTCGGGCCGGATCGGCCGGCCGCCACGGATGTCGGCGTAGTAGGCCGGGACGTCGCCGAGCCGGTCGGGCGACCCGTACGCCATCAGGATCACTGCGGCGCTCACGGTCTCGCCTCGCGGATCAGCGCGACAAGCCGGGTGAGCACGTCGGGGTCGGTCTCGGGGAGCACGCCGTGACCGAGATTGAAGATGTGACCCGGACGGCCGGCAGCGCGGGAGAGTACGTCGCTCGCCTCGCGCGCGACGACGTCCCATGGCGCAAGCAGGGTCGCCGGCTCGAGATTCCCCTGGACGCCACGGCCTGGAACACGGCTCCAGCCCTCGTCGAGGCCGAGGCGCCAGTCGAGCCCGATCACGTCACCGCCCGCAGCCGCAAGCTCCTCGAGCAGGTGCGTCGCACCGGTACCGAAGTGAATCGTCGGGACGTCGACGGCCGCGAGGATTCGTTCGCTCCACGGCCCGACGCGCTCACGGTAGAGCCCCGGCGCGAGCGCTCCGACCCACGAGTCGAAGAGCTGGACCACGTCGGCGCCGGCCGCGACCTTGGCTGCGACATAGGACGCAAACGTGTCGGTGAGCTTCGCCATCAGTGCGTCCCAGAGCTCCGGCTCGCCGAGCATCATCGCCTTCGTCCGGCTGAGCTCACGACTCGGCTTGCCCTCGACGAGGTAGCCGGCGACGGTGAACGGACCGCCGCAGAAGCCGATCACGGCCTTCTCGGCCGGCAGCTCGCGTCGCACCATCGCGACGGCTTCGAAGACCGGCGCGAACGCCTCCTGCGGATCGGGGACACGCAATGCCTCGACGTCGGCAAGGGTGCGGACGGGCCGGTCGACAACCGGGCCAACGCCCTCGACGAGCTTCACGTCGAGCCCCATCCCGAGCACCGGAGTCATGATGTCGGCGAACATCACGGCTGCGTCGACGTCATGGCGGCGCACCGGCTGCAGCGTCACCTCGGCGCACAGCTCCGGGGTGTGCGCAACCTCGAAGAAGCTGTGCTTGGCACGGATCTCGCGGTACTCGGGAAGCGAGCGGCCGGCCTGTCGCATGAACCAGACAGGGGTGCGCTCGACGACCTCGCGACGGGCCGCACGAACGAGGAGCGGGGCGGACATCGTCATGAGGGTAGACGAGACGTCCCTGGTGCTCGTGTCTCCTCGGCCGGCGAACGCCGGGGATACCCGCGCCGCGCTCGTCTACAGTCGCACGATGGCCGTCGTCGCGCCTCCCCTCGTCCCCCGCTGGACGCTGGTCTCGCTGGCACCGTGCCGGGCCGGGCGCACCGCCGCGGCGCGCGTCCAGCTCGAAAACGCCGGCAGCGCGACCTGGCGCTCGACTGCCGACGGCGGCCTGCGACTCTCGTACCATTGGCTCGACCCGAGCGGCAACGCGATCGTCTGGGACGGTCCGCGCACCGTGTTCTCCAACCCCGTCGCGCCTGGTGACACGATCGAGCTAGCGGTCGACGTGGTCGTACCGCGCGCACCCGGGCGGCTCCGGCTCTGCTTCGACCTGGTCGAGGAGTTCCACTTCTGGTGCTCCGAGATCGGTGCGGACGTGCTCGAGCACGACACGGAGATCCTCCCCGGGATCGAGGCACGGCGCTTGGCGGTCGTGGTTTACGGCGGCGAGAGCGCGGCAACCTCGACGGCGCTGGCGCGGCTCGAGGAGCCGCTCGTCACCGAGGCACCATGCGCGGTCGCGCACCTCGTCGCCGGCTGCGAGCCCGACCCAGGCTGGTCGAGGGTCATGCTCGACGCACACGAGGAGGGGTGGCTCGCGGTTGGGCCCGGGATCGTGCCGCTGGGGAGCCGGGCGGCCCGACAGCGACTGGAACCGTGGGCACCGGGAGGGCGCAATCCGCGGTTCGGACATGCGTTGCTTCTCCCGTCGCTCGCAGCCGGGCTCGAGGCGGGCGAGGTCGACGGTCTGCCGGCGTACGAGGGCGAAGGGCTATTCGAGGGCGGCGCGACGATCAGGCTCGCAGGGTAGCGCTGAGAGCTCAGGCCTCCGAGGCGATCCGGTCGTCAGTCCGCGCGAAGATGGCCGCGCCAACCGCCAATGCGACGACGGTCGCGACGACGAGGTAGAGCAGCTCGCCTGCGGGCGGAGGATCACCGTCGAAGACCGGGGCGCGGAAGCAGTCGACCGCCGGCGTCATCGGGTTCGCCCAGCGGATGAGGTCGACGAGCCAGGGGCGGTCTCTGGCACCCGGGAGGTTGTCGAGCGTGTAGACGATCGGGGTGAGGAAGAACCATGGGAGGAGCGCGGCCGCAACAACGAATTCGATGTCACGGAAGACGGCGTTGAGCGAAGCAACCGCGAGCGAAAGGCCGGCGACGAACAGCACGACCAGCGCGGCAACGGGGATCACGAGCCAGACGGTGAGCCGGCTGTCGGGCCGAAACCAGAGGGCGAGCCCGATCACGATCACGGTCATCGCGGCGAAGGCGACGACCTGCGTGGCGACGACCGAGACGGGGACGAGTTGACGCGGGAAGCGCACCTTGCGGATCAGGTTTGCGTTGTCGAGCAGGCTGCGCGCCGACGTCTGCAGCGACGAGGCGAAGAAGGCCCAGGGCGGGAGGCCGCACAGAAGGTAGAGCCAGTAGTCGCCGACGTCGGTCGCCTGCGCCTTCATCAGCACCGAGAAGACAGTCAGGTAAACCAGCATCAGCGCCACGGGCAGCGCAAGCGTCCAGGCCAATCCGAGGACGGAGCCCTTGTACTTCGCGCGCAGGTCGCGCCGAAAGAGGCTCGAGAACAGCTCGCGATGGCGGATGACGTCCGCATAGACCCGCACGAGTCGATTCTACGGTCCTAAAGTCCCGCGATCGGGGGGCGAAGACCGTGACGCATCTCAGCGTCTTTACACATTGCCGTCCCGAGCCAGGAGACCCCACGGAATGAGCCGTCTGTCAGAGATCTACCGCATCAACGAGACCAACCTCGCGCTCCGGCGTGAGTTCGTGCGCCTCTCCGGGCGCGACGTTGCCGTGCTGAAGAGGCTCGCAGGCTGGGCTGACTCGTCGGCCGACGCGATCGCGAAGGAGTTCTACGAGATCCAGTTCGGGTTCGGCCCGACGCGCACGTTCTTCGACGCGCAGGCAGCTCGCAAGGGCGTCGGGATCGAGGAGCTCCGCAGCGCGCTCGAAGGTGCGCAGGCCGGGTACTTCCGCCAGATCTTCGAGGAGGCTGCGGGCTCGGGTCGCTACGGCGTCGACTACTTCGAGCGACGTCTCGCGGTCGGTCGTCTGCACAACATCATCGACCTGCCGTTCAAGTGGTACCTCGGCAGCTACCCGTGCTACTTCGACCTCGTCCGCAAGCAGCTTCGCAAGCGGTTCCCGCACAACCCGGTGCTCCGGGCCCGGGCTGAGCGGGCGGTTCTGACGGTGATGAACCTCGACATCCAGGCGATCGTCGAGGCCTTCTACTTCGACACGTTCCAGGCGATGGGCGTCGATCTCGAGGCCGTTCCAGTCGCGTCGGCTGATCTCGATCTCTCCGATTGCAGCGCCAACCTCAAGGCGATGGTGCAGGTGCCGCTCCAGGGGATCGGCAAGGCGCTCGAGACGCTGCGCACCGCGTCGACGCACATGCAGTCGACCTCGGAGGAGACGGGTCGCGCGGTCGCCGAGATCGCGGACGCCGTCCAGGAGGTCGCCTCGGGCGCCGAGCAGCAGGTGCGGATGGTCGAGGGTGCTCGCACGACGGCCGAGGAGGCCGCGCAGGCTGCCCGCGACGCCCAGACGGTTTCCGCACAGGGTCTCGCCGCCGCCGAGAAGGCGAGCAGCGCGATGCAGTCGGTGCGTGACTCGTCGGCCGCGGTCAACGAGACGATGAACCAGCTTGCGTCGAAGTCGGAGCAGATCGGCGGGATCGTCGAGACGATCACGAGCATCGCCTCGCAGACGAACCTGCTGGCGCTGAACGCCGCGATCGAGGCGGCCCGCGCCGGTGAGCAGGGTCGCGGCTTCGCGGTCGTCGCCGAGGAGGTTCGCAAGCTCGCCGAGGAGTCGCAGGGTGCGGCGACGAAGATCGCCGACCTGATCGAGGAGATCCAGGCCGAGACCCAGAAGGCGGTCTCCGTGGTCGAGGACAGCGTCTCTCGCACCGAGGACGGCGTCGCCGTCGTCGAGGAGGCGCGCGGAGCGTTCACGGCGCTCGGCGAGAGCGTCCTCGACATCGGTGGCCGGATCGAGCAGATCGCGACTGCGACCGCCGAGGTCGCCGCGGTCGCCGAGCAGTCGTCGGCAGCGACGCAGCAAGTGTCCGCCTCGACTGAGGAGACGAGCGCAGCGACGCAGGAAGTCGCCTCCGCCGCCCGCGGTCTCTCGGGCACGGCCGACGATCTCGAGCAGATCATCTCGGGCTTCAAGCTCGAGCCGGCCGCCTAGTCGGCACACTCCCGAACCGACAGCAATGACGCGCGACGCGGCCTGAGGCCGCGTCGCGCCGTTGTCGGGGAACGTCCGGGCAAGCTGCACCGCCTGCGCCGCGCCGGCCCGCCATGCTCGGCTGACGAGCGCGATGTCGTCGACCGAACGTCACACCTGTCCGCCCGGGATACCGCCGCGAAGATCGCCGCACTGTTCAAGCCGACGGCGCCCGAAATTGGCACAAAGTTGGCACACGTTGTGACACTCCCCTAACGAAATCCGTGCGATGCTGCGCATCCTTGTTCCCCCTGGGTGGGCGGGGGTTTGGGATGGTCAGGACGCGCGCGCGAGAGCGGTGCCACCACGAGGGGGCGGTGGGCGGGAGACGCTGCGGGGCTGGGCGACGGAGGCTCTGGTGGATGACGGGCGGCGTGCGCAGCCGGAGATCGACCCCGCACCGCCGGCGGGCCGCGCCCGGGACGGGAGCGAGTACCCTTGTGCGGATGAGCGCAGCGGTCACGGTCGTCGCCCTGCCCCTCGCGTCGCTCGTCCTCTGGGCGCTCCTGCGCACTCCCGCGATCGGCCGGCGGCTCGTGGCGGTGCCGACAGGCGAGCGCTGGCACGACACCGTCACCCCGACCTTCGGCGGGGTCGGGATCACCCTAGGGCTGGTGGTCGCGGTCGCGGTCGCGACGGCGACCGGCGCGGTCGACGCGTCCTGGGAGCTCGCCGGGGTGATCGCAGGCGCAGTGCTCCTCTTCGCGGCAGGGCTGATCGACGATGTCGCGCACCTGAGCCCGCTGACAAAGCTCGCCGCGCAGTTCGTCGCTGCCGGGCTCGCGATCGCAGGTGGGTTGCGCGTCGAGCTGATCGGCAACGACGTGATCGGTGTCGTCGTCGCCGTCATCTGGCTCGTTGGGATCACGAACGCGATGAACCTGCTCGACAACATGGACGGGCTCGCCGCGACGCTCGCCACCGTCTCGTGCGCGTATTTCGTGATCGACGCCTCGACCGTGCACGACAACGACCTCGTGCGCGTCGTCGCGCTCTCGCTCGGGCTCGCCTGCGTCGGCTTCCTTCCGTTCAACCTGCGCCCGGGCGACGGCGCCGCTGTGTTCATGGGCGACTCGGGTAGCCAGGTGCTGGGCTTCGTCCTCGGGGCGCTCGGGCTTGCGGCCTCGTGGACGACCGCGGGGACGACGGTCGCAACGATGCTGCTCCCACTGCTCGTGCTCGCGATCCCCATCCTCGACACGACCCTCGTCACCGTGAAGCGCCTGGCAGAGCGGAGGCCGGTCACCCAGGGCGGGCGCGATCACACCTCGCACCGGCTCGTCTACTACGGGCTCTCCGAGGCGAAGGCCGTGGGGTTGCTAGCGCTGATCTCGGTCGTGCTCGGCGCGACCGCGGTCGCCTACAACGTGCTCGATCGACCCGCGCTCACGGCGGTCGGCGTTCTCCTATCGTTCGTGCTGCTCGTCCAGTTCGGCGCGTTTCTCGGCGAGCTCAACGAGCTCTCGAAGCAGGGTCGTCCCGGCGACACGCGCCTGCGGCACGCACTTACGGTCGAACCTCGCCGGCTTGCGGAGATGGTGTTCGACTTCGCCCTCGTCGCAGCTTCGTTCCTCGGGTGCTATCTCATCGTCGTCGGAGGCAAGGGGGGGATCCAGGAGCGCGGCTTCTTCCTCGCGGCGCTGCCGGTGCTGCTCGGGACGCGCTACGTCAGCTTCATCGCGCTTCGCATCTACCGACGCGCGTGGCGCTACGCGATCGGCTCGGACTTCGCCGCCCTCGTCGCCGCCTGTGTCTTCTCGGAGGCGCTCGCGGCGCTGATCATGAAGCTGACCCGCGACTACGGCGACTTCCCGGCACGGGTCTTCGCCTTCGATCTCGTCGTGTTCGCCGTCGCGGCCTCGGCGGCACGCTTCGGGCAACGGTTCCTCCCCGAGCGCGGGGCGCTTCGCGGCGCTCGGCGGGTGTTGATCGTCGGCGCCGATGCGCGTGGCCGCGGGATCGCGCGGTCGCTGCGCGGCGAGGGGGCGACGGTCGTCGGGTTCGTCGACGACGACGAGCGGCTGCAGCGGCGCCGAGTGAGCGGGGTGCCGGTTGTCGGCACGACCTCGGAGGTCGCGCTTGCGATCGACACACTGACGCCGGACGAGGTGGTCGTCCATGGAGGTCAGCCGGCGCCCGCGATCCAGCAGGCGTGTACCGCCGCCGGCGTGCTCGTCAGCCGCCGCGACGCGGTGCTCGACGGGATCGGCTCGTGAGCCCCTCCGCCCCCGCAAGACGGCGCCACGTGGCGCCGTCGGACACCGTGCTCGCACTAGTGGGCGCGTACTTCCTGCTCGTGACGCTGTACGCCTGGCAGGCGTGGCGACGCGAGACGCCCACGCTGTTTACCGACGAGCTCGAGTTCACGCAGATCTCGAGAGCGATCGCGACGACCGGCCATCCCGGTCGTCGCGGCGAGGCCTTCGGGTTCACGAGCCTGGCACCGTGGTTCACAGCGCCGTTCTGGTGGATCGACAAGGTCTCGACCGCCTTCGAGGCGATCAAGTACTTCCAGGCGATCGTGATGGCGCTCGCGATCTTTCCCGCCTACGCGATGGGCCGCCGTGTCCTCTCCACCCCCTGGGCGCTCTTCGCCGCGATCGGCACGATCGCAACGCCCGCGCTCTCGTACTCGCCGTTCCTCGTCGAGGAGCCGTTTGCCTATCCGATCGCGGTGACCGCGCTCTGGCTGATCGTCCGAGCGGTCGAGCGGCCGGCTTGGCGTTCGGTCGGGCTTGCGGCGGTGGCGGTCCTTGTCGCGATGCTCACGCGCGGGCAGCTCACGGCGCTGCTCGCGACGCTGGCCGTCTCGCTCGCAGTCCTCGGCTGGTCGTCACCGCCGCTGCGCCGCTGGCAGGAGACGTGGACGAGACGGGACCGGGTCGGCGCGATCGTCCTCGGCATCGGTCTCGTGTTCCTTCTCTCGTCGTTCCTCGGCTGGCAGTCGAAGAACTACGCCGACGTCACCGCGATGTGGAAGGTCAGGATCCTCCAGTACGGCGCCTGGTCTCTCGGTGGTTTCTCGATCGGGATCGGGATCGTGCCCGTGATCGCGCTGCTCGCCGTCCCATTCGTCCGCGGCGACCAACGGCGCAAGCCGGAGCTTCGCGCGTTCCTGCTCGTCGCCGGCACGGCGACCGCAGCGTTCGTCTGGTACGCCGCGATCAAGGGTGCGTACCTGTCGACACAGGGGTATGGCGGGATCATCGAGCGCAACCTCATCTACCTCACGCCGCTGGCGTTCGTCGCGACAGGGCTCGTCCTCGACCGCCTGCGCCCGCCTGCGGTGGCGGTCGTCGCTGCCAGCGCCGTCGTCGTCGGCGCTCTCGTATGGACGCCGGTCTGGTACGGGGTCAGGAACTTCCCGTACTACGAGGCGCACGGCCTCGCGATCGTGGCGTTCTTGAATCGGGAGCTGAGCTGGCCCGAAGTGCGCATCGAGACCGCCGCGTGGCTCGCTCCGATCATCGCCGGGACGATCGTGCTCGCGGCAAGCCGGCTGCACCGCGGTGCGCTCGGACGGTGGCTGCCGCTTGTGGTCGCATTGCTCGTTCTCGCCTGGAACCAGACGAACCAGGTCTACGCAGCGATCGGCGAGCACGACAACTCGCATTCGATGGCGAAGAACCTCACGAGCCCGCCGGACTGGATCGACCAGGCCGTCGGCCCGGCGAAGACCACGATTCTTGGGCAGCACGTCAGCGACGGCGCGGGAGTCTGGGACAACGAGTTCTGGAACCGGTCGGTCGCGCGCGTCTGGACGGTCGACGGCGACCACCCGCCCGGGCCGGGGCGCACGGTGACACCCGACCTCATCAAGGCCGACGGCACGCTCTGGCCGAGACCACCGACGCCGTACGTGCTCGAGGTTAACGGCGTCGAGCTCGTTGGTGAGGAGGTCGCACGCAACAAGGCCGGTGCTGTGCTCGTCAAGCTCGGTGAGGATTTCAGATTGCGCTGGAACCAGGAGGGAGTCAGCGCAGACGGCTGGACGACGGGCGTCGGCGGGGCATCCAAGTCGTACGCCGCCTACAACCGGTTCGACGTCTCGCAGGACGGCAACGCACTTGTCGTCGTGACGCTCTCACGCGAGGCGTTCTGTCCTCCGTCTCATCCACCGATCGCGGGCGAGGTCGAGGTCAAGCTCGGCCCGATCGCTGTGAGCGCCGAGAAAGAACCGGCTCTAGGCTCGATCTCCGGCCGAGAGACCAGGAACGTCGGCGCCTGCACATCTCGCCCGATCGCGTTCCCCGCCCCGAAGGTCCCGTGGCGCGTCGAGATCACCGCCGACACGTTCGTCCCGAAAGACGTCGCACCCGAGTACCGAAGCGATACCCGCGCACTCGGGGTGAGACCGACGATCGAAGTCGTGCCGGCGGAAACACCGTAGTGAGTTGCGGAGACGACCGTCGTGCCGCCTGCTCAACCGGCGCCTTCTTCTCGCGGACGTGCGCTGGCGCGGATGCGACCCACCTCGAGACCCGGGTCTGGCTTCAGCCAGACCCGAGCGCTTCAACCGACAGACATCACCGCTCGAGAAGGCGAACGACGAACGTTCGGCGCACGGATCAGGCTCAAGCCTGACCCGACCCGCCACCCACGGGTCTGGCTTCAGCCAGACCCGGGCGCTTCAACCGACCGCCACCCCAGAAGGACGCGAACGACGAACGTTCAGCGCACGGGTCAGGCTCAAGCCTGACCCGACCCGCCACCCACGGGTCTGGCTTCAGCCAGACCCCCGCGCTCCCCGCGGGGGTGCGCTAGAGCCGTGCCAGCGTCTCGGGGTGCTTGCGCACGAACCGGGCCATCCCGCGCAGATGCCACCACGTGTGCCGCGAAAGGAATCGCTGGTCGATCACCGCGGCGTATTCGTGACGAACCACGGCCGTCGGCACGTACCAGCGCTCCCAGCCCGCCCGCATCGCGCGATACTGGAGATCGATGTCCTCGACGTAGTGCCGGAACCCCACGTCCCACCCGTCGAGCTCGACGAGCATCGACCGGCGCTGGAGCAGGAACGCGCCGAGCATCCAGTCGACCTCAACCGGATCGGTCGGCTGCTGGCCGAGCGAATAGTGGTCGCGCTGCGTCGTGTAGGGATCGCGCAGCTTGCGAAGCGGCGTACGCCTGACGATCGTCCCGCCCACGGTCGGAAACCGGCGCCGCGAGGGCTGCGGCGTCCCGTCGGGCCACACCATCGCCGGGCCGGCGATCCCCGCGCGCGGGTGCTCGTCGAGCACGCGCACCAGCGCTGCGACCGCCCCCGGGTCCGGGATCGCGTCCGGGTTGACATTGAGGACGTAGTCGCCCTCGGTCGCCGCGATGCCGAGGTTGACGTTCGTCGCCAGGGGCAGCGGGTTTCGGTTCTCGAGCACCCTTACGCCGGCGAGCAGCTCGGCGGGAACCGAGCCGGCGAGGTTCGCGATGACGAGCGTCTCGGCGACCTGCGGGGCGAGAGCCGGCAGCAGCCGCTCGAGGTCGTCGGCGTGACCATGCGAGACGACGACCGCCGAGACGCTCACCGAGAGACCGCCTCGACGTAGACCTCGACCGTCCTTCGCGCGCACGCCGCCCACGAGAAGTCGCTCGCGCGGGCGAGGCCCGCAGCGACGAGCGGCTCGCGCTCGGCGAGCGCCCGCGCGACACCGGCGGCCAGCTCGGCCTCGGGAACCACGACCCCTGCCGCCCCCACCACTTCCCGCAGCGCCGGCTCGTCGACGCACACGACGGGAAGCCCGCACGCGAGCGCTTCGACGACAGGCAGCCCAAACCCCTCGTAGCGCGAGCTCTGGATGAGGCACGCTGCCGCGCGATAGAGCTCGACCAGCCGCTCCTGCGAGACATAGCCCGCGAGCGTGGCCCCGGCCGCACGCAACCGCGCCGCGACCGCCTTGTCCTTGACCGGGCCGACAACGACGAGCTCGAGCCCATTCGCTCGCGCCGCGGTGAGGGCCGCGAGCTGGTTCTTCCGCGCCTGGACTGCCCCGACCGCAAGCGCGAACAACCGCGTACCCGCCGGCGCAGGCCCAGGCGTGAACGCCAGGTCGACCCCGTTCGGCGTGACGACGACCTTGTCCGGCGCGAGACCGTAGAGCTCAACGAGGTCGGCCTTCGAGCGCTCCGAGACCGTGAGGACACGACGGGCGGTGCGAGCCGCGCGGGGGACCACGGTGCGAAAGACGCGACGATCGCGCCAACCCATCGCCGTGGTGTCGCGCTCGAACGAGAGATCGTGGACCGTCACGACCGCGGGGCAAGGGCAGCGCCACGGCACGGCGTACTGCGTGTGCACGAGCGCGGCACCAACCCGGCGAAGGGCTCGCGGAACGGTCCAGAGCATCCGCAGCTCCTGAACCGCTCCGGTCAGCGCGATCGGCTCGATTCCGTCCGGGACGAGCTCGGGGCGACGCGTCACCGCCGCGAGCCGCAGACCCGCCTCGGTGGCAGGTCCGGGGAGCTCGCGCAGCAGGTTCCGGACGTAGGTCTCGTCGCCCGTGCGTGCGCGCCCGAGCACGTCGGCGTCGAGGACGACGAGGCTCACGCGAGCTCCCGCCAGAGCGCCTCGACGAGATCGGCCGACGCCTTCCAGGTAAACGACGCCGCGCGTTCGAGCCCGCGCTCGACGAGTTGGTCGCGGTCGCGCTCCGCCTCGGCGATCCCGGCCGCGACCGCCTCGGGGTGGAGCGGATCGACGAGCACCGCTGCCGTCCCCGCGACCTCGGCCGTCCCGCCCGCGTCGGAGGTGACGACCGGCGTCCCGCACGCCATCGCCTCGAGCACAGGGATCCCGAAGCCCTCGTAAAGCGAGGGGAACACCAGACATCGGGCACCACGATAGAGCGCAGCCAGCTCGGGATCCGACGCTTCCCCGACCCAGCCCGGCACCTCTACACCACCCCAACCGGTCGCCCCGACGACCCGAAGCTCGACGCCGGCGAGCTCCGCCGCTTGCAATGCCACCGCCAGGTTCTTGCGCGGCTCGAGCGTGCCCACAGCGAGGACGTAGTCGCCCTCGGCCCGCGGCCCTTCCGGCGAGAACACCGGCTCGATTCCGTTGGGAACGATTGTGATCCGCTCGGGCGGCACGGCGAGCAGCTCGACCAGCTCGTCACGCGTGAACGCCGAGACGGCGACCACCGCATCGGCGACGCGCACCGCCGAGCGGAGCGCCCGCCTCCCTGTTTCCCGATGCCAGCGAGGGAACACAGCAGGTAGGCGTTCGAGCGCGAGATCGTGAACCGTGACCACGAGCGGGCACCTCGGCCGCAGCGGGGCCCGGAAGGTCGAGCAGTGGAGGACGTCGAACGAGCGCGAGGCGTTGCCGAGCGCGAGCGGATACCAGACCGCGTCGCGCCTGACCGTCGCCAGCTTCCCTCTCCCGCGGGAGCGGAGTCGGTGGACGTCCAGACCGGGTCGTCCCTCGAGCTCCCCGAGGAGCCCGAGCACGTGTCGCGCTGTCCCGGCGCGCGTCTGCTCGAGCGGCGACGTGTCGAACCCGGCCCTCACCCCGTCGCCTCCGCCTCGGCCGCTTCGACCGCCCGCCTCGGCTCGGGGTAATGGAGCAACGAGACCGCCTCGATCGCGCCGAGCCAGCGATGATCGACGTGCTCGTCGTCGAGCGCAGGGTCCCAGCCGCCCGGCGCCTCGACGACGAACGCCCACACGCGCACGCGCTCGGTGCCGGGCGCGAACCGCGCCCGGACGACCTCGGGGTCGGCCGCGAGCGAGTAGTCGAGCTCGAGCCCCAGCCGGGACACGGAAGCCACGAGACCCGTCTCTTCCTCGAGCTCACGGGCCGCCGCCGCGGCCGGCTCCTCCCCCCAGTCGACACCGCCGGCAACAAGGTGCCAGTACCCGAGCTTCTCCGGCGAGCGGAGCAGGACGAGGTACTCACGGCCCTCGCCGCGCGGCCGCCGAACGACGATCGCGACCTCGTCGGGTCGTCGGTAGGTCACTCCCGCTCCTCGAGCGCCGCCAGCATCACACGCCCCGTTGCCTCCCACGAGAACGAGGCCGCGTGCGCGAGGCCGGCGGCGACGAGCTCGTCACGCCGGTACTCGGCCTCGCGAATCCCGTCGGCAATCGCAACTGCGTCGTCGGGATCGACCCGGACGGCTGCATCGCCGCAGGCCTCGTCGAGCGACGGGTGCCAGGAGGCGACGACCGGCACGCCGCACGCCATCGCCTCCACCACCGGCATCCCGAACCCCTCGAAAAGCGACGGGTACACGAAGACCTCGGCCCCACGGTAGAGCGCGCCGAGCTCGAGCTCCGGGACGAAGCCGAGCTGCCGGATCCGCGGGTCGGCGAGGTCAGGGCGGTCGCCCCAGCCCTCGCCACCGACCAGTGTGAGCCCGAAGTCGTCGGCGAGATAACGCCATGCCTCGACGAGCCGGGCGATGTTCTTGCGTGGCTCGATCGTCCCCAGCCCGAGGATCGCCGGTCCGCCGTGATTCGCCTCGGGCCCATCCGGCCGGAGCCCGGGCCCGAGCCCCGGGTAGGCGACGACGACCCGGGCGGGATCGGCGCCGAGCGTTTCGACGAGATCGGCGGCGGTGTAGCGCGAGTTCGCGAAGATCACGTCGCACGTCTCGACCGCGTTCCGTCCCTTGTGGGTATGCATCGACACGGTTCGCGTCGTGCACCACTCCGGGTGATGGAAGGGGACGAGGTCGTGGCATATGGTCGCGCGCAGCCCGCTGCGCTGGGCCGGATACATCCACTCGCTGAACAGGAACGCGTCGAGCCGGCCGACGAGGCGCTCGAGCTTCGGCGACCCGAGCCGGCTCCAGGCGGTGCGCAGGGCGTGCGAGGCCGGAAGGGGAATCGTCTTCACCGCGACTGGGACTCCGGCGAGTGCCTCACGGATCCTGGTCGGCCCGGCGAGGCTCGTCGGGGCGAAGCCGACGAGCTCGTGCCGACCGCCCGCCGCCTCGACCATCCCGGCGAGCGAGCCACGGATGTAGTTGCCGATCCCCGTGCGCGGGTGCGAGAGCGGCGAGACGTCGACGACGATCCTCATCGCACGATCGGCCTGTAGACGAACCCGTCGAAGTGCATCCCGAGGACTCGGTCGTCGGTCGAGCCCGGGATCACCTTCGCGGGGTTCGCGGTCGGTCTGGCCGCGAAGCGCACCGTGCAGACGCCATCGGCGCCGGGCCTCACCGGGACGGTGAACGTTCGCCGATCGGTCGAGACCGGAATCCGACGTCGGCTGACGAGGACGAGATCGCCGGAGAGTCGATTCGCGGCGGTGACGGTCTGTGTTCCCGCGAACAGGTTCGGGTCGCTGTGCACGGTCACGGCCAGCGAGCCGGGCGCACAACGCACGCGCCGCCAGGTCACGAACGGCCCAGACCACGAGTCGGGGTACGGGTAGAGGCCGGTCACGGTCGTCCGGTCGGCGAGTGGCCCGCGGAGCCGCCAGACGCGCATCCCGAGGATCTTGTCCTTCGCGACGACCAGTCCATCGGGGTCGACGCTCGGGTCGAGGAGCGCGAACGGGGCGTGGACGACACCGTCACCCGGCGTGTTGAAGACACCGTCGGGAGGCTGAGCAACGAGGTCGGCATCGAGGCTCAGTGGGATCTCGTTGATCGCGCCCGGCGTCGGGTCGACCGTGTAGTAGACCTGCCCGACGCTGCGGTTGAAGAACTCGTTCATGTTGATCGTGAGTCGATCGGCGCCCTTGGTCCAGAGCGCAACCACCTCGCCGCGACCGTCGACGGCGTCGTCGATCCACGTCCGCGGCGCACCGGCGATCCCCTGAAAGAGCGCCCCCTTGCCCGCGACGACGAAGCCCTTGTCGCTCGTCCAGACCGGCCGCGAGAGCAGAGCGAACAGCACGAGCAGCACGAGCGGCACGGCGACGACGGAGCGCCCGCGCACCAGCAGGAACAAAGCGACGAGCGCGCCACCCACCGCCGCGACCGTGAGCCAGTAGCTGCCGCCGAGGAGGTGCTCCTTGAACGCCCAGAGCGGGATCAGCCCGAGCGTGTCCGACTTGGCCCCTTCGATCACGAACCGGCTGAACGGGAAGATCAGCGTCAGCCCGAGCGCGCCGAGCGCGGCGAGCGGCGCGACGAGCCGGGGGCGCGGCCCGCCGAGCTCGACCCAGCCGACGAGCGCCGCGATCAGAGTCGGCGTGAGGAAGAACAGGTAGCGATCCTGGATGCGGTCGGCGAACCCGGCCGAGAACATCGCGACCGAGAGCGTCGACCACGCAAAGAGCGCGACGGTCGCGGCGACGAGCTCCTGCAGTCTCGGCGACAGCGAGCGGCCGCGCGCGACGAGGATTGCGACGGCGGCGACGGGCACCACCGCGAGGTAGAGGATCAGCTCCTCGACGTGCCAGAGCCAGTAGCGGAGGATCTCGCCGACGTCGTAGTGGCCCTCCTCACCCACCGCCGCGTACGCCCCGAGCAGGTCGAGCGGGCTCTTGCCACGAACGAGCTGGGCCACCAGTACCAGCACGCCACCGCCGAAGAGGATCCCGATGAGTGGCCCGTGCGGGCGCAGCTCCGTGCGGCGGCCGCGGATCGCAGCAAGCACGAACGGGACGGTGACGAGCACCGGGACGAACGTCACCGCCTGCGAGCGGGTCAGGTACGCAAGCGCGAGCGAGCCAAACAACATGATCAGCCGACGGGTGCTCGGGGTCTCGAGATACCGGACGAGCGCGAGGGCGAACAGCGTCGCGACCGGGTAGAACAGGCTCTCGGTCGTGATCGTCCCGGTGTACGCCATCGAGGGGATCGCGACCGCGATTGCCGCCGCGAGCAGCGCGAGCGACGGCCGCGCGACCCGCACGGCGAGGAAGTACGCGGGGATCGCGACGAGCGACATCGCGACCGCGTTGATCGACTTCGCGACGTTGTAGGCGGTGACGCCGTCGTCGAACAGCCCCCAGGCCGGCGCGATCAACGCTGGGTACGTGACGCTGTAGCCGCGGATCGCCTCCTCGCGGATCGCGAACGTGCCGTGCTCGGCGAGGCTCTTCGCGAGCTCGGAGTAGTAGAGCTCGTCGACGAAGATGAACGGCGCCACCATCGAGCGCACGAGCCAGAGCCGCACACCGGCTGAGAGCGCAACGATCCCCGCAAGCAGCAGCCAGACCGGCAGAACCCTGAGGTGCCTCATCTCACATCCTCAGTTGCGCCACCGGGCTGCCTGCGGCCCCTCCGCGAAGCGGAGCCTGGCGCCAGCAGGGGCTGCCGGCCGCGAAGCGGCCGACCCCAGCATAGTGCGGCCGAACCGCACCCGGAAGCTCCGCCCGTGAGGTCACAGAAGGCCGCACTACGCACCGAGATCGACCTCGGAGAGCCGGCGGGCGAGCTCGGCGGCTTCCTCCGAGCGCGGCTCGATCCCGACCTCCGCTGCCGCCCGGCTCACCTCCGCGAGCACGTCGTCGGCAACCACGCCACCGCCTGCGATCCGTTCGAACGCCGCGATCTGACCGTCGGCAACAGCCCCAACCGCATGCCGGGTCGAGGCAAGCGCCTGCGCGTTCACGCCCATCGTCCCGCGCACCTCGGGATGCGAGGCGAGGAGCTCGAGCGCCGCCGCGAGCGTGTCGACCTCGGTCTCGTCGACCGGGACCTTGAGCGCGACGTCGTCGGGGAGCTCGGAGAACCAGCCGAGATCGGAGACGACGAGCGGCTTGCCAAGCGAGAGCGCACGGATCGCGGTGCCCGAAGTCTCGCCCATCGTCGGGGCGCGGAGGTTCACGTGCACATCGGCGGCCTCCATCAGCGACCAGAGCCGCACCTCGTCGACGTAACCGGTGACGCTGACGCCGTCGCCATCGAGCCCGAGCCGCTGCAGGTAGTGACCAACCTCGTAGTTCGGCGACGGCGCTCCCACGAGCATGAGCCGCGCGCCGGGATGGTCGGCACGAAGCCGCGCGAAGGCCTCGAGCAGCTGCGGCACGCGCTTGCTCTCGTTGAGGAAGCCGAAGGCGGCAATCAGCGGCGCGCCGCGCTCGCCGGCCTCGGTCACGCTCGGCGGTGCCCAGGCGGGGTGCGGCACGACATCCACGGGTCGCTCGAATCCGGTCGCACGCACCCGGCTCTTGACGTGCTCGGAGTGTGCGACGACGCCAAGCGCGTGGTCGAGGACGGTTGCGGCGAGCGGCAAGTCGACGGCGCGGTTCTCCCAGAGCGGCGGGATGCGCTTCTCCATCACCGCGTAGCCGAGGAGGCGGGCGGCGAGCCCACCGTCGCGTTCGAGCGCATCGAGGTAGCCACGTGAGTCGCCGCGGGCGAGCGTCATTCCGGAGACGAGGTGGTGCAAGACGAACTCGTGGAGGACAACCGCCCCAGGCGTGCGACGCAGCGCTTCGACGATCCAGCCGTGCACTTCAGGGTTGTTGCCAATATGGTATACGGAGAGATCGGTTCCCCTCGGTGGTCGCTTCGTCCCCCGCTTGACGACGGTGATGTCCGCGCGTTCACGCAGCGCAGGCAGCAGCAGCGCCGCGTAGTCGGCGATCCCGGTTCGCTCCGGCGGTAGCGGCGTGAAGAGCGCGATCCTCACGAGAGCAGCCTCGCAATCGTGTCGTCCCAGGTGATCTTCTCGGCGAGCGTCCTCCCGCGGCGACCCATCGCCGCCGCCTCGCCGGGATGGCCACGCAACCAGGCCGCCGCATCGGCGACCGCCCGCGGCTCGGCCGCCACGACCAGGCCCGTCTCGTGGTCGTGCACGACGTCGAGCGGCCCGCCGGCGTCGGGAGCGGTGATCACGGGCTTCTCCGAGAGGAAGCTCTCGTACGGCCCGAGCCCGTAGTCCTCGTCAACGGGCGCGTAGAACACCGAGCCGCAACGGGCGTAGAGCTCGGCCAGCCGGTCGCCCGAGACCCGCCCCTCGAACCGGACGCGCCCGTCGAGCCCGTGCGAGCGCGCGAGCGATTCGAGCCGCGCACGGTCGGGCCCGTCGCTGACGAGGACGACCTCGAGCGCCGGGTCGAGCGCCGCTGCCTCGACGAGCACGTCGAGACGCTTTGCCCGGTCGAGCCGACTCGCGGAGAGGACGAAGCCGTCGTAGGACTCGCAGCGGTAGTCGAGCGACTGCGGCGGGTGGCGCAGCGTCTCGGCGATGAGGCCGGTCGAGCGCTCGAGTCGACCTGCAACGTTGTCCGAGATCGCGAAGAGCCGGGTCGCCTCACCGAGGGCGACCCGGTCGAGGTCGTGCACCTTGCGGCGCGTCGCACGCGCCTCGGGGCTCTCGTCGAACTGGCCGAGCTCGGTGCGATCGAGCTCGTACGCCTGCCGGAACTGGTGGACGAGCCAGACGCGCTTCTCGGGATGCCTGACGACGTACGACGGGAACTTCGTCGCGACGACGAGATCGACCAGGCGCCCGTCGACCTCGGTGAGGTCGAGCAGCCGCCAGAGCAGCGCCTGCGAGAGCACACGCGAGCCGGGGTACCACTTGAACGGGATCGAGACGACGTCGGCCTCGTGCCCGCGGTCGCGGAGCTCGCCGACGAGCGTGTCGGTGAAGATCTCGGCACCGCCGTGCGCAAACGGCACCTGCGGCCTGCAGACCGCGATCCTCATCGATTCCGCGAGCGCAGCTTCCGCGAGAAGAGGCTCGCCCCCTGGTAGCCGTAGACCGTCTGCGCAAACCAGGTCGCCGCGCTGCGTCCGACGAGCGGGATGCGCAGGAGCTTGCCGCCGATCCGGCGGCCCGCCATCTCCTCGTAGCCGTCTGCCTGCTCGATCCGCCTGACTGCAAGCCCGGCCTTCGCGAACGCCCAGAGGTAGGCGTACAGCGTGTGGACGTGCTCGTTGATCCCGTACGTACGCTCTTCAGCCTGGTCAGGCGCGTCACCCGAGCGGTAAACAGCACGGGTGCCCTCGTTGAGGGCGACCACGCGTCCGCCGCGCCTCGTCACCCGCGCCATCTCGGACACCATCCGGTCGAGGTCGAGCGCGTGATGGAGCGTCGCGACGCAGTAGGTGACGTCGAATGCGCCGTCGACGAACGGAAGGCTCTCCCCGTCGGCCTGCACGCGGAGAAACGGGCCCGTCTCCCGCTCGTAGAACAGGCCGCGACCGAGCCCGATCTTGCGGTCGGCGAGAATGTCGGTGCCGACGTACGTGCAGCCGCGGGCGATCACGTGGCGAGCGCCCCAGCACTTCGCCGCCCCGACCTCGAGGACGCGCATGCCGGGCTCGAGCAGCGGCAGGAACACCGAGAACGAGTGCTCGTTCGCGCGCCAGTTGACGTCGTCCCAGCCGAGGTCGCGGCAAAGGTAGGGAAGCGCCGCATCGACCGCGTCGTCAGGCTCGTACCAGCCCTGCGCCTGCGCCATCTCCGCCCAGCCCTCTGCCTCACGCGCCTTCTCGGCGACACCGGGAACCGTCTCGTCGAGCATCCGTGGGATCCCCTCCTCGACCGTGTAGGCGCGCCCGCAGCTCCGGCAGCTGAAGATGCGCTCGCGGTCGATCGCGCCCGCACAGCTCGGGCAACGAAGCAGCTCGACGCCGGGCACGGAGTCGAGGACGCTCACCCGGCGTGCTCCCGCACCGCGAGCTGGCGCTCGAGCTCGGCGATCCGGGCGTGCTGATCGTCGAGCAGTCGCAGGAGCGCGGCGTTGAACGAGCGCTGGTCGTAGGCGACCGGCTCGACGTACCAGCGCAGCAGCTTTCGCAACACCCACTTGACCGGGATCCCGAGCGCACCCCGCGGGCCGGGGCGCAGTCGGAGCGAGCGGTCGGCCGAGACCGGCCAGAGACGCTCGGCCTCCGCCCGGGCGGCGTTCCAGTCGGAGACTCCGCCGGTCGCTCCGGGATCGACCCCGGAGCGCCGCACTTCCGCCCGAAGAGCCTCGAAGAGCGCAGCGACGTCGACCTCGCCAGCGGTGGGGAGGCCGGTGTCCGCGCCCTGCTCGCCTACCTCCTCCGGCACCGGGCCAGTGTAGCCCCGACCGCGGCCGCTCCCCCGGCGAACACGGCCTCGTGGAACAGCTCATCTAGAGTCGCCGCGTGCGGATCGTCCTAAGCCTCCTCACCCTCGACCCACGGATCGCCGGCGGCTCGGAGCGCTACGTCCGCGGGCTCTGCGGCGGGCTCGCGGCTGTCGCGACCGAGGAAGTGCTTGCCGTCGTCCCTCGCAACGCGACCGACGTGACCGGAAGGCTGCCGGCGCTCGTCGCCGAGGGCGTCCCGGTGGCGCGTGGGCCCGCGCAACGTGTCAGGACGCTCGCGGGGCTGCGGCTTCGTCCCGGCTCGCTCGCGCGGGTGGTCGCCGAGGCCGACGTCGTCCACTACCCGGTCACCGTGCCCCTGCCTGCGAGCGACTGCCCCACGGTCGTCACGCTTCACGATCTCCAGCATCTCGAGCACCCCGAGCTGTTCTCTGCAGCGAAACGCAGATTCCGCGCGCGCTGGTACGACGCAGCGGTACGCAGGGCGGATCGCGTGATCGCGATCAGCGGCTGGGTCGCGGCCCGCGCGATCGAGCTCCTCGAGCTCGATCCGTCGCACGTGCATGTCGCGCCACACGGGGTCGAGGAGCGCTGGTTCGCGGGCGGCGGACCGCGAGAGCCCTTCCTGCTCTACCCGGCTCGCGGGTGGCCGCACAAGAACCACTCCCGCCTGTTCGAGGCGTTCGCGCTCGTCCGGCACGACCACCCCGACCTGCGCCTCGTGCTCACGGGCGGGGGGCACGACTTCACCTCCCTCCCACCCGGGGTCGAGTCGCGAGGTCACGTCGACGACGACACGCTCGCGAGCCTCTACGCGCGGGCGGCGGCGCTGGTCTTCCCGAGCCTGTCCGAGGGCTTCGGGCTGCCCGTGCTCGAGGCGATGGCCGCGGGCTGCCCCGTGGCCGCCTCGATCGCGGGTGGGCTCCCCGAGGTCACCGGGGAGCACGCGGCGACGTTCGACCCGACCGACGTCGAGGCGATCGCACGGGCGATCGACGATGCGCTCGAGCTGACGCCCGCGCAGCTCGAAGCCGCCCGTGACCACGCGCGCACGTTCTCGTGGCAGACGTCCGCACGCATCCACCTCGACGTGTACCGGAAGGCCGCGTGAAGGTCGGCCTCTCGCTGCTGACGCTCGTGCCCGGGATCTCCGGCGGAAGCGAGATCTACGCCCGTGAGCTCGCGCGCGCGCTAGGGCGCTACGGGGAGCTCGAGTACGAGCTCGTGCTACCGACGATCGCGCAGGACGTCGATGGGCTTCCCTCGGTTGTCGCCGCCGAGTACCGCGCCTCACGCGAGCTCCCCGGCCGGCTTCGGGCGATGGCGGGGGCCTCACTCGGCCGCACAGTGCGCCGGAGGCTCGAGCCGTACGACCTCGTGCACTTCCCGCTGACGGTGATGATCCCGCCGCTCAGACGACAGCGAACGGTGACGAGCATCCTCGACGTCCAGCACGAGTTCTACCCCGAGTTCTTCTCGCGTCCCGAGCGCGCGTATCGCTCGGTGACGTATGGCGTCACCGCGCGGTGGAGCGACCTCGTGATCACGATCTCGCAGCACGCGGCCACGACGATCAGCGAGCGCCTCCGCGTCCCCACCGATCGCCTCCGCGTCATCCACTTCGGGCTCGACCACGAGCGATTCCAGCCAGGCTCGGAGGAGCGCGAGGAGTTCCTCGTCTTCCCGGCGCGCGGCTGGCCTCACAAGAACCACGGCCGGTTGTTCGAGGCGTTCGCGCTCGTTCGCCGCGAGCGCCCCGAGCTGCGACTCCTGCTCCCCGGCTACGAGGGCGAGGTGCCGGAGGGCGTCGAAGCCCTCGGCTGGACGAGCCACGACGAGGTCGCCCGCCTGTATCGCACTGCCGCGGCGATGGTGTTCCCGAGCCTCTACGAGGGCTTCGGTCAGCCTCCGCTCGAGGCGATGGCCTGCGGCTGCCCGGTCGCGTCGTCGAATGCCGCCTCGCTCCCCGAGGTGTGCGGCAACGGGGCGGTGCTGTTCGACCCCACCTCGGTTGAGGCGATCGCGGCTGCGATCCTGGATGTGCTCGCCGACGACGGCACGCTCGCCGCGCGCGGGCTCGCAAACGCGCAGCGGTTCAGTTGGGATCGCGCCGCCGCCGAGCACGACGCGGTGTACCGTGAGCTTGGATAGCCGACTCAGCCCACGAGGTACGGCTGCGCGGCGATCCACGCGACGAGCCGGTCGACACCCTCGCCGACATCGGTCGTCGGCTCCCAGCCGAAGACCTGCTTCGCACGACGCACGTCGGAGATGTAGACGCGCTGGTCGCCCGGCCGCCAATCCTCGAATGCGACCTCGAGCGGGCGACCGGTGCGCTCCTCGAGCATCGCGATGAGCTCGAGCAACGTGAGCGTGCGCTCGGGCCCGCCGCCGATGTTGACGATCTCCCCGTCGAGGCTGTTCCCCCGGTCGAGCGCCCGGAGGTAGACGTCGACGACATCGTCGACGAAGAGGACGTCGCGTACCTGCTTGCCGTCGCCGAAGATCGTCACCCCTTCACCGCGAAGCGCCCGGATCGCGAAGTGAGCGAGCCAGCCCTGATCCTCGTTGCCGAGCTGGTGAGGCCCGTACAGGCACGACATCCGGAACACGGCGGTGGGAATGCCGTAGATCCGCGCGTAGTCGCGGACGTACTGATCGGCGGCACCCTTCGAACAGCCGTAGGGCGAATGGAAGTCGAGTGGCGTCGTCTCCGGCACGCCGAGCGCGAGGTCGGCGTATGCGTACCGCTCGCCGGTGTCGACGACGCCCGCCTCCTCCATTCCGCCGTAGACCTTGTTCGTGCTCGCAAAGAGCACGACCGGGTTGCGTCCCGAGAGGCGTGCAGCCTCGAGCACGTTCAGCGTCCCGGCCGCATTGACCTCGAAGTCGGTGCGCGGGTCGGTGACCGACGTGGTGACGGCAACCTGCCCGGCGAGGTGCACGATCGCGTCACACCCCGCGAACGCCGCAATCACTGCATCGGGATCACGAATGTCGGACTCGTGGATCTCGGCGCTGCCCGCTCCGGCAAGGTGATCGCGATTTCGCTCGCTTCCACGTCGCGCAAGGTTGTCCAGAACGACAACGGAGTCACCGCGGCGCGCGAGCGCCTCGACGAGATTTGTCCCGAAGAACCCGCAACCACCTGTCACCAGCACTTTCATCGCGTCCGGAGTCTATGTCGGGCGCTGGTCGACGTCACTTGAGCGCGTGGAGGTAGCGGAGCGCGTCGATGAGGCCCGGTGGATGAAAGAGGAACGCAACTGCGAGGTAGGCCGCGAGCCCAAGCGCCGCAGCCGCCAGCTCGGGAAGGAGGGCGCTCGCAAGCACGAAAAGCGGGGTTGCGGTTGCGGTGACGAACACTGCGGGGACCGCCAGCCCGCGCACGGTCGCCCGAAGCGCGCCAAGCTCGTACAGCAGCGCGGCGAGCGTGAAAGCTGTGGAGCCGGCGAGTGCGAGCGCGAGGCCGGGCAGCCCAAAGAGCCGCTGCCCGGTGAACGCGAGCGGCGCCTGGATCACGAGCATGCCCACCGCGACGAGTGGCAAGAGCCGCTCACGGCCGGCGACGAACATCAGCGGGAAGGTGACCGTGACACCGATGCTCACGACCATCCAGGGTGCGAAGTACGCGATCAGCTGACCGAGCTCCGCCCCCGCCGCACCGTAGAACTCGGCGCCGAGCACACGAGACATGATCGGCTCGCCGGCGACGGCAGTGATCCCGGCGACAGCGCCCACGGCGAGCACGGCGAGCCACGACGTCGCGACGACGTGATGGGCGACGCGACCCGAATCGACGCCAGCCCGCGTCAACGGGACGGCCGTGACAAGACCGAACGACGCCGCCGTGGCGGCGATGATCGCCGAGCCCCCGAGAAAGGCATAGCCGAAGCTCGTCACGGCCCCGACGCCCTCGTGCGGGGCGAGCGGTAGGCACATGAGGTAGCTCCCTTGGAGCGCGAGCGGAAGCGCGCAACCACGCACCGCTTGGACGACACGAGCGGCGAGTGTCCAGCCGCTCGGACGAACACCGCTCGCCGGCATCGACGCGCGCCGCGCACGCCCGAAGAGCATCGTCGCCATCACCGCGGTCGCCCCGAGCCCGTTGACAACCATCCCTGTTGCGACCGCTTCGACGCCGTCACGGTCGAGCAACAGCAGGATCGCGATGAGACCAGCAGCGCTGGAGACGATGAAGGCAACCGCCGACGTGATGTAGTCGTCGAGCGCGGCAAGCGCGCTCGCTAGCAGACCCGCATAGATCTGTCCGACCCCGGCGACCACCACGATCGGCAGAACGTGCGCCGCCGTCTCGAGTGAGAGGTCAGGCCCGTCACCGGTGAGGAAGTCGGCGATCGGTCGGCGCAACACGAGCACCAGCACCAGCAGTGGCGCGAGGCCGGCCGCGAGCACGGTTGCCCACGCCGAGGTCTCCTGGGCCAGCCGGTTCTCGGCGCGCGCCCTGGCAAGTGGCGGCAGGACGACGAGCCGGATCGCGTTCGCCGCGAGCGCGAGCACGATGAAAACCCCGTAGGCGGCAAAGAACCCGTCTGTCTCCGCGTTGCGCCCGAACTCGCGGGCGAGGATGACGCCGACCACGACTGCGAGGGCCGACTGAAAGACAAGGGAGACGCCCGTGATCGCCGCCGTCGCGAGGGAGCCGAGACCGGAGGTTCGACTAGGCTTCTCCACCGACTCAGCCTACGCACCGCTACCGACGGGACGACTCGATGGGACACGACACGGTCTGGACGGACGACGACTACGCCTCGCTCCGCGAGGAGTTCGGCGAGTTCTACACCGGCCGCACCGTCCTCGTCACGGGCGCTGACGGTTTCATGGGATCGCACCTCACCGAGGCGCTGCTCGGGATCGGCGCGAACGTCCACGCCTTCGTCCGCGCGACGTCGAGCGGGGCGCTCAACAACATCGGGCATCGCCGCCGCGAGCTCGCGGTGCACTTTGCCGACCTCACCGACCGAACCTCGATCGACTACCTCGTCCGCGAGCTCAAGCAGGCGCCGGACAAGCCGTACGTCTTCCATCTTGGCGCGCAGGCGCATGTCGGCGAGTCGTGGCACCGCCCGTACGAGACGTTCATGGCGAACACGATGGGAACGCTCAACCTCTTGCAGTCGATCGTCGACTGGGGACTCGAGCTCGAGAAGTTCGACACCGCGGGCACCTCCGAGGAGTACGGCAACGTTCGCGACGACGTCTCGCACCACCACGACTTCGACGACACCGGTTCGCTGATCCTGCACGAGCGCTCGCCGATCAACCCGAAGTCGATCTACGCAACCGCGAAGGTCGCCGCCGACTTCCTGACGATGAACTACTACGACGGCTTCGGCGTCCCGGGCGTCGTCACGCGCATGTTCAACAACTACGGCCCGCGGCAGAACCCTCGGTACGTGACCGGGACGATCATCACCCAGGCGCTCTCACGGCCAGAGATCTCGCTCGGCGCGCTCGAGCCGCTTCGCGACTTCTGCTTCTGCACCGACGGGGTGCGCGGCCACCTCACGGTCGCCGCCAAGGGAATCCCGGGTGACCTCTACGTGTACGGCCAGGGCGAGAACATCTCGATGCGCGACTGGGTCGACCTGATCATCCGCACCGGTATCGAGCACGGCTTCTGGCCAGCCGACCGGCACGTCGTGATCGACGAGTCGCGACTGCGGCCCGGAACGACAGACGTGATGGCGCTGCGCGTGGGGCACGAGAAGCTGACCCGGGAGACGGGGTGGATGCCGCAGGTGTCGTGGGACGAGGGCGTGCTTCGCTCGATCCGCTGGTACGCAGAGAACCGCGACCGCTGGCTCGGGCGGGTCGACTGGCAGCCGACAGACGCCGGCGCTTGATCGGAAGCCGCGGCCGCGCCACCCTCGTCGTCGGCGGCGGGGCGCTTCTCGCGATCGCGGTTGTCACGCTGACCGTCTGGCAGGCCGACGAGCGCGCCCGGTCGCCGATCGAGCCGCCGGGGGGTTGGGGCACCCTCTACTGGTTCGCCGTCGTCGCCGCGTTCGTGCTCTACGTCGCGGGCGCCTGGCTGGTGCGCCGTCACGGCGCACCCGTGGTCGCCGTCGTCGCGCTTGCGCTCGTGATCCAGGTCGTGCCGCTCGCCGCGCCACTCCTCTATTCGACCGACTCGTACACGTACTGGGACTACGGCCGCATCCAGGCGGTGCATGGCGGCAACCCCTACGTCGACCCTCCGAGCGACTGGCCCCACGATCCGGCGTACTCACGCATGGGAGCCCAGTGGCACGACACAACCTCGGCGTACGGACCGCTGTGGACCGCCACCTCGGCCGCGGTCGCGAAGGCCGCAGGCGATTCGCCGGGCACCGCGACCTGGCTGTTCAAGACGATCGCCGCGCTCGGCTCCGTCGGCCTGGTGCTCGCCGTGGTGGCAGACGCTCCGGCTGGACGGCGCGCGTTCGCCGCGGTCTTCGTCGGCTGGAACCCGGTGCTCGCGATGCAGTTCGCCGGCGGGGGCCACAACGACACGCTGATGATGGCGCTGCCGCTCGCCGCGATCGCGCTCGCCGCCCACGGCAGGCGCGAGCTCGGGGCAGGGCTCTGGCCGATCGCGATCGTCGTCAAGTGGCTGCCGATGATCTTCCTCCCGCTGCTGTGGGCGCGCGAGCGGCGCGCGTTCGGCTGGAAAGGGCTGGCGGTCTCGGGCGTCGCCGTCGCGGCGTTCTCGACGCTCGTCTACGGCGTGCACTGGGTTCACGCCGCCGTCCCGATCTCGAGTCAGCTGCGCCGCGCAAGCTCGACGAGCATCCCCTTCTACGTCGAGGAGTGGTCCGGGCTGCCGCAATACCGCGTCACCCAACTGCTCGCAGTGGTGTTCGCGCTCGCATACCTCTGGCTGCTGCGCGAAGCCTGGCGCGGGCGGACACGGCTGGGCCTGACCGCCGGCCTCTTCTGTCTCAGCCTCTCGTGGCTGCCGTCGTGGTACGTCGCCTGGCCCGTCTCGCTGACGGCGGTCGAGGACGATCGTGGAGCGCGCTGGGTCTCGCTCGGGCTGACCGCGTGGCTGTTGCGCGACGCAGTCGCGATGCCCTGGTAATACTCGCTCGATGCGGGAGCTCCTCTCGATCGTCGTGCCCGTCTATAACGAGGTCGAGAGCATCGGCGAGCTGCACCGACGACTGACCGCAGCGATGGCCCAGCTCGGCGACTACGAGCTCGTCCTCGTCGACGACGGCTCGACCGACGGAACGTGGGAGGCGCTGCGGGCCCTCGCCGATGGCGACCGTCGTCTGCGGCTCATCCGCCTCTCTCGCAACTTCGGCCATCAGACCGCGCTCAGCGCCGGGCTCGAGGCGGCGCGCGGCGACGCGGTGGTCTCGATCGACGCTGACCTCCAGGATCCGCCCGAGGTGATCCCCGAGCTCGTCGCCCGCTGGCGGGAGGGCTACGACGTCGTGTACGCGGTGCGGGAGCGTCGTAGCGGTGAGTCGCGGTTCAAGCTCGCGACCGCGGCGCTCTTCTACAAGGGGATCAATCGCCTGAGCGCGATGGAGATCCCCGAGCAGGCAGGCGACTTCCGCCTGCTCTCCCGCCGGGCGCTGGACGGGCTGCTCGCGATGCCGGAGCGCTCCCGGTTCCTGCGCGGGATGAGCACGTGGATCGGGTTCCGCCAGATTGGCGTGCCGTACGCGCGCGACCCGCGCTTCGCGGGTGCGACGAAGTATCCGCTGCGAAAGATGGCGCGGCTCGCGACCGACGCGGTCACGTCGTTCTCGACCGCGCCGATCCGGATCGTGGTGACGCTCGGCCTGCTCGCGGTCGGCTTCTGTCTCGCAGCGCTCGTCTGGACGCTCTACCTGCGTCTCTTCACCGAGCGCACGGTTCAGGGGTGGACGTCGGTGCTCGTGGTCCTCCTCTTCCTCGGCGGGGTGCAGCTCGTGAGCGTCGGCATCATTGGCCAGTACGTCGGACGCATCTTCGAAGAAGTGAAAGGCAGGCCCTTGTACCTCGTTGCAGAGACCATCGAGCCCGAGCGAGTGGAGGAATGAGCAAGATCGTCGTCACCGGTGGTGCCGGGTTTCTCGGCTCCCACCTCGTCGAACGGCTCGAGCGCGGCGGTCACGACGTCTTCGTGCCTCGCCGCCGGGACTACGATCTCACCTCACCGGCCGACACGCAGCGGCTGTTCGACGATGCGACCCCCGAGCTCGTGTTCCACCTCGCTGCCGAGGTGGGCGGGATCGGCGCGAACCGCGCCAACCCCGGCCGCTACTGGTACGCGAACCTGATGATGGGGGCGAACGTGCTCGAGCAGGCGCGGCTGCACCAGACGCCGAAGCTCGTGATCGCAGGGACGATCTGTGCCTACCCGAAGTTCGCGCCGGTGCCGTTCCGCGAAGACGATCTGTGGAACGGGTATCCGGAGGAGACCAACGCGCCCTATGGCGTCGCGAAGAAGGCGGTGCTTGTCGGCGCCCAGTCGTACCGGGCGCAGTACGGGCTCGATGCGGTCTTTCTGCTCCCGGTCAACCTCTACGGGCCGCGAGACAACTTCGACCTCGAGACGTCTCACGTGATTCCAGCTCTGATCCGCAAGATGACCGACGCGCAGGCGAAAGGCGAGGACGAGATCGTGCTCTGGGGCGACGGCACGCCCACGCGGGAGTTCCTCTACGTCGACGACTGCGCCGAGGGCCTCGTGCTCGCCGCCGAGCGCTACGACGGCGCCGATCCGGTCAACCTCGGCACCGGGGAAGAGATCACGATCCGCGACCTCGCAGAGCTGATCCGGGACGCGACGGGGTACGAGGGGACGATCACCTGGGATGCGACGAAGCCGAACGGCCAGCCACGCCGCAAGCTCGACACGAGCCGCGCGACCGAGCTCTTCGGGTTCACCGCGCACGTGCCGCTCCGCGTGGGCATCGCCCGCACCGTGGACTGGTATCGCACCCACGGGGGATGAGCACCGCCGTTGTCACCGGGCTCCGTGCCGGCGCCGGGGTGCTCGCCCGGATCGTCGACGTGACGACGACACACGTTCGCCGTTCACTGGCGACGCTGATCGCCTTTCAGCTGCTGCTCGCGGCGTACTTGTTCGCCAGCGTCGCCCACAACGGGTGGCTGACCTACCAGGGCGGCGACCAGATGTGGCTCGTCACGAGCGGCTGGCTGCTCGCGCACGGGACGCTCGCAACACCGGTGGTGTCACACGGGTGGCCTGTCATCGTCGCGCCGCTCACCTGGCTCACGGGCTCGTCGACCACCGACCTTCTCCCGTACACGACGATCCTCCAGGTGGCGATCCTCGGACCGCTCGGGACGCTCGCGGCGTACGACATCGGTGCGCGGATCGCCGGTCGGGCAGCCGGTCTTTGGTGCGCGTTCGTCCTCGTGATCGCCCCGTACCTTGCGACGCCCCTCTTCGTCGAGCGGTATCGCGAGCGGTGGACCGACCAGATTCTCGTCCAGGCGACCGGGTTCACGCAGCTCGCCGACTACCCCTCGACGGTCCTGGTGCTGATCTGCACGGCGCTCGTGCTGCGCTCGCTCGCCGCCGGCGCGACGCGAGAGGCGGCGCTCGCGGGCACGATCGCCGGCCTTGCGATCGCGATGAAGCCGTCGAACGCGCTGTTCCTGGCCGGCCCGGCGCTCGCGTATGCGCTCGTCCGCCGGTGGCGCGCCGCGCTCTGGTTCGGGGTCGCGATCCTGCCGGCGATCGCCTCGCTCACGCTCTGGAAGTACCGTGGGCTCGGAACGCTGCCGTTCATCGCTCCCGATTCGACCCGGCAGGCGGTCGGTGTGCTGTCGGACGTGCCGGTCGGCAGCTACTGGCTCGACGCACCGTTCAAGCTCAGCGAATGGAACAGGAACATGTCGAACCTGCGCGAGTTCTTCTGGAGCGCGCGCCTCGCCCAGTGGGCGCCGTTCGCCGGCGCGGTCGCGATCTGGCGGCTCTCGCGTCCGGCGGCGGCACTGCTCCTCGGCTCGACGCTCGCGTACTTCCTCGTCAAGGGATCGACGTTCGTCGCCGGGATCGAGAACGGGTCGTTCTGGCGCCTCGTGATGCCCGCACTCCCGCTGTACATGCTCCTCGTGTGCGCGATCCCGCTCCTCGTCCCGACCCTGCCGACGCGGATCGAGCCGTGGCTCCGACCATCGGCTCCCTCTTGGCGCCCGTCGAGTCGAGTCGTCGGTGCGATCGTCGCGGTGGTCGGTCTCGTCCCGCTCGCGTTCGTTCTCGCGGGCTCCCCCTCGAAAGGGGTCGATCGCGCCCTCGTCGTGAACAACATCCTCGTCCCGGTGGACGCGAGCGAGGTGAAGGTCAACGCGATCGTGGCAGGGGACGCGGTCAGACTGAGTTGGACCGATGGCACACGGAACGCCGCGACGTTCTATCGCGTCTACCGCTCGGATCCCCCCAACGCCGAGGTCGATTGCACCACTGCGCCGGCCGAGCGCTGCGAGAGTCGGCTGAGCGAGGTCGCAGTCACGAGGGAGCACAGCTGGGTCGACCCTGATCCGCGGCCCGGCGTCGTCTACCGGGTCGGAGTCGCCGCGAACTGGCTCAACGACACCTCACAGGGCGACGTCTTCGTCATCAGCCCGCCCGTCGCCGGGCTCGCCCCGTAGCGCGCGAAGCTCCGCCTCCTGCGCCCGCAGGCGCTCGCGGATGAGCCCGACCTCCTGCGCAAGCCGCACGTTGTCGTCGGTGAGCCGCGAGAGAACGATCGAGTAGTGCAGGAGCACCACGACGACGAACAGGGTTGCCGCCGCGAACAGCACCGCCGGCGGGTAGGTCGAGACCCCGACCCAGCCCGCAATCGTGTTGAGCGCGCCACGCCAGGCGGAGAGAACCAGCAGCGCAACGCCGGTCGCGAGCCAGAGGAGCGCATAGCGCTCCTTGAGCCGGCGTCCGCGGATCAGCTCGAGGACGACGACGATGACGATGACCGACGCGATCGTGGCGGCGATCGAGATGCGAACGGGGGTCATCGATGCTCCCTCTCGTCCACCGGCAGCGTCGCCCGCCTTGCCATCGCGATCAGCAGCGCGAGCGTCACCTTGAAGAGGTAGTAGATCGACTTCGGCAGCGTGATTGACGAGCGACCGTGCTCGCGCATCTTCATCACGACCGGCACCTCGACGAGCCGGAGCTTCGTGCGCAGGACGAGCAGCGTTCCCTCGACCTCGGGATAGTCGCTCGGGTAGTCGCGCGCGAACAGCGAGATCCCGTTCCGGTTCAGCGCCTGGAAGCCCGAGGTCGTGTCGGTGACTCGCTGACCCGTGAGGATCGAGACGAGCTTCGCGAACCACGTGATCCCGAGGCGCCGAGCGAACGGCGGACGGTAGGTGCGGTCGGGGCCCACAAACCTCGAGCCGGTGACGACGTCGGCCTCGCCCTTGGCGAGCGCCTCGAGAAGCTTGGGAAGCTCCTGCGGGTCATGCTGGCCGTCGCCGTCGAGCCTGACCGCGCTGTCGTAGTCGTGTTCGAGCGCGTAGCGGAACCCTGTCTGGACGGCGGCGCCGATCCCGAGGTTGAAGGGAAGCCGGACGACCGCGGCGCCGGCCGCGGCCGCGGCGGCGGCGGTGCGGTCGGGAGAGCCGTCGTCGACGACAACCACGTCGATCGCCGGATTCACCTCCTTGATCCCGGCGACGACGCCGGCGATCGCGCCTTCCTCACGGAACGCGGGGACGACGGCGACGATCCGACCGAGGTCAGCCACCGCCGGCAGCCTCGAGCTGGAGGAGGCGGAGCACCTGTCGCGCCCGGTGCGCGTAGGTGTGCTCCCCGAGGACCCGTTCCCGCGCCCGCTTCCCCATCGCCTCCGCCTCGCCGGGGTCGTCGAGCAGCCGGTGGTAGGTGGCGAGCGCCTGCTCCGGGGTCTCGACGACGATGAGCTCCGAGCCCGGCTCGAACCAGTCCTCGATCCCCTCGTGCGGGCTGGAGACGATCGCGGCGGCGGCGGACGCGAGCTCGAACGGTCGGCAGGTCGAGGAGAGGCGGACGGTCGCATGCGAGCGTCGCGTCGCGTTGAGGTTGATCCGGGCAGCCGAGATCGCCCGGCTGAAGACGTTGAACGGGACGTCGCCGATCAGGCGCGCGTTGCCGATGTCGCCCTGGAAGTCACGACCGCCGAGCGCGAAGTCGATCCTCGAGTCGAGCCGGCTCGGGTCGCCGATCAGCGCCTTGATCCACTCGCGTCGGAACTTGTCGCCGTAGCCGTAGAAGAACACGTCGTACTCCTTCTCGACCGCGACCGGGCGGAAGTACTCCGGGTCGGCCGCCCAGAACACCGCTTCGGCCCGCCGGGCGCCGAGCTCGAGCAACCGGGGGAGCCCACCCTCGGAGTTGGAGAACACGAGGTCGTACTCGGACGGGTCGGCGCCGACGTAGTAGTTGAACCCCGTGTCCATCCCTCCGAACTCTGGGAAGCTCATCGGCACGTCGCCGTCGTAGAACGCAACGGGGAGACCGAACTTCTCCCGCAGGTAGGTCGGAATCCCGCGGAAGTGGGCCATCGGCACGGTGAAGACGATGACCGCGTCGGGCTTCTCCTTCTCGATCAGTCGATCGAGATGACGCTTCCAGCGGGGAGTGACGACCTTCCAGATCGTCTCGCGCGTCAACCGGTCGAGCGTCGAGTCCTCGGGGCTCTCCTCGGCACGGCGGAGGTACCGGTCGCCCTTGACCCGCGCGAGCCCGTCGCGGAGCAGCGCGTAGGTCTCGGCGTCCCGGTACGTCGGGTTCGCGGCGATGCGCCACCACGGCGTCTCGATCGGCCGGCCGCGGTAGGGCGTCACGATCAGGTCGACCCCGGCCTCGTACATGCCCTTCCACAGCTGCCACCACGCGGGGGTGCAGCCGTAGCGGAAGTTGAGGTCGACCGCGGAGGCGACCGCGAGGATCCTGGGGGCGCGCATCAGCCTTGCAGTCTAGGGAGCACGCGGGTCGGCACGAACGCGCTCAGAAAGCGCCGCGACGGGCGAGAACAGCCGGGATCGTCTTCGCGATGATCGAGACGTCGGTCCAGATCGACCACTGCTCGATGTAGGTGAAGTCGAGCCGGACGAGGTCGTCGAAGGCGAGCCCCGAGCGACCGGAGATCTGCCAGAGACCGGTCATCCCCGGGAGGACGTGATAGCGCGCCCGGTGCCAGTCCTCCAGCATCGCATGGTCGCGAAGCGGGAGCGGGCGCGGCCCGACGAGGCTCATCTCGCCGCGGACGACGTTGGCGAGCTGCGGCAGCTCGTCGATCGACAACCGCCTGAGGACCGCGCCGACCCTCGTCACGCGCGGGTCGTCGCGGATCTTGAAGAGCGCGCCGGACGCCTCGTTGAGCTCCTCGAGCTCATGCTGCCGCTCGGCCGCGTCGGCGACCATTGTCCGGAACTTCAGCATCCCGAACTCGCGCTCACCCAGCCCCACCCGCCGGTCGCGGTAGAAGACAGGTCCGGGCGAGGAGAGCTTCACCGCGACCGCGACGACGAGCCAGAGCGGGGTCAGCGCGACGAGGAGCGTGGAGGCGACCACGAGGTCGAACACGCGCTTCGAGACCCAGGCGACGCCGGAGAGCACCGGCGGCCGCAGCTCGAACAACGGCACCCCCTGCCCCGGCACGTACTGCCCTTCGTGGACAAGGAGCTCGGTCGTCGAGGGCGCGAGCTTCACCCGGACACCGAAGCGATGGGCCAGATGGACGACCTCGAGAACGGTTTGCTCGTGGAAGTCGGCCTCCGAGAGGATCAGCTCTGCGGGCCGCTCCTGCTCGAGCACCGCAGGGAGCTCGGCGAGCCCGTCGCCGAGCCGTGGCAGCCCGGGGACCGCGTCGGCCGAGAGCGCACCGACGATCTCGATCCCGAGCCCGCCCCGCGAGGCAAGCAGCTGGTCACGCAGGTGGGCGAGCCGCTCGCCGGCACCGAGCAGGACGACTCGCCGCCGAACACCGACGACCCGGAGCACCTCTCGGGAGGCGGAATCGTAGGCGGCACGCAGCAGGCCGATCGCGAGCGCGCTCGTCACGACCGCGGTCGGGATCAGTCCCGAGGTCGTGAAGTGGTACCCGGTCCCCAGCCCGAAGGAGAGCACGGTGAGTGAGACGAGCACGAGCCCGCCGAGGACCTTGCCCGGCCCCGGCCGTCGCTCACGCGGACCGTAGAGCCCGAGCTGTAGGAACACGAGCACGGTGATCGGCGCGAGGAAGCGGAGCCACTCGCGCGGGCCGGTCTCCCAGAGCAGCTGCCAGTAGACCGTGTCTCGGAGCAGGACCGCCCGGAGCACGAGTGCTGCGTAGACACCGATCGCAAGCCCGGCGATGTCGAGCACCGCAAGGCTGAGGAAGCTCATCCCCCGCCGAATCAGCGTCGTCCAGGGGCCGCGTGAGAGCAGGTAGACGCGGGAGCTGCGGACGTCGTCGCCCGGGCCGGGGACGCGCACCGGCGTCTCGCCCTCCTGCCGTGGAGTCGGGGGCGCCTCGATCGCCACCCGGTGAGTGTAGATCCCGCTGCTGCGCTCAGCCCTCGCCGCGGCGCCGTCTCCCCTCGCTCACCCCGCGCGCAGCCTCTCGCCGCGATAGCCCCGAGAGACGTTCCCCCTGCTCGTCAAGGAGCTGCTGCACCGCGTCGGGCGCCACCTTTGCGTACGACCTGAGCGCCCACCCGATCGCCTTGCGGACGAAGAAGTCGCGATGCCCCGCGTGCGCCCGGCAGGCGGCGAAGAGCCACGTTGCGTCGGTCGCCAGCTTCCAGCGTTCCTGGTGGAGGATCGCGACGCGGACGAGCCACAGGTCCTCGGAGGCGAGCCATTCGTCCATCACCGCCCGCGCGTCCGGCTCACGGCGGACGATCGCCCCGACCGCAACGGCGAGCGCGTCGACAGTGTCCCACCACGACTTCGCGAGCACGAGACGCTCGAGTCGCGGGAGGTCGGCGGCGCTGAGCAGGCGGACGTGGCGCCGGAGAAGGTCGGTCGCGACGTACTGCAGCTCCCGCTCGTCGCACGCCCAGCACGCCTCCGCGAACGAGAGCACGTCGTCGCCCGTCGGGCGCGGGAGGGTGGCGAACACCGCCTGGGCGAGCGCTCGCCGCTCGGCGGAGCGGACGCCTGCAAACACGAACTGGTCACGCATGTACGCACGCATCTGCGCCGCCGCGACGGGGTCGCGACGGTCCGCAAGAGCGCCGACGAGCGCCTCGAGCGCAACCTGCGCCCATGGGGTCATGGCCGGCCGATCTCGTCCCAGGCGACCGGGTCGTCGGCGACGGTATTGCGGATCGTGTCGAGGTCGGCCGCCCGCCCACGGGCGCCGAGGAACCGGAGCGCGAGCGTGACGAGCCGGCGCCGGCGCGAATCGACGAGGTCGGTGTCGTGGAAGTAGACGTGGAGCTGGGTCGGCAGCGATGGCCGTACGACCGCGCGAAGCGCGTCGCCGACGCTGTGGGTGGTGGGGACCGCGACGAGCTCCCCTCCGGCAGGCAGCAGGACCCGCGCCGGTGAGGCGAGCTGCGCCCACGGGGCGTCAGCGGCGAGGTACGAGGGCCGGGTCGCTCGGGGAGTGCAGTCCGCGTAGCCGAGCTCGGCGCACGCCTCGGCGACACGGGCGTCCGTGTACCAGCCGCCGCCGCAGAAGAGGGTTGGCCGAAGCCCGAGCGCTCGCAGCCAGGCACCCTCGCGCTGCACGCGCTCATCGGGATCGCCGCCCGTCGGGCGCGCGTGGGTCGGGCTCGTCCAGTGCGTGTGATGGCCAAACGGGGCGCCGAGGTCGATCAAGGCCTGGACGCGCTCGCGCCAGACGTCCTCGTTCTCACCCGCCGCAGGATCGGGAGGACGCACGAGCGACGCCACCGGAAGCTCACCCGGCCGCGCTCTGAGCAGCGCGGAGTACGCGGCCCAGACGCGGTCGTCGAGCAGCCGCTCGACGTGACACGAGGCGACGACGTACCGTTCCTGTCCAGTGGCCGCCACGACCGAACGGATACCACGTGCGGCCATCGGCGTGGTCGTCGCAGCCGCGGTCGTCCCCCGACTCCTCGTCCTCGCGATCGAGCGAGAGTCGATCCTCGAGGACTACGTCGAGAAGAGCGACCGCTTCGCGACGACGCTCGTCGACAGCGGCACGTTCGGGTTTCTCCCAGGCGTTCCCTCTGCCTACACGCAACCGCTGTACGCCTGGATCCTCGCTGCCGTCTACTGGCCGTTCGGCCATTCGTGGCTCGCGGTCGGCGCCGTCCACCTCGCCCTCGCGACTGCGACGGCGCTCCTTGTGCTCGCGCTCGGAACAAGGCTCGGTGGCCTGCGCGTCGGCGTCGCTGCTGCGCTGCTCGCGACGCTGCACCCGTACGTCGTCTGGCACGACATGCACGTCAACCGCGAGCTCGTCGACGGAGTGCTGCTCGCCGCAATCGCGCTGCTCACGCTGATCACGTACGAGCGCCGGTCGGCCAGGCTCGCGATCGCGACCGGTGCGCTCGTCGGTCTTGCGATCCTCGGGAACTCCCGGCTCGTGCTGCTCCCACTGTGGCTCGCGCCCTTCCTGGTGTGGCGGCTCCTGCCGCGCCGTCGCGCGCTCGCCGTCGGGCTCGCGGTCTGCATCGCCGCCGGCGCGGTCGTCGCACCGTGGGCGATCCGCAATCGCGTCCAGCTCGGGTGCGTGGCGATCACGACCGACGCGCGCGCACTATGGAAGGCGAACAACCCGAACACGTACGAGATCCTCGCCAGGGGCGGCTGGATCGACGACGTCCCCGAGCTCCCCGGCGTGCCGCCCTGGCCCGAGAAGGCCGCGGAGGAGACGATCGCGACCGGCAAGCCCGTCCCGGTCGACGAGTGCGCGCAGATGCGCTTCTACCAGGATCAGGTGAAGACGTTCTGGCGAGAGCACCCGGGCGAGAAGGCGAAGCTCTCTGCGCAGGCGGTACGCATGCTGTGGTCGCCGCTCCTCTCGGTCGCCGCCGACGACGAGGGCCAGCAGGGCGCCGCCGACCTCGCGCAGCGGACGGTCGAGCCGATCTACGTCGTCCTCCTCTACCTCCTCGCGATCGCCGGCGCCTGGCTCGCGCCGCGCCGGTACCTCGTCCTCGCCGCGCTGCTGCTTGCCTACAACTCGATCGCGGCGATGGTTTTTGCGGGAACGATCCGCTACCGCGTCCCGTGGGACTTCGTCCTCGCAGTGCTCGCCGGGTTCGCGCTTGCGCAGGGCTGGGAGCGGCTCCAGGCCTACCGGGCGAGCAGAGCGTCGTAGAGCTCCGCGATGCGAGCGGTGCAGCGCTCCTGCGCGAAGACGTCGAGCGCACGCCGCCGGCCGGCGGTGCCGAGCGCGGCCACGCGCGCCGGGTCGGAAGCGAGCTTCGCCAGTGCCGCCGCGAGCGCCGGCGCGTCGTCGGGGGGAACGAGGAGCCCGGTCTCGCCATCGGCGACGATCTCCGCGAGCCCGCCGACCCGGCTCGCGACCACCGCTCGTCCCCGCTCCATCGCCTCGAGCGCGACCATCCCGAACCCCTCCCCCCGGGAGGGGACGACGACGATCGAGGCGCGCTCCATCGCCGGGCCGGCAGGCGCGACGCGACCGAGCAGCCGCACGCGCTCCCCGAGGCCACGCCGGACGATGTCCGCCTCGATCTCCGCGCGCAGCGGCCCCTCACCGACGATCTCGAGCTCGAGCCCCGGCACCCGTTCGACCGCGGCGAGCAGCGTGTCGTGTCCCTTGATCTCGACGAGCCTGCCGACGATCGCGATCGGCGCCCCCGGCACGGGCGGCGTTGGCTCCGGCCCTGCCTCGATCCCGTAGTGGACGATCTCGAACTCGCCGGCCGCGAACCCCTCGACGCGCGCGAGGTAGTCGGCGAGGCCCTGCGAGATCGCGACGTGGAGATCGAACGTCCGACCGACGGTGCGATCGGCGAGCGCGAAGAGCCTGCGCTCGCGGAAGCTGTTGAAGCCGTGCTTCGTGCTCGCGATGTGGGGCACACCGGCGAGGCGCGCGGCGAGCGCACCGTGGAAGTCGGCGTGGACGAGATGCGTGTGCACGAGCTCCGGCCGTTCGCGGCGGACGTGTGCGAAGACGCGCTGGAACGCGCGCGGGTCGGCGGCTCGGGTCAGCGTCATCCCGGTCACCGGCACGCCGCGGGTGGCGAGCGCGTCGGCGAACTCGGCCGCCCCGGGCTCGTGCTCATGGAGATGGAGAAGTCGAACGTCGTAGCCGCGCTCGCGCAGCGCCGGAAGCAGCAGCAACAGGTGGTTTTCGGCCCCGGAGATCCCCGAGACCTTTGCGACATGGAGCAGCTGTCCCGTCATCTGAGGTGGCGTCGGGCGACCTCGAGCAACCGCTCCGCCCACCCGTCGACGTCGTGGTCGCGCTCGACGCGGGCCCGGAGGTCGCGCCCGAACGCGGCCCGGTCGGCCTGTACAAGCGCCTCGAGCCTGTGGGCGAGCGATCGCGCGTCGTCGCGCTCGAACCTGAGCTCGTCGGGCAGGAATCCGTCGAGCGCCGGGTTGGAGGCGAGCACGGGCAGACACGTCGCCGCTGCCTCGTAGACGATCTTGTCGGTGGCGCCCGCCTTCATGTTGTTGACGAGAACGTCGACAGAGGCGAGGAACGCCGGGATCCGATCGCGGGGGATAGGCCCCTCGAGCACGACCCGCGAGCTGGCGCCGAGCCGGGCGATCCGCTCCTCGAGGACGCTGCGGTGGGCGCGCTCCTCGGAGGTCAACGAGGGGCCGGCGATCGTCAGGCGAACGTCGGGTACCGACGCGACCGCTTCGACGACGACCTCGAGCCCTTTCGCGGGGGAGGTTCGACCGAGCGCAGCCACGCGGAGCGGCCCTGGGTGTGGCCGGCGCTCGACACAGGCGAACTCGGCGAGGTCGATCCCATGCCCGATCGGCGCGAGCTTCGAGGTGACGAACGGGAACGAGCGAGGCTCGACGGTGACGACGGCGCTCGAGACACGCTCGGCGAGATGCAGCAGCCGGCTCTCACGCCAGTGCGTAAACCAGAGCAGGATCGGGACGCGCAGGGGTCGGGCGAACGGGGCCGCGAGCACCGCGTAGATCGGGCACATGTGCGCCAGAACGAACGTCGCGCGCGGAGCGCGGAGCTGTCGCCCGAGCGCGGTCTCGTAGCGGAGCCCGCGACCCGCTTGTGACCCACTCGCGAAGAGCTCGACCGTGCAGTTCGCCGGGAGGGCACCGGCGACGGCGGCGTTGGCGATCACGACCACCTCGTCGACACGCGAGGCGAGGGCGCGGATCTTGGCGACGGTCGCGCCCAGCACGGGGCTCGCGGGATCGACGTCCTGGGTGACGAAGATCGCCTTCACGCCCGTCCGACAACCCTCTCGACGAGCTCGCGGGTGCGACGCGCGTTCTCGGACGGCGATGCGATCCAGCAGTCTGCCTCGGTCCGGGCGCCGTCGCCAAGCCGCGCCGCGAGCCCTACCTCCGAGACCAGCCGCACAATCGCCTCGGCAAGCGCCGCCGGGTCCTCACCCGGAACGACGAGCCCGTTGACCCCATCGTGGACGATGTCGGGGATCCCGCCGGCGTGCGCGCCGATCACCGACCGTCCGCGACAGAGCGCCTCGACGACGATCCTCGGCAGCCCTTCCGAGCGTGAAGGAAGCAGGAGCGCGGTCGCCCGGTCCATCGCCTCGACGACCCCGGCGGTTGGAAGCTCCGGCGTCCAGCGCACCCTCCCGGGGAACTCGCTCACGAGGGCCTCCGGGATCGCGGTGAGCGTCCCGCGACCGACGAGCTGAAGCGACGCCTCCGGGATCCGGGGCGCCGCGAGCCGCCACGCCTCGGCGAGGATCTCGATCGCCTTGTAGCGCTCGAGCACGCCGACGAACAGCAGCTCCGGCGGCTCGGGGAGCGGTGCGGGCGGTGCAGCGAGAAACGGCTCGAGATCCATAAAGGCCGGGTACTCCGCTGCCGGCTCACGCCCGAGGCGGCGGACGAGCTCCGAGGTGAACGGCGAGAGCGTCCGCACACCGTCGGCGCGCCTGATCGCGATTCGCGAGAGTAGATCGGCGAGCGGCGCGAGCAACCGACGGAGCGGGGAGCCGTAGAGGCGGGTTGGCGCGCCGGGGTCGCCGTGGAGGTCGAGGATCACCTTCGCCCGCGAGCGCGCCAGCCGCCGGCCGACGAGCGCAAGTGCGGTCTCCTGCGCGCCCTGGGTGATCACTGCGTCGGGGTCGCGGCGCCGCAGCTCCCGCGCGACGAGAAGGGGAAAGCGCAAGTAGAAGAGCGGCCCGTCGAGCACGGGCAGCGGCGGGACGAGCGTGAACCTGCTATCGCTCCCGGCGCCGCCCCGCCGGGCCGCCGCGAGCACGTGCACGTCGAGCTCGTCGCCGTAGGCCGCGAACTTGGTTGCGAGCGATGGTGAGAGGGGGAGCGCATAACGCGTGCGCCCGGCCATGAGCACCGACGGTTTCATCCACCGACCACGGTAGACAGCCGGTCCTCGACCACCGCGAGCAAGGCGTCCTCGGCGAGCGGCGCGACGGACGGCGTCGCCGCGGCCGCGAGCCGCTCGCGCAACTCGTCGTCAGCGCAGACCCTTCGGAGCGCAGCCGCGAACGCGTCGACGTCGCCCGGTGGGACGAGAAGCCCGTTCTCACCGTCGACGACGATCTCGGGGACGCCACCGACCGCGGTTGCGACCACGGGGGTTCCGACGGCGAGGGCCTCGACCACCGTGTGCGGGAAGTTCTCCCAGCGCGAGCTGAGCACGGCGACGTCGGCAGCCGCGAAGAGCCGCAGCACCGCGTTGCGGTCGCCGCTGCCGAGGAGCCTGACGCGGTCGCTCAGCCCGAGCCGCGCGCGCTCGTCCTCGACCCTCGCCCGTTCAGGCCCGTCGCCGAGCAGCGCGAGGTGCACGCCGGGAACCTCCGCGACCGCGCGCAGGAGCACGTCGATGTCCTTCTGCTCCGTCAGCCGGCCGGCGAACGCCAGCAGGATCTCGCCGTCGCGCGCAAGCCCGTGCCGAAGCTCCGTCCGCGGCGGGAGTGGCGGGACGACCGGTGCCGGGTTGTGGAGCACCGAGACGCGAGCGGGATCGAGCCCCCAGGCGAGCGCCACCGCTCGGAGGTATCCACTCGGGACGAAGATGTGGCGCGCGCCACGAAGCGCCACGGTGCGACTCGCGCGCAGCGCCCTGATCCTCGCGTCGCCTTCGAGACGCTGGAACTCCTCCAGGCTGCCCGCGAAGAGCCCATGCCGGCGGGCGCGCTCGTACGCCTCGTCGGCGACGAGCTTGACGACGTACGGTCGCCGGGCGAGCCGCGCCCCTGCCGCCGCCCGCCTGATCATGCTGGTCGCGTAGACGACGTCGGCGCGCCGGCCGGCTCGCGCGACCGCCGCGATCACTGCGGCGTGCCGGGCGCCGGGCGGCAGGCGGCGACTCACCCAGCCGACCGGAAACGGCTCATCTCCTGGCTCACTCGAGGCGGTGGTCACGACCTCGACCCCGTGTCCACGCGAGGCGAGGAATCGCGCCAGCGCGGGCGCGTGGATCGCAGGCCCACCGACGTCGGGCGGCCAGATCCCGCTGACGATCGTGACCTTCACGCCGGCTGCGCCTCGATCGCAAGCGTCTCCTGCCGGGTGCGGAGGAGCAGGACGACCCACACGAGCGCGAATACGATCGTCGAGACGAGGATCGCGATGGCAGCACCGGTGACCCCGTGACGATCGCCGAGCACCAGCACGAGCGGGATCAGAACCGCGGTCTCGATGCCGTGGGCGAGGATGCGGAGACCCGGCTTCCCGATCGTCGTCGGGAACGACTTCGTCCAGCCGAACACCAGCTGGATCGCGGCGGCGAAGAGCACGATCCTCGCGGGGGTGACGGCGTCGGCGTACTCCGGCTTGCGGAAGAAGAACTCGACGAGCGGACGCATTGCGAGGAGGAAGACCGGAACGGTGACGAGCGAGATCGCGGTCGTGATCGTCATGTAGCGGCGCAGACCAGTGAACACCGACCGCCGGCGGCCGTGCTCCCAGTCACGAGTCTGCTCGGTGAGCAGGATCAGCCGGGCCGGCGAGCTCGCGGCCGAGAGCCCGTTCTGCGGCGCGAGCGCCGCGCGGAGGAGGGCGACCTGGGTCTTGCCGGCGACGCCTCCGAGCATCAGGGGTACAAGCGCGGTGCGCCCTGAGACGACGCCAGTGGCGATGCTCGATCGCACCACGAAGTCGACGATCTCGGCCCGATCGGTCGCGATCGACTGCTGCGCGCCCACGGGGAAGCGCCCGAGCGCGCGCCGACCGGCCCACGCGACGACGGCGGTGGCGACCACCTGGGCAGCGACGATCCCGAGGATCGCCTCGATGACTCCGAGCTGCACGCCGACGACGATCCCGAGGAACCGGAGCCCCTGCGCGAACGTGAGATAGCCGCCACGGAGGTCATAGCGGCCGTGGAGGAGGAGCGCGGTCGAGCTGACGTTCTCGGGTGCCTGCACGAGCGGAAGCGCGGCGACGGCCAGGAACGCCCTCGCGGCATCGCCGCCGCCGTACACCTGCTCGGCGATCGGGGCCGCTGCGAGCAGGCAAAGCGTTGCGAGCGCCCCACCGGCGAGCTTGAGCTTCAGGGCGACCGCGAACAGCCGGCGGAGCTTTCCCCACTCGTCGGCAGCGATGTAGCGGAACCCGACCTTGGTAAGGGCATCCTCGACGGTCAGGTCGAGCAGGATCTGGAAGAAGCCCGCAGCCGACATCGCGATCGTGAACACCCCGAACTCGGTCACCTCGAGCGTGTTCGCGGCAACGATCGTCGCGGCGATCCCGAGCGCAACCGAGGCGTAAAGCCCGGCTGCAGTCGCCGAGCGACGCCAGAGGACGCGGGAGCGCATCGGAGGCGCTGATTATAGTCGGCGGCTTGGAGGAACCGGCGTCCCGAGACGGTCTGCAGACGCCCGTCGACTCCCGCGGGTCGTTCGTGCTCGCCGCTGCCATCCCGTTCCTCTTCCTCCACGCCACGTACCAGCCGACGCTCCACCTCGGGGCGGGTGGGGCCGAGCTCGACGTGACGCTCGCAGACCTGGCGATCGCCCTGGTCGTCCTCACCGCCGCCTTCACCGCCCGGCACGTCGGCGTCGCGCCGCTGAGACGGGCCCGGTTCGTGCTCGCCGCCGGCGCGGTCTTCCTCGCGCTCGCCTGGCTCTCGTTGCTGCTGCCGTGGCTCCGCGATCAGGACTACCCGTTCCTGCTGCGGACGGTAAGCCTTGCGAAGTTCACGTGGTACGCGCTGCTCGCACCCGCGACGCTGCTCCTCATCCGCCGGGCGGAGGACTTCACATGGCCCGCGCGCTCACTCGTCGGTTGGAGCGCGGCCGCAACCGGCTTCGGGCTCCTGCAGTTCGCGGGCCTCGTCAACGAGTTCGAAGGCAAGCGCCCTGGACAGCGCGAGCCGTCGTTCGTCGGGATCCACGACTTCGCCGCGCTCTCGGGAGCCGCGCTCACGCTCGGGCTGGTCGGCCTGCTCTTCGCCGACGGCCGCCCGCTCGGGTGCCGCTGGTGCGGGCCGGCGATTGCGGTCGGCGCGCTCGGGATCGTGATCTCGGGGGCGATGACGGCGGTGATCGGGATGTGGCTCGCGGTCGCCGCACTCGCGCTTCTCGCCCGCAACGCCCGCACGCTCTCCCGCCGGGCGGCCGGGATCACCGTGCTCGTCGCGGTGCTCGTTACGCTCGGCACGTCGTTGATGCGCGCCGACACGCTCACCCACTTCGCGGAGTTCCTCGGGCTACGCGACGAAACCGACCAGAGCGAGATCCAGAGCTACGCCCACCGCGCGCTCCTCGGCTACATCGGCCTGCAGATCTTCCTCGACCATCCGCTGACCGGTGTCGGCTGGAACAGCTCGGGCGACGAGTTCGCTTTCGGCCCCGTGCTCCAGGCCGCCCACGCGCGGTTCCCGAACGAGCCCGACGACGCCTTCCCCTCTGCCGAGCACCCCTGGGGTGTCCAGAACCTCTACCTGCAGACGCTCGCCGATCTCGGCGTCGGCGGCTTTGCGGCGCTGCTCGCCCTCGCCGCCGCCGCGATCACGGCGGCGATCCGGCGTCCGGGAGAGCTCCAGCGGATCGGGCTTGCCTGGACGCTCGTCTGCGCGGGTGTCTGGCTCGGGCTCGGGCTCGTCGCCGGGATTCCCGTGCTCGCGCTGACCTGGATCGGTCTAGGGTTGGCCGGAGCCGATGGCTGACGCCCGCCTCGAACCCCGTCCCTCGATGCCGACCTACGCGGTCAGGGCGCCGCTCGCCGCGTGGCTGCGCGAGGAGGCGCGCGACGCGCACGCGGCGCTCGGCCCGTACCGCCTGCTCGACATCGGCTGCGGCGAGAAGCCGTACGAGCCGATCTTCGCGCCGTACGTCTCCTCGTACGTCGGGGTCGACCCGGTCGACAACCCGCGCGCCGAGGTGAAGGGCGCCGCCGAGGCGCTGCCGCTCGACGACGGCTGCTCCGACGTGACGATCTGCATCCAGGTGCTCGAGCACGTCGAGGATCCGGCTGCGGTCGTGCGCGAGCTCCACCGCGTCACCGCGCCGGGTGGGCGCGTCCTGCTCTCGACGCATGGGGTGATGGTGTTTCACCCGAACCCGGTCGATCGCTGGCGCTGGACGCACCAGGGGCTCGAGAAGCTCTTCGCGGACGCGGGCGAGTGGGCCTCGGTTAGGGTGACCCCGTCGTCGGGAACGACGGCGTGCCTGGCGATGCTGACCTCGATCTACCTCGACCACGTCCTGCGGCGCCTGAGGCTCGCGAGGCTGATGCCGCCGCTCGTCTCGATCGTGAACCGGGTCGGGGCCGCGATCGATCGACGCCAGCCGCTGCTCGCCGGCACCCGCCCGGGGACGCTCACTGCCAACTACCACGTGGTTGCGGAGCGGCGGCCGTGACGCGCGTCCTCGTCACCGGCGGCGCCGGGTTCATCGGCTCGAACCTCGTGCGGGCGCTGCTCGAGCGCGGCGACGAGGTTCGGATCCTCGACAACTTCGCAACGGGCAACCGGCGCAACCTCGACGACGTCGCGAGCGAGGTCGAGGTCGTCGAGGGCGATCTGCGCTCGTACGAGCGCGTTCACACCGCGGTCCGCGGCGTCGACACCGTCTACCACCAAGGGGCGCTCGGCTCGGTGCCGCGCTCGGTGCAGGACCCGCTCACCTCGACTGCGGTCAATGTCGAGGGAACCCTCAACGTGCTCCTGGCGGCGCGTGACGAAGGCGTGCGCCGTGTGGTCGCCGCCTCCTCGTCCTCTGTCTACGGCGACGGCGGCGAGTTCCCCAGGCGCGAGACGCAGGCGCCGAACCCGATCTCGCCGTACGCCGTCGCCAAGCTCGCGGCCGAGCGGTTCTGTGTGAGCTTCCACCGGGTCTACGGGCTCGAGACGGTGGCGCTTCGCTACTTCAACGTCTTCGGCCCCTGGCAGGACCCGAACTCGCAATACGCGGCGGTGGTGCCGCGGTTTATCGCGGCGATCGCGGACGGCAGGCCCGTGACGATCGAGGGCACCGGCGAGCAGTCGCGTGACTTCACGTACGTCGCCAACGTCGTCGACGCGAACCTCCTGGCCGCGCAGGCCGATGGCGCCGGCGGCTCGGTCCTCAACGTCGCGACGGGAGGCTCGGAGACGGTGAACACGCTCGCCGAGACAATCGGCCGGCTGCTCGGCAGGCCCGTCGAGAAGGCGCACGCGCCCGAGCGGGCGGGCGACGTAATGCAGTCGTGGGCCGACGTCTCGGCCGCCGAGGCGGTGATCCGCTACCGCCCGTCCGTCCCGTTCGAGGAGGGCTTGCAGCGAACGATCCAGAGGCTGGTGGGCCGGTGACGCACGCGTTCTCGTCGATCGACGAGCTCGGGGAGGGCTACGGGCTCCGCAAGGTCAGGGTGCCGCTCGGAGTGACCGCGTTCGGTGTGAACGCGATCGTGATGCCCCCCGGGTTCACGGGCTTCCTGCACTACCACGACACCCAGGACGAGCTCTACTTCGTCCACGCTGGCACCGCGCGCGTCGAGGTCGACGGGGAGGAGCGGCTGCTCGGGCCGGGCGGGCTCTTTCACGTGGAGTCGACCACCGCGCGACGAGTCTCGAACGGTGGCGACGACGACCTCGTGCTGCTCGTCGTCGGCGGCAAGGACGGCTACGTCCCACGCGACGGCCATCTGGTCGACGAGGCCGCCGATCTCGAACGGCGCAAGGCGTTCGGCTCGGGCCCCGATCGCGACTAACGCCCACCCCCCTCATCCGGCTCACCCCGCAACGCGGCTCCCATCAGCCCGAACACCACGACCGCGAGCCACGGCACGCCGATCACGTCGGTCTGGATCCCGATGAACGCGAGCGCCACGACCGACGCGGCGAGCCACGCCGACCGCCGCCAGAGCGCGACGACGAGCGTGCCGAGCCAGGCGACGAACACGAGCATTCCGGCAAGCCCGAGATCAACCCCGAGCTCGGTGTACGTCGACTCACCCGCCTTCGGCTCCCCCGTCGTGCGGGCCGCGGTGACACCCGCATTGCCGAGCCCGAAGCCTTGTGGGTGGCGCAGCACGGTCCGCAGACCGTCACGCAGGCTGCGCCAGTGGCTCTCCGACGACGCATCACCGGTGAGGGCATCGCCCTCCTCACCGCCCGCCTGGGCCGCATGCTGACGAAGGCACTTGACCTCGGTCGCGGTGTAGGAGGTCGACGGCCCGATCGTCGGAAACGCCGCCAGCACGACTGCCGAGACGACGAGCGAGGCGACCCCCACTGCCGCGAGCTCGAAACGCCGGCGGATCGCCGCCAGCACCAGCAGCCCGAGCGTCAACGCGGCGAGCGCAGAGCGCGTATGTGTCCACAGGAGCCCGACATAGGCGACGGCACCGAGGCCGAGCGTCCACCGCTGCGGTCTCCGCGACGCGATCCAGAGGAGCGCGACCACGATCAGGTAGGCACTTGCGAGCGGGCTCAGGAACGTCGAGACGAGCCGGCGGATCGGGTTGGCCTCGTCGCCCGTGTTGTAGATCCAGTTCTCCGGGAGGTGGCTGAGACACTCGTAGTCAAGGCCGAGCTGGTCGCGGAACCAGCCGGGAGCGCCCGAGTCACGCCAGGTCTGCAGCGGCACCAGGTAGACGTCGACGAGCCCCCACAACGCAACGCCGGTCGCGACGGCGACGATCGACCACCCGAGCCGCCGCCACCAGATGACATCGAGGGTTAGGAGCCGCCCGAGCACATAGGCGCCGAGCGGAAGGAGGTGGTGCCTGAGCGCGAGCACCACGCCACGCGTGCTCGCCTCGCCGCCGAGCCACCCCTGCGGTACGACCGCGTACAGCACGACGAGCACCCCATAGAGCGCGGCGAGCCGGTCGCTCCACAGGGGAAGCGCGCGCCGGGCGCCTATCCGTTGCAAACGGTCATGAGCGGCAACAAGCGCCGCGGCGATCGCGACCGCCAACAGCGCGTCCTTCCACGCCGCAACGGCATCGAGCGCGTCCCCGCGTACCCCCGCCCCGTAGAGCAGGGCCATCACGAGGTTGTGGAGCGCGAGCCCGACGACGAAGACGATCAGCGCGACGCGCGATAGCCTCGTGCTCACGCGACTGCCACGAGGGTCATCCCGAGGTTGTGGATCTTCACCGGCCCCGGAAAGAACGAGCGGAGCTCACGCGCTCCGAGCAGGTGGTTATCGCGCGCCCAGCCCTTGCCGACCGCGTCGTAGGCGGAATGCGCGAGCCGCTCTGGGAGCCAGTGGACGAGAGGCAGCCGCGTGTGTACCTCGATCGGGAACCAGCGGTTCGGGGTGGTGATGAACACGTGCCTGCCGACGCGGAGCGCCTCTCGCACGAACAGCTCCTGCCGCTCCCGTCCGCCGACATGCTCGATCACCGCATTCGAGAAGACGATGTCGAAGCTCCGATCGGCGAAGGGCAGCGCACAGGCATCGCCCCGGACGTAGGGGATCGTGGGGTAGCGCTCCCGGAAGCGCGCGCCGTCGTGGAGCCCGAGCGCCGTGATCCGCGACGGCCACGGGTACTCCTCCTCGAACACGTTGTGGGTGCGACACCCGCTCTCGCCCCCGGCCTCGCCAGCAGAGACCTCGTCGACGCCGACGTCGAGAATGGTGGTGAGCGAGGTCGGCACGAACGTGTCGAGAAGAAGCTCCAGCTTCCGCCGTCGCGAACGGAGCGAGATCGCGTCGACCAGGCGCATCCCAGGAGGCTACTGCGGAAGCGGGCCGGCCGGTGCCGACGAGCCTCGTCGTCACGCTCGTCTACGATCGCACGGGTGGCGGTCGACGTCGAGCTCACCCCGCGCGGCCCCTACCGACTCCGGCTGATGACGCGTGGGCCCGTCTGGAGGGCGCCCGTCCCCGGGGGCCGCTCGGTGCAAGCGTGGCAACGCCACGATGGTCGCGTCGTGGTTCGCGCGCCGAACGAGGAGACGGTCGAGCTGGCGCGCTTCATGCTGGCGCTGGACGACGACACGAGCGAGCTCCATCGGCGGTTCGGGCGGGACCCGCTGCTCGGGCCCTCTGCCCGGGCCTACGTCGGCTTTCGCCCTCTCCGGTGCGCGACGGTGGCTCAGGCGCTCCTACGGGCGATATGCGGCCAGCTGATCGAAGGGCGCCGCGCGTTCGCGATCGAGCGGGCGATCACAAGGGCGGCAGGCGACGAAGTCGTCACCCAGGAGGCGCTCGCCCGCTTCTCGCCTGCCGAGCTACGAGGGCATGGCCTCGCGCAGCACCGCGCGAGCGCGCTCGCGCGGATCGCCCGCAGCGTCGATCTCGAAGGGCTTCGACGCTTTCCGACCGAGACGGTGCTCGCCCGGCTCACCGGGGAGCGAACCGTGGGCCCTTGGTCGGTCGGCGTGATCGCGACACAGGGGCTCGGGCGCTACGACCACGGCGTCGTCGGCGATCTCGGGCTGGTCAAGCTCGCCGCGTCGCTCTGGGGACGCTGGCCCGAGCCGGCGGAGACGGCCGCGCTGCTCGAGCCCTACGGCGAGTGGCAGGGCCTCGCGTGCGAGCTCCTGCTGCGCGGCGCCGCGCGGGGCCTCGTGCCGGGCGCGAGCGTCGACGTCGCCCGCCAGGCCCGCCGCCGCGCGCGGGCCGCGTAGCCGTCAGGACCGTCGCAGCCTCGCGACGGATCGACCCGAGTAGACTGCCCTCATGATCGACGAGCGACGGATCGCGGTGCTCGGGGCCGGCAAGATCGGGGAGGCGCTGATCTCGGGGCTCTTGTCCTCGGGTTGGCGCACGGGCGACGACATCGTCGCCTCCAGCCGGCGCCAGGAGCGGGTCGACGAGCTTCAGGGTCGGTACGGAATCCGGGCGACGATCTCGAACGAGGAGGCGGCCGCCGGTGCCGCGCTCGTCGTCGTCGCCTCGAAGCCGCAGGACATCGTGACGCTCCTAGGCAGCGTTGCCCCGGTGATCACGCCCTCCCAAACGGTCCTCTCGATCGTGGCCGCCATCCCAACCGCGACGATCGAGCGACACCTCAACCCCGGCGTGCCCGTCGTGCGGGCGATGCCGAACACGCCGTCGACGGTGCACGAGGGCATCGCCGGGCTCTCGGCGGGCGCCCACGCAGGCGACGCACATGTCACGCTCGCCGAGGAAGCGCTCGCTCACCTCGGCGCGGTCGTGCGCGTCCCCGAGAGCGCGATGGACGCGGTGACCGCCGTCTCGGGCTCGGGCCCCGCTTACTTCGCACTCCTTGCCGAGGCGATGATCGAGGCGGGCCTGCTCCTCGGGCTTTCCCGGGAGGTCTCGACCCAGCTCGTCGTGCAGACAATGCTCGGCACCGCCAAGCAGCTGCGGGACGGGGGCCTACACCCGGTCGAGCTTCGCGAGATGGTCACCTCGCCCGGTGGGACGACGATTGCCGCGATCCACGCGCTCGAGACCGCCGGCGTTCGCGCCGCGTTCCTGAACGCGATCCAGGCCGCAATGACGCGGGCCAAAGAGCTGTCCGAGTAGTCGCCTTCCCCCTTCCGCACGCGTCGGCGACACGAGTTCGACGGCGGCTGATTGAACAGTCAGTCAAGCGCGCGCTATGCTCCGACGGTGACACGCGAGGTCGTCTTCGTCGACGGGGTTCGGACGCCGTTCGGGCGCGTCGGGAGCCTGTATGCCAAGACGCGGTCCGACGATCTCGCGGTCAAAGTCGTCCGAGAGCTGCTCCGCCGGAACCCCTCGGTGCCGCCCGAGCGGATCGGCGATGTCGCCCTCGCTGCGACCGCCCAGGTCGGCGACCAGGGGCTGACGCTCGGGCGGGCGGTGTCTCTACTCGCCGGGATTCCCCACACCGTGCCGGGGTTTGCGATCGACCGCATGTGCGCGGGCGCGCTCACCGCGACGACGGCGGTTGCAGGACACATCACGATGGGTGCGTACGACGTCGCGATCGCCGGCGGGGTCGAGCACATGGGCAACCACCCGATCGGGAGCGAGATCGACTTCAACCCTCGCTTCGTCGCCGACCGGCTGATCGACCAGAGCGCGGCGACGATGGGGCAGACGGCCGAGAACCTCCACGACCTCCTTCCGCAGCTGACCCGCGAGAATGCCGATCGGTACGCGGCCGAGAGCCAGCGCCGGGCGAACGCGGCGTGGGCCGACCCCGACGGTGTCTTCGCCAGGACGGTCGTCCCATTCACCGTCTTCGGAGACGAGGGCTGGATGCAGGCTGCGCGTGACGAGTTCCTGCGACCGGACACCACGGTCGAGACGCTCGCGGGACTGCGCACGCCGTTCCGTGCGGGTGGGCGCGTCACCGCGGGTAACAGCGCGGGCCTCACCGACGGCGCCACCGCCGGTCTGATCGCATCGCGGGAGGCCGCGGTCGAGCTCGGGCTGCCGGCGCGGATGATCCTCAGAGGCTTCGCCTACGCCGGGGTCGAGCCGCACCTGATGGGCCTCGGCCCGGTGCCGGCGACGAAGAAGGTGCTTGCGCAGGCGGGGTTGACGATCGACGAGATCGACCTGTTCGAGCTCAACGAGCCCTTCGCGGTGCAGGTGCTCTCGTGGTGCGACGGCGTCGGCGTCGCGCAGGACGACCCTCGGCTCAACCCCTACGGTGGCGCGATCGCCTGCGGGCACCCGCTCGCCGCGTCGGGCACTCGCCTGATCGCCCAGCTGGCCCATGCCTTTGGCGAGCGCCCGGACGCCCGCTATGGCCTCACCGCCCTCTGCATCGGGTTCGGCATGGGAGCGGCATTGCTGTGGGAACGGGGCCCGGACGCGTGAGCTCGAGCCGTGCGCAACCGCCGGCCGCGCCAGCGGCCGCTTCAGGGATCGTCGCGATCCGGGATCCGCACCAGCGGATACCGGATCTGCGGGAAACCATGGGAGCGGCATTGCTGTGGGAACGGGGCCCGGACGCGTGACGCTCGAGCCGTGCGCAACCGCCGGCCGCGCCAGCGGCCGCTTCAGGGATCACGCGTGATGGGGCAGACGCAGTTCTTCCTCAACGAGGTGGCGACGCGGGTCGGCCCAGTGGCGCTCGTCACGATCGACAACGGCGAGGATTGGCAGAGGCCGAACACGTTCGGGCCTAGCGCGCTTCGTTCGCTTGCCGCCGTGCTCGACCGGCTCGAGGACGACCGCTGGCGTGCGCTCGTGATCACGGGCAAGCCGCTCGTGTTCGCGGCGGGTGCGGATCTCGAGCAGTTCCCCGGAATCACCGCCGAGCTGGCGCGCGAGGGCGGCCGCGTCGGGCACGAGCTCTTCGGGCGGATCCGTGCGCTCCCGTACCCGACGCTCTGCGCGTGGAACGGCGCGGCGCTGGGCGGCGGGATCGAGATCGGGGTGCACTGCGACGTGCGAACGGTTGCGAGCGGTGTCCGACACCTCGCGCTGCCCGAGGTGTTCATCGGGATCTTCCCGGCCTGGGGTGGCGTCACCCTGCTGCCACGGCTGCTCGGGGCTGTGAGCGCGGTCAAGGTGATCGTCGACAACCCCCTCAAGCAGAACCGGATGCTGACGGCGGCCGACGCGATCGAGCTCGGCCTCGCCGATTACATGCTCGATTCGGCGGAGTTCCTCGACGAGTCGATCGAGCTCGCGGTGCGGCGCGTCGAGTCGGGCGTTGGCAAGCAGGCGTATTCTGCGGATCTCTCCGACCTTGGCGAGGTCTGCCGCAAGGCGCGCGCGCGGGTCGACGACGCCGTGCACGGCGCTGCCCCCGCGCCCTACAAGGCGCTCGACCTGATCGAGGCGACCGGGACGACCACGATCGAAGAGGGCTATGCGCTCGAGGAAGACGCGCTCGCGGAGATCCTCCCGGGTCCGGAGGCGCAAGCGTCGATCTACGCCTTCGACGTCGTCGAGCGGCGCGCGAAGAAGGGACCGGGGATCCCGGACTCGTCGCCGCGTCGCCTCCAGCGGGTGGGCGTCGTCGGCGCCGGCCTGATGGCGACGCAGCTCGCGACGCTGTTTCTCCGGCGGCTCGAGGTGCCGGTCGTGATCACCGACGTCGACACTGGGCGCGTGGAGACGGCGCTCGACACGATCCGCACCGAGCTCGCTGGGCTTGCTGCGAAGGGACGCCTTCCCGAGCCGAAGGCGCGCTTCCTCGGAAGCATCGTCTCGGGCGTCGCCGACCCGTCCTCGTTTGCCGGTTGCGATCTCGTGATCGAGGCGGTGTTCGAGGAGCTCTCCGTCAAGCGGGAGGTCTTCGCCGCGGTCGAAGCGGTGGTCTCGCCCGAGTGCCTGCTTGTGACGAACACGTCCGCGCTCGCGGTGACGGAGATGGGGAGCGAGCTCGCACACCCGGAGCGGTTGGTAGGCATGCACTTCTTCAATCCGGTCTCGGTGCTGCCGCTCGTGGAGCTGATCCGGACGCCGCACACCGACGACGTCACGCTTGCGACCGCCTGGTCGGTATCCAAGGCCCTCGGCAAGCGCGGCGTGCTCGTCAAGGACGCGCCGGGGTTCGTCGTGAACAGGCTCCTGACCCGGCAGTCGTCGGTGCTGATGCAGGCGCTCGAGGCCGGGAGCACGTTCGAGGAGACCGATGCCGCGGCGCTGCGACTCGGGCTCCCGATGCCGCCGTCGGCGCTGCTGGCGATGGTCGGGCCGAAGGTTGCAAATCACGTTCTCCACACGATGCACGGCGCCTACCCGGAGCGATTCCCGCTCTCGCCGACGCTCGAGGCGCTCGCGGCCGGTGAGCTCCCGTCGCTGGAGGCGACGCCCGACCGGCCGACCGTCGACGAGATCCACGCTCGGATCCTCGAGGGGCTCGCCGACGAGTGCCGGCATCTGCTGGACGAGGGCGTGGTCGCGGCGGCCGCCGACATCGATGCCTGCCTGATCCTCGGTGCCGGGTATCCGTTCTTCCGGGGCGGGATCACAAAGCACCTCGACCAGACTGGCGTGTCGCAGCGGGTGAGCGGCCGGCCGCTCGCATAACGCCGGTCCTTCCGCTATCCTGAGTTGGTCGGCGCGGCTTTTTCGTTGTGACGCGAGCACGCCGAGCATCCCAGAAGACGCAAGGACGGGGCAGCGACGCCGAGGACATCCTTCGGCTGTCGACGCTCCAGCACATGCAGGAAACGACATCAACCCCGACTAAGTTGTCGGAGACTGCGGCGGCCCTGGAGGCTGCTGCGCTCCGAGCCGGACAGTGGTTCGGCGAGCCGTTTCTTCACCCCGGTGAGGACGCCGCCGTCGCGCTCGCGCCGGGTACCGCCCGCCGTCTCGCGCTCGACGACGCGCTTACCGAGCTCGACGCGGGTCGGAAGGTGCCTTCGTCGAAATGGAAGGTCCGCTACGGGCTGATGCTCGGGCTCGAGCGGGTGCTTGCCGCCGAAAGCCCTGCGACCCTCTCCGGCACCTCGCTGCGTCGCCATCAGATCGACGCGCTCGCCGGGATGCTCACCGAGCTGATCGCAGCGACTCAACGCTCCGTCGACGAAAACGGCGGCAACGGTAATGGTGCCGCCGTCGAGCCGGACGAGGACCCGGAGCTCGACGAGGACGACGATCTCGGGATTGAGCTGTCCGATGACGTCGACGACGAGCCGCCGGCCTTCGCCGGGGCCGACCCTGGCGCCGCCCGCCGCTACCGCTTCCGACATCCGACCGCCTCGGGCAAGACCATTGCCGCCGCGGGCTTCGTCGAGTCCGCGCGCGAGCTCGGTGTGCTGATTCTCACGCACCGCCGCCTGCTCGTCGACCAGTTCCGCCGAGACCTCTCGACCGAGGGGTACGGCGGCAGGATCACCGACGCGATCCTCACCGGCTCGGAGCCACTTCGGCCCGACCCGATGACGATCCAGACGTACGCCTGGTTCGCCCGACACGGTCACGAGCTTTCGCGCGAGGCGTACCAGCTCGTGATCTGTGACGAGGCGCACACCGCGCTCGGCGAGAAGACGTCGGCAGCGATCCGCGAGTTTCACGAGCCGCTCTACATCGGGATGACAGCGACCGAGGAGCTGCTCGCGAAGCAGGTGTCCGACGTGTTCCCCGCCTCGGTCGACGATCTCCCGCTGACCGATGCCGCCCGCCGCGGGCTGATCGCCCCGCTCCGGTGCCTGCGGGTCCCGCCGGTCGCGGCGATCACCTCGGTGCCGATCGTCGGCGGCGACTTCGAGGAGCGCGCGCTCGCCGCAGCGCTCGACCACGTCGCGCTCAACCAGGCGGCTGCGAGCCTCTATCGTGACCGGTTCGGGCCGACGCCGGGGATCGTGTATGCGGCCGGGGTCAACCACGCCTACAACCTCGCGAAGGAGTTCCGCGCCGCTGGGATCAAGGCGACCGCCGTCTCCGGCCGGACACCGCCGCGCGAGCTCGCGGAGACGCTTGCCGCCTACGAGCGTGGCGAGATCAACGTCCTGATCAACGCGCAGCTTCTCGCCGAGGGCTGGAACTCGCCGCGCGCGACGATCTGCATGCACCTGGCGCCGACCGCGTCCAAACGCGTGTACCAGCAGCGGATCGGTCGCATCATGCGGACACACCCGCGCAAGGAGGCCGGGATCGTCGTCGACTTCGTCGCGAAGAGCTCGACCCATTCCGACCGCGTCGTCTCACTCCACTCCCTGCTCAATGCGGACTTCTACCGCGAGGGCGCGCGCGTTACGCCGGCACCGCGGCGCCGCTCCTCGCGGCGTGCACGCCGGCGCCTGTCGCCGGCGCCGTGGCTGGTCCCGGTCACGCAGGATGTCGCCCGGCGGCTGGCGGTGATCCAGCGCGAGTGGCAGCGCATCGACCCCAAGTTCCTCGACGAGGACGAACAGCGCTACTGGGCAACGATCGCAGGCCGCCAGATCAGGTTCGACCAGCGCGCCGAGTTCGCGAAGAAGTTCACCGAGGGTCGAGCCTCGAAGGTCGCGCTCGAGACGTTCCTCTCGATCTGCGCCGCTGAGAACCCCAACCGGCGGCTGCGGATGACTGCGCTCGCCGATCGCGTCGCCACGCCCGTTGAGCGAGCCGATTTCGACGATCTTGTCACGCTCGTCACGCAGGCGCCGCCGTGGGAGAAGGACCGGGCGGCGGGTGTGCGAATCCTGCTTCGCGCGATCGGTGACGGCAAGGCGAATGCCCCCGACCAGATCCTGCAGCGGTGGACGTGGCGGCTTACGCGCTCGGTGCGGAAGACTCTCGACCGCAAGGCGAGCCAGGAGTTCCCTGAGGGTAAGCGTCTGCTCGGCGCGGTCGCGAACTCGCGAGGCAACCGGCACGAGGAGAACGTCACGCAGCTCGTCAAGATCGCGAGGGCGCTGCCGCTGACGGTCGGCGCCGCGCTCCTCGCCTCAGCCGAGGGGTACACCCCTCGGGCATCGAAGCTCCTCGACGAGGCGCGCGAGTCGCTCGACACGATCGACGTGATCGCGGCGGCGCTCGCAGACGATCTCCCGGCACCGAAGACCCCGAACCGCAAGCCGAGAAGGCGCCGCAAGAAGCGCAAGGGGCCCGCGACCGCAGAAGGCACGTCGACCGAGGGCACGACCCCCGAGAACGGAGCCGCAGAGAGCGCGACCACCGAGACGACGGAGGAGGTCTCCGACGGAGACCCGGCTCTGCAGGCCGCCCCCGCGATCGCGGCCGATCAAGCCGAGCCCGACGGCGCGCCGGACCCGGCCGACGATGACCTCGTCGACGACCAGGCTGCATAGGCTCGGCCGTATGGCCGAGACACCGGAGGAGCTCTTCGCCCGCGCGCGTGCGTCGGCGGACGCGGACGGACGGCTACCGATGCCGCCGGTTCACGAGTGGGACACGTTCCCGTTCGACGGCGCGCTCACGGTGCGTCCGCTCGTCCCTCCCCTCGCCGAGGAGCCGCCCCGCCACGGAGAGGAGCCCGGGTCGCGCTGCGAGACGTGCGAGACATCGCAGTCGCGGGCGCTCTGGAGCGACGACGACTGGCTTCTCGTCCCGCGCAGAATCACGGGTTGCCGATCGTCGCGTTCCTCGAGCCGCGCGAGCACTTCGATTTCAGGGAGCTTCCGGCCCGCTTGACGGCTCAGCTCGGGCCGATGCTCGTGCGCGTCGAGAACGCGATCCACGCGATCCCGGACATCGGGCGCGTCCACGTGTGCAAGTGGGGTGACGGGAGCTACCACGCGCACGTGTGGTTCTTCGGTCGTCCCGCGCGGCTCCCGCAGCTCGTCGGCAGCTTCGCGTCGATCTGGTTCGACATCCTCCCCCCGTTGCCACCCGCGTTACTCGACGACAACCACCGGCTGGTGGCGTCCGCGATGGCGGCGGGCGGCGGCGTCGCCCACGTCGAGCTCTGAAGCGGTCTCGTTCGCGACGACGCCGGCCTGGTGTGTGGTCGGGTCAGGCTTCAGCCTGCCTCGTGCGGTTGACGATCGTCTCCGGCGGTCGCCGCGTGGTTCCTACCCGCTGCGAAGCGCACGGGACCGGCGGAAGCGAGACCGAGCACCTCGGTTGCCGGATCGGGAGCCGCTACTGCTCGGTGGGGCCGTCGCGCTCTTCGCGCTCGCGCAGGAAGCGTGTGAGCTCGGCGGCGAGCGACTCGCCGGTCGGCAACTCCCCCCCTTCGACGAAGTGCTCGAGCGTGTCGGTTCTTCGCTCGAGCTCCTCGACGTAGGCCTGCGTGTCTGCATCGGAGGCGACCGCCTCACTCACCTGTGCGGCGTAGGCCTTCTCGGCCTCGGCGAGCTCGGCGATGTCGATCTCGATCCCGATCAGCTCACCGAGCTTGTCGCACAGCGCTCTCGCGGCACGTGGGCTGGGAGCGAGCGAAACGTAGTGAGGCACTGCCGACCAGAGGCTCACCGAGCGGAGGTTCGCCGCACGACAGGCGTCGTGCAGGACGCCGACGATCCCGGTGGGGCCCTCGTAGCGCGAGAGCTGGAGGCCGAGCTCCTCGACGAGCCGCGGATCGGTGGCGGCGCCGGTGACCGGGGCCGGCCGCGTATGCGGCACGTCCGCGAGGAGCGCGCCGAGCGTCACCACGAGCTCGACCCCGAGGTCGATCGCGAGATCGGTGATCAGCGTCGTGAATGTCCGCCAGCGGTAGTTCGGCTCGACCCCGAGCAGGATCACCGCGTCGCGCTCGGTGCCGGGGATCGCGCACTGGAAGAACTCGTTCTCGGGCCATTCGAGCCTCCGCGTCACCCCTTCGTCAAGCGTCACGGTGGGCCGCACCGTCTGGAAGTCGACGAACCCTTCAGGGTCGATGTCCGCGAATCTCGTCCCGCTCCAGGCCTTCGAGAGGTATCCGGCCGCGAGCGTCGCGGCCTGGCCGCCGTCGTTCCAGCCGGCGAAGGCGGTGATCAGCACGGGCTGCCGCAGCGCGGGCAACTCGGCGAGGCGCAGCTCGTCGCTCATCCACGAAGCGTACTCGCACGGCGGTTGCGCGGGATGAGCCCCGCCGTCGGCGACCGGAGTTGGACGCGGGCTATGTCGTCGTCAGCGCCCTCCTCGCCACGACGGCCTCCTCGACAAGTGCGATGTAGTCGCGCCAACCCTCAGCGTGGTCCGCCTCGATCGCCAGGCTCGGGAGCCCACTGTGGACGACCGTGATCTCCGTCAGCGCGCCGAGCTTCCGTAGGGAGACTTCGAGGTGAGACTCGCCGTCAGTCCAGTGTGATCTCCAGGTGAGCTCCAGGCGGTGTGGCCGTTCGACGACGAGATATCGACCCGTGTGCACCCGCTCGGGTGCACTGCCAGGGCCGATGTGGAGCTCGAACTCGCCGCCGACACGAACGTCGGCCTTGACCACCCTGCCGCCGCAGGTGATCCAGTCGGCGAGAACCGTGACGTTTGTCCACGCGTCCCACACCTCCTCGACGTTCGCAGCAATGACTCGCACGACAGTGCACGTGTGTGTACCGCTCATGGCCCCTCTCCTCCCGAATGCTGATGGTCGGTTGCGTGCTGGAGCCGCTCTTCGAGGCGGTCGAGCGCCTCACTCCAGAACTCCGCGTAGCTCGCTGCAAACCGTCCGACGTCCGCCAACGGTCGGGCATCGAGCGAGCACCAGTGCTCACGACCGACGATCTCCCGACGGATGAGCCCTGCGCGCTCGAGTGTCTTGACGTGCTTCGAGACCGCGTTCAACGAGATGGGATAAGCGTCGGCAAGACCCGTGACGCGCTGCGCCCCGGAACGGAGACGGCTGAGGATGTCGCGCCTGGTCGGATCCGCAAGGGCAACCATCACGTCGTCGAGGCTCGTAGTTTCGATACATTCAACCATATGGTTGAATATTACATCCATCACCAGGAGCAGTCAACCGTCTCGCTCAGCTCGCCGCGAGCGGGGCGGGCGGGCGCCAGGTCGCATAGGCGACCGCGACGGTCAGCGCCCAGATCAGCCCGGCAAGCGTGACGTGGACGAGAACGAGCCCCCAAGGCAACGCGTTTCGGTACTGGACCTCTCCGACCACCATCTGCGCGCAAAGCACGCCGAGCAACACGAGACCGAGCTTGACGACGCCCGGCAGCGCCGCGCGGAGCCGCCAGAGGTAGGCGCCGATGATCAGGAGCCCGATCCCGAAGACCGCCGTCGCCCGGACGTGCACGTAGACGGTGTCGGTGATCGTCAGTCCGAGCCGCTCGACCTGGCGGCTGTCGCCCGGATGCGGGCCGGAGGCGGTCGCGACCGCGCCCGTGACGACCATCACCGCGCACGCGGCGATCCCGACCACCGAGACCCACCGCAGCCACCCAGGTGCGGGCGAGGCGCCGAGGCCGCGGGTGGCGCTCCAGGCTTCGAGGACAACGCAGACTGCGACCGCGACAGTGACCATCGCGAGCAGGAAGTGCGACATCACGGCGAGCGGGTGCAGCTCGAGGATCACCGTGATCCCACCGAGCGGGATCTGCGCAAAGGTCATGGCGAACACGGCGAGCGCCGCCTGCACCACCCGCCGATCGAGATCGGTCGTCCGTCGGGCGACGAGCCAGGTGGCGAGCGTCCCGAGGATCCCGATCAGCGCGATCACGCGATTCCCGAACTCGATGAACGCGTGATACCCGCGAGCGGGGAAGGGGAGATCGCCGCAGCGGGGCCAGTTCTCGCAGCCGAGCCCGGAGCCGGTGAGACGAACGAACGCGCCCGAACCGACAACAAATGCGAGCAACGCGAGCGTGAAGACCGACACCCGCAACAGCCGCTCCGGCGATCCCTCCGCGATGCGGAGCCGACGCCGGGAGGTGACGGCGAGGTCTGTCACGCCGTCGAGTGTACGGAAGCTCCTGTCGGCCGAGCGTCCGCAATCTCCCGCACTACGCGAGCGTTACGCCGGTTCCCTCCGCAACCGACCCGACGCGCCAGAGCGGGAGCGCTTCGGCCGCAAACGTCGCCTCGAGCACCGCCGCGCGCGCGGATGGGAGCGCGATCAAGAGTCCGCCGGCGGTCTGCGGGTCATACGCAAGCGCGTCGCTTGCGGCGGTGGTGGTCGACTCGACGTGGGCGCCGGCGAACTCACGGTTGCGCCTGTCGCCGCCGGTGCGGACCCCTTCGGCGGCAAGCTCGAGCGCAGTCGGCAGGGCAGGAAGGCGGGCGGCGTCGAGTGCGATCCGGACACCCGAGCGCGAGGCCATCTCGTAGGCGTGCCCGAGCAGGCCGAAGCCGGTGACGTCGGTCACCGCGTGCGGCGCGAACGGACGCAGCGTCTCGGCGGCCCGGCGGTTGAGCGTGGTCATCGCTTCGATCGCGGCCGTAAGCGCGCCGTCGGGGTCGCGTCCGTCGCGGCGCGCCTGGAGGATCAGCCCGGTTCCGAGTGGCTTTGTCAGGAAGAGCGCGTCGCCGGGGAGCGCTCCGCTCTTCGGCCAGATCCCATCGGGATGCACGAGCCCGACGACCGCGAGGCCGTACTTCGGCTCGCTGTCACGAATGGTGTGGCCTCCGGCGAGGATCGCACCCGCTTCCCTCGTAGCCTCGGCCGCGCCGGCGAGCACCTCGCCGAGCACCTCGGTCGGCAGTTCCTCGGGGAACGCCGTGACCGATAGCGCCAGCAGCGGCGTGCCCCCCATCGCGAAGACGTCGTTGAGCGCATTGGTCGCGGCGATCACGCCGAACGTGCGTGGGTCGTCGACGACGGGAGGGAAGAAGTCGACGGTGAACACAAGCGCGCGCTCGTCGTCGAGCCGGTACACGGCCGCGTCATCGGCCGGGTCGAGCCCGACGAGGAGGTCGGCCGCCTCGGCGGGAACGAGCGACCCGAGCAGCGTCTCGAGCCGTGCGGCCGAGTACTTGGCAGCGCAGCCGCCGGCCTTTGCGAGAGAGGTGAGTGGCGGCGAGCTCATCACTCGAGTCTACGGAGCGCCCGCCTCACCGAGCGTCATCCGAAATGAAGGCCGCCGAGGGGAGCGGCGGCCTTCGGGTGGATCAGGGAGAGGAGACGCTTCGTGGGGAGGTGTCTCCGTCCCGTGGATTGTTCAACGGCCGCCGGACGGATCCTCCGCTCCAGCGCCCTTGCCTCGCGGAGGTATGCCTCGCGCGCGCGTCACGACCATCCCGAACCCCCGCCCACCCAGGGGGAACAAGGATGCGCAGCATCGCACGGATTTGGTTAGGGAAGTGTCACAACCTGTGCCAACTTTGTGCCAATTTCTTCGGCGCGGTCGGGCTCGGCCCGCTGCGAGCGGAGATCCGAGCTCACCGGCCTGCGCGTTCGCCCCGGCTACTCCTCGAGGATGCCCATCGGCCCGGCGCCCGACGTCAGCCCGGCGCGGCCGTAGTGCTCGAGCTTGGCACGCGAGTCCTCGATGTCGAGCAGCCGAAGCGTCAGCTGGCCGATCCGGTCGAGTGGGCCGAAGACGGCATCCTCGACCCGCTCCATCGAGAGTCGCTCCGGGTGATACGTGGCGTTCTCGCTGCGGGTGTCGAGGATCGAGTAGTCGTCACCGCGACGCAGCTCGATCGTCACCTCCCCCGAAACCGGCGAGGCCACCCAGCTGCACAGGCTCTGCCTGAGCATCAGCGACTGCGGGTCGAACCAGCGCCCCTCGTAGAGGAGCCGCCCGAGCCGCCGGCCCTGCGTAGCGTAGGCCTCGAGCGTCGCCTCGTTGTGAATCGCGCTCAACAGCCGCTCGTAGGCGACGTGAAGGAGTGCCATTCCGGGCGACTCGTAGATCCCGCGGCTCTTCGCCTCGATGATCCGGTTTTCGATCTGGTCGGACATCCCGAGCCCGTGGCGGCCGCCGATCGCGTTCGCCTCGAGCACGAGCTCGACACGGTCGTCGAACGAGCGCCCGTTGAGCGCGACCGGCCAGCCATCCGAGAAGCGCACGGACACCGTCTCGGGCTCGATCACGACGTCCTCCCGCCAGTGAGCGAGCCCCATGATCGGCTCGACGATGTGCATCGGATGATCGAGCTGCTCGAGCTCCTTTGCCTCGTGCGTCGCACCCCAGATGTTCGCATCCGTCGAGTAGGCCTTCTCGACCGAGGCCTTGTACGGAAGGCCGCGCTCCAGCAGCCACTCGCTCATCTCCCTACGTCCGCCGAGCTCCGCGACGAAGACCGGATCGAGCCACGGCTTGTAGATCCGCAGCGCCGGGTTGACGAGGAGCCCGTACCGGAAGAACCGCTCGATATCGTTGCCCTTGTACGTCGAGCCGTCGCCCCACACGTCGACGCCGTGCTCGTGCATCGCGTGGACGAGCATCGTCCCGGTCACCGCGCGACCGAGCGGTGTCGTGTTGAAGTACGTGCGTCCGGCGGTGCGGATATGGAACGCGCCGCACTGAAGCGCGACGAGCCCCTCGTGCACAAGCTGCGGCTTGCAGTCGACGAGGATCGCCTCCTCGGCGCCGTACGCCTTCGCCCGCGTGGGGACTCCGCCGATGTCGTGCTCGTCGTACTGCCCGAGATCGGCGGTGAGCGCGTACGGGATCGCGCCTTTCTCCCGGATCCACGCGACCGCGACCGACGTGTCGAGGCCGCCAGAGAACGCGATCCCGACGCGTTCTCCGACCGGGAGCTCGGTGAGGACGTGACCCATCGGCGCAGTCTACGTCGAGCCTCGATCAGGCACCTGCCCGTCCCCCGCCGAGCGGATGCGGATCGTCCTCCAGCACGACGTCCTTCTTCGCGGCCCGCTGTAGGGTCGACGCGATGGCGTATCTCCACCACCGCGGCCCGGCTTGCAGCCTTGGTGGCCCCCTCGCGCTCGGAGCGGTCTCGTGGGTCTTCTCCGAGGGGCTCTTCTGGGCTAGCTGGCGTGGCGATGAGGGGCTCGGCGGCCTCGTCATCACCTGGCTTGCCTACAGCGTCGTCTCCTACCTCGCCCTGACGGTGGCTCGCCGCTTCGACGTCCGCACCTGGGCGGGCTGGTTCGTGGTCGGCGCGCTCTTTGGCTGGCTCGCGGAGGGGGCGATCGCGGGCACCGTCACCATCACGGCACCACACCAGATCTCCTGGACAGGCCTCGCCTGGCACGCGCCGCTGACAGTCTGCCTCGGGTGGATCGCCTTGCCCGCGGCTCTGCTCTCGAGCCCGGCCCGAGCGCTCGCAATGAGCGCCGCGGTCGGGGTCGGGTTCGGGCTCTGGGCGGCCGGCTTCGTGCACGAGCCGGACGTCGAACGCGTGCCAACCCCCACCGCCTTCGCCCTCTATGCAGCGGCGAACACCGCGGTCCTCGCGTTGGCCTACCCGCTCTGCATTCGGCTCGTGCGCTCTCTCCCGGAGCGAACTGCGCGCGTACCCATCGCCCTCGCGGTCGTCGCGATCGCCGGCTGGTACGGGCTCGGCGTGGCCCCGGCCTCGCCCCTTTCGATCCCGCTCGTCCTCGCGTTGCTCGCGATACCGCCCCTGCTCTTGCATCGTGCCCCGGCACGGCTACAAACACCCCTCCCGCCAGCCGCACGCCCAGGCACGCTCTCGCTCCTCTCGCTTGCCGCGCTACCCGCGGCGGCCGTCGCAACGTTCGCGACGCTCGAGCCCGTGGCGGGCAAGCTGCCCGTGTACGCCGCCTTCCTCCTGCTCACACCAGGTGGCCTCGTGGCACTCGTCTGGAGCGCCCGCCGCGTACGCCGCTTCGGCCCATGAGCGGGTCTTGCTCGGGATCGGCCGACTCGGGCCAACGCAGTAGCGTCCGCCAGGTGCCTCCGTTCGACCTCGCCTGGCGTCACCGCGACCCGCTCGCGGCCCTCGCTCTTGCACTGGTTGCGGTGCTTGCCGCCCGAGACCCGACCAGCCGTCCCGATGCCGTCTGGGTTGCACTTGGTCTGGCCGGGACGCTGCTGACTGCGCTCCGGCGGAGCAGACCGCTGGTGACGTTCGTGGCGATCGCGGCGGCTATCGCCGGCAGCGGCGCGCTCGGGCTCACGGTCACCGTCGCATGACTTGCGCTCGGGCTTGCCGCCTATGCCCTGGCGGCAGCGCGCGGTCCGCGGATTGCGTTCTCGGTGGTCGCCGCCGGCACGCGGGAGTGCTCGGCGCGCCGAGCCTCGGCGGCGGGCGCGTCGATGGGGCTTCTTCTTCGGCGGTTTCCTGCTCGTCGCGTTGCCGACGTTGCTCGGCGACCGAGCCTCTGCCCGCGGTGCGGTCGCCGCCGTGGCGGCTCGCGACGAGCGTGCGCGGATTGCTCGCGACCTCCACGACACGCTAGCGCACGCCCTCAGCGCGATCGTCGTCCAGGTCGACGCCGCCGACGTGCTCGTCGAGCACGACCCGGAGCGGGCGCGAGCCGCGCTCCTCGCTATCCGCGAGACCGGCCGGCCGATCCACCCGGAGCAGGAGATCCCATGGGCGGGGCGGCGAGGATTCGCAGCCTGCGGGCGAGCCTTGCCGCGGTGCTCGGGCTGACGCTCGTCACCGACGCCTGCGACGCCGTTCCCGCGCCGCCGGCGAGCGAATGACGAGCGTCCGGCTGCGGCCGCCTACCTCCGCGCCACGTGCTTCACCGCAGCCGCGAGCTCGCCGACCGAGAAGGCGCCCTCGAGCTTGGCGCTCACGCGCCCGTTGCGATCGACGACGAACGTGAAGGGCTCGGTCTGCAGGTGCCAGTCATCGAGCCAGCGGTTGACGGGCTTGGCCGGGTCGTTGTCCCGGTACACCTCGGCGTGGATGAAGCGAACGTCGGTGCCGACGAACCGCCTCCGCACGGCCGAGACGACGTCGACGACCGGGCCGCACGTTCGCGTCTGACAGAACGCGGGCGTGGCGAATGTGACGACGAAGGGCTCGTGTGCGGCAACCGCCTCGGCGACCGAGGTCTCGTAGAGCTTGCGATCGGGCTTGCGCGACGTCGAAAGCAGCTTCAGGTTCCCGCGGGTGGAGCGCAGCGTCGGCGTCTCGGTCGAGATCGCACGGTCACCGACGTTCGGCGCGGTACTCCGCTTGCCGACGACGAGATTCCCGAGCGCCTGCACCCGCTTGCCGCCGACCGGCTCTGCCATGAACCACACCTTGCCTGGGCCCCGTACGGTGATCGTCGTCACATAGATCGAGCCTGCGGGCGCCGTCTCACCGCCTGGGACGCCGATCGGCTCCAGCCGTGCGACCGTCTTCTCGTACGGCTTCCGTTTGAGGCCGGCCGCGACGTACACCGTCGCCGTCGGCCGCTCGACGAGCTCGTCCTCGTCGACGATCAGGAACGAGACCCTGTTGCGACCGGGAGCGTAGTCCGACGTGCCCGGGACGACGGCAACGTCGACGCCGGGAGCACGCCAAAGCGCCTCCAGGGTTTCCCCTGGAGGCGCTGCAGGTGAATCTCCAGCCTTCTCGTCCGTGTTCCCCGAGCCGCAGCCAACGGCGAGGAGAACGACGAGACCGGCGATGAGGGCCGCGAGTGGACGCATCTTCATGCGTCCATTGTGACCCGCAGCGCCTAGTCGCCGTCCGAGAAAGTGGGATGCGGCTTGTACTTCGCCAGGAACCCAGCCACGAGGGCCAGATTCGTCAGCAGAAGCACCATCCGTGCACGGGACATACGGATACCTCCTCTCTCAGAAGCGCACTACCTGGAGCGCCTCGGCGGCGTTCCTGTACTGACGCGCTGCCTCCGACGCGTCACCGCGACGCGTCGCAAGATCTCCCAGCGCTACCCACGCCCCCGCCCTGTGTCCAACCGACGACATCTGCTCGAAAACGTCGTCGGCCCTTCTGAAGCACTCCTCGGCCTCTTCGTAGCGGCCCCGCTCCATGAGCGAGCGGCCGAGCACAAGGCTCGACTGCCCGATCTCATCGAGGAAGTCGTCCCGACCGTCGAGGAGCTCGAGCGCCTTCCGCGCGTTCTCATCCGCGAGCTCGTAGTCGCCGAGGTGCAGATGCACCGCCGCCAGGCTCCCCAAAGCCTGGGCGGCGTCCGGCTGTGAGCCGGCCTCGACGGCGAGTGCGAATGACGCGTGGAGTTGCTCGATCGCCTGCTCGGGCTTGCCGAGCAGAAGCTGGAGGCCGCCAAGGTTGAGCATGATGCGGCCGAGATTTCGCTGGTCGTTCAGCTCGGCGTAGATCGCGCGTGCCTGCTGCGCGTACTGCCGGGAGAGGATCAGGTGCCCCATCTTCTCGGCGACGAACGACGCCTGGAAGAAGGCTCCGGCGACGACCCGTGGGTCGTTTGCCGCTTGGGCGAGCTCGAGGGCCCGCGCTGCGTCCTCGCGTGCCGCCTCGTAGTCGCCCTGCCGGCGACGGCAGCGCGAGCGCCACGCGAAGATCTGCGAGGTGAGCAGATCGGCCGGAAGCTCGGCCCGCTCGCAGAGCGAGAGGGCCTCGTCGAACAGGCCGATCGCGCTCGAGATGCTCGAGAGCTTGTAGCGGCAGCAGCCAAGACGGAAGAGCACGTCGGCACGCTCGATGTCGGAGAACTGCACGAGCTCGGTCAGCTCACGTGCAACCTGAAGGACCTCGATGCCGCCCCGAGTGTCGCCGCTCTGCATGCGGGCCCAGCCCTCGCCGGCAAGCGCCCTGACCTCGAGCTCCGGGAGACCGGTGGCGCCGACCTCGGCCCTCGCGGCCGTAAACGCGTCGAGTGCGTCTCGATATTCGTGGGCCTCCGACAGCGCCTCGGCTCGCGCGAGAATCGCCTCGACGCGGTCGCGGGCGTCGGTCTGGACTCCGTGTCGCAGGAACTCGATGTCGACGCCGAGCCGAGCGGCGAGCCACGTGATCGTCTCGTCGGTGGGCCGGGTCTTGCCGCGCTCGATCTGGCTGACGTACTCCTTCGAGAACCGATCGCCCGCAAGGTCGGTCTGCGTGAGACCAGCCGCCTGCCGCAACGTGCGCACGCGGTCGCCGAGCTGCGTCGCAGCCCGTGCAAGACCAGTCTGTGAAGACGTCGCGGCGGCGAGGTGGTTCATCTGTGCTTCACCTAAACGCTTGATCGGCAACTTGTCGTTCCCTCACTAGGGTGATCTTCGGCTCCCGGAGGGGGAACCGAAGTCAAGTAAAGGTACCGTAAATCACTTGACTGAGGTACTTGACTAGACTGGACATGTCGCTTAGAGTGCCGATTACACAAGCAGCAGGTCATCGCCAAGACCGGCTGTGGGCCGAACCGACCGGGGACAGGTGTCGGGGAGGAGAACAGCGTGACTGGGCCGCAGAGTCACGAGCTCCGACCGACATCCCGAACGAATCAGCCCAAATCAGGAAGACGCCCCCGGGAGCCGCAGCCGGGGGCGTCTTTCGTTTTGCGCCAAAGGACGCGCACGCGCCGAGCCGGAGCTGCGCTTCCGGGCGGCGAACGTCAAGCGCACGAGTCAGGCTAAAGCCTGACTCGACGCCCCACCCGAACAGAGCCTGCGCCCCCACCACCGGGTCTGGCTTCAGCCAGACCCGCGCACTTCCGCAAAGCACCACCCGCTATCGCGGGAGACGAACGTCAAGCGCACGAGTCAGGCTAAAGCCTGACTCGTCGGCGGGTTGTCGGAGGATTCAGGTGCCGGATCCGATAGAGATGCGCCATGGCGACAACATCGCGGGTCGAGGGGTTCTGGAGCGGTTTCACAGCGATGGTGCCGCTGTGGCTCGGGGTCGTCCCCTTCGGATTTGCCTTCGCAGTTACCGCCCGCGGCGCCGGGCTGTCGCTCGTCGAGACGCAGGCGCTGTCGCTGCTCGTCTTCGCAGGGAGCGCCCAGTTCAGCGCGTCCGGGCTCTTCGGGGCTGCCGCAAGCGGCGCGTCGATCGTCTTCACGACGTTCCTGCTGAACGTTCGCCATGTGCTCTACGGGATGTCGCTGACCCGGACCGTTCCGCTGAGCGTCGGGCAGGTGCCGGTCGCCGGGTTCTTCCTCACCGACGAGGCGTACGGCGTCGCGGTCGCGCGCGGGGCCCGCGACTTCCGGACGTTGCTCGGGATCGAGCTGAGCCTGTACGCCACCTGGAACGCCGCGACGCTCGTGGGCGCGGTCTCAGCCGCCGCGATCCCCGACCCGACGAAGCTCGGCGTGGATGTCGTCTTCCCGCTCGCCTTCCTCGCGCTGCTCGTGCCGTTGCTCCACACGCGGGTCGAGCTCGTCGTCGCGTGTGTATCCGGGGTGGTCGCGTGGCTGCTCGCGCAGCGACTGAGCGGGGGACTACCGATCCTCGCGACGGGCGTCGCCGGAGCGCTTGTCGGGGCGTGGCTTACCCGCCAGGATCCGGCTCCGACCCCGGACGAGCTCGCTGAGCAGGTGGGCGATGCGAGCTGAGGCGCCCCTGTGGACGAAACCTGCCTCGCTGCTAGCGCTGCTCGCGCTCGTCCCGGCGATCGGCCTGGTCGCCGCGGGCGCGCGCGGGGGCAAGGACGCTGTCGCGGGGCGCGAGGTCATCGTCGCCACGGGCGCAGGCGGCGGCTACGCGCACGCTCCCGGCTCGCGTCAGCCCCTCGAGCTGCCGCTGCTTCTTCCCGGCGACACGGGTCTCGCGGTCGGGCCGGGGAGCGAGCGGATCGCGTTCGCCTCGCGACGTGCCGGAAGCACGGAGGTATATGTCGCAACGCTGACAACCGGTGTCGTCCGCCGGCTGACGGCGGGGCGTGCGACTGACGACGCGGATCCGACCTGGTCTCCCGACGGTACGCGGCTCGCCTGGACACGTCGGACCGCGACCCGATCGAGCATCGTGATCGCGCGGGCGGACGGCGAGGGCCGTGAGCTCGTAATCGCCGACGGCCGCCGCAACGAGGAGCCCGCCTGGGAGCCCCGGGGCGACCGGATCGCCTTCGTCTCGACCCGAGATCGCGTCAGCGGGCTCTGGCTCGCACGAGCCTCGGGAGCATCGCTCGAGCCGCTCGCGACGTTCGCCCGCCCGGTCCACGCGCCAGCCTGGTCGCCGCGAGGGACGGTGCTTGCGTTCGAGGTCGCTGGTGACATCTGGCGCCTCGATCTCGCGGATGGCCAGACGCGACCGGTCGTGCGCGGGCCGGCGATCGACACCGCGCCGTCTTGGTCGCCCGACGGTCGACGGCTCGTATTCGAACGCAGGTCAGACGGACGGACCGTGCTCGCCACCGTCCCGGTCGCCGGTGGTCGCGTTCGCCTCGTTCCGGGGTCGGCCGGCGAGACGACACCGCAGTGGGCGACCGCTGCTGCCCTGCTGGTTCCGCCCGTGGGCGCGCGACTGCCCGACCTTGACCAGCGTCCGCCGACCGACCTGGCGATCCTCAAGCTCGGGGGGCGTTGGGCGCTCGGATTCACCTCGTCCGTCGAGAACCGCGGCAACGGTCCGCTCGTCATCCACGGAGCACGGCAGCCAGGAGCGAAGCTCATGCGCGCCGATCAGGTCGTCGAGCTCGCCGACGGACGCCGGCTCCTTGTCCCGCGGATCGGCCGGCTTCGGTACGAGCCGCACCCCCCGCACTTCCACTGGCACCTCCAGCCGTTCGAGTCGTACACCCTCCGGTCGGTCGCGAACCCAAACCTCGTCGTGCGCGACCGCAAGAGCGGCTTCTGTCTGGTCGATCGCTACGGAAACGCGCTGCTCCCGGTCGAAAAGATCGCCCCACCGCGGTTCACCGGGAACTGCGCGACCGGGAGACCTGGGGCGCGGAGCGTGGTCGAAGGCTCGTCGCCCGGATACCGCGACCGCTACCCGGCCTTCTACCACGGGCAGGACGTCGACCTCACCGGGCTCCCGCCCGGCCTGTACGTCCTCGCGCACCAGGCGAACCCGCTGCGCACCGCGCGGGAACGGCGGTACTCGAATGACGCCGCCTCGGTGCTCCTTCGGCTGGAGTGGCCGGAGGGACGCGAAGGCAAGCCGACCGTGAAGGTGCTCCGCGCCTGCGAGACGACGGCGGTCTGCCTCCCGTGACGTTCTGGCTCACGCTCGCGGGGATGGTCGCGGTCACCTACGGCTCGCGCCTGGCCGGGCTCACGCTTCGGACGACCCCGCCCGCCTTCTGGCTCCGGTTCCTCCACTTCGTCCCGATCGCGGTCTTCGCCGCGCTCGTGACCCCGGCGCTCGAGGGTGATCGCGGCGAAGGCGAGATCCGGATCGTGGCGGCGACCGTCGTGGGACTCGCAGCGTGGCGCACCCGGAACCTCGCAATCGCCCTGGGAGCCGGGCTCGCAACCTTCTGGTTGCTACGGATCCCGTTCTAGCTGAGTTGTTCCACGTGGTCGAGTTCGCCGGAGCGTGGGACAACGTATCTAGCGGCTCCTACAGGCGGCCCGTGAGCCAGCGACTCCGTTCACGCCCGATCGCCGTGAGCTCGGATCGTGTGAGCAGGCCAAGACGGTCGCCCGCGCCGCGAAGGAGGCCACCCGCGACGAAGAGCCAGGCCTCGGCCTCGCAGTCCCGATCGCGGGGAATGCCACCGTTCGCCTGCTGGGCGCGGAGAACGGCGGCGACGGCGTCGTGCACATCCCGCATGTGACTGCGCACGCTCGCGGTGATCGTCGGATCATCGGCCGAGCCCGCGATCCCCTGGAGCCAGAGATGTGCGAGCCTGGGCGACTCCCACGGCGAGGGGCTGTCACCCGGGACACCGGCCGCGACGGAGGCCATCTTGGCGTCGATCGCTGCGCGCACCTCCGCCCACGCCGCGTCGAGGCAGGCGAGCCAGAGATCGCGCTTCGAGGCGAAGTGGCGGTAGAGGATCGGCTCCGAGACGCCCGCCGCACGGGCGATCTCGGCCGTCGTCGCGCTCGAGTAGCTCTTGGCCGAGAAGACCTCCAGCGCAGCGTCGAGCACCGCGGCCCGGCGCTCGGCCGCAGGCATTCGCTCCGACGCGTGACGCCGCCGCCCGCGCTCGGTGAGCCCGCGCTCTCGCCTCACGCGGCCTCGGCCGCGACCTGCGGCGGCACGTCGTGGTGCGGCACGTGCCTGACGAGCACGAACGCGAGCGCCGCGCCGACGAATGCGATCAGGCCCGCGACGACGAGCGCTGCGTGGAACCCGTCGAGAAAGCCGGCGACCGACGGTGGTGTCGTTGCGCGGGCAGCCATGATCGCTCCCATCAGCGCAACGCCGAGCGAGCCGCCCACCTGGCGGAATGCGTTGAGGACGGCCGAGCCGACGCCGGCCTTGTCACGGGGCACGGCCTTCATTGCCGCGGCCGTCGCCGGAGTCATCGTCAGCGCCATCCCGATCCCACCAACGATGAACGCCGGGAGCAGGCGCAGGTACGTGGCCGTCTCGTCGAGGGTTGCGTAGTACAGGAGGTGCAGACCGATCATTCCCATCCCGGTCGTCATCAGGACACGTGAGCCAATCCGATCGGCGAGCCTGCCGGCCTGGGGTGCGACGAGGATGATCAGCAGCGTCATCGGCAGGAACGCGGCGCCAGAGCGGACCGCGGTGTACCCGAGGATGTTCTGCATGTAGATGGAGACGAAGAAGAACACGCCGAACATCGCGAGTGCGACGAGCAGCAGGACGACGTTCGCACCGACATACGTCGATGAGCGAAAGAGAGTCACGTCGAGCATCGGCACACGCTGATGCCGCTCGAGAAGGACGAACGCGACGAGGGAGACGACCGCGATCAGAAAGGCACCGATGATCCTCCCAGACGTCCAGCCGTAGGTGTTCGCTTCGATCAACCCGTACGTCAACGCGAAGAGCCCGAGCGCCGACGTGACGAGCCCGGGGATGTCGAACGTCTGCACGGCCGACTCGTCGCGGGACTCATCGATAAGGAGAAAGCTCGCAACGACGCCGAGGATGCCAACGGGAACGTTGACGAAGAAGATCCAGTGCCAGCTGAGGTGCTCGGTCAGAAGACCACCGGTGAGCGGCCCGATCGCGAGCGCGAGGGCCGAGACCCCTGCCCAGATCCCGATCGCAGTACCGCGCTGCTTCGGCGGGAACGTGGCCGTGATGATCGAGAGCGACGCCGGGCTCATCAGGGAAGCACCAACACCCTGAGCGATCCGAGCCGCGATCAGCATCGTGCCGCTGTCCGAGAGCCCACACGCGAGCGAAGCCGCGGTGAAGGCGAGGATGCCGACGACGAAGATCAGTCGGCGGCCGAGCATGTCGGCGAGCTTCCCGCCGATCAGCATCAGCGCCGCAAACGTGAGCGCGTAGCCCGTGACGACCCACTCGAGCTCGGAGAGGTCGACGCCAAGGTCCTTTTGGATCGAAGGCAGTGCGACATTCACGACGGTGTTGTCGAGCATGATCATGAACAGGCCGAAGGCGACTGCGGCAAGCGTCCACCACTTGCGCAGCTCGCCGTGAAAGACGGACGGTGACATCTGAGCTCTCTCCTCCCTTGTTAGTACACGCTAATGTTAGCAGGTACTAACTTCACTGGTCAACCGCTCCGCTCTTGCAACCGGAGCTCCTCGGTCTAGACTCGCTCCGGGAACTCGAGAAACGCATCGACGACCGCGAACGCCTCGGCATCCTCGGGAATCGCCGTGAGTCCGTGTATCAGCAAGCACCCAAGAGCCCCGCTTTGGAGCAGGAAGCTCTACCCGCCGGGAACGAGGTGCTCGCCGTCCGCAGTCAGGTCCGGGATGATCGCCCGCAATTGCCGGAGCGTACGATCACGCCATGCCCTACTTCATCTGCCCCAACTGCCGCGAGCGCTCGGTCGACCATGACGGGCTCGAGGGGTTCTCGACCCAGGCGGCCCAGTGCCGAAGCTGCGGATTCGGATTTCTCTTCCAGCTCCTCGATGACTACTACCCGGCGCCGTCGACCGGGTTCGTGGTGTGCGACGCGAAGCGGCGAGTGCTCGGGGCGGGTCGCGGTGTCTTCGAGCTCACCGGGTTCCGCGAGGCGGACCTGATGGGACGTGACGTGATCGACGTCTTCGGGCTGAGCGAGCGCGGGCCGTTCGAGCTCGTCGAGGAGTGGGGCGTCAGACAGCTTGGCAAGCGCTCGGCGCTCACGACGAGGGCGGGGCTCGAGAAGCGGGTCACGCTCGACCTCTTTCCTGGTTACGACGAGGACGGCGGGCTCCTCGTCGCGCTGACGCAGGACTGACGGCCCGACAACCGGGGGTGTGAGACCGAGTGGCGCCCGATCCTCGGCGAACGCCCCGGCGGCTGGCTTTGCTTCGGCGCAGGCCTCCCAGGGCCATCCCAAACCCCCGCCCACCCAGGGGGAACAAGGATGCGCATCGTTACACGAATCCAGCCCGAAAGTGTCACGCCTTTGTGCCAATTGTGTGCCAGTTTCCTTACAGGTGCCGCTGCACGCGGGCTCGTGGGAGCGCGGTGTCGCTCGTGATCGTCTACGCGGCGGCGGGCACGATCCAGAGCTGACGCGAGAGCGCGAGCAGGTCGCCGCGACCACCGTAGAGGGCCGTCCCCGCGTGGAGCTTGCGGCCGTCCTCGCCGAGCGACCAGCCGATCACAACGCATCGCTCGTCTCTGGCGGGTAGCCGGTCGATTCGCGCGGTCATCCGGGCAAGCAGCGGCTCACCACGCCCCGGCCCGCCGACGGCGTACGCGCCCGAGCAGTCGATCGCCGCCCACACGACCTCCGGTGAGACGTCGGCCGCGACCCAGGGGGCTGCGACCACGTCACCGAACGGCCTCGGGTGGATCTCGAGCCCGTCACCTCCGGGTCGCGTGCCGCACGAGAAGCACTCGCCATACGCCTCCGAGTTCCACCAGGCGCTCACGACCGGAGCGGCGACAGCCTCCTCATACGCTGGGGCCGCAGGCGCCTCGATCTCGAGCTCACCTGCCCTCACCTCGGCGACGAGCGTCTCGCCGTCGCGCAGCTCGAGCCCTGTCGCCGTGCGGAAGAGGCCAAGCTCGCGCTCGAGTGCCGGCGGTTGCCGCAGCGTCACCTCGACCACCCCGCCGAGCTCGCGCGCGAGCAGGCCCGAGACGTAGCCGCCGTTCCCGGAACGAAGCGGCCCGCGATAGCGACGCTCGACGACGACGGTTCGCACCTGCTCTCCGAGCATGAAGGAACTCTAGATGAGTAGTTCCACGATCTCGCGGCCGGCTGCGCGCGCGCCAGACGCGCAGGGCGCTCCCGTGCTCCCTCCGCACCGCAGCACGCCCGACCCACGCAACAACGAGCACGACCTCATGGAACAACTCATCCAGACGAGTCGGTCCGCGGGCTCGCCGGCGCGGAGGAGCTTGTAGTGACCAGCCGATAGGCTGCCTCGCAATGCGACTTGCGCTCGCCCAGCTCAACGTGACGGTCGGCGCGCTCGATCGGAACGTCGAGAAGATCGTCGCTGCGCTCGAGGAGAGCCGGCGTGCGGGCGCCGAGATCGTGCTGCTTCCCGAGCTCGCCGTCACCGGCTACCCACCGGAGGACCTGCTCCTGCGACCCGGGTTCATCAAGGCCGCCGACGAGGCGCTCGCCGAGGTCGCCCGAGCCTGCACCGGGATCGCGGCACTCGTCGGGTGCCCCCTCTTCGACCGTGACCTCTACAACGCCGCGGCCCTCTGCTTCGACGGCGCCGTCCAGGCGAGCTACCGGAAGCACTTCCTGCCCAACTACGGCGTGTTCGACGAGCACCGGTACTTCGCCGAGGGCCGAGAGCTCTTGCTCCTCCGCTCGGGTGACGTCCTCGTCGGGCCAACGATCTGCGAGGACATCTGGCAGCCCGGCCCGCCCGCGACCGATCTCGCGCTCGCCGGCGCGACCCTCATCGTCAACACGTCGGCGTCGCCATTTCACGTCGGCAAGGCCGAGGATCGCGAGGAGATGCTCGTCACGCGCGCCCGCGACAACGCCGCGTACCTCGCGTTCTGCAACCTCGTCGGTGGCCAGGACGAGCTCGTCTTCGACGGGCACTCGGTCGTGCTCGACGACGAGGGCGAGGTGATCGCCCGCGCCCCGGGATTCGAGGAGGCAGTGCTCGTCGTCGACATCGACCCGACCGAGGCCGTCGGAAGGCGTCTCCGCGACGTCCGGCGTCGCGACCTCGAGCGCTCGCGAGCCGGGTCTCCAACCCCTCGCACCGTCGACCTTCCGCCACCGGCGGCTGGCGCCGCCGCGCTGCCGGCGCCAATCGTCGCCCCGTTCGAGCCCGAGCTCGAGCAGATGCGGCTCGCACTCGGGCTAGGGCTTCGCGACTACGTGACGAAGAACGGCTTCGGCGACATCGTCCTCGGGATCAGCGGTGGGATCGACTCGGCGCTCACTGCCGCGATCGCGGTCGACGCGCTCGGCGCTGAGCACGTCCACACCGTCTCGATGCCGTCGCGCTTTTCGTCGGCCGGCACGCGCGACGATGCGCGTGAGGTGAGCGAGAACCTCGGCGTCGAGTTCCGCGAGATCCCGATCGAGACGATCGTCGGCTCCTACCACGAGGCGCTGGGAGGGCTCGAAGGCCTCGCCGCCGAGAACCTCCAGGCGCGGATCCGCGGAGCGATCCTGATGGCGCTCTCCAACACCCACGGCTGGCTCGTCGTCGCGACGGGCAACAAGTCGGAGATGGCGGTCGGGTACGCGACGATCTACGGGGACATGGTCGGTGGCTTCGCGCTGCTCAAGGACGTGTTCAAGACCGATGTCTTCCGCCTCTCGCGTCACCTCAACGAGCGGGCCGGTCGTGAGCTGATCCCGGTGACGACGATCGACCGTCCACCGACCGCCGAGTTGCGCGCCGAGCAGCGCGACGACCAGTCGCTGCCGCCCTACGACCTCCTCGACCCGGTGCTCGAGGCCTACGTCGAGCTCGACCGCTCCCACGAGGAGCTGCTCGCCCAGTTCGACGACGCGGTCGTCGAAAAGGCCATCCCGCTCGTCGACCGTGCCGAGTACAAGCGACGGCAGGCGGCGCCCGGCGTGAAGCTCCGTCCGCGCGCCTTCGGGCGCGACTGGCGCACGCCGCTGACAAACCTCTGGCGCGGCTGAGCCTGCGCTCCTGTGGAGCGATTGACACAAAGCCGACGCGCGGTTCGCCCTTGACCCGGACCGGTGTCCGACACCGGGACGGTGTCAGACACCGGAGGTTCGGCGGCCGAGGCACCGAGCCCCGCGAGCCAGGCACTTGCACTCCAAATTGGAAAGTAGTAACTTACCGTTAGTGTCTACTTACGTAACTGATGCCCTCCCCCAGCTTGTCGCGCTCGGCGACCCGACTCGACGACAGGTCTTCGAGATCCTCCGCCGCGGGCCGGCTTCGGTTGGCGAGATCGCCCGGCAGCTCCCGGTGAGCCGGCCGGCGGTATCGCAGCACCTCAAGCTCCTCCTCGGGGCCAGGCTCGTTCGGTTCACCCAGGAGGGCACGCGCCACCTCTACACCGTCGACCAGCGGGGAGTCACGGAGCTCCACCTGTGGCTCAGCCAGTTCTGGGACGACGCGCTCGACCGCTTCCGAGAGGCGGCCGAAGCAGAAAGGAGCATCGATGAGCACGACCGCAGCACTCGCCCCGATTGAGAAGAGCCTCGCCGTCGCCTGCGCACCCGAGCGGGCGTTTCAGGTGTTCACGCGCGAGATCGGAACGTGGTGGCCCACGAACACCCACGCCCTCAACCCGGGTGCGGTCGCGGAGGTGGTGTGGGAGGAGCGCGAGGGCGGCTCGGTGTACGAGATCGCCGAGTCCGGCGAGCGCGCGCGCTGGGCGACCGTGCTCGCCTGGGAGCCTCCGCACCGGCTCGTGATCAGCTGGGAGGTGAACCCCGAGCGCACCGGCACCGAGGTCGAGGTCACGTTCACCCCCGAGGGCGACGGAACGCGTGTCGAGCTCGTGCATCGCGGGTTCGAGAACGTGACCGACGGCGCGACGATGCGCGAGGGCTACAACCCGGGCTGGGACCTCGTTCTCGGCGGGCTCACCGCCAAGCTCGGCTGATTCGAACCAGCCGTCGCGAGGCCGAGACCGTGCCGCGCGTGGACGTCACCGCTTGGAGCGCTCGAATCGGAGGCGACGCGTGGGTCACCGGGACGCGCCGGTGTCTCGCCCTTCTGAGTCGAGCTCTCACCGACGCCTACGCCGCGCGGTCTTCGGTCTCGCCCAGCCTGGCCTCGAACGCGCGGCGGATCCGCTCGGTCATCACTGCGACCGACTCGGGCTCGTCGTCGCCTGGATGGAGGACCCTCACGGCGTCCTCCTCACCGAGCCATCCGTAACACCGGATGTAGCACTCGGCCTCGCTCAACGGCCGCAACCGCTGCATATGGAGACGATAGGACCCGGTCCGGACGGCATAGGATGCTGCGATGGCAGTTCGGGCACGCACCTTCGACTTCGCCGTCGAGCTCGACGCCAGCGGGGAGGTCAGCGGCGACCGAGGCGGCACCCCACTTCCCGGCGCCGAGCGCGACGCCTGGACGCCCGAGCACCTCGTGCTCGCCGGCCTCGCCCGCTGCACCGTTGCGAGCTTCGCGTTCCATGCAGAGCGCGCCGGGCTCGCACACCGCTGCGCAGCGAGCGCAACCGGCAGAGTCACGAGGCGGGAAAGCGACGGGCGCTACGCGTTCGTCGAGATTGCCGTCGCCGTCGAAGCGACCCTCGAGCCCGAGCCGGAGCCTGCCGAGCTCGCCGAGCTTCTCGTGAGGGCGAAGCGCGACTGCTTCGTCGGTGCGTCGCTCGCGATCGAACCCACCACAACCTGGACAGTCAACGGGAGACAACGATGACCTCGACCATGCTCGACATCGAAGCGGTTCGCCGCCGCTTCACGGCCCTTCAGCGACGCCTTGCCTTCTTCGACGGGCCGGGCGGCACGCAATGCCCCGACAGCGTGATCGACGCGATCGCTTCCTATCTCCGCCACGACAACGCCAACGTCGGAGCCCCGTACGAGACCTCGCGCAAGACCGACGAGCTGGTCGAGCTCGCCCACGTGCGAGCGGGGGAGTTGCTCGGCTGCGACCCCGGTGAGGTTGCGTTCGGGCAGAGCATGACCTCGCTCAACTTTCTCCTGACCCGCGCGCTCGCACGCGAGCTCGAGGCGGGTGACGAGATCGTCGTGACGAAGCTCGACCATGATGCGAACGTCTCGCCCTGGCTGGCGCTCGCCGCCGACATCGGCGTCGTCGTCAGGCATGCAGAGGTCAACGACGACCTCTCGCTCGACGTCGACCACCTCGCTTCGCTGCTCTCCGATCGCACGCGGGTCGTCGCGTTTCCGGCCGCAGCCAACTCGGTCGGCACCGCTCCCGACGTGCGCCAGCTCGTCGAGCTCGCCCACGGGGTCGGGGCGCTCGCTTGGGTCGACGCGGTTCACTACGGTCCGCACGGCAGGATCGACGTCGCCGCCTGGGGCTGCGACGTGCTCGTCTGCTCGCCGTACAAGTACTGCGGGCCGCACATGGGTCTCGCCTTCGGACGCGAGGAGCTGCTTCGCAGCTGGCGGGCGTACAAGGTGCGCCCCGCCGCCGACGAGCCCGTCGGTCATCGCTTCGAGCTCGGAACGTGCCAGCACGAGCTCCTCGCCGGGTTCGTCGCCGCCGTCGACTACATGCACGAGCTCGGCTGGGACGCGATCGTCTCGTACGAGCGCGAGCTGGGAGAGCGATTTCTCGATGGGCTTCCCGACGGCGTCACGCTGCATGGCCTCCCGACGATGGAGGGGCGAGTCCCGACGTTCTGCTTCTCCGTTCCCGGGCACACCGCTCAGTCGGTCGCGACCCATCTCGCTTCACGGGACGTCGCCGTCTGGTGGGGGAACTACTACGCCCTCGAGACGATCAAGCGCCTCGGCCTCGACGAGCAGGACGGCGCGGTGCGTGCCGGGATCATCCACTACAACACCGCTGACGAGGTCGACCGGCTGCTCGCCGGAGTTGCCGAGCTGGTGTGAGGCTCCTCGTTCTCGGCGGCACGCGGCTCGTCGGCCGTGGGCTCGCAGCAGCGGCGCTCGCGGCGGGTCACGAGGTCACGCTCTTCCATCGCGGCGTGACCGGGGTCGACGTGCACCCCGAGGCCGAGCACCTGACCGGCGACCGGGAGGTGAGCCTCGACGCGCTGACCGGCCGCGAATGGGACGCTTGCGTCGATGTCAGCGGCTATCTACCCGGTCAGGTTCGCGCCGCCGCAGAGGCACTCCACGGCGCTGTCGGCTGGTTCGTCTTCGTCTCGACGATCTCCGTCTACGCGAGCCTGGCGGAGCCGACCGACGAGACCGGCTTGCTTGCGACTCTCCCCGCAGGGAAAAGCGAGAACGAGCTCACCGGGGAGTCGTACGGGGCGTTGAAGGTGCTCGGCGAGCAGACCGTGCGCGAGTGGTTCGGCGAGCGGGCGACGATCGTGCGTCCTGGATACGTCGTCGGGCCGCATGACCACACCGGCCGATTCACGTGGTGGCTGCGACGCGCCGCCGAGGGTGGGCGGATGCCGATCCCTGCGAGCATTCATGAACGAGCTCAGTTCATCGACGCGCACGATCTCGGAACGTTCCTCCTTCTCGCTGCGGAGAAACGCCTGCCGGGCGTGTACAACGCCACCGGGCCGGTCCCGCCGGTCGGGATGCGCGAGGTGCTCGAGCTCGCGTCGCTAGAAGCGGGGGTACCGCTCGAGCTCGTGCCGGTGCCCGACGAGACGGTCGCCACCAACGGCATCTCCTATCCGCTCTGGGTGCACGGCCCCGCCTGGAGGGCGTGGGCAGACGTCGTGGTCGCCCGCGCACGGAGTGCCGGCCTCCACTACCGACCGCTCGTCGACACCGTTCGCGAGACTCTCGCGCACGGGCCGGCAGTCGAAGGCGTCGGGCCGGGCCGGGCCGACGAGGCACGGTTGCTCACGGCGGTCTGACGTCAGCTGCCGGCTGGAGCCTCGAGCCCTGCTGTCGCCCTGATCGCGGCGATCGCGATGGCCTCGTCGACCTCGCCGGGCAGGCCGCTGACGCCGATCGCACCGACGCGCACACCACCCGCGAACGCGGCAACCCCTCCGAGGAAGAACGAGAACTGCGGATCGAAGCTCGCGAGCTCGGTCGGCAGCGCTCCGACCTTGTCGGCGAGCGCCCGCGTCGTCGTCGCGTCGCTCCGTGCGGCCGTGTAGGCCTTGCGCCGTGCGTTCTCGAACGTGTCGAGCGCGGCGCCGTCCATCCGCAGCGCAGCGACGATCTCGCCGTGTGTGTCGACGGCAACGATCGACACCGGGCCCGACGCTTCGGTACGGGCGCACTCGACGAGCGCTCGGGCGATCTCGTCCTTCACGGCACCGAGGCTACACGCGGCCCAACCTGGCCGCTCCCGTAGCATGGGCTCATGCCCACTTTCGCGCGCACGACTCTCGGCAACGGCACCCGGGTGCTCACCGCACCGATGAGTCACGCCCAATCGGTCTCGTGCTTCGTGATGTACGCGGCCGGCTCGCGGTTCGAGCGCCGCGAGGAGAGCGGGATCGCGCACTTCGCGGAGCACATGTTCTTCAAAGGCACCGAGCGGCGGCCGACCGCGCGCGACATCGCGACCGAGATCGACGGGATCGGCGGCGAGTTCAACGCCTTTACGAGCAAGGAGGCGACCGCCTACTACGTCAAGTGCGCCGCCGAGACGCGCGACATCGCGCTCGACGTGCTCGTCGACATGCTCCGCAACTCGAAGTTCGACGACGACGAGATCGAGCGCGAGAAGGGCGTCATTGTCGAGGAGATGAACATGTACGCCGACACGCCGCGCAGCTACGTCGGCAACGTCTGGGAGCGGCACCTCTACGGTGACCAGCCACTCGGCTGGGACATCATCGGGACGGAGGAGACCGTACGCGCAGCGACCCGCGAGACGTTTCTCGGCTACCTCCACCGCTGGTATCGGCCGGAGCGCACCGTGATCGGGCTGGGCGGCGCGATCGGCGACGGGCTCGCCGAGCGACTGGAAGAGTTGCTTGGCGACATTCCCGCGGCGTCGACCGACACCCCCGCGCCACTCGTGACCGTCGAGCGCGACAGTCCCGTTCGGATCCACACGAAACAGTCCGACCAGGCGCACATCGTCGTCGGCGCTCGAAGCTACCCGACCGGTCACCCCGACCGCTACGCGCTGCAGCTGCTTGCGACCGTCCTCGGTGGCGGGATGTCGTCACGCCTGTTCACCGAAGTGCGCGAGCGCAAAGGGCTCGCGTACTACGTCTTCTGCGGCAACTCGTCGTACGCCGACGCAGGCACGATTGCCGCGCAGGCCGGCGTCGATCTGAACCGGATCGATGACGCGATCGCGACCATCGTCGCGGAGCTTCGCAAGATCGTTGCGAGCCCCGTGCCGGGCGAGGAGCTCGAGAAGGCCCGGGCGTTCGCGAAGGGCCGGTTCGTGCTCGGGCTCGAGAGCCCGCACGCGACGATCATGTTCGGGCTTCGGCGCGAGGTTCTCGAGGGTGGTGCGATCGAGCCCGACGAGGTGCTCGCAGGGCTGGACGCTGTCACGATCGACGACGTCCATCGCGTCGCGAACGACCTGCTCGCGGGGAGGCTCGAGCTCGCGCTGATCGGGCCGTTCGACGACCCGTCTCGCTTCGAGAAGCTCGTCGCCGCCTAAGCCGATGAGCGAGCGGGAGCTTGTCCTCCGAGCCGGCGAGCTCGCAGCCGACTACCTCGACTCGCTCGCCACAAGGCCGATCCGGCCAGAGCTCGGCTATGCGGAGCTGCTCGCCGCCTTCGACCGGCCGGTGCCGGACGGGCCGACGGCCGCGCACGACGTTCTCGATGAGCTCGCAGCGACCGCCGAGCCAGGGCTCACGGCGATGGGCTCTGGGCGCTACTTCGGATTCGTGATCGGCGGCTCGGTGCCGTCGGCGACGGCAGCCGACATGCTCGTCACCGCGTGGGACCAGAACACCGGCCTCGCCGAGCCAACCCCGTCGACCTCCGCGATCGAGGCGGTCGCGGGGCGGTGGGTGCTCGAGCTGCTGGGGCTTCCGGCGCACGCCTCGTTCGCGTTCGTCACCGGCTGCCAGATGGCGCACGTGACGTGCCTCGCCGCCGCGCGACATGCCGTGTATGCCCGCCACGGGTACGACCTGCCGACGCGGGGGCTGGCCGGCGCGCCACCGCTGCGCGTCGTCGTCGGCGCCAAGCGCCACGTCACGCTGACGCGGGCGCTGCGACTGCTCGGTGTCGGCGCCGCCCAGGAGGTGGTGCTTCCCGCCGACGCCCAGGGCCGGATGCGCGTTACCGACCTGCCTGCGGCGCTCGCTGACAACGGACCGACGATCGTCTGCGCGCAGGCAGGCGAGGTGAACACGGGCGCGTTCGACGACCTCGAAGCAATCGCAGATGCCGTCGTTGGAACCGAGGCCTGGCTCCACGTCGACGGCGCCTTTGGGCTCTGGGCAGCGGCGGCGCCGTCGCTCACCCACCTCGCGAGCGGGCACGCGCGCGCCGACTCGTGGGCGACCGACGGGCACAAGTGGCTGAATGTCCCGTACGACTGCGGCATCGCGCTCTGCGCCCATCCCGCCGATCACGCAGCCGCGATGGAGTACGCGGCGCCGTACCTCGCCGTCTCCGACGCGGCGGTCGCGCGCGACCCGATGGGCTACAGCCCCGAGTTCTCCCGCCGAGCGAGGTCGGTTCCGGTGTGGGCTGCGATCCGCGAGCTCGGCCGCTCGGGCCTCGCCGACCTGGTCGAGCGGACGTGCCGCCACGCGCGCGAGCTCGCCGCCGGCCTCGAGGAGATCCCCGACTGCGAGATCGTCAACGACGTCGTTCTCAATCAGGTGCTCCTGCGCTTCGGCGACGACGACGCCACACGCCGGATCGTCGAGGCGGTGCAGGCGGAGGGCGAGGCCTGGATGGCGCCGACGACCTGGGACGACCGCGCCGCGATCCGGATCTCGGTCTCGAACTGGCGGACGAGCGCCGACGACGTCCGCCGGACGGTCGAGGCGTTTCGCCGCGCAGCCGGGTGACGCGTCCCCGTCGGCTCGAATGCCTCCCGTGGGAGGTCGTCGCGGTCTGGGCGCTGTTGGCTACCGACCTCCTCGCCGTCGTCTGGACGTACGCCGAGGTCGACCCCGACCAGCTGTACCACGTCTCCGAGACGGGTCTGCGCGGCGGGCTCTCGCGCGTGCTCGTGCTCGTCAACTTCCCGATCGCCCTCATTGCCGTCGCGCTCGCCCTGATCGCGCTCGACGCCCTTCCACGCAGAGCCTGGCTCGTCGGCACCGCGGCGCTCGGCGCCTGTGCGGTCACCGCGTGGCCCGGGGTCGTCGACCAAGCCGACCTCACAGCGAAGTGGGTCAACGCGATCCCCGCGCTCGGGGTCGGCGCCGCCGCCTGGCTCGCCGTCGCCGCGAGGCGCCACCCGCGCATCGCGACGCCACGGCTCCCGCTCGATCGAGCTCGCTTCGTCCTCGCGATCGTCGCGACCGCGCTCTCGATTCCGTGGCTCCTGGCCGAGGTCGGACGGTCGCTCCCCGACGGTATCTACCTCATGCGGCGCCTCGGTACCGAGCCGGACGGCAGCGTGATCCCGGCCGTCCACCTCGGCCACCATCACGGGCTCGACGGGCTGTTGACCCTGCTGAGCGCGCTGGCGCTCTCACGCATCCGCCTCCGATCGCGGCGGATCACGGCCGTGCTACACGGCTACCTCGGACTGGCGCTCGCCTACGGGACGATCAACCTCGCGAACGACGCGTGGCACGAGCAACTCGTCAAGCGTGGCTGGCTCGACTGGTCGATCCCCTCCGCGCTCGAGCCGCGGCTGTCGTGGGTTTGGCTCGTCGTCCTCGCTGCTGCGCTCGGTTTCGCCGTCCTGCTCCGAGCCGAGGCGAACGCGCAGCCCGACTATTCGTGATCGGCTACTCCTCCGCCGGCGCCTCCGCGGCGCGATCGGCGAGCTCGTTGACCACGCTCGGATCGGCGAGCGTGGTCGTGTCGCCGAGCGGGCGGTTCTCGGCGACGTCCCGCAACAGCCGCCGCATGATCTTCCCCGAGCGCGTCTTCGGGAGCTCGGGGGTGAAGACGATGTTCGCCGGCTTTGCAATCGCGCCGATCTTCTGGGCGACGTGGTTTCGGAGCTCCTCGAGCATCTCGACCGAGCCGGGGTCGCCGCCCTTGAGCGTGACGTAGGCGACGATCGCCTGGCCCGTCGTCGCGTCCGAGCGTCCACACACAGCGGCCTCCGCGACCCTCGGGTGGTCGACGAGCGCCGACTCGACCTCGATCGTCGAGAGCCTGTGACCCGACACGTTCATCACGTCATCGACGCGGCCGAGCAGCCAGAAGTCGCCGTCCGCGTCGATCCGCGCGCCGTCGCCGGCGAAGTAGAGACCCGGGAAGCGCTGCCAGTAGGTCGCCTTGAAGCGAGCGTCGTCGCCGTAGATCCCCCGCGTCATCGACGGCCACGGTCGCTCGAGCACGAGGTAGCCACCGCCCTCGTCGACCCGCGCGCCGGCTTCGTTGACGACGGCCGCCTTCACGCCGGGGAACGGCCGAGTCGCTGAGCCCGGCTTGGTCGTAGTCACGCCAGGCAACGGAGTGATCAAGATCATCCCGGTCTCCGTCTGCCACCAGGTGTCGACGATCGGGCAGCGCTCGCCACCGATGTGCTCGTGGTACCAGACCCACGCCTCGGGATTGATCGGCTCGCCGACCGAGCCGAGCAGCCGGAGCGACGAGAGGTCGTGCTTCGCCGCGTGTTCCGGCCCCCACTTCATGTGCGCCCGGATCGCGGTCGGCGCCGTGTAGAGGATCGTCGCACCGTACCGCTCGGCGATCGCCCACCAGCGGTTCTTGTCCGGGTAGTCGGGCGTGCCTTCGTAAAGGATCGAGGTCGCCGCGTTGCACAACGGCCCGTAGACGATGTAGCTGTGCCCTGTGATCCAGCCGATGTCGGCCGCGCACCAGTAGACGTCTGTCTCCGGCTTGAGGTCGAAGACGTAGTGGTGCGTGGTCGCGGCGCCGACGAGGTAGCCGCCGGTCGTGTGCGCGATCCCCTTCGGCTTTGCGGTCGTCCCCGACGTGTACATGAGGAAGAGCAGGTCCTCGGCGTCCATCGGCTCGCACGGGCATGAGCCGGGGTCATCGGAGACCTCGAGCTCGTGGTACCAGTGGTCGCGACCCTCGGTCATCGGCACGTCCGCGCCGGTGCGTCGCACGACCAAGGTCGAGTGCACTCCCGGGCACGACTGGAGCGCCTCGTCGGTCGTGAGCTTGAGCGGCACGCGGCCGCCGCGCCGCCACGCCTCATCCTGGGTGATCACGACCTCGCACCCCATGTCGTTGATCCGGTCGGAGAGCGAGTCGGCCGAGAAGCCACCGAAGACGACGGTGTGCGGCGCCCCGAGCCTCGTACAGGCGAGCATCGCGACCGCGAGCTCCGGGATCATCCCCATGTAGATCGCGACCTTCGTCCCCTTCTCGACCCCGATCGCCTTGAGCGCGTTCGCGAAGCGGACGACCTCGCGCTGGAGCTCCTCGTAGGTGATCGTGCGGGTGTCGCCGGGCTCGCCCTCCCAGTGGTAGGCGACACGCTCTCCGAGACCGCCCTCGACGTGACGGTCGACGCAGTTGTAGGCGACGTTCACCTTGCCGCCGAGGAACCACTTCGCGTACGGAAGCTCCCATGTGTAGAGGGTCTCGTACGGCTCGAACCACGTGACCCGTTCCTTCGCCGAGGTGTCCCAGAACTCATCGAAGTCGCGGTCGTAGATGTCGGCCCGCGCGTTCGCCGCATCGGTGAACGTGGGTTCGGGCGGGTAGCGGCGTTCCTCGAGGAAGAGTGTGTCGATCGCCTTGTCGCTCATGGCATCGTTTGTACCACGGGCTCGTACCCGAGCGGGAAGTGGGTGAGCGTCTCGCACCCCTCCTCGGTCACGACGAGGAGGTCCTCCAGCCTCACCCCGCCCCAGCCGTGGCGGTAGAGCCCGGGCTCGATCGTGATCACGTCGCCGACGACGAGGTCGTGTCCGACCCTGCCGAGGAACGGCGCTTCGTGGACGTCGAGGCCGACCCCGTGGCCAAGACCGTGGTAGAAGCCGTCGCGAAGGACCTCACCCTCCGCCTTCGACAGCCCCGTCGGGTGGCCGCGCTCCCCGTAGAAGTCGCAGATCGCCTTGTGAATCGCGGCGCCGTTCGCCCCCGGGTGGACGAGCGACCGCGCCAGCTCGAGCGCCTCGACCGTCTGCCGATGCCAGTCGACGAGGGTCGCGTCATGCGCACCGACGAAGAACGTCCTCGTCATATCCGAGTAGCAATGCGTTGCGATATGCAACGGGAAGAGATCGCAGAGGACGGCGTCGTCGTTCTCGATCCTGCCCGAGCCCTGGTCGTGCCCGTCGGCCGCTTGTACCCCATGCGCGACGATCATCGCGTCGCTTCGGCACCCGGCCTCGTCGAAGACGGCCGCCGCGATCGCCCGGAGCCATTCGCACGTCAACGGCTCCCCATCGAGCACGCGTCCACCGTCACCCGGCGCAGAGCGCGCGAGCGCGTCGGAGATCGCCGCCATCGCATAGTCGTTCGCACGCGATGCTTCCCGGATCCCCTCGAGCTCGAGCGCCGTCTTGCGCCGGCGCCGGTTGTCGAAGAGACGCTGATCGACGACCAGCTCGACCCCCGAGGCGCGGAGCTCGTCCGCGATCCGGAGGGGGAACTTGTCCGGGACCTTCGCGCTCGTCAGCCCCAGCGAGGCCACCTGCCGGGCCATCTGCGCCGCGTCGAGGTCGTAGATGTCGATCCCCGACTCGATCAGATCCGTTGGCGAGAAGGTCTCCGAGGGCACGAGCTCGATCGTCGGGTCGACCTTCGCAATCCGGTCACCCTCGACACTCCAGACGATCGCCACGCGTCTGCCACCCGTCTCCGCGTAGAGAAACGGGTCACCGATGTGGAGCGGTACTTCATGCCGCAGCTCGAGTGAGCGCTCGGTGTCGCCCACGATCAGGATGGCTGTCATGCGCACGAGGATAGAGGTCGGCGAGTGGCGGCGAGGGTAGGGTTCTCCGGATGGACCACGCCCTCGAAGAGCTCGAGACCCGACTCGCCGAGATCTCCGACCTCTCGAAGGCGGCCGGGGTGCTCGCCTGGGATCAGCGCGTCTGCATGCCCCCGCGGGGCACTGAGGCCCGCGCCAACCAGCTCGCCACGCTCGGCCGCCTGATCCACGAGAAGCTCACCGGCCCGGAGATCGGCCGGCTCCTCGACCGCCTCGCGCCGCTCGAGGACTCCGAGCCGTACGACTCCTACCGGGCGAGCCTGATCCGGGTCACTCGCCGCGACTGGGAGAAGCAGCGCCGTGTTCCAGCCGAGCTCGAGGAGGAGATGACCCGCGCGGCTGCGAGCGGCCACCACGCCTGGGTCGAGGCACGCCGCAACCGCGATTTCGCCTCGTTCCTTCCCTACCTCGAGCGGAACGTCGAGCTCAAGCGACGATACGTCGAGTGCTTCGAGTGGTCGGACAGCCCCTATACACCGCTCCTCGACGACTACGAGCCGGGAATGCTCACAACCGAGGTCAGCGACGTCTTCGCAGTCCTCCGTCCAGCGCTGAGCAAGCTCGTCGCGGACGCACCGAAGATCGAGGCGCCGTTTCTCCAGGGTGACTTCCCCATCGAGGCGCAACGGCAGCTTGTCGAGCGCATGGTCGGGACGTTCGGGCTCGACGCGGACGCCTGGCGTCTCGACAAGACCGCGCACCCGTTCTGCACGTCGTTCTCGAACCGGGACGTCCGGTTGACAACGCGCTACCACGACGGCGACCTCGAGTCGATCTGGTCGACGCTGCACGAGGCCGGCCACGGCCTCTACGCGTACGGGATCGCCGACGAGCTGCAGCGCACGCCGCTCGGCGGCGCCCCGTCGCTCGGGGTCAACGAGTCGCAGAGCCGAACCTGGGAGAACCTCGTCGGTCGCAGCCGACCGTTCTGGGAGCACTGGTACCTCCCGCTCCAGGAGTCGTTCGCGTCGCTCCGGCAGGTCGACCTCGACGAGTTCATGCGCGCGATCAACCGGGCGGAGCCCGGGCTGATCCGGGTCGACGCCGACGAGACGACGTACTCGCTCCACATCATCCTCCGCTTCGAGCTCGAGCAGCAGCTCGTCGAGGGCACGGTCGACCTGCGCGAGCTCCCCGAGATCTGGAACGCGCGGATGCAGGAGTTCCTCGGGGTCGACGTCCCGCATGACGGCGACGGCGTCCTCCAGGACGTGCACTGGTCAGGCGGCGGAATCGGCTACTTCCCCACGTATGCCCTCGGCAACGTGATCTCGCTCCAGATCTGGGAGGTCGTGCGTCGCGCGCTCCCGGAGCTCGACGCGCAGCTCGCCGCCGGCGATGCGGGGCCGCTCTCGATCTGGCTGCGCGAGAATCTCTACTCGCTCGGCCGGAAGCTGACGCCGAAGGAGACACTCGAGCGCCTCACCGGCTCGCAGACGATCGACGCGCAGCCATACCTCGCTTACCTGCGCGCCAAGGTCGATTCGCTCTCGTAAGCTGGAGTCGTGTCCGCCCTCGATCGCGCGAATGCCCTCCTCGAAGCCTATGCGTCGATGCTCGAGGACGAGCTGCCCGCCGGCACCGAGGTCTTCGACGTGCACACCCACCTCGGCCACGACATCGACGGGATGGTCGGGATCCGCGAGGAGCTGCTGGAGATCAACGCGGCGCACCGCATCACCAGGGCGTTCATGTTCTGCCTCGACGAGCCCGACCGGCACCCGTCGTTCACTGCCGCCAACGACCGGACGCTGGCGCATGCGGCCGCCTCCGACGGAAAGCTGATCCCGTTTCTCCGCCTCGACCTCGACGAACATCCGCTCGCGGAGGCGACGCGCGCGCTCGAGCTCGGAGCGAAGGGAATCAAGCTCCATCCACGTGCCCAGAAGTTCCTCCCGAGCGATCCGCGGCTCGAGCCCATCTTCGCCCTCGCCGAGGAACGGCAGATCCCGATCCTCATCCACGGTGGACGAGGGTTGCCACCGATCGCCGACGAGCTCGGCAGGCTCGTCGAGAAGCATCCGCCCGCGGCTCTGATCATCGCGCACGCAGGGATCGTCGACCTCGCGGCATTCGCACGGAACTTCGCGGGCCGAGCGGGCGTCTTCTTCGACTCGTCCGTGTGGAGCCCGCTCGACCTGCTCGACCTCTACCGGGTCGTGCCGCCGGAGCAGATCCTGTACGCCTCGGACTACCCGTACGGACGCCAGCCGAACTCGCTGTTCATGGCGTTGCGGACGGTGCGGGCGGCCGGGCTCGACGACGATGCCGTGAGGATGTTCTTCCACGGAACCGCCGCGCGCATCGCCGACGGGCTGACGCCGGTCGCGCCGACCCGGCCGATCGGCCCGTCGGAGATCACCCGGCCCGTCACGTTCAGCCGCATCCACCAGTACCTGACGATGGCGTCGATGATGCTGTGGCTCCGGCAGCCGGACACGTTCGGGGTGCTCGGGCTCGCGATCAACGCCTGCGACGAGCGAGCCGACGGGAACCGTGAGGAGACCGAGCGGATCCGGGAGCTGATCGACGCGGCCAAGGACGTCTGGGAGGAGACGGCCGAGCTGGACGACGAGGCCTCCCGGCGAGCGGGCGCCCGCGGGGCATTCCGGCTCACGCATCTCGCAACCGTGCTCGCAGGAGTGGGCGCGTAGTGCGCCGCATCCTTCTCGTCGTCGGGCTCGTTGCGGGGGTTGCCGCGCTCGCGGCGGGCTGCGGAGACGGCGACGATGCCGGCGCCTCGGGCTGCGCCGACGTCGATGCGCCAGCGCCACGCGCGGATGGCTCCGAGCGCGCCCCGACGGAGAAGCTCGACCCCGCGCAGACGTACACGCTGACGTTCGAGACCTCTTGCGGGACGTTTGTCGTGACGCTCGACCAGAAGCTCGCGCCGAACACAACCGCGTCGCTCGTCTCGCTTGCCCGGAAGGGGTTCTTCGACGACACGGTCTTCCACCGCATCGTCGTCGGGTTCGTCATCCAGGGCGGCGACCCGCTCCAGAACGGGTCGGGTGGCCCTGGGTACCAAACCGTCGACGTCCCGAAGCAGGACGCGGCCTACACCCACGGGGTCGTCGCGATGGCGAAGGGCTCAGCCGAGCCACCCGGCACCTCCGGGAGCCAGTTCTTCATCGTCACGGCGGCGGAGGCGCCCCTCCCCCCGGACTACGCGATCGTCGGCGAGGTGACTGAAGGGCTCGCCGTGGTCGACGAGATCGGCACGCTCGGCGACGAGGCGGAGCAGCCGACGCAAGCGGTCGTCGTCGACAAGGTCACCGTCGGCGAGACGTGAGCCGGATCGCTGCCGTCGTCCTCGCCGCGGGAGAAGCCTCCCGCTTTGGCGGGCCGAAGCAGCGGCTGACGCTCCCCGCGGTTCTGGGCGCGCTCAGGCAGTCGGGAGCGGTCGAGGAGATTGTGGTCGTCGAGGGAGCGCACCCGCTCGACGAGATGGGTCCGGACACCCGCGTCGTGCGCAACGACGACTGGGAGCTCGGGCCCGGCGCGTCGCTTCGCGCCGGTCTCGCCGCGCTCGGCGAGGACGTCGATGCGGTGATGGTGATCCTCGCCGACGGCCCCGACCTCGCGCCGGGCGCGATCGCAGTCGTCCGCGCGAGCTGGGAGCAGGAAGGCGGCGACGTCGTCGCGGCCTCCTACGGCGGGGCACGCGGACACCCGCTCGTGCTGGCGCGCCCCGCCTGGGGCTCGGTCCCGGACGAGGGCCTGCGCTCGCTACCCGTGCGGCTCGTCCCGTGCGACGCCTTCGACGCTCCGGGCGACGTCGACTATCCGGCCGACCTTCCCGAGCGGCTGCGGTAGCTCGCTCTAGAGAGCCGTGTCGCTGCCGGTGCGGAGCTGCGTGAGCTTGTCCATCAGACCGGGCGGCATCCGCTCGACGCACGACAGCCGAATGTACTTCCGCAGCGACTCCTCGAAACGGTAGCGGCGGCGACAGTAGCCGCACTCGTCGAGGTGCGACTCCGCCTCCGCGTGCTCCGCGTCGGTGAGCTCACGGTCGAGGTACGCGTGAAGCAGCTCCTCGCACTTGTCGCAGGGCCCGTGTCCCACTACAGCGCCTCCTGCCCGAGAGTTTGCCTGAGAAGCTTGCGTCCACGATGGAGGCGCGACATGACCGTGCCGATCGGGACGTCGAGGATCTGCGCCGCGTCAGCGTACGAGAACTCGCCGATGTCGACGAGGAGGACGACGTCGCGGAAGTCGTGCGGCAAGTCCGCGAGGGCGTTCACGATCGAGTCCTGCGAGAGGCGCTCCACGACCTGGTCGGACTCGAGCGTTTCCTCGCCCGCGGCGTCGGCGAGCCGGTTCGCAAGGTAGTAGTCGCCTTCCTCGAGCGGGGTCTCGACGGGACGGCGCTGGATCCGGCGGCCGCGGTCGAGGTTGAGGTTGGTGAGGATCCGGAGAAGCCAGGCACGAAGGTTCGTGCCGGGTGTGTACGAGTGCCAGCTGCGAAACGCTCTGCCATAGGTCTCCTGAACGAGGTCCTCTGCTTCCTCTCGCGTGGAGACCATCCTCCTCGCGACCCGGTAAACCTGATCGGCGAGCGCGAGTGCCTCCTCCTCGAATCTGACCCGGTCGCGTGCTTCGATCGCGACCCGTCGGCCCTCCGAGTCCGGGTCACCCTCGTCCATCAGGCAACCGTACCAACGCGTGTCTCCGCCTGGTGAAACGACCTACACGGGCCGTCTATTCCGCGGTCGAGACGGTTAGCTCGTGAAACCCACCGCGGGCCATCGCCGTCAGCAGGTCGGCCCTCGACGTAAGCGCGTCGTCGTAGCTGACGGTGACCTCGCCGAGGAGGTTCCCGTACGCCGAGTGCAGCCCGGGGTGTCCTTCGAGGACGGCAGCGAGTCGGGCGACGCACCGCTCGCACCGGAAGCCCGTGACGTTGATGACCTCGCTGACGTCAGCCATGCCCGGATCGTAGCCCGTCGGCTACTGAGCTCCACGATCTCGCGGGCTGTCGGGAGCGAAGAACGGCAGTTCGACCTGGACGATCCTCAGCCAGGGCGTCGGGGAGTCGCCCAGGACCGCTCAGCGCGCGAGACCGCCTCTTCGTGCGTGAGGAGCCCCCGCTGCGCGAGCCAGGTATGCAGCTCTGCCGGCGTCGAGAGCTCGTCGAGATCGAAGTCCGGCACCTCCGTGTTGACGAAGTCCTGGGCGAGGCGGCGGCGCCGGGGCCCGTCTCCCCGGCTGGAATCCCGCGGGCACGACAGAGCACGGATCCTGCGTAATCGGGAAATGCGTCGTGCCGGTTAGCCAGCCGCGGAGCGATCGTGGCTCGCGGGCCCGAAGGCCCGGCCGCGCCGCCCGATCGTGGCTCGCCGGCCGAAGGCCCAGCCGCGCCGCCCGATCGTGGCTCGCCGGCCGAAGGCCCAGCCGCGCCGCCCGATCGTGGCTCGCGGGCCGAAGGCCCCGCCGGCGCAGCCGGCCTCGAGCCACCAACAATGAGCCAGCCGCGAAGCGGCTGTCCTCAAGGCTCACGCCCTAAGCGTGAGCCTTGACCCCGTGAACTGGCCGCCCGGCCGCCTCCCAGGCGTAGTACGAGGCGCTCGGGCCGAAGGCGCTCTCGAAGGCGACGATGCGTGGGTTCCGGCCGACGTCCTTCGCACGCTGGGCATGCCAGAGGAGGTTCGGGTCGTCTCGTTCTTGCCAGACGAGGATCAGATGTGCCGCCGTCATGAAGTCGGCGACGAACGTGCACCCGGCAGCGGGACAGGGAAACGGGTTGGTACGCACGCACCACCAGCCGGTGTGATCAGCGTCGCCGTCGTCCTGCCAGAGATCCTCTTCGATCACCCATTCCTGCTCGACGGCGATCGAGCCGACCTGGCGCGGGTCACCCTGCATCACGGCAGGGTAGACGCAGCGGACCCCTTCGGGTGGCCCGAATTTGCCGGCTAGGAAGCGGTCGGCGGTTGCTTGCCGAGCACGACGGGGATCTTCAGCTCCTTGCCGTCACGCAATACGGTAAGCGTCACCTTGTCGCCCGGCGCGTGACGATCGAGCCGGTCGCGGAGATCGGTGACGGACTCGAGCTCCTGCCCGTCGAGGAAGACGATCACGTCACCGCCCTTTGTCACGGGCTGCCCGTCGACGACAACCGAATCCCTCCCACCATGGAGCCCAGCCGAGGCCGCCGGCGTGCCGGAATGGACGTCCTGGACGAGGAGCCCCTTGTTTACTTCGAGCCCGAGCGCCTTCGCGATCGAGGCATCGAGCGGCTGCAGGGTCACGCCGAGGTACGCATGCTCGACCTTGCCATCCTCGAGCAGCGTGCTTACGACCCGCTCGACGGTGTTCGCCGGGACCGCAAACCCGATCCCGACGTTGCCCGTCGCCCCGCTCCCCCCGGTCTCGATCTGGGAGTTCACGCCGATGACGCGTCCGTGAGCGTCGATCAGCGGCCCACCCGAGTTGCCCTGGTTGATCGGCGCGTCCGTCTGGATCACGCGATCGATCGCAAAGCCGTTCGGCGCTCGCACAGCGCGCTGGAGCGCGCTCACGATCCCGGCGGTGACGGTGCGCTCGAGCCCGAAGGGGTTGCCGATCGCGACGACCGGATCACCGACGCGCACGCGATCCGAGTCGGCAAGCCGGAGCGGATGCAGGGTCGCCGCCGGCACGTCGACGTCGAGCAGCGCGAGGTCGCTCGACGGATCGGTGCCGACCAGCGTCGCGTCGACCGTCTCACCGTCACCGAAGGCGACGCGAATCGTGTCGGCCTGGTCGACGACGTGGTAGTTGGTGACGATGTGGCCTTCGTTGTCGATCACGAAGCCCGACCCGAGCCCACCGCCCGAGCCGCTCGTGGTCGTGATCTGGACGACGCCCGCGCCAGCACGGCGGTAGATCTCGCCGACGGAGAGGGAGTCCTTGGCCGCTGTTGCCGCTGTCCCCGCCGGCTCGGCTTCGACGACTGTCGTAGTCGTCGTTCCGCCGAGCGCGCCGACGGCCGCAGCGGCACCGAGCGCAGCGCCACCACCAAGCGCCGAGGCGGCAACGAGGGCAGCGAGCGCAGAGATGCGCGACCGGCGCCGCGACCAGTGCTCGGGATCGGGAGGGGTGATCGGAGGCTGCTGCGGCGCCGGATCGCTCACAGCTCAACTTCTACTCGGCGCGCCGTGAACGCGTGGTTCAGGGGCGTTAAGCCCCTGTTACCGCAGTCTCGGACTACGCTGTGAGCGAAGCGTCGGCCGCCGGTCGGGCAGCGCGAGTCGGCGTGGGCGCCGGTAGGCCAAAGCGAGCCGAGCGAAGCCGTGCCGTGTCGAGCGTGACCTCGTCGATCGAGGCCGTGCGCATCCGGGTGGGCCGGTCGATGATCTGGCGGATCGCCTCTGACGAGAGGAACGCGTCGACGACCTCGGGGTCGAAATGAGACCCGCGTCCCTCGAGCAGCATCTCGCGCGCGACGTCGACAGCCAAGGCCTCGCGGTAGGGGCGGTCGCTCGTCAGGGCCTCGAACACATCGGCAACCGCGGTGATCCTCGCCTCGAGCGGGATCGCCTCGCCCGTGAGCCCGAGCGGGTAGCCCCCGCCGTCCCAGCGCTCGTGATGGGCGAGCGCAATGTCGGAGGCGAGCTGCAGGGTGGGATCGTCGGAGCCGGCGAGGATCTGCCACCCGACGCGCACGTGCTGGCGCATCTGTGCTCGCTCGTCGTCGGTCAGTGGTCCCGCCTTGTGGAGGATCTCGTCGGGGACCGCGACCTTGCCGATGTCGTGGAGCAGTGCAGCGCGCCGCAACCGCTGCACCGACTCCTCGTCCAGCCCGAGCTCCTCGCCGAGCGCTGCCACGATGCGCCCGGTTCGCCCGCTGTGGTGCCCGGTCTCTCGGTCGCGCGCCTCGGCGACCCGCAGGAGCCGGGTCACGGTCTCCTCGGCGCTTCCGACGCGTGTAACGGCGGTCGCACCTCGCCGGCGCCGGATCGCACAATCCACCGAGAGCACGAGCTGGTCCGGGGCGACCGGCTTCAGCAGGTAGGAGTCCGCACCCCGTTCCTGCGCGTCGGCCGCAGTGCTCCGTGACCCATCACCGGTGACGACGACGACAGCGGTGTCGGGGAACACCGCCGTGAGGTGGTCGACGAGCACGAGCCCGGACAGCCCCGGAAGACCGAGATCGACAACGGCGACGTCGACCGGGTCGGCCCAGAGCGCAGTTATCCCCTCGCTCACGTCACCGGCGGCGACGCACTCGTAGCCCGCACGCTCGAGTGTCATCACCACCAACCGTCGCAGCGTGGCGTCGTTTTCGATCACGGCCGCGACTGGGCGGCCGGACCGTTGGGTGTCCGAGGGTGTCACGCTATGCACCCGGGACCACGCCGAGCCCACGTGTGCGCCCGGTCAGCACGGGCGCCACGCGGGGAACCGGCGGCTTGCAGATGTGTCACCACGATCTCGGGCCGTAGCAAAGTCGCTCTGGAGCAGCGGACCGTCCCCCGATTGGCGCCCCAGCTCACAAGATCCATACAAAGGGGTACGTCTCGGGCTGCTAGCCGCGGTCACTCGCGTCGGCCCGTGACCGCGGCGATCAGTGCTGAGGCCTCGACGGGCTTCGCCAGCGTGACGTCGGCACCGGGGACGCCGGCGGTCGCGTCGCCGCTCAACAGCACGATCCTGGTCGAGAACGCAAGCAGCTCGGGCACGAGCTCCGTTCCGTCGCCGTCCGCGAGCCGCCGGTCGATGACCGCGGCACCATACTCGTGCCGCGCGATCGCGACACGCGCCTCGCCGAGCCCTGCGACGACGTCGACACGAGCGCCGGCTGTTTCGAGCATCCGCCGGACGACACCGGCGACGAGCTCGTCGTCGTCGACGACGAGCACGCTGAGCGGCGCATCGGCGACCGCCCGGCGCGGTTCGGGGGGAGCGGTTCGCTCGGGGAGCTGGAGGTCGACCAGGCGTGCGTTCATCCGTTCGGCGGCCGAGGCGACGCTCCGCGCGATCTCGGTGTGGTCGGGGCTCGACAGCTCTGCCTCGAGGAGCTTGCTACCCATCAGCACGACGTTGAGGTCGTTGCGGAGGTCGTGGCGCAGCGGACGGAGGGTGTCGGGCTCGAAGGCCCGCTCGAGCTCGGTCTCGGCGAGCGCGAGCGCGCGACCGGCCCCGGGGGCGTCGAGCACCGCCTCACCGGCGCAGGCGGCCTCGAACGCCGCCATCGCGACCGCGACCCCGTCGAGCCCGAGCACGAGCGCCGAGCCGCGGAGCTTGTGGGCGGCGGCGCTCAGTGCGTTCAGGTCGGGGTCGCCCGCGATCCCGGCGCGAAGCCCGGCAAGACGCGCCCGCAGCTCATCCGCGTGCTCCTCGAGGAGCGAGCGGGTCATACCACGCCGCGGCGGCGCGCTTCGAGCACGGCGTCGGCGCGGCGGTTGGCACCGAGCTTCGTGTATGCGCGCTCGAGCAGCGTCTTCACCGTCTCCTCGCCGATCCCGAGGTCAGCCGCGACCTGCCGGTTGGTCTTGCCCTCGGCGACGAGCCGGATCACGTCACGCTCGCGAGGCGCAAGCGGAGCCTCGCCCTCCTTGCGCTTCGGGTGCTGCGGATCGAAGAACCCACGCCCCTCGATCACCGAGCGGAGCGCGGAGACGAGCCCACTCGGGTCGGACGACTTGACGATGCTCGCCTGGATCCCGACCTCGCGGGCGGACTCGTTGAGCCCACGCTCGGGGTGCGCGGTCATCAACACGACCGGCAGCTTCACGCCCTCGCGCCGGAAGACTCGCACGAGCTCCGTGCCGAGCTGGTCGTCAGGGAGCCAGTGGTCGGTGAGAAGCACATCGGCGCGGCGCCGCCGGAGCAGCTCGAGCGCCTCGGCCGAGGTTCCGGCCTCGCCCGCGATGCGGAATTCCGTGCCGGCGAGCGCTTGCCGTACCCAGTCGCGAACGATCGCATCGTCGTCGACGACGAGCACGGAGATGGTCTGCTCAGGCTCGGCCACGACGAATGCTCCCCCAGGTTGGACGAACGGAACACCCGAACGGTATCGCGATCGGGCGGACGAAGCCACCCCAAGAGGGGGTTATTGGGCGCGTCACGAACGTGTGTGCGCCCCGGCCCGCAGGCGGCCTTAGGCCGAAGCGTCGACCGCGACGAGCTTCACGACCTGCTCTCGCTCCGCGCCGAGCGCCGCGTCGAGCTTCGTCGCGAGCTCGCCCGACTCGTACAGCTCCTCGGTAATGTCGGCCCCGCCGATCAGCTCGCCCTTCACGAATACCTGCGGGATCGTCGGCCACTCCGTGAGCGCTGAGAGCTCTGCGCGGATGCGTGGGTCGGGAAGCACGTCGACGGCAGTGATCGGTGCTCCCGCGTTCCAAAGCGCCTGCAGCGCGCGCATCGAGTTGCCGCAGGCGGGCCGCTCCGGGGTTCCCTTCATGAACACGGCGACCGGCTCGGTCGCGATCACGTCTTGGATCTGGTCGCGAAGCGTCATACGATTCCCTTCGTCTTGATGCGGAGCTCGTGGATGGTCCCATCCTCGATCAGGTCGTGAAGCGCCCGGTTGACGAGGCGGTGTTGCTCGACCAGCGAGAGGCCGGCGAATCGTTCGCTCTCGACAACCACCTGAAAGTGGTCGCCGCCGCCCGTCCGGTCGATGACCTCGATCGGGCCGTCGCCGAACGCCTCCTGCAGCCGGGCGTGAATCAGGTCTGTTGCCATCGCTTGATGGTAACGCGCAGGCGTCACCGCCCCTTCCCGTCACCGGCGTCCACGCTCGATCCGCGACAATGGGGAGATGAGCAAGCTCGGCTACGTCGTCTCGCTACCCGAGCGACTCGTGCGAGCGCTCGCCGCGATGCTCAGCGGCAGCGTCCACGAGTCGTTCGAGCTCGCGCTCCCCCGCGTCGTCAGGCGCTCTCGCTTCTACGAGGCGACGGCGAAGAACCTGCTTCGCGTGACCATCGAGCTGGTCGGGGGCGTCGAGTCCTCGGCGCCGCGGGACGATGAGGTCGAGCCGAGCCCCGGGCGTCTCGCGGTGCGCAAGGGGGCCGGAAACGTGATCGAGCTCGGCTCGATCGCCGCGTTCGGGTTCTCGCCGCTGTGGGTGCTTGCAGCGGCGGCCGACGTCACGCGCGGCTCGCGGGCGTATCTCGACACGCTCGTCGTCGAGCTCGTCAACGAGGGCGTGCTCCGCGAGGGCGCGGAGTTCCGGTCGGTCGACGACCTCCTCGGCGCCCTCGAGGGCGTCTCCGGGAGCTCGGCGCGGCTGATCGACATTCCGCCGCTCGAGACGCAGGCGCTGAGACGCTCGCTCGCGGAGATGCGTGCCGATGCCGCGTCGCTCCCCTCGGCTGACGAGCTTGCGAGGGTCTACCAGGCCCTCCGCGCCGCCGCCGCACGCGAAGGAACGAGCATGATCGACGTCTCGCTCGGCGTCGGGATCGCCTTCTTCAACTCCGCACGCCACGTCGGACGGCAGCATCTGCTCGACCCGTACCGCGAGGACCTGAAGCCCGTGAAGGACGAGGGTCTCGGCGCGTACGCGAGGCGGGTCTCCCGGCCGTACGCGGCCGCCGTTCACCGCCACTTCGCCGCCGATGAGCTGTCGAAGACCGAGGCGGGCCTCGAGGCGCTCGGCCGGCTGGGTCGCCGCTCCGGCCGGACGTAGAATCTGCCGATGCCCGGCGCAGCCTCGTCGACGACCCGGAACCCGGTCGGGCGCGCGTTCCGGATCCTCGCATGGATGGCGGCCCGAGAGGACGGACCGTTCGGGCTGCGGGAGATCGCGAAGGGCGTCGAGATGAACCCGAGCACGGTGCATCGGCTGCTCGGGCTTCTCGAAGAGGAGGGCCTCGTCCGCCAGGACGACCATGGCGGCGCCTACGGGCTCGGGCCGGAGCTCCTCCGGCTCGCGCGGCTCGCCTCGGGAACCCATCCGGCGCACGTCGCCGCACTCCCCGCGATGCGCGAGCTCGCCGAGGCGAGCGGCGAGACGGTGACGTTCGGCCTCTACGACCCGGTCAGAAGGCAGCTCTCGGTCGCGGCGGTGGTCGAGAGCGACGCGCCGTTTCGCTACGTGCCCGAGCTCGACGAGTGGCGCGACGTGCACACCGGCGCGAGCGGTCGCGCGGTGATGGCGTTTCTTCCGGAGGAGGAGCGCAGGCTTGTCGTCGCACGCACCAAGCTCGCGCCGGCGACCGAGCACACGATCACGAGCGAGGCCGAGCTCGAGGAGGTGCTCAGAGCGGTGCGCGTGCGCGGGTACGCGTTCAGCCGCGAGGAGCGGCGGATCGGCGGGGTCGGGATCGCCTCACCGGTCTTCGGCCCGGGCGGCAAGGTGCTGGGCGAGGTCGGGGTCAGCGTTCCGACGCAGCGCTTCGACCCCGCTGACGAGGAGCGCTTGGCAGCGCTTGTCACGAGCTGCGCCGAGACCGTGACAAGCGTGTTGGGTGGATGAACCACACCGGATGGTGTATCCTTTAGCGAAACAACTGTTTGGTTGAGAGAAACAATGGAGTCGAGTCAGGAGATGAGGAGCCCCCGATGAGCCATCCCGACAGCTTCGCCGCCCGCAGCACAATCGAGGTCGGGGGTGAGCGGCACGAGCTCTTCCGCCTCGAGGCGCTCAAGAGCCGCTACGACGTCGCACGGCTTCCCTACACGCTGCGCATCCTCCTCGAGAACGTGCTGCGCCGCGAGGACGGTGTCGACGTCACGGCGGCCGATGTCGAGGCAGTCGCCCGCTGGGACGCCGGCGCGACGCCATCGCAGCAGATCACCTTCGCGCCGGCGCGCGTGCTGCTCCAGGACTTCACCGGGGTGCCGGCGGTCGTCGACCTCGCGGCGATGCGAGAGGCGATGGCCACATTCGGCGGCGACCCCGCGAAGATCGATCCGCTGATCCCGGCCGAGCTCGTCATCGACCATTCGGTGCAAGTCGACGACTTCGCGAGCCGACTCGCGATCACGCGGAACTCCGAGCTCGAGTTCCACCGCAACCGTGAGCGCTACGCATTCCTGCGCTGGGGGCAGGGTGCGTTCGACGCGCTCAAGGTCGTTCCGCCCAACACCGGCATCTGCCACCAGGTGAACCTCGAGCTCCTCGCGCGCGTCGTCGAGAGCCGGGGTGGGCAGGCGTTCCCCGACACGCTCGTCGGGACGGACTCGCACACGACGATGGTCAACGGGCTCGGCGTGCTCGGGTGGGGGGTCGGCGGGATCGAGGCCGAGGCCGCGATGCTCGGTGAGGCGATCTCGATGCTCGTCCCGCAGGTCGTCGGCTTCCGGCTCCACGGCGAGCTGCCGCCCGGCGCGACCGCGACCGATCTCGTCCTTACCGTGACCGAGATCCTGCGCGGGGTCGGGGTCGTCGGCAAGTTCGTCGAGTACTTCGGCGAGGGTCTCGCCGGGCTCGCGCTCGCCGACCGCGCCACGATCGCGAACATGTCGCCCGAGTACGGCGCGACGTGCGGGTTCTTCCCGGTCGACGAGGAGACGCTCCGCTACCTGCACCTCACCGGGCGCAGCCCCGAGCGGCTCGCGCTCGTAGAGGCGTACGCGAAGGAGAACATGCTCTGGCACACCCCGGCCGAGCCCGCGACCTACTCCCAGGTCGTCGAGCTCGATCTCGGCGAGGTCGTGCCGTCGCTCGCGGGGCCGCGCCGGCCGCAGGATCGCATCGCGCTCACCGCGGCGAAGACCGCGTTCGCCGAGGCGCTGCCGGGCTTCGGGGTCGTGGCCGAGGGCTCGGTCGCGACCGGCGTCGCGTGCGAGCTCGAAGGCGAGACGGTGACCCTCGACCACGGCGCGGTCGTGATCGCCGCGATCACCTCGTGCACGAACACCTCGAACCCCGCGGTGATGATCGGCGCCGGGCTGCTCGCGAAGAAAGCGGTCGAGCGCGGGCTCACCCGAAAGCCGTGGGTGAAGACGAGCCTCGCACCCGGGTCGAAGGTCGTCACCGAGTACTACGAGCGGGCCGGCCTCGAGCCGTACCTCGAGGCGCTCGGCTTCCACACGGTGGGCTACGGCTGCACGACGTGCATCGGCAACTCGGGGCCGCTGCCCGAGGCGGTCTCGGCGGCGATCGGCGAGGGCGACCTCGTCGCCTGCGCGGTGCTCTCGGGCAACCGCAACTTCGAGGCGCGCGTGCACCCGGAGGTGAAGGCGAACTACCTCGCCTCGCCGCCGCTCGTCGTCGCCTACGCGCTCGCGGGCCGCATGGATCTCGATCTCGCGACCGAGCCGATCGGGCACGACCCGAACGGCGACGCGGTGTACCTCTCGGAGATCTGGCCGTCGCCGGCCGAGGTGCAGGAGGTGATGGCGGCCGCGATCGGGCGCGACATGTTCGAGGCGAGCTACGCCGATGTCTACGCGGGCGACGAGGCCTGGCGCGAGCTGCCCGTGCCCGCCGGGGATCTCTACGCCTGGGATCCCGCGTCGACCTACGTCCGTCACCCGCCGTATCTCGAGGGGATGAGCCGCGAGCCGGGCACCGTCTCGGACATCGCGGGCGCGCGCTGCCTCGTCTCGCTCGGCGACTCGGTCACCACCGACCACATCTCACCGGCCGGCTCGATCCGGGCCGACGGGCCCGCCGGCACGTACCTCCTCGAGCACGGGGTCGAGCGAGCGGAGTTCAACTCCTATGGCGCCCGCCGCGGCAACCACGAGGTGATGGTGCGCGGCACGTTCGCCAACGTGCGGCTGCGCAACCAGCTCGTCCCCGGCTCGGAGGGAACCTGGACTGCCCACCTCCCGTCGGGCGAGGAGATGACGATCTTCGATGCCGCCGAGCGCTACCTCGCCGAAGGGGTGCCGACGATCGTCCTCGCCGGGAAGGAGTACGGGTCGGGGTCGTCGCGCGACTGGGCCGCGAAGGGGCCGAATCTGCTCGGCGTGAGGTCTGTGATTGCGGAGAGCTACGAGCGGATCCACCGCTCGAACCTGCTGATGATGGGGATCCTCCCGCTCCAGTTCCTCGAGGGCGAGTCGCGCGAGACGCTCGGGCTCACCGGACGCGAGGAGTACGCGATCGTCGGCGTCGACAACGCCGAGGCCCGCGAGGTCACCGTCCGCGCCGACGGGATCGAGTTCCGGGCAACGCTCCGCCTCGACACGCCACGCGAACGCGACTACATCCGCCACGGCGGCATCCTCCGCTACGTGCTGAGGAAGCTGCTCGCAAGCTAGGGCGCGTCGAAACGCGAAGCGCACGGGTCAGGCTAAAGCCTGACCCGAACCGTTTCGTCAGGCTGACGCCTGACCTGCGGCTCCTCCCGTGAGCTGGCCCCCGGCGCGAGCCTCACGCCTCCCGGGTCTGGCTTCAGCCAGACCCGCGCGCTTCCTCCCGTGAGCTGACCCCCGGCGCGAGCCCCACGCCTCCCGGGTCTGGCTTCAGCGAGACCCGCGCGCTTCCTCCCGTGAGCTGACCCCGGCGCGAGCCCCACGCCTCCCGGGTCTGGCTTCAGCGAGACCCGCGCGCTTCCTCCCGCCAGACGAAACGCCAAGCGCACGGGTCAGGCTGAAGCCCGACCCGAACCCGCGTCCATCAGGCTGAGCCTCACCCGGTCGCCCTAATCGGCGAGGATCGCGTCGATCTGGCCCATCGCGGCCTTGAGACCCTCCTCGAGACCCATCTCGATGACGGTCTGCATCGCCTCGGCGGAGGGGAACGTCGACTCGATCGTCATCGCGGTCCCACCCCCGGCGCGCTCGGCGAGCGTCACCACCATCGACGACTGCGGCAGCCCGGTCGCGGCTTCCTCAGGGCTCACGCCGAAGCCGTCGACTATCTCGAGCCGCCGCGGCTCGTCGACGGCGTCGATGCGCCACCAGCCGTGGTGCCTTTCGCCCTCGGGGCTCGTCATGAAGTACGTGACGACCCCACCGGGCCGAAGCTCGTGGTCGACAACAGTGGCCGGGTACATCGGCGGCCCCCACCAGCGCTCGAGCTGCCGCGGATCGGCCCAGATCTGCCAGACCCGCTCGGCCGGTGCGTCGAACTCCGCCTTCACCGTGAGCGTCAGGGCCTCGGTGTCCTTCTCGATGCTCGTCACGGGCACGATGTCTCTCCTTCGTCTTCGTCGGGTTCGAGGATGGAATCGACGCGGGCGATGCGCTCGCGCCAGAGGAGCTCGAGCCCATCGAGGGCCCGGTGGACTTCGCGGAGCGCCTCGATGCGACCGCGAACGAGCTGCTCACGCCCGCAGCGGCGCTTCTCGACGAGGCCCGCCCGCTCGAGCACCGCGACGTGCTTCTGCACCGCCGCGAAGCTCATCGCATACCCGGCCGCGATGTCCGACACCGAGCGCTCGTCGCGAAGGACGTGCATGACGATGTCGCGTCGCGTCGGGTCGGCGAGCGCACGAAAGCGGAGGTCAAGCTCCGCCGTGTTCGAATAATCTACAACCATTTGGTTGTAGATTATCGTCGTCGTGTCCGAAGCGCAACCCGACCATCCTGCGCGACGTGATTTCGCAGGCTGGTGTCCGGAGAGAGCGCGTCTCAAGGAGACGTCGTGGCACACCACGCCCACGCGCATGCCCTTACTTTCCTGACGTAGAGTAAGGGCATGCCGAAGGGACGGACGCGGGTGACCAGAAAGAATCAGGTGACGATTCCGGTGGAGGCGATGCGCGGTGCCGGAATCTCCGCGGACGACGCCGTCTCGGTGTATGCAGAAGGGGACGGCCGGGTAGTCGTCGAACGGCTCGACAGCCTGATCGAGCGCTATGCCGAACGGCTCCAGGGGACATGGCCCGGAGGCGTCGAGGGATTCCTCGAGGAACGGCAACGCGCATGGGATTGACCGTCCTCGACGCGAGCGTCCTGATCGGCCTTCTCGATCGAACGGATGCGCTGCACGCGCGCGCCTCTGCCGGCTTCCGCAGGTACGCCGGGGATGACGTCGTCGTGCCTGCGAGCGCGTATTCGGAGTCGATGGTCGCACCCGCCAGAAGCGGGAGGGATCTCGTCGAAGCAGTAGACGGCTTTCTCGACAAGTCTCCCATCCGGATCGTCCCCGTCGATCGCGCGATCGGTCTACGTGCTGCCGCGATCCGCGCGGAGCATCGCCTGGGGTTGCCTGACGCGCTCGTGATCGCGACCGGTGAGTCCCTCGACGCCGACGTCGTCCTGACAGCGGACGAACGATGGCGTTCGATCTCACTCCGGGTCATGGTCGTCTGAACGGAGCCCTCCGGTGGGGCGGTACCCTCCGCGAATCGTGAGGGACGAGTCGACGAGCTGGGGGATCGAGCCTGTGCCCGAACGGCTCCGAACGCTCTCGGGGTTCGACCTCGCGCTGCTGTGGGCGAACCTCGGCGTCTCGCTCCTCGTGATCGTCGCGGGTGCGATCCTCGTACCGGCGCTCTCGCTCCCGCACGCGCTCGTCGCGATCGTCGTCGGCTGCCTCGTCGGCAACCTGATGCTGGCGGTCGCAGCGCTGATCGGCGCCCAGGCGGGTGTTCCGGCGATGGTGCTGCTGCGCCGCCCGCTCGGTCAGCGTGGCTCCTACCTGCCGACAGTGCTCAACGTGATCCAGTGCGTCGGCTGGACGGTGTTCGAGCTCGTCGTGATCGCGACTGCCGCAGCCGCGCTCTCCGATGAGCTCGTCGGGCTCGAAGGTCGCTGGCTCTGGACGCTCACCTTCGGGGCGCTCGCGCTCGGCTTCGGCCTGCTCGGCCCGATCGGGGTCGTCCGTACCGTGCTGCGCCGCGCCGCCGTCTGGGTCGTCCCGCTCGCGGTCGGCTACCTCGGCTGGTGGGCGCTGACCGGCGACGGGCTCGGCCGTGCATGGCGCGCCGAGGACGAAGGCGGGCTCACGACGCTGCAGGCGATCGACCTCGTCGTCGCGGTCACCGTCTCCTGGGTGCCGCTCGCGGCCGACTACACGCGCTTCGCGCGCTCGCCGCGCAGCGCGTTCTGGGCGAGCGGCCTCGGCTACTTCGTCCCGGACGTGCTGCTGCTGGCGCTGGGTGCTGTCGCACTCCTGACCCGCGACCTGGCCGACCCGGCGGCGCTCCCCGCCGCGATCGCGGGTGGCGGGATCGTCGCGCTCCTTGCGCTCTTCGCGCTCACGGTCGGCGAGACCGATGAGGCCTTCGCGAACGCCTACTCGGGCGCCGTCTCCCTACAGAACCTGTTCCCCGCTCTCCCGCAGCGCGCGCTCGTCGTCGCGACGACGCTGCTCGGGATCGGTGGGGCGCTGATCCTCGAGCTGACCGACTTCCAGGGCTTCCTCTACCTGCTCGGCTCGTTCTTCGTGCCGCTGTTCGCGGTGCTCCTCGCCGACTGGCTCGCCCGCGGGCGGCGCTATGCACCCGGGGACATGATCGCGGTCGGTGTGGACGCTCCGGCAATCGGCGCCTGGCTCGCCGGGTTCGTCGCGTACCAGTGGCTCTCTCCCACCGGGCCCGGGTGGTGGGTCGAGCAGGTGCAGAGGCTGCACCCGCCCGGCTGGACGATCGGTGCGACGCTCCCGAGCTTCTGTGTCTCGTTCGCGCTCGGGCTCCTTGCCGTCGCGCTCTCGCGTCGCGGCGCCCGAGCCGGTCAGGTCAGCGTGTGAAAGAGCCCATCGCCGGGAAGCGACGCCTCGACCCGGTCGGCGACCCCGATCGCTCCGGCGGCGTCGAGCGCGAGGAGAAGCGCGCCGGCCGCAGGCTCGCGCGACGGCCGGACGAGCTCCGCTCCGGGTAGGCGCCGGGAGACCTCGGCCGTGATCAGCGACGCGCCGTCGCCTCGGAGCACGCCGCCGAGCAACGCGAGCGGGTAGGGGGGCTCGAGCGAGACCTTGCGAGCGGCAACCGCGGCAAGGTCGGCGAGCTTCGCGGCGTGCGCGATCACGATCTCGTGGGCGGCGGCGTCGCCCCGGTGTGCAAGCCCGAGCACGTGGGGTGCGAACCTGGCCGACTCCCACTCCTCGCGCGGCTCGACGCGTCGATGAAAGGAATGCAGCAGCTCCTCGACCGTCGCGTCGCCCCAGAGCGCGAGCGCGGCCTCGGTCAGCGCGGTCGCCGGGCGCATCCCGAGCTCAGCCGCATAGACCGCCTCGAGCGCCTCCCGGCCGATCCACCAGGCACCGAGGTTGAGGCCCCACCAGCTCGAATGCCACCGCGCCCCGTCGCGACCGCCCGAGCCGATGCAGCCGCCGGTGCCGAGAACGACCGCGACACCGACCGAGTCGTCGATCCCGGCGCGGAGGCCTCCGATCGCATCGTTGACCACCTCGACCTGCGCGTTCGGGACGAGGGGCGAGAGCCAGCCACGGAGGGCGTCCTTGTCCTCCTGCCAGTCGGCGCCCGCCAGGCTGAGGACTGCGTGGGTGACTGCCCCCGGCTCGGGGAGCGCCGCCCGCACCGCACCGCGGATCTCGTCGAGCGCGTCCTCGACCGTGGGGGCGCCGTAGATGTCGGCGCAGCCTCCACGCCCCCAGCCGACGATCTCGCCGGCCCGCGTTGCCACAAGCGCGATCGTCTTCGTGTTGCCACCGTCGACCCCGAGGACGAGCTCGTCCATCGCGACGGCTAGGCGTAGAGCCGGTCGGCGAGGTAGGGCCGGTGGGCGGCGGCGAGCTCGTCGAACACAGCCTCTGCCTTGTCGACGGACTGGACGAGCGGGTTCGCGGCGAGCGCCCAGATCGCGTCGCGCCTCGTCCCCGACCAGGCAGCCTGAGCGGCGAGGAGCTGATACTCCGCGAGCATCTCGACCAGCCCGGAAAGATGCCGCGGCAACGGCTTCTGCGGCAGCGGCTCGACCCAGCTCGCGGACACCCGACCCGTCAGCTCGACGACGAGCTCCTCCGGGAACCCCGGCAGCGCGCCGCCCCGGTTCGGAACGTTGACGGTGAGCACGTCACCGGAGTCGTTGAAGACGGCGTGCATCGCGTCGATCGCAAGCTCGAGCTCGTGGATCCCCCCGCGCGAGCGGCCCGGGTCGAGCTGCGGATCGTCGGTTTCCGCCTGCTCGGCGTAGTGCTCCCAGTAGCCGCCGACCCACGAGAGGATGTCCTCGGCGCGCGTCGTCGGCGAGGCGAGCTGCTCGGCGAGCACCTCGTCGCGCCAGTAGTAGTAGAGCCAGTAGTCCGACGGGATCGAGCCCATCACCGACGCAAGCCGGAGGATGCGTTGCTCGCGGAGCGTGAGCGGCGAATCCGGCCCGAGCCGCTCCTCAGCGGCGGCACGCACGAACGGGATCAGGTCGGCACCGTCGTAGCTGTGCTCGACGCTCCAGCAGCCGTGGTTGAGCCCGACCATCGTCGAGGTCGTCTTCGCCGGGTCGAGCCCGGCGGCCTTTGCGAGCTCGGCGGTGAAGTAGATCGGCCCCTCACAGAGCGAGACGAGCGGGATCGCGGTGTTCTGGGTCCACGCCTGCGCGACGATGTTGACGGGGTTCGTGTAGTTGAAGACGAGCGCCTTCGGGCACACCGCCTCGATGTCCTCGGCGAGGCCCTTCATCACCTCGATCGCGCGCAGTGCCATGAAGAAGCCACCGGCGCCTTGCGTCTCCTGGCCGATCAGGCCATGCCGGTTCGAGATGCGCTCGTCGTTCGCGCGCGCCTCGAAGCCACCGGGCCGGAAGCTCGAGAGGATCGCGTCGCAACCGTCCAGCCCCGCGCGCCGGTCGGTCGTCGAGGTGATCGTGATGTCGAGGCCACGTGCAGCCGCCATCTTGCGCGCGAGCTTCTCGACAAGCGCGAGCCTGTCTGCGTTCAAGTCGATGAGGACGACCTCGGACCCGTCGAAGTCGGCGCCGCGGTGGTGGATGAACGAGGCCATCGTCCCCCCGCCGCGGGTCGAGCCCCCGCCCAGGTACGCCAGCTTGATCCGCGCCATGTGTCCTCCTTACGCAAGCCCGATCGCGGCACCCGTGCCCGCGTCGAAGAGATGGATGCCACCGGTAGCGAGCCCGAAGCGGACGCTCTCGCCGATGCCGACTCGCACGGCGCCGTCGGCCTCGATCACGACGCGCGAGCCGTCGTCGGTCGCGACGCCGATGAACGTCTCACGACCGAGCGCCTCGACGTACTCGACCCCTCCGGTGAACGGGCCGGCAAGCCCGGCGCCATCGGCCCACAACCGGCAGCTCTCGGGTCGGATCCCGACCACGACGCTCGTGGCGGCGAGCCCGTCGGGCGCAGGGATGCGCAGCGAGCCGCGGACGAGCGAGCCGCCGTCGCGGGTCATCTCGACGAGCGCCATCGCCGGGCTGCCGATGAACGACGCGACGAACGTGTTCGCAGGCCGCCGGTAGACCGTGTCGGGATCGCCGACCTGCTCGATGCGTCCGCTGCTCATCACCGCGATCCGGTCGCCCATTGTCATCGCCTCGACCTGATCGTGGGTGACGTACACGGTCGTCGTCCCCACCGTGCGTTGCAGCCGGCGGATCTCTCCACGCGTCTGCGCCCGGAGCTTCGCGTCGAGGTTCGAGAGCGGCTCGTCCATCAGGAACGCAGTCGGCTGCCGGACGACGGCGCGGCCCATGGCCACCCGCTGGCGCTGCCCTCCCGAGAGCGCCCCCGGCTTGCGGTCGAGGAGGTCGGAAAGCCCCAGGATCGCTGCCACCTCTTCGACCCGCGCCTCGCGGTCGGCCTTCGCAACGCGCCGGAGCTTGAGCGCAAACCCGAGGTTCTCACGGACGGACATCTGCGGGTAGAGGGCGTAGTCCTGGAACACCATCGCGATGTCGCGCGCGCGTGGGGCAACGGCGGTAACGTCGCCGCCGTCGATCAGGATGCGTCCCTCGGTGACGTGCTCGAGCCCCGCGATCATCCGCAGGAGCGTCGACTTCCCGCACCCCGAGGGCCCGACGAGCACCATGAACTCGCCGTCGGGGATCGTCAGATCGACCGCGTCGACCGCCCGAACGCCGCCTGTGTAGACCTTCGTCGCCCCGGCGAGCGTGATCTCGCCCATCTCACCACCCCCTCTCGAGTTGCCGTCGCACGCTCACTCCTTGATCGCCCCAGCGAGCATCCCGCGCACGAAGTGCCGCTGCAGGAACAGGTACACGAACAGGATCGGGGTTGCGACGAGCACCGCCGCGGCCGCGACCTTCGTCGGATCGCCGGCGCGCGCGGTGCCGGCGAAGAAGCTCAACCCGAGCGGCGCCGTCTGATGCGACTCGCTGCTCGAGACGAGGACGAGCGCGAGCAGGAACTCGTTCCAGGTGTAGACGAACACGAGCACCGACATCGTCAGAACAGCGGGCATCGAGTGCTTGACGAGGACGCGCCGGAGGACACCGAAGCTCGTTGCCCCGTCGATGCGCGCCGCCTCGACGAGCGAGCGCGGCACCGAGCGGAAGTAGGCGCGCATCCAGAAGGTCCCGAACGCGACCGACTGCCCGACCTGGGGGAGGATCAGCGCCCAGTACGTGTTCAGCAGGTTCCAGTGCAGCAGCGGCACGCTCTGGAAGTCGTAGTAGAGGGGGATCACCGTCGCCTCGTAGGGGAAGATGATCCCGAGGAGGAAGATCGGGAAGAGAACTCGGTCGCCGGTGAATCGCATCGTCCCGAATGCGTAGCCCGTGCCGATCGAGAGCACGGCCGAGAGCACCGTCACCGAGGCGGCGACGACGAAGCTCGACTTGAAGCCCGTCGTGAACCGACCCTCCGTCCAGGCGGCCTGGAAGCTCGAGAGATCCGGATGGGTCGGGAACGCGAACCCGGTGACCAGATCGGTCTTCTTGTGCAGCGCCAGGAAGATGATCGAGAGCACGGGGTAGATCGCGATCACCGCGAACGCCGAGAGCACGAGGTAGCTGCCGTAGCGCTCGAGCCGCCCGGCGGTCATGCGCGCTCACTCCGGTCGCCGACGCGCAGCACGACGCCGGCGAGCACGAAGATCACGATCGCGAGGATTGTCGCGATCGCAGCCGCATAGCCGACGCGGTTGTACAGAAACGCGTTCTGGTACATGTACATCGACGGCACGAGCGTGGTGCCGCCGGGCCCGCCGGCGGTCGTGTTGTAGACGATGTCGAAGCTGCGGAGCGCGTTGATCGTCGTCAGCACGAATGCGACGAGCACCTCGCCACGAAGCCCTGGAAGGGTCACGACGAGGAATTCGCGCACGGGCCCCGCCCCGTCGACGCGGGCCGCCTCGTAAAGCGAGCTCGGGATCTTCTGGACGCCAGACACGAACAGCACGAGGCAGAGGCCGTACGTGACCCAGGTGCCGATCACGCCGAGCGACGGCAGCGCCCACGTGAAGTCGCCGAGCCAGGGCCGGATCCAGCTCTCGAGCCCGACGGCGCGCAGGAGCGCGTTGAGCGAGCCCTCGTCGGCGTAGATCCACGTCCACGCCTGTGCGACGACGACCCCCGCGATCAGCTGGGGGAGAAAGAGCGCCGTGCGGTAGAACCGGAACCCACGGACGTTGAAGCGGGTGAGCGCGGCGGTGAGAAGCAGCCCAAGGGCGACGGGGATCACCGCGTAGAAGAGGATGAAGACCCCCGAGTGGAGGAACGACCAGCCAAGCTCGTGGTCGCGAAACGCCTCGCGGTAGTTCGCGAGCCCGACCCACACCTTCTCGGTCAGGCCGTCCCACGAGAAGAACGAGAACCAGAACGTGTGGACGAGCGGAGCGAGCGTGAAGAGCCCGTAGAAGAGGAGACCCGGAAGGACGTAGAGCCAGGCGACGTTCCTCGGAACGCCGGGCGCCGGCGGCTCGCGCCGCCTGCGGCGGAACGGCCCGCCCCTTGAGGGGCGGGCCGCCTGCTCTGACTCGGCCGAGGCCATCGACCTCAGCGGATCGTCTTGTCGAACTTCTCCCAGTCAGCCTGCACGGCCTTCGCCATGTTCGCCGGGGACGTTTTCCCCGCGACGAGCAGCTGGAACTGGTTCTGGAGCGTCGTGTACATCGTCGGCGAGGCCCAGTCGGTGTACAGCAGGAGCCCGTCGTCGTTGGCGACCCTGGCAAACGCGTCGTACACCTGCGTCAGGTACGGATCGTTCGTCGGCGGCTTCGCCCGCTTGTCGGACGGCAGCTGCTGCTGGCTGAACATCAGCTTCTTCGCCGCCGGCGAGGCGATCACGTAGTTGAGCCACTCCGCCCCGAGGTCCGGGTACTTCGTCTTCGCCGAGATGTGCCACGGCCCGGAGAGGCTGCCGATCGACGCCCACTTGCCACTCGGGCCCGGCGGGACCGGCATCACGGTGACATTGGCAGCACCGAGACCCTCCTTGATGATCGTCGAGTCCCAGTTGCCGCCGATCCAGATCGCGCCCTTCCCCTTTGCGAAGGCGATCGCTGACGCGTCGTTGCCGACCGCGTTGACGTCATCGTTGAAGTAGCCGGCCTTCGCCCACGCCTGGAGACGCGAGAGCGCCTTGATCGTGCCGGCGCTGTCGTAGCGCGAGCCGGGCCGGTGGTAGACCCAGTTGCGCACGCTCGCCGGATCCGTCGACGCGCCCCACAGTCCGCCGAAGATGTGGATGAACCCGTACCCCTCCTTGTTGCCCGCCATGATCACCGGGTCGTCGCCGGCCTTTGCCTTGAGCTTCGCGAGCATCTTCTCCCAGGCGGCGAATGTCGTCGGCATCGACTTCGGGTTGATGCCGGCAGCCTTGAGCTTCTTGTTGTTCACGAAGGCAACAACGTTCTGGCCTGTCTGGGCAAGCCCCCAGATCGGGCCCTTGCCGAACGACTTGCCGTCGGGCGTCCAGCGGAACATCCCCCAGGTCGAGGGGGCATAGAGCTTGTCCCACCCGTACTTCTTGACGTACTTGTCGAGCGGGAGGATCAACTTCGCCTTCACGAGCTGCGCGTCGGTCTGGTAGCCCTGGTTGCCCTCCGTCACGTCCGGGCCGCTCCCCGAGGCGAGCGCGCGCGGCACGGTGCCGACAATCGTGTTGAAGTCCTTGAAGATCAGGTTGATCTTCACGCCGGGATGCGACTTCTCGAACTGCTTCGAGAGCGTCTGCAGCACGGGCATCAGCCCCGGGTCCTGGTTGTCGTACGACCACATCGTGAGCTTGATGTCCTCGGCGCCGCGAGCGCTGGCGCCGACTGTCACCGCGAGCGTCGCGAGCGCAAGCACCGCGAGGACGAGCATGGCTCGGCGGGCCGTGCGTTCCACCTTCATCGTGTCCTTCCTCCTCCTGGTCGCTGCTCCCGCACGAGGGTCGCGTGGAAGCGATATCGATCACCGCGATAGAACGTCTCGCCGAGCTCGACGACCCGTCCCGCGGCGTCGAAGCTCGTCGTCCTGGCTAGAAGCAGAGGGTCCCCGGGATCGACGCCGAGCCGGCGCGCCTGCGGGGCGGTCGCCGCGCACGCCTCGGTCGAGTAGTCGGCGCTGACGACACTCGCCCCCGCGGCCGCGAGCGCAGCGTAGAGCGAGGTCGTCTCGAAGTCGATCGTCGGCAGGTCAGGCGCGACCGCGAGCGGGACGCGAGTGTGGTCGAGCGCGACGGCGACGCCGTCGAGCATCCGCAGACGCCGCAGCTCGAACAGGTTCGCGCCTGGAGCGATCCGCGCGGCGTCCGCCTCCTCGAGCGTCGCCGGCCGGACGCGCGCGCCGAGCACCCGCGAGGTCGCGAGCAGGCCTCGCTGCGCGCCGAGCTCCGTGAAGCTGAGCAGCGCGTTCGGCGGCTCGGTGAGCGCCGCCGCCTCGACGTATCGCCCGCTCCCCGGCGCCGCGCGCACGAACCCCTCCCGGGCGAGCGCGTCGAGCGCCCGGCGCACGGTGACTCGGCTGACGCCGAATCGCTCCGCGAGGTCGCGCTCAGACTGCAACCGAGAGCCGGGTGGCAGCGCGCCGGAGCGGATCTGGGCCTCGATCGCCTCACGAACGCTGTCGTGGAGACGTCTCGGTCCGGCGAGGGAAGCCACCATGCGCGGGGAGTATCCGCCGCGGATTGGTCAAGGTCAAGTCTCGAGCTGGTCTGCGACTGGTATTGCGCCCTCGAGGTTGGTAGGGTCGCCGACCATGACGGCCTCCGAGTGGCGGACAACCCGACTGTGGGAGGAGACGACCGCTGCCGCCGGAACGGTCGCGGCGACAATCCGCACGACCGACGCCGCGGCGGTCGCGGCCATGCTCGGTTCGCCCGACACGCGAAGGGTGGTTGCCACCGGCAACGGTGCCGCCTACTACGCGGCGCTCGCGCTCTGGCTCGCCGCGCTCGAGGGCGGTAGCGGGCCGGAGGTCGTCACGGTCCCCGCCGGGCTCGTTGCGCGCGGCGCCTTCCGCTGGCGCGACGGCGACGTCCTGCTCGCGTTCTCGTCCTCAGGCGAGATGCGCGACGTGATCGAGGCGCTCGACGCCGGCGCCCCGCAACCTTACGCAGCGATCACGGCGGCGCCCGAGTCGACCATCGGCTCGCGCGCCGACGCGCTCGCACTCGTCACCGTCGCCTCGCAGGAAGCGGTGACGCACACGCAGGCGTTCTGTGGCAACGTCGCCGCCGCGTTGCTCGTGTGGGCCGAGCTCACCGGTGACGGGACGCTTCGCGACGCGATCACCAGCCTTCCCGAGGCGATCGCCGCCGCAGCCGCGGACGCCGAGTCGTGGGTCGGAGGGCTCGAGCTCGCGACACCTCCCGCCGCAGTCGTGTTCGGCTCAGGACCGGCCTGGGCGGCCGCACTCGAAGGCGCGCTGCTGCTCAAGGAGGTCGCGCTCGTCCCGAGCGAGGGCGTCGAGACGCGGGAGGGTGCGACTTCGGCGATGTACGCGCTCGCGCCGGGGCAGCTCGTCGTCAGCATCCCGACCGGTGACGACTTGCTCCTCGAGGAGGCCGAGCATGTCTGCGCGACCCGGGGAGCAACCATCGTCCGCGCACCCGGCGCCGACCGCGCCGATCGCAGGCTCGCAGCGGTGACGGCGTTTCCGTCGCTCGTCGCCCTCGCGGCCGCGCTCGGGGTAGCGCGAGGCCTCGACGTCGACCGGCCGGCGTGGCTCGCCGACTACTACGCCGTCGCGAGGGGAACGACGTGAGCGTCGGGCTCGGCGTCCTCGGCTGCGGCAGCGTCTTCGCCGGCCCGTACGCCGGGATGATCGACCGGCTCGCGGACCACGGCCGCGCCCACGTCGCCGGGGTCTACGACCTCGACGAGCGCAAGCGCCACGGCGCTGCCGCCCGCTACGGCGTCGAGCCCGAGCTCGCCGGCCCCGAGGCGCTGATCGCACGGGACGACGTCGACGCGGTGCTGGTCCTCACCAGCATGAACGAGCACGGCGCGCTCACGCGCGCGGCGCTCGAGGCGGGAAAGCACGTGCTCGTCGAGAAGCCGATCGCGACGTCGCTCGCCGAGGCGCACGAGCTCGTCGAGCTCTCGCACCGCTCCGCAGGCCTGCTCGTCTGCGCGCCGCACATCGTGCTCAGCCCGACGTTTCGTGCGATCCACGACGCGGTACGGGGCGGCACGATCGGCCGGCTCCTCACAGCCCGCGCGCGCTACGGCTGGGCCGGGCCGTGGTGGGGCGACTGGTTCTACGAGCCGGGCGGGGGCTCGCTCTTCGACCTCGGCGTCTACAACGTCACGACGCTCTGCGCGCTGTTCGGGCCGGCGAAGCGCGTCACCGCGATGGTCGGGACGGCGATCCCGGTTCGCGACGTCAATGGCCGACCGTTCGAGGTGAAGGCAGACGACAACGCTCACGTCCTCCTCGACTTCGGCGAGGCACGGTTCGCGGTCGTCACCACCGGGTTCACGATGCAGAAGTACCGCTCGCCCGCGGTGGAGCTGTACGGCTCCGAGGGGACGATCCAGCTGCTTGGCGACGACTGGGCGCCCGAGGGCTGGGAGCTCTGGCGCAACGACGAGCAGTGCTGGCGGCTGGTGCCCGAGAGCGACCCGCACTGGCAGTGGACGGACGGTCTTCGTCACCTCGTCGACTGCATCGAGCGGGACACGCCCACGATCACGCGACCGGAGCACGCGGTTCACGCGCTCGAGATCATGCTCGCCGCGCAGGCCGCCGGTGCCGACGGCGTTGCGCGCGAGATCGAGTCCGGGTTCCCGGCGCCGGTCTTCGCGCAGGCGCACCTCGACGCCGAGGCGGCCCATCGCGCTCACGATCGCCGGAGCCACGGTGGCCTATAGCCCGTCGCCGCGACCGACGTTCGCCCGGCCGACCGCGCTCCGGTTCAACGAGGTCACGCGCCACACCTGGGGCGATCCCGGCTCGGGCCGCGTCGAGGACTGGATCTACGTCTCGAGCGAGCTGATCCACACCCTCGTCTACGGAATCGAGCCCGGCGACGGGTTCCGGCACTCCGAGGAGTTCCGCACGGTCTTCGGCGCCGACCTCCTCTACCACGTCCTCCAGGGCACGCTCGTGCTCGCGAATCCCGAGACCGGGGAGGTCGTCCGGGCGGAGCGCGGGGAGAGCGTCTTCTTCCGCAAGGACACGTGGCACCACGGGCTCTCCTACGGCGACGAGCCCCTGCGCGTGCTCGAGTTCTTCGCACCACCGCCCTCGACTGGGACTTCGGGCGCCTATGCGCGGACACGCCCGTTCCTTCCGGAGGAGCGCTGGCGCTACGGCGACGACAACCTCGTGGGCGCGCTACCCGGCGCAGTCGCGAGCTCAGGCTCGACCCTTCACCACGTCCGCCCCGGCGACCGCGCGTTGCGGCTCGAGGGCGACGGGCTGGTCGGCCTGGTCGCGAGCACCGAGCATCTGACGGTGGCGACGCTCCGCTTGCCCGCGACCCGCTCGACACCACCCGTTGCCAGAGGAGGCGACGTGGTCGTCTTCGCCGAGCGTGGAGCGCTCCACGTGAGCGCCGGCTGGGAGGACGAGACCCACACGCTCGCCCTCGGGCCATGGGACGCCGCGTACCTCCCGCGCGGGACGACCTACACGATCACCGCGACCGGGGACGCCCCCGCCGACGCCCTCGTCGGCGTCGCACCGTCGTACCTGGCCCGCGCGTAGCATCGCCGCATGCAACGGGTCGCGATCGTGGGCAACCTCGGCCTCGACGTCGTCTCGGGCGCCCCCGAGCGACCGGGTGGTGCGGTGTGGTACTGCGGGCATGCGCTCGCGCGCCTCGGCCCCGAGCTCGATGTGCGGCTCGTGTGCCGATGCGCGGAGGCCGACGCTCCGGCGATCCTCCCTGAGCTCGAGGCGCTCGGGTTCCCCGTCGCCTGGCGGGCGGCCGAGCAGACGATTCGGTTCTCATTCCACTACGAGGGCGACCGCCGAGTGATGTCGATCGACGCGCTTGCCGATCCGTGGACGCCCGCCGACGTCACCGAGTGGGTCGGTGCGGCCGTTACCGGCGCCGACTGGGTGCTCGTCGGCGCGCTCAACCGAGGTGATTTCCCACTCGAGACGCTCGCCGCGCTCGCGCGCGACGGCCACCGGCTGATCCTCGACGCGCAGGGCCTCGTCCGCCGCGCGCAAACCGGGCCGCTCACCGTCGACGGCGACCTCGACCACGCGATCTTCGATCACATCACGGCGCTCAAGCTCAACGACGAGGAGGCGATCGAGCTGTGCGGCTCGACCGAGACCGCGGCTCTCCTCGGGCTGGGCGTGCCCGAGGTGATCCTCACGCTCGGCTCGCAGGGCGCCGACATCGTCTACGCCGGCCAGACCACGCACGTTCCGGCGGTGCCCGTCGACGGGCCGGTCGACCCAACCGGTGCGGGCGACATGTTCCTGACCGCCTACACGGTCGCACGACTGCGTGGGGACGACCCGGGGGCGGCAGGCCTCGCCGCTGCCGGCTTCGTCTCGACGATCATCGCGCGGTGACGCTGCTCGTCGCCTGCGCGTTCGGGGTCGCGTCGCTGGAGATCGAGACCGGTGAGCTCGAGCTCATCGAGGGGGAGCTGCCCAGCCGACTCGAGCTCTCGCTCTCGCTGCCGCTCCTCGTCGCCGCCGACCGCGTCGGTGCACGAGTCGTCGCGCTGGTCGACGCCCGGCCGCCCCTCCTCGTCTCCGACGACGCCGGGACGACGTGGCGTGAGTCGGGTGCTGGTCTTCCCCGCGGGGTCGCAGTCGCGATCGACGAGAACGCCCCCGACCGCGTCGCGTTTGCCACCGGCGAGCGCCTGTACCTCTCACACGACGGCGCCGTGTTCTGGCATGCGCTCCCGATCGAGCTGCCGCAGATCACCGGGATCGCGTGGACAACCTGACGCGCGGCGCCCGACGCGATAGCGTCTCGCCTGCTCGACGACTTCGACCCGACAAGAGAGGATGACATGCCCGGACTCGACGATCTGATCGGCAGCCTGCAGAAGGCGCAGGCCGGTGGCCACAGCGGCGGCCTCGACGACATCCTCGGCGGGATGCTCGGCGGTGGCGGAGGCGGCAGCTCGCGTGGCGGCGGTGGCGGTGGCGGGCTCGGCGACATCCTTGGCGGGATGCTCGGCGGCGGGGGCTCGAGCGGAGGTGGCGGGCTGGGCGACATCCTCGGCGGGATGCTCGGCGGTGGCGGAAGCGGCGGTGGGTCACGTGGCGGCGGTGGGAACGTCATGGGGATGCTCGGCCCGCTGCTCGCGATGCTGCTCGGTGGTGGAGGGCTGAAGAAGATCCTCGGCAGCCTGCGCGCCAACGGCCTGAGCGCCCAGGCCGACTCGTGGGTCTCGACGGGCGACAACCACGCGATCGACGCGTCGCAGATCGCCCAGGCACTCGGCGGCGAACAGCTGTCGCAGGTCGCAAGCCACCTCGGGGTCGATGACCAGCAGGCGTCGCAGGTGCTAGCGCAGGTGCTCCCGGGGCTCGTGAACACCGTCACTCCCGACGGCGAGGAGCCCTCGGACGACGAGCTCGACCGGCTCGCCTCCGTCCTCAGTGGGTTCCAGGGCGCCTGAGCAGAGCTGATGCCGACCGGGTGCGGACTCTCCCCGCACCCGGTCGAGCTCGGATCAGCCCTTCGTCGCGAACGACCCCGCGAGCGCGAGAGCGCCCGCCTCCGGCAGGGTCGTCTCGAGTCGGAGCCCGAGCTCGCCGGACGTCCAGATCACGACGTTCGCCGCGAGCCTGAACCGGATCGTGGTGCCGTCGAAGCTCCGCACCGCGTGCGGGGCGTTGCCGATCCAGACCGCCGCCCGGCCGTCCGGGAGCCGCGTGAACTCCGCGCGGCCTCGACCGAAGAGCGCCTTGCCGATCAGTGGCTCGTTCACGCCACGTGGCGGCGGGACGAGCGTGAGCAGCACGCTCACCCGTGAGATCGACCCGGCGCGTGGACGCCCCGCGCCGGAGGCCCAGACAAGCGTCACGAGGCCCGTCCTCGACACGCGAACCTGGTCCGGCGGCCCGAGCGCCTTCGAGACCGGAAGCGCGCGACCCAGCCGCCCGGCGGCGAACGCGGGGCTGACCGCGGCCCCGAGGTCCGCGAGCCTGCCCCGGCTCGTCGGTGGGGGCCGGTCGACGACCTTGACGTCGACCCCGCGGCGGAGGACCCAGTCCCTGACGCTCTCGGAGGCCGCGAACGCGGTCGCGCCGACGACGAGCCCAAGGCCGACTGCGAGGGCGACGAGAGCCCATCGGCGAGGCCGTCTCCTGATGGCGGGCTGCTCGAGCCCATCGAGCCGCTCGCGCACCGCGAAAACGAGGTCGGGTGGATCGTCGAGTCGCTGCCCGAGCGCCGCAAGCGCACGGATGAGCTCGTGGTCGCTCATTCCGTCACCTCGGTGAACGCAGCACGCAGCCGTGAGAGGGCCCGGGACGTTCGCGACTTCACCGTTCCCTTCCGGCAGCCGAGCACCGCTGCCGTCTCACGCTCGCCGAGGTCGAGCACGAACCGGAGCACGAGAATCTCACGATCGGGCTCTCCCAGCGCCGCTAGCGCGCGCCCGAGAGCGTCGCCTTCGCTGCGGGCGAGCACGGCATCGGCGACGGGATCGCCAGGAGGCTCGTCGTCCCTCGCCGCGAGCAGCTCGTCGAGCCGCGCGCCGCGGCGACGAGAGCGCACACGGGTTCGCGCTTCGTTCGCGACGATCGTCAGGAGCCAGGGCCGAAACGGCCGAGCCGGGTCGAAGCGTGGTAGCGCAACGAACGCCTTCACGAAGGCGTCCTGAGCCGCGTCCTCTGCGATCGCGACGTTCCCGACCTGCGCGGCGACGCGGACAGCGACGGTCTGGTGCCGGCGCACCAGCTCGGCGTACGCGTCACGGTCTCCGCCGCGAGCAAGCCGGGCGAGATGTCCATCGTCCGCGTGGATGAGCGGGGGGTCGCGCACGCGCGCGGATTATGCGTCGCGCACCGTCACCGCCGCCTGCGGGTTGCCGAGATCGACGATGAAGAGCTTCCCGAGCCGGAGACTGGTCGCGCGGAGGCGCTGGTGGCGCTCATCGAGGGCGACGACCCACCGTCCTGGCCGGCGCACATCGCTTCGCACGGGCAGGTCGATGCAGATCGAGAGGACCGCATTGGCATCGAGAACATGAACGAACGGGTACTCGCGGCCCTCGTAGACCGTGTACGTCGTGACCCCCGAGCGACTGACCGCCCGCGCGACGGGAACGCCCACCATCGACGTCCCGCCCGCAAGCTTGTCGACGACCGCCTGCCGCCGCAAAACGTGGGTGCCGAGGTCGTAGACGCGGATTCGCTCGAGGAGGCTCGAGTCGGGCGGGTACTCAGCGAGAAACAGCCTGAGGCCGTCCGGCGAGAGCACGTCGTACTCGAAGCGCGCGGCGCCAGGGATCGTGTGAACCACGGCCGGGCCGCGACCGGCCGGAACGGCGAGGAAGCGGCCGGCACGCCCCGCCGAGCGGAGCACTACCCTCGAGCCCGACCAGGCGATCCCCTCCGGCGCTCCGCCGCGAACCGGGCGCGGGAGGAGCCAGGCACCGCGCACGACGCGCGTGGTCACGACCGACCCGCCCTGGAGCCGGCGAACGACGATGCGCGTCGACGGCGAGCCGGCCGACGTGCTCACGGTGGCGGTGACGCTCAGCCCGGCGCCGCGCGCGACAGCCGCCTGATCCGTCGCCGTGGCTATCGCGGTGGTGATGAGCCCAGCGGCGAGCGCCGCGAGGCTGGCGAGGAGCACACGTGGAGCTCGCATGCCCCGTCTACGCCCGAGCAGGCTAGGAGGTTCCCGTCAGAGCCTGAACTCGCCGCGGGCAACCGTCACCGCCGAGCCGCCGACCTCGACCGCATCGATCAGGCCGCCACCACCCTCCGCCCGTGCGTGGAGCACCGAGGGCCGGCCCAGCTCGACGCCCTGGTCGATCACGACCTCGCTGCCCCATTCGAGGAGGCCGTGCCGGCAGAGGTGGCAGGCGATCGGGCCGGCGGCCGAGCCGGTCGCGGGATCCTCGCCGTTCTCCCAGAACATCCGGTTGCGCCAGCGCTCGCCGTCGGGCGCGATGCAGTTGATCCCGGTGATCCCGAGCGCACGGATCGCCTCCGCGTCGCCCCGGAGCCCGGCGAGCTCGGCAACCGAGCCGAAGGAGAGGATGAGGTGGCGGGCGCCGTTGTCGTAGATCTCGATCGGAAGCGTCGAGGAGCGGACGCCGACAGCAGCAAGCGCCTCCTCGGCGCGGGCGAACAGCTCGACCTTCGGCAGCGGCTGCTGCATCCGACCGAAGACGATGCGGCCGCCCTCGTCGCGGTCGAGCACGATCGGCACGGGGCCGGCGCCGGTCTCGAGCGTGATCACGCCGAGCTGCATCGGCGCCGCCAGCACGAAGGCGGCGCCGAGGGTCGGGTGCCCGGCGAAGGGCATCTCGTGGAATGGATCGAAGATCCTGATCCGCGCGTCGCCCTCGCCGTCGGCCGGCAGCACGAACACCGTCTCGGAGAAGTTCATCTCTCGGGCGAGCCGCTGCATCAGCTCCGTGTCGACGCCTCGCCCGTCGGTGAAGACGGCGAGCTGGTTGCCGGTCAGGGGCGTGTCGGTGAAGACGTCGCAGACGACGTAGCGGAGTGTCGGCATCCCCCGGTTATACCGAGGAGCGGTCGACCCATTTCGGATGGTGCGTGCGTGCCCAGTCCTCCCGCACCTCGCCTGTCGTGATCCCGCGGAGCGCATGCCTCGTCGAGGGGTGAATCACCGCGAGGTACAGATGACCGGTGAGCAAGACGACCGAGGCAAGGGTGAGCGCGTCGTGCACCGTGCCCGTGCCGTCGAGGATGAACCGGTGGTCGCGCTCGCCGAGCCAGAGCAGCGCCCCCGAGACGGCGAAGAGGACGGCGAAGGCCGCCGAGAGAATCGAGTTCAGCTTCTGGCCGGCGTTGAACCTGCCCTGCGGCACCCGCGCGCCACGAAGCCAGCGGCGGTCGTCCCCGTCGAGCGTCTCGATCTCTCGCCACGTCTCGCGGAGCCGCCGACGGTCTCCGAGCACGATCACGGCGACGAGCGCGAGAGCCCAGGCGAGCGCCGTCCAGAGATGGACGTCCTTGACGAGCGGCCGGCGACCGATCGCCTCGGCGAGAAACGGGAGGTAGAGGACGAGTCCCGAGCCGAGCATCACCAGGAATCCGGTTGCGTGTAGCCAGTGCAGCCCGCGCTCGGTGCGCGTAAAGCGCGTGAGCGTCCTCTCGCTCACGAGGAGTATCCGTTCGAGCGTCCGATCCACGCGTCGACGTCGTAGCCGCGCTGCTCCCAGTAGCCCAGATGGTCGACGTCGTCGAGAACCTCGATCCGGCCGACCCATTTGACGCTCTTGTAGCCGTACATCCGTGGCATCACGAGGCGGGTCGGGCCTCCGTGCGCCCGCTTCACCGGTGCGCCGTCCATCTCGAGCGCGAGCATCACGTCGGGGAGAAAGGCCTGGTCGAGCGTCAGCGAGTCGTCGTAGGGCTCCTCGACGGAGACGAAGCGGAGCGCCTTCGCGGCGGCGGTCGGGCGCGCCTCGGCAAGCAGCTGCTCCAGCCGGATCCCGCGCCAGGTGACGTTCTTCACCGTCCAGCCGGTGACGCAGTGGAAGTCGGAGATCTGCGTCTCCTGCTTCAGACGACGCAGATCGGCGAGCGTGTAGTCGACCGGGCGCTCGACCGCGCCGTCGATCCGAAAGCGGAACGCCTCTGCGTCGACGTTCGGTAGACCGGCGCGAATCGTGTAAATCCGCCAGCCGCGCGTCGGCACGATTGCCTGGACGCTGTCGGGAATCACGCGCCCGATCGCATCGGTGACGGTACGCCCGAAGAAGAGCCCGGCAAGACCGAGCCCGACGGTGCCGAGGAAGGCGCTGCGCCCGAAAGTACGATCGTCCACGGTCTCGTTGTACGCGAGAGAGCTTACGGTGGGGTTACATCGCGGCGAAGCGTTCGTTGCCGACTATGGTGGCCGGGTGCTCGTCTACCTCTGTCGCCATGCCCAGGCCGCACCGGGCACACCGGACGAGGAGCGTCCGCTGACGGACGCCGGCGTCGCGCAAGCGCGGATGCTCGGAGCGCACCTGGCCGCCGCCGCGCCGCGGCCGTCAGCCGTGCTCTCGAGCCCTCTGCTCCGGGCCAGGCAGACCGCGGCCGAGGTTGCGGCGGCCCTGTCGCTGACCCCCGAGGTCGACGACAGGCTCTCGCCCGGTGCGACGGTCGCCGACCTGAGCGCTCTTGCTGCCGAGCGAGAGGGGCCGTTCGTAACGGTCGGTCACCAGCCCGACTGCTCCGAGATCGTCCTGACGCTGACCGGAGCCGACCCCGGGTTCCCGGTCGCCTCGATGCAGCGAGTCGAGCTCGCAGGGAACCCATGACAGCGCCGGCGATCCGCGTCACCGGCCTCCGGAAGGCGTACGGGCCGGTCGAGGCCGTCAAGGGCGTCGACCTGGAGATCGCGCGGGGGGAGGTCTTTGGGCTCCTCGGCCCGAACGGGGCCGGGAAGACGACGATCGTCGAGATCCTCGAGGGATACCGACCGCGCGACATCGGCGAGGTCGAGGTGCTCGGCTTCGACCCGGGGCATTCGCCGCGCGAGTTCCGGGAGCAGATCGGGGTCGTCCTGCAGCAGTCCGAGCTCGCCCCGTCGCTCACGGTTCGCGAGACGCATCGGATGTTCGCCGACTACTACACGAGCCCGAGGGACATCGACGACGTGATCGAGCTGGTCGGCCTCGGCGAGAAGCGCAATGCCCGCGTGAAGACGCTCTCCGGCGGTCAGAAGCGGAGGCTCGATCTGGGGGTCGCGCTTGTCGGCGATCCCGAGCTCGTCTTCCTCGACGAGCCGACGACCGGCTTCGACCCTGCCGCCCGCCGGACCGCGTGGGAGCTCGTCAGATCGTTGCGCGAGCTCGGCAAGACGATCTTCCTCACCACGCACTACCTCGACGAGGCCCAGCAGCTCGCGGATCGGGTCGCGGTGCTCCGGGCCGGAGTGATCGTCGCAGAGGGGACGCCCGACGCGCTGACCCGCGGTGGGGACGAGACCGAGATCCGCTGGGTCGAGAACGGCGCGCCCGTCGTCGTGCGCACGACCGAGCCGACCCGCGCGCTGCACGAGGCAACCGGCCGGGCGCTCGCCGAAGGGCGGGAGCTCGACCGGCTCGAGGTGCGCCGCCCGACGCTCGAGGACGTGTACCTCGAGCTCGTCGGCGAGCCCGCCGAGCACGCGGAGGCCGAGGAGTGACCCTCTTCCTCCGCCGGCTGCGGTGGGAGCAGCTGCTGTTCTGGCGCAACCGCGAGTCGGCGGTCTTCGTGTTCATCTTCCCGCCGCTTCTCTACTTGCTCCTTGGCGCGATCTACTCCGAGGAGATCGACGACCTACCGGCCGCCGATGTCCTGCTCGCCGGCCTGGTCGGCTACGGCTGTGCCAACACCGCGTTCGCCGGGCTCGCGATCACCCAGGTGATCCGCCGCGAGAACGGCAGCCTCAAGCGGCTCCGCTCGACACCGCTGCCGATGGCGACGTACTTCAGCGCAACCGTCGTCTCGACCCTCCTCGTCTTTGCGCTGCAGATGCTGACGACGCTCGCGCTCGGGCTCGTCCTTTACGGCGCGCACATCCCTAAGCGTCCGCTCGAGGTAGCGGTGCTCGTCGTCTTCGGCGGTCTTGCCTTCGCCGGTCTGGGCTTCGGCGCCGCCGCGGTGATCCGGTCTGCCGAGGGCGCCTCCGCAGTCGTCAACCTCGCGGTGCTGCCAATGGCGTTCCTTTCGGGCTCGTTCGGCCCGACCCGGAACTTTCCGGAGGTGTTGACGAAGCTCTCGGAGCTCCTGCCGCTCACGTACTTCGTCCGCCTGCTCGGTCGCGCTTATCTGCTCGACCTCTCGATCTTCGGTGATCTCAAGTCGCTGGGGGTCGTCGCCGCCTGGGGGCTTGCGGGCTATGTGCTCGCGTGGCGGAAGTTCAGCTGGTCGCCCCGAGAGCGGTAGAGGCGACCTCTACACCCGTTCGAGTAGGACCCGCGCGACGGTGCCGCCCTTGGCGCGCTTCCGCGCGAGCAGACCGAAGAGCGGTCCGAGTGGGACGAGCAGGGGGAACGTCCGGTCGTAGGCCGTCGCGAGGTCAGGGCTCAGCCCGGCGATCTCGAACCCGCGCGTGCGGAGTCGCGGCTCTCCCGCGACGAGCGCTGCGACCCGCTCCCAGTCGTAGTGGCGCTGGAAGAAGTAGCCGCGCTCATCGCGTCGCTGCGTCCCGTACAACGCGTCCGGTCGGTACTCGTCGAAGGCTTCCGCCGAGAACGGCAGGGTCAGCACCACCCGGCCGCCGGGCCGCACGCATCGGGCGATCTCGGCCAGCGCCAGGGAGTCGCCCTCGTCGGTGTCGACGTGCTCGATCACCGAGACGCTGTAGGCGTGATCGAAGGAGTCGTCGGGATACGGCAGCGCCCGTGCATCTGCGACCTCGAACGCCAGGCCGGTGCGTCCCTCGGTGAGCCGCTGCCAGCGCGTTACCTCGGGCTCGTAGACATCAACGCTCGTGACGTGCGCGCCCGAGGCCGCCAGCGCGACGGCGAGGAGCTTCGGGCTCGCGATGTCGAGGATCCGCTCTCCGGGCGATGCGGCGAGCGCGGCGCGTGCCCACGGCAGCTCGACGTAGCGGATCGGGTCCATCGGCACGACCAGCCGGATCACCGCTTCACGGAGGTAGCCACGGCGCACGAGGTATCGAGCGCCGAGACGCAGGCTCAGCCTGTAGAGGTCTCCCCAGCGCTCCGTTCCCACTCCACGGGACGCTACCGGCGAAGTGTGAGGGCTTTTCGAAGCCTACTGGCCAGGCAGCTCTGCGTTGCCTGCGGCCGCCGGCTTCGTCACCGCCGGCGGCGAGGCGAGCTCGGGACCCGGGCTCGCGACCGCGGCGACCCAACCGAGCGCTGCGGCAATCGAGAGGGAGATGAGGAGCCGCCGCACGCCACGAGTGATCGGCACGCGTTTCGTGCGATTCAATCCCTCGCACGGAGCGCCGGGGAGGCGTAGAGTCATGCCGTGCCACCGCTCTTCGATCTCCCGCTCGCCGAGCTCGAGCACCATCGCACCACTGCCCAGGAGCCGCCCGGTCTCGATGCGTTCTGGGCCGAGGCGATCGCCGCGGCGGACGCCGCCGCGCGCGCCCCGGTCGTGACGGAGCACCGGCCCGACGCCTACGGAGCGCTCGAGGTCAACGACGTGACGTTCTCCGGGGCGGACGGTCATCCGATCAGAGCGTGGTATCTCCGGCCGCGAGGTGCGGGCGACGAGCCGCTTGCCTGCCGCGTCACGTTCATCGGCTACGGGGGCGGGCGCGACCACGCCGCCGCGCACGCCCTCTATCCCGCCTGCGGGTACGCGGCCTTCGTGATGGACACGCGCGGCCAGGGCGGCAACTGGTCGGCAGGTGCTACCCCTGACGCCGGCGCCGGGAGCTCCGGGCCCGAGTACCCGGGGGTGATGACCCGTGGGCTCGCCGACCCGCGCACGTACTACTACCGCCGTCTCTACGTCGATGCGGTGCGGGCGGTGGAGACCGCAGCGTCGCTCCCGGGTGTCGACGCGGGTCGGCTCGCCGTCGCCGGGATCAGCCAGGGTGGCGGGCTCGCGCTTGCGGCCGCCGCGCTCGCACCCGACCGGGTCGCGCTCTGTCACGCGGACGTCCCGTTCCTCTGCGACATCGAGCGGGCGATCGACCTCGCTCCCGACGCGCCGTATACCGAGCTGGTCGCGTACCTGGCGATCCACCCCGAGCTCGAGGCACAGGCGCGCCGCACGCTCCGCCACGTGGACAACGCGATCCTCGCGACCCGTATCCGAGCCCGCACGCTGGTCTCGGTCGGGCTGCGTGACACGATCTGCCCGCCCTCGACTGTGTTCGCCGCCTACAACGCGATCGCGGCGCCGAAGGAGATCGCCGTCTACCCCTTCTCGCAGCACGCGGTCACCACCGCGCACCTCGAGCGCCAGCTCGCCGCCTTCCGCGCCGCGTTCGACTGATCGGAAAGCCCCCCGGTCGTCGGGCCGAGTCACTGGCTCTCAACGCTCTCACAGGAGCCGTTCAGGCGACTCCGAGACCGCTTCGGCACGCTGAGGGTGAGATGACGGAGGCGCAGCGATGGGGTTGGTGAGCAGGACGGGACGCCGTCGGTGGTTCTCGAGTCGCGTGACGCGGGCTCTGGTCGCGGGCCTGGTCGCGTTGGTTCTCGCGGTAGCCGCCGTCGTCGTTCAGACGGCGACAAGCGCAACGACGGCGATCGGTTCCGGTGTCGTCGTGATCGAGACGCGGCTCGCCTACCAGGGCGGCGAGGCGGCCGGCACCGGGATGGTCCTGACCTCGTCGGGAGAGATCCTGACCAACAACCACGTCATCCGTGGCGCGACCACGATCACGGTCATCGTCCCGGGAACCAGCCGCCGCTACAAGGCGCGGGTGCTGGGGTACGACGTCCCCAGGGACGTCGCGCTGTTGCAGGTCAACGCGTCCAACCTGAAGACCGTAGAGCTCGGCAACTCATCCGGAGTGAAGGTCGGCCAGGCCGTCAAGGCGATCGGGAACGCCGGCGGCACCGGCTCGCTCACCTCGAGCACGGGCACCGTAACCGCGCTCGGTCGCTCGATCACAGTCAGCGACGGCCGGGGTGGAACCGCACGGCTCACAGGGCTGATCGAGACGAGCGCCGACCTCGAGTCGGGAGACTCGGGCGGGCCGCTCTTCGACGCGTCGGGAAACGTCGTCGGGATGAACACCGCCGCCACGATCACCCGCGGCCCTCGCGAGATCTCGGATGGCGACGGTTACGCGATCCCGATCAACCGCGCCGCGTCGATCGTCGATCGGATCGAAAGCGGCGAGGGATCGGCGACCGTCCACGTCGGCGCAACCGCGTTCATCGGTGTCACCGTTCGCTCGTCCGGCTACGACGACTCACAAACGGGCGCCGTCGTCCTCGAGGTCGTGCAGGGCGGGCCCGCCGACCGGGCGGGGATCGCCCCGGGCTCGGTGATCACCGCGTTCGCGGGAAGGCCGATCCGGTCGGCCGCGGCCCTGACGACGGCGGTGATGAACCGCAAGCCGGGGGAGAAAGCCGCCGTCACCTACGTCGACCCGGATGGAACCACGCACCGCACGACGATCACGCTGGGCGACGGGCCGCCGCAATAAGTGTGCGACGGAGGGTCGACGGCACAGCGTCGCCTTCTGGATGCATGACCGCGGAGGGACACGTCCTCAAGAGCTGAAGGCTCGATCCGAACACGGGGACGTGCGTCCGTCCCCCAAAGCGCGCCAGGCGCGATGAGCGAAAGCGTGCACCTGCTGGTCGTCACCGCCGGGGGCGAGAATTTCGGGCTGCCGATGGACATGGTCGAGCAGACGTTTGACCTCTCTGGGACGACCCGTCGCAACGTCGGTTGCACCCCGGTCGTCGTCGTCCGTGGCGAGGCGCTCGAGCTGTGCGATCTCGCAGAGAAGCTCGGAGCCGGGCATCGCGCCGGGCAAGCCCGAGCCGGCGTGATCGTGTGGGCGGGCGGTCATCGTCGGGTATTCGCGGTGGACGGGCTCGTCGGGCAGATGTGGCTCGATCGGATCGAGGTGCCGCGGCTCGCACGGAGCGCGTGGTGCTCGGGCGTCGTTCTCGACGAGGCAGGCGAGGTCGTGCCGATCGTCGAGCCCGGCGCCGTCGTCGGCGCCTGGTCGCTCGGCAGCGCCGGTAGTCTCGGATTCACCCAGATGCAGCGAAGCGCACTCCTCGAGGTGGCGAACATCGGCAGCGGCCACGCCGCAACTGCGCTCTCGCAGATGCTCGGCAAGCCGGTCGAGATCGGCTACTCCGAGGCGCTCCTCACTGTTCTCGCCGAGGCGATCGATCGGATCGGCGCTCCCACGGGTCGCTCGGCGGTCGTCGACACCCCGGTCGCCGGCGATGGCGGCACGGTGCTCCTCGTCTTCCCCGACGAGGCCGCCGACCAGCTCTGCTCGCTCCTCGGGACGACGATGAGCGACCCGATGGGTCGCTCGGCGCTCCAGGAGATCGGGAACATCCTCGCGACCTCCTACCTCAACGCGATCGTCGAGATGACCGGGATGGATCTCGAGCCAGAGCCGCCGTCGGTCGAGGTCGACCTGCTCGGCGACCTGCTCGGCCAGAGCGCGGCCGGCCGGGGCGCCCCCGGCGACCCCACGATCCTGATGCGCTCCCATATGACCGTCGAGTCGGCCGCCGCACGCTTCTCGTTCTTCTTCGTGCCCCGCGTCGCCTCGGTCAACCAGCTGCTCGACCGCCTCGGCGTGCCCGCAGCCGCGTAGCGCCGCCGCCCGCGAGCTCACACCGCCCGCCTGCCGGGGCACCGCGCAGCCTTCGAGCGGAGCGCGCAGACGCCGGTAGCCTTCGCAGCCGCGCCCCCGTAGCTCAGTGGATAGAGCAGTGGTTTCCTAAACCATGTGCGCAAGTTCGATTCTTGCCGGGGGCATCGTCTTCGGATCGGCGCCTGATGCGCCGCTCGTCTCCTCGGACGCTGCCGCCGCGCGCAGGTCGCGGGGCGACGCGCCGGCCTCGACCCGATCGGCCTCCATGAGGCCCGCCACACGTTCACGTCGGTGCTGATCGCGGCCCGGCGTCAACGCGAAGGCGACCACGACCTACATGGGCCCACGCCTCGATCCAGACCACCTACGACCTCTACGGCAAGCGCATGCCCGGCTCGGAACGGACACGACCGCACTCGTCGCGCCTACCTCGAGCGATCGAACACTCGTGGTCGGATGGATCGACCAACTCCGCGTCACTTCATGACGAGCCACGGCCGAGACGACTTCCAAGTCGCGGCCCGAACATGCAAGAGCTCTAGGATCGTTAGTGCTTCGGGCGGGGTCTTTCGAGAGCACGATCACGACGCATCGTGCCCTGCCTCGCGAAGCGGTCGGAGCGCCGTGACGTCAGCTGGTACCGATATTATTTTGCCAAGTGGCACTTAAGCAAAATAATATGCACCCGCTGGCGGCGCTATTAAGGCGGGGCGAAGTACGGAGGAGCGATGGCCTCCGATAGTTCGCGCGCAGGCCGGTATGTGAAACAACGCACCGGCTACTCGGCCTTCATCCCCGCACCACTCCCGCCGGATCCGCCCGTCGAGCTGGACGGCGCTCTCCAGTCGCTGCTCTCGCGAGCAGATCAAGCCGTCGGTCGGCTCGATGGGGTCATCCAGACCGTGCCGAACCCCGACTTCTTCGTCTACATGTACGTCCGGCGCGAGGCCGTCCTCAGCTCTCAGATCGAGGGCACCCAGAGCACGCTCGAGGATCTTCTCGCCGCGGAGCTCGAAAACCAGCCAGCGTGGAGACAGCTCCCGCAGGACGTCGAGGAAGTCGTCAACTACGTCCGCGCGATGAACTATGGCCTCGCAAGCGTGAACGCGCTGCCGCTGTCCCTGCGTCTGATTACCGAGATCCACCGCGAGTTGCTGACCGGCGTGCGTGGTTCGCACCGACTGCCGGGGGAGTTCCGCCGAAGCCAGAACTGGATCGGGCCGGAGGGCGCGACGCTCGCCACGGCGACCTTCGTGCCCCCACCAGTGCACGAGATGAAGGAGGCGCTCGACAACTTCGAGCGGTTCCTCCACGACGACCGGCTGCCCGCACTCGTTCACGTCGGGCTCGCACACGCCCAGTTCGAGACGATCCACCCGTTCCTCGACGGCAACGGACGCGTCGGCCGTCTCCTCATCAGCTTCCTCCTCGTTCACAGAAGGGTCCTCCATCGGCCGCTCCTGTACCTCAGCGTCTACCTCCGGCGTCGGCGCGCCGAGTACTACGATCGGCTCATGGCGATCCGCGAGTCCGGGGACTGGGAAGGGTGGCTCCGCTTCTTCCTCGCTGGCGTCGCCGAGACGGCAGAGGAGGCAGCCGTTACGGCTCGCTCCATCCTCGATTTGCGCGAACGCCACCGACAGCTAATCCAGGACCGCGTCCCCGGCGTCCACGGGCTCCGGCTACTCGACGTGCTCTTCGAGCGGCCGCTCGTTCAGGTGAACCTGATCAGGAATCAGCTCGGGATCGCCTTCGTGACGGCGAACAAGCTCGTCGATCAGCTGGCAGACCTCGAGGTTCTCGAGGAGATCACGGGGCGACGCCGGGATCGCGTGTTCAGCTACGCGCCGTTCCTCCGCCTCTTCCACGATGACGCGGCCGGCGGGGACGCGGGCGAGGTTCACGAAACGGAGTCGGAAGGGGAGCCGGAACCCGTCCACGGCGGGGATGACGACGTCAAAGGCTGACGTGAGCGAGGGAAGTTGGCCTGTTGAGGCGCTCAAGTCCGGCAATGCCCTTGCGTGGCCCCGGCTCGATCGCCACGAGAGAGCCGCCAGTACCCGCGTGGGTCCTTGAGCGACGTTCCGACGTGCTCGATCAAGCCCAGCCCGTGGAGGAGCAGTTCTCGACCCGACGCTCGAGCTCGGCCTCGACGACCCGCTCGATGCAGGTGAGCGTGTCGGCTCTCGCGGCAGATTCGCCGAAGCGCTCGACGAGCGAGACGTAGTCGAGCCGGTCGTGGAAGTCACCGGCGGCCGCACCGACGACGGCGAACACCGGGATCGTGCCGCGACACCGCTCGAGGAGCGAGCCGACGACCTTCCCCGCGAACGACGTCTCGTCGAGCCGGCCCTCGCCGGTGACGACGAGCCCGGCGCGGGCGAGAGCGTCGTCGAGCCCCACCAGCCCGGCGACGAGGCCGAAGCCGGGCTCGAGCGTCGCGCCCGCGGCGGCGAGGCCGCCGGCGAGGCCGCCCGCCGCGCCCGCCCCCGGGAGGCCGCGCACGTCGGCGCCGAACCGCCGCTCGTACTCATCCGCGAGGCGCTCGAGCCTGGCCGTGAGCCGCTTGACCTGGGCCGGGCCCGCTCCCTTCTGCGGGCCGAACACGCGGGCCGCGTCGACGAACGTCGTCTGGACGTCGCAGGCGACTCTGACCTCGAGCCCGTGCTCGGGAAAGGGGACGAGGCCATCGAGCGCGGCGAGCGCACCGTCTCCGCCGTCGGTCGTCGCCGAGCCGCCGAGACCGACAACGATCGTGCGCGCGCCGGCCGCGGCCGCAGCGGCGACGAGCTCGCCGGTGCCGGCCGTCGTCGCCGCCTCCGGGTCGTTATGGTGGCGGCCGCCGGCGAGCACGAGCCCCGAGGCGAGCGCCATCTCGACGACGGCGGTCGTGCCCTCGAGCCGCCACCCCGCCTCGACCGGTTCGCCAAGCGGGCCGGTGACTTGCGCGTACCGGTTGGCACCGCCGAGCGCGGCGAGCAGTCCCTCACCGCCGTCGGCGAGGGGCAGCAGGACGCACCCCCACCCCGCGCGCTCCGCTCCCGCCGCGATCGCCCCGGCGACCTCCGCCGCGGAGGCCGTCCCGCGGAACTTGTCCGGGGCCGCGAGCACCACTCGCACCACGCCGTCAGTCGACATAGGGGATGGTGATCGGGCCCTCGGGAAGAACGCAGACCTCGGCGTCGTCGGCTGCCGCGCCGAGCGCGTCGACGACCGTGCGCTCGACGTCGTCCGTGTGCGCGAGGTTCACCTCGGCGAGCTCGTGAGGCTCGAGGCGCGCGGTATGGATCACGACATCCGCGCGGGAGGCGATTCCCGCGAGGATCTGCACCTGCCACTGGTCGGGAACCGTCCCCTCCCGCGCGGCGATCCGGGCGAGCAGCAGCTCGGGGGTCGCCTCGGCCGCGAGCTCGTCGCGAAACGGGCCATGGTCCGGAAACCCGTCGCGGCACTCGGCCGCGCAGACGATCGTTCCCCCCGGAGCGACAACCTGCGCCGCCGCCGAGATCCCCTTCACCGCCTGGTACAGGTTCTGGTCGAGCGGGAAGCCGGCGTTGGAGGTGACGACGACCTCGTAGCGCCTCGGCACCCGCTGCATCGCCGAGCGCCGCGCGAGCTCGCACGCCGCCTCGTGCATCGGGCCGAGCTCGCCGGCGAACGCGCGCACGACGCGCTGGGCTCCATCGAGCACCACGTCGAGGGAGAAGTCGACGCCGGTCGCGGCCGCGATCGCGCGGACGTCGTCGTGCACGGGGTTCCCGTGAATCACGCCCCAGCGCGCCTGCGGATGCCCGATGCGGGCGGCGTCGTGGAGCACCAGGGTCGTCTCGAGACCGGCAAGCCCAGGCGCGACGAGCTTCGGCCCGCCCGAAAACCCCGCAAAGAAGTGAGGCTCGACGAAGCCCGTGGTGATCCGCAGGTCGGCCTCGACCCAGCGCCGATTGAGCCACACCGGCACGCCCGCACCGTGCGTCCCCACCGACACCAGCGAGGCGTCGTCGCGCGCGTCGTGGTTGACGACCTCGACCCGCTCGTAGAGCTCGCGACCGAGCATCGCGACGAGCTCCGCCTCGGTGTTGCCGCGGTGGGTCCCGGTTGCGACGAGCAGGACGACATCGCGCTCGTCGACGATCCCGACGAGCTCGTCGAGAAGCGCCGGGACGACGAGTTGGCGCGGCTGGGGCCGGGTGCCGTCGCAGATGCTGACCGCGACCTTCTGCCCGGGGCGCGCGAGCTCGCGAAGCCGAGGGCCGGCGACCGGACGGGCGAGCGCAGCCGCGATCGCCGCTCGCTCGTCGGCGGCAGCGGGAAGATGGTCGGGGCGGACGACCGTCGTCCTGCCCTCGGGCAGCTCGACCGGCAGCTGGCCCTCGCCAAAGGCGAGCTCAACGAGCATCGACGACCAGTCCGGCGGCGCGCGCCGTCGCGGCAGGCTCTGTCCACGACCTGCGCAGCCCGGCCCGGGACGCGGCGACAGGGCTTGGACCCGCTGGGTGGACCCTCTGCATACCCGGCAGTGTGCAGGAACCGCTCCCCCGGCGATGGCGTGTAATCTCGGCGCATGGATCAGACGCCGCGCAGCGAATCCGACCTCGGCACGCTCCGCGCCGAGCGCCGGCGAGAGCCGGCCCGACGGTCACGAGGCATCCTCCCGCTCGTGCTCGTGCTCCTCATCGCCGCCGCGACCGCGGCCGGCGTCGGCGCATGGCTCCTGCGTCGCGACGACGGCGGCGCCTCGAAGTCCGAGGCCGCAAAGCCGGTCGCCGCGACCGTCGCTGACCTCGAGGCGCTCGCGACGCAGGTCGCCCATCCCGTCTACTGGGCCGGCGAGCGCCCGAACACGACGTACGAGCTCACCCACATCCGCGACGGGCGCATCTACATCCGCTACCTCCCGAGCGGCACCAAGGTCGGCGCGACAGGTGCGAGGTACACGACGATCGGCACGTACCCGAAGGCGGGCGCCTACGCGCAGGTGCTGAAGGCAGCCTCCGAACAGGGCGCGAAGGTCTACAACACGCGCACCGGCGCGCTCGTCGTCCAGAGCGCGACGAGCCCGACGAGCGTCTACTTCGCGTTCAAGGGCACCCCCTACCTGATCGAGGTCTTCGACCCGTCGGCGGCGAAGGCGCTCGAGCTTGCGCTCTCGGGCGACGTCAAGCTCGTGCCCGCCGGGTAACGTTCCCGGACACATGGACGGGGCGCCCTCGTTTACCGGCGCCGATGCGCTCGACCTCCTCGACTGGAAGCGCCAGATCTTCGCGCTCTACGAGCGCGTCCGGGCCGCCGCCGACCCAGCGGTCGCCTGGGAGGAGTGGTGCACGACCCGAAGCGACCTCGTCCGCGGCCATCCGCAGTCGCCGATCCCCGCCTGGCAGCGCGAGCGAGACGAGCTGCTCATGTATCCGTACGAGCCGCGCTGGCGCGTCGTCGCGCGGGTCGACGACCTTCCCGCGACGCGAAGCGACCTCGGCGCGAGCACCGGTGAGACGATGGCGTTCACTCGGATCGGGCTCGCACGGTTCACGCTCGAAGGCGTTCAGTGCGAGCTGCCGCTTCTCTGGAACGACGCGTACGGCGGCGGGGTCTTCGTCCCGTTCTCAGACGAGACGACCGGGGTGACGACGTACGGCGGCGGCCGCTATCTCGTCGACACGGTCAAGGGCGCCGACCTCGGCTCCGATCGGCACGCGAGAACGATCGTCTTCGACTTCAACTTCGCCTACAACCCCTCCTGCTCGTACGACCCGAGCTGGGCGTGCCCGCTCGCGCCGGCGTCGAGCCGGCTGCCGCTCGCGGTCACCGCCGGCGAGCGCGTGGGTTGACCGCCTGGACGAGCACGGCCGCAACCACGATCGCACCGCCGACGAAGGTCGCGGCTCCCGGACGCTCGGAGTACGCGAACCACACGAGCAGAGGGCCGACGACGACCTCGAGAATCGAGATCACCGCGACCTCGGAGGACGGGATCAGGCGCGCCGCGACGATGAGGAGCGCAAGCCCCAGCGCCATCTGACCAAAGCCGAGCGCGGCGAGGATCCCCCAGTCACCACTCCTCGCCTCGCCGAACGCGGCGAACGGCAACCACGCGAGCGCGACGAGCACCTGCGAGGCGCAGGTCGCCGGCATCATCGAGATCTCACGCCGGTGCCGGGTGACCACGATCGTCCCCGCAAACGTCACCGTCATCACGAGCGGGAGCACGAACGCCGACAACCCCGTCGACAGCGAGTCGGCTGCCATCACCGCGACCCCCACCGCGGCGAGCGCCATCGCCACCAGGGTTCGTCGCGACACGCGCTCGCCGAGGAGCCACCACCCGAGCAGCGCCGCGAAGAACGGCGAGGCGGCCTGGGTGAAGAGGACGTTGGCGACGGTCGTGTAGTTGAGCGAGAAAAAGAAGAGGCCCGACGAGATCGCGAGGAGCACAGCGGCAAGCAGGCCGTGGCGTCCGATCGACCGGAACGCGCGGATCGTCCCTCCACGCTCGACCGCGATCACGAGCGCCGCAAGCGCAATCGCGGCGAAGCCGGCGCGCCCCGCAACCTGGGTCGCAGGCGAGACGTCGAGCTCGCGCTGGCCGATCCCAGCCGTCGACCAGACCAACGCGGCACCGACGATCGCCAGGCGGCCACGACTGTGGGCGCCGCTCGTCATGCGACCGACGCGATCCGCCTCAGCGACCGGCAAGGACGACTTCGGAGACGTCTGCGGCAGAGCCGTTCGGAATGCGAGTGACCCACACGACGAGGAAACGTGCGCGCTGATCGCGAAGCGGGACCGTCGTCGACTCCTGCACGACCCGAGCGGCGGCGAGCCTACGGAACGGGCCGTCGCGGGTCGCCCCACCGCGCAGCTCGGCAGTGAAGCCGGGGGTGTCGGTCGTGAGCTTGACCCGCTTCATCGAGACGACGCGACCGGCGTCGAGCACGAGCCCGACCCCGGTCTTGAAGAAGCTCGTGTAGCGCTCCGTGCGCCACGACGTCGAGGCGTCGCCGTCGACTGCGAGCACTGCGAGCTCGTCGTTCTCACGATTGTCGCCTTCGGGATCGAGCGCGCCGACCGCCGTCACGCGAATCCGAGCCGGCGGCTTGACGCGTGGTTTCGCCGGCGTCTTCGTCGTGTCCGTCCTCGTACCAGTCGGCTCGGAACGGCCGGGGTCGCGACCGAGCACGATCGCGGCTCCGAGCCCACCGAGGAGCAGCATGAGGCCCGCCGCCGCAAGGAGCCTGCTCTGCATCGATGACGAGCCCGCGCTCACGCGCTGCATTCTCCATGCTCTGCCCGGACGGCGGGAGGAGGTTCGACGCTACGCACCGGCGTTGGCTGATATGTAGGGGTCTGTGACAGCCGAGCTCATGACCTGGGCCGACCTCGGCGACGGCGCCCGCGCGCTCGCCGAGGCCGCCCACGCCGACGGATACGTGCCAGACGTGATCCTCGCGATCTCGCGCGGTGGCTTGCTTCCGGCAGGCGCGGTCGCGTATGCGCTCGGAGTCAAGAACACGTTCACGATGAACGTCGAGTTCTACACCGGTGTCGACGCCCGGCTCGAGGCGCCGATGCTGCTACCCCCGGTGCCTGATCCGATCGATCTGCGTGCGGCGCGGGTGCTGGTGGTCGACGATGTCGCCGACACGGGCGCGACGCTTGCGCTCGTGAAGGAGTTCTGCCAGGCAGAGGTCGCCGAGACCCGCTGCGCGGTGCTCTACGAGAAGCCGCAGTCGACGGTTCGCTGCGAGTACGTGTGGCGGCGTACCGATCGGTGGATCACCTTTCCGTGGAGTGCAAGCGCCCCGGTCGGGACGCCCGACTGACGCGGCCGCAGGAGCGACATCGTCGCCCCCGCGGCCGACCGCGTCAATCACCCTTCTGGGGCGCTCAGCGCTTTCGAGCGGCGGGCTTCTTCGCTGCTGGCTTCTTGGCGGCGGGCTTTCGCGCCGGCGCCTTCTTCGCTGCCGGCTTCGCCGCGGCCGCCTTCGCCGCGGGTTTCTTCGCCGCCGGCTTCTTGGCGGCGGGCATGGCCGCCGGTTTCGCCACGGTCAGGTCGTCGACTACGGCGCCGCCGGCGTGCTTCTGCACCGCGCGGAGCCCGGCCATGCACGACGCCTTCGTCTCGTAGGTCTGGCTCGACGCGATCACCTGGCCGTTGGTGGACAGGAGATTGAACCGGAACTTCCCGGTCGAGCCCTTCTTGACGACGAACTTGGCTGGCACACGTTCTCCTTTTCTCGAGGCAGGGAGGCGCACTTCGAACGCCGTGACACGCATCAATGCGGGCCACGAGGATGGTACGACGAGGCTCGGCGGTCAGCGAACGATGGGGAGCGCGGCCGGGTCGACCCCGAGCCAGAACCGCGCGAGCTTCGAGAGCGTCCCATTGGCACGCAGTCGATGCACGACTCGGTCGACAGCGGTAACGGGGACGGCGCTGTCGCGCGAGACGACCACGACCATGCCCGAGCCGAACAGCAGGCGTCCGCTCACCGACCCGAGCACCGCCCGGTTGTCGGCGACGAACCGGCCGGCCTCGACCGCGTCAACCGCGGCGACGTCGCAGACCCCCGTCTGGAGGAGCTGAACGAGGCGCCGGCGGTTCGGGGCGCGTAGCGCGGTTCGCGTCGCACCGACGGCGGCGACCGCCTGGGCGCCGCTCGTCCGCTTCACCGCGCAAAGCTGGAGCGTTCGCAGTCGCGCCCTGGTGCCCGGCCGCTCGAGCCCTCTGCGGGTTACGAGCGCCTGGTCGGTCGCGAGGTACGGCATCGTCACGTCCACCGACGAGGGGATCCGAGGCGACGCGATCGCGGTGAGCGCGATGTCCCACTGAGCGTGATTTGCGAGCAACCGGGAGGACGGACGCACCGCGACGAAGCGGACCTTGCGGATGCGGAGCCGCTCGGCAAGCTTGCGCGCCACCTCGACCTCGAGCCCGCGGGCGAGCACGAGCTCACGGCCACGCACGACGCCGGCGACGAGAGCAGGATCCGAGAGACCGAGCCCGACGACGAGCTCCGAGGGCGGCGCCGCCGGCGCGCTCGGGACCGGAGTCGGGCTGTCGTCCGCGCGGACCTCGTCGGGCACTCCCAGCGCGACGACGACGACTGCCGCGGCGACGGCGGCACCGACGACGCCGAGCACGAGCCCCATCCCGCCGGCGAGCGCTCCGAGAGCCCGCGAGAGGTTCACGCGCCCGGCTCCCAGATGACGTCGACCGGGGTGCCGTAGGTCGCGAACTCGTAGAGCATCGGCGCGTCGTAGTGGTTCACGCGAATGCAGCCGTGCGACGCCGCGTACGTCGGCACGCTGCCAAACTCGTGGAACGCGACACCGCCGACGATGTAGCTCGCATAAGGCAGCCAGACCTTGAACGGCACCGACCACGAGTACCGCTCCTTGCGATACACGTGGAACGAGCCGCGCGGCGTCTTCCCGTAGGCACCCGAGGAGATATGTACGAGCCGGGTGACGCGGTTGCCGTCGATGAGCAGCGCGAGCTGGCGGCCGAGGTGCACCTCGATCCGGTGGCCGGGCTTGTGGAGCGCGGGCTGTGGACGCGTGGAACGGGCGATCGCGGCCGTGACCTCATCGCTGAGCACGCCGTCGCGATCCAGGCGCGCCCATTTCTCGAAGGCGAGGACCGCGTTTGAGGTCTGGCCGTCGAGCGAGCCGGTGACGCCGCTTCGCGCCATGAAGCCGAGATCGGCGAGCAGCTGCTGCGTCTCTCGGAGCGTCGGCGGCGCCGGCGCCTCGGGCGCGTAGGGCTCCGCGACGGGTCGGGCGAGATCGTAGCCCGGGAAGAGGCCCACCGGCACGCCGCCTTCGATCCGGAGCTTGACCGCGAGGACACCCGGGAGCGAGCGCATCGTCCGGACGAGCTGCCCGACCCGGTTGGTGAGCGACACCCCGTTGAAGCCCATCGCGAAGCGCCCGACGAGGTCGACCGTCACGACTCGACGCCGGAGCTCGACGCGGAGCACCTTCGTGTTGGCAGGGATTGCGGTTGTGATTCCCTTCGCCCGCTCGACCGGCGTGGGGCCCGCGAGCAACGCCTTGATCGCGCCCGGCGCGCCTGCAACGGTTCGCTGAACCGCGACGGGCTCACCTTTCTGCAGGAACCAGATCTTGGTGGTGGTCGTCGCTCCCGCCGTTTCGCTCCCAACCAGGGCGAGCGCCAGCGCCAGCCCGACGGCGAGTGTTGCCGAAACGCGCATCACGCGTAGTTCGTTCGTCATCCCCCGGAGCCTTTCCTTCTCGTCACACCGTACTGATCGTCGCGGTCGTCGTCCGCCTCAAGTGATGAGGACACACCGGGTCGCCTGATACACGCGGCTCAGCCTGTGCGCCGGAGCACTCGGAGCGCACGCGACTCGACCGCCACTTCGGCCCGCGCCGCGTACGTGGTCCCGTTCGCCGGGAGCTCCGGCTCGGCGGTTGAGAGCTCGAGCGTCCACAGCCGCCCGACGCGAGCCGGCGGCAGCGTGAACGTGACCGGCTCGCGCCACGCATTGAAGAGCACGACGAACGACGAGTCGACGATCCGCTCACCGTGGGCGGTCACCGACGGAATCTCCTCCCCGTTGAGCATCACTCCGAGCGCGAACGAGTCGCCGCGCTCCCAGTCGGCCTGGGTCATCCGCCGGCCGTCCGGCCGGAACCACCAGACGTCCGGGGCGCCGGAGCCAAGTGACTCGACGCCGGTGAGGAAGTCGGCGCGATGGAACACCGGGTGTGCCGCCCGGAGCTCGATAAGCCGCCGCACGAACGCGTGCATCGCGACGCCGCGCTGGTCGATGTCCCAGTCGAGCCACGAGAGCTCGGTGTCCTGGCAATAGGCGTTGTTGTTTCCACCCTGCGTGTTGCGGAGCTCGTCGCCCGCGAGCAACATCGGCGTGCCCTGGGAAAGGAAGAGCGTCGCGAGGACGTTGCGCATCTGCCGGTCGCGCAGCCCGGTGACCTCCGGGTCGTCTGTCTCGCCCTCGGTGCCGCAGTTCCACGAGCGGTTGTCGTCGGTGCCGTCGCGGTTGTCCTCGCCGTTCGCCTCGTTGTGCTTTCGCTCGTAGCTGACGAGGTCTCGCAGCGTGAATCCATCGTGGCAGGTGACGAAGTTCACAGATGCGTGCGGGTGGCGGCCGTCATCCTGATAGAGGTCGCTCGAGCCCGTGAACCGCCGCGCGAAGTCGGCAACCGCCGTGTGGCCGCGCCAGAAGTCGCGCATCGTGTCGCGATACATCCCATTCCACTCCGACCAGAGGATCGGGAAGTTCCCGACTTGGTACCCGCCAGGACCGACGTCCCAGGGCTCGGCGATGAGCTTGACGCGCGAGAGCACGGGGTCCTGGTGGATGATGTCGAAGAACGCCGAGAGCCGGTCGACGTCGAACAGCTCGCGGGCTAGCGCCGAGGCAAGATCGAAGCGGAACCCGTCGATGTGGCACTCGTTCACGAAGTACCGCAGCGAGTCCATGATCAGCCGGAGCACCGCCGGGCTCGCAGGGTTCAGCGAGTTGCCGGTCCCGGTGAAGTCGACGTAGCGTCGCGGGTCGGAGGCGTCGAGCCGGTAGTAGACGGCGTTGTCGATCCCTTTGAGGCTGAGCGTAGGGCCGAGCGACCCGCCCTCGGCGGTGTGGTTGTAGACGACGTCGAGGATCACCTCGATCCCGGCGCGGTGCAGCGCCTTGACCATCCCCTTGAACTCGCGCACCTGCTCGCCGCGCGTCCCCGTTGCGGCGTACCCCGAGTGCGGCGCGAGGTACCCGATCGTCGAGTACCCCCAGTAGTTCGTCAGGCCCCGCTCGTGGAGGCCATGCTCGTCGGCGATGTGGTGGATCGGGAGCAGCTCGACCGCGGTGACGCCGAGGTCGACCAGATAGGCAATCGCCTTCTCGGAGGCGAGCGCCGCGTACGTGCCCCGGAGCTCGTCACGGACGTCGGGCAGCCGCTTCGTGAAGCCCTTGACGTGGAGCTCGTAGATCACCGTCTCGGCCCACGGACGGCGGAGCGGCTCGTCGCCCTCCCAGTCGAAGCTTCGATCGACGACCACCGACCTCGGGATCGCCGCGGCCGAGTCCTCGCCGTCGATCTGGTCGTGCTCGCCCGGTGCGTAGGCGAAGGTTCTCGCTCGATCGAAGCCGACTGGGCCGTCGATCGCGAGCGCGTACGGATCGATGAGCAGCTTGGCGGGGTTGAACAGGTGCCCACGCTCCGGTGCCCACTCGCCGTGCACCCGGTAGCCGTAGCGCTGGCCGGGCCCGACTCCGGGGAGGTAGACATGCCACTGGTGCGCCGTTCCCTGTCTGAGCGGGACTCGCTCCTCGACCTCGCTGTCGTGAAAGAGGCAGAGCTCTACGCTCGTTGCGTTCTGCGAGAACAGCGAAAAGTTGGTGCCCTCGCCGTCCCAGGTCGCTCCAAGCGGGAACGCGTGCCCAGGCCAGACCGTACGCATCGCGCCCTAGCCTGCCGCTTCCGCTCGGCGCAACCCGCGCAGTGCCCAGACCGACAACACTGCCGCGAAGCACAGGCCGACGAGAAACGCGGTCGCAACTCCCACCGGATCGCCGGCGAGCAGGCTGCGCGCCGCCTCGAGCACGTAGGTCACCGGGTTGACCCGCGCGACGCCGTGGATCCAGCCCCGCAGCAGCTCGAGCGGGACGTAGACGGGAGCGAAGAACAGGATCAGGAACACCGGCATCTGCATCAGCGGGCCGGCTTGCACCGTTCGCAGCCGCATCGCGATCCCGCACGACCACATGAATGCGGCGACGTTGAGAAGCGCGGCAAGCGTGTACATGCCGACGATGTCGGGCAGCGTCCCACCCACCTCCATCCCCACGAGCAGCGAGACGACGGTCAGCACGGAGGCGACGAGCGCCCAGCGCAGGAGCGCTGCCAGCGCGTACCCGATCACGATCCCAACCCGGTTCGGAGCGGCGAGGAGGAGCCGCTTCGCGATTCCGCTCTCGAAGTCACGGGCGACGCTGAAGCCCGTGAACACGCCGCCAAAGGCGCCAGCCTGCAGCAGGACGAAAGCGAACTGGAACCCGAGGTAGTCGCCCGGGTAATCGAAGCCCGGAAGCTCGCGGATCTGCGAGAGACCGCCGGCGAACGCGGTCAGGAAGAAGAGCGGGAAGAGGAACATCGGCAGCAGCACCGCGCGGCTGCGAAACGCGTTCCGGGTGGTGCGCCAGGCGATTGCCGAGGCGACCGGCCAGATCCTCCCGTCGCTCACGTTCGCGTCAGCCTCCGGTCGAGCGCCCGGCCGGCGAGGGCGATCGCGACGACCGCGAGCCCGGCGGCGATTCCGAACCCGAGCGCGAGCGCCTGCCCATCCCAGCCCGTGATGATGAGGCTCCGGACGCACTCGAGCAAATACGAGACGGGGTTCGCGGTCGCGCACGCACGAAACCAGTCGACCGCGATCAGCGAGCGCGGCGTGTTCATCGACGAGATGAACAGGAACACGAAGAACACCGGGAAGAACGCTTGCACCGCCTCGCCCGAGCCGACGAGGAGCGCGATGAACGAGCCGATCGCGCCGAAGCCGAGCGAGACGAGGGCAGCGAACGCGAGCAGCGCGAGGATCCCGCCAGGCCCGGACTCGAACCGGACGCCCGTAACCAACCCGACGGCGACGTAGAACGCCGCCTGGAGCACGCCGAGGACGACGATCCCGGCGAGCTGGCCGGCGAGCAACGCGACCCCGCGCATCGGGGTCAGCGCGAGCCGGGAGAGAAACCCCGTCTGGACGTCGCGGGCGAGGTCGCTGCCGGCATTGAGGGTCGCGAACAGCGCGCCCTGGATGAACGGGACCGCGAGCGCGAATGCGAGAAAGGAGTCGGTCGGGAACCCGGGAAGGGCGGTCGAGGCTCGCAGCCCCGCGGCGTTCACCGACATCAGCGCCACCGGGAACAGGAGCGGCGGGATCACGCTCGCGGGCTGCCGGAGGGTCCGCGTCACCGAGCGGCGCGCGACCGCACCGACCTGGACTGCGAGAGCGCTCACCGGGTCATCCTTGCCTGACCTCCCATCCGCAGACGGGTCGCCTTCGGCGGCCGGCGGGATCCCGTCGTCACGCGCTCTCGCCTTCGTCGTCCGCGGCGCCCTCGAGCGAGCGGCCGGTCTTGGCGAGGAAGACGTCGTCGAGGGAGGGCGCGCGCACGATCACGTCCTCGACCTCGAGCTCGGCGGCGTCGAGCGCGCGCACGATGTCGGCGAGCCCATGCTCGCCGGTGAGGCGCACTGCGACGTCGCCATGGCCCGGGAGCTCGTCGCCGAACCGAGCGAGCACCGCTGCGACGCGGGCCTCGTCACCGCGATGCGGGTGCACGTGGATGCTCGGGCGCCCGATCTCGGCCTTAAGCGCCGCCGGCGTCCCCTCGGCGACGATCCGTCCGTGGTCGATGATCCCGACACGATCCGCGAGCACGTCGGCCTCCTCGAGGTACTGCGTGGTGAGGAAGACGGTGACACCGTCCTCGCGCGAGAGGCGCGCGACCTCGTCCCAAAGCGCAGTCCGGCTCTGCGGGTCGAGCCCCGTCGTCGGCTCGTCGAGGAACAGCACGCGCGGCCGGTGCACCAGCGCGAGCGCGAGGTCGAGCCTGCGCTTCATCCCACCGGAGTAGCCGCCGACGCGCCGGTCGGCTGCCTCAGAGAGCCCGACCCGTTCGAGGAGCTCGTCTCCGCGTGGCCTGCGGACGCCCTTCGGCAACCCCTGGAGCGTCGTCTGCAGCCGCATGTGGTCACGCGCGGTCAGCAATGGGTCGAGAGCGGCTTCCTGCAGCGCGGCGCCGATCGTCGCGCGCACCTTCTGTCCCTCCTTGACCACGTCATAGCCGGCGATCGTCGCGCTGCCCGCGGTCGGCGGCAGGAGCGTGGTGAGCATCAGCACCGTGGTCGACTTCCCGGCGCCGTTGGGCCCGAGGAAGCCGTAGATCTCGCCGGGCGCCACGTGGAGGTCGATCCCGTCGACGGCGCGGGGACCCTTCCGGAACTCGCGGACGAGCCCTTGGACGACGATCGAGTTGTCGCGCGCCATCGCCCTCACGCTACCCGCCGCCCGGGAGTCAGCCCGGCTGTGAAGCGGAGAACCAGACCGCGGCGAGCGGCGGCAGCGTCACCTCGGCGGAGACGGGGCGGCCGTGGAGCGGCTCGTCGCGAACAACGAGCTCGCCGAGGTTGCCGACGTTCGAGCCGCCGTAGGTTGCGGCGTCTGTGTTCAGGATCTCCTGCCACGGGCCTGCTGCCGGAAGCGGCATCGACCACCGCTCGCGCACCACCGGGCTGAAATTGACGGCGCAGACGAGGCAGCGCGTGCGGTCGGCGCTCCAACGGGTGTAGGCGAGGACGTTGTCGGCAGCGGCATCAGAGACGAGCCACTCGAATCCGGCCGGGCCGAAGTCGACCTCCCAGAGAGCCGGCTCCGCCCGGTATACGCGGTTCAGGTCGGCGACGAGCCGGCCGATCCCGCCATGCTCGGGGTACATCTGCAGCCCCCAGTCGAGCGAGCGCGACTCCGACCACTCCTCGGACTGCGCGAGCTCGCCGCCCATGAACAGGAGCTTCTTGCCCGGGTGCGCCCACATGTGCCCGAAAAGGGCGCGAAGCGTCGCCCGCTGCTGCCAGTCGTCCCCGGGGAACTTCCGAAGCAGCGAGCGCTTGCCGTGCACGACCTCGTCGTGCGAGAGGGGGAGCACGAAGTTCTCGTCCCAAGCGTAGACGAGCGAAAACGTCGCCTCGTTGTGGTGATAGCTGCGGTGCACCGGCTCCTTCTCGAGGTACGAGAGCGTGTCGTTCATCCAGCCCATGTTCCACTTGAACGTGAACCCGAGGCCGCCCATCGACGTCGGCCGCGAGACGCCCGGCCAGGCGGTCGACTCCTCGGCGACGACCATCACCCCGGGGTGCTTTGCATGGGTGACCTCGTTGAGCTCGCGGATGAAGTCGACGGCCTCGAGGTCCTCGCGGCCGCCGAGCCGGTTCGGGACCCACTCGCCCGGCTTGCGCGAGTAGTCGAGGTAGAGCATCGAGGCGACCGCGTCGACGCGCAGACCGTCGACGTGGAACTCCTCGAGCCAGTAGAGCGCGTTCGCGACGAGGAAGTTCCGCACCTCGTGCCGGCCGAAGTTGAAGACGAGGGTGCCCCAGTCCGGGTGCGAGCCGCGTCGCACGTCGGCGTGCTCGTAGAGCGCAGTGCCGTCGAAACGGGCGAGCGCCCACTCGTCGCGCGGGAAGTGCGCCGGCACCCAGTCGAGGATCACGCCGATCCCCAGCTGGTGAAGGGAGTCGACGAACGCCCGGAAGTCGTCCGGATCGCCGAGCGCAGGCAGCGGGGCGTAGTAGCCCGTGACCTGGTAGCCCCAGGAGGGCCCGTAGGGGTGGTGCATCACCGGCATCAGCTCGACGTGGGTGAAGCCGAGCTCGGCGACGTATTCGCCGAGCTGCGTCGCAAGGTCGCGCCAGCCTAGGCCCTGCCGCCACGAGCCGGCGTGCACTTCGTAGATCGAGAGCGGGGAGGCGAGCGGATCGCCGGCAGCACGGCGCAAGAGCCACGCGCCGTCGGTCCACGTGTGGCGGGAGCGGAACACCGTCGAGGCGGTGTCGGGCGCCGGCTCAGCCCTGAAGGCGACAGGATCTGCCCGCAGGCTGGAGTGCCCCGAGCGGCTCGTGATCGCGAGCTTGTACCGGTGTCCCTCGTGCGCGTTCGCGACCACGCCCGCCCAGATCCCCGAGCTTCCCTGCGGCGCGAGCGGGTCGGCTCCGACGCTCCAGAAGTTCCAGTCGCCGGCGACCGAGACCGAGCCGGCGTTGGGTGCCCATACTGCGAAGCGCACCCCGCCTTCGACCGGATGCGCGCCGAGCACGTCCCACAGCCGCTCGTGCCGGCCCTCGCCGAAGAGGTAGAGGTCGACGTCTCCGAGCAGGGCGCTCACGAGTCAGGGACGATCGTCAGAAGGTGGGAACGGCCCGGCTCGAGGCTGACGTAGTTGTGGCCGTGCGCCCAGCGCCAGTTGAGCCCACTCAACTCGTCGCGCACGGTGAACGACGCGGGCAGGCCGAGGTCGCCTGGCACGTCGCAGACGCCCGTGCGCCGCACGGTCGGATCGATGTTGACGACGACGATCACCGTCTCGGGCCCGGCGCCCAGCGCGTAGGCGACGAGCCCGTCGTCGAGCGTCTCGAGCCAGCGAACGCCCTTCCCTTCGCGGAGCGCCGGGCGCGCGCGCCTGACCTCGTTCAGCTTACCCACGAGCGGGAGCAGCGGTCCCTCGAGGCGTCGCTCCTTGAGCTCGTACTTCTCGGAGTCGAGGTACTCCTCCGAGCCTTCTCGCAGCGGCACGTTCTCGCAGGCCTCGTAGCCGGAATAGATCCCGTAGCTCGGTGAGAGCGTCGCCGCGAGCACGAGCCGGGACTCGAACGCGGCCCGGCCACCGCCGACGAGCATCGCGTGGAGGATGTCGGGCGTGTTCGGCCAGAGGTTCGGCCGGAGGTAGTCGCGCCACGAGCGGAGCTGCTCGACCAGCTCGACGAGCTCCGTCTTCGAGTTCTTCCACGTGAAGTACGTGTAGCTCTGCGAGAACCCGACCTTGCCGAGCGTCGTCATCATCGCCGGTCGCGTGAACGCCTCGGAGAGGAAGACCGCGTCCGGGTAGAGGGCGCGCACCTCGGCGATGAGCCACTCCCAGAAGGGCAGGGGCTTCGTGTGTGGGTTGTCTACTCGGTAAACTCGGACCCCGGCTTTGCACCAGTGCAGGACGACGTCGCGAAGCGCCTCCCAGAGCGACTCGCGATCGGTCGTGTCCCAGTCGACGTTGTGGATGTCCTGGTAGCGCTTGGGTGGGTTCTCGGCGTACTTGAGCGTCCCGTCGGGGCGGTGCTGGAACCACTGCGGGTGCTCAGCGAGCCACGGGTGGTCGGGCGACATCTGGATCGCGAGGTCGAGTGCCAGCTCGAGCCCGTGCTCGGCCGCGACGCCGACGAGCGCCTCCAGGTCGGCGAGCGTTCCGAGCTCCGGATGCACCGCGTTGTGCCCGCCCTCGGTCGCGCCAATCGCCCACGGGCTGCCGGGCTCGCCGGGCTGGGCCGTCGGCGAGTTGTTGGCGCCCTTGCGATTGGTGCGCCCGATCGGATGGATCGGCGGGAGGTAGATCACGTCGAACCCGAGCGCAGCGAGCTCGGGCACCACCGCGGCGATCCCGCGCAGCCCGCCCCACGAGCGCGGGAAGAGCTCGTACCACGCGCCCTCCCGCGCGCGGAGCCGCTCGACGTCGAGCTGCCGCTCGGCGCTCGCGACCGCACCGTGCCGCTCCCCGTCGGCAAGCGCACCGGCCTGCTCTCGCCACTCGGCGACCGTGCCGGCGCCGAACAACGCCTTTCCCTCCGAGAGCTCGCCCGAGAGGTCCTCCTGACCCGCGTCGACCTTGCGATCGTGCTCGAGCAGCCAGCCGGCGTGGCGATCGACCCACGCGACGATGCGGAAGGTGTACCGGCCGATCCGGTCGGCCGAGAGCATCCCCGCGAACCGGTCGTCGCCGACGGGACGCATCGGCGACTCGCGCATCACCCCGTCCGGTCCGGTCGCCCGGATCGCTGCGCGCAGGACCTCGTGACCGTCGCGGACAACCGTCGCCGACACCTCGACCTCGTCGCCGACACACGCCTTCGCGGGGTACCGGCCGCAGTCGACCGACGGGCGGATGCCGATGATCGTGATCCGTTCTGCAGACATCGAGCGCTAACGGTAAACAGAAGCTTGCGATGACGCGTTCGTTCGGTGTTCAGCTCCATCCGACCTCGCTTCCGGGCGGGCGGATCGGCGAGGCCGCATTCGCGTTCGTCGACTGGCTCGCGGCGGCCGGCGCAGCGTGGTGGCAGGTGCTGCCGCTCTCGCCGCCCGACGGTGTCGGCTCGCCCTACGCCTCGGCGTCTGCGTTCGCGGGCTGGGCCGGTTTGCTGACCGACCCCGAGCAGGCGGTCGCGCCTGCCGCGCGGCGCGCCTTTGCTGCCGACAACGCCTACTGGCTCGACGACTGGGTCGGCTTCGCGGGCGGCGACGCCCTCGACGACCAGGTGCGCTTCGCCGTCGAATGGGATGCGCTCCGGGACTATGCGCGCGGTCGCGGCGTGCGGATCCTCGGCGACGTCCCCATCTACGTCGCCGCCGACGGCTGCGACCACCTGACGCACCCGGAGCTGTTCCTCCCGACCGACGCCTTCGTCGCCGGTGCCCCACCCGATCCAATGAACGACGAGGGCCAGCACTGGGGCAACCCGCTGTACGACTGGCCCGAGCACGAGCGGCAGGGCTATCGCTGGTGGATCGAGCGCATCCGGCGGACGCTTGCGCTATGCGACATGTTCCGGATCGACCACTTCCGCGGGTTCGCAGGCTACTGGGCGATTCCGGCAGCCGGCACCGCTCGGGAGGGCCACTGGGAGGCCGGCCCTGGGGACTCGCTGTTCCGCGCGCTCGAACACGCGCTTGGAAACCTCCCCGTCGTTGCCGAAGACCTTGGGGTGATCACCCCCGACGTCGTCGAGCTGCGCGACCGGATGGGCTTTCCGGGGATGGCGGTGATGCTCTGGGCCGACGACGGCCCGGACGACAACCCGCACCGGCTCGAAAACCACCGCGAGAACCAGGTCGTCTACACGACGACACACGACACGGAGACGCTCGCGACCGCGTTCCCGGATCGCGACCCATGGGAGCTGATCGAGCTGGCGTTCACGTCCCGGGCGAGGCTCGCGATCGTTCCGGTGCAGGACGTCCTCGGCCTCGGCGACGATGCACGCATGAACCGGCCGGGAACGACCGACGGCAACTGGATCTGGCGGTTCGCGCCGGGTGAGCTCGGGCCCGAGCATGCGACCCGGCTCCGAGAGGTTGCGACGAGGGCGCGCCGTGCTTGATCGCCGGAAGGCGCCGCGGCGCCCGTCGCCACGAGCCCCATTCGATGCACCACTCTCCGACGCGCGAGCCGCCGCGCTCGTCGACGAGCTCGCCGTCGCGCCCGGTGGACACATCGTCGACCTCGGCTGCGGGTGGGCCGAGCTTCTGCTGCGGATGGTCGAGAGCCATCCCGGGACGACCGGAACGGGCATCGACATCGACCAGGGCGCGATCAACCGAGGGGTGCGCGAGGCCTCGCTGCGTGGGCTCTACGAACGGGTCGAGCTCGTCGAGGGCGACGCCGCCGTGTTCGAAGATCGTGCGGACGTCGTGCTCTGCGTCGGGGCGGCCGAAGGCCTGGGTCGTGCGTCGCGGGCTCTGCACCTGATCGCCGAGATCCTCGAGCCCGGCGGGCTCGCGCTCTTCGGCGATCGCATCTGGAACGCGCCCGCGGGCGCCGTGGCGCGGGCGGGCCTCGGCGACTTGCCGGTCCTCGACGGGCTGCTGGCGCTCGCCCGCGCGGCCGGCTTCTCGGTAACCGGCTACGACGTCTCGACCCCCGCCGAGTGGGAGAGCTACGCAACCGCGTGGCACGAGGCGCTCGCCGAAGCCGCGGTCCCCGATCCGTTGTTCGCGGCCGAAGTCGAGGCACACGCCTCGTCGCACGGCGGCGCCGTCGGCTTCGTGTGGCTCGAGCTGTCGAAGCAGCCCACGTAGGCCCAACCGTGCCGCTTGGGCGCGAAACCAAAGGCCAAGCGCACGGATCGGGCTGAAGCCCGACCCGAGACCCGCCGCCAAGCAACCCACCACCACCCGGGTCTGGCTTCAGCCAGACCCGTGCGCCGGAGCCGCGCCGCTTCGACCGGCGGGCGACGAGTGTGCGAGAATCCCGGCTTGTCGGGCAGCCTGCCGCCGTCACGGTACGACGACCACGCCACGTGGTACACGGAGTTCCGGCCGTCGCTTCCCCCTGACGAGAGGGACGTGATCGAGCGACACCTGGGGAGGGGCGACGGCTCGTGCCTCGACCTTGGGTGCGGGGCCGGTGCCGCGATTCCAGCGTTGTCCCAGCTCGGTTGGCACGTGTGCGGCATCGATCGCTCCGCAGCGATGCTCGCCGTCGCGGCCTCGGCAGGCGCGGAGCTGCATCACGCGAGCGCGGAGAGCATGCCGTTCGCCGACGCGACCTTCGACGCGTGCGTCTCGTTCTGGACGCACACCGACGTCGACGACTTCGCCGCGGTCATCGACGAGGCGTTCAGAGTCCTCAAACCCGGCTCGCCTCTTGTGTACATCGGCGCCCACCCGTGCTTCGTCGGTCCGCACTGGGAGCTCGCCGGACCGGAGGGCGTCCCGCTGCTCCATCCTGGGTACGGCGACACTGAGCGCTACTTCACCGGCCCCGCAGTGACACCGGACGGGCTACGCAGGAGAGTCGGAGCGAACCATCTTCCCCTCGCACAGTTCATCTCGGCGTTCCTGCACGCGGGGTTCGAGATCGGTGGGCTCGAGGAACACGGCTGGCGCCAGCAATTCCCACACAAGCTGGCGATCGCCTGTCGCAAGCCACCGACGTAGTCCGGGTCTGAGTCGGCGCGCTTCACCCCCAGGGCGAGAGCCGCGAAGCGGCCCGAGCCGTCCGGGCCGAAGGCCCAGCCGCGAAGCGGCCTGACCCGTCCGGGCCGAAGGCCCAGCCGCGAAGCGGCCAAAACGGGTCCATCAATGAGCGAGCCGCGAAGCGGCTCACCTCACAGGGCTGGCGAAGCCAGGCCTTAGAAGAGAATCCGCAGCGCCGTGTCGACCGGGCAGCCGCGCTCGAGGAGCGAGACGGCCGTCCGCAGGTCGACCTCGGGATCGAGCGCGAGCACGACCGCGGCCTCACCGTCGTAGCCGGCCGCGAGCAGCTGCTCTACCCGCCACCGCGTGACGGTTCGCTCTTCGGCGGTCTCGATCGAGGTCTCGGTGATGCTCATGTCGCTAAGTGAAATCGGCAGAGGTAAGGGGAGAATGAGGGCGACGTTGACTCTGCGTGCAGATGCGTTGCGGTCCGGTTACGAGCGAAACGGAAGCCGCGTGGCGACGTGGCGCTTGCCGTCGAGGGTATAGACGACGTCGACCGAGTCGTCCTTGCCGTACGACCCCGAGATCCCGAGGAACATCGACGTCCAGCGCCCCTTGCCGACCTTCTCGCGCTCCAGGCGCGTGCGGAACACGAGCTCCCCGTCGCGAACGACGAAATCGCGCCCTTCCTCCTGGGCGACCCCGTTGAGGAAGACCTCGAACGGGCGCTCGACCCCGACGGGGAGCTTGACTCGGGTTGGGGCCGACGACTCGCCGCTCACGCCCATAGAATGCCCGCGTATCGAGCGCCGGTGCCTCGATCGGTCGCTCTCGAACGAGTGAAGGAGTTGCGCGTGGAGCAGAGTGGAGGATCGAGCAGTCCGGCCGTGACGCCGTGGCTTCGCGGCCGCTTCGCCGCCTGGGTCTTCGCGACCGACCACAAGCGGATCGGGATCCTCTGGCTCGCGATCGCAGCCGTCTCGGCCCTGGTCGGCGGACTGCTCTCCGTGTTCACGTCGATCCAGACCGCGACTGTCGACTCGGGCTTCGTCGGGCAGGGCGCCTACGCGTCGGCACTCACGATGGAGGAGACGCTGTTCCAGTACTTCACGCTCGTCCCGCTCGTCGTCGGACTTGCCGTGTACGTCGTGCCGTTGATGGTCGGTGCGCGACGGATCGCCTTCGAAGGGGTCACGGCGTTCGCGTTCTGGCTCGCGGCCTTCGGTGCGCTCGCTGTGCTGGTCGCGCCGTTCGGCTCCGGTGATCCACCCCGCTCGTACTGGACGACCGTGCCGAAGCTTGCGCTCGATCCATCGCGAGGGGCCGAGGACGCCCGTCTGCTCGGGCTCGTCCTGCTCTCGGCGGCGGTGTTCCTGACGGCGATCTCGCTGCTGCAGACGATCAGGGCTCGCGCCACCGATGGGATGACCTGGGACCGGCTGCCGATCTTCGCGCAGGGCGTTGCGCTGTTCTCGGCCGTCGGCCTGCTCGCCGCGCCACTCCAGATCCTCGGTCACGGGCTCCTGCTGCTCGAGCGCGCGTTCCCCGGGTCGTTCGACTGGTACATCGAGGACGGCGGGCTCGTGCGTGGCTACGGCTTCGTCTTCGGTCAGGCGCTCGTGATGGTGGCCCTCGTGCCTGCGGTCGCCGCCGCCGCCGAGGTCGTCGCGGCGTTCTCCCACGGGCCCTTCCCCCGTCGGCCGGCAACGCTCGGGCTGATCGCGGCGACGATCCTGCTCGCGATCGTGCCGAGCGCCGACGATGTCGCCGCGAAGCGCTGGGCGGCGACCCTGGCCCTGCTCGGCGCGGCTGCGCTCGGTCTCGTTGCGCTCGCAACGCTCGCCGCGGCCCTCCGCGGACGTGATCTCGCAAGCGCACCCGTGCCTTTCGCGCTCGCCGGGCTGCTGCTGGTGCTCGCCGCGGTCGTGCTCTCGGTGTGGCTCGTCGCCCGGCATGACGACGTCGCAAACACGACGCTTGCCGAGGGTCGCGGAGAGGCGCTCTGGATCGGCGCGACCCTCTCGCTGGTTGCTGGGCTCGCGTACTGGTGGCCCAAGCTCTTCGGTCGGCTTCTCGACCAGCGCTTGCTCGCACCGGCGTTCGTCTCGGCGGTCGGCGGCGGGCTACTCTTCGTCGCGGCACGAGCGGTCGGGGGCGAGCAGGACCAGCTCCGTCGGGCCGGGGTCGCGATCGACGGTGCGGGCGCCGCCGGCTTCGTCGCGATGCTCGGGGTGATCGGCCTGCTCGGTGGTCTCGGCCTCTTTGCGCTCGCCGCGCTCAAGAGCGTCAACGGCCGGCGCGCCGGCAACGACCCGTGGACCGCCGACACGCTCGAGTGGCTCACGAGCTCGCCGCCACCCGTGCTCAACTTCGGGCAGCTGCCCGAGGTGACGACCGCGCGACCGTTGCACGACCTTCGCGGGAGCCTCGAGGGTGACCGACGCGCCTCGTAGCGTCGCGCCCGGCCCGCTGCTGCAGCTCACCGCGCTGGCCGGCGCCTGCGCGACCGGCATCGTCGTCATCAGCGCCGCGCTCGAGCTCGGCCGCGGGCACTGGGCAACGACCCTCGTCGCACTCCCGTTGCTCGTCGCGGTGACGATCGCCTCGATCGTCACGTACCGGCGCCTGCTGCTCCCCGCCAGCTTGTCGGTGGTCGCGCTCGCCGGCGCGATCGGCACCGGCGGGCTGGTGGCGATCACCGACGACGCGCGATGGGCGATCGGCCTTCACGTCGCGGTCGCCGGTGTGGCGTTCGCCGCTTCGCTCGTCGTCGTCACCCTCTCGCTCACGGGGACGCGCCTTCCGTTCGGAAGCCTCTCCGACTACCTGACGCTGACCAAGCCGCGGGTGATGTCGCTGCTGCTGCTTACTGGCGCTGCCGGCATGTTCGTCGGAGCCGAGGGCTGGCCGGGCGCGTTGCCCCTGACCGCGATGCTCGTGGGTCTCGCGCTCGCCTGTGGAGGGGCCGGGGCGCTCAACCACGTGATGGACGCCGACATCGACCGGCTGATGGGCGAGCGAACCGCGAACCGACCGGTCGCGGCGGGCCGCGTCGCGGTCCCCCGCGCGCTCGAGTTCGGGCTCGTGCTCTCGGCGCTCTCGTTCGCGCTGCTCGCCTCGACCGTGAACGTGCTCACCGCGGTGCTGGCCCTGGTCGGGAACCTGTTCTACGTCGTCGTCTACACGAAGTACCTCAAGCGTTCGACCGACCGGAACATCGTGATCGGCGGCGCCGCCGGGGCGGTCCCGCCGCTGGTCGGGTTCGCGGCGGCGAGTGGGAACCTCACCCTCCCGGCGCTCTGGCTCTTCCTGATCGTCTTCCTCTGGACACCGCCCCATTTCTGGGCGCTCGCCTTGATGATCAAAGAGCACTACGCCGCGGCGAACGTCCCAATGCTCCCGGGCACGCGCGGCGATCGCGAGACAACCCGCCAGATCCTCCTGTATTCGGTCGCGATGGTGGCGTTCACGCTCGCCGTCGGCTACTGGCTCGGCGCCGTGTACACGGGCGCCGCCGGGCTCCTCGGGGCCTACTTCCTGTGGCTCGCCTGGCAGCTGCGCCGCCACCCGGACCGTCACAACGCCGTCGTTCTCTTCCACTACTCGCTCGCCTACCTCGCGATCCTCTTCCTGGCCGCCGCCGTCGACCCTCTGGTCATGTAGTCGGCCGCGGAGCGGCCTGTGCCTCCCCTCGTGTGTAAACACGAGGCATCCCCCAATCGAGGGACGGCTTCGGGGCGCTCGCTGCCGAGATAGGGATCATGCGCACTCTCCGCCTCGCCTCCGTCTGCGTCGCCGTCGCCGCTGCGACGCTCGCGTCCGGCGCCGCGCTCGCAAAGGACGCGCGGCCCGTGCACGCCCCAAAGAACCTCCACGGCTTCCTCCTGAAGCCAACCGAGCCTCGTACGAGCGTTTTTCCGCGAACGCCCGCGTTCGCGTGGAACCCCGTCCGTGGCGCCCGCTGCTACGAGTTCGAGCTCTCGACGAGCCGCTCGTTCTCGAGCAACTCCGTGATCTGGTCCAACGTCAACGACGACGCGAAGGCCGCGGCGTGCCAGGCGGTTCCGGCCGACCCGGGCGCAACGACCGGCACGGCGTCTAACCCCACCGACCCGAACGCCCAGCCCAGCACGACGACTACGACGTCCGCCGCCGTGACGATGCTCCAGCCGCTCCGCGTGCCTGCCGTCTCGGTCGACCTCGCGCTCCCGTGGTTCACGGGCAGCCCGTACGCCCTCTATGCCCGTGTCCGCGCGGTCGGGACGAAGGGCCCGTCGGCGTGGAGCAAGTCGTTTGGGTTCAACATGCAATGGCAGAGCCGCCCGGCACCGCTCGCGTCACCGGCGGGCCTGATCCGCTGGTCGACGGTCGAGGGTGCAACCGGCTACCAGGTCTGGTTCCCGCAGATCAAGAAGTCGATCACGACGAACACGAACGTCGCCGACCAGCGCGAGTTCTTCATCTTCCACCGCAGCGACCCGACGTGGTGGTCGAAGGTGCAGTGGCGCGTCCGCGCCGTGCGCCGCGTCTCGGGTGTCATCGCCAACGGCCTTCCGTCGGTCTCGTATGGCCAGTGGAGCCCCACGTACCTCTCCGTGAACCGTGACCTTTCGACCGGCCCGATCCACTTGCAGACTGCAGTCTCGGACGCGGCCTCGTCGCGCTCGAGCGCGCACGCGCACGAGCTCATGCCAGGCCTTTCGTTCACGGGCGATCAGGGCCTCGACGGTCAGTCATACAACTACTTCCGCGCATACGTCGCGACAGACCGCGACTGCGTGAACATCGTGTTCAAGGGCTCGGTCACCGGAAGCCCGGCGTTCGCGCCACGCACGTCAGGTCCGCTCAAGCTCCCTGTCGACAGCGAAGGGGTAGCGAAGTTCGAGGCGAAGCTGTACCCCGCCGCAGTTGGGGACGACAAGGCCGAAGGCGCCGAGAATACGTGGTCCGCGGACTGGCGTCGGCTGGTCGCGAGCGAGACGATCCCCGACACCGCAGCGGCATCGAACGGCACGACATCGACGGAGCCGTCAGCCCCCGTCGACGAGTCTGCAAACGTCGTCCAGGCGCGGGTGGACCTCCCGGACATCGACTTCCCGAGCACGCGCTACTACTGGACTATCGTCCCGGTCGACTTCCAGGCGAACCCGACCTACGACGCCGACTCGGCGAAGGAGAAGAAGGGCTTCGTCGACATCGAGTCACCACAGGACGCCTGCCAGGCCGGCCGTGTCGCGAGCTTCGGCAAGGAGAGCGATGGCGTCCGCACCGGCAGCGGCTCAGCCCCGTTCGTCTCGGGCCTCTCCCCGAACGGCCGGTTCATGAACTCGACCCACGCGCGGCCGGTCGTCTACTCGACGCCGCTTGTCGCCTGGGAGCCCGCCACCGGCGCCACCGCGTATCAGGTGCAGTGGTCGCACACGAAGTACCCGTGGAGGGCGTCCGGCACCGTGAAGACCTTCGCCACCTCGGCGATCCTCCAGCTCGCCCCCGGCACGTGGTACTACCGGGTTCGTGGGCTCAACCAGGCGCAGATGCGACGCGCCGAGATGGCCTGGTCGGCGCCGGTCGCCGTCAAGGTCGCAGCACCGAAGTTCTCGATCCGCTAGCAGGTTCTCCTCCTCGGATGAGCTAAGGTCGGGGCCCGCATGGGCCCCGACCTCTTGCTCGCCTTGAAGCTCGCCGACGCGGCCGACGCGATCTCGCTCGGCCGGTTCCGCGCTCGCGACCTTGTCGTCGAGACGAAGCCCGACGCCACCCCGGTGACCGAGGCCGACCACGCGGTCGAGCGCGCGATCCGCGAGCTCCTCGAACAGGAGCGACCCGACGACGTGATCCTCGGCGAGGAGGAGGGAGCCTCGGGTGACGGGGAGCGGCGCTGGATCGTCGACCCGATCGACGGCACCCGCAACTACTCACGCGGGGTCCCTATCTGGGCGACCCTGATCGCGCTCGAGATCGAAGGCACGGTCGAGGTCGGGGTCGTCTCCGCGCCTGCGCTCGCCCGGCGCTGGTGGGCCGAGCGTGGCGGCGGCGCCTGGGCGGACGGTGACCGCGTCCACGTTTCGGCGATCCGGCGGGTCGAGGACGCGGTGCTCAGCTTCGCGCTCGAGCAGCCGATCCCGTCGCTGGCGGCGCAGGCCTGGCACGCGCGCGGCTACGGTGATTTCTGGAGCCACATGCTCGTCGCCGAGGGGGCGATCGACGGGGCGATCGACGCGATCGGCGTCAAGGCGTGGGACCTGGCTGCGATCCAGCCGATCGTCGAGGAGGCCGGCGGCCGGTTCAGCGACTTCTCGGGCGAGGCGCGCATCGACGGCCAGAGCGCGATCTCGTCGAACGGCCACCTCCACGGCGTGCTGCTCGAAGCCGTGGCCTGAAGCCCCTCGGGCGCAAGCCCTCGGGTCTGGCTTAAGCCAGACCCGTGCGCCGCCCGTTCCCGAGCCAAGCGGCGCAAGCACTCTCGGGTCTGGCTTTAGCCAGACCCGAGCGCCGCCCGTTCCCGAGCCAACCGGCGCAAGACCCCTCGGGTCTGGCTTCAGCCAGACCCGTGCGCCTCTAGGCGCGCCTGCGCGCCGGTGCAAACGCACCGACCGTCGCCTCGTACACCGGATCGCGGGCGAGCGTGTCCAGCTCCGCCGAGAGGAGCTGGCTGCCGGTCGGGCGATCCGTGAACGGCTCTGCGACCGCGACGCCGTCGACACGCACCTCCCTCACCCATTCCGCCGAAACGTGGTCGAGCCTGATCTCCCGACGGAGCCGCGTCGCGAGCCACGCGTGGAGCAGCAGCGCGTCGGCCTTCGGGGCGGTGACGCGCAGCTTCTCGATGCGCCTGATCCCGGGCCACAGCTCGGCGAGTCGCGAGCGCCACGGGAGCGTGCGGCGCCACGCAAGGTCGGAGACCGCCGGGCCGCCGAACAAGCCGGCGAGCTCCCCGTACGCCCCCCGCAGGTCGTCCCACTCGTTCGAGTCGACCACGAACCGATCGCAGACCGAGGCAAGCTCCGCGAGCGCCGAGCCTCCCCACGCCGGCTCGCCACGCCAGCGGCAGAACGCCGGCAGGTCGGAGATCAGCAACGGCAGCACGACCGAGGCGGGGTGCTCGGCGGAGCGGCCGCGGAGCCTGACCTCGATTACCTCCGACAGCACCTCGCGCCCGCCGCCGACGGCGAAGTCGCGAACTGCGGCGCGCGCCTCGACGCCATCGGGCTTCTCCTCCTCCGGCACGAGGAAGATCGTTCGCGAGGGATGCCGCTCGGCCAGCCCTTCGAGCACCTTCTGTGCGCGACCGAGCCAGCGCGTCGGCGCCCAGACGATGTGTGTCATCGTGCTCGTCCGGAGCTCGGGAACGCCGTCGCCCTCCTGGAGCGCACGCAACCGCGCCAGCTTGCGCTCGACGTCCGAGACGACGCCCATCAGTGGCGCCGCCACGAGCGACCGTCGCGGTGGAGGAGGTCGTCGGCCGCCACCGGGCCCCACGTTCCCGCCGCATAGCTCGGGAAGTTCGGCCGGTCGCGACCCCAGGAGCCGACGATCGAGTCGACGAGCTTCCACTGCTCGTCGACCTCGTCGGCGCGCGTGAACAGCGTCGCGTCGCCGAGCATCGCATCGAGGATCAGCCGCTCGTAGGCCTCGGGGAGCCCATCCCGGAACGCGCCGCCGTACTGGAAATCCATGTGCACCGTCCGGATCGACATCCCCGCGCCCGGGACCTTGGCGCCGACGGCGAGCGAGACACCCTCGTCGGGCTGGACGTGGATCAGGAGCACGTTCGGCCGGAGCCCGTCGCCCGCGATCTCCTCGAACGGCGGGTGCGGGGCGCGCTGGAACTGGATCGCGATCGTCGTCTCCCTGCGCGCGAGGCGCTTGCCGGCGCGGACGTAGAACGGGGTGTCGGCCCAGCGCCAGTTGTCGACGAAGAGCTTCGCGGCAATGAACGTCTCGGTTAGCGAGCCGGGGTCGACGCCCTGCTCCTCGCGGTAGGCGACGACCTCCTCGCCCTCGACCCAACCACGCCCGTACTGCCCCCGGACGAACGACTTCGGCCCGGGGGTGTGCATCGCCTTCAGCACCTTCACCTTCTCGTTGCGCACCGAGTCGGCGGAGAAGTCGATCGGCGGCTCCATCGCGGTGAGCGCGAGCAGCTGGAGGAGGTGGTTCTGGAAGATGTCCCGGATCGCGCCCGCCTGCTCGTAGAACCCTGCGCGACCCTCGATCCCCATCGACTCGGCCACGGTGATCTGGACGTGGTCGATGAACTGGCGGTTCCAGATCGGCTCGAAGATGCCGTTCGCGAACCGCAGCGCCAGCATGTTCTGGACGGTCTCCTTGCCGAGGTAGTGGTCGATCCGGAAGAGCTCGTCCTCCGAGAACCACTTGCCGATCACCTCGTTCAGCTCCTGAGCCGAGGCGAGATCGCGACCGAACGGCTTCTCGATGATCAGTCGCGTCCAGCCCTGCTCCCGCGCGCGCCGCTCGCCGATCTCGCGGACGACGACGGGGAACGCCTGCGGGGGCACCGCGAGGTAGTGGAGGCGGTTGCCGGCGGTGCCGTGGGTCCGGTCGAGCTCCGCGAGCTGCTCGCCGACCTTGTCCTCGCCCGCGTCGTCGGCGAAGTCGGTCGCCACGTAGCGCACCCCGCTGGCGAGCTGGTTGAACACGTCGGTGTGGTACGGGTCGCGGGCATGGCTCTTGACCGACTCGCGCATCGTCGTGAGGAACGCACGGTGCGACTGCTCGGTGCGCGCAACGCCAACGATCGCAAACCGCTCGGGGAGCAGCCGCCGGTACGCCATCGAGTAGAGCGCCGGGACGAGCTTGCGCTTCGTGAGGTCGCCGGAGGCCCCGAAGATGACGAGCGCGCAGGGGTCGGGCCGGCGCCGGAGGCCGAGCCCCGCCTCGAGCGGATTTCCGCTCACGTCGCCGCGACCGTCGCAGCCTTCGCCCGCAGCCCCTCGACGAGCGCCGCGAAGGACTCGGCGAACTTCTCGACCCCCTCCTGCTCGAGCGTGGCGACGACGTCGTCGTAGTCGACCCCCGCGGCTGCGAGCTCACCGAGCAGCGCCCGGGCCTCCGCGAGGCCTTCGGTGATCGTCGCGCCGCGCACCTCGCCATGGTCGGCGAACGCCTTGACGGTCTCCGCCGGCATCGTGTTCACGGTCTCCGGCCCGATCAGCTCTTCGACGTAGATCACGTCGCGATAGCTCGGGTTCTTGGTCGAGGTCGACGCCCAGAGACAGCGCTGGGGGCGCGCGCCTTTCGAGGCGAGGTATTCCCAGCGCCCGCCGGAGAACGCCTCCTGCCAGTGCGCGTAGGCGAGCTTTGCATTCGCGACCGCGAGCTTGCCGGCGAGATCGGAGCGGCCGAGCGCCTCGAGGCGCTTGTCGGCCTCGGTGTCGACGCGCGACACGAAGAAGCTCGCGACCGACGAGACCTTCGCAGCGTCGCCGCCGGAGGCGACGAGGCGCTCGAGGCCGCGGAGGTACGCCTCGGCGACTGCGGCGTAGCGCTCGAGCGAGAAGATCAGCGTGACGTTGATCGACTTGCCCTTGGCGATGCAGTCCTCGATCGCGCCGAGACAGGTCTCCGTCGCCGGAATCTTCACGTAGAGATTCTCGCGCGCAACCTCGACGTGGAACCGCATCGCCTGCGCGAACGTCGCCTCGCGGTCGTACGCGAGCGTCGGGTCGACCTCGAGCGAGACCCAGCCGTCGACCCCGCTCGTGCGCTCCCAGACGGGGCGCATGAGATCGCATGCGTCGCGGATGTCCTCGCCCGCGAGCGCGAAGAACCACTCGAACGCGTCGTCGGCCGACGCGGCGACCTCGGCGAGCTGCGCGTCGTAGCGGTCGCCCTCGGCGAGGGCCTTCTGGAAGATCGTCGGGTTGGACGTGACCCCGACGACGGAGTCCTCGGCCATCAGCCGCGCGAGCTCGCCCGAGGCGAGCATCTCGCGCGAAAGCGAGTCGATCCAGACGCTGACGCCGGCGGCGGAGAGCTTCTGCAGGTTCTGACTAGCCATCGACCATCTTCTCCAGTCTCTCGACCTTCTTGAGGCGAGTGAGATAGCGCCCCTCGGCCACGAACCGCGCGCTCAGGAAGGCGCGGACGAGCTCGGGGACGACGGAATCGCCCACGATCCCGGATCCCAGGCAAAGAACGTTCATGTCGTCGTGCTCGACGCCCTGGTGGGCACTGAAGCTGTCGTGACAGATCGCCGCCCGGATCCCAGGCATCTTCGACGCCGCGATCGAGGCCCCGACCCCAGAGCCGCACACGAGGATCCCCCGCTCGGCACGGCCCGAGCGGATCGCCATTCCCACCGCGGACGCGACGTCGGGGTAGTCGACGCGCTTGTCGCCGTTCTCGACGCCGCAATCGACCGCCGTGCAGCCAGCCGACTTGACCGCCGCCAGCACCGCCTTGCGGAGCGTGACCCCGCGGTGGTCGAAGCCAACCGCGACCTTCACCGGTCCGGCCCCTCGGAGCGGTCCGGTAGCCCGTCCGTCTGCGTTCGGGCCGAACCGGCGTTTGCGCACAGCATTAGGAGAGGATCCTCCCGAGCGCCTCCGCGACCGCGTCGGCCGTGATCCCGAACTCCTCGAGGACGCGCGGAGCGGGCGCCGAGGCACCGTAACGGTCGATCCCGATCGACTCCTGCGCGAAGCGGCTCCAACCGAACGTGATCCCCGCCTCGATCGAGACCGTCGGGATACCTGCCGGCAGCACCGACTCGATGTACGCCGTGTTCTGCTCTTCGAAGAGCTCCCAGCAGGGCATCGAGACGACGCGAACGTTCGCATCGACCGACTGCGCACCCTCGAGCGCGACGTGCACCTCGGAACCCGTGGCGACGACGATCGCGTCGGGCGTGCCGTCGGCCTTCTGCCAGAGCGTGTACGCGCCGCGCAGCGTCCCCTCGACGGCGCCGCACGACGTCCGGTCGAGCGTCGGCAGCTTCTGACGGCTGAGTGCGAGCGCAACCGGGCCGTCGGTGCGCTCGATCGCGGCCCGCCAGGCGTAGACAGTCTCGTTCGCATCAGCCGGACGGAAGTACCAGAGGTTCGGGATCGCACGAAGGGTCATGTGGTGCTCAACCGGCTGGTGCGTGGGGCCGTCCTCGCCGACCGCGACGGAGTCGTGCGTCCACACCCACACCGACGGCAGCCCCATCAACGCCGAGAGGCGCACCGCGCCGCGCATGTAGTCCGAGAAGATCAGGAACGTCGAGCCGTAGGGGGAGAGCATCGCCGGCTCGAGCGCGATCCCGTTGACGATCGCGCCCATCGCGTGCTCGCGGATCCCGAAGGGGATGTTTCGCCCAGCGTGAGTCCAGGCGAAGACGCCCGAGCCTTCGAACTCGGTCTTGGTCGACTCAACGAGGTCGGCGGAGCCGCCGATCATCGTCGGCGTGAATGGCTTGAACGCCTGCATGATCGCCTTGCCGGCGTCCCGCGTTGCGAAGTCCGTTCCCGCCGGGAACACGGGGAGCGCCTCGAGCCAGCCGTCCCGGGGCTTGCCGGTGAGGTCGAGGTCGCGCTCGGCCGCGACGTCGGGGTGAGCCTGCGCCCACGCCGCGAGCTTCGCCTCCCAGTCCACCCGTGCGGCCGCGCCGCGCTCGGCGACGCCGGCCATGTGCGACCTCACCTCGCCGGGAACGGCGAAGGTCGCGTCGGGGTCGAGCCCCATGACCTCCTTCGCGGCGCGAATCTCTGCGTCGCCGAGGGGGGCGCCGTGCGACTTGGACGTGTCGATCGCCTTCGGCGCGGGGTAGGCGATGTGCGAGCGGAGCACGATCAGCGACGGTCGGGTGGTCTCGGCCCGGCCGGCGGCAAACGCAGAGCGGAGCGCATCGAGGTCGTTCGGGTCGTCCACGTGCTGGACGTGCCAGCCGTGCGCCTCGAATCGCTTCCCCTTGTCCTCGCGGTCGAACGAGATCGCGGTCGGGCCGTCGATCGTGATCCGGTTGTCGTCGTAGACGTAGACGAGCTTGCCGAGCCCGAGCTGGCCGGCGATCGAGGCTGCTTCCTGCGAGATGCCTTCCATCAGGTCGCCGTCGGAGCAGATCGCGTAGACGTACGCGTCGACGATCTCGTGCTTCGGCCGGTTCCAGCGGTCGGCGAGATAGCGCTGCGCGATCGCGATCCCGACACCGTTTGCGAAGCCCTGTCCGAGCGGGCCCGTCGTCGTCTCGATCCCCGCCGTGTGCCCCCACTCCGGGTGTCCCGGGGTTCGCGAGCCCCACTGGCGGAACTGCTGCAGGTCCTCGAGCGTGACGTCGTAGCCACACAGATGGAGCGTCGCGTACTGCAGCACGCACGCGTGACCCGCCGAAAGGATGAACCGGTCGCGGCCCGGCCACTGCGGCTCGCTCGGGTCGTGTCGCATCTCCTCGGCGTAGAGGAGGTACGCGACCGGCGCCAAGGCCATCGCGGTTCCCGGATGGCCCGCGTTGGCCTTCTGCACCGCGTCCATCGCAAGGGCGCGGATCGTGTCGATCGTCTGGCGGGGGAGGTCGGTCACGGCGGCGGCTCCGAGCATATCGAGGGAGGTCGTGAACAGGCGGTTCCCAGGCTAGCGAGCGCGAAACCGCGTTCGGGGCACCGGCAGGCCTCACCCCCGGCTCCGCGTGGCTGACGCCGCGTAGCTGCTGGAATGTGGAGAGATGGCCGTCCTCAACGCAGCGAACCTCCGTAAGGAGATCGCCGGCGACCCCCTCTTCGACGGGGTCTCGTTCACGCTGCGCCGGCGCGACCGGCTCGCGCTGTCGGGCCCGAACGGCTCCGGGAAGACGACCCTGCTCCGCGCGATCGCTGGCGAAACCTCGCTTCAGGGCGGCGAGCTCGGACTCCGCAAGGGCACACGGGTGGCGCTGCACGACCAGCGGCCTCCGCGCGATCGCGGGCTGACGCTGCGCGAGTACGTCCTCTCGGGGGCGGCCGACCTCGTCGCGATCGAGACGGAGTTGACGCGCCTCGAGCAGGCGATGGCCGGGGGAGACCACACCGATGCGACGATGCGGGCGTACAGCACTGCCCAAGCACGCTTGGAGCACGCGGGCGGCTACGGCTGGCGAGACACGGCGGCGGCCACGGTTCGCGGCCTCGGTTTCCGCGACGAGGATCTCGATCGCGATCTCGCGACGTTCTCGGGCGGCGAGCTGACGCGGGCCTCGCTCGGCCGGGCGCTGACGTCCGACCCCGACCTGCTGCTTCTCGACGAGCCGACGAACCACCTCGACGTTGACGCCCTCGAGTGGCTCGAGCGCGATCTCACCACCCGCGACGCGGCGATCATCCTCGTCGCGCACGACCGCTGGTTTCTCGAGGCGGTGACGACGGCAGTGCTCGAGCTCGGCGGGCCGAAGCCGTTCTTCTTCGACGGCACCTGGTCGGGCTGGCGGCTCGAGAAGGCGGCGCGAGCGTCGGCGGTGTCGACCCAGCTCGACCGCGTCGGCGTCGACATCGAGCGGCTTCAGCGCTTCGTCGATCGCTTTCGCTACAAGAAGTCGAAGGCGAAGCAGGCCCAGGCGAAGCTCACCCAGATCGACCGCCTGCAGAAAGAGCGCCGCTCGGCCGCCGGCGAGCTGGAGGCGCTCACGAGTCGCAAGCGGTCGCTCGGCTTCGAGTTCCTGAAGCCGGCGCGCACGGGACGGATCGTGCTCGAGGCGACAGGGCTCGACGTGGTCGCGGGCGACAAGGAGCTGCTCATCGACGCCGAGCTCGTGCTCGAGCGCGGTGAGCACGTTGCGCTCGTCGGCCCGAACGGCTCCGGGAAGACGACTTTGCTCGAGACGCTCCTCGGCAACCGGTCGCCGGCCGCGGGGAAGGTCTCGCTCGGGCACGGTGTCGTGCCGGCGTACTTCTCCCAGCACGAGGCGGAGCTCCCGAAGACCGGGACGGTGCTTGCAGCGACGATTGGCGCGACCGGGCTCCCGCGCCCGCAGGCGCAATCGCTCCTCGGCAAGTTCCTCTTCTCCGGCTGGGAGGTGCACGAGAAGGACGTCAACGTCCTCTCCGGCGGTGAGCGCCGCCGGCTCGCGCTGGCGCTCGTCGTCGCCTCGGGCGCGAACCTGCTCGTCCTCGACGAGCCGACCAACCATCTCGACCTCGAGAGTCGCGAGGCGCTCGAGGCCGCGCTCGAGGCGTTCCCCGGGACGCTGCTCTTCGTCTCGCACGACCGGGCGATACTCGACGCGGTGCCGCAGCGACTCGTCGTCGTCGAGAACCGGATGCTCCGCTCGTTCGACGGCTCATGGGCCGATCTGATGCGCGAGCGCGAGAAGGCCCCGGCCGCGCCGAAGGTCGAGCGCGACACGCGACCGGCGCGCGAGCGCGCAAGAAGGCAGAGCCCGTCCGAGCTGGAGAAGGTCGAGGCGCAGGTGGCGAAGCTCGAGGCCGAGGTCGCGGAGATCGAGGGCAGGCTCGCGACCGACTGGACGAACATGGACGTCCTCGCCGCGCACACCGCCGCGCGCGACGCGCTCGCCGAAGCGCTCGCCCGCTGGGAGGAGCTCTTCGAGCAGCGAGCGGTCGAAGTGGAATAGCGCCGGCACCTGTGACCAGGGACCTCGGTGGCGACGTAGAAGGGACATGCACGCGATGACGCTCGAGCGGCCGAGAGCCGACCTCCAGGCCCGCGCCCAGACGTTCGCCGAGGCCGCCGAGGAGAACCTCGACGCGGTGTACGGCTACCTCGTCTACCTCGTGCGAAATCGCGACACCGCCGAGGACCTCGCCGGCGCCACCTTCGAGAAGGCGCTGCGCTCGTGGACGAAGTTCGACCCGCGCCGGGGGACCGCGCGAACGTGGCTGCTCGGGATCGCCCGGACAACGGCGCTCGACTGGTTTCGCTCGGAGTCGCGCCGCAAGCGGCGCGAGGAGTCGGCCGCAGTCGCCGAGCGCGTCGACGTGGAGTTCGTCGAAGGGCTGTCGCCGGAGCTCGAGCGAGCTCTCGCGGAGCTCAGCCCGGCCGACCGCGAGATCGTCGTCCTCCGGGTCGTGCTCGAGCTCGAGCCCGAAGCGACCAGCCGCATCTTGGGGATCAGCACCAGCGCCGTCTCGACCCGGCTCAGCCGGGCGCTCAAGCGGCTCGAGGAAAGGGTGAATCAGGATGACCTCCGCTGAGATCGTGAGAGAGCTGCGCGCGGCGGTGCCTGCCGCGCCCGAGACGCTCCGCGCCCGGATCAGGACGCTCGAGGCGCCGCCCGCGAGGACGGCGCCCTCGCGTGTCCCGCGGTGGGCTCGCGGGCGTCGCTGGCTCGTCCTCGCGGTGCCGGCCGCGGCGTGTCTCGCGATCGCCGCCGGCGCGGTCCAGGGCGTGCTCGACCAGCCCCGAGCCTCGCGCGACGCGGCGCAGCCGCCGGCAGGCGCAACGACGGACGCAGCGATCGCGGGTGCCGCGAGCGGACAGAGCCCCCCGACGCTCGAGACGAACACCACCCGTTTGAACGAGAAGGCATCGGCACCGCCGGTGGCCGGCGCCGATGCCGCCGCGACGCCGCGGCTCGAGCGCTACGCCGCTCAGCTGACGCTCGAGGTCGCCGACAGCGACGCGGTCTCGAAAGCGACCCAGGAAGCGATCGCAGCGGTTCGCGACCTCGGCGGGTACGTGGTCAGCGCCCAGGTCTCGACCGGCACGGTCGCCCAGTCGTCGCTGATGCTCCGCGTCCCGCACGACAAGGCGCAGGAGGCGTTCGTGCGCCTCCAAGGGCTCGGCAAGATCGTCCAGCAGAACGTCCGGATCGACGACCTCCAGGCGTCGGCCGACCAGCTCGACCGCGTGATCGCGAACCAGCGCGCACGGCTCGCCGTGATCGTCGACCGGCTCGCGACCGCGTCACTCGACGAGAGCGAGCGCGCCCGGCTCGAGGCCGAGCGAGACCTGCTCAAGAGCCGCCTCGCCGCCAACCGCCGCGCCCGGACTGGCGTCACCAACGAGGCCCGTACCGCGACCCTGCAGCTCGAGCTCCGAACACCCGAGAACAGCATCGTCACACCGGTGCCGGGACGGTTCGACCGCTCTCTCGACCGGGTCGTCGACATCCTCGCGCTCGAGGCCGCGATCGTCGCCACCACCGCCGCGGTGCTGCTTCCGTTCCTGCTGCTTGGCGGCGCGATCTGGTTCGGGCGGCGGGGGCTCAGGCGCCGGGTAGAGCACGACCTGCTGGGCGCATAGCCGCTTGTGAGCTACCCGACGATGGAGCGCACCCGCTCGATCAGCGCCGCCGGCGTAAACGGCTTCTGGAGCAGCTCCACGCTTTCGCGGAGAACACCGTAGCCCGCGACGTCGGTCTCGTTGTAGCCCGAGATGAACAGCACCGAAAGCGCCGGGTTGATCCCGCGTAGCTGCGCGGCAAGCTCGGGGCCGCTCATCCCCGGCATCACGACGTCGGAGAGCAGGAGCTCGAACTCGCCCGGATCGAGCGCGGCGAGCGCGTGCGCGGCGGAGTCGGCGACGACGACATCGAACCCCTCGAGCGCGAGCACCCGCTCGATCAGGTCGCGCACGAGAGGCTCGTCTTCGACGAGGAGGATCCGGGCGGTCGCGGCGTCGCGGCCCGCCTCGGGTTGGGGGGTCTGCCCGGTCCCGGTCACGGTGTTGCCATCGACGGCGGGAAGGTACACCGTGAACGTCGTTCCGGCGTTCTCGCCGGTCTCGACCTCGACGAAGCCGCCGCTCTGCGCGACGATCCCGTAGACCGTCGAGAGCCCGAGCCCCGAGCCCTGCCCGACCTCCTTCGTGGTGAAGAACGGCTCGAACACCCGCGCCCGCACCGACTCGTCCATGCCGTGCCCGGTGTCTGTCACCGAGAGCACGGTGTAGCGGCGCGGGCCCTCGTCGCCGACCGACCGTTCGACCGTCCGGGTGACGATCGCGATCGAGCCGCCGCGCGGCATCGCGTCCCGCGAGTTCGCAACGAGGTTGACGAGCACCTGGTCGAGCTGGGTGGGATCCGCCTCGACCGCGGGAAGCGACGGGGCCAGACGCGTGTCGACGGAGATCGCCTCGCCGGCAAGCCGCACGAGCAGCGGGGCGATCGAGGTGACGACGTCGTTCACGTCGAGGACGAGCGGCTCGAGCACCTGCCGGCGCCCGAAGGCGAGCAGCTGCCGTGTCAATGCACCGGCGCGCTCGGCCGCGTCGACGATCGGCTCGACCGAGGCCGCCCGCGGGTCGCCGGCGAGCTCGTCGAGCGCAAGGAGCGCTTGGCCGTGGATCGCCGTGAGGAGGTTGTTGAAGTCGTGCGCGACCCCGCCCGCGAGCTTGCCGATCGCGTCGAGCTGCTCGCGCTGCCGGAGCTCGAGCTCCTGCGCGCGAAAGAGGCGATCCGCGCGCTTGCGCTCGGTGACGTCGGCGATCACGCTCATCATCGCCGTGATCTCGCCGCGCTCGTCACGGATCCCGGCCGACGAGATCTCGGTATCGACGAGGGTGCCGTCCTTCCGCTGCCGAACCAGCTCGAGCTCGGTCCACGTCTCGCCGGCGAAACCCTGCCGGATGTATTCGCGCATCTTCTCCCTGCGATCCTCGGGAACCTGCGGCAGGAAGTTGCCACGCGCCTCCTCCTCCGTCCAGCCGAAGATCCGCTCGGCAGCCGGGTTCCAGGTGAGGATCCGCCCCTCGCGATCCCAGGTCATCACCGCGAGCGGCGAGGCGGCGACGAGGGCGGTGAGGTGACGGTTCGCCTCCGCCAGCCGGTGTTCAGCGTCTCGCCACTGGGTGACGTCGAGGAACATCCCCTGCACGATCAGCGAGCCATCGCTACGCTCGAGCATCCTCGCGCGCTCCTGGAGATGAAGCGTTTGACCGTCGCGCGTCCTGATCCGGAACTCGAGCTCGAAGGGACGAAGATCGCGCGCCGAGACCAGCCTGTCCTCGATCGCGCAGATCTCCGCGAAGTCGTCCGGGTCGACGTGCGTTGCGAACGGTGAGTCGTGTGCCAGCCATTCGTCCGGCGTGAAGCCGAGGAGTGTCTCGATCTGCGGGCTGACGTAGAGCCAGCTGCCCCGCCGCCCGACCTCGGCAATGAAGACGATCACGGGTAGCTCCTCGAGAAGCGCCGCAAGCGCGATCTCACCGAACGACACGTTCGTGCCGGCGATCGTTGGGGGAGTGGACATCCGAACGATCGATCGGCCGCCGCCCACGGGATTCGACGCCCGTTTGGGTTGCCGCATGCGTGGTAGTTGGCTACCGACCGGCGAATACCTACTTCTGGGGTGGCTCGAGCGTCGCGATCAGCGCCTCGGCGACCACGCGCAACGGCCGGCCGGAGATTTGGCTTGCCTTGCGGAGCCGCGCGAACGCGGCCTGCTCCGTGAGACCTTCTCGCTGCTGCAGCAGCCCCTTTGCGCGCTCGATCGCCTTGCGCGCCGCAAGCGCCTCGGAGAGCGAGTCGGCCTCCTCGCGAAGGGCAACGAGCTCCTCGTGTCGCGCGCGCGCGGTGGTGATCGCCGGCAACAGGTCGGTCTCGCGAAAGGGCTTGACGAGATACCCGAACACGCCCGCCTCGACCGCACGGGCGACGAGGTCGTCCTCACCGTACGCGGTCACCATCACGATCGGGATCGGGCGCTCCTCGAGAATCCGGCGGGCCGCGTCGATCCCGTCGAGCTTCGGCATCTTCACGTCGAGGAGTGCAAGCTCAGGCTGGAACGAACGCGCGAGCGCGACCGCCTCCTCCCCGTCGCGGGCCTCGGCGACGACCTCGTGGCCGGCGGCCTCGAGAAGGGCTCGAAGGTCGAGCCGGATGATCGTCTCGTCCTCTGCGATCAGGATCTTCATGCGGTACCTCTCTGTCGTCGCGCTGGGCTTGCGAGGGAAGCCGTCAGCGTCGACGGAGGGGCAGGGCGGCGTCGCCCCGCACCCGAAGCGTAGTGCAATCAGCGGCGCGCCGACACCCCCGTCGGAAACCGCACGGTGACGACGAGCCCGTCCCGCTCGTCGACCTCGAGGACTCCCTGCAGCTCGTCACGAACGAGCGCCCGGACGATCGACATCCCGGTGCCGTCGGCCGCGCCACCGAGCCCCGGCCCGTTGTCGGCGACGGAGAGCATCACCCGGCCGTCCGCGGCGCTGAGGACGACCGCGATCTCGTCGCCGCCGTGCTCGAGCGCATTGCCGAGCAGCTCCGAGAACACGAGCGCGAGCGAGGTCGCTTTCTGACCCTCGAGCGAGACGTCGGTGAGGCTCGCCTCGACGCGTTTGCCGGCGACGAGGCTCTGGACGAGCATCTTCCGAATCCGGTCGAGAAGCTCGTGGAGGTCGACCACATCCTCACGGTGCTCGGTGAGCACCTCGTGCACCGCCGCGATCGCGAGGATCCGGTTCACCGAGTCGGCGAGCGCCTTCTGCGGGTCGACGCCCTCGGCCCGCGCCTGGAGCCGGAGGAGCGACGCGACCGTCTGGAGGTTGTTCTTGACGCGGTGGTGAATCTCCTGGGCAAGCACGCCGCGAAGCGCCATCCGGCCGTGCTCGAGCGCCACCGCCGCCTGGTTGGCGATCGCGTCGAGGAGCTGCCGGTCGTCGTCGCCGAAGGGCGTGTCGCGATCGACCACGAGCTCGCCGATCTGGCGCCCCCGCCACCGCAGCGGGAGCCGTACCGCGAACGTCCCGGCCCGCCCCTCCGGCCAGGCGATCCGGCCATCCTCGAGCACGACCGCCGCCCCCGTCGCGCGGAGCGACTCGACGGTCGTCGTCACGATCGCCTCGAGCGACTCCTCGAGATACAGGCTTTCGGAGACCGCCTCAGAGATCCGGGCGAGCGCCTCGAGCTCTTCGACGCGCCGGCGCGTCTGGGCGAACAGCTTCGCATGCTCGATCGACTGCCCGACTTGCGAGGCGATCGCCGTCAGCAGCTCGATCTCGGCCTCGCTGAAAGCCCGAGCCGAGATCGTGCGAACGTTGAGCGCACCTTCGAGCACGTCTCGAGCCAAGATCGGGACCGCGAGGATCGACTCGTACTCGTCCTCCCGCAGGTTGGGAAACGCCTTGAAGCGTGGGTCGAGGTGAGCCCGCGAGGGGATCATCACCGGCGTTCGCTCGGCCGCAGCCACCCCCGTGATCCCCTCGCCACGACGCATCCGCGGCGCGATCGTCTCGTCGGCCACCGCCGTCCCGTGCGTGGCGCGCAGCACCAGCTCGTCGGTTCCCTCGTCGTAGAGATAGACGAAGCACGCGTCGGTCTCGAGCGCGGCGGCGACCTCGTGGGCAATCGCCTCCATCACCTCCTGCAGATCGAGGGAGGAGTTGACGACCTCGGTCGTCCGGGTCAGCAGCGCGAGATGGCGGGCGTGCTCGCTCACCGGAACGCCGCGGCGCGACCTGGGCGCCTACCGACCAAGCAGCCGCCTGACACCGTTCAGTGAGCGGCGGGCCTCGTCGAGCTCGTCGCCGGCGCTGACGTCCTGCTCGACGATCAGCCATTCGACGCCCTGGGTCGCCGCGACCGCCGGCAGCAGCGCTCCCCAGTCCATCACGCCCTCACCCACGGGGCAGCAGGCGTCGCCGTCGTGACGGAGGAAGTCCTTGACGTGAGCCAGCGGCACGCCGGGCGCGGCGCGCCGGAGAAGCGCGAGGGGGTCGACCTCGGCGATCCACGCCCACCCGAGATCGAGCTCGAGCTCGAGCGGGGGCGCGTCGAGCAGCCGGTCGATCGTCGTCGCCACCCCGTGCACGGCCAGCTCGACCGCGTGGTTGTGGAAGGCGAAGCGTCCCCCGGCGGCGGTGACCTTCGCGCCGAGCTCGCGGATCGTCGCTGCGACCGCGTCGGCGCTCGCCGGATCGGTCGGGGTGGCCGCGGAGGCGAGGACGATGCGATCGGTGCCGAGCTCGGCCGCCTCGGCAACGACCTCGCCGGCTGCATCGCTCAGCCGCGCGACCGACGTATGGACGCCGCAGGCGACGAGGCCGGCCTCGTCGAGCCAGCCTCGCACCGCCGCAGCGGGATGACCGTGGAGGCCCGCCAGCTCGACACCGTCGTACCCGAGTGCCCCGACCGCCCGGATGACCGCGGCGAAATCCCGCGCGCAGGCGGAGCGAGCCGAGTAGAGCTGGTAGCCGACGCGCGGTGCGGACATCCGATCTCCTTGGTCAGTCGAGCGTGCCCAGGGCCAGCACGCCGAGAACGGGGACGAGCAGGGTGAGCGCGAAGTTGAACCACCCCACGAGCACGAGCCGCCTCCGGGTCTCCGGGGCGGTCGCCTCGCCCGCGCGCAGCTCCCGCTGCAGGCGCGGGCCGATCACGTAGTCGTGGAGGACGGCACCGGCGCAGAGCGCAACAACGACGGCGGACTTGCCGATCAGCAGGCGGTCGAACCGAGTGTCAAGCGCCGCCTCGTTGAAACCACCGTGCCGGTCGGTCAGCCATAGGCCGCTCACGATCGCGACCCCCATCGCACTCCACCCGAGGGGCCGCCAGCGCCGACCGAGCGTCCGCATCGCAGCCGCGCGCGCCTCGCCCTCGGTCGCCCGGATCGCCGGGACACCGACGAAGACGAGCACGATCGTTCCTCCGACCCACACGCACGAGGCGAGCACGTGGACGATGCGAAGCAGGTCGACCAGCATCGGCCCCAGCCTACGCACACCGGCGCGAACAGGCGTAGGCTTACCGGCGTGTCGACCGAGTGGCCGCTGTTCCTCCACCTCCTCGGGGTGTTTCTCTTCCTCGGCGGCTCCCTGACCGCAGCGATCCTGAGGGTAGGGGCGATCCGCCTCGCCAACGCACGCGATCAGGCAACCCTGCTGCGCGCGGTGCGGCCGGCAGCGGCCGTGGTCGGGATCGGCCTGGTGCTCACGGTCGCAGCCGGCTTCTGGCTTGCCGACCGGATCAACGCCGACCTCGGCTCCAAATGGCTCTCAAGCACGTTTGGATTGCTTGGATATCTCATCGTCATCGGCGGGGTGGCCGGCCGGCGAGACCGGAAGACCCGCGAGCTCGCCGAGCGCCTGGCCGCGGAGGGTATCGACAGCTCCCCCGAGCTTGCCACCGCGCTCCGCGACCGAGTCGCGCTTGTCCTCAACGCGACGATGCTGATCGCGTCGGTGGCGATCGTCGCGCTCATGGTGTGGCGACCAAGCTAGCGTAATCTGATTGGAATGGCTTGGAGTGATCATGGGCTCCGCGCGGAGCCCATGATCGTGCCGTCAGCCGCGAGGGGAGCGATCGCCCAGCGCCCCCGATCCCGCGCCGGAGATCATGACGAATCTCGGCGTCGCGCGCCTCGGTGGGGGACAAGGGCCGTCAAGAAGCTGACCCTCCGGACGACTACGAGGTCGAGGAGCGCCTCTTGGCGCAGACGTATCGACCCCCCCGGAAAGGTACCAATGAAGCTCTCGTTGCAGCAGAAACTCTACGGCGCGTTCGGAGCGACGCTCTTCCTCACGCTCCTGCTCGCCGTGTTCTCGATCCGCAGCCTCGGCTCTGTCCATGCAGAGGCCGAGAAGGCGTATTCCCACGGCACGCGCCCGATCCTCGTGATCGGCAAGGCCGACTCGGCGCTTGTCGACATGCAGCGCCTCGGTCTCCGCGGCATCCTCAAGGCGGGCGACCCGGCCGAGCAGGCGAAGATCGACGCCGACCTCAAGAAGGACGCGGCTGTGATCGGCGACTCGCTCAAGGCGCTCGAGGCCGACTCCACCGGCGACGAGAAGGCGATGCTGACGACGCTCGTCACCCAGTACGACACCTACCTCGCCGCCCGTGACAAGGTTCGCGGCTTCTCTCGCTCCGGCGACGCCAAGGCGGCCGCGACGGCGAACAACGACGCCCTCGACGCCTACAAGGTCGTCGCCACGGGCTTCGACAAGCTCACCGACAACGCGAACGCGGAGGCGAAGCGGGTCGACGAGAAGATCGCGTCGACGTACTCGTCGAGCCGCACCCTCTCGCTCGTCCTCGCCGTGCTCGCGCTGGTCGTGGGCGCGCTCGTCGCGTGGAGCCTCGTCAAGGGGATCCGGCGCATCGTCACCGAGGTCCTCGACCGCCTGCAGATGCTCCAGGATCACTGCACCACCGACCTGCGCACGGGTCTCGAGAAGATGGCTTCGGGCGACCTGACGTTCGCGGTGACGCCCGTCACCCCGCTGATCGAGAACATCCCCGCCGACGAGCTCGGCAAGGTCGCGGAGGCCGTGAACGGCGTCCGCAACCGCACCGTCGCCTCGGTCGAGGCGTACAACGCGACCCGTGAGAGCCTCGTCGGCCTGATCGGGCGCGTGCAGGAGGCATCGACCACGCTCTCCGCGACGTCGCAGCAGATGGCGTCGACGTCCGACGAGGCCGGCCGCGCGGTCGGCGAGATCGCTCACGCGGTCTCGGACGTCGCCTCCGGCGCCGAGCGCCAGGTGCGCATGGTCGAGGAGGCCCGCGTGTCCGCCGAGGAGACCGGAAGCGCGGCCCGCGAGGCCCGCGAGGTCGCCGAGGAAGGCGTCATGGCCGCTCAGCAGGCGTCCGCGGCGATGGAGTCGGTCCGCAAGTCGACCACGTCGGTCACCGACGCGATCCGCGGCCTGGCTGAGAAGTCCGAGGCGATCGGGGGGATCGTCGAGACCATCACCGGGATCGCCTCTCAGACGAACCTGTTGGCGCTGAACGCCGCGATCGAGGCGGCCCGCGCCGGTGAGCAGGGTCGCGGCTTCGCGGTCGTCGCCGAGGAAGTGCGCAAGCTCGCCGAGGAGTCGCAGGGTGCGGCGACGAAGATCGCCGACCTGATCGAGGAGATCCAGGCCGAGACGCAGCGCACCGTCGGTGTCGTCGAGGACGGCGCCAAGCGCACCGAGGACGGTGTCGAGGTCGTCGAGCAGGCCCGGGTCGCGTTCGAGCGGATCGGGAGCCAGGTCGAGGAGATGGGCGGCCGGATCCAGCAGGTCGTCACCGCGACCGCTGAGGTCGCTGCGGTCGCCGAGCAGACCTCTGCCTCGACGCAGCAGGTCTCGGCATCGACCGAGGAGACCTCGGCCTCCGCGCAGCAGATCGCCGCGAGCGCTCAGGATCTCGCGACGAGCGCAACCGAGCTCCAGGAGCTCGTCGACCACTTCAAGCTGGCGGGCGCAGCCTAGCCTCCGCTCTGCTTAACGGTCATCGAGGCCGGCTTCGGGGAGGGATTTGCTCCCCGAAGCCGGCCTCGCGTCTTTCTAGAGGGCGTTCAAGTACCGGTCGATCTCCCATTCGGAGACCTGGATCCGGTACTCGTTCCATTCCCGGCGCTTGAGCTCGACATAGCGCGGGAAGATGTGGTCGCCGAGCGCCTGCTGCATCAGCTCGGACTTGGCGAGCTCCTCGATCGCCTCGCCGAGCGAGCCCGGGAGCGCGACGATCCCCCGTTCGGCCCGCTCGTCCTGCGAGAGCCGGTAGAGGTTCGTCGTCATCTCGTCGGGCAGGTCGTACCCCTTCTCGATCCCTTCGAGGCCGGCGTGCAGGAGCACGGCGAACGCGAGGTACGGGTTGCAGGCAGGGTCGGGACAGCGGATCTCGGCGCGGGTCGCCTGCTCGGCCCCCGGCTTGTACAGCGGGATCCTGATCAGCGCCGAGCGGTTTCGCTGCGACCACGCCACGTACACGGGCGCCTCGTACCCGGGCACGAGCCGCTTGTAGGAGTTGACCCACTGGGCGAGCACCGCCGACATCTCCCGGGCGTGCACGAGCAACCCGGCGATGAACGCCTTGGCGGTCTTCGAGAGGTGATGGGGATCCTTCGCATCGAAGAATGTGTTCCTGCCGCCTTTGAACAGCGACATGTGCGTGTGCATCCCCGAGCCGTTCTCACCGAAGAGCGGCTTCGGCATGAAGGTCGCGTAGTAGCCGTGCCAGGCGGCGACCTCCTTGACCACGAGCCGGTAGGTGAGCGTCTTGTCGGCCATCTCGAGCGCGCTGTCGAACCGCATGTCGATCTCGTGCTGTGATGGTGCGACCTCGTGGTGGTGGTACTCGATGTCGATCCCGACCGACTCGAGCGCTGCGATCGTGTCGTTGCGCACCTCGGTCGCCGCGTCCTGCGCAGTCATCGCGAAGTACCCGCCCTCGTCGAGTGTCTTCGTGCCATCGCTGTCCTCGAAAAGGAAGTACTCGAGCTCCGGCCCGACGTTGAACGTGTCGAAGCCGAGCTTCCGCATCCGCTCGAGCGCCTGACGGAGCACGAAGCGGGGGTCGCCCTCGTAGGGCGTCCCGTCGGGCCTGACGACGTCGCAGATCAGCCGACCGACCTTCGCGCCGTGCTCGTGGCCGTGCTCGTCGGTCGGGCGAGGCATCACCTGGAACGTCGACGGATCGGGGATCGCGACCATGTCCGACTCCTCGATCGCGTTGAACCCCGTGATCGAGGAGCCGTCAAAGCCCATCCCGTCGTCGAGCGCACCCTCCATCTCCGACGGCGTGATCGCGAAGGACTTGCAATGTCCCTCGAGATCGGTGAACCAGAACAGGACGTGCTCGATCTGCTCGTCCTTGATCCGCTTGAGCACAGCACGGCGGGCGGCGACGCTCGACGTCGCGCGATCCTTGCTCTGGACCATCCCACCAGCGCGCGCGGACGCGGTACGCGGTCTCGCCATTCAAGCCTCCTCGCTTGGTGAACCCGACCCGGCGATCGTATCGTGGTCATTGACGACGCCTGCCGGTCGATATATATATGCAGTAGCTGCCGCCACCGCTGGCGGCCGCGAGGCAATGGGGCCTCAGGACGATTTCGTCCTGGGGTCTTTTTTTGTGGTCGAAAGAGGGGCGAGCAGATGCATCCAGGTTCGATCGGCAGGCGCATGTGCTGGTCTCGCACGCGACCGGAGACGATGACAGCTGCGGAGGAGACGTGATGACGAAGTACAAGCTCGAGTACATCTGGCTGGACGGGTACGAGCCGGTCCCGAACCTCCGGTCGAAGACGAAGATCAAGGAGTTCTCGGAGTTCCCGACGCTGGCCGAGCTGCCGTTGTGGGGCTTCGACGGAAGCTCGACCCGGCAGGCAGACGGCAGCAGCTCCGATTGCACGCTGAAGCCGGTAGCCATCTATCCCGATCCCGCCCGGACGAATGCCGCGCTCGTGATGTGCGAGGTCATGCTCCCCGACGGAACGCCGCACTCCTCGAACAGCCGCGCGACAATCCCCGACGATCCCGATACGTGGTTCGGGTTCGAGCAGGAGTACTTCTTCTACCGGGACGGTGTGCCGCTCGGTTTCCCCGAGGCGGGCGGCTTTCCGGCACCGCAGGGCGAATACTACACGGGCGTCGGCTATCGGAACGTCGGCGACGTCGCCCGCGCGATCGTCGACGAACACATCGACCTGTGTCTCGAGGCAGGGATCCAGCACGAGGGGGTCAACGCCGAGGTCGCAAAGGGCCAGTGGGAGTTCCAGGTCTTCGGCAAAGGCTCGAAGCGGGCCGCCGACGAGGTGTGGCTCGCGCGGTACCTCCTGCTCCGGCTGGGCGAGCGCTACGGCGTCGACGTCAACTTCCACTGCAAGCCGCTCGGCGCCGACGTCGACTGGAACGGCTCGGGGATGCACACCAACTTCTCGACGAAGTACATGCGCGAGGTGGGTGGCAAGGAGTACTTCGAGGCGCTGATGGACGCGTTCGACGAGCACAAGCACCTCCACATCGAGGTGTACGGCCCCGACAACCACCTGCGCCTGACGGGGCTCCACGAGACGCAGTCGATCGACAAGTTCAACTACGGCGTCGCCGACCGGGGCGCCTCGGTGCGCGTCCCGCACAGCTTCGTCGAGAACGGGTATCGCGGGTACCTCGAGGACCGACGACCGAACTCCCAGGGTGATCCGTACCGGATCGCGGGTCGCATCATCGAGACGATTGCGACCGTCCCGACCGCCGAGGCCAGCGAGGCCTGGCTCACCGCAGTCGCAAGCTGATCGGCCCGCCGTCCGCCGGACGGCGGCAAAGGAAGACGCACGGGCGACGAAGCCCGGCACGAAGGCAACGGCGCCTCTCTCTCACCGGTCGACGCCGGTGAGAGAGAGGCGCCGTCTTTGTTTCAGCACACCACCGAAGGGAGCAGCGTGAGAGCAGCGCCGTGATGAAGGTCGAGGCGGTCGTCGTCCGTGATCGCGTCGAAACCGTGATGGAGGCGGTCGAGGAGCACACCGGCCACGTCGGCGTCACCGTGATCGAGGCGGTTGGCCACGGCAAGGAGCGCGGGATCACCCACGAATACCGCGGCCGCGTGTTCGAGTCGCGCTTTCTTCCGAAGGCGCTGATGACGTTCATCGTGCGTGACGAGCTCGTTGACGGCGTCGTCCATGCGATCGTCGACGCCGCTCGCACGGGCCACGTCAACGGTGACGGGATCTGCTGGGTCTCTCCCGTCGGCTCGGTCACCCATCACCGCACCGGTCAACCGCTCGAGGAGGTGGAGTGATCGTGCGTGAGCCCATGGTTCCCCCTCGCCCCCCCTCCTTCACGGCAGCCCACCGAAGTAGGCGCCGAACAGCTCCCGCCGGGTCACGCCCGGCTCCGCCCGCAAACGGCCATGCATCGCACAACGGGGCCCCCCGAGTCCTTGGAGGAGTGATCAGATGAGCATCAGAGAGCTCGCGTTTGCCGCCAGCACGATCTGGGTGATCCTCGCGGCGATCCTCGTGATCTTCATGCAGGCGGGCTTCGCGTTTCTCGAGGCCGGCCTGACCCGGATGAAGAACGTCGGTCACATCGCCGCGAAGAACGTGCTCATCCTCGCGATCGTCTCGATCGTCTACTACCTCGTCGGGTTCGGCATCGCGTTCGGTGATGGGGGGAACGCGCTCGTGGGTGGGTCGGGCTTCGTGCCGTCGGTCGACGAGCTGCTCTCGATCGGCGTGGAGCCGTTCTCATGGTTCGCCGCGATCCCGGGCGCTGCGGGGTACCTGTTCGAGGTGGCGTTCGCGGCGGTCTCGCTCGCGATCGTCTGGGGGGCGATGGCTGAGCGGACGAGGCTGTGGGTCTACTTCGCATTCGGCGCGGTGTTCACGCTCATCTACTCCGTCGTCTCGCACTGGATCTGGAGCCCCGACGGCTGGCTGTTCGCGAAGGGGATGCAGGACTTCGCCGGTTCGACCGTCGTCCACTACCAGGGGGCGCTCGCGGGTCTCGCCGGCGCGTTGCTGCTGGGACCAAGGCTCGGGAAGTTCGTCGACGGCAAGCCGCAGCCGATCCCCGGCCACAACATGGCGTACACGACGCTTGGCGTGATCATCCTCTGGTTCGGCTGGTTCGGGTTCAACCCGGGCTCGACGCTGAGCGTCGACTTCGGCGGGGTCGGGTTCTTCGCCTACGTCGCGCTCAACACGAACATCGCTGCGGCGGCGGGCGTTCTCGGGGCGGTGGTGACGTCGTGGATCGTGATCAAAAAGCCCGACCTCTCGATGATGCTGAACGGGGCGATCGCAGCGCTTGTCGCGATCACCGCCGCCTGCGCGTTCGTTGCCCCCTGGGCGGCGATCGTGATCGGCTTCGTCGCAGGCGTGATCGTCGTGGTCGGCTCGCTCCTGGTCGAGAAGGTCGGGATCGACGATCCGGTCGGGGCGATGGCCGCCCACGGCATGTCCGGCGTGTGGGGCACGCTCGCGCTCGGCTTCCTCACGGTGCCTGAGCTGGCCGAGAGGCTGGCGACCGGTCGAGGCGGCCTCTTCTACGGAGGTGGGCTCCACCAGCTCGGGATCCAAGCGCTTGGACTCGTCGCCGTTGGCGCGTTCACGTTCACTGCCTCGTTTGTGGTGCTCTGGCTGATGAAAGTGACGGTCGGGATCCGCACCGAGGAGGAAGTCGAGACGCTCGGGCTCGACGTCTCCGAGCACGGGATGTGGGGATACCCCGAGTTCTACATCCCTGTGCCCGGCGGCTACGGGAGCGAAGGCACGAGCGCGAGGGTGACGCCGGCCCACGACCCGGTCGCGGCGACGTCGGCCGCGCCCGCGACCGGCTGAGCCGCCGCTCGAGCCTTGAGCGCAGACGGGGCGGGCCGATCGGCCCGCCCCGTCTCGCTACGCATTCGCGCTACTTCAGCTCGTAGGTGACCGAGACGGTCGCCGTCGTGTCCTGCGCGCCGGAGACGATCGGTGTCGCAGCACCGGCCGAGTCCTTGGCTGCGTACAGCGGGCCGGGCGACGCAGACGCCTCGCTGATCGAGATCACCGGGCCGACCTTGCGCCCGGCGGCGGTGGCGAGCACCTCTGCATGCGCCTTCGCGTCGGCAACGGCCGACTGGAGCGCCTTCTTGTAGAGCGCATCGAGGTCCGAGTTCGTGAACGTCGGGCCCCAGACCGTGTTGGCGCCGGCAGCGACTGCCGCGTCGAGCCCCTTGCCGGCCGCACCGAGGGTGAACTCCGCCGTAACCGTGTTTGTCGCGACGAAGCCGTTCGGGGTGCCGTCCGGAGTCGTGGACGGGCTCAGCGAGACAGTGCTCGTCGTGATCTTGGTGCCGCCCGCCGTCTTGAGGGCGTTGATGACCTTCTGCATGTCGGCGGAGTTGTCGCTCAACGCCTTCTGCGCGGTCGCTGCCCGCGTCTCGACGCCGGCCGAGATCGTCGCGCGGTCGGGGACGGCCGAAACAGCGCCTGTGCCGCTGACGGTGACCGTGTCGCGCGCTGTGGTGTCGTCCACCGCCTTTGCTCCTTCTGGTCGCATCACGCCCGCGAACGCGGCGAGCGCGAGAAGCATGCCGGAGACGATCGCGATTCGTTTCATGGGTTCCTGCCCTCCTGATCGGGGTTCCACCAGATCTACGCCGCCGCCGCAGAAATCGTCACACACGCGGCTGTCGGTGAGGCGGGCAGGAGCCCGGGCCCGGGCTAGAGGCTGGCGCCGAAACGCTTCCGGGCCGCCACGATCGCCTCACGGGCGCCGCCGGGGCCAGGCACCGGCCGCGCGGCAACGCTCTCCGCCGCCGAGCCGATCGGGCGAAACGACCCGTCGCGAACGGACGCCGCGACCTGCTCGTGCGCCTCGCGGAACGGGACGCCGCCGCGCACGAGATCCTCGGCGACGTCGGTCGCGAGGAGCAACGGGTCGGCGACGCCGGCCTCGAGCCGCGCGCGGTCGACCTCGAGCCCAGCGACGAGCACGGTCATCGCCTGAAGCGCCAATCGCACCTCTCGGCGAGCTGCGAACACGGGCGCCTTGTCCTCCTGGAGGTCGCGATCATAGGAGAGCGGGAGCCCCTTGACCGTCGCGAGCAGGCCGGTGAGCCGGCCGATCGCCGTCCCAGCCTTGCCGCGGACGAGCTCCGCGACGTCGGGATTCAGCTTCTGCGGCATCATCGACGACCCCGTCGCCGCCTCGAGCGGAAGCTTGGCAAAGCCGAACTCGCTCGAGGCCCACAGCACGATCTCCTCTCCGATCCGCGAGAGGTGCGTGAATAGCATCGCGCAGGCATAGAGGTAGTCGAGCGCGTAGTCGCGGTCGGCGACCGCGTCGAGCGAGTTCCGCATCTGATCGTGCGGATTGGGCAACCCCAGCGTCGAGCCCGCGACCGCACCCGCACCGAGTGGGGTCTCGGCGGCGGCCTCGTACGCGGCGGCGAACCGCTTGCGATCGCGGTCGAGCATCTCGACCCATGCGAGCAGGTGATGGCCGACTGTGACCGGCTGACCTCGCTGGAGGTGCGTGTACCCGGGCATCAGCGTCTCCGCCTCGGCCTCCGCGAAGGAGAGGATGACGAGGCAGAGCGCGTCGACCTCGTGACGGGCCTCGGCACAGGCGTCCTTGACGTAGAGGCGATGAGCGGCGGCGACCTGGTCGTTGCGGGAGCGCCCGGCGTGGATCTTGCGGCCAACGCGACCGAGCTGTCGCTCGATCGCCGAGTGCACGTCCTCGTCCTCGGGGAGGTAGCCCGCCGGGTTCTTTGCGATCGCCGCGAGCTTCTCGTCGACCTCCGCCAGCTCCGCGTCGTCGAGCAGCCCGGCTGCGTGCAGACGCCGCGCATGCTCGAGGCTCGCCTCGCAGTCGTAGGGAAGCAGCTCGAGGTCGTCGACGTGGAGGAACTCCCACACCGACGGGTGCAACGACCCGTCGACCCGTCCAGACCAGAGCGTCACGTCGTGATTCTCCCTGACTTCAGAGCTGGTCGCCCAGGTAGCCCGCAAACTCCTCGCGCAGCTCGAGCGCGGTCGTGCCCTCACGCGGGGCGATGAAGATCGTGTTGTCGCCGGCGATCGTCCCGGCGATGTGGGAATGGGTTCCCTCGTCGATCGCCTGCGCGAGCGCGTTGGCATAGCCCGACGGCGTCGTTACGACTACCAGCGGCCCAGCTGCTTCGACCGCGGTCGCGTACCGCCGCAGCGCGGCGGCAATCGCCTTGAGCCGGTCGGGATCGTCGGTTCCCGGGGCCGCGTAGACGAGCCGGCCCGAGGGCGCGCGAACCTTGATCAGCCCGAGCTCGGTGATGTCGCGGGAGACGGTCGCCTGCACGGTCTCGTGGCCCTCCTCGCCGAGCGCCTTCGCAAGCTCCGCCTGCGTCGAGATCGCCCCGTCGCGCACGAGCCGGAGGATCGCCTGGTGCCGGGCGGTCTTGCTCACGCCAGCACCTCACCGAGCACCGTGATCGCCTCGTCGACCTCGGTCTCCGTGACGACGAGCGGCGGCGTGAGCCGGAGCACGTCGGCGCCGGCCGAGAGAACCAGAAGCCCCCGTTTGCGGCACGCGTCGACCACCGCCCCGACGGGCCGGTCGAGAACGGCGCCGAGGAGAAGCCCGCGACCGCGCACCTCCCTCACCGCCGCCAGCGCCGACACGCCTGCCTCGAGCCGCTCGCCCATCGCAACGACATTGGCGAGGACAACGTCGTCGACAGCGCGGACGACCGTGCAGGCGGCCGCAGCCGCGACCGGGTTGCCGCCGAACGTCGAGGCATGGTCTCCCGGCCCGATTGCAGCGGCAGCGCCGTCGCGCACGAGCAGCGCCCCGATCGGAAGGCCGTTGGCGAGGCCCTTCGCAAGCGTCACGAGATCGGGCCGGACGCCGACCTGCTCGAAGGCAAAGAACGTCCCCGTGCGCCCGACCCCGGTCTGGACCTCGTCGAGCCAGAGCAGCGCACCCGTCTCCCTGGCGATCTCCGAGGCAGCGGCGACGAACTCTGGTTCGAGCGGGACGATCCCTCCCTCGCCGAGCACCGGCTCGAGGAGGATCGCCGCGAGCTCGCCCCCCGGGCTGACCGCCGCCTCGAGCGACTCGACGTCGTTCGGTCTCGCGAACGAGACGCCGGGGACAAGTGGGCCAAACCCTTCGTGCTTCGCCGGCTGACCCGTTACCGAGAGGGAGCCGAGGGTGCGGCCATGGAAGCTCCCCTCGAGCGCGACGACCCGCTCCCGGCCGGTCGCCTTTCGCGCAACCTTGAACGCGGCCTCGTTCGCCTCAGCGCCCGAGTTGCAGAAGAACGCCTGCGCGCCGCCGAAGCGCTCGGAGAGAAGCCCAGCGAGCTCGAGCATCGGCTCGGTCCAGTAGAGGTTCGAGACATGCCACAGCCGGTCGAGCTGGGCGTGAGCCGCGGCGGTCACCGCGGGATGCCGGTGGCCGAGCGCGACGACGGCGATCCCGCCGACGAAGTCGAGGTACTCGCGCCCGGCGTCGTCGCGAACCCGACAGCCGTCGCCCGAGACGAGCGTCAGGTCGGCGCGGGCGTAGGTCGGGAGAACACGATCGCGGAGCGTCATGCGACGACCTCGGTCGCCCCAATCGAGGCGCGAACGCCGCCACGGGCGGCAAGCACCGCGGCGGTGAGCTTCGGGACGATCCCGCCCTCGAACGCACCGGCGGCAAGCCGGTCGGCCGCGTCGTCCGCGGTGAGCCGCTCGACGACCTCGCCGCCGACGAGCACCCCTGGCACGTCCGTCACGAAGACGACCTCGTCAGCGCGCAGGCCGACCGCGAGCGCCGCCGCCGCCTCGTCGGCATTGACGTTGAGCGGCCCCTCGGCGAGCGGCGCAACGACCGGGACGCGCCCTTCGGCAAGCGTGTCCGTGACCGCAGCGGGCGACGAGGGCTCGGGGTCGCCGACGAGCCCGAGCGCTCCGACCGGCCTCGCCGCGAGCCCGATCGCATCACCCATCAGCCCGACCGCGTCAACGCCGATCGCGTCGCAGACCTGCGCATTGATCTCGGCGAGCGACTCCCTCACCACGTCGAGGACCGCCGGGGTGGTCACCCGCCGGCCGTCGACGAACGTCGGGGTGATCCCGCGCCGCTCGAGCTCCGCGGTGATCTGCGGGCCGGCGCCGTGGACGACGACCACCTCGTCGCCGCGAGCGCGGCGGCGGGCGACCTGGGCGGCCTCCTCGACGGCGACCCGCCCACCGAGCTTGAGCACCACCAGGCTCACGTCGTGTACTCGGCGTTGATCTTCACGTAGTCGTAGGAGAGATCCGAGGCGAGGTACGAGGCGGCGCCGTCACCGAGGCCGAGGTCGAGCTCGATCCGGCAGGCGCCGCCTACGAAGATCGGCGTCAGCCCCGTCGGCGAGCCGTCGGCGAACACGGGCGTTCCGTCGAACGCGACCGCGAGCCGGCCGGGATCGAGATTCGCGAAACCGCCGTTGTGTGGCGCCGAGCCGGCGGCGGCGAGCACGCGCCCCCAGTTCGGGTCGCGCCCGAACGCCGCCGTCTTCACGAGCGGCGAGGTCGCGACGCGCCGCGCGATCGCCTCTGCCTCGCCGTCATCGGCGGCCGCGGTGACGACGATCTCGAGCACGACGGTCGCGCCCTCCCCGTCGGCAACGATCTGGCGGGCGAGGTCCGCGCAGACCTCCTGGAGCGCGGCGGCGAACGCCGCGTCGTTCCGGGGGGCTCCGCTCGCACCGTTCGCGAGGAGCACGACGGCGTCGTTGGTCGAGCAGTCACCGTCGACCGAGATGCGGTTGAAGGACCGCTCGACGGCGGGTCGGAGGAACGCGGCCGGCTCGCCCGGCTCGAGCGCGTAGTCGGTCGTGATCACGGCGAGCATCGTCGCGAGACACGGGTGGATCATCCCGGCCCCCTTCGCCATCCCGCCGACGGTGAAGCCCTCGGTCGAGACCCGCGCGAGCTTGGGGCCAGAGTCGGTCGTGAGGATCGCGCCGGCCGCATCGCGACCGCCGTCGGTCGAGAGAAGCCCCGTTGCAACGGTTACCCCCACCTTTACCTTCTCGAGCGGAAGCTGGGGGCCGATCACCCCGGTCGAGAGCACGATCACCTCGCTGGCGACGAGGCCGAGCGCCTCCCCGACGAACGCCGCCGTCTCCTCGGCTGCGGCCTCGCCGTCGGCGCCGGTCGCCGCGTTCGCGACCCCGGCGTTGACGACGACAGCCTGCGGCTCGGCCTCGGCGAGGTGCCGCTTTGAGACGAGCACCGGTGCCGCCTGCACGCGGTTGGCGGTCCACATCGCCGCCCCGACCGCGGGCACCGTCGAGCGGACGAGCGCGACGTCCGGGGCTCCCGACGGCCGAATCCCGGCGGCCACGCCCGCCGCTTCGAAGCCCTTCGGGGCGGTGACGGACATCAGTGGGCTCTCCGCGATGGGCCGAGCACCTAAACCAGCACCCCGGCGAGCCTGAGCCCCGCGGTCTCGGGGAGGCCGAACAGGAGGTTCGCGTTCTGGACGGCCTGGCCCGCGGCACCCTTGCCGAGGTTGTCCTCGGCGCAGACGATAATCGTCCGCCCGGTGTACGCGTCGGTGAAGACGCCGAGCTCCGCGCCGTCGGTTCCCTGCACGCGCGCGAGCTCGGGAGCGACGCCTTCGGGGAGGACGGTGACGACCGGGCTCGCGGCGTAGTGCTCCTCGAGCGTCCGGCGAAGGTCGGGCCCGGTCGAGCGCACGTTACACGTCGCCATCAGCCCGCGGCGTAGCGGGAGCAGGTGCGGCGTCAGCGAGACCGGGAACCCGAGCAGCTGGGCGACCTCGGCGACGTGCTGGTGCCGGCCGACGCGGTAGGGGGCGACATTCTCGAGCACCGAGCCCGCGTGAGTCGAGTCCTTCGGTACCCGCCCCGCCCCGGTCATCCCGGACATCGCGTCGACGACGACGGTCTCGGGGTCGACGAGGTCCTTGACGGGCCCGAGCGCGAGCAGAATCGCCGTCGCATAGCACCCCGGGTTCGCGATCAGGCGCCCGCTCGGCGGCGAGAGCTCCGGAAGGCCATACGCCCAGGAGCCGAGGTCCTGCGGGCGCGGGTGCGTGAACCCGTACCAGTGGTCATAGCCGGCAGCATCGGTCAGCCGGTGCGCGCCCGAAAGGTCGATGACGACGCCGCGCGCGGGGGGCTCGAGCGACGCGGCCTCCTCGTGCGAGAGGCAAAGAAACGTGATGTCGGCTTCACAAGCGAGCGCCGCCTGGTTCGTGATGAACCGCGGCACGCGTTTGCCGCCGTTGCGGTTGAGCCGGGGATCGAGCGCCGACGCGTCACTGCCGGCGAGCGAGTCCGAGCCGACCGCGTACAGCTCGAGGTCGGGGTGCCGGAGCACGCGGTCGAGCGTCTCCTGACCGGTGTACCCGGCCGCGCCGATAATCGATACGTAGGCCACGGACTGCATAGTATGCACAGAGATCGCTTACTATGCAGAACTCTTGAGAGGGACGGCTCCGCTCGCCTGCGCCTCGAGCCGGGTGCGCGGGACGACAAGCCTGAACCGCTCGGCGAGCGTCTCGCGGCGTGCGAGCAACGCCCCGGCCCGCGCGGAGCCGGTAAGGTCGAGATGGCGCTCGAGCAGCTCGACAAGCCGGTCGACGTCCTCCGAGCCGAGCGGGACGAGCGCGACCAGCTCGTCGTTGACGAGACGCTCGTCGGGCTCGAGCAGGTAGGCGGTCCCGCCCGTCATCCCGGCGCCGAAGTTCCGTCCGTGAGGCCCGAGAACGACGACGGTCCCCCGGGTCATGTACTCACAGCCGTGGTCGCCAACCCCCTCGACGACCGCGGTCGCGCCGGAGTTCCGCACGGCGAACCGCTCGCCGGCGGTGCCCGCGAGGAAGAGCTCACCCCCGGTCGCCCCGTACAGGACGGTGTTGCCCGCGAGGCACGGGTCGCCCGCGTCGCCTGCGGGCGGCGAGACGACGATCCGCCCGCCGCTCATCGACTTGCCGACGTAGTCGTTTGCCTCGCCGACGAGCGAGAGCTCGACGCCGCTCGTGAGAAACGCGCCAAAGCTCTGCCCGGCAGAGCCTTCGAACCGCGCCCGGACACGACCGGCGGGCTTCCCCGAGCCGACCGCCTTCGCAATCGCACCCCCGAGCCGGGCTCCGATCGCTCGGTCGGCGTTCGTGATCGCGTACCCCGGCTCGACGAGTCGCGCTCCGGTGATCGCCGCCTTGCCCTGCGCGAGGAGCAGCGCACCGAGCCGGTCGCCCTCGTGCGGCACGGGCTCGCCGACGAAGCGCGCGTGGCCCTGACCGGCCTGTTGCAGCAGCGGTGCCAGGTCGAGCGAGTCGACCGCCTCGTCGCCCGTCTGTCGCTGACGGAGGAGATCGACGCGACCGACGGCGTCGTCGACCGTGCGCAACCCGAGCGACGCCAGCAGCTCGCGCACCTCGAGCGCGACGAAACGAAGATACGCCTCGACCATCTCAGGCGTCCCCGCGAACTTCGCCCGCAGCTCCGACTTCTGGCTCGCGATCCCGACGGGACACGTGTCGAGATGGCACGAGCGCACCATCAGGCAGCCCTCGGCGAGAAGCAATGCGGTACCGAACGAGAACTCGTCGGCGCCAAGGAGCGCGGCGACGACGACGTCGCGACCGGTCTTGAAGCCGCCGTCGACGCGGACGCGCACCCGCCCCCGGAGCCCGTTGGCGACGAGCGCCTGCTGGGTCTCGGCGAGCCCGAGCTCCCACGGCGCGCCGGCGTGCTTGATCGACGGCAGCGGGCTCGCGCCGGTACCACCGTCGGCGCCGGCGACGTGGACGACGTCGGCATGGGCCTTGGCGACGCCCGCGGCGATCACGCCGACACCGCTCTCCGAGACCAGCTTCACGGAGATGTCAGCGTCGGGATTGACCTCGCGGAGATCGAAGATGAGCTGCGCGAGATCCTCGATCGAGTAGATGTCGTGATGCGGCGGCGGAGAGATCAACGAGACGCCGGGCTGCGTGTTCCGCAACCGCGCGATCTCGTCGGTGACCTTGTGCGCCGGGATCTGGCCTCCCTCGCCGGGCTTGGAACCCTGCGCGACCTTGATCTGCAGCTCCTCGGCGGCGATCGCGTACTCGGCAGTGACGCCGAACCGGCCCGAGGCGATCTGCTTGATCTTCGAGTTGCGCTCGTCGCCGTAACGGGCGGAATCCTCGCCGCCCTCGCCACAGTTCGAGCGGCCCCCGAGCCGGTTCAGCGCGATCGCGATCGTCTCGTGCGCCTCGGCCGAGAGCGCGCCGTGCGACATCGCCCCGCCCGAGAACCGCTTCACGATCGAGTCGACCGGCTCGACTCGGTCGAGCGGGATCGGCTCCGCGGCCATGACGAGCTCGAGCAGGTCGCGCGGCTCCATCGGCGCGCGCTCGTTGACGAGGCTCGCGAACTTCTCGTAGAGCTCGTACCGCTCGCCCTTCACCGCCTTGACGAGCGCGTGCGCGCCGCTGACGGCAGCCTGCAGCGCGGCGACGACCTCGGGGTCGGTCGCATGCGGCTCGCCACCCTTGCGGAACTTGAAGAAGCCCGGGTTCTCGAGCTCTGGCTTGGTCTCGTTCGCAGCCGCAAGGCGGGCGAGCGCCTCCTGTTCGAGCCGCCGGAGCCCGATCCCGCCGATTGCGGAGGGAACACCGCCGAAGAAGCGCCGGCAGAGGCGCCGATCGAGCCCAACGGCGTCGAACAGGCGAGCGCCGCGGTAGCTCGCGACGTCGGCGATCCCCATCTTCGACATCACCTTCAGCACGCCGTCCTCGACGGCCGAGAGCAGGCGTCGTTGCGCCTCGGCGGGGCTCGGCCGGTCGCCGCCGATCTTGTCGATCACCGAGAGGCGGGCGACCGTCTCGAGCGCGAGCCGAGGGCAGATCGCGTCGGCCCCGAAGCCGAGGAGCGTCGCGACCATGTGCGTGTCGCGCGGCTCGTCGCTCTCGACGAGCAGGCCGCACGCCATCCGGAGCCCATGCTCGACGAGCCGGTCGTGCGCGGCCGCGACCGCGAGAAGCGCCGGGATCGCCGCCCGATCGCCACCGGCCGCCGCATCGGTGAGGCACACGCGAGCCGCGCCTTCCCGCACGAGCGCCACGCACGTATCGGCGACTCGCTCGGCGGCAGGCCCGAGCCCCTCCTCGGCCGTGAACGTCGCGTCGACGTGCGCAGCGTCGAGCCGCTCGAGCGCCGCGGGGGTGACGAGGAACGAGGGAAGGACGGCGAGAGCGGGGAGCGGGCCCTCCGACTCGGGCTGCGACCGCGGGCCGACCAGGGTCGCGACGGACATCACCGTCCGCTCGCGGTAGTGATCGATCGCGGGGTTCGTCACCTGCGCAAACCGCTGCCGGAAGTACGAGGCGAGCGGCCGCGCGCGCCCGGCGAGCGGAGCGATCGGCGCGTCGTCGCCCATCGAGTAGACGGGATCGCGACCCGTCTGCGCGATCGGGCGGAGCATCAGGTTGAGCTCCTCGCGGGTGTAGCCGTGGAGGACGTGGCGCGGGCCGAGATCGGCTTCGGGTGCCTCGCCGGGCTCACCGGCCTCGTGGAACGAGACGCTCGCGGCAACCCAGTCGCCGTACGGCTTGCGCCGCGCGAGCTCCCGCTTGAGCTCGCCGTCGAAAAGGAGGCCGCGGTCGGGGTCGATCGAGAGCACCTGCCCTGGCCCCAGTCGCGCACGCCGCACGGCGGCGCTCTCGGGAAGCGGGATCGCGCCCGCCTCCGAGCCGACGGCGACGAGCCCGTCGTCGGTGACCGCGACGCGGAGTGGGCGCAGGCCGTTGCGGTCGAGCGCCGCGCCGCACGCGACCCCGTCGGTGAAGACGAGCCCGGCGGGGCCGTCCCAGGGCTCCACGAGCATCGCGTGATAGCGGTGCATCGCGCGCACCTCGTCGCCGATGCGCGGATCGTTCTGCCAGGCCGGCGGCACGAGCATCGCGATTGCCTCGCGAACGTCGAGCCCGGAGCGAACCAGGAGCTCGAGCGCGTTGTCGAGAATCGCGGAGTCGGATCCCGACCGGTCGATCGCTGGCGCGAGCGCCGGATCGACCCCACGAGCCTGCTCGCGCGCCTCCATCCACGCGGCGTTCCCTTCGATCGTGTTGATCTCGCCGTTGTGGCAGAGGAGCCGGAACGGCTGGGCGCGCTCCCAGCTCGGCTCGGTGTTGGTCGAGAAGCGCTGGTGGAAGATCGCCCACCCGACCGCCCAGTCGGGATGCGCAAGATCGGGGTAGAACGACGCGAGCTGCGTCGCCGCGCAGAGCGCCTTGTAGGTCACGGTCCGGAACGAGAGCGAGGCGACGTAGATCCCGGCGACCGACTCGGCTCGCCGGCGGGCGCGGTGCGCGCGCAGCTCGGCGTCGGGAGCGGCACACGGCGCGAGCACGAGCTGGCTGATACGGGGCATCGAGGCGGTGGCGGTCGAGCCGAGCGCGGCGACGTCGTGAGGGACCTCCCGCCAGCCGAACGGCTCGAGCCCCTCTGCGCGACACGCCTCCTCGACGATGTTCTTGAGCCACGGCTCCCGCAGGAAGCACATCGCGAGCCCGCCGCTATCGATCCCGGTGATCGCCTTCGAGATCGGCAACAGCAGCCCGGCGCCGTCACCGGTGACGCCGTCGGCCGCCCACGCGCCGCGATGCGACACAGCACCGAGACCGGCGAGCGCACGGTCGAGGATCTCGCGAGACGCGCGACCGCGCGCGTCGGCGACGAGCCCGATCCCGCAGGCGTCACGCTCGATCTGGGGGTCGTAGAGAAGGGTGGTCACGGCTACCCGCGCCTTTCGCTCGAAGTGGTGAGGTCGTCCCGCCGGAGGAGTGAGCTAGACCGGCGAGGCGGGATGAAAGCCGGCTAGCGCGCGGACGGCGCGACGATCGCGAAGGGGCTCTTCGCGGCAGGAGCTTTCGTTCCTGGGATCGTCGGCGCGAACATCACTTTCAATCCTAAAGCATTGACCTTGCGAGAAGCAAGGGCAGGACACACACAGTTCGCGACGGTCACCAAGGGCGGCCTGACGTCGACCTCGGGGCCTGGCACGCTCTCTGCGAGGAGGTGGCATGACGGGCACGATGCGGCCCATGAACGGAAGCGAGCTCGCGGACGTGCGGCGCTTCCTCGCGGTCCGGGTGGCGTGCTGGATCACCGTCGCGCTCTCACTCGTGTGGGCGCCGCTCCCCGGCGAGGACGTGGCGCCGTTTCGCGCCTACGACGGGCTGACCGATCTGCTGTTCGGGTCGCACGTGCAATGGGATGCGGTCTGGTTCATCCACCTCGCCGAGCACGGCTACGACTCGACGCAGATCACCGCCTTCTTCCCCGGCTACCCGCTGCTCGTCGCGGGGCTCGCGGAGGTGACTCGCTCGACGATCGTCGCCGGGGTCATCGTCTCCCTGCTCGCCGGTTGCGCCGCCGTGGTCATCCTCCGGCGGCTCGCCGCAACCCGCCTCGGCGAGCGCGCTCAGCGCGACGCCGTCCTGCTCATGGCGCTGTACCCGCTCGCGTACGTGTTCACCTCGGTGTACTCGGAGAGCCTCTACCTCGCCCTCGCCGCGGGCTCGTTCTATGCCGGGCTTCGGCGGCGGCCGGTCGTGGCCGGGGCGCTCGCCGCGCTCGCGGTCGACACGCGTGTCCTCGGGCTCGCGCTCGTGCCCGCGCTCGCGGTTCTCCTCTGGCCGCGCACCCGCTCCGCGCGCGAGCTCGGTGGGGTCGCGGCGGCGGTGGCGCCGCCGCTCGCCGCGCTCGGCGGCTACGCCCTTTATCTCCACCATCGCTTCGGCGACGCGTTCGCATTCGTCCACGCCGCCGGCACCGACACGTGGAACCGCCACGTTCCGACACTCGGCCCGATCTCGGGGCTCTGGCAGACGACGACTGCTGCGTGGCACGGGGCGCTCGAGCTGCTGCGCCACCTCCCGCGCAGCGGCGACTACCCCGAGGGGCTTCCGGCACACGACATGTGGTCGGCCTGGAACATCGCCCACTTCTGCCTGGTGGCGCTGGCGCTATGGCTCACGTGGGTTGCCTGGCAGCGGCTCGGGCCGGCGTTCGGGGTGTACTCGCTGGCGGTGATCGCGATCGTCCTCAGCTCCCCCGCCGACTTCGTCCCGCTCGCGAGCAGCCCGCGCTACCTCCTTGCCGACTTCCCCCTCTTCCTCGCCGCCGCCGATCTCCTGCAGAGCCGACCCCGGCTGCGCCAGGTCACGCTCACGTCCTTCGCCGCCGTCGGGCTGCTTGCCGCAGTTGCGTTTTCCCGCAAGACGTGGGTTGCTTGACCCACGGTGCCGGCGCTACAGGGAGAGCGGATCGGTGCCGATGAGGGTGACATCGTGTCGCACTCGATTGACAGCGGCCGCCGCGTGCGGCACTCTGACTGTCCGATGCTCTGCCGGCAGGTAGTACCGACCCGCTCTTTCGTACCGCGCCCCGCGGTAGCGGCGGGTGTCGGCATCGAGCTGATTCTCATTCTCCCCTGACGGGGAGAGATGACGCTCACGCGCCCCTTTCAGGCGCACACGCCGACCGAGTCCACGCCACCGGTCTGTCTCCGCACAGCCCGCGAGAGAAGGAGCCCACCCGATGACCCGTAACACGACAGAGGAAGCGCGAACCGGCCCCGACCGCGGGCGCGCACTCGCACCCCGATGAACGGCCACCGTCCACACCGAATCGCATACCTCGCCGGTCACGGGATCGGCCCGGGGGTCACGGCCGCTGCGAGCCGGGCGCTCGATCACCTTCGCCGGCGGCACGGGTTCCGCCTCGAGGAGATCCACCCGCCGTTCGGCGCGGAGACCCTGACGAACCGCGGCGCCGAGCTGCCGCCGGCGACCCGCCGCGCGACCGAATCGGCCGATGCAATCCTCGTCGCAGGCGCTGGCGAGACGACGCTCGCAGCGCTTCGCGCTCTCGTGCGGCCCGCAGTGAGGGTCACCCGCACGCTCGACCTCGGCGGCGACTCGACGGTGTACGCACCGCTCACGGCGGAAGCCTGTGACGCAGCGATCGCGCGGGCCGCGACCGGCGGGGAGCCGGTCACCGCCGTCGGCCTCGACGACGCCTGGCATGCGCGTGTCCGCGCGATCGCACCCGACGCGGTCGAGCTCTCGCTCGCCGAGGCGCTCGAGCTCCTCGCGTCCGGCTCGGCCGGCACGGTGGTCGCAGCCCCCGAGCTCGGCGAGGCGCTCGCCGCCGCACCTCGACTCGGCGGGCGGGCCCGGCTCGTCGCCACCGCCGATCTTCCCCTCGTCGGGCCTGGGATCTTCACGCCGACGCTCACCGGCGAGCACGTCGACGGCGGCCACGACGTCGCCGACCCGACCGAGATGCTGCTCGCCACCGCGCTCCTGCTCATCGAAGGCCTCGACGAGCGTGAGGCCGGACGAGCGCTCGAGCGGAGCGTGGCGGATGCGCTGGCGCGACGATCGTCGCGGACGGCGGGCGGGACGATCGTCAGGGAGACTACGAGGGAGTTCGTCGACGTGGTGCTCGAGCTCATCCCGGGCACCCGTCGAGAGACCGACGTCGCGCTGGAGGTGACGGGAATGGGAGTGCCCGGATGAAGCTGCGCGGAGCCGACGCGATCCTCCGCTGTCTCGAGGCCGAAGGCGTCGAGGTGATGTTCGGGATCCCGGGCGGCGCGATCATGCCGACATACGACGCGATGGCTCGGGGCACGTCGATCCGTCACGTTCTCGCCCGCCACGAGCAGGGAGCCGGCCACATGGCCCAGGGCTATGCGCGCGCGTCGGGCAAGGTCGGCGTCGCAATCGCCACGTCCGGGCCGGGGGCGACGAACCTCGTGACGCCGATCGCCGACGCCTGGATGGACTCGACCCCGCTCGTGTGCATCACCGGGCAGGTGCGCTCGTCGCTGATCGGGACGGACGCGTTCCAGGAATGCGACATCACCGGGATCACGATGCCGATCGTCAAGCACTCCTGGCTCGTGCTCGACCCGAGGGAGATCGCGCCCGCGATCAAGGCTGCGTTTCACGTCGCGCGCACCGGTCGGTGCGGGCCCGTGCTCGTCGACGTCCCGCGGGACGTGCAGGAGGCAGAGTTCAACTTCGTGCCGGCCGAGCGGGTCGAGCTCCCGGGTTGGCGACCACCGACGAAGGTGCATCCGCTCCAGATCCGGCAGGCGGGCGAGGTGATTGCGAAGGCGGAGCGCCCGATCCTCTACGTGGGCGGTGGCACGCTCAACGCAGACGCCTGTCCGGAGCTGCTCGAGCTGGCGGAGGCCGGACGGCTGCCGGTGGTCACCACGCTGATGGGCAAGGGCGCGTTCCCGGAGTCGCACGAGCTGCACTTCGGCTGGCCGGGAATGCACGGACCGAAGTGGGCGAACCTCGCGATGAACACCTGCGACGTGCTCGTCGCGGTCGGGGCGCGGTTCGACGACCGCGTCACGGGAAAGCTCTCCGCGTTCGCTCCGGGGGCAACGGTGGTGCACCTCGACATCGACGCGGCGGAGATCTCGAAGCTACGCGAGGCCGATGTCCCCGTCGTCGGACCGTTGAAGAAGGCGCTCCATGAGCTCGCCCGCGAGGTGAGCAAGCACCGCGAGCACGGGGCACCGCCGCCTGAGGCATGGCTCCAGAGGATCGAGGAGTACCGAGACGAGTTCCCGCTCCGCTACGCACCGCAGGTCGATCTCCTCAAGCCGCAGTGGGTGATCGAGCAGCTCCAGGAGCTGATCGCCGGCGACGACGTGATCGTCACTACGGGCGTCGGCCAGCATCAGATGTGGGCGATGCAGTACGTCTCCACCGAGCGGCCCCGCAACTTCATCACCTCCGGAGGACTCGGGACGATGGGCTTCGGGATCCCGGCCGCGGTCGGCGCCAAGGCGGCGAGACCCGAGGCGACGGTCGTCTGCATCGACGGCGACGGCTGCTTCCAGATGACCTCGCAGGAGCTCGTCACCGCGGTGCTCGACGACCTCCCGATCGTCGTCCTGCTCGTCAACAACGGCTACCTGGGGATGGTCACCCAGTGGCAGGACATGTTCTTCGACGGGCGGCGGTCTCACGTGCACCTCACACAGGCGGTGCCCGACTACGCGAGGCTCGCCGAGGCGTACGGCGCAGTCGGCATCACCGTGAACGAGGAAGACGAGCTGCGCCCCGCGCTGCAGGAGGCGTTCGCCTGCGGCCGGCCGGTCGTGGTCGACGTGCGCTGCGACCCCTCCGAACACTGCTACCCGATGATCCCGTCGGGCGCGGCGGCGGTCGAGATGCTCGAGTACAACGAAGGGGTACAGCAGGGATGAAGCACACGATCTCCGTCACCGTCGAGGACAAGCCGGGCGCGCTCACGCGGATCACGACGATGTTCGCGCGGCGTGGGTTCAACATCGACTCGCTCGCGGTCGGCCCGACAGAGCGCCCCGGAGTGTCGTGCATCACGCTGCGGGTCGACTGCTCCGACCATTCCCTCGAGCAGATCGAGAAGCAGATCCACAAGCTCGTCAACGTGCTCCGAGTCACCGAGCTCGTGCCTGACGACTCGGTCGAACGCGAGCTCCTGCTGGTGAAGGTGGGGGCGACCGCCGACAAGCGGGCCGAGCTGCTCGCGATGGTCGAGGCGATGCACGGACGGGTCCTCGACCTCGGACCGGACGCCGTGCTCCTCGAGCTGGTCGGCCTCCCCGCCGAGGCCGATGCCTTCCACGAGCTCTGCAAGCCGTATGGGATCCAGGATCTGATCCGCACGGGGCGGATCGGGTTGTCACGCCCATCGGCCAAGCGAACCGCCGCGAAGCGCGTCGCCGCGGTGAACTGACCGCGACAGAGGCGCCCCGCGCGCGCTATATCTCGAGTCTCTCCCTCTCCCGTCCGAGCAACCCGAAAGGAAACGCATGGCCACGATCCTCCGAGACGGCGACCTCTCCCTCCTGCGCGGCAAGGTCGCGATCATCGGCTACGGAGCCCAGGGTCATGCGCACGCGCTGAACCTGCGCGACTCCGGGGTACAGGTGCACGTTGGCCTCCGCGAGGGCTCCGCCTCCCGCGGCAAGGCCGAGGCCGCAGGGCTCACCGTCGGTACCGCCGCCGAGGCGACCAGGGGCGCGCAGCTCGTCGCGATCCTCGTCCCCGATCAGGTGGCGCCGACGGTGTTCGCCGAGGAGATCGAGCCGAACCTCGAGCCGGGGGCGGCCGTCCTCTTCGCACACGGCTTCAACATCCTCTATGGCCGCATCGCCCCCGCACCCGGTCACGACGTGATCATGGTCGCGCCCAAGGGGCCCGGCGACGTCGTGCGCACGCTCTTCACCGAGGGCTATGGCACACCGGCGCTGATTGCGATCGAGCAGGACGCAAGTGGCAACGCCCGGGATCTGGCGCTCGCCTACGCCGTCGGGATCGGCGCCGGGCGCGCTGGGATCCTCGAGACGACGTTCCAGGAGGAGACCGAGACGGACCTCTTCGGCGAACAGGCCGTCCTCTGCGGCGGCACCGCCGAGCTGATCCGCGCGGGGTTCGAGACGCTCGTCGAGGCCGGGTACAAGCCAGAGGTCGCGTACTACGAGTGCCTCCACGAGCTCAAGCTCATCGTCGACCTGATCTGGGCGGGTGGGCTTACGAAGATGCGCCAGGTCGTCTCCGACACGGCCGAGTTCGGCGACTACGTCTCCGGGCCGCGGATCGTCGACGCCCACGTTCGCGAGTCGATGAAGGCGGTGCTGAAGGACATCCAGGAGCGGAAGTTCGCCGACCGCTGGATCGCAGACATGGAGGCCGGCGAGACCGAGCTGGCGTCTCTTCGTGCGGCCGCGGGCGGCACGACGATCGAGGCGGTCGGCAAGGAGCTACGCGCGCTCATGCACCGCGAGGCGTGAGCCGATGGCCTCCGTCGACGTCCCCGTAGCGCTGCTCGGATACGGCACCGTCGGTGCCTCCGTTCATCGGTTGCTCGAGGAGCAGGCCGACGAGATCGAGCGGGCGACGGGGCACCGGCTCCGGGTCGTACGGGCGCTGGTTCGCGACCCCGGCAAGCATCGGAGCTTCTCGCCCGAGCCGGGCGTGCTGACGACCGATTACGCGGACATCGCCTCCGACCCGGCGATCCACGTCGTCGCCGAGGTGATGGGAGGGATCGAGCCGGCGGGCGACTACGTGCTCTCGGCGCTTCGCTCGGGAAGGTCGGTGGTCACCGCGAACAAGCAGCTCGTCGCCCGCCGAGGGCCGGAGCTCTTCGCGACCGCGTCGGAGAACGGGGTTCAGCTCCGCTTCGAGGCGTCGGTGTGTGCAGCGATCCCGGTGATCAAGGTGTTGCGCGAGTCGCTCGTCGTCACGAACGTGCACCGCGTCCTCGGGATCGTCAACGGCACGACGAACTTCATGCTCTCCGAGATGGAGACCGGCCGCTCGTATGCGGACGCGCTTGCCGAGGCGCAGCGGTTGGGGTACGCCGAGGCCGACCCGACCGACGACGTTGGCGGGCTGGACGCCGCCGCGAAGACCGCGATCCTCGCCACGGTCGCATTCGGCTCGCGCGTGCCGATCGACTGGGTTGCGGTCGAGGGGATCGAAGGCTTGACGGGCGAACACGTCGCCGCGGCCCGCGCACTCGACATGAAGGTCAAGCTCCTCGGACGCGCAACACTCGCCGAGGGCCGGATCGACGTGCGAGTCGGGCCAGCGTTCGTCGACGCGCATCACCCGCTTGCTGCGGTCGAGGGCGCGTTCAACGCCGTCATGCTCCAGGGCGACGCGATCCGCGAGATCACGCTCGAAGGTCCGGGCGCCGGCGGGATCGAGACCGCCTCGGCAGTCGTCGCCGACATGGTCTCCGTCGTCGGCACGACCGGCACCGGCTTCTTGCAGAACGATCCGGTCTGGCGGGAGCTTCCGCAGATGGCGCCCGGGGACCTGCCGTCGAACTGGTACCTACGGCTCGAGGTCGAGGATCGCTCGGGTGTCCTCGCGCGAATCGCCCAGGAGCTTGCCGACCAGCAGGTCTCCGTCGCGCGGCTGGTACAGCAGCTCGAGCAGACCGGTGCCGTCCTCCACGTCGTCACGCACGAGGCGCCCGCCGGACGCGTCGACGCTGCGCTCGAGGCGATCCGCGCGCTTCCCGAGTCGCGGGGCGGCGCCACCGCAGTGCCGGTGGTCTCCGACCGCGGCGTCGAAGAGCTCGGCTGGGCCTGACCCGCTGCGACACTCCTCGCAGGCACGACTTCGCGTCTCCCCGCGGAATCGAGAGCCCGTCCAACGATATCTGACACGGGGACACGTCCAGCACGGACAGGTCTGGGCCGAGGGAGGGCTTGGAGCCGGCGAAGGACATGTCCACAACGGACGTGTCTTGGTGCCAGACATTGTCGTGACAGGCAACGGTGCCTGGCGGGATCTCCCGCGGCCGGCGCGGACTAGAGTGCCAGGGCCATGTCCGCCCCGCTCATCGAACGGTTTCGCGACCGGCTCCCGGTCGGTGCGTCGACGCCCGTCGTCTCGATGGGCGAGGGCTCGACGCCGCTGATCCGGACCGATCGGCTCGCCGCCGCGCTCGACGTGCGGGAGCTCTGGATCAAGTGGGAGGCGGCGAATCCGACCGGCTCGTACAAGGATCGGGGGATGACGGTCGCCGTCTCGAAGGCGAAGGAGGACGGGGCGCACGCCGTCATCTGCGCGTCGACCGGAAACACCTCGGCGTCAGCCGCCGCCTACGCGGCTCGGGCCGGCCTGCAGGCGATCGTGCTCTGCCCGCTCGGCGCGGTGACCGGCCCGAAGGTCGCCCAGAGCCGGATGTACGGTGCGACGATGCTCGAGGTGCGCGGCAGCTTCGACGAGGCGCTCGCCTCGGCGCGAGCGCTGGCCGAGCGCGGCACGCACGTCCTCGTCAACTCGCTCAACCCGAACCGGCGCGAGGGCCAGAAGACCGCCGTATTCGAGATCGTCGAGGAGCTCGGCGGTCCGCCTGACGCCTTCGTGCTGCCCTACGGCGGCGGCGGGAACACGTCGGCGTACAAGCAGGGCCAGGATGAGCTCGGGATCTCCGTGCCGATGTACTCGGTCGAGTCGGACGACCGCCCTCACACCCTCGCCTCGGCGATCCGGATCGTCGTCCCCCATCACGCCAAAGCGGTCGCGGCGAGCGGGGCACACGTTGTCACTGTGAGCGACGAGGAGATTGTCGACGCGTGGAAGCTGCTTGCAGCCAGCGAGGGGCTGTTCTGCGAGCCGTCGTCGGCAGCCGGGCTCGTTGCGATCCGCCGCGGCGCGGTCGCGGGGGAGCGCGTCGTCGTCACCGTCACCGGGCACGGGCTCAAGGACACGGAAGCGGCCGACCGCTACGCGCCGCCGCCGATCGTGTGCGACCCCGACCCCGACTCGATCCTCGGCGCAGCGGCCTCCCGCCCCGGCTAGCGAAGAGCATGCGCTTCAGGGCTCCGGCAACCTCGGCGAACCTCGGGCCCGGCTTCGACTGCGCCGCCTGCGCGTTTGCCCTGTGGAACGAGCTCGAGGTGACCGAGGGGGGCGGCGTCACGCTCGAGGGGGAAGGGGCTGACGAGCTCGCGGCCGACGCGACGAACCTCGCGATCCGCGCCTATGCGCTGCTCGCCGACCCGGCCGGCAAGCGCTTCAGCTTCGTCAACCGGATCCCGCTCGAGCGCGGTCTCGGCTCCTCGGCGGCGGCGATCGCACTCGGCCTCACCGCCGCCCGGCCGGACGCCGACGTCGAGGAGCTCCTCGCGGCAGGGCTCACGCTCGAAGACCACGCCGACAACCTTGCGGCGGCGCTGCTCGGAGGAGTCACGCTCGCCTGGGGGAGCCGGGCGGCCCGGATCGCCGAGCGCCTACCGCTCGACGCGATCGCCGTGATCCCGCGTGAGCGCACGTCGACCGAGGCGTCGCGCTCGACGCTCCCGGTCGAGATCGCCCACGCTGACGCCGCGATCACCGTCGGGCGGGCCGCGATGCTCGGCGCGGCTGCGGCGACCGGCGACGCTGCGCTCTTCGCCGAAGCGCTCACTGACACGCTCCACGAGCCGTACCGGCCCTCGGCAGTGCTCAGCAGCGTTCGCGCCGAGCTCCCGGCCGGCGCCCGTGGTGCCACCCTCTCCGGCTCGGGACCTACTGTGATCGTCTGGGCGGATCGCGTCGCCGAGTCCGCGGCCGAGCTGGCGACGCGGTTCCCCGACCACGACGTTCGGCCGCTCGCGATCGCCCCCCGTGGATCGCTGTGAAGACGCTCCTCGTCGACTGCCGTCCCCCAGAGGCGTACGCCGAGGGACACCCGCCCGGAGCCGTGCACCTCGACCCGGAATCCGCGCTGACGGCACCGGGGCGGGACCCGGTCGACGGGGGCCGCCATCCGGTGCCCTCAGCCGAGAAGCTCGCCGAGACGTTTGGCCGGATCGGTGTCGACGCGGACACATTCGTGCTCGCGCTGGACGAGGGCACGGGCTGGGCCGCGCGCTGCTGGTGGCTCCTCCGCCACGTCGGCCATGGCCTCGCCGGGACGCTCGACCTCCGCGGGTATCGAGGGCCGCTGACGACCGAGGTGCCCGAGGCAGAGCCTGCGCTGCTGACCGCGCGCGAGCGCACGGACGACACGATCGCCGCCGACGAGATCTTTGCCCGGCTCGACGACCCCGCGCTCGTTCTCCTCGATGCGCGGGCGCCCGAACGCTGGCGCGGCGACGTCGAGCCGCTCGATCCGGTCGCCGGCCGCATCCCCGGTGCGCTCAACGCGCCGTTCACCGAGCCGCTGCCGGCGGGGGTGACCGCCGCCAGGGAGCTCGCCGTTTACTGCGGCTCAGGCGTCACCGCAGCGGTGGTCGTGCAGAAGCTCGTGCTCGCGGGGCGCGAGGACGCGAGAATGTACCCCGGTTCGTTCAGCGAATGGTGCCGCCGTGAGCGACACCCGATCGAGAGGAGCTCGCCGCAATGAGCACGCCGTACGACGCACCGTCGAACCCCGCGAAGCGCGTCAGCGCGGCTCTCACCGACGGCCCCGATCGGGCCGGCGCTCGCTCGATGTTGAAGGCGACGGGATTCAGCGACGATGACCTCGCAAAGCCGATCGTCGGGGTGGGGACGACGTGGATCGAGACGATGCCGTGCAACCTCAACCAACGCGATCTCGCCGTGCACGTCAAGCGTGGCGTGCGCGACGCGGGCGGCACGCCGATGGAGTTCAACACGATCGCGGTGTCGGACGGCGTCTCGATGGGCACCTCGGGGATGCGTGCCTCGCTCGTCTCGCGCGAGGTGATCGCCGACTCGATCGAGCTCGTTGCTCGCGGGCACCTGTTCGACGGGCTCGTATGTCTCGTCGCCTGCGACAAGACGAACCCCGGGGCGGCGATGGCGGTCGGCCGGCTCGACATTCCCTCGGTCGTCTACTACACCGGCTCGATCGCGCCCGGTCTCTACCGCGAGCGCGAGGTCTCGGTCGCCGACGTGTACGAAGGGATCGGCGCCCACGCTGCCGGCAAGATCACCGCCGAGGATCTTCACGAGCTCGAGTCGGCCGCCTGCCCCGGCGCGGGCGCGTGCGGCGGCCAGTTCACCGCGAACACGATGTCGGGCATCCTCGACTTCCTCGGGCTCTCGCCGATCGGGATGAACGGGATCCCGGCGATGCACAAGGCGAAGGAGGAGGCCGCCTACGAGATCGGCAAGCTTGCCGTGCAGCTCGTGCGCGACAACGTCACGCCGCGCTCGCTCGTGACGAAGGAGTCCTTCGAGAACGCCGTCCGCGGTGTCGCCGCCACCGGTGGCTCGACGAATGCCGTGCTCCACCTCGTCGCGATCGCGCGCGACTTCGGGATCGACTTCACGATCGACGACTTCGAGCGCATCTCGGCCGAAACCCCGATCGTCGCGGACATGAAGCCGTGGGGCCGCTGGCACGCCAACGACATGTTCAAGGCAGGCGGGATTCCGCTCGTCGCGCGCGAGCTGAAGAAGGCGGGGCTGCTTCACGCCGACGCTCGCGCCGTCGACGGGCGCACGCTCGGCGAGGTCGCCGACGGAGCGGTCGAGACCGAGGGCCAGACGGTCGTCGTCCCGATCGAGACGCCGCTCAAGGCGCGAGGCGGGGTCGCGGTGCTCTACGGCAACCTCGCACCCGAAGGGTGCGCGGTGAAGCTCGCCGGGCACGACCGCACGCTGCAACGCGGCCCCGCGCGCGTGTTCGACTCCGAGGAGGAGACGTTCGCCGCGGTCAAGGCCGGTCAGGTGCATGAGGGCGACGTCGTCGTGATCCGCTACGAGGGCCCTCACGGCGGACCCGGGATGCGCGAGATGCTCCACGTCACCGCCGCGATCGTCGGCGAAGGGCTCTCCGAGTCGGTTGCGCTCATCACCGACGGCCGCTTCTCAGGCGCGACGCACGGGTTCATGGTGGGCCACGTCGCCCCCGAGGCGTCGAAGCGCGGCCCGCTCGCCGCGCTGCGCGAGGGCGACACGATCGTGATCGACGTCGAGAAGGGCGTCGTCGACGTCGAGCTCTCAGACGCCGAGATCGCGGCCCGCCTCGAAAGCTGGGTCGAGCCGGCGCCCAGGTACACCCGCGGCGTGCTCGCGAACTACGCGACGCTGGTGTCGTCGGCGTCAGCGGGGGCGGTGACCTTGTCGCGGTACGAGACCGCGTAGGTCCACCGCAATTGGCGTGACCCCTGGATCTGGAATCGGGGATCGGAGCCCAGACGAGGCCGCCGCCCACCAGCCCGAGACCACGAGAACAAGCCGAACCAGATGAAGATGTCCACGCCGCGCCTGGCACGACCGCGAAGCGGTTCGGCCGAGCCGGGCGGAGGGTCGGGTCCGGTCGACTCTCTGACCGAAGCGCCCGTTCAGGATCCGGATGGCGCGAGCAGCACGAGGCCGACCCGCGCGACCTCCGCGAAGTGGGCGTCGTAGGCGAGGAGCGTCGCGCCCGATGCTGCGGCGGTGGCCGCAACCCAGACGTCGTTGGTCGGGATTGGCGTGCCCTTCTCGCGCAAGGCGCGGACGATGTCGGCGTAGACGTCGGCGACGTGATAGTCGACCGGGAGCTCCTCGACCACGGGATGCCCGAGAAACCGCTCGAGCTCCTCCTCGTTGCGGCGGCGGTGCGCGCCGGCCCGGAAGCCCACGTGGAGCTCGCCGAGCACGATCGACGGCATCCCCACCCACTCGGCCGAGTCGACGAGGTCGACGGCGGCCGCGTCGCCGCGCATGAACCAGCTGTAGGCTGAGGTGTCGAGGCAGTAGCGGCTCAGCGCCACAGCTCCTCGTCAATGCGTTCCGTCTCGGCGACCGCGCGCTCGAAGGCTGCTTGCTCGTCGGCACTCCAGGCGCCGGCAAGGGAGGCCAGCCCGTTCGTGCGGCGGCGGTCGAGCCCGACGGCCTGCTCGAGCAGGTCGAGCACCACCTGGTTGAGCGAACGGCCACGGGTGCGTTTCTCCTCCTGCAGCGCCGCGCTCAGCTCGTCCGAGACGTTTCGAACCGTCAGATGTCGCATGAACGCATGCTAGTGCATTCGATGAATGCGTACAACTCAGTCAGCGACGAGCTCGGCTCGAGCGATGCCGTCCTCAGGTGTCGTTCACACCTGGCGTCGGCGACAGCGGATGTCGGGTCTCTTCTTGCCGCAGCGCGTTACATCCGCGACCAGCGCTGCGGTAGCGTCCGAGGCTCTGTCCCGTCGCGTCGAGGAGCCGAGATGAGCGTCCTGCTCGAGGGTGGTTGTTCCTGCGGAGAGGTCCGCTACCGGCTGCAGTCCGAGCCGCTGTTCACGAACTGCTGCCACTGCCTCAACTGCCAGCGGCAGACCGGGAGCGCGTTCGTGATCAACCTCCTGATCGAGGCAGACCGGGTCGAGGTGCTCACCGGTTCGCCGCAGCCGGTCGACGTGCCCCGCGACGACGGAAGCGTCCAGCGGATCTTCCGGTGCCCGACGTGCCAGGTGGCGGTCTTCAGCGAGTACGGTCGCCCCGAGGCGCGGTTCGTTCGCGCCGGCACGCTCGACACGCCCTCGGCGGTCGCGCCTGACGCGCACATCTTCACCCGGTCGAAGCTCGCCTGGGTCACGCTTCCCGACTCGGTCCCCGCATTCGAGGTCTACTACGACATGGAGACCCTATGGCCGGCAGCAAGCCTCGAACGAGCGCGCGTCGCAATCGCGCGCGCGACTCCTGACGCAGCCGCAACGGACCGATCGACGAGGTCACAATGAGGCGTTGCAGTCTCAAGGTGCGTAGGCGGTTCCGCCGGCTGTTCGTCCTCCGGCTGCAGGTGGCCGACGCGGCTCGCGCCGCATGTAATGGACTGGCCAATGCCGGACATCTTTCAAGCGATGCCAATCCAACACCACACAACCATGGACGACAAGAGGCTCGAACGCTTTGATGCGGCCTTCCGTAAACACTACGAGACGATTCGCCGGCACGCGGGTCGTGTCGGCTCGACCGATCCCGATGATGTCGCGTCCGAGTGCTTCTCGGCGCTCTGGCGCCGACTCGACGAGGTGCGGCCCGGCTTCGAGCGTGCCTGGCTCGTCGCGTCTGCTCGGAAGCTGACGGCAAACCAGCGACGTGCTGGACGGCGGCGCGAGGCTCTGTTCGAAGAGGCCGTCGCGAACGAGCGTCTCTCCGCACCGACCTGGCAGGACGAGGGCGGAGCAACCGATCCGCTGGTCGAGGCCGTGCTCTCGACGCTGTCTCCCGCCGATCGGGAACTGCTGCTCCTCGAGGCGTGGGATGATCTCGACCAGGCGGAGATCGCTCAAGTCCTTGGGATCTCACGCTCGACGGCCTCGGTGCGATTGCACCGGGCGCGTTGGCGCTTCCGCCGGGAGTACGCGCGACGCCACGACCTGTTCCCCCGCTCGACAAACACAATCGCCGGAGGATGCTGATGTCACCTGACCCGATGAGCGCGCTCCGGGCGGCGGATCCCGCCGTTCGTCTCACTCCGCTCGGTCCGACCGAGCTCGCCGAGCGTCGCGCACTTGTCGCGACTCCGTCACGAGGAACCGTCCCGATTCCGAGATCCCGCCGTCGCTCCCCGGCGACGATCGCGATCGCGATCGTCCTCGCGGTGGGGGTCACCTCCGGCGCGATCGCCGCAGGGCTCCAACCGTGGGAGCGCGACCCCGCACGCCAGGCCGGACCAGGGACGAGCGCGGGGTCTGCCAGCGCAGTGTTCCAGCGGGAGTATCGCTCCGCCCAGCGTGCCCTCACGCTCCCGCCAGGTGGCACCTGGCCTCGCCGGTCGATCGAGCCGAACACGATCGTCGCCACCGGGCGCGGCGGTGCAGGCGAGTCGACCGCGGTGCTCGTTTCGATGAACCAATGGTCGTGTTACATCGTTGATCGTGACGCAGCTGGTGACCGTACCGGCGTGCGGCGAGGCACAGCCGCGCTGACCGACCTCGTCGACAACCACATCCGCGACGTGCCAGCAGGCACCCCCGAGGACGGATCAGCGCCCGCAGAGCTCCCCGGGCCGCTCGCGCAGTTCGCAGCCGGGGACGTGCCGACACAAGCGCTGTATCACGGCTGGATCGCCAGAGCCCTCGCCGGTGACACAACCCAGCTCGCTGCCAGCTGCACCGCGAACCGCTGAGCGTGCGCCGGGGTGAGGTGGCGCCCCCTCACCCCGGCGCCGAGCCCGACCCGCCAACGCGCCGTAACGTTTCTTGTGTGAATCTCACCCGCCCGCGGCCTGGGCGACCCTGGTGGGAGCCGCAATGAGCGGCGCCGCGATCGCATCGGCCCCGACGGTGTCTGCAGCGTTTGCGAGGGCCGCGGCGTCGATGACCGTAGCAACTGCAGCGCTCGGCTCCGAGCGTCGCCGTAGCAACCGCGAGCTCGTCGTCTCGACCGACAACCGGCGCGTCGTCGCTCATCGGCGAAGCTTGGGAGCTCGCCGGGTCTGGTGAGGCGCCCGCGTGGGGGGACCACGAACGCTGACTCGCGAGCCACGCAGCCAGCGGCCCGGCTCGTCGATCTCGGCGCCCTCCCGCTCGAGCTCGGCTCTCGCCTCGAAGGCGTCGTCGACGAAAGGGGCGCGACCGCGCGCCCTCTCTAGTAGCCGAGCTCGCCCGCTGCCAGCGCTGCTGCGCGGTCGCGCTCGACGGACTCGAACCAGCGATCGAGCTCGCCGCTCATCCGGCGCACCCGCTCCGGGTGCTCGGCCGCGAGGTCCTGTTGCTCGAACGGGTCGGCGGCGACGTCGAACAGGAGCGGCGCCCGCGGGGGGCTGGGGTCGGCCTCGGGAAGCGGCGACGTGTCGATCTCCGTGATGCGGTCGGGCCCGCCGTAGTTGAGCGCCCGGTCGATCGCCCGATCTCGCTCGGTGACCTGCATCAGCGCGGGAATCGCCGGGCGGACGAGCTTCCAATCGCCGTCGCGCATCGCCGCGTTCCCCTCGCTCCGGGGCGCGTAGCGGTTGCACTGCCAGAACCGCTGTGGGCGGACGTCGCCTTCGCCGGCGAGCACCGAGCAGAGGTCGTCTCCATCGAGTGCGAGCTCGGCGGGCAGCGACACGCCCGCCGCAGCCGCCAGCGTCGGCAGCCAGTCGGCGAAGTGCGTCATCGCGGTCACCAGCCTCCCGCCCTCGAGCCCGGCGGGCCAGCGTACGATCGCCGGAACCCGGATCCCACCCTCGAACACGTAATGCTTCGCACCGCGCAGCCCGTAGTTGAAGCGGTCGAGGCTGACACCCTGGACGTCGCCGAGATAGGGCCCGTTGTCGCTCGTGAACACGAGGATCGTGTCATCCGCGAGCCCCGCGTCGGCAAGCGCCTCGTCGATGCGCCCGACACCGTCGTCGAGCACCTCGAGCATCGCGTACGTGAGCGCAGCGCCGAGGGTCTCGCCGGCGGCGAGGTAGCGGTCGACGAGCGGCTGCGGCGCCTGCATCGGGAAGTGCGGCGCGTTGTACGCGACGACGAGCAGGAACGGAGTGCGCGCGTACCGGCGGACGAACGCGACCGCGTGCTCGGTGAGCACGTCGGTGAGGTACCGGCCGTCACTGCGCACCTCGCCGCCGCCTACGTCGAGCGCCCAGTCCCAGTAGTCCGACGCTCCGCCCGAGAACCCGGCGAACTCGTCGAAGCCGCGAGCGGTGGGATGGAAGCGCGGGTCGAGCGCGCCGTTGTGCCACTTGCCTACGAGACCCGTGCGGTAGCCGGCCGCGCGGAAGCAGTCGGCCAGCGTCCGCTCGGAGAGGGCAATGCGGTCGAGCCCACGCCCGTGCAGCGTGTCGATCGCGCCCGTCCGCTGCGGGTAGCGCCCCGTGAGAAGCGTCGCGCGCGATGGCGCGCAGACCGGCGAGCCCGAGTAGCACTGCGTGAGGCAGACGCCGGTCGCGGCAAGACCGTCGAGATGCGGCGTCGAGGAGCGTCCGTCGTTGAAGAGGCCGAGGTCGCCATAGCCCATGTCGTCCGCCAGCACGACGACGACGTTGGGCCGGCCCGGCTCACGCACGCGCGGTCTTTCGGCGCCGGCTCGAGGCAGCGGGAAGTCGCGGCCGCTCGGCGATCCCCTTGCGGATGATCGAGAGCACCAGCGTCCGCTCGGCGCCGGCGAGCGTGCGGCGCGGAGCGCGGACCCACTCGCGACCGAGACCGGTCTCCTGGAGGGCGAGCTTGATGTACTGGACGAGCTTCGGACTGGTGTCGAGGTGGAGCAGCGGCATGTACCAACGGTAGACAGCGCGGGCCGTCTCCCAGTCTCCCCGCTGAGTGAGGTCCCACAGGTACTGGTTCTCGTACGGGAACGCGAGCCCCGTGCCAGCGACCCAGCCGTCGACGCCGAGTGCCGCGCTCTCGAGCGCGAGGTCGTCGACGCCCACGAAGATCGCGAACCGGTCGCCGACCTCGTTGCGCAGGTCGGTGACCCGGCGGGTGTCGGCCGAGCTCTCCTTGATCGCGACGATCGTGTCGATCGTCGCGAGCTTTCGGAAGAGGGTGGGCGTGACGTCGTTCCCGTAGGAGACAGGGTTGTTGTAAACCATCAGCGGTAGGTCGCACACGCGGGCAAGGGAACGGAAGTGGCCGAGCACCTCCCGCTCGTCGCCGCGATAGACCATCGGCGGCATCGCCATGAAGCCCGCGACACCAAGCCTCGCGCAGGCCGTGATGTGGCGATGAGCGGCACGGGTGCTGGTCTCGGCGACACCCGAGAGGACGGGGACGCGGCCGGCGGCGACCGCGACAGCCGCCTCGACGACGGCGCACTTCTCGGCCGGGTCGAGCACTTGGTTCTCTCCGAGCGAACCGCACATCACGAGCCCGCCGACGCCGGAGTCGATCAGCACCTCCAGGTGGCGGGCGGTCGCGTCCAGGTCGAGATCGCCGTTCCGGCGCATCTGCGTCGTGACTGCAGGAAAGACGCCGTGCCATCGTGGGTTCACGCTGCTTGACCTCCGTGGGCTCGTGGGACAAGTGGGCGGATGTCGTACTCGGCGGCCCGGGTGGTGTCGAAGGCGAACGTGTCGCCGTCGTGCTCGAGCTCGATCGGCGTGCCCGACTGGGTCACGGCGACTGCCCGCGCGGAACGCAGCACGCAGCGCGCGCCCGCCAGCGAGCGGAACCGCGCGTGCTGAAGCTCGCCGTCACGCCATGCGACGTCGACCTCGAAGCCGCCCCGCACCCGGAGGCCCGCGACGCTGCCGGATGGCCAAGCCGGGGGAAGGGCGGGCAGCAGCTCGATGCCGTCATGCGATTGGACGAGCATCTCGCAGACCGCCGCGACGGCGCCGAGGTTCCCGTCGATCTGGAACACCGTGAGCGGATTGGTGCCACCGGGGGGCGAAAGGTCGAGGAGGCTCACCTCGGTGCTCTTTCGCAGGATCGCGAGGAGCTGCTCGTGGGCGGCGGCCCCCTCGTGGAACCTCGCCCAGAGGAGCGAGAGCCACGCGACGCTCCACCCCCCGATCGACCGGTCTGACGCTTCCTCGATGCGGAGCTCGAGCGCGCGCCGGGCCGCGCGGGCGAGCTCGGGGGTCGCTCGGTCGCCGATCTGGGCGTCCGGGTAGACGGCGAAGAGGTGCGACACGTGCCGATGGCCTTTCTCCCACTCGACGTGATCCTCACGCCATTCCTGCAGCTGGCCCCGGCTGCCGATCCGCATCGCCGGGAGCCGCGGCGCCGCAGCAGCGATCTCGCGGGAGACGTCGTCGTCGATCCCGAGGATCTCCGCCGCCCGCCGGACGCGAGCAAAGAGCCCGGCGACGATCTGTGTGTCGCCGGCCGGGCTCAGGCACAGCCCCGAGCGGACGCCGTTCACGTCGAGGTACTGGTTCTCAGGCGAGAGCGACGGCCCGAAGAGAAGCTCGCCCGTCTCGGGATCGGCGGCGAGGAAGTCGAGCACGAAGCGCGCAGCGTCGCGGAGAAGCGGGTAGGCGCGATCGCGGAGGAAGCCCTCGTCGAGGTCGTGCTCGTATCGCTCCCAAAGGTGGAAGACGAGCCAGGCCGCACCCGCGGGCCAGAGGCCGCAGAACACGTTGTCGAGTGGGGCGGTGTCCGCCCAGAGGTCCGTGTTGTGGTGGGCAACGAAGCCTCGGCAGCCGTAGTGAACGCGCGCCGTCTCCGCCCCGTCGACCCGCATCCGGTCGAGAAGGTCGAAGAGCGGCTCGTGGCACTCGGAGAGGTTCGCCACCTCCACGGGCCAGTAGTTCATCTGGAGGTTGATGTTGATCGTGAACTTGCTGTCCCAGGCCGGTTGGTAGCTCTCGTTCCAGATCCCCTGCAGGTTCGCGGGCAGCGTCCCGGGCCGGCTCGACCCGAGCAGGAGGTAGCGGCCGAGCTGGAAGTGGAGCTCGACGAGGCCGGGGTCGAGGCCCCCTGCCTTCACGCGCTCGAGCCGGACGTCGGTCGGAAGCGCGGCCAGCTCGGGGTCGGCATCGCCTCCGAGATCGATGCGAACGCGTCGCATCGGAGGCCGATGGCTCTCGAGATGACGTGCACGAAGCTCCGCGAACGGCAGCTGCGCGGCAGCGTCGAGCGTCTCGCGACAGCGCGCCTCGTAGTCCGCATGCCGGAAGTCGGTCGCAGCCGCGACGAGGATCGTCACCGCGTCCGCGTCGCGCACGGAGATGTGGTCGCCGAGCACCTCGACCGTCCCGCCGTCCGCGAGCACGCGAGCTCGCGCCGAGAACGCCGTTCCGCGCGCCCCGACGGCACCACCGATCACGTGATCGCGCCCCTCGACCCGCTCGAAGGCGTCGTACCGCCGGTAGAAGTGCGAGCCGACGGTGACGCCTGCGTTGGCCGAGCTCTCGAACCGGAGCACGACGACATCGTCGGGCACGCTCACGAAGACCTCGCGTCGGAAGCGTGCGCCGCCGAGCTCGTAGCCGACCGCGGCGATGCCGTCGTCGAGCTCGAGGGAGCGCCGGTACCCGGTCACGTGCTCCTCGTGATGACCGCCGAACAGCAACGTCATGTCGGCGAGCACTTGGTAGCTCGCCTGCCGGTGCGGCCTCCCGAACATCGACAGCTCGGCGAGGGTATGCGCTTCCTCGACCCGGCCCTCGAGAAGCAGACGCCGAACCTCGGGCAGCGCGTCGAGCGCCGCCGGGTTCCGCCGGTCGTCCGGCCACCGCGTCCACACGGTCTCCTCGTTGAAGATGACCGTCTCCTTGTAGACGCGGCCGAAGACCGTCGCCCCGAGTCGCCCATTGCCGACTGGCAGGCTCGCGAGCCACCGCGGCGCGGGCGTCCCGTACCACAGCCGCAGGTCGCCGCTCACGTCGCGGCCCCCTCGAGCAAGCCAGGCTCACGCATCAGCGCCTCGATCTCCGCAGGCTCGAGCGGGACCGCACCGGTCAGGTTCTCGAACCCGTCCTCGGTCACGACGACGGTGTCCTCGCAGCGGATGTAGAGCCGCTCCTCGGGAACCCAGAGCATCGGGTCGACCGAGAAGACGTGGCCCGGGACGAGCGGGCGACCGCGGTACTCGCCGACGTCGTGCACGGACATCCCGACCGGGTGCGAGAGGTGATACGGGAACGCGAGCGCCTCCCGAGCGGCGCGCTCGTACGCGGGCTTCGAGAACGACGTCTCCTCCACGACCTGCATCATCGCCTCGGCCGCACCCGCGAGGATCGTGTCGGTCGTCGTGCCCGGTGCGATGCGGCCGAGCAGCTCGCGGTGGTAGCGAAGGATGAAGCCGTAGAGCTCCAGCTGCCACGCCTCCCACGTGCCCGAGACCGGCCACATCCGCCCGATGTCGCTCGTGTAGTAGCGATAGTCGGGTGCGGCGTCCCAGAGCACGAGCTCGCCGGTCTTCAGCTCTGCCGACTTCGCCCCGTAGTGCCCGTGCCAGATGTTCGGGCCGGCCGCGACGATGGGCTCGTACGCCGAGCCGAAGGCACCGCCGCGGAGAAACGCCAGCTCGGCGAGCGCACCGAGCTCGTATTCGTGCAGGCCGGGTCGAGTCGAGCGCATCGCGTCGAGCGTCGCGACGGCGGTGAGGCGACCGGCCTCGCGCAGCAGCCCGATCTCCCACGGGCTCTTTACGCAACGGAGCTCGTCGAGGAACGGGCTCGCGTCGCGGAGCTCGAGCGTCGGGAACCGGGCCCGCAGCGCGTCCACGAACGCCGCCTCGCGCGTCGGCGGCGAACCGAACGGGTCGACGAGCGCCTCGGCTTCGCGGTCGAGCTCCCCGTCGCGTGTCCCGTACCGGCCCTCGGCGGGCGCGAGCGGAGTCAGCACGATCGGAGGGATGCGGCGCTTGACGCGCCGTCCGAGCGAGGCCGGTAGCTCCTCGACTGGGCGAACCTCGTCCACCCCGGTGAGCGCGAGCACGGTGTCGGGGTCGTCGGCCGACAGGCGTGGGCCGACTCCGCGCTCGTGCGCGACGCTGCGGTGGGGGAGGTAGACGATCGCCCGGCCGGTGCCGGGATCGAGCTCGAGGTAGGCGTTCGGCACCTCGAGGCCCGTGAGGTAGTAGAGGTCGTTCGACTGCCGGAACACCGTGATCGAGGGCGGAGCGCCGCGCACGAGGACGACAGACGGGCTGAACGGCTCCTTCCCCGCCGGGGCCCACACGGCCGTCGGGGACGGTTCGAGCGACTCCGTAACGGCCGCCCTGACGAGCGCACACAGCCGAGCTCGCCGGCCGGCGAGCTCGTCGGCGGGAGGGACGAGCCCGGGTGTCGCTGCCTGGGGAATACAGAGCCTCGAGGAATATCTCTTTGCCCCGTGAGTATACTTATCGAATGCCGGAGACCCGGGTCGCCACGCTCGACGCACCGAAGCGCTTCACAGTCGGCAAGGTCGAGCTTGCCCCGCCTGCGGACGGCGAGGTTCTCGTCCGCGTCCGAGACTGCGGCGTCTGCGGCTCGGACCTGAAGATGTGGGCCGGCACGCACGCGTTCCTCCGGCCGCCGCTCCAGCTCGGCCACGAGATCTACGGCGTGGTCGAGGAGATCGGCGGGGCACCCGACGGCTTCGAGCTCGGTGCGTCGGTCGTCGTGTTCCCACCCATCGGCTGCGACCAGTGCTATCAGTGCCGGACGGGTCACCCGCAGCTGTGCGCGGACATGCGCTTCGTCGGCGGGCAGCTGCCGGGCGGGCTCGCCGAGCGGGTGGTCGTGCCCGCCGCGAACCTCCTCCGGGTGCCAGACCGCGTTCCCGAGCACCAGCGTGTGCTCGTCGAGCCACTCGCGGTCGCAGTCCACGCGGTCTCGCGGGCGGCCGTCGTCGAAGGAGAGGGCGCCGTCGTCGTCGGCGCCGGGGCAATCGGGCTGTTCACAGCCCTGGTCGCGCGCGCCCGTGGGCTCGCCGGGGTCGTCGTCGGCGAGCCGTCACCCGCACGACGCCAGCGGGCGGAGGCGCTCGGCCTGACGACGTTCGATCCGCGGGAGATCACGCTCGCCGACGCCGTCGCCGCGCTGATCCGGCCGGAGGGAGCGGACGTCGTGTTCGAGTGCGTCGGCTCCCAGGACACAATCGCGGCCGCGCTCGCCGCGACGCGGAAGGGCGGGCGGACGGTAATCGTCGGCAACGCGCCCGCGTCGCTGGAGATCTCGGGCCTCGAGCTTCAGCGGGGAGACCGCTCGCTCGTCGGGGTGCTGATGTACGAGCTCAGCGATCTGATCGACGGGATGGATCTTCTCGCCGGCGGGCTCCTCGGGCCCGAGACCGACGAGACGATCGTCCAGCCCTACGCGCTCGACGAGGTCGGGGAGGCCTTCACCGCGGCGAAGGACGGAACGCTCGACGCGGTGCGCGCGGTCGTCCGCCCGTGAGGGGGCTCGTGGAGCTCACGTGACCGATCACCTCTTCTCACTCTCCGGGCGGGCGGTCGTCGTGACCGGCGGCACCGGCGCGATCGGGGCGGCCATCACTCGTGGTCTTGCCGCCGCGGGCGCCGACGTCGTCGTGCTCGCCCGCAGCGTCGAGACTCTGCCCCCGCCCGCTTCCGCCCCCGCCGGCGGCGGAACCACGTCCGGCCTCGCCGCGAACGTGCTCGACGAAGACGCCCTTGTCGCCGCCCGCGACGCGATCGTCGGGCGTTTCGGCTCAGTGGACGTGCTCGTGAACTGCGCGGGCGGGAACGTGCCCGCGGCGACGCTCCCCGACGACGCCTCGCCTTTCGAGGTTCCGCTTGCGGCGCTTCGCGAGGTCGTCGACCTCAACCTCGTCGGAACGTTGCTCCCGATTCGGGTCTTCGGCCCGGCGATGTCACGGGACCGTGGCGGCGCGATCGTGAACGTCTCGTCGATGGCGGCGGCGCGGGCGCTGACCCGCGTCGGCGGCTACGGGGCTGCGAAGGCGGCGGTCGAGAGCTACACGCGATGGCTCGCGGTCGAGCTCGCCCGTCGCGACACCGGCATCCGCGTCAACGCGATCGCCCCCGGGTTCTTCGTCGGCGATCAGAATCGGTCATTGCTCCTGCGCGGCGACGGCTCGCCGACCGAACGCGGGACCGCGGTTCTCGAGCTGACACCGCTGGGGCGCTTCGGGCTCCCGGAGGATCTCGTCTCGACCGTGGTCTGGCTCGCCTCCGAGGGCGCCCGCTTCGTGACGGGCGTCGTCGTTCCCGTCGACGGGGGCTTCAGCGCCTCTGCCGGGATCTAGCGGTCTAGCGACCCTTCAGCCGGCGGAGTAAACGGGCTTCCCGAGCCGCTCGACATCGACCTCTATCCCGAGGCCAGGCCCGGTTGGCGCCGAGCCGAAGCCGTGCCGTGAGCGCGGCTCGTGGCCGGCGACGTGCTCGTTCGTCCAGTCGTTCATGAACGAGACCGTGAACAGCGTCTCGGGCGGCGTGCTGGCGGCGAGGTGAGAGACGGCGGCGGTGACGAGGTCGCCGCCCCAGGTGTCCTCGATCGTCACACGGAGGCCAAGCGCGACCGCGAGGTCGCGCATCAGCTTCGCCGCGGTCAGCCCGCCAACCTTAGAGAGCTTGAGGTTGAACGCCTCGAGCGCTTTCGCGTCGTACGCGCGCATCAGCGAATGGACGTCGCGGATGCACTCGTCGAGGACCATCGGCAACGTCGTGCGCTGCCGGACGATGAGGCACTCCTCGAGCGTCGGGCACGGTTGCTCGAGGTAGACCCGCTCGAGCCCGTCGAGCGCTCTGGCGGCGACGACGGCGTCCTGCAGCCGCCAGCCGCCGTTCGCATCGGCGACGATCACGTCCTCGGGACCGGTCGCCGCGACGACCGCGCGGGCACGCTCGGCGTCCGCGAGCGGATCGGCGCCGAGCTTCAGCTGGAAGCGATGGATCCCTTCGGCCCGGCGAGCGGCGACATAGGCGGTCATCTCGTCGACGTCGGCAAGCGGGACCGCGAAGTAGAGGGGGAAGCTCTCCGAGACGCGCCCGCCGAGCAGGTCGCACACCGGGGTGCCGAGGGTGTGACCGATCGCGTCCCAGCATGCAGTGTCGACGGCGCACTTCGCATAGCCGTGACCCATCAGAGCGCGGTCCATCGCCGCGTTGACCGCTCCCGTGCCCTGCAGGGGGACCCCGACGAGGGCGGGCAGGAGCTCGCGGAGCGCGGCCCGCGCGCCCTCGCCGTGCGCCGGCAGGTAGGCGGGCCCGAGCGGGCACACCTCACCGAAGCCCACGACGCCGTCGTCCGTCTCGATCCGCACGACCGTGCTCGGGAGGGTCTCGATCACCCGCCCGCCCGACATCACATACCGGCCGTGGACGTAGCTGAGGTCGTAACCAAAGACGTCGACCCGGCGGATCCTCATGATCGGGCGCCGTCGGCGCCGGCTTCGGTCGGCGCCATCAGGTAATCCCAGTGGTGAAGGTGTTCCTGGAGCGCGTTGAGCGCGGTGTCGACATCCCGCTTCTCGATCGCCTCGAGCAGGCGGGTGTGCTCGAGGAGCACGTCCTTGAGGTGCTCCGGCGGTTGCGAGCGTCCGAGCCGCATCAGCCGAGCGAATCCCCGCATCTGCTCGAGCAGCTGCCCAACGATCGGGAGGTTCGCACCGCTTGCGATCCTGATGTGGAACTCCTCGTCGAGGACGAGAAAGGCGTCCTCGTCGTGCGCCTCGACGGCTCGACGCTGGCGGAGGAGGTTCAGCTGGAGCTCGTCGAGCTGCTCGAGGCTCATCACGCGACAGGCGCTCTCGACCGCGATCTTCTCGAGCGCCTCGCGGATCCTGAGCACCTCGTTGCGATGGTCAGCCGTGAAGCCGCGGACGACGAGCTGCCGGCGCGGGCCCGTCTCGAGGAGACCCTCGGTGCGGAGCAGCTGCAGCGCCTGTCGCATCGGCGTCTTCGAGATCCCGAGCTCCTCGGCGAGCCGCGCTTCGGCGATGATCGTGCCGACGGGGAGGTCGCCCCGCAGGATGCTCCCGCGGACATGCTCGTATGCCTTGTCGGTGAGGCTCTTCCGGCCGCCGGTGTCACGCAGAGGCGACGTGCTGGTGCTCATGTCCTTTCGCTCACCCTCTCATACTCCAGACGAAACGGGGTCTCGCAGACGCGGAAAAATACCAACGGGCGCGGAGCGCGACGGTCACGGTAGGAGCCCCGCGTCCGCGAGCTCGCGCCACAGCTCGGCGGGGAGCGCTCGGTCGAACGCGCGCACCGCCTCTTCGAGCTCGACCCGGGAGCGCACGCCCACGAGCACGCAGTCGACCTCCGGGTACCGGAGCGGGAACTGGATCGCCGCGGCCTCCAACTCGACGCCGTGTCGCGCGCACACGGCAGCGAGCGCCTGCGCCCGCGCGACCACCGGCGGCGGCGGCGGGACGTAGTCGTAACGAGCGTCCGGCTGTGGGCGGGCGAGAATGCCGCTGTTGAGCACGCCGCCGACGAGCACGCCGATCCCGCGCTCGCGACAGAGCGGGAGGAGCTCTTCGGCAGCGGACGCGTCGAGGAGGGTGAGCCGGCCGGCGACGAGCACGCAGTCGGGTGACCATTCGGAGATCACCCGCACGAGCGGCCCGGCGCTGTTCATCCCAAGCCCGATCGCGCGCACGAGCCCTTCGTCGCGAAGCGCCGCGAGCGCCGGCAGTGCCTCGCCGATCGCCTGGTCGAGGTGGTCGTCCGGGTCGTGCACGAGCGCGACGTCTACCGCGTCCAGGCCGAGCCGCTCGAGGCTCTCCTCGAGCGAGCGCCGCACACCGTCTGCGCTGAAGTCGAGAACGGTCACCCTCGCGCCGGCCTCCGGCCAGATCGGCGGGACGTCGGGCTCGGCTCCGGTCGTTCCCGCGGGGCGCACGAGCCGACCCACCTTGGTCGACAGCGTGAAGCTCGCTCGCGGCGCCCGCGTTAGCACCCGACCGACCCGGCTCTCGGCGAGCCCGCGTCCGTAGAGGGGAGCGGTGTCGAGGCACCGCACGCCGAGCTCGAGCGCGGTCCGCACGACGGTCGCCGCCTCGTCGTCCGTGACCGGTGTGAAGAGCCCTCCGAGCCCGGCCGTGCCCAGGCCGAGCCTCGAGACCAGCACGCCGGAGGTCCCGAGCTCGACGACGTCGGCGTGCTGCGGCTGCGCAGGCATCGTGCGTCAGACCGCGGAGCGCGGGATCGAGGCGATCAGCCGCTCCGTGTAGGGGTCCTCGGGCGCGTCGAGCACACGGTCGACCGGGCCCTGCTCGACGACGGCGCCGCGGTGGAGGACGTACACGCGGTCGACGACCTGACGCACCACGGCGAGATCGTGCGTGATGAACAGGTACCCGAGCCCGAACTGCTCGCGGAGGTCACGAAAGAGGTTGAGGATCTGCGCCTGGACGGAGACGTCGAGCGCCGAGACCGGCTCGTCGCAGACAATCAGCTTTGGCTCGACCGCGAGGGTGCGCGCGATCGCGACCCGCTGCCGCTCGCCGCCGGAGAGCGCCGCTGGCCGGCGCTTCGCGTAGCCAAGCGGCAGGCCAACCTGCTCGAGCAGTTCGTCGATCCGGGACCTGACGCGGCCGTGAGGGAAGTCGTTGACGAGCAGCACCTCCCGGAGCGCGCTCCCGACGGTCTGGGTGGCGTCGAGGGTCGAGTACGGATCCTGGAAGACGATCTGCACAGTTCGCCTGAGCTTCGCGCGGTCGGCGACCGAGAGCGCGCCGTAGTCGGTCGCCTCGATCCCGTCGACCCGGATCGAGCCACCGCTCGGGGTCTCGAGCCCGACGAGGCAGCGGCCGAGCGTGGTCTTACCGGAGCCCGACTCCCCGACGACGCCGACGCTTTCCCCCTCGCGAATCACCAGCGAGACGCCTGCGAGCGCGTCGACTCGCGCTCCCGACGTCCCGGCGAAGACCTTCCGCAGCTCGTCGACTGCGACGAACGGAGCGGCATCGGCCGCCGGTTGCGCAGGGGTCGTCGCGGTGCGCACCTCACGACGCACGCCGCTCATCGCCGCGCGAATCTCGTCGACGCGCAGGCAGGCCGTCAGCCGGCCAGCTTCGACGCTGAGAAGCGGCGGCCTGGCGCTGACGCACTCGGGCGTCACCCAGCGGCAGCGACCGGAGAAGCCACACCGGTCGGCGACGTCGTCTGGCGCCGGCACCGAGCCGTCGATCGCGAGGAGCGCCTGCTGACGAAACTCGGTCGCGGGCTCGGAGAGCAGCAGGCCGAGCGTGTACGGATGCAACGGCTCGCGCTCGAGCGCCCCGGAGCCGCCGACCTCGACGAGAGAGCCGGCATAGAACACGTAGACCCGGTCGGCGACCGAGAAGGCGACCCGGAGGTCGTGCGTGATGAGGACGAGCCCCATCCCGCGGGCGCGTTGCACGGTCTTGAGCAGGTCGAGGATCTCGGCCTGCGTCGTGACGTCGAGCGCGGTCGAGGGCTCATCGGCGATGAGCAGCTCTGGGTCGCCGGCGAGCGCGGCCGCGAGCCCGACACGCTGACGCATGCCTCCCGACAGCTGAAACGGGTAGCGGTCGGCCGCGCCCGGGTCGTCGATCCCGACCTCGGCCAGGCGCCTGATCGCCTCGTCCCTGGCGTCGCGTCGGCCGACCGAGTCTCCGTCCCGGCCGCGCAGCACCTCCTCGATGTGGCGCGCGCAGCGAAGCACCGGGTTGAGCATCGTGAAGGGGTCCTGGAAGGTCATCGCCATGCTGCTGCCGCGCAGCCGCGCGAGCTCGCGGGCGGGAAGCGCGAGCACGTCCCGACCACCGAGGAAGATCTCGCCGCTCGTCGCCTTGACGCCGCGCGGCAGCAGCTGCACGATCGCGCGCGCCGTCAACGTCTTGCCGCTTCCCGACTCCCCGACGATCGCGATCGTCTCGCCGCGACCGACGTCGAGATCGACGCCGTCGACGAGCGTCCGGCGCGTCGACCCGCTGACGTACTCCACGCGGAGCCCTCGGACGGAGAGGAGCGAGTCGCCGCTCGTCACGTCAGCGCCCCGTCCGCCCGCTGAACGAGAAGCGGTCGTAGACCCAGTCGCCGATGACCGTGACGGCGGTCGCGAACAGCACAATCGCGAGCGCCGGGGCCAGAACTCCCGCCGGGTTCGTGAAGAGAAGCGCCTGGTTCTCGGCGAGCATCCTCCCCCACTCCGCGACACCGGGGGACGTGCCGAGCCCGAGGTACGAGAGGCTCGAGAGCGCCACCAGCGCGAGCGCGAAGTCGAGCGCAGCGCTGGCGAACACGATCGGCGCGATGTTGCGCCAGATGTGGACGTACATGATCCGCCATCTCGGCACCCCGAGCGTCCGGGCAGCCTCGACGTACGGCAGCGCGCGCTGCTCGAGGGCCGCGCCGCGGAGGATCCTGACGCTGCCTGCGAAGTTCAAGAGGCTGAGCACGAGGACGGCCATCCAGTAGCCCCCGCCGACGACTCCGACGATGACGATCGCGATCAGCAGGCCGGGCAGGGCAAACATGAAATCGACAAAGCGCTGGATGACCATGTCGACGCCGCCGCCCATGTACCCGGAGAGGATCCCGAGCGAGCTCGCGAGGAGCACGCCCGTCAGCGCGACCACGAACGGACCGGTAATCGCCGCGGACGAACCGGCGATGATCCTCGAAAAGATGTCGCGACCGAGCTGATCCGTGCCGAGCAGGTGATCCGACGACGGCCCGGCACTCGTCCCGAGAAGATCCTGAGCGGCCGGGTCGTCCGGCATCACCCACCGCCCGCAGAGCGCCAGGAGCACGACGAGACCGACGATCCCGCACGCCAGCACGAGAAAGACCGACGGCAATCGCCGCGCGCTCTGCCGGCGGAGGAACGCCCGCCGAACGCCGTCGGTCGCCACCGTCGACATCAGCGAGTCGCCCGCCCGAAGCCGACCCGCGGGTCGATGAACGCGTACAGGATGTCCACGCCGATGTTCACGAGGATGATCCAGACCGCGATGAACAGGAGCAGCCCCTGGATCATCGGGAAGTCGCCGTTGATCACCGAGCTCACGAGCAGGGTGCCGAGACCCGGGAGCGCAAAGACATTCTCGACGAGCACCGAGCCCGTCAACAGCCCGGTGAAGAGCAGCCCGGCGGCGGTGGTGACCGGGATCAGGGCGTTCCGCAACGCATAGCGAACGGTGACATGCACGCCGCCGAGCCCTCGGGCGCGGGCCGCGGCGATGTAGTCCTGCTCGAACTGCTCGAGCATCGCCGCCCGGGTGAGCCGCATCTCGAACCCCATCCCGTGAAGCCCGAGGACGAGCGCCGGGAGCGCGAGGTGGTGAACGCGGCCGAACACCCAGTCGCCCGGCCCGTACAGCGGAAACCACCCGGCCTTGAAGCCGAGGAAGTAAAGACCGAACAGCCCGAGCGCGAACGCAGGCGTGCTCATGAAGAGGACGCTCACCGTGACGAGCAGCCGGTCGAGAGAGCGACCACGGTGCAACGCCGCCAACACTCCGAGGGGAATCCCGAGCAGCACGGCGATCGCGATGCCGGCGAGGTTGAGCGGAAGGGTGACATCGAGCCGGCGGGTGATCTCGTCGAGGACCGAGTCGTTCGTCATGATCGAGCGGCCGAAGTCGCCCTGGGCGACGCCACTGATCCACGTCCAGTACTGCACCGGCACTGGGTCGTCGAGCTTGTATCGCTGCTTGATCGCGGCGATCGTCTCAGGTGACGTCGGGTGATCCTCGAGCAGCGCCGCGATCGGCCCACCGGGCGCGGCGTGGGTCATTCCGAACGCCGCGACCGTGACGATGAACGCCAGGGGGACGAGGATCAGCAGGCGGCGACGGACGTAGCGCCCGAGCCACTGACGGCGGCTCGAGGGGAGATCGAGCTCCGGAGCCGCCTCGCCGGGAGACGGCTCCGGAGCCTGCCGATCGACGACGCCGGTCAACGACCCGCGCCGTCGCTCACTTGGCAATCAGGTGTCGCAGCCAGACCTGGTTGTAGTAGAACGGCCCGATCGACGACTTGAACGACCACCCGGACTTCACCGCCCACGCCCCTGGGAACATGAACACGGGAATGTATGGCACAGCAGCCGAGCTGACCTGCATCACCTTCAGCGCGTTTCGCGCCGCGACCTTGAGGTCGGACGACTGCAGGCCCTCCGCGATCAGCTTGTCGACGGTTGCGTTCTTGTAGTTCGCCGAGTTCTCGAACCCGGGTGCCGCGTGAGCGCTCGTGTAGAGCAGGTCGAGGTACTGCATCGGGTGCGGGGAGTCCGGCGCCTGACCGAGAACCTGGATCCCCAGGTTCGGCTTGTGGTCGAGGATCACCTGGAACCGCTGCGGCCCCGGCATCATGTTGAGGTTCACGGTGATGCCGATCTTGCTCGTGCCCTGGGCGAGCACCTGCGAGAGGAGCAGGCAGGCAGCACACCCGGCCGGAACGTTCAGCGTCGTGGTGAAGCCCTTCGGGTACGCCGAGGCGGCGAGTTCGGCCTTCGCCTTGTCGAGGCTGTACGGATACCCCTGGACCTTCTTCAGCGCCGTGTTGATCTCAGCCGCGGGGAGAAGTGCCTTGATGAAGATGAGCGGCGGGAGGCCGTTGAGCACGACCCCGCGGCTCGAGGTGAGCGCCTCGTTGATTGCCGGCTTGTCGAGCGCGTAGGCGATCGCCCGGCGGACGTGGACGTCCTTGAACGGGCCGTCCTCGACGTCGATCGAGAACCCGCGCCAGCCTCCGGAGACGTACGTGCCCACCTTCATCCCCGACGCCTTCAACCAAGTCGCGAGGTTGTTGTTCGGAACCGCGAAGGTGCCGTCCACGTCACCGCTCTGGAGGGCGAGGAGGCGTCCCTGCTCGTCCGGGATCACGGGCAGCACGATCTTGTCCCACGGGTACTTCTTGCCCTTGTAGTACGGGTTGCGCACGAGCACGACCCGTGAGCTCGGCGTGAACTCCGAGAACTTGTACGGGCCGGTACCGATCGGCAGCCCGTTTGGCGTTCCAAAGCTCGCGCCCTTCGCGCGGTAGTCCTTCTGTGAGTAGACGAGGCCGGGGCTCGCCGCCGGTGTGTACTGCCAGTTCGAGTCGGGCTTGTCGAGGGTGACGGTGACCTGGTTGCCACGATTGGCAATCGACTTCACGTTTCCGAAGAACGAGGCCATCTTCGACCCCGTCTTCGGATCGCGGTGCACGTTGAGCGAGAACGCGACGTCGGCCGCGGTCAGAGCCGATCCGTCGGAGAACCGGATTCCCTTCTTGATCGTGTACACGTACCGGGTCGGGCTGACCGCCTTCCAGCTCTCGACCACCGAGCCTTCACCCGTGGTCGGCTGGCCAAACGTGCCGGGGGCGAGGATGTGATCCTGGACGAGCGAGAAGAACGTCGAGCCCTCTGCCGAGAAGTAGTAAGCGTCGAAGAGGCTCGCCGGGTTCGTCTGGAGCGCCCAGGTCAACGTCCCGCCGACGGCAGCGTCGCGTGAACGCGAGGCGCTCGAGCTGCTGAGGCCGACGCCCAGGACGATCGTGGCGACGACGGCGAGCGCGAACGCCCACGTCGACCGCCGGCGCGGTGCCACGCCGCGCCCGTGTTCCGTGCTGCTCACCATCTTCCCTCCCTTTCGGTCAAGGCCAGTCGGAGGCGTGTCTCTCCGTGCGCTTTGGATTCCCTGAGGTGCAAAAGGATTTCTATCACCCTTTGGTATACTTTTGGCGATGTTAATGCCCGGTCACGAGACCGTCAAGAACGGTTCTTGACGTGACGGGCCGGACCCTCTCTCCGCCCAACGTCCTCGTCGTCGTCTCCGACACGCTCCGCCGAGACCACCTGGGCGCGTACGGCAACGACTGGATCCGGACTCCTGCGCTGGACCGCCTCGCCGCGCAATCCGTGGTGTTCGACAATCACCTCGCCGGCTCGTTCCCGACGATGCCGGCGCGTGCCGACCTGCTCAGCGGGCGCCTCTCGCTCACGTTCATGACCTGGGCGCCCCTCCCGGCCGACCTGCCGACGCTTCCGGCGCTTCTCGCCGAGGCGGGCTATCTCACGACCGCGATCGTCGACACGCCGTTCTACGTGCGCAACGGCTTCGGCTACGACCGGGGCTTTCACGACTTCGTGTGGATCCGCGGCCAGGGCGACGCAAAGCGGATGGAGGAGCGGCTCGACGCGCGTGCGACCTGGCGCCACGAGTCCGATCGCTGGGTCGCCCGCACCGTGACGGCGGCGGAGGAGTGGCTCGAGCGACACTACCGCGAGCCGTTCTTCCTGCTCGTCGACGTGTGGGACCCGCACGAGCCCTGGAACGCACCCGATTACTACACCCATCTGTACGCACCCGACTACGACGGTCGCGAGACCGAGACGTGCTACGACGACTGGCGGGAGGCCGGCCTGACAGAAGCCGACGTCCGCCTCAGCCATGCGACCTATTGCGGTGAGGTGACGATGGTCGATCGCTGGCTCGGCCGGCTGGTGGAGAAGCTGGACGTGCTCGGAATTGCCGACGAGACGCTGCTCGTCTTCGTCTCCGACCACGGCTACTACTTCGGCGAGCACGGGTACCTCGGCAAGTCGGTGTGGGACGCCGCGCTCGGCACGCAGAGCTGGTCGCCGTTGTACCGTGAGATCGTGGAGGTGCCGCTGCTCGTCCGCCTGCCCGGAGCCGAGCCTCGCCGCACGCCGGCGCTGACGACGCTGGTCGACGTCCACGCAACGATCCTCGACGTCGCGGGAGTCGAGGCGCCGCCCGGGATGGCCGGTCGCTCGCTCGTCCCAGTCTTGTCGGGCGGCACGGACGTGCACCGCGAGCTCGTCGTCAGCGGCTGGCCGCTCGAGTACCAGAAGGGGAGAATCACGATCGCCGTCGACTCGTGGCCCCGGCGCGTTGCGCACGACCAGCCGATCACCGTGACCGGCGACGGTCTCTCGCTGCTCGTCGGCGGCTCGAGCGACGAGCTCGAGCTCTACGACCTCGCAGCCGATCGGTGGGAGGAGCGCAATGTGGCGCACGAGCGGCCGGGCGCGGCGACGTCGCTGCTCGAGCGATCGCTCGACGAGCTCCTCGCGCTCGGCACCGCGAAGGAGCTGCTTGCGCCGCGCCAGACAGCGCTCGAGCGGTTCAGGTCGGAGGCCGGGCTCTGATGGGTGGCCCTGCAACCTCCGACCCGTTGCGCGCGACCCCGCCACCCGGAGACCGTCTCGACGAGATGTGCTGGATCCCCGGTGGCCGGTTCTGGATGGGCTCGCAGGGGTTTTACGTCGAGGAGGGCCCGGTCCGCGAGGCGACGTGCGCAGGCTTCTGGATCGACGTGCATCCGGTCACGACCTCGGCGTTCCGGCGCTTCGTCGAGTCGACGGGTCATGTGACGGTCGCGGAGCGCGCGCCGGAGCCCGAGACGGTGCCCGGCGCAGATCCGGACGCGCTCGTCCCGGGCTCGCTCGTCTTCTCCTCTCCACAGGGACCGGTTCCGCTCGACGACCCACGGCGGTGGTGGCGGTACGTGCCCGGGGCCTACTGGGCCCGGCCGGAGGGCCCGGACGGGCCTCGCGCACGGGACGACCACCCCGTCACGCACGTCACGTATGCCGACGCGTGCGCGTATGCAGCATGGGCCGGGAAGGCACTGCCGACCGAGGTCGAGTGGGAGTGCGCAGCACGAGGTGACCTCGATGGTGCCGTCTTCGCCTGGGGCGACGAGCACGAGCCGGATGGTCGACCGGTGGCGAACACCTGGCAGGGCGCCTTCCCCTGGCAGGACCTCGCACTCGACGGCTACGCGGGGACGTCGCCGGTGGCAAGCTTCCCGCCGAACGGCTTCGGCCTCTACGACGTGTGCGGAAACGTCTGGGAATGGACGGCCGACCCCTGGCACGACAGCGAAAGCACGCACGCAGGAGCACCCTGCTGCACGCTCGGAGCCGCAACGGCGGCGCCCGGGCAGCGCGTGATCAAGGGCGGCTCGTATCTCTGCGCCCCGAGCTACTGCTTCCGCTACCGCCCGGCCGCACGGCAGCCAAACGACGTCTGGACGTCGACCTGCCACCTCGGCTTCCGGTGCGTGCGCCACGAGCCGCACTGACGAACGGCACCACTGGCGGGCTTCGCGGCCCGCGCGCATTGGAACCGCCGGGCATGCTCACGCCGTAGAACTCCCGAGGTGTCGGAGGATGACGATCGGCGTGACCCAACGAGCGAGCGCGAGCTCATCGCCCGAGCCCGCGGCGGCGACGGACAGGCGTACGCCGCCCTGGTGCGGCGCCACCAGGGTGTGGCCCTGCGCGTCGCGGCGGTCATCGGTCCGGCAACCGACGCCGAGGACGCCTGTCAGGAAGCGTTCGTGAAGGCCTATCGCGCCCTCGACCGGTTCGATCCCGACAAGCCGTTCCGGGCATGGCTTCTCGCGATCGTCGCAAACGAGGCCCGCACGCGCGGACGGGAGGGAAGGCGCATCGCCCGGCTCGTGGAGCGCGCCGCCTCGATCCGGCCGGCGAGCTCGTCGCCTTCCGGAGAGGAGCTGGCGGAGCGCTCGGTCCACCTCGATCTGACGACGTATGGCGGCTAGTGGTCGCTCCGCGCACGCGGCGGCGCTGCTCAGACGACGCTGCCGGTGAGCCGCCCGATCGCTAGCGAGATCACAAGCGCGAGCACGCCGCCGACGAGGACCCTGACCGCCGCCCGTCCGCGGGGCGCGCCGCCGAGGTGCGCCCCGACCGCGCCGAGGAGGAGCAACCCGGCGAGCGTCGAGCTCCCGAGCAGCACGTAGCGGCTTCCCCCCGGTGCGACCGCGCCCACCGCAACCGGGATCGCGGCCCCGACCACGAAGCTGAGCGCCGAGACAACCGCCGCCTGGAGCGGGTTCGAGAGGCTCGTGACGTCGATCCCGAGCTCGTCGCGGGCGTGAATCGCGAGGAGATCGAGCTCGGCAAGCTCGTCGGCGACGGTCTCCGCCGTGGTGCGGCTCAGACCGCGGCCGACGTAGATCTGCACCAGCTCCTCGCGCTCTGCCTCCGGCGCGTCGGCGAGCTCTGCCCGCTCGAGCGCGAGGTCGGCCCGCTCGGTGTCGCGCTGCGAGCTCACCGAGACGTACTCGCCGGCCGCCATCGACAGCGCGCCCGCGGTGAGGCCGGCGACGCCCGCGACGAGGATCGCAGACTTCGAGCTGTCGGCTGCGGCGACACCGACCATCAGGCTCGCGGTCGAGATCAGGCCATCGTTCGCGCCGAGGACACCCGCGCGCAGCCACGGCGAGCGACCGCTCGCATGTCGCTCCGGCAGCAACCGCTTCGAGATCCGCGCGTCCATCGCAACCATTGTCACAGCCCGCCCCGCGCGTGGTCGAAGGAGGCTGACCGTCGCCGTGGCGGCAGCCGCCGCCGTTGGCGACGTCGTACGATCACGGTATGCACGAGCAGCCAGCAAGCAGCACCGCCTCCTGCCTCGTGATCGGGTGTGGCAACCTCCTCCGCGGCGACGACGCAGCCGGGCCCTTGGTCGCCCGACGGCTCGCGGAGCAGTCGCCTGCGGACATCGACGTCGTCGATGCCGGAACCGCCGGCCTGAGCGTCGTGCCGCTCATGCGTGGCCGCGACCGGGTCATCGTGATCGACGCCGCGCGCAGCGGGAGCCCACCCGGAACGATCCACCGCCTCAGCGGGCGGGAGGTCGAGACCGATCCACCGGCCGGCCTCAATCCCCACGGGCTGCGCTGGGATCACGCGCTTGCACTCGGGCGCCAGCTTCTCGCAGACGACTACCCGGACGAGGTGAGCGTCTACCTCATCGAAGCGGCGAGCCTTGCGCTCGGCGCCGACGTCACGCCGGCGGTCTCCGAGGCGGTGGCCGCGGTCGCCGCGCGGATCCTCGAGGCCGAGCGTGCCCGCTCCCCGGATGGGGCGCCGAGATGAGCGAGACCGCGGTCCGCGAGCGACGGCGCCTCGAGGTGCACGGCGCCGTGCAAGGCGTCGGGTTCCGGCCATTCGCCTACCGTCTCGCGACCGAGCTCGGCCTCGGCGGCTTCGCGGGCAACGACCCCGCCGGGGCGTTCGTCGAGATCGAAGGCCCAGCCGAGGCGCTCGCGCTCTTCGCCCGCCGGCTCGTCCTCGAGGCACCGCCGCTGGCGCGGATCGAGACGGTCACGACCGAGGGTGTCGCTCCTCGCGGCGAGAGCTCGTTCTCGATCGCGGAGACCGCCCACGACGCGACCGGGACGACGCTGATCCCGCCCGACACCGCCACTTGCCCCGCGTGCCTGGCCGAGATCACCGACCCGAGCGACCGCCGCTACCGCCATCCGTTCGCCAACTGCACCGACTGTGGGCCGCGGTTCACGATCATCCACGAGCTTCCGTACGACCGCCCAGCAACGACGATGGCGGGCTTCCCGCTCTGCCGCGCGTGCGCGGCCGAGTACGGAGACCCGGGAGATCGTCGCTACCACGCACAGCCGATCTCGTGCCCCGACTGCGGCCCAACCCTCCGGTTCGCCGCCGGCGGGCGAGAGGTCGTGGGAACCGACTCCGCGATCGCCGCGGTGCACGAGGTCTGGGCGACGGGTGGGGTCGTCGCGGTCAAGGGGATCGGCGGCTACCACCTCACCTGCGACGCGCGGAACGAGACCGCCGTCGCCCGACTCCGCGAGCGCAAGGGACGGGTCGGCAAGCCGTTCGCGGTGATGGCCCGTGACCTCGACGCCGCCGAGGCGCTCGCCGCGCTAGGCGCTGCCGCCCGGGTGGCGCTGCTCGACCCGGCGAGCCCGATCGTTCTCGCTCCTCGCCGCCGCGGTGCCCTGCTGGCGGCGGGAGTCGCGCCAGGCCTCGCCGAAGTGGGGGTGATGCTGGCCTACACGCCTCTCCACCGGCTCCTCCTCGAGCCCGTCCCCGGGGCCTCATGTTCGGCACCACAGGCAATCGTCGCCACTTCAGGCAACAGAGGAGACGAGCCGATCTGCACCGACGACGCGGAGGCACGCACCCGGCTCGGAGCGCTCGCCGACGCGTTCCTCATCCACGATCGAGAGATCGCAGTGCCATGCGACGACTCGGTCGTGCGAGTGACGGCCACCGGTGTGCAACCGCTCAGGCGCTCGCGCGGCTACGCGCCGCTACCGGTGAGCCTCCCGTTCGACGTGCCGCCGCTCCTCGCGGTCGGCGGCGAGCTCAAGAACACGTTCTGCCTCGCCGACCGCAACCACGCTTGGCTCAGCCAGCACATCGGCGACCTCGGCACGCTGGAGACGGTGGCGGCGTTCGAGCGCTCGCTTGCGCGGCTGAGCACGATCCTCCGCCTCACGCCGGCGGTGGTCGCAACCGACGCCCATCCCGGCTATCTCTCGCGCCGCTGGGCCGAGAGGAACGCTCGCGAGGCGCGGATCGTCGAGGTGCAACATCACCATGCGCACGTCGCCTCGCTGATGGCCGAGCACGGCCTGCCCCGCGACGCGGAGATCATCGGGGTCGCGTTCGACGGCACGGGCTACGGCGCGTCGCTCGACGGTGGCGTGGCCGCGTGGGGCGGCGAGATCCTGGTCGCGGGGTACGAGCGCTTCCGTCGTGCCTTCCACCTCGCCGAGCTCCCGCTCCCCGGTGGTGACGCGGGAGTGAGAAGCCCGTGCCGGGTCGCGCTCGCGTTCCTGCTGCGGTGCGGGCTCGACCCGATCCAGGCGCCCGGGCTCGTCGAGACGCTCGACGACATCGAACGAGGGGTGGTCACCCGCCAGGTCGAGACCGGCGCGGGAATCGTGCCGACGACGAGCGCCGGCCGGCTCTTCGACGCGGTCGCATCGCTGCTCGGCGTTCGCCAGCGCGTGACCTACGAGGGCCAGGCGGCGATGGAGCTCGAGGCGCTCGCGGCCTCGGCGAGCTGCGTCGCCGCGCTCGAGCTCGAGGTGACCGACGCGGGCGCGATCGACCCGACGCCGTTGTTTCGCGAGATCCTCGCGCAACTCGGGCGCGGCGCAGATCCGGCCGGGCTCGCGCTCGGCTTCCACCACGCGCTCGCAGACGCGATCGCCGGCGCCGCGGGCAGGGCCTCCGAAGAGACCGGAATCGGCCTCGTCGGGCTCACGGGCGGCGTGTTCCAGAACGTCCTGCTCGGAGGCCTCTGTCGCGAGCGCCTCCAAGCGGGCGGCCTCGACGTGCTCGAGCATCGCCTCGTCCCCGCGAACGACGGCGGGCTCGCGCTCGGCCAGGCGGTCGTCGCCGCCGCCCGCATCGATACGAGGGAAGGGAGCTGAGATGTGCCTCGGGATCCCCGGCAAGGTGACGGCAGTTCGCGAGGCCCACGGGACGAGGATGGCAACGGTCGACTTCGGCGGCGTCACCAAGTCGGTCTGCCTCGCGTACGTCCCGGAGGTGGTCGTCGGCGACTACACGATCGTCCACGCGGGCTTTGCGATCACCCGTCTCGACGAGGCCTCGGCGCTCGAGACGCTCGCGCTCTTCGCCGAGCTGGGGACGCTCGAGGAGGAGCTCGGGGTCGGGCGCACTCCGGAGACGACGCCGTGAAGTACCTCGACGAGTTCCGAGACCCGGCGCTTGCCGCGCGACTGCTCGCCGAGATCGCGGAGGCGACCACCCGGCCGTGGGCGCTGATGGAGGTCTGCGGGGGCCAGACCCACTCGATCATTCGCAACGGGATCGACCAGCTCCTCCCCGAGGGCGTCGAGCTGATCCACGGGCCGGGCTGTCCCGTCTGCGTCACCCCGCTCGAGATGATCGACCGGGCGATCGCGATCGCCTCGCGCCCCGAAGTGAGCTTCTGCTCGTTCGGCGACATGCTCCGTGTTCCGGGGAGCGCCAAGGACCTCTTCACGGTCAAGGCCGAAGGCGGCGACGTTCGCGTCGTCTACTCGCCGCTCGACGCGGTCGAGCTTGCGGCGGATAACCCGGAGCGCGAGGTCGTGTTCTTCGGCGTCGGCTTCGAGACGACGGCACCCGCGAACGCGATGGCTGTGCATCAGGCGAAGACCCGCGGTCTGCGGAACTTCTCGATGCTCGTGAGCCACGTCCTCGTGCCACCGGCGATCGAGGCGATCATGACCGCCCCCGGCTGCCGGGTGAACGGCTTCCTCGCCGCAGGTCACGTGTGCACGGTGATGGGCTCGTGGCAGTACGAGCCGCTCGCCGAGCGCTTCCACGTCCCGATCGTGATCACAGGGTTCGAGCCGCTCGACGTGCTCGACGGGATCCGCCGCTGCCTCCTCCAGCTCGAGGCCGGCCGCGCCGAGGTCGAGAATGCCTACCCGCGTGCCGTCCAGCCCGAGGGGAACGTCGTCGCGCGGGCTATGCTCGAGGAGGTGTTCGCGCCGGCCGACCGGCAGTGGCGGGGGATCGGCACGATCCCCGAGAGCGGCTGGAACCTCGCGACCGCGTACGCCGACTTCGATGCGAGTCGCCGGTTCTCCGTGGAACGGCTCACCGTGCCAGAGCCGTCGCGCTGCCGGGCAGGAGACGTGCTGCAGGGGCTGATCAAGCCGCACGAGTGCGAGTGCTTCGGGAGCGAGTGCACGCCGCGGACGCCGCTGGGGGCACCGATGGTCTCGAGCGAGGGCGCCTGCGCCGCCTACTTCCAGTACCGCCGGCTCGACCCGTCGCTGTTGGTGCGCAATGCCTGAGCGCGTGGCCATCGATCCGGCGGCGTGGGCGTGCCCGGCGCCGCTTCGCAACCAGGCGCGCGTCGTCCTCGGGCACGGTGGCGGCGGCACGCTCACGAGCGAGCTCATCGAGCACCTCTTTTTGCCGGCCTTCGGCGCCGCGGCCATGAGCGCGACTCCGACCGACGCGGCCGTCGTGCAGCTCGCCTCGGGTGAGCGCCTCGCGTTCACGACCGACACGTATGTTGTCCAGCCGTTGATCTTCCCCGGCGGGAACATCGGCGACCTCGCGGTCAACGGAACGGTCAACGACCTCGCGATGATCGGAGCCAGGCCGTTGGCGCTATCGACCGGCTTCGTGCTCGAGGAGGGCCTCGAGCTCGATGTTCTCGGCCAGATCGCCACGTCGCTCGGCGCCGCGGCGCAGGCGGCGGGCGTCGCGCTCGTCACCGGTGACACGAAGGTGGTCGAGAGCGGCCACGGCGACGGTCTCTTCCTCAACACCGCAGGCCTCGGGCTCGTTCCCGAGGGCGTCGACCTGCGTCCCGAGCTCGCGAGACCCGGCGACAGCGTGATCCTCAGCGGCCCGATCGGGATGCACGGCATCGCAGTGCTGAGCGTTCGCGAGGGGCTTGAGTTCGGTACGGAGCTCCGTTCTGACACGGCGGCGCTGAACGGGCTCGTCGAGGCAATGCTCGCGGCGGCGACCGACCCGGCCGATCTCCACGTCCTTCGCGACCCAACGCGCGGTGGCCTTGCGGCGTCGCTCTGCGAGATCGCTGCGACCGCCGCCGTGGGAATCTCGATCGACGAGGCGCTCGTCCCGGTCGCGCCCGAGGTGCAAGCGGCCTGCGGGTTCCTCGGGCTCGACCCGCTCCAGGTCGCCAACGAGGGCAGGCTCGTCGCCTTCGTCGATCCCGCTGCGGCCGAGGCCATTCTCGCGACGATGCGGGCGCGCCCCGAGGGTGCCGGCGCGGTCGTGATCGGCGTCGTCACCGCCGAGCACCCCGCGGTCGTGACCGCGCGGACTGGCCTCGGAGCGACGAGGATCGTCGACCGGCCCCTCGGTGAGCAGCTACCGAGGATCTGCTGATGCACGAGCTGTCGATCTGCACTGCGATCACCGGCATCGTCGAGCAACACGCCGCCGGCCGGCCGGTGGCGCGAGTCTGCGTCGACGTCGGTGGCCTCCGCCAGGTCGTCCCCGCGACGCTCACGTCGTGCTGGGAGCTCGTCGTCCGAGGCGGGCCGCTCGGCGGCGCGACGCTCGACGTGCGCCACGTGCCCGTCGAGCTCGTCTGTCGTGCGTGCGGGGCGACGACGACGCTCGAGCACCCGGTGTTCCGGTGCGCCGGCTGCGGCGACGTCAACGTCGAGGTCGCGCGAGGCAACGAGCTGACCGTCACCTCCCTCGTCCTCGAGGAGGGATAGCGATGGGACGCTTCCACCGCCACGCCGACGGCACGGTGCACACCCACGACCACGCTGGGCCGGGTCACGACCACCGTGACGTCGGCGATCACTCCCGGTATGAGACGGGCGGACTTCGGGTCGAGGTGCTCGAGCAGATCCTCGGCGAGAACGATCGCACCGCCGCGGCGAACCGAGAGGACTTTGCCCGGCACGCAATCCGTTCCGTCAACGTGATGTCGTCGCCGGGCGCAGGCAAGACGGCGCTCCTGGAGGCCGTGCTCCGCGTGCTCGACGGCTCTACCCGGGTGGGGATCGTCGAAGGCGACATCGAGACCCCGCTCGACGCCGAGCGGCTCGGCGGGCTCGGCGTCCCGGTCGCGCTCGTCAACACCGCAAACGGGTTCGGGGGCGAGTGCCACCTCGACGCGACGATGGTCCGCTCCGTGCTGCACGAGCTGCCGCTCCCGGACCTCGACGTCGTCGTGATCGAGAACGTCGGCAACCTCGTGTGTCCGGCCGAGTTCGACATCGGGGAGTCGGCCCGCGCGCTCGTCTACTCGATCACCGAGGGCGAGGACAAGCCCCTCAAGTACCCGCTGATGTTCCGGGCCGCCGACGTCGTCGTGATCAACAAGCTCGACCTCCTCCCGCACCTCGAGTTCGACCTGGCGCTCTTCAGGGCGAACCTCGAGGCGGTGAGCCCCGGAGTCCGCACGATCGAGACGTCCGCGCGAACAGGGGCCGGGGTCGAGGAGCTCGCCGGCTGGCTCGTTGGCGGCTGACGCGGGTCGTCCTTCTCGCGCCCGAACCGATCTGCGAATCGCGACGAATACGCACGGCACCCGTCCTACCCGGCGAGCGAGGAGAGCAATGACCTGGTACGAGCTGTTCAAGTGGATTCACGTGACCTCGATCACGATCTGGGTCGGCGGCGCCGCCGCGATCCAGCTGTTCGTGCTCCGGATGCTGCGCGAACGCGACGGCGTGCGCCTCGCCGGGTTCACCCGCGACATCGAGGTGATCGGAAGGACAGTGTTCGCGCCTACCTCCGGGATCGCGCTCCTTTCGGGAGTCGGGCTCGTGCTCAACGGCAGCTGGGACTGGAGCGAGCCGTTCATCTCGCTCGGCCTGCTTGCGCTGCTCGCCTCGGCTGGGGTCGGCTCGGGGTTCCTCGGGCCGGAGTCAGGCCGGATCTCGGCGATCGTCGAGCGCGACGGACCCGACTCGGCGGAGGCGGTCCGGCGCCGCGGGCGAATCCTGCTGATCTCGCGAATCGAGCTCGCAATCCTGCTCGTCGTGATCTTCCTGATGGTGGTCAAGCCCGGCACGTAACGTCCCTGGCCGACCCAGCGAAGCGCACCCGTGGCTTGTGTTGCTGCAACACAAAGTCGCGAAGGGCGCCGCCGTCAGGGCTGCGGGTGACGTGTCCCGTCAGAGCTGCTTGTAGAAGAAGGTCGTCGCGCGGAGGCCTCCGCGCGGCTCGATCGAGAAGCCCGGCACCTCGCCGACGCGCGTCCACCCCATCCGTGCGTAGAGCCGCTCGGCGTCGCTTCCGGTGTTGGTGTCGAGCACCAGGAGCGTTCGACCGAGCTCGCGAGCGAGCGCCTCCGCAGCGTCAAGGAGCGCCGACCCGAGCCCGCGCCGCCGTCCGCGCCGATGGACGAGCATCTTCGCGAGGTCGGCGCGGTGCGGCTGGTTTTCGGGCATCGCGAGGATGAGCTGGACGGTGCCGACGATCCCCTCGGCGTCCTCGGCGACGAGAACGGCGTGCGTCCCTGCCTCGACGCCGACCCCGATCCGCGTCCAGAACGCACGCGCCTTCTCGATCGACAGCGGGTGGACGAAGCTCACGCCTGCACCGCCGTCGACGCAATCGACGAGGACCTCCGCAAGCTCGGCCACCTCCCGCTCGCCGAGCGCGTCGAGTCTGCGGATCGTGGATACGTCGCTCACGGACGGACCAGGCTAGACGATTCCGATTGCCGTTCCCGTACCGTCGGTGGTCGCTCGAGAACGACTAACCACTGCCGAATAGATGAATGCGGCCACGAGCCGCGAAAATCTGGTTAGACTGTTCAACGGCGCGGGATTCGTCTCGCTCCGCATCAAGAGAGGCTGAGGGACCGGCCCTGTGACGCCTCGGCAACCGGCTGGACGAGGGAACTCGAAACCGGCGCGGTGCCAATCCCGGACGGATGTCGAGCACACGAACGGAGGACGATCCCATGTCAGCACTCTCACTCTCCTGTCGCATCTGCGCTACCGAGCACCCGCTCGAGGCGACCGGCACCTGTAGCCGCTGCTTTGGCCCGCTCGACCCCGTGTACGACTGGGATCGGCTGCGGGCAACCGTCACCCAGGCACGGATCGAGGAGGGCCCGCTCTCGATCTGGCGCTATGTCGACCTGCTCCCCGTCGGAGCACCCGAGGTCGCCAGGCTCGCCCCCGGCTTCACCCCGCTCGTGCCCGCTCCCAGGCTGGCTGAGGAGCTCGGCATCGCCGAGCTCTGGCTCAAGCTCGACACGGCAAACCCGACCCACTCGTTCAAAGACCGCGTCGTCGCGGTCGCCGCCCGCAAGGCGCAGGAGCTCGGGTTCGACACGCTCGCGTGCTCGTCGACCGGGAACCTCGCCGGCGCCGTCGCCGCCCGCGCCGCGGCCGAAGGGCTCGAGGCCGCCGTCTTCGTTCCCGCCGACCTCGAGCCCGAGAAGCTCGGGGCGGCAGCGGTGTACGGCGCGACGCTCTACGCCGTCGACGGTCACTACGACCATTGCTCCCGGCTTTCGGTCGAGCTCTCGTTCGAGCTCCCCTGGGGCTTCGTCAACGTCAACCTCCGCTCGTACTACGCGGAGGGCTCGAAGACGATCGCCTACGAGATCGCCGAGCAGCTGGGCTGGCGGGCGCCCGACGTGATCGCGGCGCCAATCGCCTCCGGCGCGCTCTTCCACAAGGTCGGGCAGGGCTTTACCGACTTCCGCGAGCTCGGGCTGATCGACGGTGCGTCCCCACGCCTGATCGGCGGTCAGGCCGAGGGCTGCGCCCCGGTGGCAACGGCATGGCGCGAAGGGACCACGGTCGTCCCGGTGAGACCGGACTCGATCGCGCGGTCGCTTGCGATCGGCAGCCCGGCCGACGGCGACTTCGCGGTCTCGACCGCCCGTGCGACCGGTGGGGCGATCCACGTGGTCGCCGAGGAGGCGGTCGGCGAGAACATGGAGTTGCTCGCAGCGACGACCGGCGTGTTCGGGGAGACCGCCGCCGGCGTCACGCTGGGCGCGCTCCGGGCCGCGATCGACGCGGGCGAGGTCGGAAAGAACGACCGGGTCGTCCTGCTGGTCACGGGCGACGGCCTCAAGACCCCGGGCCCTGTCGCGCACACGTTCCAGCCCGTTCCGATCAAGGCCGACGCCGACGCGTTCCTCGACGAGGTGCTCGTCGCGTAGGTCCCGTCCAGCAACCGTCGGGTCTCTGGCTTCAGCCCGACCCGTGCGCTCGCCCCTCGTCTCCCCCATCCCCGGTGCGAAGCGCACGGGTCTGGCTGAAGCCAGACCCGTGATCGCTGCACGTGGGAGGATCGCGCGATGCGCGTGATCCGGGACACGACGATCCCCGCGATCGTCGCCGGGTTCGTCGCGGTGCTGGTCGGGTTCACGAGCTCTGCGGTAATCGTGTTCGCGGCGGCGCAGGCGGCCGGCGCAACTCCCGCGCAAGCGGGCTCCTGGATGTGGGCGCTCGGGCTCGGGATGGGCGCGACGTGCATCGGGCTCTCGCTCTGGTTTCGCGTCCCGATCCTCACCGCGTGGTCGACGCCGGGGGCGGCACTGCTGATCACGAGCGTCGCGGGCGTACCGCTTGCCGAGACGATCGGCGCCTTCGTCGTCACCGGCATCCTCATCACCGTTGCGGGTGTGACGGGCGCGTTCGCGTGGGCGATGAGCCGGGTCAGGGTCTCGCTCGCCTCGGCGCTCCTCGCCGGCGTCCTCGTCCGGTTCGGCCTCGACGCGGCCCGAGCTGCCGGAACGGAGCTCGCGCTCGTGCTCGCGATGTTTGCGGCGTACCTCGTCACCCGCCGTCTCGCGCCGCGGTACGCGGCGCTCGCCACCCTCGCTGTCGGGGTTGCGGTTGCCGCGGCGAGCGGGCTGCTCGGTGACCTCGAGCTGCCCCGTGGGCTCACGCGGCCCGAGTGGGTCACGCCGCAGCTCTCGTTGAGTGCGATCGTCGGCGTCGCCGTTCCGCTGTTTGCGGTGACGATGGCCTCGCAGAACGTCCCCGGCGTGGCCGTGCTCCGCGCAAGCGGCTACGACCCACCCGTCTCGCCGGTGATCGCGACGACGGGGATCGCGACGACCATCCTTGCCCCCTTCGGCGGATTCACCTTCAACCTCGCTGCGATCACGGCAGCAATCTGCACGGGTGAGGACGCTCACCCCGACCGGGAGCGGCGCTACACCGCGGCCGTCTGGGCCGGCGTCTTCTACGTGCTCGTCGGGCTCTTCGGGGGCGCGGTGGCCGGATTCTTCGCCGCCTTCCCGCCGGAGCTCGTGGTGACGATCGCCGGGCTCGCGCTCCTCGGCACGATCGGGAACGGGCTGGCGACAGCGCTTGCGGACGAGGCGGAGCGCGAGCCCGCGCTCGTGACGTTTCTCGTCACCGCTTCGGGCGTGACGCTGCTCTCTGTCGGCTCCGCGTTCTGGGGACTCGCCGCCGGCGTCGTCGCGACTGCGGTCGCACACGCCGGCCGCCCTGCGGCCGCTCCGTAGAATCGACGGTGATGGGGAAGACGCTGTTCGAGAAGGTGTGGGACGCCCACGTCGTCCGCGAGGACGACAACGGCTCGACGCTGCTCTACGTCGACCTGCACCTCGTCCATGAAGTCACCTCACCACAAGCGTTCGAGGGGCTCAGGCTCGCCGGGCGCACGGTGCGCCGGCTCGACCGGACGGTCGCAACGATGGATCACAACGTCCCGACGACCGACGGCCCAGTCGAGGACGAGCTCGCCCGCGCGCAGCTCGACGCGCTGCGACAGAACTGCGCCGAGTTCGGGGTCGAGCTCCACCCGACCGGCTCCGGGAGCGAGGGGATCGTCCACGTGATCGGGCCGGAGCTCGGTCTCACCCAGCCGGGGATGACGATCGTCTGCGGCGACTCCCACACGTCCACCCACGGCGCGTTCGGCGCGCTCGCGTTCGGGATCGGGACGTCCGAGGTCGAGCACGTGCTCGCGACGCAGACGCTTCCCCAGCGCCGGCCGAAGACGATGGCGGTCGAGCTCACCGGTGAGCGGCCACCGGGTGTCACGGCAAAGGACATGATCCTCGGGGCGATCGGCCAGCTCGGCACGGCCGGCGGCGTCGGCCACGTCGTCGAGTACACCGGCGACGCCGTTCGGGCGCTCTCGATGGAGGGGCGCATGACGATCTGCAACATGTCGATCGAGTGGGGCGCGAAAGCGGGGATGATCGCGCCGGACGAGACCACGTTCGCCTATCTCGAAGGCCGGCCTCGGTCGCCGCAGGGAGATGCCTGGGAGGCAGCGAAGAAGCGCTGGCTCGCGCTCCGCACTGACCCCGATGCTCGCTACGACGCGCACCACACCGTCGATGTCGGGTTGCTCGTGCCGCAGGTGACGTGGGGGACGACGCCGGGGATGGTCGCACCGGTGACGGGTAACGTGCCGCGCCCAGACGACTTCGCTGACCCCGACGACCGGGTCGCGGTCGGACGTGCGCTCCGGTACATGGGCCTGAAGGCGGGGACCCCGATCACCGAGATCAACATCGACCGGGTGTTCGTCGGCTCCTGCACCAACTCTCGCATCGAGGACCTGCGGGCCGCCGCGGCGATCGCGGCAGGCCGGAAGGTCGCGGGTGGCGTCACCGCGCTCGTCGTCCCGGGCTCGGCCAAGGTACGCGCCCAGGCCGAGGCCGAAGGGCTCGACGTGATCTTCAAGGACGCAGGCTTCGAGTGGCGGCGCGCCGGCTGCTCGATGTGCCTCGGGATGAACCCCGACATCCTCGCGCCGGGCGAGCGGTGCGCGTCGACGTCCAATCGCAACTTCGAGGGCAGGCAGGGCCGCGACGGGCGAACGCATCTCGTCAGCCCCGAGATGGCGGTGGCCGCGGCGATCGCTGGCCGCTTCGTCGACGTGCGGGAGCTCGCATGAGAGCGTTCAGGAAGCTCACCGGGCGCGTGTGCATCCTCGACCGCCCCGACGTCGACACCGACCAGATCATCCCGAAGCAGTTCCTCAAGCGGATCGGGAAGACGGGCTACGCGGACGGTCTCTTCTACGACTGGCGCTACGACCACGACGGGAGCCCGGTGCCAGGCTTCGCGCTCAACCGACCCGAGTTCGCAAACGCCAAGGTCCTGCTTGCGGGGCGGAACTTCGGCTGCGGCTCGTCGCGCGAGCACGCCGCCTGGGCGCTCACCGACTACGGCATCGACGTCGTGATCGCGCCGTCGTTCGGCGACATCTTCAGGACGAACGCGAGCAAGAACGGGATGCTCGTCGTCGAGCTCCCCGACGAGCAGGTGAAGGAGCTGATGGAGTCGATCGACCTCGACACCGGCTCAGAGCTCACCATCGACCTCGAACGGCAGGCCATCGTCCGGCCCGACGGGCGTGAGGTGCCGTTCGCGATCGACGAGAACACCCGGCACCGGCTGCTGAACGGTCTCGACGACATCGCGATCACGCTCCAGCACGAGGACGCGATCGCCGCGTACGAGGCGCGCCTGCCTGCGTAGCGTCTACAGCTTCCGGGTGGTGACAGGATCGGCCGGTGAGCCCGTCGGAGCAACGAACGCGGAATCTGATGCTCCGAGCCGTCGGAGGTAGCGCGCGCTCCGAGCGAGGCGGTGTGCGAGGATCAGCGCGATGAGCGTCGCCCTGCTACCCGGAGACGGGATCGGCCCCGAGGTCGCCGCCGAGGCGGCGCGGGTCCTCGACGGGCTCGGGATCGCCTACACCTCACACCCGTTCGGCGGCGGCGCGATCCTCGCGCAGGGGACACCGCTCCCCGACGAGACGCTGGCGGCCTGCCGCGCCGCCGACGCCGTGCTGCTCGGGGCGGTCGGGCTCCCCGAGCTCGAGGGCAAGCCTGTCAGGCCCGAGCAGGGCCTGCTCGCGCTGCGCAAGGCGCTCAACGTCTACGCCAACCTGCGCCCCGCCCGGGCGGGCGACATCGACATGCTCATCGTCCGCGAGCTCGTCGGCGGGCTCTACTTCGGCGCCAAGGGCGAGCGCGAAGACGGCACCTGGTTCGACACCTGCGAGTACACGCGCCCCGAGATCGAGCGGATCGCGCGCGTCGCCTTCGACATCGTGCAGGCGAAGGGTGGTCGACTCACCTCCGTCGACAAGGTCAACGTGATGCACACCTCGCGCCTGTGGCGCGATGTCGTCACCCAGATGGGCGCCGACGACTACCCCGGCGTGCCGCTCGACCATGCGCTCGTCGACTCGTTCGCGATGACGATCGTCGAGGCGCCCGGGTCGATCGACGTCGTCGTCACCGAGAACATGTTCGGCGACATCCTCTCCGATGTCGCGGCCGCGGTCACCGGCGGGCTCGGGCTCGCCGCATCGGCCTCGATCGGCGACGGGGGCCCCGGGATCTTCGAGCCCGTTCACGGCTCGGCGCCGGCGCTCGCTGGTCGAGGAGTCGCGAACCCTGCGGCGATGCTCCGCTCGGTCGCGCTCATGCTTCGCCACGGGCTCGGCCGGCCGCAGGATGCAACGACGCTCGAGGCCGCCGTCGACCGGGCGCTCACCGAGGTGCGGACACCCGACCTCGGCGGCGATGCGACGACCGCCCAGGTCGGCGATGCCGTGTTGCGCGCTCTCGAGACATGACCTACCCTGTGCTCTCCATGGAGTCCGCTGGCCATTGCTTCCTGTTTGCGGGCCCCTTCGCCTTTCGGCGCTAGTCGGCGCACCCGCTTCCCGCCCGCGCCGACTAGCTGAACATCCGGCGGCACCTCCTCCGAAAGGCCTCGCATGACCTCCGACGACACCACTGTTGCCTACCCCGGCCGCGAAGGCGCGCACTCGGCTGCCGGCGCAGACCGGCTCTTCCCCGCTGCCAGGCTCGTCTCGTTCGCGACCTTCGCCGACGTCGTCGACACGGTGACTCGGCGCGAGTGCACGTACGGAGTGCTCCCAATCGAGAGCTCGCTTGCTGGGCCGGTGAACGAGACCCACGACCTCCTCTACGACTCGTCGCTCTCGATCGTCGCCGAGACGATCATGCGCGTGAAGCACTGTCTGGTCGGGATCGCGCCGATCCCGCTCGCGGAGATCCGCGAGATCCGCTCCCACCCCGTTGGGCTCGACCAGTGTCGCGACCTCCTCACCCGCGCACCGCAGGCGCTCGCGACGGTGGCCACGACGACGGACGCTGCGGCCGCGAGCCTCGTCGAGCTCGGTGACCCGACGGTCGTCGCGATCGCAAGCGCCCGCGCCGCAGCGATCCACAAGCTCGTGATCCTCGCGGACGACATCGGCGACCACCTCTCCTACACGCGCTTCGCCGCAGTCGCGCCGTACACGCGTCTCGACCGCCGTCACGGCGACTGGCGCGTGGCGCTGACGTTCGAGACGCTCCACAAGCCGGGCGCGCTCCACGCCGCGATCACGCCGCTCGCCATCCGCGGGATCGACATGGTTCAGCTCGTCTCCCGCCCGATCCCGTCACGCCCGTTCGACTACCGCTTCGACTGCGTCCTCGGCGGACATCCGCTCGATCCCGACCTCGTCGCAGCGCTCGGCGAGATGCGCTCGGAGACCGCCCGGCTTCGCGTGATCGGCTCCTACCGGGCAGACCACCAGGAGGGGTGGCAGACCGTGGCCGCATAGCTCAAGCGGCAGCGCCGGTGGCGGCTTCCTCCTTTGGCAGGTACTGGCGCCAGGTGTCGGGGACGCGGTGCGTGGAGAGGCGGATGAACAGCACGGGCGCGGGCGCTCGCGGCGGGCGCGGCAGCGACATCCGCACCTCTTCGAGCAGCCGGTCGCCCTTGCGGAGGTTGCAGGGTGCGCAGGCGGTGACGACGTTCTCCCAGACGGAGTCGCCACCGCGCGAGCGGGGGACGACGTGGTCGAGCGTGAGACGGACGGCGCTCGTACCGCAGTACACGCAGCGCCAGCCGTCCCGCGCGAAGAGCGCCCGGCGCGAGATGCGCCGCTTGACGGTCTGGGGGACCCGCACGTACTGGACGAGCCGGATCACGTTCGGCCGGACGTACGTGTTGGTCGCGGTGTGCAGCGGCTCGTCGTAGCGCTCGAGCACCTCCGCCTTGCCCTTGCCGACGAGGACGTAGGCACGCCGAACGGAGCAGACGTTGAGCGGCTCGTAGCTGGCGTTGAGAACGAGAACCTGCTGCATCGGTCGAATGTAGCAGCGCGCCCGAGTGCCACCTGCTCGGCCGCCACGACCACCTTCACCACCAACGAGCTAGATGAGCTGCGCCACGATCTAGCGCGCCATCGCACGCTCCACCGCTTCCGCCTCCTCTGGCGAGAGCGCGGCGGAGGGAGTGCCGCGATCGAGCTCCTTCACGTACACGCGCGCGTAGTCACGACCCTGGATCGCGGTGACGATCGTGCCCGTGCGCGTCGTGTCGAGAAACGCGAAGGACGCCGACTGCTGACCGCCCGAGTCCTCGTAGGCGTCGTAGCGAACGACCGCCATGTTCGTCACGGCCGAGTCGACTCGCCGATCCACACGGGAGAGCCCGCCCGCGACCTCGTCGACCGTGCTGTGGAGATCGTCGATCCGGCCCTGGAGCGACACGGCGAAGTCGACGACGTCGGTCGCCGTCCCCGCGAGCACTGCCTGTTGCGTGCGGCGGATCGCCCCGAGGCGGCGCCACACGGCGAGCGCGACGAGGAGCGCAACGCCGGCAACGACGCACGCCGCGATCGCGAGTCCGACCGCCGCGCTCACGGGCTAGCGGGACGGGATCGTGAAGATGACCGGGTACTCGTAGGAGTTGTTCGTCGTGTTTGTCTCGCCCGGAACGGGCTTGGTGCTGACCTGGATCGAGGCGCCGTCCCCGAACGGGACGTCCGGGAAGTCGGTGAACGAGACCTCCTTCGTCTCGCCCGGGTCGATGATGTCGATCGTCGCGGTCTTCACGATCGGGTTCGACTGCTTGGGGATCGTCAACGTCACCTGTACCGAGACCTCCTGCGACTCACCGGAGTTCGTCACGCCGACGGTGAACCCGAGGTCGGTCTCGACGTTGAGCGTCGTCTCGTTGTCGGTCGACAGCTGGACGTTCGCCGGGGTCGCCTTGACGAACTCGATCGCGGTGCCGTGAGCGCCCGAGGAGACGCCGCCGGTCGATGCGCCGTGGATGCGCTGGAAGATCGCGCTCATCGAGCGGGCCGAGTAGAGCTCGGTGTTCGTAACGAACACCGACGCCGGCGGCGTCACCGCGACGTTCGCCTGCTTCGCCTGTGCGGTGAAGCCTTCCTGGAAGAGATCCGCCCACACGATGTCGCTGGTCTCGAGCCGGCGGCCCTGACCGGCGAGGGCCTCACCGGCGGCGGTCTGGTCCTTGCTCGACTTCGTCTCGACGAACGTGTCGTGGAGGCCCTGGAGCCCGTTCACGCGAAACCGGAGCGCCTCGATCGCATGGAGATGCGAGGGCGTCAACGGGCCGGGGGGATCGAGCCGGCGTGCACGCTGGACGTCGAGCTGCTGCTGTTGCACGAACCCGGAGAGCTTGGTCTCGAGGTCCGCCTGCTGCAGCCCTGGCGTCGTCAGGGTCTCGGCGAGGTCCTGGCCAATCTTCGCGGAGTCGTCGGCGATCAGCTTCATTGCCTGGGCGTACTCGGTGTACGTGTCCTGCGCCTTCGCGCCCGTGCAGCCCTGGGCCCAGACGGCGACGAGCACCACGAGCCCGATCGCGATCACGACGAGGCCGACTAGCCGAAGCAGTGGCGCAACACCGGCGGCGCCGCTGAACGACGGCCGCCGTGGCCCGCGACCGCCGACACCACCGCCGCCACTACCTCCACCACTGCCACCGCCACCGCCTCCGGGCCGGGACGCTGCAGGCGGCTGCGGCGCCGGGCCACGCGTCGGGGGCGGAAGCTCCCGCGTCGCGTCGTCGACGAAGTCGAAATCGAGGATGTCGTCGTCGTGAACGCTCATCGGCTGGCGGGCAGATCGATTCGGGCGAGTCTACGGGAGATTCGGCCCGGGGGAGGACCTTCCTTCTCTAGAGAGAAGTGTGCCGAACCGTTGTCCGTTGCCGCCCACGCTCTTCCCGATCGCGAGCTCGTCCTCGAGCGCTACCGGCCGCTGCGTCCGCTCGGCCGCGGCGGCTCGGGCTCCGTGTGGCTCTCGCGCGACGAGCGGACCGGGCTCGACGTCGCGCTGAAGATCGTCCCTCGTGAGGGAAAGCGTGCGGCCCGAGCCGAGCGCGAGATGGAGGCGGCGTCGCGGCTTCGTCATCCGCGCTGCGTCCGCGCGTATGAGTACGGCGAGGACGACGGGCACGTCTACATCGCGTACGAGCTCGTCCATGGCCGGACGCTTCGCGAGGTGCTCCGCCATGATGGCCTGAGCGACGCCGACGCCGTCGAGGCGGCTGCGCAGATGCTCGAGGCGCTCGGTCATGCGCACGCGCGCGGCGTCGTCCATCGCGACGTGAAGCCGTCCAACGTGATCCTCGAGGATGGCCCGAGAGTTTCGACGAAGCTACTCGACTTCGGTCTCGCGCAGTTCGACGAGGCCGACACGCTGACCGCCGTTGGCGACGTGCCCGGAACCCTCGCCTACATCGCCCCCGAGCGTCTCACCGGCGCAGAGGCGAGCGCGCGAAGCGACGTTTGGGCGGTCGGCGTCTTTCTGTGGGAGGCCCTGACCGGAGGCCACCCGTTCTGGGGTGTGCCGCTTCCCGAGGTTGCGAGCGCGATCACGTCCGGCGCCCCGCCGCTCGCGGAGCGGCGACCCGAGCTTCCCCGCCGGCTGCTCGCCGCGGTCGATTCCGCCCTTTCGCTCGACCCGGCCGGACGGCCGCCGGCCGCCCGGCTCGCCGCCGAGCTCCGCGAGGCGTTTGTCGTCCAGCGACGCCCCGAGCGCCCCCAACGCAGTCGGCCTTCGAAGGCCGCACCCAGCCGGGCCGAACAGCCAGAGCGCTCGGTCTCGATCCCCCGCGCGGCGCGATTGGGCAGTGCCGCGCTGGCGACGGTGACGACCGCGACTGGGGCGACGCTGCTCCCGTTCTGGCCCGCTGGCCTCGTGATCGCGCTTGCGCTCGCCGCGGCCCTCGTCACGCTCCGCTCACCGCGCGTCGGGCTGGCGATCGCACTCGCCGCGCCGACGTTCGCCCTCGGCAACTTCGCTAAAGGTGCAGCGCTTGCGTGGACGGCGTTCGCGGTCGTGTGGCTCGCGGCAAACTGGCGAGACGCCCGCGGCGGGCTCGCGTTCGTCGCCGGGCCGCTCCTCGCGCCGCTCGGGCTGCTCCCACTCGTTCCCCTCGCCGCGCAGGCAGCGGCGAGCCCGTGGCGCCGATCGCTCCAGGCGTTCCTGTCGGTTCCCGCAGCGGCGCTCGTCGCGGGACTTGCAGGCCGGCCGCTGCCGCTTGGCGGCGAGACCGTCCCCGACCTCGGGCTGGTCGGAACGGAGAGCCCGCTCCCAGTGATCGACGCGCTCGCGACGGTGCTTCGGGCTCAGCCGCACGTGCTCACCGTCGGGCTAGTCCTTGCCGCGGCGACCGTCGCCCTGCCGGCCGCACGAGCAAAAGGCCTGCCCGCCGTCGCGGCGCTCGCCCTCCTCCAGGCGACGCTCCTGCTGCTCGCAGCGCCGGCGGCGGCACCCGTCGGCGTCTTCGCGGCCAGCGGGTTGCTCCCTGTGCTTCTCGGTGTGCGGCCGGCGATCGCCGCCGTTGCCCGGTTGCGCGACGGCTACCATCGGTAGCGCTGGCCGCCAGCCCATGAGCGTGCTCCGAGCGATCGAACGTAGTATCGAAGGCCTGTTCGAGGGGGTCTTCGGTCGCGCGTTCCGCGCCCACGTTCAGCCGGTCGAGATCGCGCGCAAGCTCGCGAAGGAGATGGATCAGCACCGATCGGTGTCGGTCTCACGCGTCTACGCTCCGAACGAGTACGACCTCTACCTCTGCCCGAGCGACCGCGAGCAGTTTGCGTCGTACGAAGGCTCGCTCGTCGGCGAGCTCCAGGAGTACCTCGCCGAGCACGCCCGGCGCGAGGGTTATGCGTTGCTGACCCCGCCCCGCGTGATCGTTCACGCGGACCCCGACCTTGCGATCGGCGAGTTCGGAATCGCGACGCGGATGGTCGAGCCCGACCCATCGGGCACGGGGCCGCGCACGCGGCCGGCGCGCGCGAGCGTCTCCACCGGGTTGCCGGCGGCGGCCGACACACCCTCGCACACGACGATCTACCGCCCGGAGACACCGCTCGCCCCCGAGCCGGAGTCGGAGCCCGTGCCGCGCGTGGTCGCGACGGTGTCGATCGGCGGCCGGCAGATCGCGCTCAACGGCACCCGTGTGCTGATCGGCCGCTCGAGCGACTGCGCGATCCGCCTCGAGGACGGCAACGTGTCGCGCCGGCACTGCGAGCTCGTCGGCGACGGGGTTGGGTGGTCACTCGTCGACCTCGGCTCGACGAACGGCACCGAGCTCAATGGGCGCGTCGTCGACCGGGCACCGCTCACGAGCGGCGACCGGATCACCGTCGGCGGCACGGATCTCGTCTTCGAGCTCACGAATCCGTGATGCTCTGAGCCGGTGACGGTCCTCGCCTACACCACCGACGAGACGCTCCTTGGCCTGAAGGTCGCGTTTCTCGTCCTGCTCTACCTGTTCATCTGGCTGGTGGTGCGCTCCGCGACCCGGCAGGTCGTTGCCGCCCCACAGGAGAGCATGGTGATCTCCGCGAAGGACGCAGCCGAGCTTCGCGCCCGCCTGACGCCGCCAACGGTCGCGCTCACGATCAGGTCGAGCACGGTGCTCGCGCCAGGAACGACGCTCGCGGTCAGCGGCGAGATCCTCGTCGGAAGGGCGGCGGAGTGCGAGCTCCGTCTCGAGGGCGACACGACCGTCTCGAGCCACCACGCGAGAATCGAGAGTCGCTTCGACGGGCTCTGGGTCGAGGACGAGGGCTCGACCAACGGCACGTTCGTCAACGACGGCCCGATCACCTCGCCGCGGCTGCTGCAAGCCGGTGACGTGATCCGCTTCGGGCACACCGAGGTGGAGGTCAGCGGATGAGGATCGGCCGCGCCGCCGGACTGACCGACACGGGCCGCCGTCGGCTCCAGAACGAAGACTCGTTCGTGTGCGAGCCGCCGCTCTTCGCGGTCGCCGACGGGGTGGGAGGAGCGCAGGCCGGCGAGCTCGCCTCGAGCCTCGCGGCAACCGCGATCGAGGAGGGGGGCGAGCTTCGCGACGAGGCCGCGATCACGGCGCTCGTCCTCCGCGCGAACGCGCGCGTCTACGAGCACTCCATCCGCGACCCGCTCGCCACCGGAATGGGGACGACAGCGACCCTCGTCCACGTCGACGAGGAGGCCGCCGCGTACCTCATCGGACACGTGGGCGACTCGCGCGCGTACCTGTGGCGAAGCGGCGCGCTGACGCAGCTCACCGACGACCACTCGCTCGTCGCCGAGCTCGTTCGCAGCGGCCGCCTCACCGAGGAGGAGGCCGCGGTGCACCCGCACAAGTCGGCGATCACCCGGGTGCTCGGCACAGACAGCACGGTGCTCGTCGACACCGCGACCGTCCCCGCGCAGCCGGGGGATCTCGTCATCCTCTGCTCCGACGGGCTTCCGACGATGGTCGCCGACGACCGGATCGCCGCGATCCTCGGCGAGAGCACGTCGCCGGACGCCGTCTGCGACGCGCTCGTCCGCGCTGCAAACGACGCGGGGGGCGAGGACAACACGACCGTCGTCGCGTTCGAGCTGATCGAGGGCGAGCCGCCCGCGAGACCACGACGCGAGCAGCCCGCGGCGTCCGAGCCACAGACGGCGGCCGAGCCGCTCGGCCCCGACGTCGTGACGCCTCCGTCGGCGCGCCGGCACGGCGCCGGCAAGGGAAGTCGCTGGCCCGCACTCCTCTTCCTCGCCGCGGTCGCGGTCGTGGGCCTGCTCGCCCTGTGGTGGAGCATCGGCAGGTGAGCCCGCGAAATCGCGAGCTCGCGATCCTCCTGGTCGCGGGAGCGATCGGGACGGTCGCGTTTGCGAGCGCGTGGATTGCTGCCCGGGACGACGTCGACTACGGCTGGGCGCTCTGGGCGTGTGTCATCGCCGGTCTCTACCTGGCCGCGCATCTCGTCGCACGGTTCGCGGTGCCGCTCGCCGATCCGGCGCTGCTGCCGATCGCGGCGCTGATCACCGCGGTCGGACTCACGTTCGTCTACCGCGTCGATCCCGAGGACGCTCGAAAGCAGGTCGCGTGGGTGGCGATCGGGGTCGGCGTCTTCGCGGCGGTGCTCGTGTTGCTGCGCTACGACTATCGAGCCCTCGAGCGCTACAAGTACCTCTTCGGCGTCAGCGCGGTCGCCCTACTGATGCTTCCGTCTGTGCCACACCTCGGCGCGCGGATCAACGGGGCGAAGCTCTGGGTGCACCTCGGCCCGCTGCAGTTCCAGCCGGGTGAGATCGCGAAGATCTTCCTCGTTGTCTTCCTCGCGGGGTACCTGCGTGACAAGCGCGAGTCGCTGGCGCTCGGGCGGATGAAGGACCTCGGCCCGCTGCTCGCGATCTGGGGGGCGGCGATGCTCGTTCTCATCCAGACGAGCGACCTCGGGCCGGCGCTCCTGAACTTCGGGATCTTCCTCGCGATGACGTACGTCGCGACCGGCCGGGCGCTGTTCGTCGCGGTCGGGCTGGCGTTGTTCGCGGCCGGCTCGACCGTCCTCTACCACGCGCTCGGCCGGGTCCAGCAGCGCGTCACGGTGTGGCTCGAGCCGTGGACCGACGAGCGCGTGTACTGCTCGCTCAGCGGAAAGCTCGACTTCCGCCAGAACTGCGACGCCTACCAGCTCGTCAAGAGCCTCTACTCGATCGCCAACGGCGGGTACGGCGGCACCGGGATCGGCAAGGGAACGTTCGAGACGGTCGACGGCACGCAGCTGATCCCGCTCCTGCAAACCGACTTCATCTACTCCGCGGTGGCGCAGGAGGTCGGGCTGATCGGCGCGGCGGCGGTGCTGCTGCTCTTCCTGGTCTTCGTCGCGCGGGGGATGCGCGTGGCGATGCTCGCCCAGGACGGCTTCTCGAAGCTCCTCGCGGCCGGGCTGACCTTCGGGTTCGCGCTGCAGACGTTCATCATCGTCGGCGGCGTCCTCCGCGTCGTTCCGCTCACCGGGATCACGCTTCCGTTCACGTCGTATGGCGGCTCGTCGATCCTCGCCAACTTCGGGATGCTCGCGCTGCTGATGCTCGTCTCCAACCGTGCGGTCGCAACCGCGGGTGGCACGTGAACCGCCAGCTGCTTCGGCTCACGTGGGTGGCGCTCTCGCTGATCGTCGTGCTCGTGGGGGCGACGACGTACTGGCAGACCTGGGCCCGGCCCGGCCTCAACGCCCGGCAGGACAACGAGATTCGCCGCGTCGCCGAGTTCGAGATTCGCCGCGGGCTGATCCTCGGGCCGAACCGAGTGCTCGCACGCAACGTCGCCGAGAAACGCGGGAATCGCACCTTCTACCTACGCACGTACCCGCAGGGCCGCCTCGTCGCGCACATCGTCGGCTACTCGACCGTCGGGCGGAGCCGGGCGGGGCTCGAGAAGTCGCTGAACGGGATCCTCACCGGGACCGATCGCGGCCTCTCCGACCTCGTCGACCAGCAGCTCGACCGGCTGCGCGGCAAGCCGATCGTCGGTGACACGGCGGTCACCACGCTCGACCTCCAGGCACAGAAAGTCGCGCTCGACGAGCTCGGCACGAGGTGCGGCGCGGTCGCGGCCCTCGATCCCCGAACGGGACGGCTGCTCGTCGCGGCCTCCTCCCCGAGCTACAACCCCAACCTCGTCGAGAACCACTTCGCGAAGATCGAGGGCATCCAAGCCGACTGCCGCCCGGCGGGCGCCCTGCTCAACCGGGCGACCGCGGGCCTCTACGCGCCGGGCTCGACGTTCAAGGTCGTCACCACCGCTGCCGCGCTCGAGCGCCGGCGGTTCGAGCCGACGTCCGGGTTCGTCGACCCCGGCTACTGCACGGTCTACGGCAAGCGGGTCAACAACTTCGACACGAGCCGCCCGTTCGGCAGCATCACGCTCGCGACCGCGCTGCAGTACTCGGTCAACTCCGTGTTCTGCGAGATCGGCAAGGCGCTCGGTGCGAAGGCGATCCTCGCGCAGGCGCGACGGTTCGGGTTCTACGAGCGCCCGCCGCTCGAGACGCCTGAGGGTGAGCGGCTCCCGAGCGGCCTCTACCGGGCTGGCGAGCTCTGGTTCCCGACCCGTAACCAGGACGTCGACGCCGGCCGGATGGCGTTCGGCCAGGAGCGGATGCTCGTAACGCCGCTGCAGATGGCGATGGTTGCCGGCGGTGTCGGCAACGCCGGGATCGTGATGAAGCCGTACGTCGTGGGGAAGCTCGTCTCGCCGCGGGGAACCACCTCGGCCGTGACGAGGCCCGCGCGGATCGGGCGCGCCCTCAGCCCTGTCAATGCCCGCGACCTCCAGGAGATGATGGTGCGTGCGGTCGAGGCCGGCACGGGGACCCGCGCACGGATCGCCGGCTACCGGATCGGCGGGAAGACTGGTACCGCCGAGACGGGCGTTCCGGGCCGTAACACCGTCTGGTTCATCGCGTTCGCCGGCAAGGAGGGCGAGCGGCCATCGCTCGCGATCGCCGTCGTCGTCGAGGGACAGGCCTCGACGGGTGGCGAGACGGCGGCGCCGATCGCACGCGCCGTGATGGAGGCATTGCTGCCACGTGTGTCGAATCCATGAAGACGCCGGATTGAGCGCCCGAGGGCGCGTCTAACCTGTACCGAGATGTCAATCGCAGACCAACGCCAGGGCACCGTGTTTGCGGGTCGATACCGCCTCGAGCGGAAGCTCGGCTCCGGTGGGATGGCTGACGTCTGGCTCGCGGAGGACCAGGAGCTCGGCCGCAAGGTCGCCGTCAAGATCCTCCACGAGCGTTATGCAAACGACGCGCAGTTCGTCGAGCGCTTCCGGCGCGAGGCGACACACGCCGCGTCGCTCTCGCACCCCAACATCGTCTCGATCTTCGATCGCGGGGAGGCCGGCGGCTCGTACTACATCGTGATGGAGTACGTCGAGGGCCGGACGCTCAAGGAGCTGATCGTCACCCGTGGTGCGTGCCCGATCCCGGTCGCGATCTCGTACGTTCGCCAGGTGCTCGCCGGGCTCCGGTTCGCGCACCGGGCGGGGATCGTGCACCGCGACGTCAAGCCGCACAACGTGATCGTCGACAGCGAGGGCCATGTGAAGGTGATGGACTTCGGGATCGCCCGGGCCGGCACCTCCGAGATGACCGAGGTCGGCTCGATCATCGGCACCGCCCAGTACCTCTCCCCCGAGCAGGCGCGTGGCGCACCGGTCGACGAGAGCTCCGACCTCTACTCGACCGGAGTGCTGCTCTACGAGCTCATGACCGGGCGGGTCCCGTTCACCGGCGAGACGCCCGTCGAGGTGGCGATGAAGCACCTCTCCCAGGTGCCCGACGCGCCCTCGACGATCCGTCCCGAGATCCCCCGCGACCTCGACCTGATCGTGCTCCGCTCGCTCGCGAAGGAGCCGACCGAGCGCTACCGCACCGCCCAGGAGATGGACCGGGATCTCGAGCGAGTCGCCCGGGGCGAGGCGGTCGACCGCGAGACCGAGACCGCCGCGACGATGGTGATGCGCGGCGAGACGACCGCGGTCACCACGGTCGGCCCGCGTGCGCCCGACTCGAGCTACGCCGGCCCGGAGCGCTACCGCGCCTACGACACGGAGGTCAGGAAGAGCCGGAACTGGTGGCCGTGGCTGATCGCGCTCGCGCTCGCGATCGCGGTCGGCATCGGCGGGTTCATCCTCTACGACAGCGTCCAGAGCCGCCTCGATGCGAACAGGACCTTCGCGGTCGACAACTACGTCGGCCTGCTCGAGTCGCGCGCCACGGCGCTGATTCGCGACGCGGAGTTCGACCCGAACATCCAGCGGATCCCGAGCACCGAGGTCGAGAAGGGCTACGTGATCGAGCAGGATCCCTCACCCGGAACCAAGCTCCCGAAGGGGAGCAAGGTGACGCTCAGGGTCTCGACCGGGAAGCCCGAGGTCAACGTGCCCCCGCTGGTCGGCAAGAACCGTGACGACGCGGTCAAGGAGCTCACCGCGCTCGGGCTCGACTCGGTCGTCGTCGAGGTCAACTCCTCGCAGGCGCCCGGGACGGTCACCGCGACTGATCCCACGTCGGGAACGGTGGTTCTCAGCGGGACGAAGGTGCGGATCAACGTCTCGAAGGGCGTCAAGCAGGTGGCGGTGCCTTCGGTCGTCGGCCAGCAGGTGGACGTCGCCTCCGCCCAGCTGCAGACCGCCGGCTTCAACGTCGGTCGGGTCGACGTCGAGAGCGACCGCCCGGCAGGCGAGGTCGTCGCCCAGAACCCCGCCGGGAACTCGACCGCCGCGAAGGGCTCGTCCGTGACGCTCTCCGTCTCGAAGGGCCCGAAGACGATCGAGGTGCCCGACGTGACACTGCAACCGATCGCCGACGCGCGCACCGCGCTGAAGGCGCTCGGCTTCAAGGTCTCTGTGATCCGGGAGGACACGTCCGACCCGACGCTCGACGGAGTCGTCCTCCGGCAGGATCCGTCCGGGCTTGCACAGGCAGACCCAGGCTCGGTGATCGCGCTGACGGTCGGCCTCTTCGTCGAGCCGCCCCCAGACACGACGGGCACGGACACGACGGGCACCGAGACCGCTCCCGTCAATCCATGAGCCGGATTCGCGTCGCGGTGCTCGCCGGCGGCCGGTCGAGCGAGCACGAGATCTCGCTCGCGTCTGCCCGCTCGGTGGTCGAGGCGCTCGACCCGGAGCGCTACGAGGCGATCACGATCGCGATCGGGCGCGACGGGCGCTGGGAGCTCCCGGCTGCGGCCCCACGGGGGCTGCCGGCAGGCGTCGCGGAAACGCTCCCCGTCCCCTCCTCGGGGTCGCTGCAGGCGCTCGGAGAGGTCGACCTCGTGCTCCCGATCCTCCACGGGCCGAACGGCGAGGACGGCACCGTGCAGGGCCTGCTCGAGCTCGCCGATCTGCCATACGTCGGCTCCGGCGTCACCGCGTCGGCGCTGTGCATGGACAAGGACCTGTTCAAGGCGGTGCTCCGCGACCGCGGGATCCCCGTCGCCGCGAACGTGACGCTCCGCGAGGGAGATCCGATCACCAACCCGTATGGATACCCGGTGTTCGTCAAGCCGGCACGGCTGGGCTCGTCGGTGGGGATCTCGAAGGTCGCCGGGCCGGAGGAGCTCGACGAGGCGGTCGCGCTGGCCCGCCGCCACGACGACAAGGTGCTGATCGAGGAGTTCCAGCCGGGAACCGAGGTCGAGGTTGGTGTCCTCGGCAACCGCGACCCGATCGCGTCCGTGGTCGGCGAGATCGTCGCGAACGCCGATTGGTACGACTTCGAGGCGAAGTACGACGAGGGCGGGATGGAGCTCGTCGTCCCCGCCCGCCTCGACGACGCGACCACCGAACGGGTCCGTGCGCTCGCGGTCGAATCGTTCGTCGCGACGGATTGCGAGGGGATGGCCCGAGTCGACTTTTTCGTCAGGCCGGACGGGGCGGTCGTCGTGAACGAGCTCAACACGATTCCCGGGTTCACCGCGACGAGCGTCTACGCGAAGCTGTTCGCCGCGAGCGGGATCCCGTACGCGGAGCTGCTCGACAGGCTCGTGGCGCTCGCGCTCGAACGTCACGAGCGGCGCTCGACGCTCGAGCACTAAGTCGTGTTCACCCGGGCGTCGGCCGGGCATGCTGGGGTGCGCGGCGAGACGCACGCAGCACCGGCCAACCCGCTACGTGCACCCCCCACAATGGGGGCGCGCGGGCCCCTTCCGGAATCGTGACAGAGAAAGCGTCACACCAGTGTGTCGACTTCGTGCCAACTGTGTGTCGGCGGTCAGAACCGAGACGAGCCGTCCGGGCGCCGGCACGCGGCGGCCTGCGCCACCCGCGCGTGACAACGGCGAGACGAACGTCAGGCGAGGGCGGCGGCGAGCGCAGCTTCCCAGGCGAGAAGCGCGTCGTCGAGCTCTGCGTCGGTGATCGTGAGCGGGCAGAGCACGCGGATGCAGTTGCCGTGAACTCCGGCCTTGAGCAGGATCAGCCCGCGCTCGAGCGCTGCGTCGATCACCCGCGCGGCGAGCTCCGGCGCCGGGGTCTTCGACGCCCGGTCGGCGACGAGCTCAACCGCGAGCATCGCCCCGAGCCCACGAACGTCACCGATCTGCTCGTAGCCCCCCTGCCACGTCAGCATCTGCGCGCGGATTCGATCGCCGACGATGCTCGCACGCTCGATGACGCCGTCCTCCTCGAACGCGTCGAGCACGGCGAGCGCGGCGGCCAGAGCAACGGGATTGCCGATGTATGTCCCGCCGATCGCTCCGGGATGCGGATGATCCATGATCTCCTGCCGTCCGATCACCCCGGAGAGCGGAAGCCCGGCGGCGATCGACTTAGCGACGGTGATCAGGTCGGCCTCGACGTCGAAGTGCTCCATCGCGAACATCCGGCCGGTACGCCCGAACCCGGTCTGAACCTCATCGGCGACGAGAACGATGCCGTGCGCATCACAGAGGCGCCGTAGCCCGCGGACGAACTCGGGATCGGCCGGGACGAACCCACCCTCGCCCTGCTGCGGCTCGAAGACGATCGCGGCGACCGCGTCGGCGGAGACGTGCTGGCCGAGCATCCGCTCGAGCTGCCCGAGCGCCTCGGCGACCGACGGCCCACGGTAGGCGTTCGGGAACGGCGCCCGGTACACCTCCGGGGCGAACGGCCCCATCCCGGTCTTGTAGGGGTGCGTCTTCGACGTCATCGTCATCGACAGCATGGTGCGGCCGTGGAAGCCGCCCTCGAAGGCGATCACGGCCGAGCGGCCCGTGTACAGCCGCGCGAGCTTCACCGCGTTCTCGACCGCTTCGGTCCCTGCGTTGAAGAACGCGGCACGCGACGAGCCCGAGAACGGGGCGATCGCGGTGAGGCGCTCTGCAAGCTCGACGTAGCCCTCGTACGGGACGACCGTGAAATCGGTGTGGACGAACCTCGCCGCCTGCTCCTGGACGGCCTCGACGACGCGCGGGTGGCCGTGCCCGACGTTCATCACCCCGACGCCGCCGGCGAAGTCGACGAAGACGTTCCCGTCGACATCCGTGATCGTCGAGCCTTCCGCGCACGCCGCGAAGATCGGGAGGTGTACCCGGAGTGGCGCCGCGACCGCGGACGCCTCGCGCGCAAGCAGCTCACGCGAGCGAGGGCCGGGAACCTCGGTCTTGATCTCGATCACACGGGTCGTCGCCATGGGCCTCGCCAGGGTACCGGAGCCCGGAGGCGTCCCGTCCGCCGCACGCAGGACAATCGAGCTGGTCTCTGTGGCGTCTACGGGACACTTCCGAAAGGGGAACACATGAAGGATCCAGTCGCACGGTCGCTCGCGGGAGCCGCGGTCGTGCTTGTCGTGCTCGCGTTCACGCCGGTCGGGTCTGCCGTCCAGAACGCCGTGATCCCGTCTGCCGGCTCGGTCGGAGCCGCACAGCTCAAGGCCGGCGCGGTTACCCGGCCCAAGATCAAGAAAAGCGCCGTGGGGACGGCTCAGGTAGCCGACGGGTCGCTCAAGGCGGTCGACTTCGCAGCAGGTCAGCTCCCTGCGGGCCCGGCGGGTCCTGCCGGGCCCGCTGGACCGGCGGGTGCGACCGGCCCGGCAGGACCAGCTGGAAACAACAGCCTCGTCGGCTTCGCGAACGTCTCAGCGACCGGAGCCGTTCGGAGCTTCGGAGGAAACGGAACGACGAACGTCGTGATCGCCCACCCGAGCCCGGGTGTCTACGACGTGACGTTCGTGGGAACGTATCCCGCCGGGACGACGAGCCGCGACAAGATCGCGAGCTTCGCGACCGCCGATACCGACAACTTCGACGTCGCCTCGACGAGCCTGAACGCCTCGCCGGTGCCGACCGCGACGCAGATCACGATCCGCGTGTACATCTTCGGTCTCACCGCAACGCCGCCGGCGATCGTCGATCGCGACTTCGCCGTGCAGGTGCTCGTGCCGACGAGCTGAGCAAGCTGTCCCGGTCGCGCGGCGTTCAGCCCGCGCGGCCGGGACCGTAGACTGGACGGATGGACACGTGGGTCACCGGGCTCGCGACCGATCCGGTCGCGCAGTACCGGCTGTGGCTTGCCGAGGCCCGCGACGCCGGCCTCTACGAGCCAGAGGCGGCCGCGCTTGCATCCATCTCGACCGGCGGGCGGCCATCGGTCCGGATGGTCCTCCTGCGGCGCGTCGACGAGCGCGGCTTCTGCTTCTTCACCAATCGCGAGAGCCGAAAAGGAGCGGAGCTCGACCGAACCGGGCTGGCGGCGCTCGTCGTCAACTGGCCTTCGCCACTGCAGCGGCAGGTTCGCGTCGAGGGCACGGTCGAGCGGGTCTCCGACGAGGAGTCCGACGCCTACTTCGATACGCGCGACCGGACGAGCCGGCTCGGCGCCTGGGCCTCACCGCAGTCCCGGCCGCTCGCAAGTCGGGACGAGCTGGAGGCGCGGCTGGCCGAGGTGACCGAGCGCTTCGCGGGGGTCGCCGAGGTGCCACGACCCCCGTTCTGGGGTGGCTATCGCGTGATCCCGGAAGCAATCGAGCTCTGGCAGGGACGGCCGAGCCGCCTGCACGATCGGGTGCTCTACGAACGCGAGGGGAACGGCTGGACGCGGCGCCGGCTCGGCCCGTAGCCTACTTCGGCGGCGCGAGCGCGCTCTTCGTGTACACGCCCGAGGCGTTCCAGAGGAGGTAGCCCTTTGCGCCTTGCAGGCGCGTCGCCTCGATCTGCTGCTTCACCTGCTCGGGCGCGTAGTTCCAATCCTGGATCCACGGGATCAGCTGGGCATTGCTGCCGCGGAGCTGGTTGCGGAAGTCGACGAGCGTCCGGAACACCGTCTCGCCGGGCTCCGCGCTCGGGTTGACGATGCCGAGCTCACCGCCGCCGTAGAGAGCCGGGTACGCCATCGGGTTCACGTGGTCGACGTGATGCGAGATCCAGGCCGGCACCTGCCCGATCCGCAGGTCACGGGTCGCCGAGAGACCGAAGAGCGCCGTCGAGATCCGGACACCGAGCGGCTCCAGACGCCGCTGCGCGTACGCTGCGAAGTCGGCGATCAGCTGACCGCGCGGCACCGACGTCTTCCCCGGATAGACCGCCCCGGCGACGTCGCCGTCGGAGGGGAAGCGCACATAGTCGAGCATGATCTCGTCGAACCCTGCTCGAGCGGCGGCCTCGGCGACGCCGAGTGCGTAGTCCCATACCCGCCGGTCGTAGGGGTTGACCCAAGCCAGCCCGGCATTCGTCGTCCAGACCGAGCCGTCCCGACGGTGGATCGCCAGATCCGGACGGGCGGCCGCGAGCTTCGGGTCCTGGAAGACCACAACCCGACCGATCAGGTACACGTTCTGCGCGTGGGCGAGACTGGCGACCCGCCGCGGATCGTAGAACCTCCTCACGGCTCCGACCTTGCTCGCGAGCGGAACGCCGTTCGGGCGGAACCCGATCTCGCCGCCTTCGTCCTTGACGTCGAGCTCGATCGTGTTGAGCCCGTACTTCGAGAGGTCGACGTACTTCTCGAACCTCCCGGGCAGGGAGGCGAGCGCGCCGGTGACGTGAACACCCCGTACCTCGACCGGCAGCGGGCGGGGCCGGGACGCCGGCGCGACACGCTTGGTAGCGACGCTCGAGATCGTCTCGGGCGGCGGTGCCTTCGCGTCATCGCCACCTTTGCCGGCGAGCGTCATTCCACCGGCGAGCCCGAGCAGGATGAGCAGCAGCACACCGAACGCGAGCGCGCGTCGTCGGCGCTTCGCTCGGCGCATTCGATCCCGACGCGAGCGGAACCGCTCGTTCGGGTCGAGCGATGGATAGAGCATGGACACCGGGTCCAGGAGGGTACCGCACCGAAGGGCTCCTGCGAAGGGCCCGCACGGCATACGATGCGCGACGATGGTGCTCTCCGACCAGGCGATCCGCCGCCTCATCGAAGCGGGCAGGATCGAGATCGACCCCTACGACCCCGGCCTGATGCAGCCGTCGAGCCTGGACGTGCGCGTCGACCGGCTCTTTAGGGTCTTTCGCAACTCGCGCTACCCCTACATCGACGTCAAGGTCGACCAGTCCGAGCTGACCGAGCTCGTCGAGGTCGCCGACGAGGAGCCGTTCATCCTGCATCCGGGCGAGTTCGTCCTCGGCTCGACACTGGAGCGCGTCAAGCTGCCGGACGATCTGGTGGCCCGGCTCGAAGGGAAGTCGAGCCTCGGCCGTCTCGGGCTGCTGATTCACTCGACGGCGGGCTTCATCGACCCCGGATTCGACGGGCACGTGACGCTCGAGCTGTCGAACGTCGCGAACCTCCCGATCACGATCTACCCGGGGATGAAGATCGGCCAGCTCTCGTTCGTGCAGATGTCCGAGCCGGCCGAGCGGCCATACGGGTCAGCCGGGATGGGGTCGAAGTACCAGGGCCAGCGGGGCCCCACTCCGAGCGCCTACTGGCGCAACTTCAGCGACTGAGCAGCGACGCGTACCCGTCCTTGTCCGGGTCGGTGTCCACCGCCGGCGATCGAGGATCCGGCGGCGGCGGCGTGGAGGGCTCGAGATGGCCATGAGGCACCGTCTTCGCGTAGGGCTGCGACACCGCCTGGCGTCCCTCCCGATCGCGTACCGACTGCTGGGTCGTCCGCCGACAGCGCACGTTCGGTCGCGCAGTCGTGTCGGCCAGCTGCCGCCCAGCCGGAACCGGATACTGCAAGGGGCCGGATGTCGCTCGCTAGGCGCATGACTGCTCCGCTGGCGAGAGGACGGCAACGACGATCCGGTCGGCCGCGAGCCCGGCATCGGCCACGGCCGCGCGAACCGCGTCGACAGACGGCGCCTCGAAGAGCACGAGGCTCGTCTCCTCCTCCGGCAGGAAGATCGCACGCACGACTCTCACCGTGGTACCGGTCACCCGGAGCTTCCGCGCGCTCCGACGCAAGCAGTCGGCACGCAGCTCGGCTGCAGCTGCGTCGACCGCGTACGCCTCGAGGAGGAACTCCATGCCAAGCACGCTATGACCGAGACGGCGCAACCGAAATGACGGAAACCCTCAATCAATGAGCCGGCGTTTGTCCGGCGGGAGACGCTGTGCTATCCACCGGTGGTGGATGGGAGCCCGTGGACGTACGCCACCGTCGCGCGCGAGGCAGAGCTCGCGTCGCTGTCGAGCTTCGTCACGGCCGCGACGGCGCCGCTCGTCCAGGTGATCACGGGCGAACCGGGGATCGGCAAGACGACGCTCTGGGAGTCGGTTCTCGCCGAAAGCGCCGGCAGGGTGCTCTCGACGCGAGCCAGCGCGGCTGAAGCGCGACTATCGTTCGCCGGCCTCACCGACCTCCTCTCGGGGGTCGGGGATCGCGCCCTCGCCGCGCTTCCCGGCCCGCAACGCCACGCCCTCGAAGTCGCGCTCAGGCGGATCGAGCCGGAGGCCGAGTCACCCGAAGAGCTCGCGACCTCCCTCGGGTTTCTCAGCCTCCTGATCGCCGCCTCGAAACGCGCACCCGTCGTCGTCGCGGTCGACGACGTGCAGTGGCTCGACCGGGCGACGGCGGACGTGATCGCGTTTTCGATCAGGCGCCTCAGGGACATGGACACTCGCGTGCGGTTTCTGTTCTCCCATCGCACGGGCACCCGGGCCCCGCTGCTCGTGGCCGCGGGCGCCGATCGCACCGCGCAGCTCGCGCTCACGCCGCTGAGCCCGGGCGCGATCCGCCGGATTCTCTTCGACCGGTTGGCGCTCAGCCTCACCCGCCGCTCGTTGTATCGGCTCCACGACGCCGCGCAGGGGAACCCGCTGTTCGCTCTCGAGCTCGGTCGGACGATCCTCGAGCGGGACGACGACGACGAGGACGGAGCTCTCGTGCCTCCCAGGAACGTGGAGGAGCTCCTCGGGCTGCGTGTCTCACGACTCCCTGAGCCGCAGCGCCAGCTGCTCGTCGCTGTCGGCGTGTGCTCGACGCTTAGCACGAACGAGCTTGCGGCGCTCAAGGGTGCTGCGGTCGTCGAGGAAGCAGCAGCTGCCGGGGTCGTCATCGTCGACCAGGAGCGCGTCCGCCCCGCCCACCCGCTTCTCGCCGCAGCCGCGCTCGAGCTCGCGCACCCTGATGAGCGCCGCGCGGTGATGGCCAGGCTTGCCGACGTCGTCACCGATGCGCGGCTGGCGTTGCGGGTTCGCGCTGCGGCAGCGGTCGCGCCGGACGAGACCCTTGGCGCCGTAGTCGCAGCCGCCGCAGCCGAGGCCGAGCGTCGCGGCGACCTCGACGAGGCCGTTGTCCTCTCGGGTCACGCACTGCGGCTCGCGGCGCCCGGCTCTCCCCATCGTGCCCACCGCGTCCTGCTGAATGCCCGGCAGCTGGCGATGAGCGGCGACGCGGCACGCTGCGTCGAGCTCCTTCGCAGGGAGCTGGACGCCCTCCCCGCGGGTCGGGTTCGCGCCGAGGCGCTCGTCGGGTTGGCAAGTGAGGTCACCGAGCCCGAAGAGGTGCGCCGATATCTCCGACGCGCCGTGCTCGAGTGCCCTGACGATCCAGGGATCAGGGCGGCGGTGACCGCGATTCTCGCATTGCGCGAAGCGGCGATCGAGGTCAGGGACGTCGCCGGCTCCGAGACTCGGCTGGCGGCGGAGTTGCCGCACGCGTCTGCCGCGGGAGCGGATCTCGAGGCCGAGATCCTCATCGACATGCTCTGGATCAACGCGTTGCGCGGCTATTCGGTCGCCGAGTGCGCGATGCGCTTTCCCGCGCTTCCAGCACACCGGCTTCCGGACGCTCCACTCGGCGAGATGATCGACGCGCAGCACCTCTTCTGGCGCGGCGAGACCGGAGAAGCGCGCGGCCGGCTGCAGGGACTGCTCGCCCGAGCCGAGCTCGGCACGCGGTTCTACGCGCTCAACCGGCTCTACCTGTGTGACCTCGCCCTGCGGTGCGGCGAGTGGGAGGAAGCCGAGCGCCTGCTCGACGAATGGGCGGAATCGGCGGACGACACATTCGTGTGGCCGATGTACGAGCGCTGCCGGGCGCAGCTCGCCGCCGGACGAGGGCTGGTCGAGGAGACCGAGCGCTGGGCGGTTGCCGCGATTGCACGAGCGGACGCGACTGGCGAGGGTTGGAATCGACTCGAGGCGATTCGCGCACGGGGGATCGGTGCGCTCGCCGCCGGGAACGCGCAGGTTGCCGTCGCCCACCTGCGCACCGTGTGGGAGCACACCGAGCGGGAGGGAGTCGACGACCCGGGCGTCTTCCCGGTCGCACCTGACCTTGTCGAGGCGCTTTGCGAAACCGGTGAGATCGACGGAGCCCGCTCTGTCGCGACGCGACTGGCCGCGCAGGCCGAGGCGCTTGCCCACCCGTGGGCCCGGCTCGGCGTCCGCCGCTGTGAAGGGCTCCTCCGCGGCACGGAGGAAGGTCGCGTCGACGAGCTCGTCGCGGTCGCCTCCGAGTACGCCGCGCGGGGTCTCGCCTTCGACCGCGCACGCTCCCTGCTCGCCGGCGGGAGGCTGGAGCGGCGGCGACGCCGCTGGGCGGCCGCGCGCGACCTGCTCGAGCAGGCGGTCGAGGCCTTCGAGCGACTCGACTCGCCCGGATGGGTCGAGCAGTCGCGCTCGGAGCTCTCCCGCGTCGGTGCACGGCGACGCACGCCCGAGGGCGGGCTGACGCCGAGCGAGGCGCGAACGGCCGCGCTTGCGGCAGAGGGGCTGACGAACAAAGAGATCGCCGCCCGGCTGCACGTGACCGTGCACACCGTCGAGGTGCACCTCTCGCGAACCTACGCGAAGCTCGGCGTCCGCTCACGCGCTCAGCTCGCTGCACGGGTACGTGAGGCCTCCGGATAGGCCTGACCCAACTCACCGCAAGGTTTGCCCCCGCATTTGGCTCTCACCCTTATGAGGCGAAGTGTGCTCTCCCGGCCGGGTATCGCAGGCCCGATCGTGAAGTTCGCCACCTCAGGCGCGGCTGCGCTGGTCGCGCTTGGGCTTCTCGCAGGCTGGACGATCCGTCGCGAAGGCACACAGGAGTCGGTGCGCGACGCGAAGGTGCGCGCACAAACGCTCGCGCGCGCGGTGGTGCAGCCCGCGCTCGACGACGGCGCGCTCTCCGGTGGGGCAGCCCTGGCACGACTCGACCGCCTCGTCCGGGAGAGCGTTCTCGGCGACACGGTCGTCCGCGTGAAGCTCTGGACCCGGGACGGCGTCGTGGTCTACTCCGACGAGACGCAGCTGATCGGCGCCCGCTATCCCCTCGGCGAGGAGGAGAGAGACACGCTCCGGAGCGGCCACGTCGAGGCCGAGGCGAGCGAGCTCGGTCGACGCGAGAACCGCTTCGAACGCAGCTACGGCCGACTGCTAGAGGTCTACCTTCCGCTTCGAGCCCCCGACGGGACGCCGGTCCTCTTCGAGACGTACCAACGGTTCAGCGCGATCTCGTCCGAGTCCTGGCGGTTGTGGCTCGCATTCGCGCCGGCCGTTCTCGGCGGGCTGATCCTGCTGTGGTTGATCCAGATTCCGCTCGCCGCGTCGCTCGCCCGCAGGATGCGGCACGCGCACGAGGCCCGGGAGGCCGCGCTCCGCGAGTCGGTCGCGGCGTCGGAGCGCGAGCGTTTCGCGATCGCAGCCGATCTGCACGACGGCGTCGTCCAGGATCTCGCCGGCGTCTCACTGACGCTTGCCGCAGCGACAGAGCGCCTCCCGACTGACGCAGCGGCCGAGCTGCGAGACGAGCTCGCGGACGCTGCCTCGACGACGCGCACCGCGATGCGGCGCCTGCGCTCGCTGATCGTCGAGATCTACCCGTCGAACCTGGAGCGCGTCGGCCTCGGTCCGGCGCTCGGCGATCTCGCCGCGCCGCTGACGAGACGCGAGATCGCCGTCACCCTCGACGTCTCCGAGGCACGGTACCCGCCGGCGGTAGAAGGCGTCGTCTACCGAGCAGCCCAGGAAGCTCTCCGCAACGTCGTCGCGCACGCGCGGGCCAGCGAGGTCGTCGTTCGTGTCAGGGACGACAGTGGCCGCGTACAGCTCTCCGTCGAGGACGACGGGGTGGGCATCTCGGCGCCGGAGCTAGCCGCCCGGCAGCGCGAGGGGCACATGGGGCTCAGGCTGCTCACCGACCTCGTTCGTGGTGCCGGCGGGGCCCTCCGGATCCTGCCCCGCGCCGGGGGCGGGACGTGCGTCGAGCTCGAGGTGCCGCTCACGTGACCCGGGTCGCAGTCGCCGACGACCATGCCGTCGTGCTCGCAGGGATCGTGCGCGTTCTCGGCACCGCGAGCGACCTCACCGTTGTCGGGATCGCGCGTGACGGCGACGAGGCGGTCAGGCTTGCCCACACGGAACGCCCTGACGTGTTCCTGATGGATCTCGAGATGCCCGGCAAGGACGGGATCGAGGCGACGCGGGCGATCTGCGCTGCGATCCCGAAGACCCGGGTCGTTATCCTCACCATGTTCTCCGACCGCGCGCGGATCCTCGCGGCGCTCGACGCCGGTGCGGTGGGCTACATGCTGAAGGACGCCGAGCCGGCTGAGCTCATTCGCGCGGTCAGGTCGGCGGGCGCGGGCGAATCCCCGCTCGCCCCACGTGCCGCCTCGGCGCTCGTCGCCGAGCGCCGCGTGACCGGGCCTTCCGAGACGCTGACCCCGCGGGAGCGCGAGATCATCGCGCTCGTCGGGGCCGGCCTGCCCAACAAGCGGATCGCCGCGGAGCTCGGGCTCAGCGAGAAGACGGTGAAGACGCACCTGACGAGCGCCTTCCGGAGGATCGGCGTCTTCGACCGCACCCAGGCCGCGCTGTGGGCGCAGCGGGCGGGCCTGGCACAACACGCCGGACCTTGGTCCTAGGACCCGCACGGTCAGGCGGCGACGCGCGCTCTTCATAAGTGACATGACCCAAACGGGGTCGAGACCGCCACAAGGAGGACGGAAGTGACGAGGATTCGGACAATCGCAACCGGAGCGATTCTCGCGCTGGCGATGCTGGCGCTCGCGTCGAGCGCGTTCGCAGCGAAGCGCCCCGAAGTCCGCGTGACCGGGACCTGCACGGGCGCAAGCACCAGCAAGCTGAAGCTCAAGGTCGAGGACACCGGGATCCAGGCGCAGTTCGAGGTCGACCAGAACCGCGTCGGAGTGACCTGGAGCTGGTCGTTCTCGCGCTCCGGGGCCGAGCTCGCCTCCGGCACCGCCGTGACGCGGGCGCCGTCGGGCTCCTTCAGCGTCAGCCGGACGCTCTCGAACGCCGCCGGGCCCGACACGATCGTCGCAACCGCGACGCGGGCCGGCGAGAGCTGCACCGCCGTCGCGACGCTCTAGCGTCGCACGCCGCGCCCGCATCCCCCAGCGGTCGCGAACCCGAGGGCCGACGCCGCACCGTCCCCTCGAACGTCGGAGGGCCGCCCGAAAGGGCGGCCCTCGCGACTGGTGACCAGCGGTGGATTGGTAGAGGCGCTTCACGCTCGACGTCACGTCCGTGCGGACGCTGGCCGGCGGCGCGAATACGCGACGTCCCCCACGCTGGCTAGGCGATTCCCGGTGGTCCCGGGGACGACGCCCCTACCCGCTGGTACCTCCGCTGCCGGTACTGCTGGAATCCACCCGACCACCTCCTTTCCGCGGTACCTCGAGTGTACGCATTCGCGTCGGACGGCCGCAAGCCCGGATCACGAGAGAACGGTTGTCAATTCCAGCCCGTTGTCGATCGGGACCAGCACCGAGGAGAGCGTCGGATCGGCGCGACGGGATGCGAGATACCCACTGGAAGCGATCGCTCGGTTGACGGGATCGCCGCGACTCGATCCGGTTCGTCTTCGCGATCCAGACGGTCGAGAACGTCGGGGACGCGCTCATCGAGCCTCTCCGCAGGCTACCCACGTAGCCGCGCCAGTGGGGAGCGCAAAGACGAAGGGCCCCGGCAGGGACCCTTCGTCGTTCGGAGCTCTTACGCCGCCGAGCGGGCGTGCTCGGCGTCCCGCTCGAGCTCGAGGCGAGGAAGCCACTCGAGCCAGCTCGGCAGGTACCAGTTCCACGTTCCGAGGAGCTTCATCGTCGCGGGGAGCAGCACCGCCCGCACGATCGTCGCGTCGATGAGGATCGCCGCGGCGAGCCCGAGGCCCATCTCTTTCATGTCGATGATCGGCATCGTTGCGAACACCGAGAACACGAGCATCATCACGACGGCGGCGCTGGTGACGACACCCGCGGTCGCCTTGATTCCCTTCGCGACGGCCTGCTCGGTGTCGAGGCCACGGTCGTAGTACTCGCGGACCCGGCTGAGGATGAACACGTGGTAGTCCATCGAGAGCCCGAACAGGATCACGAACAGGAACATCGGCAGCCAGGCGGTGATCCCACCGTTCGCCTGGAAGTCGAGGAGGTTCTCGCCCCAGCCCCACTGGAACACCACGACCAGCAGCCCGTACGCCGCGCCGACCGAGAGGAGGTTCATCACGATCGCCTTGGCGGGGATCACCACCGACCTGAAGGTCACGAGCAGGAGGAGGAACGCGAAGGCGAGGACGAAGCCGAACACGATCGGCACGGCCCGGCGCATCGCGGCGTTCCAGTCACTCGAGGCGGCCGTGTCACCGGTCACGGCGACCTCGACCCCCGGCACCTTGCCGACCGTCGCCGGGATGAGCTCCTCGCGGAGGACACCAAGCGCGTGGTTCGACCGGCTGTCGGTGCCCTTGCCGACGAGCGGGATCAGCACCTTGGCCGCCTTGCCGCCCGGAGCGATCTCGGTCGAGATGGGCTCGAGCGCCTGGCCCGACGCGAGCGCTCGGCGCCGGAGCTCCCCGATCGCCTGCCGGAGCGCGGGGTCGCTGGTGTCACCAGCGATCGCGACGACGGCGGGAATCGATCCACCCGGAAAGGCCTTCTCGATCTTGTCGAAGTCCTTGACCTCCTGCAGTGACTTCGGGAGTGCATCGAGACCGGAGATCGACGTATGGAGCGACAGCGCCGGAGCCGCGAGCGCGAGGAGCAGAGCGCCGGCGGCGACCGCCGACAGGAGCGGACGGCGAAGGACTCGATCGAGGATCGCGTTCCAGAGCCGGCTCTCGCCACTCTCGCGCGAGCGACGGCCGATGAACGGCACCCGCACCCTGTCCACCCGGTCGCCCAGCCACGAGAGCACCGCCGGGAGCACGGTCAGCGAGCCGAGCATCGCAACGGCGACGACCATCATCGTGCCGATCGCGAACGACATGAACGTCTTGTCGCCCGAGAAGAACATCCCGGCCATCGCGATCATCACCGTGACGCCCGAGATCAACACGGCACGGCCCGAGGTCGCCGCGGCGGCCTCGAGGGCAGCGCTCTCGCTCCGACCGGCACGGCGCTCGTCGCGCTCGCGCCGGATGTAGAACAGTGAGTAGTCGACACCGACGGCGAGGCCGATCAGGAGGATGACCTCCGAGATCGACTCGTCCATCGGGACGAGATGGCTCGGAAGCGCGACCAGGCTGATCGTCGCGAACACCGACGAGAGCGCGAGCAGCAGCGGCACGCTCGCCCCCACCAGGGAGCCGAACACGACGAGGAGAATGACGAGCGTCAGCGGGATCGAGATCAGGCCGGCGCGCGCGAGCTGCGAGCCGAACATCGCGTCGAGCGCCTTGCCGGTTGAGACAGAGCCCGCCTCGACGACCACGAAGCCGTCGTGCTTCGCGTGGAGGCCGTGGACAGTGGACGTGATCTTGTCGATGTACTCGACGCCGTCGTCGTAGGTGCCCTTCGGCGTGAACTGGATCAGGGCCGAGTGACGGTCGGCAGCGATCTGCCCTTCGTTCCCCACGGCGAGCGGGGAGCGGAGCTTCTCGACCTCGGGGAAACGATCGAGCTTCGTAACGGTCTCTTCGACGACGGCGCGGAACGCCGGGTCGTCGATCGTGTCGCGCTGGGACTGGACGAGGACGTACTCGGACTGCTCGTCGAGCGAGAAGCCGGCGTCGCGAATGATGTGATCCGCTCGGCGGGCCTCGCCGACGTTCGAGTCGTTGTCGTCGATCGTCTTCATCCCCGCCGCAGAGCCGATCACGACTGCGGCGACGACGAACGCAAGCCAACCGAAGATCGCCGTCTTCCGGTGGGTTGCGCTCCAGCGACCCATGCGGGCCGCGAGGTTCGTGCTCTTCCTGAGCGGTGACATCTGGGTCTCCTTGGACGAGTGGGCTTGCTGATCGAAGCCTCGCGTCCGGGAAGGGCCTGCGCCGTGCGGTGTCCAGGTGTCTTCGGGTGCGGCTAACCACACTCGCGGGGTCAGGCTCGCAACAGGGAGAGAACCGCAAGGACGCGGCGATGATCGTCAGGGCTCGCGGCCAGGTGGAGCTTGTCGAAGATGTTCGTCACGTGTTTTTCCACAGCCCGCAGCGTGACGAAGAGGGCGTCGGCGATCGCCTGATTGGAGCGCCCCTCGGCCATCAGCTCGAGCACCTCACGTTCACGCGGGGTCAGCGAGCTCACCGGGTCGTCGCTCCGCGTGCGGCCGAGAAGCTCCGCGACGACCGACGGATCGAAGGCCGAGCCCCCTTCAGCGATCCGGCACAGCGCGGTCGCGAACTCCTCGACGTCCGCCACCCGGTCTTTCAGCAGGTAGCCGACGCCACCCGGCTGGGCGAGGAGGTCTGCCGCATACGCGGCCTCGACGACCTGGGAGAGCACGAGCACACCGACGCCGGGCCAGCGCGCGCGGATCTCGCTCGCAGCGACGAGACCCTCGTTTGTGAACGAGGGTGGCATCCGGACGTCGACGACGACGACGTCGGGCCGATGCATCGCGACATGACGGAGGAGGTCTTCGGGGGTGCCGGACTGCGCAACGACTTCGAAGCCCGAGTCCTCGAGCAGCCGGGCGACGCCTGCGCGGAGCAGAGCCGAGTCGTCAGCGAGGATGACGCGAAGCCCGGCCCCGAGCTGCGAGATGGTGTTGCGAAGCACCGGGAAGTCGCGCGGCAGCCCCTCACCGAGGAGCTGGTAGACGCGCTCCGGCGCGCTCAGCCCGGGGAACCGGTGGGTGGCGAGGTCACGGAGCTCCGCGGTGGCGATCGCAGCTGTCGCCGCCGAGACGAGCACCTGTCCACCGTGGCCGGCGGCCGCGAGCCGAGCGACGCGAACGACGTCGAGCCCGACGTAGCCCTCGTCGGTGAGCTGCGGAGTGCCGGTGTGGACACCCACCCTGACGCGGACCGCCCGGCCACCTGGCCACTCGCGCTCGGTGAGCGCCCGCTGGGCTTCGGCCGAGCCGCTGAGGGCCTGCCCAACGTCTCCGAACGCCCAGAGCATCGTGTCACCCGTCGCGTCGAGCTCGTGCCCGCGATGCGCGCCCAGCGCCGTCCGAAGCGTGCCGCGAACAGCGCCGAGCAGCTCGCCGTACCCGCCACCCAGCGTCTCGACCAGCCCGGTCGAGCCTTCGACGTCGGTGAGGACGAACGTGACCGTTCCCTCAGGCAGGCCTGTCATCCGGGCGCCGGCTTCGCGACCGGGATCTCGGCGCGGACCCTGGTTCCCCGGCCCGGCGCACTGTCGAGGGCGAACCGGCCATCGAGGGCCGCAACCCGGTCTTGCAGCCCGCGGAGCCCGGTGCCGCGCGCGAGGTCGGCCCCACCCTCGCCCTCGTCGGAGACGACGACCGCGACGAGACCGCCCTCGCGCGCGAGCGCGACGGTCGCGCGATCGGTCTTCGCGTAGCGGACGACGTTCGTCAAGGACTCGGCGACGACGTAGTACAGCGCCGCCTCGACCGTGTCTGGGAGGCCGTCCGCTTTGCCCGTGATCTCGACGTCGATCGGTAGCCGGGAGGCGAGCGACTCCACCGCCGGCAGCAGGCCGCGGTCGGAGAGGATCGCCGGATGGATGCCGCGGGCGAGCTCGCGGAGCTCGTCGAGCGCCTCGCTCAGCTCCGCCCGGGCAGCGACGAGCATCTCCGCCGCGCTGCCAGGGTCGCTCTCGAGCCTGCCCTCGATCAGTCGGAGCGAGACCGAAAGCGAGACGAGCCGCTGCTGTGCGCCGTCGTGGAGGTTTCGCTCGAGGCGTTGCCGGGCCTCGTCGCCGGCCCGGACGATCCGCGCGCGAGAGGCGCGCACCTCGGCCTCCTGTCGCTGACGCAGGTCACGCTCGCGCGCAAGCTCGAGCTCACGCTGCTTGCGCTCGGTGATGTCAAGGCCGCCGGCGACGATCCCGGTCACCCGCCCCTCGCCGTCGAGGACGGGCGCGCTCTCCCACGCGATCACATGCGTCTCGTCGCGACGATTCGTGAACGTGTTCTCGTAGCTCGCCCGCGGGAACTCCGGCGCTGCCGCCCGGAAGCGCGCGATCATCCCTTCCCGCTCACCCGGGTCGATGAAGATCTCCCAGAACGGCCGCCCGTTCACCTCCGCGGCGCGGCTGAGCCCCGCCGCCGCGAGCGCGGCCGGGTTTGCCTTCACGACCCGCCCCTCGAGATCGACGAGCACGAGCAGGCTCGGCACCGTGCTTCCAATCGTCTCGGTCAGCTGGGACTGCGAGCGGAGCGCAGCATCGAGGCGCGCATTCTCGAGGGAGATGCTGGACGCTGCGGTTACCGCGTCGACGAGCTCGGGCTCCTCGTCGAGCGACGGGTCGTGGACCAGGGTCGCGATCAACCCTCGGTCGCCGGCGACATCCGTCCGGCTCCGGGCGTCGCGGGTCTCGGGCGCGGGCACCCGCTGCCCGGCCGAGTCGATCCAAGCGCCGTCGTCGACGGGATAGATGACCTCGAGGCTCGGGTCGCCGAGCGACCGCGCGAGCGCGGCCTGAATCGGTGCCCCTCGGCCGAGCTCGACGACGAGCGCGGCCACCGACGAGCGGGCGAGCCTGATCCTCAGGATCCCGACGAGGAACGAGATCGGCACGGCCGTGAACGCGACGAGGAAGAGGGGCGAGAGGGGATCCGAGCTGCCCGGCGAGACCGCGTCGACCGCGTTCAGCACAAGGAGCATCGCGATCGCGGTGACGCTCGTCACGAGCACCAGCCGGAGCGCGTTGCGGTGCGCGTGCGTCGCAACCCGCCAGCGCTGCACGAGCAGGATCGCAGCGGCGACGATGAGCCCGATCCCGATCAAGCCGCCGACGAATGTGACCACGTCCCCGAGACGCTCGGAGTCGACGATCGCGATTGGGCTTTCTCGGCACCCGTTGACACACCGCTCCTCGGGGGTTCGGTCGACGAGCAGCTTGACCAGCGGAACGACCAGCAACGCGATCGACACGACGACGAGGTAGATCCGCTGGGCCCGGTTTTGGAGGTGGCCGGTCGGGAACGCGAAGACGAGGAGGACGAACGGGATAAACGCGAGGCTCTGGAACACGACCGCGAACGCGAACAGCCACTCGTTGCTCGACTCGAAGAGCGCCCCGATGAACCAGAGGTACCCCACGGCTCCGAGGTAGAACCCGGTTCGGTTTGCCGGTCTGCGCCAGACCGCGACGGTCCCGGCCAGCGCGAAGGCGACTCCCGGCGGGACCGCGAAGCTGAGCGTCGCCCATTTCGTGTCGTTGTGCTCGCCCTGCGCGATCAGGATCACACTGACCGTCACCTCCGCAGCCACCACCGCGAGCGCGAGCAGGAGCAGCATCCAGCGACGCGTCATGTGAGGAGCGCCTCGACCGTCTCCGGCGCGAGCTCCGCCTTCGCGATGAAGCCGGCGGCTCCCGAGTCCGCAACGTCGCTGCCGTAGTCGCTCTCGTCCCGGCTCGACACGAGGATCACGGTCGGCCCACCTGCGACGCCGACGAGCGCTCGACACACGTCGAACCCGGTCATGTCGGGGAGCTGGACATCGAGCAACACGAGGTCAGGGCCCAGCCGATCGATCTCGGCGAGCGCTTCGGTGCCGGTGCTCGCCTCACCGACAACAGCAAAGCCCGCAGACTCGAGCACGGCCCGCGCCGAGGCGCGGAAGCTCGGGTGGTCGTCGACGACGAGAACGGTGCGCATGCCAGCCGTATCCTGGCAAAGCACCGGCGCCACGTCAGTGCGGTAAACCGCACCTGTCGGCGAAGCTCCGCGTCCCGCCCGGCTCGAGCCCGGGCAGCCGCAACCAGCCGCAACCCACCCGCTGCGTGCACCCCCCGCAATGGGGGCGTGCGGGCCCCTTCCGGAATTGTGCCCGAGAAAGGGTCACGTGTCTGTGTCGACTTCGTGCCAACTGTGTGTCGAGAGGCGATCGCGCCGCACGCCGGAAAAGCGACGGCACCCGGCCAGTCGTGAGCTCGCGCGTGGGTGCTAGGGAACGTCGACGACGACCATCCCGTCGTCGCGCACGCGCACCGGATACGTGTCGACCGGGATATACGCAGGGAGCGTAAGCGCGGCCCCCGTGCGGGCGTCGAACCGAGCACCGTGACGAGGGCAGACGATCTCGCATGTCGCCGGGTCCCACTCACCCTCGCAAAGTGGGCCGTCGTCATGAGTGCAGCGATCCTCGACCGCGAAGAGCTCGCCGTCGCAGTTGTAGAGCCCGACGCCCTCCGGCCCAACGTCACGAAACACGCGTCGCTCGCCCGAAGGCAGGTCTGCGAGTTGGCAGAGCTCGATCTCGGGCATCAGCTCAGCGTGATCTCGCCGGCGGGGATCCCCCACTCCTCGGGCAGGGTCGTTCCCTTCGCCTTGTGCAGCGCGATCTTGAGCACGTAGAGCCCGAGGAGGGCGCACTTGAGCCTGACCGGCGTGAGCGGAATCCCGATCTCGTCGAGTAGCTCCTCCTTTGGCATCGCGGCGATCTCCTGGGCGGTTCGGCCGGTGACGAGCTCGGTCAGCATCGATGTCGCCGCCTGGCTGATCGCGCAGCCTTGCCCCTCGAAGCCGACCTGCTCAACGACGTCGCCCTCGCCGAACCGGACCGTCACCGTGATCTCGTCGCCGCAGAGCGGGTTCTGACCTTCCGCGACCGCGTCGCTCGGGTCGAGGAGCCCGTGGTTTCTCGGCGCCTTGTAGTGGTCGAGGATCACCTCCCGATAGAGCTGCTCGAACTCGCTCATCCCAGCTTCGCCTTCGCCGTGTGGAGACCGTCGACGAGGCGGTCGACCTCGTCGATCGTCGAGTACAGATAGAAGCTCGCCCGGTTGGTCGCGGGGACACCTAGCCTTCGCATCAAAGGCTGCGCGCAGTGGTGCCCGGCCCGGATCGCGATCCCCTCGAAGTCGAGCACTTGCGCGACGTCGTGGGGATGTACCCCGTCGACGTTGAACGAGACGATTCCGGCGCGACGATCGGCCGGCGGGCCATAGCTCCGAATCCACGGCAGCTCGGCGAACCGGTCGAGCGCGTACGAAGCGAGCTCGTGCTCGTGCCGCTCGATGGCGTCGAGCCCGACCGCGCTGATGTAGTCGATCGCAGCAGCGAACCCGACCGCTTCGGCCATCGGCGCAGTGCCGGCCTCGAACTTGGCGGGCAGCTGGCCCCAGCTCGTCCGCTCGGCGGACACCGACGCGATCATGTGACCACCGATCAGGAACGGCTCCATCCGCTCGAGAATCTCGGCTCTGCCCCAGAGCGCACCGATCCCGCTCGGGCCGCAGAGCTTGTGGCCCGAGACCGCGACGAAGTCGACGTCGAGGGCCTGTACGTCGATGGCCCGGTGCGGCGCTGCCTGCGCGGCGTCGGCGACGACGATCGCGCCGAGCGCGTGCGCCCACGCGACGAGCCGGCCGGTTGGGTTGACCGTCCCGACCGCGTTCGAGACGAGCCCGACCGCGAGCACCTTCACGGTTCCCTCAGCGGCGATCGCGTCGAGCGCGTTGAGGTCGAGCTCGCCGCCGTCGTCGACCGGCACGAGCCGGAACGCGGCGCCGGTTCGCGAGGCGATGTACTGCCACGGCACGTAGTTTGAGTGGTGCTCGAGCTCCGTCGAGACGACGACGTCGCCGGGGCCGAGGTTGGACAGGCCCCAGGCGTAGGCGACGAGGTTGAGCCCCTCGGTCGCGTTGCGGACAAAGATCACCTCTCGGGCGGCCGGCGCGCTGAGGAACTCGCGGACGGTCTCGCGCGACGACTCGAGCGCTTCGGTCGCCTTCTCGGCGAGCTCGTAGACGCTGCGGTGGACGTTCGCGTACGAGGTCTCGTAGAACGTCGTCATCGCATCGAGCACCTGCCGGGGCTTCTGTGCGCTCGCTGCCGAATCGAGAAACGCGAGCGGCTTGCCGTGCGAGAGGTGCTCGAAGATAGGGAAGTCCGCCCGCAGCCGGGCAGCATCGAGAGTCGTTGTCGCCGCCTGCGTCACAGACCGCAATGGTATCCCCGCGACGACGGGTCACCGCGCCGTCGCACGCCCGAGCCGGCCATTCGCAGGTCGCAGCCCCGCGGCGGTCAGTGCTTGCCGTTGGTCTGCGCTCGTGCGGCAACCTCACGCCGGGCCACGATCGCGGCGTACGAGCGCTCGAGAAGCTCGAGGACGCTGTCGAGGCGGGGGGTCTCGGCAAGCTCCTCGAGCAGTCGCTGCTTCACCTCGGCATCCAGCTCGAAGTGGCCCGCAATCGCGTACGAGAGCTGTGGGTGGCCTTCGGCGGGGCGCTCGAGGTCGGAGCCAGTCAACGCGACGAGGCGGTCGAAGAGATCAAGCGCTCTGGTGATCGTGGCGCCGGGCGGCGGTGAGGGGACATCGGAGACCGGCTCGACCTCGGCAGTCATGAACGACCGACCCTCGGTCCGCTCGAGGATGCGAAACCGCTCGCGACCCTCGACGACGATGTTGTAGCGGCCGTCGCCGAGCTCCTCGGCCTCGAGGATGTGCGCAAGCGTGCCGACCTCGCGGATCCCGCCGGCGTCGTCGACGAGGACGAGCCCGAACGGGGTGCCGTCGTTGCGGCACTCGCCAATCAGCTCGCGGTAGCGGGGCTCGAAGATATGCAACGGGACCTGCTCGGTGGGAAGCAGGACGATCCCGAGCGGGAAAAGACCGACCGCGGCCATGCCCGAAGACTACGTCCGATCGTCGGCCGGCCGCTCGTAGCGTGCTTTCATCGGCGGCTCATGGAGGCAGTCAGCGAAGCTGAACGGTCGCGTGACGAGGGCGGGAACGGCAGCAGCGTCGGGATGGGCAGGGTTCAGCAGCACGACGTCGGCCTCGGGAAGAACCCGCGAGCGCACCGCCGCAAGCAGCGACCTCCGCTCGTCCAGCCACGCCGCGACGAAGGCCCGCGTTGCCTCTTCCCGCTCAGCCGGAACGCGCTCCGGCGTTGCGTCGACCTCCGTCCAGCCGAGGACGTAGTCGTTCGGGATCGCCGCGAGGTCGCGCGGGAGATACCGAAGCGCGACCAGCACCGCGAGCCCCGCCTCGGAGGCGAGGTTCACGACTGGCACACCGGGTGGTGAGTAGCGCCCGCCGTGTTGCACGGTCCCGGCACCGTCGAGCGCAGTGTGAGCGGCCCGGGTGAGGCGCCAGAGCTTCAGGGCGCCGTTCAGGCCTCGGGGATTCGGGCCTCGAGCGCGGCGCCGAGCGCGTCTCGCACCGGCTCGAGCTCGACCCGGTCGAGCACGTCCTGAAAGAAGCCGCGAACGATCAGCCGCTCTGCCTCGGCGCGGGGAAGCCCGCGGGCCATCAGATAGAAGAGCTGATCGCGATCGACCGGCGAGAGCGTCGCCCCATGGGTACAACGCACGTCGTTCGCGAGGATCTCGAGCCCGGGGATCGAGTTGGCAGTCGCGGTCTTGGAGAGGAGGAGGTTGCGGTTCTCCTGGTAGGCGTTCGTGCGCTGGGCGCCCTCGTCGACCCGGATCATCCCGCGCCAGACGGCCCTCGCCGCATCACGGAGCGCGCCCTTGAACGCGAAGTCGCTCGTCGTGTCCGGCGCCGCATGCAGCTGGTAGGTGTCGAAGTCGAGGTGCTGCGTCCCGTCGGCGAAGTACGCACCGGTGACGCGGGAGGTGGCGCCGCGACCAACAAGGTCGTTTTGAATCCAGACCTTGCCGCTCCGCGAGCCGAAGCCGCCAGCGACCCAGTCGAGCTCGGCGTCCCGCTCGACCCGCGCGTGGCACGACGAAAAGAGCCATGTCTGCTGCGAGAGGTTCTGGACGTTGACGTACTCGACGGTCGCCCCTTCGTGCACGAAGATCTCGACCGCCGAGCTTGCGTAGCCGGCGAGGTCGGCCGACGCCGAGGAGAGCTCTTCGATCAGGGTGAACTTGCTCCCAGGGTCGGCGACGACGAGCACGCGCCAGAAGAGCGCGCCCTGCTCGACCGTGTTGGCGACCCGGAGGAAGAGGGGCCGCTCGAGCTCGACTCCGGCGGGGACGTGCACGAGCAGGCCGTGCTGCCAGACCGCTGCGTTGTGAGCACGCAGCTTGTCGTCGGGCTTGACGAGCGTCCCGAGCAGCGGGTGGTCGTCGGTCAGCGCCTCGAACCGAATACCCTCGGGTGCCGAGACGAGCTCGAGACCCGACTCGTCGAGCACCGCGATCCCGGCCGCGTCCAGCTCCACGAAGGAGGGCGACGCGGCCGAAGCCACGTCACCGCGGCTCGCCGTCCAGGCGTCGGGATCGAAGCCGGCGAGGTCGGTGAAGCGCCAGTGCTCCTCTCGCTTCGTCGGCAGCGGCAGCGCCCTGTAGCGCTCGAGGAGCTCAGCTCGCATGCGGCGCGTACCGGCGATGCAGCATGATCTGGTTCCCGTCGGGGTCGTGGAAGATCGCCATGTGGCAGACGCTCGTGTCGAACACGTCGCCGGTGAACGCAACCCCCTTCGCCTCGAGCGCCTCCTTCGCAGCCGCGACGTCGGGGACGCGCAGCGCGATCGGCGCCGAGTGCGGCCCCTTGAACTCTTGCCCGATGTTCGTCGGGTCGAGCAGGTAGAGGCTCACGTTCGCTCCGAGCTGGAACTCCGGCCACGAGCCCTGACCGGGGATCTCTTCGAGGCCGAGCGTGTCGCGGTAGAACGCGCGCGAGCGCTCGAGGTCGGTGACCGGGACCGAGATGAAGTCGGTGCGCTCGACCGTGATCACTGGCCAGTCGCCTCATAGGGCGCATAGCGCGAGTGAAGCATCAGGTCGTTGCCGTCGGGGTCCCTGAAGAAGGCCATGTGACAGACGCCTGTGTCCATCGTCTCACCCGCGAACTCGACGCCCTTCGCCTCGAGCTCGGCTCTCGCAGCGGCGACGTCGTCGACGTGAAACGCAAGGTGCCCGTTGCGCTGCGGCCCGAACTCCATCCCGAAGCTCGCCGGTTCGTACACGGCGAAACAGGTGTCGCCGGCCCAGAACTCCGACTGGCCGTGCGCGTCCGGGCGAAGCCCGAGCGTGTCGACGTAGAAGTCGCGCGTCCGCTTCCAGTCGGTGGACGGGATCGCGACGAAGTCGACGCGGGTGATTTCGTTACCCAACGGAGCCCTCCATCTGGAGCTGGATCAGTCGGTTCATCTCGACCGCGTACTCGAGCGGGAGCTCTTTCGTGATCGGCTCGACGAAGCCCGAGACGATCATCGCGCTCGCCTCGGCCTCCGAGAGTCCGCGCGACATCAGGTAGAAGAGCTGCTCCTCGCCGATCTTGGAGACCGTAGCCTCGTGCCCGAGGTCGACGTCGTTCTCCTTTACGTCGATGTACGGGTACGTGTCGGAGCGGGAGTCCTCGTCGAGGATCAGCGCGTCGCACACGACCTTCGACTTGGCGCCGGTGGCACCCTTGCCGACCTCGAGGAGGCCGCGGTAGCCGCCACGCCCACCGTTCTTCGAGATCGACTTCGACGTGATCACGCTCGTCGTGTTCGGCGCGACGTGCACGACCTTGCCGCCTGCGTCCTGGTGCTGTCCCTTCCCTGCGAACGCGATCGAGAGCACCTCGCCGTGCGCGCCCTCGCCCATCAGCCAGATCGCGGGGTACTTCATCGTCACCTTCGAGCCGAGGTTCCCGTCGACCCACTCCATCGTGGCGCCCGCATGGGCGACTGCGCGCTTCGTTACCAGGTTGTAGACGTTGTTCGACCAGTTCTGAATGGTCGTGTACCGGCACCGGCCGCCCTTCTGGACGACGATCTCGACAACGGCGCTGTGCAGCGAGTCAGACGAGTAGATCGGAGCCGTGCAGCCCTCGACGTAGTGCACATACGCGTCCTCGTCGACGAGAATCAGTGTTCGCTCGAACTGGCCCATGTTCTCGGCATTGATCCGGAAATAGGCCTGGAGCGGCATCTCGATCCGAACGCCCTTCGGCACGTAGATGAACGAGCCGCCCGACCATACGGCCGAGTTGAGCGCGGCGAACTTGTTGTCGTTGCGTGGGATCACGGTCGCGAAGTGCTTGCGCACGAGCTCCTCGTGCTCGCGCAGGCCGGAGTCCATGTCGAGGAAGATGACACCCTTCGACTCGAGGTCGGCCTGAAGCTTGTGGTAGACGACCTCGGACTCGTACTGCGCGCCGACACCGGCGAGGTACTTCTTCTCGGCCTCGGGGATCCCGAGTCGATCCCAGGTGTCGAGGATCTCCGCCGGGAGGTCCTCCCACCTCTCCGCCTGCTTCTCGGTCGGCTTGACGTAGTAGTGGATGTTGTCGAAGTCGATCCCCGAGAGATCCGCGCCCCAGCTCGGCATCGGGCGGGCGAGGAAGTCGTCGAGCGCGCTGTGGCGAAACTCGCGCATCCAGTCCGGCTCGGACTTGTGATCGGAGATCACGTCGATCAGCTCGTGCGAGAGGCCCTTCGGCGCCTTGTAGACCGGCGCGTCGTCGACGTGGAAGCCGTACTCGTAGTCCGCGCGGATCTCGCGAATGACCTCGGTCTCGTCGCGGACATCACTCACGATGTCCCTCCCGCAGAAGCCCCTCGAAGCGGCCGGCGGTTGCAAGCTTCGTTCATGCCGCGGTCTCCCCGACACCGGCCGGGAGGTAGCGGTCGTAGCCCTCGGCCTCGAGCTCGTGGGCGAGCTCGGCGCCGCCCGAGGCGACGATGCGGCCGTCGACGAAGACGTGCACGTGATCGGGGGTGACGTAGTTGAGGATCCGCTGGTAGTGCGTGATCACGAGCGCGCCCATCGCGGGCCCGACGAGCGCGTTCACACCCTCGGCGACGACGCGAAGCGCGTCGATGTCGAGCCCCGAGTCGGTCTCGTCGAGGATCGCGATGCGCGGCTTCAGCATCGCCATCTGGAGGATCTCGACGCGCTTCTTCTCGCCGCCCGAGAACCCGTCGTTGAGATAGCGCTGCGCGAGCTCGCGGGGCACCTTCAGGTGCTCCATCGCGGCGAGCAGCTCGGTGCGGAACTCCTTCACCGGAATCGGGTCGTCGACGCCGCCGTTGGCCGCCTTGCGCTTCGCGTTGATCGCACTGCGGAGGAAGCTCGTCACGGTGACGCCGGGGATCGCGTGCGGGTACTGGAACGCGAGGAAGAGGCCTCTCTGTGCCCGCACGTCGGCCTCGGCCTCGAGGAGGCTCTCGCCGTCGAGGAGGATGTCTCCTTCGGTGATCTCGTACGCGGGGTGCCCCATCAGCGCGTACGCGAGCGTCGACTTGCCCGAGCCGTTCGGGCCCATGATCGCATGCTTCTCGTTTGTGTCGAGCGAGAGATCAAGGCCCTTGACGATCTCGGTTCCGTCCTCGAGCGCTACGTGGAGATTCCTGATCTGGAGCAGTGGCACCGTTGAGACCTCTTCGAAAGGGGAGTTGACACAGGGAGGCCGCGATGACCCGTCCCTCTGGTCGATGGTACCCGGACCGGGTCACCGTGAGCCGGAGGCTGGTCAGACACGACAGCGGTGGTACTGTGTGCCTATGCCATTCGGAATCGGTATCCCCGAGCTCCTCATTCTTCTGCTCGTCCTCCTCCTCGTCTTCGGCCCGAAGCGGCTCCCCGAGATGGGACGCCAGCTCGGCAAGGGGATGCGTGAGTTCAAGGACTCGATCTCGGGCAGGGACGACGACGACGTTGCCGAGCTGAACGAGCCCGTGACGCCGGCCTCGAGCACCGCGGCCGAGCGCGAGCGCGAAACCGTCTAGCCAGACCTCGTGCCCCGGCTGATCCCGAGGCGCCTCGCGCCCGACGAGCAGGCGACGCTCGTCGAGCACCTCGGCGAGCTACGCCACCGGCTCGTCATCTGCGTCGTCACGATCATCCCGGCCTTCCTCGCCTCGTTCGCGATCCACGAATGGCTGATCAAGCGGCTGATGGAGCTCGCGCCGAAGAACACGCACTTCGTCACCCTTGGCGTGACGGAGCCGTTCACGACCTCGATCAAGGTCAGCTTCTACGCGGCGCTTGCGCTGACCCTCCCGATCCTCGTGTGGCAGGTGTGGGCGTTCTTCGCACCCGCGCTCGACCGCGGGACGCAGCGAGCGCTGTCCGGCTTCGTGGTATTCGCGACCTTGCTCTTCGCGTCAGGGCTGGCGTTCGGCTACTTCGTGCTGCTCCCACGCGCCCTCAGCTTCCTCGTCAGCTACGACGACGGCCTGTACGACGAGCAGGTGCGGGCCAGCTACTTCCTCTCGTTCGTGACGCTCACCCTGTTTGCGACCGGGATCGCGTTCATGATGCCGATCTTCATCCTCGGGCTCGTCCGGATCGGATTGCTCTCGTCTGGGACGCTCCGGCGCAACCGCCGGATCGGGATCGTCGCGATGACGTGCTTTGCGATTCTGCTGCCGACGGTCGATCCCGTCTCGTTGATTCTCGAGACGCTGCCGCTGATCGCGCTCTTCGAGCTCTCGATCTGGCTGTCCGCGCTGATGGAGCGCCGCTGGGATACCGGCTATAGCCCCTACGCCGACTTCGACGACACCGACCTCGACGACCTGCCGGACGAGATGCCCGAGCCGGAGCCCGTCTCGGTGACGGCCGATCTCGACGACGACCTTCGCGACGAGTTCCCCGACGGGCTGGACGAGGACGAGCGGTGAGAGTCGTCTCGGCCGACTGGGTCGTCCCGGTCGAGGGCGTCCCGATCGCCGCCGGGGCAGTCGCAATCTCGGACGACGGCACGATCGCGGCCGTCGGGCCGCGAGCCGAGCTCGGCGCCGACGAGGTATTCGAGGGATGCGTGATCCTCCCCGGCTTCGTCAACGCGCACGCGCATCTCGAGTACGCCGTCTACGCCGGGTTCGGCGACGGGCTTCCGTTCGTCCCATGGATCGGGCTGCACGTACGTCGCAAGCAGGCGCTCGACCTCGACGACATGCGGGCGATCGCCACGGTCGGCGCCTGGGAATCGCTTCGCAGCGGCGTCACGACTGTCGGCGACTGCAGCTTCAGCGGCGCGACCGCCGAGGCCGCAGCCGCGGTCGGGCTTCGCGCGCTGGTCTTCCTCGAGGTCTTCGGCCGCGACGTCGCGGCACTCGACCGCTACCACGAGCTGCGCGAGCGCATCGCGCCGGTGCTCTCCGACCGGGTTCAGTGCGGGATCAGCCCCCACGCACCGTACACGTGCACGCTCGAGGTGTACGTGGCGGCTGCCGCTCTCGACGTGCCGATGCAGACCCACTTCGCCGAGAGCGCCGCGGAGCGGGACTGGCTCGTCGACGGGGCCGGCGACTGGACGCCGCTCGCCGACCTGCTCGTCCCACCGCCGGGCGAGACGGGGATCAGGCTGCTCGCAGGGCACGGGCTCCTCTCGCCGGCGCTCTCGGCGGCCCACTGTGTCCACGCCGACGCGGAGGAGATCGCGCTGCTGTCGGCGCACGGCGTCGGGGTCGCACACTGCCCGCGGTCGAACGGTTGGCTCGGCTGCGGCGTCGCGCCGGTCGCAGAGCTCATCGCCGCGGGTATCGATCTCGGGATCGCCACCGACAGCCCGGCCTCCACGCCATCGCTTGATCTGTTCGACGAGATCCGCACCGCAATCGTCGCCGCCCGGGCACGCTCGCGCGCTCCCGGCGCGCTCACCGCCGCCCGCGCGCTCGAGGCGGCAACGATCGGTGGGGCGCGTGTGCTCGGGCTCGACGAGACCGTCGGCTCGCTCCAGTCCGGAAAGCAGGCCGATCTCACGATCGTCGACGTCGCCGGGTCGCCGGTCGACCCGCTTGAAGATCCGGTTGCGGCGGTCGTGCTCGGCGGTTCTCCCGACCGGGTTGCAGCTACTCTCGTAGCCGGTGAGCCCCGCTATCGGCGCGGAGTGACGACATGGCCCGATTCCAGAAGACAAGCCCGGAGAGCACGCGGCAAAATGCTGCAGTAGCGCCCGCGCGCAAGCCGAAGCGCAAGCAGGGCAAGACGATCGAGGACACGATGTTCTTCCCGAGGCTGCGCTCGCACGCCAAGTGGATGTTCGTGGTGCTCGCGCTCTTCTTCGGGCTCGGCTTCGTCGTGTTCGGGGTCGGTGCCGGCGGGATCGGGATCGGCGACATCATCCGCGACGGTGGCGGCGGCTCGGGCTCGCAAAGCGTCAAGAGCGCGCGGAAGGAGACCGAGAAGCATCCCGAGAGCCTCAAGGCCTGGCGGGACCTCGCCACTGCGCTCCAGACCGACGGGAACATCGACGAGGCGGTCGGCGCGTTGCAGACCGCGACGGCGCTCAAGGGAGCCGGCGCAGACGTCTACCGCGAGCTTGCCGGGCTCTACCTCGCCCAAGCGGGCGCGAAGCAGCGCGAGGCGCAGAACATCCAGCTCGACGCGGCGTTCGCAGGCGCGACCCAGAACTTCCCCGGCACGTTCACCGTGAAGGACAAGGCCGTGTTCGAAGACCCGCTCGGCAAGGCGATCAACGCCTCCGCCGCGCAGAGGGCCTCGGCGGTGCTGGCCGAAGCGCAGGGCGCCGCCGCCCAGGCGGTCGACGCCTACCGCTCGGTTGTACGCTTGACTCCGAACGATCCCAACGTGCTGCTCGAGCTCGCAACGGCTGCCGAGCGGGCCGGAGATGCAACCGCGGCGATCGAGGCCTACGAGAAGTTCCTGAAGCTCGCGCCGGACGACACGAGCGCACCGATCGTCAAGGCGCAGCTCAAACAGCTCAAGCAGCAATACGGTGGCGGCACAGGATAGACTCGCGCACGTGAGTCACCCGTCGGTCTCCAGACGCACCACTCGCCTCCTAGCCGTGAGCGCCGCGGCGATCGCCGCCGTCTTCCTCGCGGGTTGCGGGGAGACCGTCGGCTACTCCGAGGGGACCGGTGACAAGGAGAACGGGCGCGCGCTCTTCCTCAAGGGCTGCGGCGCCTGTCACATGCTCGCCGATGCGGGAACCGCGGGAACGACCGGGCCGAACCTCGACTTTGCGTTCGCGCAGTCACGCATCGACGGGTTCAGCGAGGACACCGTTAGGCAGGTCGTGCGCGACCAGATCGCCTATGGCGTCGAGGACCCGCCCACCGACAAGCCCGGCATGCCGCGGGACATCTACACGGGTCAGGAAGCTGAGGACGTCGCCACGTACGTCGCCTCGGTGGCCGGAGTCGATGCGTCGGGCAACCCGATCGACCCCGCGAACCCGCCGACTGGGGGCGACTCAGGCGGCGACTCGACGGATGGCGCGTCGCTGTTCGGGTCGCTCGGCTGCGCCGGGTGTCACACGCTGGCCGCGGCCGGTGCCGACGGCAGCGTCGGGCCGAACCTCGACACGACAAAGCCGTCGAAGGAGCTCGTCACCGACCGCGTGACCAACGGCAAGGGCGGGATGCCGGCGTTCGGAAGCCAGCTCCAGCCCGAGCAGATCGAGGCGCTCGCCGAGTACGTCTCGAGCAACGCCGGCAAGTAATCGCGACGCGCGAGTCAGACGACCGTGCCGACGACGTGCGTCACAGGCACGTCGTAGCGACGCCTAGCCTCGGCGACGACGCCCTGCTCGAGCCAGTGCGACCGGCCCGGCGGATGCGTCGAGATCACGATCTCGTCGGCCGGGAACGTCCGGAGCGCGTCCTCGAGCGCCTGCAGCGGGTCGCCATCCCCGACCGCGCCCTCGGCCCTGATTCCGGCGATTCGTAGCGACTCGAGGGTTGCATCGAGTCGTGCGCTGGCCGCGCTCCGCGCCGCGTCCTCGTCGGACGTCCATGTCCTCAGCTTGGAGTTGAGGGCCGGGCAGACGACGAGCACGTCCTCGTCGGTCGCCGCCGCCCGCTGCTCGAGGAGCGAGGCGAGCTCCGTCGCGCCGACCGTCTCGTTCGCGATCACCAGGATCCGATGCCGGCGATCGACCTCCGTCGGGACGTGTGCCGTGGCGCGCCGCTCGGCGAGCCCGCCACGCACGACGACGCCGGCGACGGCAACGATCGCGAGAAACACTGCGAGCCCGAGCCAGGCGGAGACCCACGAGCCGGCGACGACGAGGACAGCGCTCCCGAGCGTCAGCCAGACGAGCTGGAACGCCGCTGCCTCGTCTCGGAGCGGATTCCTCATGCGCAGCCCTCCTGCAGAAAGCGGCCCAGGGCGAAGCGGCCGGCTCGTGCGTCCAACATCATCGACGAGATTGTTGCAAATGAGACAAGCCCGGCGCCGGTTGGCGCCGACGCCGGGGTCAGATCAGCGCGTGGTATTGGTGCGACTGAGGACGCCGGCACGCGAAGGGTCTGCAGTCGCACGAAGCTGGTGCGAGCTTCCCGGAGCGACCACTAGATCAGGTAGACGGTCGCCCAGACGACGATCCACATCACGTCGACGAAGTGCCAGTAGATCGCGGGGAGCTCGAGACCGTGATGGTGCTCGGCCGTGTAGTGGCCGCGGAATGAGCGCACCGCCGCCATCGTGAGCAGCGCGAGGCCGACGAAGACGTGGGCGCCGTGCAGCCCGGTCAGGCCAAAGAACGACGAGGCGAACGCGCCGTCGCCGGTGTTGAACCCGATGTGGGCGTACTCGATCGCCTGGGTGAGAAGAAATGCCAGCCCGAGCAGGATCGTGAGGACGAGGCCGGCCCGCAGGCCGTTGCGGTCGTTGCGCTTGATCGACTGCGTCGCCCAGTGAACGGTAAAGCTCGACGTGACGAGGATCGCCGTATTGACCGAGGCGACGAAGACCGGGAAGTGGAACGGCTCGGGCGGCCAGTGCTCGGGTGCGGTCGGGTTGACGACCCGGACGAAGAAATACGCTGCGAAGAACGAGCCGAAGAGCATCGCCTCCGACGCGATGAACAGCAGCATCCCGAGGACAGGCGCTTCCACTCGCGAGCTGTGGTTCGCAAGCGGCGGCCCGTGGTGGTGCTCGTCGTGCCCGAGCGCTTCTGCGTGCGCGCTCACGCTCGCGCCTCCTGCATCGACCCGCCTGACATCAGTGCGTGCTTGGCGCCTGGCACCCCGTACTCATACGGCCCTCCGACCACGGTAGGTATCTCGTCGAAGTTGAAGACGGGTGGTGGCGAGCTCACCTGCCACTCGAGCGTCATCGCCCGCCAGGGGTTCGCCTCGGCAACGGGCCCTCGTGCCCAGCTCGTGATCATGTTGAAGAAGAAGATCAGCACGCTCGCACCGAGGATGAACGACGAGATCGAGATGAACAGGTTGATGTCGGCGAACGCGTCCGCGTAGTCGGAGACCCGCCGTGGCATCCCGCGGAGGCCGACGTAGTGCATCGGAAAGAACGTGAGGTTGAGGGCGGTGAACGTCAGCCAGAAGTGCAGCTTGCCGAGGGTCTCGTTGTACATCCGCCCGGTCATCTTCGGGAACCAGTAGTAGATGCCGGCGAACACGGTCATCACCGACCCACCGAAGAACACGTAGTGGATGTGGGCGACGACGAAGTACGTGTCCGATGCGTGGATGTCGATCGCGACCGAGCCGAGGTAGATGCCGGAGAGGCCGCCGATCACGAAGACGCTGATGAACCCGAGCGCGAACAGCATCGGTGTTCCCAACCGGATCTTCCCGCCCCAGATCGTCGCAAGCCACGAGAAGACCTTGACCCCGGTCGGAACGGCGATGAGCAGCGTCGAGATCATCATCGGGACGCGGAGCCAGTCGGCCATCCCCGCGACGTAGAGGTGGTGCGCCCACACGGAGAAGCCGAGGACCAGGATCCCGATCAGCGAGATCGCCATCAGCCGGTAGCCGAAGATCGGCTTGCGCGACATCACCGAGACGATCTCGGAGATGATCCCGAACCCCGGCAGGATCATGATGTAGACGGCCGGGTGGCTGTAGAACCAGAAGATGTGTTGGTAGCCGAGGGCGTAGCCGCCCGTTTCCGGGGTGAAGAAGCTCGTGTGCATCACCCGGTCGAACATCACGAAGAACTGCGAGCCCGCGATGAACGGGGTCGCGAGAACGACGAGCAGCGAGGTCGTGAAGTTCGCCCACACGAGGAGCGGCATGCGCCAGAAGCTCATCCCCGGCGCTCGCATCGTGATGATCGTGACGAGGAAGTTGAGCGCGGTCAGGATCGACGATGCACCTGCCCACTGCACCGCCATGTTGAAGAACACCTGTCCGAAGGGCTGGTCAGAAGCGAGCGGCGCGTAGCTCGTCCAGCCCGTGGCGAACGCCCCACCCGGGGCGAGGAAGCTGAGCAGGAAGAGCACACCGCCGATCGGCAGCAGCCAGAAGGAGAGCGCGTTGAGACGAGGGAACGCCATGTCGGGCGCGCCGATCATCAGCGGGATCACGAAGTTGCCGAGCCCCGCGAACACGGGCACCAGGAACGTGAAGATCAGCAGCGTTGCGTGCATCGAGACGAGACCGTTGAACGTCTGCGCGTCGAAGAACTGCAGCCCCGGCTCCGCGAGCTCGGCGCGGAACAGCATCGCCATCAGCCCGCCGAGCACGAAGAACACAAACGTCGTCACCGTGTACTGGACGCCGATCACCTTGTGGTCGGTGTTGATCCGGAAGTAATCCTTCCAGCTCGTCGCGCCGTGGCCCGAGTGGTCTTCGGCCAGGGTCGGGCGGCCCGAGATCCAGTAGAGCCAGTAGTCGAACGCGCCGAGCCCGAGGAGGAAGCCGATCGGCCCGGTGACCATTGCGCTGATCAGGACGATGATCTCCCAGTCGTAGACGGGGTCCCACCCCGCCAGCCAGCGGATCCCCGCGACGATGTAGAGGCCGACGACAAAGAAGAGAGCTGCGCACCACGTCGCGCGGAGCAGGTTCGGCCGCATGAAGATGCCGCGCTGCCGCGGCGGTGCGCCGTGCTGGCCCGGCTCGACGTGATGGTGGACGGCGGTGGTCACGTCCTACTCCTTCCCCAACAGGTACTTGACGAGTGCGTCGATCTGCTCGGGCTTCAGCGTCTCGCCGAAGCTGCCGGGCATCACGTCGGGCTGGTAGCCGTCGGCGAGCACCTTGTTCGGGTCGACGATCGCCTCCCGGACGAAGTCCTCGGGTGTCGCGCCTGCCGCCTCGGCCTGCTCGGTGAGCGCGTCGAGCGCGGGCCCGACTGCGCCGTCGCTGCCGGCCGGCTTGAAGGCGTGACAGCCACCGCAACCGTTGCTGGCGAAGATCGCTTGGCCGCTCGGGGCGGCACCACCACCGCCGCCGCCTTCGGCGTGCTCCTTCGTCCAGCTTGCGAACTCGGCCTTGGAGACGACCCTCACCGGCCCGCGCATTGTCGCGTGACCGGCGCCGCAGAGCTCGGTGCAGACAAGCGCGAAGCTCCCCGTCCTCGTGGGGGTGACGACGATCTTCGTGTTGACGCCGGGCAGGAGATCCTGTTTCTGACCCATCTCCGGAATCCAGAAGGAGTGGATCACGTCGGCGCTCGTCATCTCGAACTCGACCCCGCGGTCGACGGGCATCACGAGCTCGTCGCTGACAAAGCCGCCGTCGTCGGGATACGTGAACTTCCACGCGAACTGCTGTGCGTACACCTTGATGTGCAGCGGGTTGGCGCCGGCATTCGCGTTGCGCGAGATCGCGACCGCGCTCCAGATGCCGATCGCGACGACGAGCACGGCCGGGATCGCCGTCCAGACCACCTCGAGCCCGGAGTGCCCGTGAACCGGCGGGCCGTCGGTGTCGTCACCCGGCTTTGCCCGGAATGCGTAGACCGCGTACACGAGCCAGCCGGTGACCACCCCGAAGATGACGATGCAGATGATCGTCGCGAACCAGTAGACGGCCGCGAGCCGGTCCATCTCCTTCGAGGCCGAGTCGGGCAGCCACTGGAAGAGGACCGCAACGAGCGTTGCGGCAACGGCGGCAACGATGCCGATCACAACCATCCCGAACAGGGCGCCCTTGCGAACCATCGCGCGCGAGGTTACACGACCGGCCTGCCGAACGGCGCGGGAACGGCGTGCGGGTAGGGGGTGCTCGAGCCGGCCCCACGGTGTCGAGCAGCTGCGCGCCGGCACCGTGACGACAGGCGATGAGAATCGAGCGCTCGGAGGCGCATTCGGGATCGAACCACGAAATTCGCAGACCCGTTTCCGAGCCTTCCGGGCGGTCGGCGCCCGGCGGCCTCGGCTGAAGTCGCGCCCTGGCACGTGCTCCTCTCGTACGGCGCGCTCCGGAAGCTCTTGACCGCGTCGCCGCGGTGAGCTGCACGGACTCCGGACGCGGACGGACGCTATCCTTCCTCGCCGCGGGCCGTTAGCTCAGTTGGTAGAGCAGGGGACTCTTAATCCCAAGGTCGAAGGTTCGAATCCTTCACGGCCCATTCGCGACGCCCGGAGACGACGTCGCACGATCCAGCCCGAGCCGTCAGGCGGTGGCGGGTCGGCGGCCGCCGGTGAGCATCGCCGCGGCGACGGTCGCGCCGGCGACGCACATCACGGCGAACGCGAGGCGGGAGGCGTCGTGCTCGAGCGCGACGCCCGCCGCGAGCGGCGCGAGCAGCGCGAACGACGCCCACGCGAGGTTGAGCAGCCCACCGAGGGCCGCCGTCGCAGCCTCGCCGTCGGCCGCGGACGCAGCGAGCGGGTAGACGAACGCACCGAGCAGCGCGCGACAGACGGCCGCGACGACGAGAAACGCGACGACCACCTCGCTTGAGCCACTGAGCACGGGGAGCGCCCAAGCGAGCGCGAGCGCGGCGGCGGGCACGCCGGCCAGGCGCGGGGTCACGTGGACGCCGAGCGCGCCCGACCACGCGGCCGCGCTCGCCCAGACCACCGACGAGACCGCGAGAACCAGACCGATTCCGGCAGAGCCGACGCCGTTGTCGGCGAGCAGCGACGGCACGAGCACCCCAACCGCCCCCGTCACCGCGCCGAGGAAGGCGCTCGTCGCGAGTGCGCCGCCGGCGGCACGCGACCGCCGGATTGCCTCGAGCGTCTCGCGCAGCCGCACCGGTCGTGCCGCCCGGGCGTCGTCGTCGAGCGCGGCGACGAGTGGGACGGCCGCCGCGCACGCTCCGGCGACGCTCACCAGCGCCCACCGCCAGCCGACCGCAGGCTCGAGCAACCCCGCACTGAGCGGGCCGACGAGCCAGCCCGCGCCTGCCGCGGTCATCACGGTCGCCGACCCGCGCGTCGAAGGAAGCCGTGACGAGGCGAGCGTGGGCCCGAGCGTCCAGAACGCGGAGAACGCCAGGCCGAAGACGAGCCGCGCCGCTAGCAGCGACACGAGGTCGCCCGCGACCGCTGTGAGCACGAGCGACACGGGAACCAGCACGGCGGCGAGGGCGAGCGGGCGCCGAGCGCCGTAGCGGGCGCCCAACTGGCCGACGGCCACGGCGGTGACGAGGACGGCGAGCGTCGGCGTGGCGACGACGAGCCCGAGGTCGGAGCCCGAGAGCGCGAGCTCGTCCCGGACGCGGGGCAGTAGCGGCCACATCGCCGCATCGGCGGCATTGAGGGCGAGGGCGAGCCACGCGAGCGGCCGAAGGCTGTTCGGGATGAACCTCACGAGACGAAGCATCGACACACCCGCACGATTCGTAAAATGCGAGATGATGGTAGAACTGATCGACTTCCCGCATGGGTTGCTCGGGGTCGAGGTGCGCCATTTTGCAGCGCTCGAGGCAATCGTCGAGACCGGGTCGTTCGCCGAGGCCGGCCGCAGGCTCGGCTACTCGCAGTCGACGATCAGCCATCAGCTCGCGCATCTCGAGCGCGCCGCCGGCGTCCGGCTTCTCGACCGCCGCGCCGGGACCCGTCGAATCGCCCTCACCGACGCCGGGGAGCGGATCCTCCGTCACGCCCACCGTGTCGCCGACGCGATCCGAGCAGCCGAGGCCGACCTCCGCTCACTCGCCGCTGGCGAGGCGGGAACGCTCGACGTGGGAACCTTCCAGAGCGCGAGCGTCAGGCTCCTGCCCTTGGTGATGCGCGACTACGCGACGAGGCGTTCGGGGATCACCGTGCGCCTGTACGAGGCCGACTATGAGGAGGACCTCCGCACGAGGCTCCGGACGGGTGAGCTCGAGCTCTCGTTCCTCCTGCGCACCGAGGACCCAGCGCTCGCAGCGATCCACGTGCTCACAGACCCTTACGTCCTGCTCGTGCCCCGCGGCGACCCGCTCGCACGCGGGGGCTCCCCGGTCACGCTGCGAACGGTCGCGGAACTCCCGCTCGTCGCCTACAAGCGCTCCGACCAGGGCGGGGAGGCGGCGTTGATCGAAGCGGGCGCAGAGCCGAAGGTTGTCTTCCGCTCGGACGAGACCGGGGTCGTCCAAGGCCTCGTCGGCGCCGGCCTGGGCTATGCAGTCGTCCCGCGGCTCACCGTCGCCCGGGACGACCGAACGACCGTCGTGATTCCGGTCGCGGGGATCGCGCCGCGCGAGATCACCCTCAGCTGGCACGCCGACCGCACGCTCTCGCCCGGAGCGGCGGCGTTCGTCGAGGTCGTCGAGGAAGTGGCAGGCGACCTGCGCCTGGCGGTCGAGGACGCTCCGGCCGGCTAGATGAGCGCGCCCATCTCGTCTCCCGGAGCGATTACTAGGCTTTCACGGTGAGGGTTCTTACCGTCGTCGGCAACCGGCCGCAGTTCATCAAGGCGGCGCCGCTCTCCGAGGCCCTTCGCCACGCCGGGGTCGAAGAAGTCGTGGTGCACACCGGTCAGCACTACGATGCCGGGCTCTCACAGGTTTTCTTCGACGAGCTCGGGATCGCGGAGCCGGACGTCCGGCTCGACCTGCGAACGTCCGATCCCGACGCGATGGAGGCGCCGATCGGGGAGACGATCGCTGGCGCCCGGCCCGACTGGGTGGTCGTGTACGGCGACACGCACTCGACGCTCGCGGGCGCGCGCGCGGCGATAACGGCGGGTGTTGCGCTCGCGCACGTCGAGGCGGGACTGCGCTCCGGCGACCTCTCGATGCCGGAGGAGCACGCCCGGATCGAGGTCGACCGGATCGCCACGCTCCTGCTCTGCCCCGACGAGCGCTCGGCTGCGACGCTCGAAGCAGAGAATGTTCCGGGGCGGAGGGAGGTTGTCGGCGACGTGATGGCCGACGCGACACTGCGGTTCGCACCGATCGCGAGAGAGCGCTTTGCGCCGCCGCATCCACCTGGTTCGTACCTCGTCGCGACAGTTCACCGGGCCGCCAACGTCGAGCCGACGCGGTTGGCCCGGATCCTCGAAGGGTTCGGGCGACTCAACGAGCCGATCGTATTCCCGGCCCACCCGCGCACCCGCGCGACGATTGCCGCCGCCTCCCTCACCGTCCCTGGGAACGTCGAGCTGCTCGAGCCACTCGGGTACCTCGAGCTCGCCGCCGCCGCCTCGCAGGCGCGAGTGATCCTCACCGACTCGGGCGGCCTGCAGAAGGAGGCCTATTGGTACCGCGTCCCCTGCGTGACCATGCGACCGTCGACGGAGTGGGTGGATACGGTCTCAGCCGGCGCGAACGTCCTCGTCGACGACGACCCCAACGCGCTCGCTCGCGCAGTCTCGACTGCGAGGTTTCCCACGGACGCGCCACCGCTGTACGGCGACGGCCACGCGTCGGAGCGCATCGCCGCCCTGCTCGCTCGCTAGCCTCAGGCCGCGATCGTCGCGCCGCCTGCGCCGATCCCGAGGAGCTCCTCGACCGGGACGGGTGGTGAGAGGAGGTACCCCTGGCCGTAGCGGCAGCCGAGCGCGCGAAGCTGATCCCACTGCGCCTCGGTCTCGATCCCCTCGGCAACGACCGTGAGACCGAGGCTCTGCCCGAGCGCGATCGTCGACGAGACGATCGCTTTCGAGCCGCGGTCTTCGGTGAGGCCGAACACGAACGACTTGTCGATCTTCATGATCTGCACCGGCAGATGCTGGAGGTACGCCAGGCTGGAATGCCCCGTGCCGAAGTCGTCGATCGCGAGGCGGATCCCCATCTCGCGCAGCTGTCCCAGCGTCTCGCGAACGCGCATCGAGTCGGCCATCGCGGTCGTCTCGGTGATCTCGAGCACCAGCCCGTGCGGGCTCGCGCCTGCCGCCTCGAGCGCCGCACCGACCGCCGCGGGCAGCGAGGTGTCGAGCAAGTCGATCATCGTCAGGTTCACGGTCACCGCGACGTCGAACCCGTCGGCGCTCCAGCGGGCCTGCTGCTCGAGCGCCTTTGCGAGCACGAGCCGGTTGAGCGCCTTGATCATCCCGGTCTGCTCGGCAAGCGGCACGAACGCCGCCGCGCTCAGCAGGCCGCGCGTCGGGTGGTGCCAGCGGACGAGCGTCTCGACCGCATGCACTTCGGCCGTGTCGAGCGAGACGATCGGCTGGAACCACACGGTGAGCGAGCCCTCCTCGATCGCCTCGCGGAGCTCCGCCATCAGCGCGAGGCGGTCGATCCCGCCCTCGTCGTGACCCGGGTCGTACAGCACCGAGCCGCCGCCAAGGCGTTTTGCCTCGTACATCGCGTGGTCGGCGTGCCGCAGCAGCGCCTCAGCGTCGACGCCATGCTCCGGAGCGAGCGCCACGCCGACGCTCGAGCCGAGCTGCACCGTGAACCCAGAGAGGGCGAAGGGTTGCTCGACCGTCTGGCGCACGGTGTTCGCGAGCGCGTGGGCCTCGGCGGCGTCGGCGACCGGCGCGACGATCGCGAACTCATCGCCCCCGAGCCGCGCGAGGGTCGCACCGCCCACCGCAGCCTGCAAGCGCTTCGCCGCCTCCTCGAGCAGGATGTCACCGGCGGCGTGTCCGAGCGCGTCGTTGATCTCCTTGAACCGGTCGAGATCGGCGAGAAGCACCGCGACGTGACCGTCGCGGGCGAGCGCCGCCGACGTGTCCGCCGAGAACCGGTAGCGGTTGGGGAGCCCTGTGAGCTCGTCGTGATTGGCGCGATACTCGAGCTCGTCAGCGTGACGCCGGAGCCGACGGCTCGCCGAGGCGAGCGAGGGCACGAGCAGGAGGAATAGCCCGACGAGCGCGACCTCGAAGACGCCCGCGACCGGGAAGAACGCCTCGTCCGCGGAGCTCGCGATCGGGCCGTAGTCGGTGTCGACGATCAGCACTCCTCGGCGACGTTCCTCGTTGCCGATGACCAGGGGGATGTAGGCGGTCAGCAGCTTCTGCCCGCCGAGGCGCTCCAGCCCGCCGATTGCCTTGCCGCCAAGCGCCTCGGTGATTCGCTCCGGACGTGTGACCCGGCGTCCGATCAACCGGTGGTCAGTCGCGTACACGATCGTGCCGTCGGGTCGCACGAGCCTTGCCCGCGTGACGGCACCGGCGGTCAGCTGGCGCTCGAGCAGCTCGTCCAACGCCGCTCGCCGTGACCCAGTGACAGGCCTCGCAAGATCCGACGGCAACAGGTTCGGACGGAAGACGACATCGCTCACGAGCTGCGCACGAGCAATCCCGTCGCGCTCGGCGCTTCTGACGTCGAGGTTCCGGATCACGAAGAGGACGAGGGCACCGGCGACCGCAAGGCTCAGTGCGGCCACGACGGCAAAGCGCAGAACGAGCCGCGGTTGCTTGAGCGGTCGCGAGCGGGCCGAATCTGCGCTCATCGACCTCCCTTGCCCCCACCGGACGACGAGCCGCCGCCCCCGCTCGTTCCGGACGATCCCGAGCCGCTGCTGTCACCCGCGTTCGGCGCGTTCCCTCCGCTTCCGCTCTGAGTGGGTCCTGGGCTCTGGCTCGGCGCGACCGCGCGTCCGCGGTCGTCGGCGCCGCCGTCGTCGTTCCCGCCGCCGCCCGCGTTGCCGGCGTTCGCGTCGCCGCCACCCTGGTTACCGCCGTTCGCGTTCCCGTTGCCCGGGTTGCCGCCGGCAGCGCCTGCGGTGCCGGCTCCGTCGTCAACGCCACCCTGACCCACGCCATTGCCGTTGCCGCCGGCGTTGTCGTTGCCGTTGCTGTTCCCGTTGCCCCGGTCGCCGTCGGCGCCAGCTCCGTGACCGTTCGCGCGATCGCGCCCGCTCCCGGCTTCGGCCTCGTCTTCGTCGGCGCCACCCCCGTTGTCGTGACCGTCGCGCTCTGCCGTTACGCCGCCGCCCGCGGGCTGGCCGGCACCACCGGGGTGATCCGGCTTGTCACTCCCGCCGCTTCCCCCGCTCTCGGTCGTCGGCGGCGGGGTCTCAGGAGCTGCAACCGTCCCCTCACCCGGATCACCGCCTGCATCAGCGCCAGGCTCTGCCTCTACAGTGGTCGCCGGCGTGGGCGCATCATTCCGGCCGGCATCGCGGCCACCGTTCGCCTGCGCGGGCACGTTCTTCGGTGGTGCCGGCTCGCGCGGCGTCCTGACGCGCGCCTCCCGTTCAGTGTCGCCGGTCGCCCGCTGCCGCTCGGCCTCGAGCTCCGGCGTCGTGCGGGTGACGACGAACGGATCCGTCGCCGGCGAAGACGCGCCAGCTACGTCGTGGAACGTGTTCGTCCCTCCCGGGACCATGCTTGCCGCAACGCGCTCGACCCACCCGGGAAGCGGTAGCGCAAGACCGCTCGCAGCCGCCGCGGGAACGGGGATCGCGACGACGGCGACAAGCGCCACCGCCTGGATGAGGGTGAGAGACCGGCGAGGCGCCGGCGTTCGAGAATCAGGTTGTCCGCGCCGCAGCATCGACCCCGCCGTGTGTCGTTGGTTCGCCGCTCTCACCGTACGAGGGTCGGGGACATCCGTTCTCCCCCGGATGGGGCATACGCATCGCCCACCCCGGTGGGTTCCGACACGGGCCGACCGGAGGTGACCGCGAGGGCCACCGGTACGATTGCGCGCCGTGAGCACCTCCAAGGCATCGGTCAGCACCAGCTACGACGTCGCGATCGTCGGCGCCGGCTATGTCGGGCTCCCACTGGCTCAGGTGTTCGCCGAGTCCGGCCGGCGCGTCGTCTTGCTCGACGTTAGCGCCGAGCGCGTCGCCCAGATCCTCCGGGGCGATAGCTACATCGAGGACGTTCCCTCGACGAAGCTCACCGAGCTCGTCAACGACCGCGGGCTCCACGCCACGACGGACTACGACGTGTTGCGCTCGGCGGACGCGATCCTCATCGCCCTGCCGACCCCCCTGTCGAAGCAGCGGGAGCCCGACCTCTCGATCGTCCTGCAGGCGACCGAGCAGATCTCGACGCGCCTGCGGAAGGGTCACCTCGTGGTGCTCGAGTCGACGACGTACCCGGGAACGACGCGCGACGAGCTGCTCCCGATCCTCGAGCAAGGCTCGGGGCTCGTTGCCGGTGAGGACTTCCATCTCGCGTTCTCGCCCGAGCGCGTCGATCCTGGCCGCGTCGACCACACGACGAAGACCGTGCCGAAGGTCGTCGGCGGGATCAACGCCGCGTCGGGTGATGCCGCCGCGGCTCTGTACGGCTCGGCGATCGACACGATCCACCGCGTGACTTCGCCCGAGGCGGCCGAGCTGACCAAGTTGCTCGAGAACATCTTCCGCTCGGTGAACATTGCGCTCGTCAATGAGCTCGCCCAGCTCTGCGACCGAATGGGGATCGACATCTGGGAGGTCGTCGACGCGGCTGCAACCAAGCCGTTCGGGTTCATGCCGTTCCAGCCTGGGCCGGGGCTCGGCGGTCACTGCATCCCGATCGACCCCTTCTACCTCACGTGGAAGGCGCGGGAATACGACTTCTCGACGCGGTTCATCGAGCTTGCCGGCGAGGTCAACCAGAACATGCCCTACTACTGTCGCTCGCGTGTCTCTCAGGCCTTGAACCACGGGCTCGGGAAGTCGGTGAAGGGCTCGCGGATCCTCGTGCTCGGCGTTGCTTACAAGGCCGACATCTCGGACATGCGCGAGTCGCCCGCGGTCAAGCTGATCGAGCTCCTCCGTAACGCCGGCGCGGAGATCGCCTACCACGATCCCCATGTCCCGTCGTTCAGCGAGCACGGGCTCTCGCTGACCTCGGTGCCGCTCGAGCCCGCCGCCTACGACGCAGTCGTGATCGCGACGGCACACAACGGAATCGACTACGCAAAGCTCGTCGACGACGCCAAGCTCGTGGTCGACCTCCGGAACGCGACCGGCAAGGCCGGGATCACCAGCGACCGGGTCTGGAAGCTGTGACCAGGGTTGCCCACGCCGGTGTCGGTGGTTGGGGGAGAAACGTTGTCAGGGTTGCCGGCGAGCTCGCCGAGCTCGCGTGGATCTGCGATCTCGACGACGCACGCCGCGCCGACTATGCCGAGCGGTACCCGCGCGCGCGCGTGACCGCCAGCTTCGAAGAGATGCTGGCCGACGCGACGGTCGACGCAGTCGTAATCGCGACGCCGGTGCCGACGCACTTCGCGCTCGCAAAGCTGGCGCTCGAGGCGGGCAAGCACGTCTTCGTCGAGAAGCCCCCGGCGATGCGAGGTGAGGAGATGGCGGAGCTCGTCGAGCTCGCGAAGGCACGCACGCTCGTGCTGATGCCGGGTCACCTCCTCCTCTACCACCCCGGGTTGCTCAAGGTGAAGGAGCTCGTCGACGGCGGGGAGCTCGGCGACGTCGCCTGTGTCTACGGAAACCGCCAGAACCTCGGCGTGATCCGCTCGAACGAGAACGCGCTCTGGTCGCTCGGCGTGCACGATCTCTCGGTGATCCTCTGGCTCCTCGGGGAGGAGCCGTCCGAGGCCGTCGCCCACGGTGTCGACTACCTACAGAAGGGGATCGAGGACGTCGTGTTCTGCTTTCTCCGGTTCCCCTCGGGCAAGGTCGCGCACATGCACCTCTCGTGGCTCGACCCGCACAAGATGCGGAAGATGACGGTCGTCGGGCGCGAGAAGATGGTGGTCTTCGACGACATGGAGCTGGAGCGGAAGGTGACCGTGTACGAGAAGGCCCCGTGGGAGCCCGCCGACAGCTACGGCGAGTGGCGGACGAGAACCGGCGATATCTTCAGCCCGAAGATCGCCAACGACGAGCCGCTCCGGCTCGAGCTCCGGCACTTCCTGACGCTCTGCGAGCAGGGCCCCGGCGACCATCGCGAGGCGCTCGACGGACTCGCGGTCGTTCGAACGCTCGACCGCCTGACCGAGTCGCTCCACAGCGGGCAACCGGCGTGAGCGCGGAGGTTCACCCAACCGCGGTCGTTCACCCCGGGACGGTGCTCGAAGCCGGCGTCAAGGTGCTCGAGTTCGCGGTCGTCGGCAAGCAGCCGACGCTCTCGCCGCGCTCGACGGCGAAGCGCGAGCCGCTCCCACCAACCGTTGTCGGCGCCGGCACGGTGATCTCGACCGGCGCGATCGTGTTCGCCGGCACCACGATCGGTGAGCGGTGCATCGTCGGTGACCAGGCCTGTGTTCGCGAGCGTGTCACGCTCGGCGACGACGTCGTCGTCGGCCGCGGCTCGCTCGTCGAAAACGACACGACGATCGGCTCGCTGACGAAGATCCAGGCCGACGCCTACATCACCGCATACTCGACGCTCGAGGACAGCGTGTTCATCGCGCCGTGCGTCGTCACCACGAACGACAACTTCATGGGCCGCACCGAGAAGCGCCTGGCGCTGCTCAAAGGCCCGACGATCCGCCGCGGCGCGCGCGTCGGCGGGGGCTCGATCATCTGTCCGGGGATCGAGATCGGTACCGAGGCGTTCGTCGGCGCCGGCGCGGTCGTGACGAAGGACGTTCCCGCCGGAGTCGTCGTCGTCGGAAGCCCTGCCCGGGTGCTCCGCGACGTGCCGGCGGACGAACTGCTGCCGTAGCTCAGCGGCGCGTCACCTCGACGACGGACGGGACCGGCCCGACCTTGGCGTCGAGCCGGGCCTGGATTGGGTACCAGCCGGTCTCGCTCGCGGTGAAGTCGAGCGTTTCGCGAGCGCCGGGCCCGTGAGAGCTCGCAAGCGGCGCACCGTGGTCGAACGACGTCGTCTCGGGCGGCCAGACGGCGAGCGTCCCCGCTGCTCCGCTGGCGGTGAACGAGATCGCGACGCGGGTACCGGCGGTCAGCCGCACCTCGTAGACGTCCTGCTGGTCGTCCCAGAAGTCGAGCGTCGCGCGAACCGCCCGGCTTTTCTTCCCGGCCGGGAAGTAGAGCCTCACCGCGTCGGCGCCAGGCCCGTCGTTCGGCTCGAGCCGATCGCTCGCCGGGAGTGGGTTGGCGAGCGCAGCGAGCGCGGCGGCTCCGTCGAGCTCTCCCCAACCGGAGAGCGAGTCCCGGCCCTCCACGCAGAGGCCACACCCCGTCGCGGGCGTCGAGTCAGCGGCAGTACGCTCGAGGATCACCCGCACCTGCGACGCGGTGAGTGACGGTCGCCGAGCGAAGAGGTTCGCCGCGGCCGCGGCGACCAGCGGCGCCGAGAACGAGGTTCCATCAGGATGCGCGAGCCGCGTCGCCGCGCATGGTGTGTAACCCGCGAGCCGGCACCCCTTGCGGCTGAGCTGCCGGGGATAGGTGGAGATCATCTCGACGCCCGGCGCCGCGAGGTCGTTGAACCGCGTGTCCCGATTCGAGAACAGCGGCACATTCCCGTGCCTTCCCACGGAGCTCACGCCGAGAACATGCGGTAGCGCTGCCGGGTATCCCGCGTACTGCCACGGCTCGATCGGGGTCTGGTCGCCGTTCCCGACGCTCGCGACGACGAGAACGTCGTGAGCGACGGCATAGGCGATCGCGTCTGCTTCGAGGACCGAGAACGAGTCCTGGTCGGTGTCTCGTGGCGAGCGCAACCCGCTCAGGCTGATGCTGATCACTCGCGCGCCCCGATCGACCGCCCAGCGGATTGCCTTCGCCTCGGCGTTGACCGAGACCGATTCGTCGGGTCGCACGACCTTCGCGACGAGCAGCCCGGCCGATGGCGCCGCGCCGGCGATGCCGACGCCGTTGTCGAGCTGGGCCGCGATCAGCCCGGCGATGATCGTTCCGTGGCCTTTCGTATCGCGAGGGGTCCCGCCGACGAACGTCCGGGCTTCGACGATCCGACCGGCGAGGTCGGGGTGACCCAGATCGACGCCGGAGTCGATCACGGCAACGGTGACCGGTGCGAGCGACGGCAGCGACGGCCAGGCCGTGAACACGCGGGCCCGCTCGAGGTACCACTGCAGGCCCGAGAGCGGGTCATCCGCTCCGAGCCCCCCATGCCGCTCGACGATCCGCCCCGCTTCACGTGATGCGGGCGCAACCGGCCCGTCGCGCTGTCCGCCGCCGCGGGCCGCCGCTTCCGCGCTCAGGGTGGAGACCAGGAGCGCGACGGTCGCGACGGCAGCGACCGACGCCTGCCTCACGTGCTCGATCCCGAGACCTTGACGACGATCGCGAGACCGCCGACTCCGGTCGCGGTCAACCGGTACGTCGTCGTGGCCTTCGGCCTGAGAGTCGCGACGAACGTTCCGTCGACGCGCGGCCTGACCTGGGCCGCTGGCGTCCAGATGCCGCCGGCGCCGAGCTTCTCGATGATCGCACCCTCGACGTCGCGGACGATGCCGGTGAGCTTGACTGGCGCGCCGGCGCGAGCGCTGGCAGGCGGCACGGCGACCTGGAGGACACCGAGCCGGAAGGTCGAGGACCGCAGCCCGAGGCGGGCGCGCGCATCGGTTGTCCTGAACGAGCTCGCGGTCCCGTCGGCCGTCGTGAACGTGATCGTCGCGGGCGACCCCTGCGTGCCCGGCGTGTACCCGACGTCGACGACCGGCTTCGAGAGCTTGAACGCCTTCGCGAGCTCGCCACCCCGGTACTGCCGCGGCTCCCACCGGTGATACGGGGAGGCCTCATCCCACGGGTCGTCGACCGAGCGGAGGTAGGGAACGTCGCTCCCGTACACGTCTACCGCGTTCGCCGTCCGCCCCCCGCTCGACGAGAAATAGAAGACCTGCGCGATCTTGCCGTCGTAGGTCACGACCTTCCCCTTTGTCTCGCGCACCGCCTGCGTCGGGCCGGACGCCTCGTGCTCGACGCCGTAGTACATCTGGCTGCGCCAGTCGGAGTACAGGTCGTACGGACGCCCTCGCAACAGGTTGCCGGCCGCGTAGGTTCGCGCCGCGACCGCCTGCGCCTTGAGCGCCTCGAGGGGCCAGTCTTTCGGCATCTCGCCGGGAACGACTCCGAGGAGGTAGCTCTCGAGCGGCACGACGTTCACGAGCTGGAGCCGCTTGCCGGCGGCGGTGATCCGCAGCTCGCCGCGATAGCTCATGTCGCGAACCTTGAGCGGCGAGCCCTTCCCCGGCCGGAACTGGAGGGGCCCGACCAGCTTTAGCAGCTCTCCCTGCGGATCGACCGGAAGCTCGAGCTTGGAGTCGATCGTGAGCTCACCAGCGGGCAGCGGGTACCGGACGCCGGTCCCGTCGAGCACGCTGAAGGGCACACGCGACGTCATCGTCACCGAACCGACGCCATCCGCGAGCAAGACCCGAACGCGCTTTTGGAGGATCTCGGGCGCGTCGCCGAGCTCGGTTCCCGTGTAGTAGTAGGAGAGGATCTGGTCGAACGTGCGCCCGACCTTGGCCTGGCCGTAGGCGCCCCACTGGCTCATCCCGACACCGTGACCCCAGCCACCGCCGTTGAGCACGAAGACCGGGCCCGGCGCCGTCACCGGCGCGGGCACCGGAGCCGCGCGTGCAACTCCGATCGAGACGGCGGAGACGACGAGAGCGATGAGCGTGAAAGCCCGCATCAGACCTCTTTCGGCGGAGCCCGCCTAGCCCTGGAGCCGGGCTGCGTACTGCTTCTCGTAGTAGGCCTTGTACCCGCCGGACGTCTTGATCGGCTCCCACCAGTCGCGGTTGTCGCGGTACCACGCCACCGTGGCCGCGAACCCGTCGGCGAAGGTCACCTGCGGCGTCCAGCCGAGCTCGTCGCGCGACTTGCCCGAGTCGAGCGAGTAGCGGCGGTCGTGCCCCGAACGGTCCTCCACGTGCCTGACGAGCGACGGATCGGCCCCGGTCGCCTCGAGAATCGCCTGCGTCACGGTGCGATTCTCACGCTCGTCGCCGCCGCCGAGGTTGTAGGCCTCACCGGCCCGGCCGCGCCGCAGCGCGGCCTCAATCCCCGCGCAGTGATCCTCGGCGAACAGCCAGTCCCGCACCTGACGACCGTCGCCGTAGAGCGGGAGTGGCTGGCCGTCAAACGCATTCGTGATGAAGAGCGGGAGCACCTTCTCCGGGTACTGGAACGGACCGTAGGTGTTCGACCCGCGCGTGACGAGCGCGTCGACCGCGTACGTGCGGTGGTACGCAAACACCTGCAGGTCACCCCCTGCCTTCGCGGCGCTGTAGGGGTTTGACGGGCGCAGCGGGTCGGTCTCCTTCGACGAGCCGCCGGCCTCGAGATCCCCGTACACCTCATCGGTCGAGACGTGGACGAGCCTAGCGTCGGCGTCACGAGCCCACTCGAGCAGCACCTGGACCCCGACGATGTTCGTGTCGACGAGGTCGCGTGAGGAGAGGATCGAGCGGTCGACGTGCGTCTCGGCGGCGAAATTCACGACTGCGTCACAACCCGCTGCGGCGCGGGCGACGGCGTCGGGATCGGCGATGTCGCCCTCGATCAGCTCGACCTCGATGCCGGAGACATTTGCCGGGTTGCCCGCATAGGTGAGCTTGTCGAGCACGACGACCTCGTCGCCGCCGGCGACAAGGCGCTTGACGAAGTGGGAGCCGATGAATCCTGCCCCACCGGTGACGAGAACGCGCATCGCAGAAGGGTACCCGCGAATCGAACCGATCTCCCGCTCGCGACGAACCAGATGCATGGCGACCTACTCCTTCACCGACCGCTGGCGGATCGCTGGATCCGCCGAGGAGATCTACGCGCTTCTCTCCTGTCCCCGCGACTACCCGACGTGGTGGGGCGAGGCGTTCCTCTCGGGTGACGGCGACGACGGCCCCGCGGCTCCCGGCAAGAAGGCGCGGCTGCTCACTCGCGGGTGGCTGCCCTACACCCTGACGTGGGAGCTCGAGTGCGTTGACGCGGTCGCGCCGTACCGGCTCGATTCGCGCATCACCGGTGACTTCGTCGGACGGGGCGTGTGGACAATCACTCCTCGCGCAGACGACGCCTGCGAGGTCGTGCTCGAGTGGACCGTCGACGTCCGTAAGCCACTCGTCCGGAATCTCACCCCGCTGCTCCGTCCTCTCTTTCGCTGGAACCACCGCTGGGCGATGAAGCACGGCGAGCGCCGGATGCAGGCGCTGCTCGCTCGCTGAGCCGCTTGGCCATCAGGATGTCCGGCTTGCCCGGACCGTTCGCGTCGGGAACGACCCCCACCACCGTGTAGCCGAGCGCCCGGTAGAAGCCGGACGGATGACCGCGGCCGAGGTCGCGCAGGCCCGCGAGCCGCGCCGGGAGGTCGTCGTACAGGTCGACACCGGCAAGCGACGTCATCCCCGTGTCGTCGTCGGTCCCGAGCACCACGGTGAAGGCACCGCGCCCACTCGCCTCGTTCTCGAGGCGCCTCACGAGCGACCGCCCGATCCCCCGACCGCGCCAGTCGCGGTGGACGACCAACGGATGAAGCTCCACAACGCGCCCGTCGTACTGTATGAGCCCGCCGACCCAGCCGACGAGCGCTGCTGCCTCGACGGCCCCGAACGCGAGCCCGTGACGGACGACCTCGGCGACCTCGTCGCGAGCGTCCTCGAGCCTGCGCCACCCGGTCGGACCGTCGAACTGCGTGTGGATCAGCTGCGCCGCCTGTTCGACGATCGCTTCGTCCGACCCGGAGAGCCGGACGATCTCGGTCATCGCAGCGCCTCGAGGCAGGCGCGGAGGCCGTCGCGCCAGTGCGGAAGCTCCGGTGCGCCCTTCTCGCTGCGCAGGACGGAATACGCGGGTCGTGGTGCCTTCGCACCAAACTCGGCGGTGGAGATCCGTCGGACCGCGCACGTCAGGCCCGCCTCAGCGAAGATCGCCTCGGCGAAGTCGGCCCAGGTGCAGTCGTCCTGGGCGGTGAGGTGCCAAACCCCGAAGGGCGACGCGCCGTCAACGAGCGACCGGGTCGCGGCAGCCAGGTGCCGGACGTACGTCGGCGAGCCGCGCTGATCGTCGACCACCGCGACCTCGTCCCGCTCGGCGCCGAGGCGGAGCATCGTCCTGACGAAGTTATGCCCCGTCTCCCCGAAGAGCCAGGACGTCCGGATGATCCAAGCACGCTTGCCCGCGGCCTCCTCGCCCTCGAGCTTCGTCCGACCGTAAACCGAGAGTGGGTTCGGGGTGTCCGATTCGACGTACGGTGCGCCCTTGCTCCCGTCGAAGACATAGTCGGTCGAGAACGCGACCAGCGGGGCACCGACCGCGGCGGCATTCGCTGTTCCTTCGCCGTTCACCGCTGCGGCGCCATCCGGGTCGCTCTCGGCACCGTCGACGTTCGTCCAGGCAGCGGAATGCAGGACCAGGTCGGGCCGTGCCGCCAGCCGCGGCGCGGGCCGCGTCACGTCCCAGTCGGCGTGTGTCCAAGCGATCACGTCGTCCGCGGCGAACTCGGCGACGAGCGCTCGGCCGAGCTGGCCGCCGGCGCCGGTTACGAGGACGCGTCGCGGGCCGAGAGGATCGGGTTCGTCGTGCTCCACAGGTGGGCGACGCGTGGATCGTTCCACGGGATGCCGTACTCGTCGGGATCGGTCGGGTCGTACTCGGCGGTGACGTGGTAGCAGAACAGGAGGTCGGTCAGCGCCTCGAACCCGTGGGCGAAGTGACCCGGGATCCAGACGGCAACGGGATTCTCGTCGCCGATGTCCTCGCTGAAAGACGCGCCGGTCTCGGGGTCGAGCACGACGACGCGGGCGGTTCCCTGGAGGCAGGCGAAGAGGTCATCCTGACGGCGGTGGTAGTGCAGCCCGCGGATCACGCCGGCGCGCGAGAAAGAGAGGTTCGTCTGCACGACGGGCCGCGGCAGCGCCGAGTCCCGCCGCAGCTCGGTGAACCAACCCCGGTCGTCCTCGAACCGACGGAGCGGGATCGTGATCAGCCCCGGAAGCGCCACGTCAGCGGTTCGCGCCGGTCTGATCGACGAGCCGCCCGATCTCCGCGAGGTGCTGCCAATGCTTGCCGGCGTCCTCCCACCAGCCCTCCACCTCGACCACGTCCAGCCGTCCGGCCTGAGCGTAGTGCCGGTTCACGTCCGTGATCTCGAGCTCGCCACGGCCTGACGGCTCGAGATCCGCGATTACGTCGAACACGTCCGGCGGATAGCAGTACAGCCCTACGACCGCATGATTCGAGGGCGGCGCGTCGTAGCGAAGGTCAACGACGCCTGCCTTCTCGACGATGTCGGTGACGCGACCCGCGTCGTCGTACACGACGACGCCGAAGTTCTCGGGGTCGGGGACCTCCTTGACGAAGATCATCGCCCGGTCCCCCGTCTGTGCGAACCTCGCCAGTGCGTCTGCATGCGACCGCTCGAAGATGTTGTCGCCGAGCACGACCACGAGCTTCTCGCCGCGGGCGAAGTCGCGTGCCATCCCGACGACCTGCGCGATCCCGCCGGCCTCGGTCTGCACCTTGTAGGTCAAGTCCAGCTCGAGCAGCTGCTCGTCGGTCCCGCGAACGGAGAGCCTGCCGTCGCCGAGGAGGTCGATCATCTGGCCGGCGTGACCCTTGCCCGTGACGAGGAGGACGTCGGTGACGCCCGCCCGCTCGAGAAGCTGGAGCGGGTAGAGCACCATCGGCCAGCTCCCGACCGGCAGCAGATGCTTGTTGGTGACGCGGGTCAGCTCACCGAGCCGCGTCGCCTCCCCGCCCGCGCACACGAGCCCTTTCATTCGACCCCCCTCGCCATCTCCATCCGATCGTAGTCACGGATCCACGTCGCGCCAGCGCTGTCCCGGGAATCGTCGGCGAGGCCGAGCCGTGCGAGCGCCGTGCAGGAGAGCTCGATGAGGGGCCCGATCCCGAGCGCGAAGGCGATTGTGCCGACCCCGACGGTGCCGCCGAGCATGAAACCAGCCGCGCCCACCGGGATCTCGAGGAGGGCCCGGACGACTCCGATCCGTGTACGCGTCCGATGCGTGACGACGAGCATCAACGAGTCGCGTGGCCCTGCACCGAGGCCGGCACCGAGATACAGCGCCGAGCCCACGCCGTGGCACGCAAGCCCGACGACGAGAAGCGCCACCCGCGCACCGAGAGACCGCTCAGGGAGAGCCGCGATCGCGTCCACCCGCAGCAGAAGATCGACGAACGTGCCGACGAGCGCCGCATTCGCAACCGTCCCGACCCCGATCCGGGCCCCGAGAAGCCACGACAACGTCAGCACGACGAACGAGACGCAGACGGTGATCCCGCCGAAGCTGCCGCCCAGCCGTTGCGAGAGCCCTTGCGAGAGCACGTCCCACGGGCTGAGCCCGAGGTCGGATCCGAGCATCAGCACCGCCCCGACGGCGAACACGAAAAGCCCGGCAACGAGCGACGCCGCCCTGGCGACGATGCCGCCGACGACGACGGGGGGCGCGATCACCGGGGCATTCAACCACGCGGGGGGAGCGTGCTCCCCCCGCGTGGCGGCGCTCAGACGTGCGGTGAGGACGACTCGACGCGCAGGATCCGCGCGACGCCGCTCGGCAGGTACCAGTTCCAGGCGCCGAAGAGCTTCATCGCGCTCGGGACGAGCAGCGCGCGAACGATCGTCACGTCGATGAGGATCGCGACCGCGAGCGCAAAGCCGAACTGCTGGAGCCCGACGATCGAGCCCGCCGTGAACCCGATGAAGGCCGCGAACATGATCAGCCCCGCCGAGGTGACGAGCCGACCGGTTCTCGTCAGCCCGACGATCACGGCCTCCTCGTTGCTCGCACCGGCATCCCACGCTTCACGCATGCGACTGACGAGAAAGACCTCGTAGTCCATCGAGAGCCCGAAGAGCATCGCGAAGACCATCACCGGGATCCACCCCTCGATCTGGTCGTAGCCGATCAGCCCGATCGGCTCCCCCCAGCCCCACTTGAAGGTGGCGACCGTCAGCCCGTAGGCAGCGCCGATCGAGAGCAGGTTGAGGATGATCGCCTTGAGCGGGAGGAGTAGCGAGCGGAACGCCCGCATCAGCAGCACGTACGTCAGGAGGAGCACGACCCCGACGAGCCAGGGGAACCACGCGTAGACGAGATCGAGGAAGTCCTTGCCGCCGGGAGGCCCTCCGCCCGCGAGAACGGTCGCCGAAGCAGGCAGGTGCGCAGCAGGGATCAGCTCGTGACGAAGCCGATCGACGAACTCGAGGCTCGCGGGCGTTCCGTAGTCCTCCTTGCCGATCACGACGAGGTTGAGGTATCTGCCGGTCGAGTCGACGTGCTGAGGGTCGCCCTGCTGGAAGTTGACCGCAGCGACCTGCTCGTCGGCGGTCAACCCCTCGACGAGCCGCGTGATCGCGGCCTCGAGCTCCGGGGCCTCCGCGCCACGCGCGGTACCTGTATCGACGACGACGTTTGTCGGGGCGGTCGCGCCTGCGCCGACCGCCGCGGTGAGCACATCGAGACCCTGGACGCTCTCGAGCTTCTTCGGCAGACCGTAGTTCGATCCCGGCCCGACCTCGAGGTCGAGAACAGGCGAGGCGAGGGCGAGCAGGACAGCCGTCGAGCCGAGCGCAAACACGAGCGGCCGGCGCATGATCGCCTTCGCGAGCCTCGACCAGAAGCCACGCTCGTGATCTGCGCGATGCTCGAGCCACGCCGCCGGGAGCAGGCGAACGCGGTCGAGCCGACGCCCGATGAGTGAGAGCACGACGGGCAGGAACGTGACGGCGGCGACGACCGACACCGCCGGGATCAGGAGGCCGCCGACGCCGAAGCCGCGCATGAAGGGCAACGGCATGAAGAGCAGCATCACGAGCCCGATCGCCACCGCGGTCCCCGAGAAGACCACCGCCCGACCCGCCGTCGCCATCGTGCGCACGATCGCGTCGTCCCGGTTGCGCCCGGCTCGCAGCTCCTCGCGGAACCGATAGACGATGAGCAACGAGTAGTCGACAGCGACACCCAGCCCGATCAGGCTGACGAAGTTCGTGAGATACGTCGTCAGCTCCATGTTCTTCGCGAAGATCCACACGATTCCGAGCGTCGTCGGGATCGTCACCAGCGCGAACACGAGCGGCATGAAGAACGCAAGCGTCCCGAAGGTGACGATCAGCAGCACGATCGCGATCGGGATGGCGATCATGAACTCGCCCTTCTTGAGATCGTCCTCGAACACCGGGTCGAGGTCGTGCGTGCTCGCGGCGGCGCCCGTGAGGAACGTCTCGGCACCGGGGATCTCCCCGATCGCCTCGCGCATCCCGTCGGTGTACCCCTTGGCGTCGGCTGGGTCGAGGTTCGAGACGATCGTCGCCGAGACGACGTCGGGGGTGATCGCCTCGGTGAGGACGAGTCGGCCCGTCGGGAGCTTCTCGGCGGCGCGAGCCGCTGCCGCCTCGACTGGCGCGACGAGCTCTGCCGCGTTGCCGTCGCCCTTGACGACGAGCGTGAACGAGCCGGCGGAGCGCTGTCCGAAGTGATCCTCGAGGATCTTCTCCGCGCGCTCGGTGTCGGTTCCCGGAAGCAGGAAGCGGTTTGTGAGGAGGTCGTTCAACTGTTGCGACGCCGCCATTGCAGCGACGAACACCACGACCCAGATCCCGAGGACGATGAACCGGTGCCGTAGCACCCAGCGTGTCCAGGCTTCCATCTCGCTCCCTCCCTGTGGCAATCGCTGCCAACCGAGCTATAGTTCGAAGTCGAAGTATCTCTAGCGGAAAGAGTCTCGATTGTCAAAACATAAGCAGCGGCCGGAGCTCCTCGAGCGGATTCACAACGCGTGCCGGGCTTTCAGGAACGGCGCAGACCAGTTCGACGAGGTCGTGTGCGCGTGCGTCGACATCAACCGGACCGACCTCCGGTGCCTCGACATCCTCGAGCGGCTCGGACCCTTGACCGCCGGCGAGCTCGCCGCCGAAGCGGGGTTGACCACGGGTGCGACAACGACGCTCATCGACCGGCTCGAGCGGGCCGGCTATGCGCGGCGCACCCGCGACGCCCGCGACCGGCGGAAGGTCGTCGTCGAGCTCACCGAGACGGTGCTGGCCCACGCCGAGACGTTCTACGGGGAGATGTCCGAGCGGTGGGACGCACTCGCCCGCTCATTCACGAACGCCGAGCTCGAGACGATCGCCTTGTTTCTCGAGCACGCACGGGAGATCAACACGGCGGGCGCTGATCGCCTGCGCCGCGAGCTGCTCGAGAAGCCGCCTTCCGCCGCCTGACCTCCGGGAGTGCACGCGTGGCACTGATCCAGATGTAGGTCAACCCCGCGACAACGCCGATCACGAGCGCGAGAAGTTTCTTCACCGTTCGCATGTGGGAACCCTACGTGCGCTGGACCGCAATACTGAACGCACCGCGACGAAAGGATGGCCGGAATGGCAAAGAAACAGGCGGCACGCGTCGGCGACACGCTCGACATGGTGCGCCCTTACCTCGAGCGGGCGCTTCGGGACGAGGATTTCCGCAAGGACCTGAAGGACGCGCTCCAGGCGGCACGCGAGCTCTACGGCCCGCTCACGAAGTCGAACGGCGGTGTCGCAGGCTCGGCGAAGGTGCTGGCGACCGACAAGAAAGCGCAGGAACAGCTTCGGAAGGCGGTCGAGGACTTCTCGAGCGCGGCCGACACGCTCAAGGGCAAGGGCGCGAAGCGCGGCAAGAAGGGACGCAAGATGCTCCTGCTCGCCGGGGTCGTGGCCGGGGCTCTCTACAACCCGTGGACCGGTGCACAGACGCGCGAGAAGCTCCTCGACATGCTCGCGGGAAGCGACGACCTGCACCCGCTCGACGATCTCACCGAGGCCGCTCCCGAGCCGGCGTCGGAGAACGGCTCCGCCGAGAAGAGCGACGAGTAGCTACTTCCCGCTGACGGCCCGCTCGAGCGAGCCGGGGACAAGGCCGCTCTCCCCCGAGATGTCCGAGGCTTCGAGCAGAACCGCGCCAGCGCGCGGGACCGACAGGGGCAATCCGTCACGGACGAACTGCCGTCCGCTCGCGAACGAGATGTCGTCGGCGCGGCGCCAGGCGACGAGAAAGGGGTACGGCGCGATCGCGCCGTCGTAGCCGAGCGATAGCAAGCCAACTGGGTGGATCTCGAAGTGCAGGTGCGGCACCGAGCGCTCGGCGTCGCCGGTCTTGCCGAGGAACCCGACGACGTCGCCCGCACGGACGCGCTGGCCATCGACGGCGAGCGACGAGTAGGCGCTCAGGTGCGCGTAGTAGAACTCGTTCCCGGCAGCGTCCCGGAGCCAGAGCCGCCAGCCGCCGATGTCGTTCCAGCCGACCGAGAAGAGCGTGCCGCCTGCGACCGCGAGGAGCGGCGTCCCGGCGGGCGCGAAGATGTCCTCGCCGTGGTGCCAGCCTCCGGAGACGTCGGCCCGGTACGCACCGAAAGTGTCGCCGAAGCTCGCCGGCCCGTAGACCGGAAAGACGTAGCCTGCCTGCGTCAGTCGCGACGTGACCTCAGGTGCCGGCCTGACGAGCTCGGGGGGCGCACCTGGGATCGACTTGCCCGGCTCCTTCGGACCGGTTGGTCGAGAGCCTGGCGGCCGGCTCGCGGCCGGGGGTGGCGAGGATGGTGACGTCGGGCTCGACGGCGACGGCGACGGAGGCGGAGGTTCCGCCGCCTGCTCGGCGATGGCGCTCGCGCCGAGCGAGCCGACGACGATCTCGGAGCCGGCAACGAGACCGCCGTGGTCGACGAGCAGCCGGAGCCTCAGCCCGACGGCGGAGCTGTCGCCGAAGTGCCCGCCCGCGTCGCCCGTCTGCCCGGTGGTCGGGAGCAGCTCGAGCGTCCCCCAGTCGGCAACCGGCACCTGCGCGCCCGGCGTCACAGTGATCGTTGCTCCGAGAACCACGAGCCCGGACAGCGTCGAGGCGGAGGCATCGGCCGTCGCCCCCCGCGAGCCTGCGGCCGCCGTCGCCCGGAGGCTCACCGACTCTGCGGTGATCTCACCGGCGAACATCGAGACCGAGAGGGCGTCGATCGTGCTCTGCGCGCTCGCGGAGACGCCTGGCTGGGCGGACACCGCCGCGGTTGCAGCACCGATGCGCAGGATCGACCCGTCCTCCGGGTACGAGAACGGGCCACCTGCCGTCGCCTGCGGGGGAGCCGCAAGCTCACCCGAGGTGGTCGTCTCGCCGCCGACGCTCGTCACGCTGGCGACGAGCGCGCGCGAGGCGGTCGTCTTCGCCTCGGCCTCGGTGCCGGCGACGGCGATCCCGGTGAGGAGCGCGGTTGCGGCGAAGGCGCAGGCGAGCAGCAGACGCATCCCTTCAGGGTACTGCGCGCTGCTGCCGTGCCCCGAACACGAGGTACGCCGCGACGACGACGAGCAGCAGGGCGAAGGCGCGGCGCAGCTGTGACTCGTCCAGGCGCGTTGCGAGCTGCACGCCGCCCTCGACTCCCACGATCGAGGCGATCCCGATCGCAAGCGCGGCACGCAGGTCCACCCGCCCACCCGCGTGGTGGCGGGCAGCGCCCATCGCCACGGTCGGGATGATCGCGAGCAGCGAGGTGGCCGCGGCGTCGACCTGGCCGAGCCCAAGCGCGACGAGGATCGGGACGAAGAGGATCCCCCCACCGACGCCGAGCACTGCCGAAAGCACTCCCGTCGCAAGTCCGAGCGCAATCGCCAGCGCGATCGCGGTGGCGCTCACGAGACCACCAGCCAGATCGCTACCGCGCAAAGGAACAGCGCGAAGCCGACGGTCAACGATCGCCCGCTCAACCGTTGCTGAAGACCGGCACCGACGTACGCGCCGGCGACGGCGGGGACCCCGACGAGGACCGCGTATCCCGGGTGCACATGACCGTGCAGTGCGTAGAGCACGAATCCCGCGGTCGCGGTGATGAGGATCGCCGCCAGCGAGGTTGCCGTCGCCCGGTGCGGCTCGAAGGCGCGCAACCAGATCAGGAGTGGCACGATCACGATTCCCCCACCGACGCCGAACAGCGATGAGAAGACGCCGGCGACGAGGCCGATGCCGACGAGACGAGCCACGTCGCAATCGTAGGCAGGCGGGGCGGTGGGCGCTTTGCTGAACGGCTGCTCAGAGCGCAGCCGCCTCGCGGCGCAGCACCTCCCAGGCGAGACGAACGTCGGCCTCGGTCGTGCGCGCATTCCCGATCGCAAGGCGCAAGACGAGCCTCCCGTCGAGCTTTGTGTGCGAGCAGAAGATCTCGCCGGAGGCGTTGACGCGTTGCAGCAGCCGCTCGTTTGCCGCATCGTCGGCCTCGAGCCTGAAGCAGACAAGAGAGAAGGGATGAGGGGCGACGACCTCCCACCCCGGCTCGGCTTCGACCCATTCTGCAAAGAGCGCCGCGAGGCGAACGTGCTCCCGAATCAGGGCCCGAAGCCCGTCGACCCCGAAGCAGCGGATTACCGCCCAGAGCTTGAGCGCGCGGAACCGACGACCAAGCGGTTGTGAGAACTCGCTGAGGCTGACGACGTCCTCGTCGACGCGGAGGTACTCCGGAGTCATGCTGAACGCCTCGCGGAGGGCGGCCAGTCGGCGCGTCAGCAGCACCGAGCAATCCATCGGGACGAACAGCCACTTGTGCGGGTTGAACCCGATCGAGTCGGCGCGCTCCCAGCCAGTGAAATGGTGACGTAGCTCAGGGCATACGGCCGCGGCACCCGCGTAGGCGGCGTCGACGTGCAGCCACACACCCGCGTCGCGGCAGCGCTCGGCGATCGTGGCGACCGGGTCGATTGCGGTCGACGAAGTCGTCCCGACCGTAGCGACCGCGGCGCACGCATCGGTCAGGTCGAGCAGCTCGGGTCTGAGCGCGTGGCTCTCGTCCGCAGGTGTGGTTCGGACCTCGAGCTCGAGCAACCGCGCAGCTTTGAGCGTCGAGGAATGCGTGTGCTCGGAGCAGACGACGACGCGGCGGTCGGGGGTGGCGGCGCGGGCGGCGGCGAGGATGGTGACGAGCGCGGTCGAGGCGGTGTCCTCGAGGTGCCCTTCGAACCCCTCCGGCAACCCGAGCAGCTGCCTGACCCAGTCGATCGTGAGCTCCTCGAGCTCCTGCAACGCCGGCGAGGTGCGCCAGAGGATCCCGACCTGGTTGAGCGCGGCGGCGACGAGCTCGGCGAGGATCCCGGGCTCGGCCGCGGTCGTCGCGAAGTACGCGAAGTAGCGAGGGCTCTGCCAGTGCGTGAGCCCCGGCACCAGGATCTCGTCGAGGTCGCGAAGGACGTCGGGGAAGGTCTCGGCCCGCTCCGGCGGCGCCGCCGGCAGGGCAGAGCGGATCGCGCCGGGCTTGACCTGGCTGAGCACGGGGCGCGCCTCGCGAATCCCCTCCAGATAAGAGGCAACCCAGTCGAGCGCAGCGGCACCGTCGTCGCGGAAGCTGCTCACGAACGCAGTTTCGCAATCTGCGACCAGGATCGCGTGTTGAGCACGTTGTCCTTCGTCAGCCAAGCTCGCCGCGCTTGCGCGATGCCAAGCTCGGCGTAGGCGAGCGCTGCGACGGAGTGCGCGTCGGTCGTCACGGGAACCATGACCCCCGCTTCTCCCGCGAGCCGGGCATGCACGTCGCAGAGGTCGAGGCGGTCGGGCTGCGAGTTGATCTCGAGCGCCGTCCGATGCTCGACTGCGGCAACGACGACCTTGGCGACGTCGATCGGGGCGGGTCGCCGGCGCGAGAGCTTCCGCCCCGTGAGGTGCCCGATGCAGTCCACGTGCGGGTTTGCGATCGCGGCGAGAACCCGCTCGGTCGGGCTCCGGTCGAACGCCTGGTGGAGCGAGGCGACGACCCAGTCGAGCTCGGCGAGGAGCTCGTCGGGAACGTCGACCGTGCCGTCGACCTTGATGTTCGCCTCGACGCCTCGCAGCACCTTGAACGGCTGGAGGCGGACGTTGACGTCCGCGATCTCCTCCCACTGCGCCTCCATCCGGCCGTCGCGGAGGTAGTGGGAGTGGTCGGTGAGGCACAAGAATCGGTAGCCACGTGCACGTGCTGCGAGTGCCATCTCCTCGATCGAGCTCTTCCCGTCGGCCGACCAGGTGGAGTGACAGTGGAGCTCACCGACGAGGTCACTTTGCTCGACGAGCCGCGGCAGCGCGCCTGCTCGCGCCGCCTCGAGCTCGCCGCTGGCCTCACGCAGTTCGGGCGGGATGTAGCTGTAGCCGAGAAACGCGTACAGCTCTTCCTCGGTGGCGAACGTGTGCTGGACGCCGGTCTCGACCTCCGTGACGCCGTACTCGGAGATCGAGAGCCCTCGCCGCTGCGCATCCTCGCGAAGCGCGATGTTGTGGTTCTTCGAGCCCGTGAAGTGCTGGAGAAGATCTCCGTAGCACTCGGGTGGCACGACGCGAAGGTCGAGCCGGTGCCCCTGCTTCGTGATCACAGTCGCCTTGGTCTCGCCCTGCGCGATGACCTCGGAGACCCAGGGACGGGTCGTGAAGAACGAGGTCAACGCCGGCGGATCGCTCGAGGTCGCGATCACGTCGAGGTCGCGAAACGTCTCGCGACGGCGGCGAGCGCTTCCAGCCTCGCTCACCGCGACGACGCTCGGATGGTCGGCGAGCGCCGCAACGACCTCGCGCAGCACGGGAAGGCCCTTGCCGAGCAGGCCGCGCTGCTCGGGTTCAGCGCCGAGCCCGGCCGCAAGCGCTTCGAGGATGTTCTCCTCGCTTTTCGCGCCGAGCCCCTTGAGCTCGCGGATCCGCTGCGCTCGCGCAGCTTCCTCGAGCCCGGCAAGCGTCGTCACACCAAGCTCGTGCCAGATCCGGGCTGCCGTCTTCGGGCCGAGCCCGGGAAGACGGAGGAACGAGACGAGCTCGGGCGGCACCTGGGCGCGGCGCTTCTCGAGCGCCTGCATCGCACCGGTGGTCGCGAGCTCGACGATCTTCTCCTCGATCGTTCGGCCGATCCCCGACAGGTCACGGGCACGGCCGGTCTGCGCAAGCTCGGCGACCGACTCGGCGGTGTCGCGGATGCGGGTCGCCGCACGGCGGTAGGCGAGCACTCGAAACCCCTCTTCTCCGAGCAGCTCGGAGAGGTCGGCGAGCAGGTCAAACGCATCGGCGATCTCGCCGTTTCGCGGCAGCGCGGCCATCCAGACGAGTGTGGCACGTTGCCTCCGGTCGGTGCAGGCACCATCTGCAGGTGACGCGCGCGACGATCTGCCTGCCGACGTACAACGAGATCGACAACCTCGAGCCGATGATCCGTGCGCTCGCCGCGATTCGGCGCGAGGGCGATCGGGTGCTCGTGATCGACGACGCGTCGCCCGATGGCACCGGGGAGCTCGCCGACCGGCTTGCGGCCGAGCTCGACTGGGTCGGCGTCGTTCACCGGCGCGAGAAGCAGGGCATCGGTCCGGCGTACGTCGAGGGGTTTCGCCGCGCGCTCGCGGAGGGGGCTGACCTCGTGCTCGAGATGGACTGCGATTTCTCGCACGACCCAGCCGTCGTCCCGGAGCTGATCGCGGCCTGCGAGGCGAGAGCCCATCTCGCGCTCGGCTCGAGGTACGTTCCCGGTGGGGAAACGGTGAACTGGGGCCTGCTGCGTCGGATCATCTCGCGTGGCGGGTCGCTGTACGCGAGGCTGCTGCTCGGAGTCGGTGTGCGCGACCTCACGGGCGGGTTCAAGTGCTTTCGGCGGGAGGCGATCGAGGCGATCGACCTCGACGCGATCGCGGCGCGCGGGTACGGCTTCCAGATCGAGGGCACGTACCGCGTTCTGCGGAAAGGACTCGAGGTCGTCGAGGTTCCGATCACCTTCGTCGACCGTCGCGTCGGTACCTCGAAGATGAGCGGCTCGATCGTCGTCGAGGCGATGCTGCAGGTTCCCAAGCTCCGTCTCAAGGCTCTTCGCGGGAAGCTCTCGTGAGCGAGAGCGCGACCGACGCAACCTTCGAGGAGCTCGTGCTCCGGGCGGCCGGCCCGGTGATCGTCAAGTTCACGGCTCCCTGGTGCCGGCCGTGCCGTCACATCACCCCGATCCTCGAGGCGATCGTCGCGGACAACTCCAACGTTCGCCTCGTCGAGCTCGATGTCGACGACAATCTCGGAGTCCCCTCCCGGTATGGGGTGCTCTCGCTACCGACGACGGTGCTCTTTCGCGACGGCGAGCCGCGCGCGACGGTGCTCGGGGCACAGCCCCGGCGGCGCTTCGACGAGGCCTTCGGGCCGTTTCTCGGGGTCTCCTGAGCGAAGCGGCCTGGCACGCCCTGTTCTCGGCCTCCCCGGAGGTCGCCTATCGCACCGCCGTCCCGTCGCGCGCCGGCCGTACCTCGCCGTTCCCGGAGCTCGCCCCAGCTGTTGTCGAGGCGCTCGCGCGCCGCGGGATCGACGGGCTCTGGAACCACCAGGCGGAGCTCTGGAAGCACGCTGCCGCCGGCCGGAGCACGATCGTCACGACCTCGACCGCGTCGGGCAAGTCGCTCGCGTTCACCTTGCCGGTGCTCGATGCGATCGCGCGCGACCGCCACGCCCGCGCGCTCTTCCTCTACCCGACGAAGGCGCTCGCGCAGGATCAGGCGCGATCACTCGCCGAGCTGCGGCTTCCCGGCCTCCGGGTTGCGATCTACGACGGCGACACGCCGACCGAGCAGCGCCGCGACATCCGCCGCGCAGCAAACCTCATCCTTTCGAACCCGGACATGCTCAACGTCGGTGTCCTCCCACACCACGACCGTTGGGGCGATTTCCTCCACAATCTCCGCTACGTCGTCGCCGACGAGGCGCACGTCTACCGCGGGGTGTTCGGATCGCACGTCGGCAACGTGCTGCGACGGCTGCGGCGACTCGCGCGCGCCTACGGCGCCGAGCCGCAGTTTCTCCTCGCGTCGGCCACGATCCACAACCCCGGCGAGCTTGCGGCAAGACTGACGGGAGTCGATGTCTCCGTCGTCGATTGTGACAGCGCGCCCGCGCAACCGCGGGAGATCGTGCTCTGGAACCCGGAGCTCCTCGACCCGGAGCTCGGTACGCGCGCGAGCAGCCTCGGCGACGCCTCGCGGTTGCTCGCCGCGCTCGTCGAAGAGGGCCTCCGGACGATCTGCTTCGCGAAGAGCCGCAAGGCTGTGGAGCTGATCCACCGGTTCGCCTCCGACCGCTTGCCGCCTGCGACGGCCCGCATGCTCGCGCCGTATCGCGCGGGCTACACCCCCGAGCAGCGCCGCGCGATCGAGCGGAGATTGATGGCCGGCGACCTGCTCGGGGTCTGCGCGACGGACGCGCTCGAGCTGGGAATCGATGTGGGCGGGCTCGACTGCGCGATCTCGGTCGGGTTCCCCGGAACGGTCGCTTCGCTCCGCCAGCAGTGGGGCCGTGCCGGTCGCCAGGGGCCGGGCTTGGCGGTGCTGATCGCGAGCGAGGATGGCCTCGACCAGTTCTTCATGCGCGAGCCCGAGGCGCTTCTCGAGCGGCGAGTGGAGGACGCGATCCTCGATCCCGACAGCCCGCGCATCCTCGCACCGCACGTGCTCGCCGCCGCCTTCGAGGGCCCGATCACGGCGGCGGACACAGCCACGCTCGGTCCTGCGGCGATCGCGTGCGCCACCGAGCTCGAGGAGCTCGAGCCAACCGCGGCGGGTCTCGTCTGGAAGGGCCGCGACTACCCGGCGGCGCGGATCTCGCTACGGTCGGGCGATCCCGACTCGTTCACGGTCGTCGACGAGGAGACGGGTGCGATTCTCGGTCTGATCGAGCGTGATCGTGCGTACGGGACCGTGCACGACGGCGCGGTGTACCTTCACCTCGGCGACCAGTACCTCGTCGTACGGCTCGAGGTCGATGCCCTGCGAGCGCTCGTGCGCCCGGTGGCAGTCGACTGGTACACGCAGGTGAAGAAGGACACCGACACCGTGATCGAGGACGTTCGACGGTCGCGAGTCGTCTGCGGGGTCGAGCTCAACTTCGGGACGCTCGCGGTCACCGAGCGCGTCGTCGCCTTCCAGCGCAAGGCGATCGCCGACGGCAAGACGATCGACACCACGCAGCTCGACCTTCCGGAGACGTCGTTCGAGACGGAGGGGGTGTGGTTCAGCCCGGCGCCGTGGCTCCTCAACGGGCTCGAGGAGATGCCGAGGCTCCTCTCGACGCTGCATGCCGCCGAGCACGCGCTGATCTCGATGCTGCCGCTTCGCGCGATGTGCGACCGCTGGGACATCGGCGGCCTCTCGACGAACGTCCATCCGCAGACGGGGCTGCCGACGATCTTCGTCTACGAGGGGCACGCCGGCGGCGTCGGGATCACCGAGCGAGGGTTCGACCGGTTCGAGGGGTGGGCCGAGGACACGGCGGCGATGCTCGCGGGCTGTCCGTGCGCGACCGGATGTCCCTCGTGCGTCCAGAGCCCGAAGTGCGGCAACCTCAACGAGCTGCTCGACAAGGACGGTGCCGCGCTCCTCCTGCGACGGATGCTGGGTGACTAGCGGGGCTGCCAGTCCGGCTGGAGGTCGGAGATCCCGTTGTGGGTCACGCGCCGGAGGTCGCGGCCGTTCAGGCGCACCGTGAAGACCTCGCTCGATCCGTGCAGGCGACGGGTGAACACGAGCCGTGTCCCGTCGGGCGACCATGCGGGAGAGGCACCGTTTAGCACCACCCGCCGGACGCCGGTGCCGTTCGGGTGGATCACGTAGACGGCGTCCTTGCACGAGCCGCCGGCGCAGGCGACGTACCGCTGGAAGGCGATCCAGCGACCGTCGGGTGACCAAGAGGGCACCGAGTCGATCTCGCCCTCCGAGTGGGTGACCGCGCGTGCGCCGGTGCCGTCGGCCCGGACGAGCCAGATCTGGCCCGAATGCTCGCCCGACCCGCGCGTGAATGCGATCCGCGCGCCGTCGGGAGACCAGGTGGGATCCCACTTCGAGACGTCGCCGGCGCCCTCGTCGACCACGAGCGACCGCGAACCGGGTGCGCCGTCGGCGCTGATGACGTCGATTCCGTCGGCGATGTTGTTGTAGGCGATCTCCGACCCGTCAGCCGACCACGCGGGGTTGTATCCCTGCGCGAGGTCGACGGCTCGGGCGCCCGTCGCCGAAACGACGACGACTCGGCCGTTCCGGGTAAATGCGAGCCTGGCGCCGTCCGGCGACCACTGGGGCTCGGCGACCCTGGCTGGACCGGTGATCGTCCGCTCGTGCGACCCATCGGGCCGGGACGTCACGAGCGAGTACGCGCTCGAGCTCGTGCCGGAGACCCGCACGATCAGCCCGTTCCCGCCCGGAAACGACGCACTCGCCGCCGTCGCGAGCAGCGCCGCGATCCCGACGAGAACGAGCGTGACGCGGACCATCGTCATGAACGGTAGGACGACGAACGGACGCTGTCGATTGTGACGCGTTTCGTTCGTCTACCGTGCGACCAACTCACAAAGGAGTGAGCGATGGAGTACGTGGCGCTGATTCATGCCGCCGAGGACGAGTGGGAGGCGCTTGGGGAGGCCGGCCAGCGCGAGACGTTGGCCGAATACTCGAGCCTCGCTGCCGATGCGCGGGCAGCGGGAGTGCTGGTGGACGGCGACGAGCTCGCCCCGACGGCGGTCGCGACATCCGTGCGGCTGCGCGACGGGGAGCTGCTGGTCACCGACGGGCCCTACGCGGAGGTCAAGGAGGCGCTCGGCGGGTTCTTCATCTTCTCGTGCGGCTCGTTGGACGAGGCGCTTGACTGGGCCTCGCGGATCCCGGCGGCGCGAACGGGTGCGGTCGAGGTCAGGCCGGTGCACGTGGAGGGAGTCGACTGATGCGATACGCACTGCTCGTCTACAGCGATCAGTCCGGCTGGGAGGGGCTCAGCGAGGAGGAGGCGGCAACGGCCCGCGCCGAGTCGATGCCCGGCTGGAATGCGGCGTTCGAGGAGCTCGGCAAGATCGACTCAGCCTGGAGCGGCCGGGAGCTCGCCGAGGCGAGCGCCGCCAAAGTCATCCGCATCCGCGGCGGGGAGAGGATCGTGACCGACGGCCCGTACGCGGAGACGAAGGAGCAGATCGGCGGGATGTTCCTGACCACGCTCCCCGACCTCGACGAGGCGATCCGGGTCGCAGCACTCGTCCCGGCAGCCGGGTACGGGACGATCGAGATCCGGCCGATCGTCGAGCATTGACCGATCTCGAAGCGCTTTACCGTGACGAGTGGGCGCGAAGCGTCGCGATCCTCACGCGCATCGTCGGCGACCTCTCGCTCGCCGAGGATGCCGTTCAAGACGCGTTCGCGACGGCCCACGAGCGCTGGCCACAGGACGGCGCTCCGCGAAGCCCTGCGGCCTGGATCGTCGCGACCGCTCGAAACCGGGCGATCGACCGGATCAGGCGAGACCGCGCCTTCCGAGACAAGGCGGCGGTGCTCGCGAGGCTCGCGGAGCCCGAGGAGTCGACCGGAGGCGATCCCATGATCGGCGACGAGCGGCTGGCGCTCGTCTTCACCTGCTGCCACCCTGCGCTCGGGCTGGACGGTCAGGTGGCGCTGACGCTCCGCGAGGTCGGTGGGCTCGCCACCCCCGAGATCGCACGTGCGTTTCTCGTCTCCGAGCAGACGATGGCGCAGCGGCTCGTTCGCGCCAAGCGCCGCATCCGCGAGGCGGGGATCCCGTTCCGGACGCCTGTCGGCCCGCTTCTCCACGATCGCCTCCCAGGCGTGCTGCGTGTGCTCTACCTCGTGTTCAACGAGGGCTATGCCGCGACAAGTGGAGATACGCCTTTGCGGCGTGACCTCTGCGCCGAGGCAATCCGTCTCATCAAGCTCGTCTGCGTGCTGCTGCCGGAAGCGCCCGAGGCGTTCGGGCTGCTCGCCCTTATGCTGCTCACCGACGCGCGCCGCGACGCCCGGGTCGACTCGGAGGGGAACCTCGTGCTTCTCGCCGACCAAGACCAGACACGGTGGGACGTGGTCGAGATCGACGAGGGGATGCGCCATCTCGAGCGTGCCCGCAGCGGCGCGATCGCGGGGCCGTACCGGCTGCAGGCGGAGATCGCCGCCGGTCACGTCGGGCGAAACCCCGCCGCGGCGGTGGCCGACGCGTACGAGCGCCTCGAGCTCTTCGACCCCTCGCCCATCGTCAAGCTCAACCACGCGGTGTCGCTCGCCCTCGCCGGGGAGGTCGAGCGAGGGCTGGGCCTGATCGAGGCTCTCACGGGGCTGGAGAGCTACCACTACTGGTGGGGGGCTCGCGCCGATCTCCTGCGGCGGCTCGATCGTCACGCCGAGGCGCGGGCCGCATACGGCGAGGCGCTGCGCTTCGTCGACAACGCGGCGGAGCGTCGCTTCTACGAGCGCCGTGTCCACGAGCTCGAGGGGTGAAGCGTCGTCGCGACCCGCCGGCGAGGGGAAGGTGGCGCGAGTGACGTACTCTCCCCCGTATGCGATGGCCGGGGCGCGCTCGCTCTCGGCGCCTGTTCGGCGACCCGCGCGCCTGGTTCGTGGCCGCGCTCATCGGCGACGGTCTGCTCTGGCTCGCGCCGGATGACGAGGCGAGCCGGCTTCGCGTCTTCGACCCGGCACTGCTCCTCGTCGCATTCGCGCTCTGGCTCGCCGACGATCGGCTTGCGTTCCGGCGCCGGCTACGGGCACCGGGCGCGATCGCGGCGGCCGCGTTCGTCGCCCTCGGTGTCGCTGCGGGGCTGATCTACGAGCTCGCTCTGGCGAAAGGCGGCGATGGCTACGGCGGCCTGCACCAAGACACGAAGACATCGTTCCTGCTCTTCCCCGGCTACTACGTCGTCGCACCGATCGCGATGCTCCTCCTCATCCGGCGTTATCGGCTTGATCGCCGAGAGGCGTTCTTCACCGCTGCGTGCTTCGCGGTCTACGAAGCGGTCACGATCGGTCTACCGGCGCTCGTCTCACCGTTTTTCTTCCTTGCGCCCTTCTTGATCGCCTACTACGCGACCGTGTACTCGGTGATCGTGGCGTTCGGCGTCCTCATGCTCCCGGAGCCGTCGCTGCACTCGGAGCGGACCGGAGCGCGGCGCCCGCTCCCACGCGTGCTGGCGGCGGCGACGGCGGCAGGCCTCGGTGTCTGGGTCGTCTTCCTCGGCTGGGCGCTACTGCTCGAAGCCGCCGGCGTCGACGTCTTCTGATCCTCCGCCGCGTTCGCTGATCGTCCATCCGCGGTGCGGAGGCGGTTACGGCGGGGTTGTGCGATCGTCTCGACATGGCCACGCAGCGGACGGCGCGAGGTGGGACTCTGGTGCTTGGTGGCGGCTTCGCCGGCGCGACGGTTGCGAGGCTGATCGGACGCCGCGGTGCGACGATCGTCAATCCCGACAACTTCATGGTCTACACGCCGTTGCTGCCCGAGGCGGCGGCCGGCACGCTCGAGCCGCGACACGTCGTCGTGCCGCTCCGCCAGATGTGCCGCCACGCGGAGCTTCTGCTCGGGACGGCCATCGCGCACGATCCCGACCGCCGCACGGTCACCGCCGAGACGCTCGCCGGTCGGTTCGAGATCGAGTACGAGCAGCTCGTCGTTGCTCTCGGCGCTGTCCCTCGGCACTTTCCCGTCCCGGGGCTCGCCGAGCACGGGCGGAACTTCAAGGACATCGCCGACGCAATCGCGTTGCGAAACCACGTGCTTCGCCGGCTCGAAGCTGCCGTCGCCCGGCTCGAGCCCGAGGAGGCGGCAAGCGACCTCGGATTCGTGTTCGTCGGGGCTGGGTACGCCGGCGTCGAGGCGCTCGCCGAGCTCCACGACCTGGCACAGGAGGCGATCCGTCGCTACTACCCGTCGCTTGCAGCGGTGCGGCAACGCTGGCTCCTCGTCGACGCGGCCCCGACGATCCTCGCAGACATTCCCCGGCAACTCGGACGCTACACCGCCCACGAGCTGGAGCGCCGTGGGATCGAGATTTGCGTCGAGACCACGCTCGCCTCGTTCGACGGTCTCGAGGCGCGCCTCTCGTCGGGCGAGACGGTTGCGGCAAGAACGCTCGTCTGGGCGGCCGGGGTCAAGGCAAGCCCCGACCTCGCCGCGCTCGGGCTTCCGCTCGACGATCGGGGGCGCGTCGTCGTCGACGCGACCCTCCGTGTCGACGGTGCCGACCGCATATGGGCACTCGGCGATTGCGCCGCCGTGCCGAACACCGCAACGCCGGGACGGGTGGACCCACCCACCTGCCAGCATGCGCTACGACAGGCGCGTCGCCTTGCCAACAACCTCGAGGGCCCTGCACGCCCGTACGGCTACCGGATGCTCGGACAGGTTGCGACGCTCGGGCGGTACAAGGGAATCGCAGAGCTCCCGGGCCTACGGTTGCGCGGCTTCCCCGGCTGGTTCGTCGCGAGGACGTATCACCTCTACGCGCTCCCGACGCTCCGCCGCAAGGCCCGCGTCGTCGCCGACTGGACGCTTGCGCTGTTCTTCCGGCGCGACATCGTCGAGCTCTCGGCGCTCTCCCGCGAACAGCCCCCGGGCTGATTCCGCGACGCACTCGACCGGCACACCCGACACGAAGTCGGCACGAAGTTGACACACACCCGTGACACTTCCGCTGCGACACTTCCGGAAGGGGCCGTCGCTCCCCCATCTCGGGGGGTGCGCGCGACGGTCGGGCTATGGCTGCCCGAGGGCCGCGACGCGGTCAGCCGGTTGGGTTGCGGCGCGGCGGCGAGAGCGAGCGAAGCGCGGCCGTGAGCGACTGGCCGCCTTCGAGCACCGGTGCGAAGAGGTCGCCGTCCCGCACAACCCGCTCCACCACCGCGGCCATCGTGAACGAAGCCGGGTCGAGGGATCCGTCGACCTCGTCCCAGCGCAGCGGAGTCGAGACTGGCGCACCGGCCCTCGGCCGAACGGAGTAGACCGCAGCCGTCGTCTTTCCGGGTCCGTTCTGGTTCGCGTCGACAAGGACCCCCTGCCGCTTCGCCTTCGCCCACTGTGTCGTGAGGAGCCGTGGGTGGGCGCGCGCGAGGGCGTCCCCGATCGTCGCCGCGAAAGCCCGGGTGTCCTCGTGGGTGTGCCGCCGGCTCACGGGGACGAGAACGTGGATCCCACGTGACCCGCTTGTCTTCGGGTAGCTGCGTAGCTCGAGAAGATCGAGTAGCGCTTTGAGCGCCAGCGTCGCCTCGATCACGTCGGCGAGCCCGACGCCCGCCGACGGGTCAAGGTCGAACATCACCCAGTCGGGCCGTTCCGGCCGGTCCACCCGAGACGTCCACGTGTGCAGGTCGATGCACCCCATCGAGACGACCCAGAGCAGCGCGAGCTCGTCGTCGATCACGGCGTAGTCGATCGTGCGCGTCTCACCGTCCCGCGAGGTCGCGGGAAACGGAACCGTGCGCAACCACTGGGGAGCATGGTTCGGTGTGTCCTTCTGGAAGAAGCTCTTCCCCTGCCACCCGTCCGGATACCGCTTCATCGTGAACGGGCGGCCGCGGAGATGGGGCACGACTACCGGCGCGACCGCCCGGTAGTACGCGAGGAGGTCGCCTTTGGTGATCCCCTCTTCGGGCCAGAACGGCTTGTCGAGGTTCGTGAGGCGCAGCGTGCGGCGCCCTCGCCTGATCTCCGCGGGGACCGGCTCGGCTTCGACGATCACCGTCTCGGGCTCACGATCGTCGCGACGGCCGACATAGACCGGCGCCCGTAGCTTCCCATCGGCCGTCCACTCGGCGAACTCGACCTCGACGACGATGCGCGGTTCGACCCAGCGCACGTCGCCCTTGCGGGTACGGGCGAGGCGCGGGACGACCGCGAGCGGCGAGTCAGGTCGGGCGAGCGGCGCGAGTGCACTGAGAAGCTCGTCGGACTCGGTCCCGCTGAGGCCGGATCCGACCCTCCCGACGTAGTGGAGCTCTCCGGCGCGCCGCGCGGCAAGCACCAGCGCGCCGATCCCGCTTGCGCGAGCCCCTTCACCAGCTGTCCAGCCGACGACCACGAGCTCCTGCCTCCGGGTGAGCTTGAGCTTGAGCCAATCGGGCGAACGGGTGCCTTCCCGGTACCTCGACTCCGCTCGCTTGGCGACGACCCCCTCGAGACCACGCTCCCGGCAAACGGCCAGCAGCGCCTCGCCGTCCTCGAACGCGGGAGACACCTGCACCGTTGCGGTCGGTCTCACGACCGACTCGAGCAGCTCTCGCCGGGTGGTCAGCGGCTCCTCGACCATGGGTCGACGGTCGAGCTCGAGCAAATCGAAGACGACGAACGTCAGTGGCGCTGCGCCGCGCTGGAGCGCCCCAAACCGAGCGGCCCCGGTCTCATCGAGCGCACACACCTCACCGTCGATGACCACGTCGTCTGTGGTGATCGCGGCCGGGAGAACACGTGCGATTGCACCGAAGCGATCCGTTAGGTCGTTGCCGTTTCGGCTGCAGAGCGTTGCCTTGCCCCCGCTTAGCGCTGCGATCACGCGATAGCCGTCCCATTTCGGCTCGAAGAGCCAACCCGCGGCTCGCGGTAGGGCGGTGGCGCTCGACGCCAGCATCGGCCGGTACCTGCGTCCGCTCACGTCTCGACCCGCGCCGTTCGGGTCGCGGCGGGAATCGCACGCCTCATGCGCAGCCCTGGTGCAGGCCGCCGGCAAACCCCCTGCTCAGAGAGGTTTCCCCTGCCGGGGATAACCCTGTGGAAAATGTGGAGAGCAGTCAGGGTCCGCTAGACGCCCGAGAGGACGCCCATCGCCCGGAACTTCTCCCGGCGCCGCCGGCGAAGCTCATCCGGGGTGAGCCCGTCGAGATCGTCGAGATGCGTGACGATGGCCTCCCGCAGCAGGCTCGCGGCACCCGCGTGATCGAGATGCGCGCCGCCTTCGGGCTCAGGGACGATCCCGTCGATCACACCCAGCTCCCGGCAGTGGGCGGCGTCCGGCTTGAACGCGGATGCGGCCTTCTTCGCCTGCGCCGCGTCACGCCAGAGGATCAAGGCGCACCCCTCCGGCGAGATCACCGAGTAGATCGCGTTCTCCTGCATGAGCACGCGATCTGCAGTCGCGATCGCGATCGCGCCGCCCGAGCCGCCCTCGCCGATGATCACCGACACCGACTTGACGCCGAGCCGAAGCATCGCCAGCTGCGAGCGCGCGATCGCACCTCCCTGGCCGTGCTGCTCGGCGGCGACGCCCGGGTAGGCCCCCGGGGTATCGACCAGCGTGACGACCGGGAACCCGTGGCGGTCGGCCAGCTCCATCACGCGGATCGCCTTCCGGTACCCCTCCGGGGAGGCCATCCCGAAGTTCCGGGTGGTGCGCTCTTTGAGATCGCGCCCCTTCTGGTGTCCGATCAACGCAACCGTGCGGCCGTCGAGCGAGCCGAGCCCCGCAACGATCGCCTGGTCGTCCATTCGGGCCCGGTCGCCGTGCAGCTCGAACCAGTCATCGAGCATTCGTTCGACGTAGTCGAGGGTGTATGGCCGGTCGCCGTGCCGCGCCAGCTCGACCGAGCGCCAGATCTCCTCGTCGCTCGTGTCTGCCCGCAGCCGCTCGAGCTGACGCTGGAGCCGCTCCGTCTCGGCCGACAATCGTGTCCCGCCGAGGAGCTTGACCCCGGAAATGCGGGACAGCCGATCTCTCAGGCTTCGCTCGGCGTCGCTCATCCAGCCCCCCTGAAGAGCCGCAGTAGCTGCGCGACCGTGGCTCGGAGCTCCTCGCGATCGACGATCCGATCGAGATGACCGAACTGGAAGTTCGGCTCCGACTGCCCGAAGTCGTCCGGCAGCTTCTCCAGGGTGATCTGGGCGACGACGCGGGGACCGGCAAACGACATGAGCGCGCCGGGCTCGGCGAGCACGACGTCGCCGAGGCTCGCAAAGCTGGCGAGCAGCCCACCCGTCGTGGGATGCGCGAGCACGGAGATGTAAGCAAGGCCCGCCTCATTGAGCTCCTCGACCGCAGCGACCGTCTTCGGAAGCTGCATCAGCGAGAGGATCCCCTCTTGCATCCTCGCGCCACCTGACGCGGCGACGCTGACCAGCGGGATTCCGTCCTCTATCGCACCCTCGCACGAGCGCGCGAACTTCTCGCCGACGACGCTGCCCATCGAGCCGCCCATGAACGCGAAGTCCATCACCGCAAGGTGGCACGGCTCCTCGAAGATCCGTGCCCGGCCCGTGACCATCGCGTCGCCGAGCCCTGTCGTGACCTCGGCTTCGGACAGGCGCTCCACGTACGGCTTGAGATCGAAGAACTCCAGCGGGTCGGCCGAGCGCAGGTCAGTGTTCGTCTCCTCGAACGTCCCCGAGTCGGCGAGCTGGCTTATGCGGTCGCGCGCCTTCACCGCGAAGTGATGACGGCACTGCGGGCACACGCGGAGATGTGCTGCCAGCTCATCGTCGCGGTAGTGCGACCCGCACTTCGGGCAGGTGTTCGGATGCGGCTTCGCAGACGGCGGCGCGGGATCCGTTCGCTTGTGCTCGATCGAGACGTTGATCTGCGCAGGCTCGGACATCCTCGGGAGTGTAGACCCCTGGCGGGCCGTGATCGGTTACACCCCGGCGGCGGCGGCGAGCGCCACGAGCGCGCCGGGATCGCTCTCCGCGACAGTGCCGCTGAAGCCGATCCCCACCACGGGGCACCCCGTCGCGACGACACCCGCGAGCGATCCGCGCGCGTCGGCGAGCGACATCCCACCCGGTTCCGGCATGAACGACATGACCGCCTCCGGCGCAAGGACATCGAGATCGAATGCGACATACACCGCACTCGCGTCGGCCACTGCGCGCTCGACGTCATCGTCGATCTCGGTCGCCGCGAGGAACGCGATCTCCGGTGGATCGAGGCTCCGGGCACCGACGAGCGCGACGCGGCGCGCCTGAACGTCACCTGCGTCGATCGCCATGCGAAGCGGCATCCCCCACTCGTTGCCCGACGGCGAGGTCTCGGGAGTGTTGAGATCGCCATGGGCGTCGAACCAGACGACCGCAAGGCGCTCGTGCCGCCTCGCGAGCCCCCGGATCGCGCCGACGTGGGAACAGCAGCACCCCCCGAGGACGATTGGCAGCGCCGGCAGCGACCGCTCCACCGCCTCGGTCTGCTCGGGGAGCGAGGTCGCCGAGACGACAGCCACCTCGGGCCACGGCATGCGCAGCGTCTTCGCAGCGGACGCCATCTCCTCGCCGCCGACGCCCCAGGCTCCGGCCACCCGCACGAGCCCGCCACGGAAGCCCTTCCCGCAGACGTGGCATTCGTAACGGTCGTCGAGCGCGACTGCGGTCACCGAGCCGCAGTCGGGGCAGCGCGCGCGGAGCGCGCTCACCCGCCGTGCCACCGCCGAAACACGAGGCAGGCATTGTGCCCGCCGAACCCGAACGAGTTCGAGACCGCGATCTCGACCTGCTGCTCCCGCGCGACGTTCGGGATGTAGTCGAGATCGCACTCCGGGTCGGGCGACTCCTGGTTGATCGTCGGCGGCAGCACGCCGCGCTCGAGCGCGAGGATGCTGAAGATCGCTTCGACCGCGCCCGCCGCACCGAGACAGTGCCCGGTGGCGCCCTTGGTTGACGAAACCGGTGTCGCGTAGGCCTTCTCCTCACCGAGCGCGATCTTGAGGACACGCGTCTCGCCCGTGTCGCCCGCAGGCGTCGAGGTGCCGTGCGCGTTGACGTATCCGATCTCGTCGACGGAGACACCCGCGTCGGCGAGCGCCATCCTGATTGCTCTCGCCGGGTTCTCGCCGGTGGGGTCGGGGTCGGAGACGTGATTGGCATCGGAGGACACGCCGTAGCCGAGCAGCTCCGCATGGATCGTCGCGCCACGGGCCCGCGCGTGCTCGAGCTCCTCGAGCACGAGCACGGCTGCGGCCTCGCCCATCACGAACCCGTCCCTCTCGGCGTCGAACGGCCGCGAGGCCCTCTCGGGCGCGTCGTTACGGCGCGAGATCGCACGCATCGCGCCGAACCCGGCGATCGCGACGCGGGAGACCGGAGCTTCGGTGCCTCCACAGAACATCACGTCCGCTCGGCCGAGCCTGATGGAGTCGAGCCCGTCGCCGATTGCCATGTTCGACGCGGCGCACGCCGTACACGGCGCGAGGAGCGGGCCTCGCGTGCCGAGCTCCATCGAGACCCAGCCCGCGGCGAGGTTCGGGATGATCTGCACGATCGAGAAGGGGTTGACCCGGTCAGGCCCTCGGTCGTTGAGCACGTCGACACACGCCTCGAACGACTTCAGCCCACCGATCCCGGTCGCAACCGCAGCGCCGACCCGCTCGGGCTCGGCGGCGATGTCGATCCCGGACGAGTCGCGCGCCTGTTTCGCAGCCGCCAGCGCGAGGTGGGTGAACCGGTCCATTCGCCGCGCCGACCGGTGATCGACGTACTCGCTCAGGTCGAGATTCTTGACCTCGGCGGCGAACGTGCTCGAGAACCCGGAGGCGTCGAACTGCGTGATCGGGCCGGCACCGGATTTGCCGGCGACAAGCGCGGCCCACGAGTCATCGACGGTGTTCCCGAGCGGGCTCACCATCCCCATCCCCGTGATCACGATGCGCCGCTTCCCGCTCTCGCTCATCTCACATTCCCAGCCCGCCGTCGACGAGAAGCACCGCACCAGTAATGAACGCAGCCGCGTCGGAGCACAGGAACCGCACCGCCCCGGCGACGTCAGCCGGCTCCCCGAGCCGCCCGAGCGGGGTCGCCGTGAGCATCGCGGCGGTTGCCTCCTCGGGGAGAACGTCCGTCAGCTGGGTCTTCACGTACCCGGGGGCGACGACGTTGGCTCGCACGTTCCTGCTCCCGAGCTCCCGAGCGAGCGACTTCGTGAACCCGATGATCCCGGCCTTCGAAGCCGCGTAGTTCGTCTGTCCTGGGTTCCCGTGGACGCCGACGATCGAGGAGACGTTCACGATCGCGCCGCCACGGCGCTTCATCATCGGCCTCGCGACAGCCCGACACGTATAGAAGACCGAGGCGAGGTTCGTCTGGATCACGGTGTCCCAGTCGTCGTCGCTCATCCGCGCGATCAGCCCGTCGCGTGTAAGTCCGGCGTTGTTGACGAGGATGTCGAGGTCGCCCGCCGCATCGACGAGCGCGGCCGCGGAGGCAGCGTCGCTGACGTCGGCCTGTACGGCGCGTCCGCCGATCGCGGCTGCTACCTCCTCGGCCTCCTCCCGGCCGGAGCGATAGCCGACAACGACCGTAGCCCCGGCCGCACCGAGCTCGAGCGCGATCGCCCGCCCGATTCCCTTCGACGCTCCCGTGACGAGCGCCGTCTGCCCTTCGAGCGAAGCGAAGCTCATCGGTGCGCGAGCGCCTCCTTTGCCTTCTCGAGGCTCGCAAGGTCGTTGACCGAGATCGTGCGCACCCCACGGTCGATTCGCTTGACGAGACCGGAGAGGACGTTCCCTGGACCGACCTCGACGAACGTCGTCACGCCGTCCTTCACGAGGGCGCCCGCAGCCTGGGTGAACTTCACGGGCGCGGTGAGCTGGTCGACGAGGAGAGCGCCGATCCTCGACGCCGGCTCGATCTTCGCGGTCACGGTCGACATGAACGCCGTATGCGGCTCGTGGAAGCGAACCTTATCGATCGCGGGCTTGAGCGCATCGGCGGCGCGGGCCACGAGCGGGCTATGGAACGCGCCTGAGACCTTGAGCTTGATCGCCCGGCGGGCCCCGAGGTTCTGCGCCTCCTCACAACACTCGTCGACCGCCTCATTCTCGCCCGAGACGACGATCTGCCCAGGACAGTTGTAGTTGGCAGGCCAGACCCCGAGGATCTTCCGGCACAGGCTCTCGACCGCCTCGTCCTCGAGGCCGAGGATCGCCGCCATTGCCCCGGGCCGCTCTCGGGCCGCGTTTGCGGTGGCGATCCCGCGGGCGCGCACCAGCCCGATCGCGTCGGCGGCGCTCATCGCCCCCGAAGCGGAAAGCGCTGCGTACTCGCCGACCGAGTGACCGACGACGATGTCGGGGCGGATCCCGTCACGCCGCAACGCGGCCAGAATCGCGAGGCTGGTGGCAACGAGCGTCGGCTGCTGGATCTCGGTCTCGACCAGCTCGTCGAGCGGTGATTCGAACGAGATCTTGGCGAGGTCCATCCCGGTCGACGCGCTGCCCTGACGGTAGACCTCCATCGCCTCGGGGAACGCCTCGGCGATCTCGCGACCCATCCCCTCCTCGAGCGATCCTTGCCCGGGGAAGCAGAACGCAACCTTCGTCATCGTCCTCCGTCTGTCGTCGTCGTTGCCAGATTCATGCTGCCGTCCACTCGAGCAGCGCCGAGCCCCACGTGAGGCCAGCGCCCATTCCCGTCATCAGCACAAGCGAGCCCTTGGTGAGCCTGCCGTCGTCACGGGCTTCGGCAAGCGCGAGCGGGATCGAGCCCGACGACGTGTTGCCGTACCGGTCGACATTGACAATCGTGTTCTCCACGGGGACACCGAGCTTACCGACCGCGTGGTCGATGATTCGCTTGTTCGCTTGGTGCGGCACGTACACGTCAATGTCGGCGATCGTCTTCCCGCACGCCTCAAGCACGGCCTCCGCCGACGTGACCATCACGCGCGTCGCGAACTTGAACACCTCGCGCCCGTTCATGCGGAGAATCGTCTTCGGGTCGTCGAATGCACGCGAGCCGCTTCCCGGGTAGCAGAGGTGGATTCCGCCACCACCGTCGGCGCCGAGCTCGAAGCCGAGGAACCCGCCCTCGTCCACGCGCTCGATCACGACCGCGCCCGCACCGTCTCCGAAGAGAACGAGCGTCGAGCGATCCTCCCAGTCGAGGATCTTCGAGAGCACGTCGCCGCCGACCACGAGCGCGCGTCGCGAGAGCCCAGAGGCGACCATCCCGTACGCCTGGGCGACTGCGTACATGAAACCGGTGCACCCCGCGAGCAGGTCGTAGGCGGCCGCCTGCGACATCCCGAACTCGTCGGCGAGCAGGGCCGACGAGGTGGGAAAGAGCATGTCGGGGGTGACGGTCGCGCAGATCAGGAGGTCGATCGAGGCAGCCTCGGCGCCGGCATCGGCGAGAGCGGCCGCGACTGCGGGTCGCGCGATGTCGGTTAGAGCCTCCTCGGGCGCCGCGATTCGCCGCTCGACGATGCCGGTGCGCGTGCGAATCCACTCGTCCGACGTGTCGACGTATTGCGCCATGTCGGCATTCGTCATCACCTTCGCGGGCACGTGCACGCCGAGCCCGGTGATCCCGATGCGCGGCCCGGTGGCGCGTCCTCTCACCGCTCCACCGCGAAGGTCAGAGTCCCCCGGGTCGCGAGCGCCTCGCCCACGTATGCGGTCGCCTTTCCCCGCCCGATCGGGCCGCGGAGCTGGTCGATCTCACAAGTCAGCGTCAACACGTCGCCCGGCTCGACGATCCGCTTGAACCGGCAGTCGTCGATCCCGGCGAAGAACGCGATCTTGCCGCGGTTCTCCTCCTCGCAGAGCACTGCGACGGCGCCCGCCTGAGCCATCGCCTCGACGATCAACACCCCGGGCATCACCGGCCGGTCAGGGAAGTGGCCCGCAAACCACCAGGCATCAGCGCGCACGGTGTATTCCGCGACGACGCGCGTCTGCGGAACGAGCTCGATGACGCGATCGAGGAGGATGAACGGCTCGCGGTGGGGGATGATTGTCTCGATCGTCTCCCGACCGAACGGCGCGATCAGCGTCATGGCACCGCCTCCTCGAGCACGGCGCGCATCCCGGCACGCCCGCGATGGGCGTAGCACTTGGCGGTGCCGACGGGCATCCCGGATGCGGCTGAGATCTCCTCGAATGACAGGCCGAGCCCGTCCTTCAGCACGAGGACACGCGCCTGATCGTCGGGGATCGTCGCGAGCCCTTCCCGGAGCTCCGCCCGGAGCTCTGCGAGCTCGGCGCGGCGCGCCGGCCCGACCTCTGAGCAGGCGCGCATGTCCTCCACCAGCGGTACCGTCGGGCGAGAGAGGCGTTTCTGCGCCAGGTCGCGGCACGCGTTGATCGTGAGCCGGTGGAGCCAGGTCGTGAACGCCGCCTCACCACGGAACTGGCCGAGCTTCGCGCAAACCCGGGCAAGCGTGTCCTGGGTCGCGTCGAGGGCATCCTCGGGGTCGCGCAGCAGGTGCCGTGCGGTCCGCTCGACCCGCGGCTGGTGCCGTGCGCAGAGCGCCTCCAGCGCGTGCATGTCTCCATCTTTGGCTCTGCGCACGAGGATCGGGTCGCTCAGTCGGTCGTAGCGCAGCGGCTGGTCCGGCCGGAGCGCACCGGTGATATGACGCTTCGCGCGCCGGGAGGGTTGCACCACGCAAGTCTAGTGAGCGGGGCTGCGGACAGGCGCGGCGCGGTTCCCCGCGGCATCGACGGCGACGATCTCCACCCGCCGTGGTCGGCGGATGGCCGGGAATGCTCTGATGCCCGGCGCAGTGACCACCACCGACCGCGAGCCGCGCTCGGTGACGATGCGCAGCCTCGCCGGCTCGCTCACGCGGACGCGGAGCGGCGCCAGGCCGAGAATCCTGACTCTTGGCGGCGTGAAGTCGACGACGAACGGCAGCACAACCCTCGCGGTCGCGATTGCATCGGTGACGGCGAGCTCGGCGAGATACGCCCCCTCACGGAGTCGCCCGGCCGACTTCGACCCATCCCACTCGATCGTCTGCTGCCCGGCGGCGACCTCGCCCGTGAACGGGGTCGCGGTCCATGTCGAACCCCGCAGGATCGTCAACTTCACCGAGGCGGGCTTCGCGAGCGTGTAGCGGAGCCTGAGCCGGTCGCTGCGACCGTCGCCGTTCGGGGTGAAGTAGGCGCTCTGAAGCGAAGGTTTGCCGACCGTCCGGGAGATCGAGACGCCAATGGTCGTCTCTGCCGTCCGGCCGCCGCTCGCTGCGGCCCCGAGCCGCAGCTCGTAGAGCCCGTCGGGGAGACCGATCCCGTTGAACGTCAGCACGTGTTCGCCTGCTCGGCGCCAGCGAGGCCCGTCGAGCACGGCCAGCTCGAGCCCAGTGGCAGCCTCGAGCACGCGAACGGTCACGTTCGCGTTGGCGCTCAGGTCGTAGGTCAGCGTTGTGATGTCGAGGATCCCGTCGCCGTCAGGGGCGATCGTCTCGGGGTCGACCGACGCACCGGTGAACGAGAGGGGCGCCGACGTGCCGCCTGAGCCGATCGTCCCGCTCGCAGGGGTGAGCCCGGGGCCGTCGATCGTCCAGCGGTACTCACCCGGGTCGACTCCCGTTGCATCCCACGTCGCTGCCAGGTCAGGACCGGTGCCGGCCGTCTCGAAGACCGTTGCACCGCTCGCGTCGGTGATCGCGGCCCGCCAGGCGACGGCGTCGCTAAGCCTCGCGGAAAGCTCGACCAGCCCGCCCAGCGTTCCCGTGACGACCGGCTGGAAGAGCTTCGGAAGCCCTGTCGTTGCGGCCGACTTTGCGATCGTCGGCAACAGGTCGTACAGCTTCTGCCCCGGGCAGGTCGTGGCCCCGGTGTCGCGGTGACCGGAGATGCCGCGCATGAACACCGGGATCCCTGCTGGAAAACGCTCGTTGCCGGCGGAGATCGCGTTGAACGTCGTCAACGGGTCGACATGGGCGAGGTCGAGCCGCCATGCGAGCGTGCGCACGAGCGCATCGCGGGCGGCCGCGGGCGGTGCCGTCTTCGTGAACTCGCCCAGCACGGCGATCCCGAACGAGCCGGTGTTGAACCCCTTCGCGTGGGCCCCGACGACGTTGCGGTCGATGCCACCGTACCGCCCTTCGTAGACCGTGCCGTAGCGATCGACGAGCGCGTTGTAGCCGATGTCGTTCCAGCCATTCCCCTTCACGTGATACAGCTCGATCGCGCGGACGACCGCCGGCGCCTGCTCCCGCGTGTACTCGTTGTCGCCAGCGGTGTGATGGACGATCGCGAACTGCATTGTGTCAGCGAACTGTGGCTCAGCCCTGCGGATCGACTCGTCCGCCTGCCAACCGCTGCGGGGAACGACCGGCGGCGCGCTCGCGGCGCTCAGGTTCCGCAGCGGCACCCGCGAGACGGGGCTGCGGACGGTGAATGCCCGTACGCGGCTGATGCCGCGGCTCGCACGCACCTGGAGCGCGACGCGCCGGCCGACCCAGACGCCCTCGCCGTCGGTCCACCCCCGCGCAGCCCGCGCCTCCGAGCTACCACGGTCGGGGCCGTCCGACTGCTCCGCGATAGTCCATCGGCTCCAGCGCGCCCCGAGTGTCTTGACGCGGTACTGGACGCGGCCGTGCCCACGCCAGTGAAGCCCGACGAAGTCGAACTCGCCCGGGCGGGCGACCGACTGCAGGGTGCGGTCGGCGTGCACGGGAACGTCGGTGACGGTCAGGGTCGCGATCCCGCCATGCGCCACGCCCGTCCATGAAAGCATGACGACCAGAACCGATGCGAGGGCGAAGACGCGACGCACAACGGTCAAGGGTTGCGCGACGCGTGCGCCGTGACAAGCGCCCAGCCCGAACCTTGATAGAATCCTCACACGCGACCGTCGCGTGATTTGCAGGGATTTCCTCTCGTGCACAGCGACTTCGACTTCTGGATCGGCGACTGGGACGTGACGAACCTCGCCGATGGGCGGCCTGCTGGGACGAACGCGATCACGCGCGAGGTCGGGGGGCGCGTGCTCGTTGAGCGCTATGCGACCCCACGCGGATTCTCGGGGATGAGCGTGAACGGCTTCGACGAGGGTGCGGGTCGCTGGCATCAATGCTGGATGGATTCGACCGGCGGTGTCCTCGACCTGTACGGTGGGCTCGTCGACGGCGCGATGGTGATGAGCGGCGAGACGGCCGACCCTGGTGCCGGCACGGTTCGCGACAGGATCACGTGGACGCCGAACGACGGCGGCACCGTGCGCCAGCACTGGGAGCGCTCGGCGGACGGTGGCAGCACGTGGGAGACTGTGTTCGACGGGCTCTACACCCGCCGTGCAGACGGCGACGCCAGCCTGTGAGGATCCTCGCAGGGGTCGTGCTCGTCCTGGCGGCGCTCGTGCCACTGGCTGCGCTCACCGTGCGTCGCCGCGGGGGCGCGGGCCAGGGCCGCCGCGGGCCGACGGTCGCCGATGGACTGCTCGTCCTCGCGCTGTTCGTGCTTGCGGTGCTCGTCGTCGCGATCGTCAGCGACCGCTGAGCGCGGCTACTCGACTGGCTGTGTGTCGTCCGGGTCGGCTGAAGCGTCGCTCGAATCGCTCGAGTCGTCGCCGACGACCGGCGCGAGCGTCGAGACGGTCTCGCCCTCGCGAAGCCGCATCACGATCACTCCCTGGGTCGCGCGGCCCGATCGCTTGATCTCGTCGGCGGACATCCGGATCACGGTGCCACCGTCCGAGATGAGCATCACCTGGTAGCCCTCACGCACGATCCGCGCGCCCGCGAGCGAGCCTTTGCCCTCGACGAGCTTTGCCGTCTGGACGCCGAGTCCACCTCGGCCCTTGACCGGGTACTCCGAGACACGCGTCCGCTTGCCCCAGCCGTTCTCGGTGACGACGAGCAGGTCGGCGTCGTCATCGGCGATGTCGACCTCGATCACCTCGTCGTCGCCACGGAGCCGCATCCCTTGCACGCCGGAGGCGGCTCGACCCATCGGGCGGACGTCCTTCTCGTTGAAGCGGATCGCCTGGCCGCCGCGAGAGACCATCAGGATGTCGTCGTCGCCGTTCGAGAGCCGCACTCCGACGAGCTCGTCGTCTTCGCGCATCTTGATCGCGATGATCCCGTCGGCCTTGAGCGGCGTGTTGTAGTCGAGGAACTGGGTCTTCTTGACGACGCCCTTCTTCGTTGCGAAAACGAGATACTTCGACTCCTCGTAGTTGCGCGTCGCGATGACGGCACGCACGAGCTCGCCCTGACGGAAGGGAAGCAGGTTGACGATCGCGCGACCCTTCGACTGGCGCGACCCGAGCGGAAGCTCGTGGACCTTGAGCCGGTACACCTTGCCGACGGTCGAGAAGAACAGGATGTAGTCGTGGGTGGAGGCGACGAAGAGGTGCTCGATGTAGTCGTCGTCCTTCATCTCCATCCCCATCACGCCGATCCCGCCGCGGCGCTGCTCGCGGTAGGTACCGACCGGGAGCCGCTTGATGTAGCCGGAGCGGGTGATCGCGATCGCCATCTGCTCGTCGGCGATCATGTCCTCGAGCTCGAGCGACCCCTCGGCGAGCGCGATCTCGGTTCGGCGGTCGTCGCCGCGCCCGAATCGCGTCTTCAGCTCGAGCAGCTCCTCGCGGATGACGCTGTCGATCCGCGCCTCGTCGCCGAGGATCTCGCGGAGCTCGCCGATTCGCTCCTGGAGGTCGGAGTAGTCGTCCTGGAGTCGCTTGCGCTCGAGCCCAGTGAGCGCACGGAGGCGCATGTCGAGGATCGCTTGCGCCTGGATCTCCGAGAGCCTGAACTTCTTCATCAAGGCCTCGCGCGCTGCGTCCGTGGACGCCGAGCCGCGAATCGTCTCGATGACCGCGTCGATGTTGTCGAGCGCGATGAGGTAGCCCTCGAGGACGTGTGCGCGCCGGACGGCGTTCCGCAGCTCGAACTTGAGCCGCCGAGTGACGACCTCGCGCTGGTGGTCGAGGTAGTGCCTGACAAGCTCGAGCAGCGAGAGCGTGCGTGGAACGCCGTCGACGAGCGCGACCGCGTTGTACCCGAATGTCGTTTGCAGCGGCGTGTGCTTGTAGAGCTTGTTGAGCACGACCTGCGGGACGGCCTCACGCTTCAGCTCGACCTGGATCCGCATCCCCGTCTTGTCTGAGAGATCCTTGATCCCGGACACCTCGGTCAGCGTGTTCTCGCGCACGAGGTTCGCGACCTTGGCGATCACGCCGTCGTCGCCGCCCTTCTTCACGCCGTAGGGCAGCTCCGTGACGATGATCGCGGTCTTGCCACCCTTCAGCTCCTCGATGTGCGCGCGCGAGCGCATCACGATCCGACCGCGGCCCGAGCGATATGCCTCGCGGATCCCGTCCCGGCCGAGGATGATCCCACCGGTCGGGAAGTCCGGGCCCTTGAGATGCTGCGAGAGCCGCTCGACGTTGGCGGACGGGTCGTCGATCAGGGTGACGATCGCGTCGATCACCTCGCCTAGGTTGTGCGGCGGCATGTTCGTCGCCATCCCCACCGCGATCCCCGACGAGCCGTTGACGAGCAGGTTCGGGAAGCGCGCGGGAAGCACCGACGGTTGCTGGGAGGTGCCGTCATAGTTCGGCTCGAAGTCGATCGTGTCGTCGCCGAGGTCGCGGAGCAGCTCCATCGCCATCGCTGAGAGCCGGCACTCCGTGTAGCGCTCGGCAGCGGCCGGGTAGCCGTCGACGTTGCCGAAGTTGCCCTGCGGGTCGACGAGCGGGTATCGAAGCGAGAATGGCTGCGCCATTCGCACGAGCGCGTCGTAGATCGCCTGGTTGCCGTGCGGGTGGTACTTGCCCATCGTGTCGCCGACGACGCGGGCGCACTTGATCCGCGGCCGGCCAGGTTGGAGGCCGAGCTCGCTCATCGCGTACAGCACGCGGCGATGCACGGGCTTGAGCCCGTCGCGCACGTCCGGCAGCGCACGCGAGACGATGACGCTCATCGCGTAGTCGAGGAAGCTCGAGCGCATCTCCTCCTCGAGCTCGCGGGTCTCGATCCGGCCGGCGCCGAGCGGGTCCTGCGTCGACATGCTCAGACGTCCAATCTCGCGTACTTGGCGTTCTGCTCGATGAAGACGCGTCGCGGCTCGACCTCGTCTCCCATCAGCATCGAGAAGACGTGGTCGGCGAGCGCGGCATCCTCGACCGAGACCTGTACGAGCACGCGGTTCTCGGGGTTCATCGTCGTCTCCCAGAGCTCTTCCGCGTTCATCTCGCCGAGCCCTTTGAACCGGCTGACCTGGATCCCCTCACGCGCGAGGTCGAGGATCGAGCCTCGCAGCCCTTCGAACGTCGAGGTCGCTCTCTCCTTCTTACCGAGCGTGATCCGGAAGGGCGGGGCACCGGCGACGTCGAGCAGGCGCGCGTAGGTCTTGCGGAGCCCGGCGTAGACGGGCGAGGCGAGGAGACTGGCCGGCAGCTCGGTATGCGTTGCCGCGTTGGTCTCGCGCTCGGTGAGCTTTACGCGGAGCACGCTTCCCGTCGAGCCGTCGAGCTGCTGCTGCTCGTGGATCCCGGCGGATTCGAGCGTGTACTCGTCGTCGCCAAGGCCGCTGAGGAGCTCCTCGACCGCCTCCGGCGTCGAGGCGTCGTGCTCGGCGATCCGGTGGTCGACGACGAACGATGCCGCGTGCGTGCCGTAGTCGGCACGGAGCCGCGACATCCAGCCGTCGAACTCCGACAGCGAGCGAACAAGCCGCTGGTGCCGCGCCTCGGTGACCTTGAACGACTCGCCAGCCCGATCGGTCACCTCGATGTCCTTGGAGCGCTCGCGGATCAGCAGCTCCTCGAAGTGCGCCTCCTTCTCGATGAAGCGCTCCTGGTTGCCGATCTTGACGCGGTAGAGCGGCGGGACCGCGGCGTACACGTGGCCCTGCTCGACAAGCTCCTTCATCTGGCGGTAGAAGAACGTCAGCAGCAGCGTGCGGATGTGCGAGCCGTCGACGTCGGCGTCGGTCATCACGATGATCCGGTGGTAGCGGAGCTTCTCGAGGTCGAACTCGTTGCCGATCCCGCACCCGATCGCGGTCACGATCGACTGGATCTCGAGGTTCGAGAGGACCTTGTTGATGCGGTTCTTCTCCGAGTTGATCACCTTGCCGCGAAGCGGGAGGATCGCCTGGAAGTTCTTGTCACGGGCGTCGACGGCGGAGCCCCCCGCCGAGTTGCCCTCGACGAGGTAGAGCTCGCAGCTCTCGGGATCGGACGACTGGCAATCGGCGAGCCGGCCCGGGAGACCCCCGCCCGCGAGCGCGCCCTTGCGGCTGACCTCGCGCGCCTTGCGCGCGGCCTGGCGTGCACGTGCGGCGTCGATCGCCTTCGAGATGACCTTCTTCCGCTCGGCCGGGTGCTCGTGAAGGAACTCGCCGAGCTTCTGATTGACGACCTGCTGGACGAACCCGCGCACCCACGGATTCCCGAGCTTCGTCTTCGTCTGCCCCTCGAACTGCGGCTCCCGGATCTTGACGGAGACGACGGCCGCGAGACCCTCGCGCACGTCGTCGCCCTCGAGATTGGGATCCTTTTCCTTGAGCAACGGATTGGCGCCGTCGCCGGAGTCCCTCGCGAACTTGTTGATCGTCGTCGTCAGCGCCGCGTCGAAGCCCGAGCGGTGCGAGCCGCCCTCGATCGTGTTGATGTTGTTCGCGAAGGAGTAGACCGTGTCGGTCGTGTACTTCGCGTTCCACTGCAGCGCGATCTCGACCGAGCCTCGACCTTCCTCGTCCTCGGCCTCGAAGTACGCGATCGTCGCGTGGATCGGGTCCTTCTCGGCGTTGACGTGGCGAATGAAGTCCTTGATCCCGCCCTCGTAGTGGAACTCCTCCGACCACTCGCCGCTGCGGTCGTCGGCGAAGACGATCCGCAGCGCGCGGGTGAGGAACGCGGTCTCGCGGAGTCGCTGGCGGAGCGTGTCGCGCGAGAAGTCGAGCTCGTCGAAGATCTCCGCGTCGGGCATGAACGAGATCGTCGTTCCAGTGTCGTCCTCGGTCGTCGCTCCGACAATCTCGACCTCGGTCGTGGGAACGCCTCGTGCGAACTCCTGGCGGTAGATCTTCCCGTCCCGCCGCACCTCGGCAATGAGCCACTCGGAGAGCGCATTGACGACGGAAACGCCGACGCCGTGAAGCCCGCCCGAGACCTTGTAGCCCTCGCCTCCGAACTTGCCGCCCGCGTGGAGCTTGGTGAGGACGACGGTGAGCGCGGACAGGCCCTGGTCCTCGATCAGGTCGACGGGGATCCCGCGGCCGCGGTCGACGACGGTGACCGAGTGGTCGGGATGGAGCCTCACTTCGACGTACTCGTTGTGACCGGCGAGGGCCTCGTCGACGGCGTTGTCGACGATCTCGTACACGAGGTGATGAAGGCCTCGTGACCCGGTCGAGCCGATGTACATGCCGGGACGGAGCCGGACAGGCTCGAGCCCTTCGAGGACAGTGATGTCTTGCGCGGTATACGCCGTGTCCGCCATACGCCTCCTGAACGAGAAAATGCCTGCAAAACACGGGTTTTGCCGGCTACCTTGATTGTATCAGACGGGGGGGTCGGCGCGTCGCGCGGCGAGGCTTGCGGCAATCGCTCTTTGCACCATTTCCCGGAGCTCCGGATCCTCGATCGCCGAGCTGACGTCGCCGGCGAGGTCGAGCTCCTCGGCGGTGGCCGGTCGGCGCGACGTCGCGTCAGCAACGGCCTCGGCGGCCGGCAGAGCCGGGACGGGCCCGACCACGAACCGCAGCGCCGACGGGGTCGACGCCGGTGCAACCGCTCGCAGCTTCTCCAGCACCTCGTCAGCGAGGAGCGTAAGCTCGTTTGCCCAGGCGGCTGAAGCCGTCGCGACGACAAGCGTCCCCTCGCGCGTGACCCGAAGCGGCCAGGCAGATCGAGCGATTCCGGCGCCGACCGCGCTCGGCCAGGCGCGCGTGAGCTCAGCCAACGGCCCGACGGTGGGGGCGCCCGCCGCTGCAAGCGCCCGCTCGAGCCCCTCGCCGAGCCGCTCCATCAGCGCACCGTCACCGTTCCCGGAACGACGTCGAACAGCTGCGCCGGTGCAAGCGGCAGCGCTTCGGCTCCCGCGGCGGTCACGATCGCCTGCCCGACGCGCCCGAGCCGGGCGCTGAGGATCCGGCGACGATCCGCGTCGAGCTCGGACAGCGCGTCGTCGAGCAGCAGCAGCGGGGGGACGCCACCGAAGTCGGTCAGCACCTCCGCCTCGGCAAGAAGCAGCGACAGCACGGTCAGCCGCTGCTCCCCCTGCGACCCGAAGGCCCGAAGATCGCGATCGCCGGAGAGGAGGAGAAGCTCGTCGAGGTGCGGGCCGAGCCCGGTCGAGCCGCGCTCGAGATCCCGTTCGAGCCGGGCGGAGAGCTCGACGGTCGTCGGCGGCTCGGCGTCGTAGCGAATCGTCGCCTCGGGCAGGCCGAGCTCGCCGGCGCACGCCGCGAAGGCCGGCGCGATGATCCTGATCGCCTCAGCGCGAGCGGCGACGAGCGTCTCCGCACAGGCAACGAGCGTCTCGGTCCACGGTTCGACGACGTCTCGGGGTGAGACCCCGGCTGCGACCCGGCGCAGCGCGGCGTTCCGCTGGCCGAGCGCGGCCCCGTACGCCGTGGGGGCGTCGGCGCGAGCAGGAAGGACCCTGGCCAGCACCCGGTCGAAGTAGGCGCGTCGCACCGCTGGGCCCCCTTTCGCCACCCCGAGGCGATCGGGTGTGAACACAAGGACGTGGAGGCGGTGGCGGAGCTCCTCGGTGGACGCGACCGCGGCCCCGTTCAGGCTCAGCTTCTTGGGTGCGCGAAGCGACAGCCGAGCCTCAGCCGTGAACGGCACACCGCCGCGAGAGCCCTCGACTCGGTCGTACGCTTCGGTCTCGCCCGTGCGGATGAGCTGCGAGTCCATCCGCGTTCGGAAGGAGAAGCCCTGCGTCGCGACGTGGATCGCCTCGACGAGATTGGTCTTCCCGGTGCCGTTCCGACCGGTTACCAGCACGAGCCCGGCCTCGAAGCCGAGGTCGAGCGTGCCGTACGACCGGACGTTGCGCAGCCTGATGGAGCTGACGATCAGCCGGCGAGCCGGATCGGCATGATCAGGTACCAGAACGCGTCGCCGTCGTTCTCGAGCAGCCCTGGACGAAGCGGGTTGATCAGCTTGATCGTCACCTCGTCGTCGGTGATCGATTCGAGCCCCTCGCGGAGGAACTCTGCGTTGAAGCCGATCTCGAGCGGATCGCCTGTGTGCGCGACCGGAATCGACTCGCTCGTCTCACCGACGTCCTGGCTCTGAGCCGAGACCGTGAGCGCACCGTCGGCGAAGCGAAGCCGTAGCGGCGTGTTGCGCTGCGCCATGATCCCGGCCCGACGGACGACGTCGAGCAGCTCGGTGCGTGGGAGTGTGAGCTCGAGCTCGAACGCCTCGGGTCGCAGCTGGTTGACGTTCGGGAACTGCCCGTCGATCCGGCGGGTAGTGAGCCAGGCGTCGCCGGCGCCGAAGATCACGTGGTTCTCGTTGACGCCGAGCGAGATCGTCTCGGTCCCGGCGGCGAGCCGCGAGAGCTCCTGCAGCGCGCGGGCCGGGATGATCGCCTCGAGCTCTGGGCCGGCCACTTCGAGCTCCGTCTCCTTCACCGAAAGCCTGTACGAGTCGGTCGCGGCCATCACGAGCTTCGTGCCCTCGAAGCGAACGAGCACGCCGGTGAGCACGGGTCGCGACTCGTCTCGGGACGCCGCGCGTGAGACGCGATCGACCGTTGCGAGCAGCGCCGGAGCTGCCACCGCCTGAAGCGGAACGTCGACCGAGGGAAGGCGGGGGAAGTCCTCGGCCGCGAAGACGTTGAGGCGCGAGGTGTAGCTCCCCGACGTGATCCGCGCGGAGCCTTCCTCGACGCGATGCTCGATCGTCACCTCGGGCTCCGGGAGCAGGCGGACGAGGTCGACAAGCAGCTTCCCCGGGACGACGAGCGAGCCTTCGCCGTCGACCTTGGCTGGGAAGGTCGTGCGGAGCGAGAGCTCCATGTCGGTGGCAGCGACCTGGACCAACCCGTCCTGCGCCTGCAGGAGGACGCCGGAGAGAACCTGAACCGAGCCGCGGGACGAGACGGCACGCGAGACGACCGCGAGGGCAGCGACGAGAGCGTCGCGCTCACAGGTGACGGTGACATTCCCCGAAGGGGCGCTCGTCACGAGATCGGGATCAGTGATTTCCATTTCTCTATCTAAACCTTTCGTAGCAGTGCTTAGAGAGTGTGGAACATGGGGAAGATGGCACAAATCGCGTTGCCCACGCCGTTTGCGGCTGTGGGTCCCTTGCGACGGTCATCCACTGGTCCCACAACGCCACCGGCCTCGAGCCTTGACAAACCCTTTTCATCCACGGTGCTTGAGCCGGGCTGTGAGGTCCTGGACGAGGTTGTACAGAGACCTGTCCTCACGGATCATCCGAGTGATCTTCGACGTTGCGTGCATCACGGTCGTGTGGTCTCGATTCCCGAACTCGCGACCGATCTTCGGGAGGGATGCGTCCGTCAGCTCGCGCGAGAGGTACATCGCAACCTGGCGCGGGTACGCGATCGCCTGGTTGCGTCGAGGGCTCACCAGCTCCTCGACGGACAGCGCGAAGCGGTCGCACACCGCCTCCTGGATCCGCGAGATCGTCACCTCGGACGCGTCGCCTTCCTTCGGGAAGAGCTCGCCGAGCACCTGTTCGGCAAGCTCGACGTCGAGGGCGAGATCGGTGAGCTGCGAGAAGGCAACGACCCGGATGAGCGCCCCTTCGAGCTCGCGAATGTTGGTCGTCACTCGCTCTGCGATGTAGGTGAGCACGTCCGGGTCGACCGCGACGCCGATCGGGTCGGTGGTCACTTTCTTGCGGAGGATTGCGATGCGCGTCTCGACGTCTGGAGGCTGGATATCGGTGATCAGCCCCCATTCGAATCGTGAGCGCAAGCGGTCCTCGAGCGTGGCGATCTCCTTCGGTGGCCGGTCGGACGAGATCACGATCTGCCTGCCCGCCTCGTAGAGCGAGTTGAACGTGTGGAAGAACTCCTCCTGGAATCGCTCCTTGCCCTCGAGGAACTGGATGTCGTCGACGAGCAGGACGTCGTAGGCGCGGTACCGGTGCTTGAACCCCTCGATCCGCTTGTCCCGTAGCGAGTTGATGAAGTCGTTGGTGAAGGTCTCGCTGGTGACGTATCGGGTCGTCAGGCCGCGCGAGTGGTTCGAAACGTACGCGGCGATCGCCTGGAGGAGGTGGGTCTTCCCGAGCCCGGTGCCGCCGTAGATGAAGAGCGGGTTGTACGCCTGGGCCGGCGCTTCTGCAACCGCGAGCGCCGCCGCGTGGGCGAACCGGTTCGAGGAGCCGATGATGAAGTTGTCGAACGTGTACTTGGGGTTCGAGCGGACGGCGTGCTCGGGCTCCTCTCGAGCCGACCCGGGCTCGGCCGGGGCGTCGGCGGCCGGATCGGCGGGTGGCAGGTCGTCCTGTGAGACGGTGAGCACGACGCGCAGCTCCCGGCCGACCGCGTCCTTGACCGCAGCTCGTACGAACCCGAGGAAGTGGCCTTCGATCCACTCCCGCGTGAAGTCGTTCGGTACGACGACAGAGAACGAGTCGCCGTCGAGCTCGCCGCCGCCTGCGCCTCCGAACCAGGTCGTGTACGTCGTCTCGTTGAGGGCGTCCCGCAGCCGCGTGGCGACTTCATCCCACAGAGCGGCCGCGGTGTCGGGGGTCTCGGTCTGCACGGCCTGTCAGCTCTCCTTCGGGGTCTCGGGGAGGCGAGCATACCACTGAAAAACGGCCAGGCGAGACCCGGTTCTGCACAGCCCCTGTAGCTAAAAACACTCAGATTTGCAGGGCTTTCATGATTGTCCACATCACTCTCCACAAGTGTGGAAAGCGCGTCCGGACCTGCCTCGGCGGGCGACGCCACCACCTGGTGTGCAGCGGTTTTCCGCGAGTGTCTGTCCACACTCGTTGTGGATAACCGAGGGGATGACCCCTCGTCTATACTGGGCCTCCGGCTGGGACGCACGTTCCGGCTTTTCCCTTCGATTGAGGCCGAGCACACGTGAAACGCACCTACCAGCCGAACGTCCGTCGCCGCAAGCGCAAGCATGGTTTCCGGGCGCGCATGGCGACCAAGGGCGGTCGCGCAATCATCAAGCGTCGGCGCGCGAAGGGCCGCGCGAAGCTCTCGGCCTGACCCGGAGCAGCGTGGATCGACGGCAACGGCTGTCCCGCTCGAAGGACTTCGACGCGGTATACCGCCACGGTCGCTCGGTCTCGACGCGCTATCTGACCTTGCACTGGTTCACGCGCGAAGACGAGCCGGACGCCTCGCCCCGGCTCGGGCTCGCGGTGCCGCGATCGGTTGGCCACGCGGTTGCCCGCAACCAGCTCAAGCGAAGGTTGCGCGAGGTGTGGACGGTCGTCTCGAGCGACGTGCCGGCAGGACGGGACTACGTGCTCGCGGCGCGACCGGGGCTTGCCGAGCCGGCTGACGCGCGCGGCCAGGAATGGCTCGTCGAGCAGGTGCGCGAGGCGATCGGCAAGGTGGGCGCATGAGGTATCTCGGGATCGGCCTCGTCCACGCCTGGAGGCAGACCATCGGTCGCCTGACGCCGCCGAACACCTGCAAGTACCACCCGAGCTGCTCGGAGTACGCGCTCGACGCGTTTCGGGAGCGCGGGCTCGTTGCCGGGGCAGCCCTCACCACCTGGCGGCTCCTTCGCTGTAATCCCTGGAGCCACGGCGGCGTCGACCATGTCGCGCGCCGGCGACCCGAGCGCAAGGAGCGTCACGCGTGATTGTCGGCGGCCTTCTCACCCCGCTCGAGGACATCCTCACGAGCGTCCTCGAGTGGTTCCACAACTCGGTCGGTCTTTCCTGGGCCTGGTCGATCGTCGCGCTGACGATCGCCGTCCGGCTCGTGATCCTCCCGCTCACCGTCAAGCAGATCCACTCGATGCAGAACCTCCAGGTGCACGCCCCGGAGATGAAAGAGATCCAGCAGCGCTGGAAACACGACAAGCAGCGCCAGAACGAAGAGCTGATGAAGTTCTACAAGGACAACAAGATCAACCCGGCGGCGTCGTGCCTGCCGATCGTCGCGCAGTTCCCCGTCTTCATCGCGCTCTTCTACACGCTCCGGGGGTTCGAGAAGGAGATCCTTCCGAACTACCCGGACTCGAGCCTCGAATTCGTCCGCCTCGTCAACATCACCGACGACGTGGCGACGGGCTGGGGCCCACTGCTCCTGCTCGTGTACATCGCGAGCCAGCTGACCTCGACGTACTTCATGTCGCAGTCGATCCAGCAGAAGGCGCAGCGCTATCTCATGTTCGCGCTGCCGATCATCTTCGTCCCGTTCATGCTCAGGTTCCCCTCGGGCCTGCTCGTGTACTGGGTGACCAGCAACCTCTGGTCGACCGGGCAGGGCGTCATCACGCGCCGGCTGATGCCGAAGCCCGACCCCGACGCGCTCAAGCGCTCCTCGCGGACACCTGCGAAGCCTGCCGCTCCGGCAAGCACTGCCTCCGGTGACGGCAAGCCGAAGACACCGCCGGCGTCGAGCTCGTCCGGTCAGGTTGCCGGGCCGCCGCGCCGCGTCAAGCGCAAGCGCTCGGGAGGCGGGGGCCGGCGGTGAGCGACGAGCTGATCCGCGTCGAGGCGACCGGCGAGACGGTTGGCGAGGCGAAGTGGGCGGCGCTGCGCGAGCTTGAGCGGCTCGCGCCCGGCGTCGACAAGGACGCCGTCGAGTTCCAGGTCGTCTCGGAGGGTGAGCGGGGCCTGCTCGGGGTCGGGTACACGCCTGCGCAGGTTGTCGCCGTCGTCCCGGCGCCGGGCCAGATTCAACGGAGGGGCGCTGCGCCCGACTCCCCGGAGGGAACGGTGGTGGTTGAGCTCCTCGGGCGGGTCTGTGATGCGATTGGGGTTCCGGCGTCCGTCGAGCTCGACGAGCGGGACGACGAGATCGTCGCGACCCTCCACGGCGGTGACGCAGGCGTGCTGATCGGCCGGCACGGCCAGATGATCGACGCGTTGCAGTACCTCGCGAACGCGCTCGCCCACCGGGCCGCAGGCGACGTCCGCCGCCCGATCACGGTCGATGCTGCCGGCTATCGCGACCGGAGGACGTCAACTTTGGTCGGGATCGCCAGGCGCGCTGCCGAGCAGGCGGCGGCGACCGGGACCAGCGTCACGCTCGAGCCGATGTCGGCGGTCGAGCGGAAGGTCGTCCACGAGGCGCTGAAGGACGACCCGGAGATCGAGACGGGAAGCGAAGGAGCCGAGCCGTACCGTTGCGTCGTTGTGCACGCACGCCGCACCGTGGGCTGAGCGCGCGATGGAGGTCGTCGAGCGCTGGCTCCGGGCGGTGGTCGAGACGCCCGGGCTCACCGCGTTCGAATCGATAGCCGAAGCGCGACTGGTGCTCCTCGCCGACGCGCTGCGTGCGGTCGCGACCGTTGCGCGCGAACACGGCCCGATCGTCGACGTCGGCTCGGGCGGGGGAACCCCGGGGATACCGCTCGCGGCTGCGCTCCCGGCCCGCGCCGTCACCCTGCTCGAGGCCGAGCGCCGCAAGGCGAGCTTTCTCGAGCGGTGGGCAGACGAGCTTCCGAACCTCCGGGTCGTGTGGGGTCGGGCCGAGGAGCAGCCGATCGAGGAGTACGGCGTCGCGGTTGCGAAAGCGCTCGCGCACCCACCGGTGGCGGCTGAATGGTGCCTCCCACTCGTGCGGGAAGGCGGCGCGGTCGTCCTGTGGGTCGGCGCGACGGCCGATGTCGGCGCAGTGGAAACCGTGGCAACGCTCGTCGGCGGGGCGGTGGAATCGGCCGCCGACGGCCTTCTCGTGGTCCGCAAGGTCGGGCCGACGCCCGCTCGCTTCCCGCGCCGGCCGGGGATAGCGAAGAAGCGGCCGCTTGCATAAGGCCTGCACGTTCCGGGCTCGGCAGGCATCCGGGTTCGGCCCTACTCTTCAGGGATGAGCGCTCGCATCGTCGCCGTCGCGAACCAGAAAGGCGGGGTCGGGAAGACGACGACCGCAGTGAACCTCGCGGCGTGCCTCGCCGAGGCAGGGGAGCGGTGCCTGCTGATCGATCTCGACCCGCAGGCGAACGCGACGTCGGGCCTGGGTGCCCGTGCCAACGGCCACTCGACGCTCGACCTGCTCGACGGGGCACCGCTTGGCGAGCTCGTCAAGCCGAGCGCGCTCTCGAATCTCGACCTGATCCCGGCGAAGGCCGAGCTCGCCGCCGCGACTGTGCACCTCTCGGCGCTCGAGGGTGGCGAGCGGTACCTCGCCGACGCGCTCTCTCCCGATGCGATCGACGGCTACGGGTTCGTGTTCCTCGACTGCCCACCCGCGTTCGGCCCGCTGACGATCAACGCGCTCGCGGCCGCAGAGAGCGTGATCGTGCCCGTGCAGGCCGAGTACTACGCGCTCGAAGGGCTCTCTCAGCTGCTCGGCTCGATCGATCTTGTCAAGCGGCGGCTCAACCCGCGGCTCGGGATCGCGGGGATCCTGCTGACGATGGTCGACGCGCGAACGCGCCTTGCCGAGGACGTCGAACGGGAGCTGCGCCAGCACTTCGGCGATCTCGTGTTCGTGCAGACGGTGCCTCGCTCGGTGCGACTGGCCGAGGCGCCGAGCCACGGGGTCCCCGCGATCACCTACGATCCCCGCTCCGCGGGCGCGCAGGCGTACTGGAAGGTGGCGATGGAGCTTGTCGAACGCTGAATCATCCCCGCGACGCGGTCTCGGCCGCGGTCTGGAGGTGCTCGTGGGAGGCGGCGGCGACGCCGAGCTGCTTCACCTCCCGATCGCAGCGATCCAGCCGAACCCCCGGCAGCCCCGCAAGCGGTTCGAGCCCGAGGCGACGACGGGGCTTGCGGCGTCGATCAAGCACCAGGGCGTGCTCCAGCCGGTCGTCGTGCGACCTCGCGCCGAGGGCGGGTACGAGCTCATCGCGGGCGAGCGCCGCTGGCGGGCTGCGCGGGAAGCCGGGATCCAGACGCTTCCTGCGGTGGTGCGTGATACCGACGACCGGGACGCGCTCCTTCTCGGTCTCGTCGAGAACGTCGCCCGCGAGGGCTTGTCACCGGTCGAGGAGGCCCGCGCGTACGCGTCGCTGCTCGACGAGTTCGAGCTCTCGCTCGGCGACGTCGCCGAGCGGGTTGGTCGCTCGAAGTCGTCGGTGTCGAACCGGCTCCGCCTTCTCGAGCTCCCAGAAGAGGTGCTATGGATGCTCGCGCGGAACGAGCTCACCGAAGGTCATGCGCGCGCGGTTCTGGCGGTGCCGGACGACGTGGCGCGGCTCCGGCTGGCGAAGAAGATCGTGCGAGACGGGATGACGGTTCGCGCCGCAGAGCGCGCGTCGAAGCAGGACGGCGCTCGCTCACGACCGCGCACATCAGCGACTGTGCGAGTCGATCCACAGCTCGTGGCCCGCGCGCAGGCGGCCGCCGAACGGCTTACCGGCATCCAGGCGAAGGTGACCGGAAACCGCCTCGAGCTCGACTTCCAAGACGAGACCGGCCTCGCCGAGCTCGTCGAGTCGCTCGAGCGGCTCGAATTTCGCGCCTGATCCTGTTATCCCGGCACGGCATGGTGGCTCCGCGCGTCGTATCATCTGCGACGAGGAGGTTCGCATGCATTGCGACCGCTGTGACGGAGAGGTCGGCCGGGAGTTCCGCTTCTGCCCTTGGTGCTCGGCACCGCTGCGCACCAAGCTCGTCGAGCACTTCCGAGCCGATCCGCGCATCGAGCGGGAGCCCGTCGGGCTGCGCGTATCGCGCTATCTGACCGACAGCCGCCACGTGCGGCTCAGCATCTGGCGCGACGACGAGGCGGCGGCCGCGATCTCGCTCGATGAGCGCGAGGCGGCTCGTCTCGCCGCGTTCCTCGCCCCGCTGGTCGAGACCCCTCCCCCGTTGAGCCTGCGCGCGTCGGCGACCGCGCTCTGGGACCAGCTCGTGGCGCTGACCGTTCGTGACCCCGACGCCAGCCCGCGTCGCTGACACGTCGGGGCGAGCCCGCCGCTGGCCGGCTCCGCGCTTTCGCCACCGGCGGCAAGCCTGCTTGCAGTAAGCATGGGCGATCCTGGATTCGAACCAGGGACCTCCGCCTTATCAGAGCGGCGCTCTAACCAACTGAGCTAATCGCCCGCGCGGCGCGGAAGTGTACCGGGACCAGCCGCGCGCCGGGGCGGGGCGACGGCGCAGCTAGACTCGAATCGGGCCATGAGGGAGATGTCGGTTTACGGCGTGAGCTTCGACTTGGCAAGCAAGCAGCCGATCGTGCTGCTGAAGACGGCCGACGCGGAGACGTTCCTCCCGATCTGGATCGGCCACTCGGAGGCGGCCGCGATCCTGCTGAAGCTGCAGGGGACGGAGCCACCGCGACCGATGACTCACGATCTCGCCTGCGCCCTCGTCGACGCGCTGTCGGGAGAGATCGTCCGCGTCGCGGTCACCGAGCTACGCGAGAACACGTTCCACGCGCAGATCACCTTGAGTCAGAACGGCAGCGAGGTCGAGGTCGACTCGCGCTCGTCCGACGCGATTGCGATCGCGCTTCGCGCGGGCGCGACGATCTTCGCCTCCGACGAGGTGCTCGAGGAGTCGGGCGTCGAGTTCGAGGACGGCGAGCCCGATTTCGAGCAGATCCACGTCGCCGAGGGGGAGGACGAGGTGGACTGGAGCGCGTTCCGCCAGTTCCTCGACACTGTCACCCCGGACGAGTTCGCGATCGACGACGACGAGTCCGCCTCCTCCTGAGGCTAGCCGCGGCGCGGGTCTGCTCGGCGTTCGATCTCGTTGCGGGTCAGGGCGAGCAGCCAGCGGACGAGCTCGTCGAGTCCGTCACGGCTAAGCGGCCCCTGGTTGGCGCCGGCAAGCGCTTCGAGCAGCAGCCGCTCGCGATCGGGGTCGGTGCGGTCGAGTCCACGGTTCTGCTTGATCGCCCAGAGCTCGGCGACGAGGTCGAGGCGCCGGTTCACCGCCTCGACGATCGCGTGGTCGTTCGCGGTGATCTCTCCCCGGATCTCGTCGAAGCGGTCGCTCATACCGTGCTCCCGTGGGTCACGGCGGCGACGAGGGCGATGCCGTTGAAGAGCATGTGGAGGATCATCGCCGGGTAGATGCTTCCCGAGCGGTCGCGAAGCACGGCGAGCACGATCCCGAAGAACGTGAGCATCGGCAGCGCGACGAACAACCCATGCGCGAGCCCGAAGGCGAGCCCGCACCCGACGATCGCAACCGAGCGTCCGAACATATCGTCGAGCACGGCGAAGCCGAGGCCCCGGTAGGTCAGCTCCTCGACGAAGGGCGCAACGAGCGCCACCACCACGAAGTTCGCGACGAACGGCGCGGCGTGCTCGGGCTCCCAGCGCTCGGGCACGAGACCCTGCTCCTCGCCGGCTTTCAGGAACACGTTGAGGACAGCCCCGACGACGAACACGACGACAAGAGCGGCAGCGGTGTAGGCGCTGGCTCGTCGCCATGAGCGCGGCGCCTCGAGCCCGAGGACGGCAGGCTCGAGCCGTCGGACGAGCACGAGCACGACGACCGCGATCACCAGGTACTGCACCCCTCCACCGATCGCCGAGGACCACTTGTAGAGAAGCTGCCGCTTCTCCTCGTCGCTGACTGAGCTCGAGAAGAGCGTGCTGGCGTACGCGACGGCGGCGAGGAGCCCGGCAAGCACGAACCAGCCCGTGCGCACGCCGCTCGTCGTGGTGGTCAGGCGACCCACTCCCATAGCGCCCATCGAACCACGAACGTGACGAGCCCCGCAGCGAGAACCGTGGAGACGACAAGCTGCGCCCGCGGCCGTGCTGTAAGTACCGCAAGAGCGATGAGGCAAGGAAACGCTGCGAGTGAGAGTCGCGGGAACGAGTAGAGCCACCCCTTCGTCGAGGGATAGGCGAGCGGTAGCCACAGGGCAACCGTCGCATAGAGGCCGTACGGAACCCCGACAAGGCGATACGCCGCCGCCGCGAGCGCGATCATCGAGAACGCGAACACGGCCTCGACAGCCTCACCGCCGACAAGACCGTGAAAGGGCGCCGTGATCGGGGCGAAGAGGTCGAACGAGCGCTGCCACGTGACCTGCTGCGCCTCGAGGAACGCGAACGGATGCCCGATGCACACCCACAACACGAGTGGGTAGGCGGAGAACATCACCGGGGGAACGCCCAGGAGCCACCCGTTCCGTCGGGGCCGTGGGGATCGCCAGACGAACCACGCGAGTGCCGGGAGGAGCGCCACGCCCTGGGAGCGAGTGAGGAGCGCAAGGCCTGCCAACACGCTTGCCCAGCCGAGCCGCCCGCGCTCGGCCGCGACGAAGGTGCCGATCGCAAGCGCGAGAAAGAGCGACTCGCTGTAGACCGCCCCGAGGAACAGCGAGGTCGGGAAGATCGCCAGATAGAGCACCGCGCGAAGCGCGACGTCCTCTCCGAGCTTCCTCGCGACAAGGCGGTGAAGCAGCGCGGCAGCGATGGTGCCGGCGATCAAGGACGCGACGACACCCGAGAGCACAGCGTGGCTCCCGAGGGCCTTTGCAAGCGCGGCGATCACGCTTGGATAGAGAGGGAAGAACGCAGGTCGTCCCGACGGCCAGTCGTACCAGCCCTGAGCGATCTTGATGTACCAGTCGCTGTCCCACCGGGCCCAGACATCGACGAAGCGTCCAAGGTCGTGCATGCGACCGCTGTCCCAGGTTCCGCGATTGGGATTGAGGAGCTCCGGGAAGCCAGCGAGGACGATGACGGCGACCGTCCACAACAGCACCCGGGTTGCGAGAAAGAGCTGGACGGCCGCCCGCGTACCGGGGGGGCGAGGCACCCGTCCATCATAGGGGTCGAGCGTGAAGGCTCAGTCGCCCCGACTCATGCATGGGCGGCCGTTACGCTTGTCCCGTGAGCTCGCGCCGGCCGCCCAGACGCCCGCGACCGTCGACGCCGCCGGTTCGGCGACGCCGCCCGCGGAGACGACGCTCGGTCATTGCGACCCTGGTCACGCTCGCCGGGATCGCTGTCGCCGTCGCCGCGATCGGGTCAGCCGCCGGTTTCTATGCCTTCGGGCCATCGTGCGACCTCGACGCGCTCCGGCCGATCGCGATCGGCGAGAACACGTTCGTCTATGCCGCAGACGGCTCGCTGCTCGGCGGCATCCCAGCCGAGCGCAACCGCGAGGTCGTGCCGCTCTCCGCGGTGTCGCCGTGGATGGCGAAGGCGACGGTCGCGATCGAGGACCGGCGCTTCTACGATCACGGCGGGCTCGACGCGGAAGGAATCGCGCGCGCCGTCGTCCGCGACGTGAAGGCCGGCGAGGTGGTCGAGGGCGGCTCGACGATCACTCAGCAGCTCGTCCGCAACCTCTACATCTCACAGGAGCGCACGGTCGAGCGAAAGGCGAAGGAGGCCTGCCTCGCGATCAAGCTCGACCGGGCCTGGTCGAAGCCGAGGATCCTCGGGAGCTACCTGAACTCGGTCTACTACGGGCATCTCGCGTACGGGGTCGAAGCGGCTGCACAGACGTACTTCTCGAAGAACGCGCGCAATCTCACGCTCTCCGAGTCGGCGCTCCTGGCCGGGCTGACCCAGGCCCCGTCCGCCTACGATCCGTTCGTCGAGCCCAGAAAGGCTCTGGTCCGCCGCGATCAGGTCCTTGACGCGATGCTCGAGCAGGGTGTGATCACCCGTCGTCAGCACGCGCAGGCGAGGCGCAAGCGAGGCCTCGCCCTTCGTGCCGGCAACCTCTATCGGGAGATCCGGGAGCCGTACTTCTTCGGCTTCGTCCGCGACGAGCTGATTCGCGAGTACGGAGCTGAGACAGTCCGCTCCGGCGGTCTGAGGGTGTACACGACGATCGTGCCACGCTGGCAGCGGCTCGCGCAGCAGGCGATTCGGTCGACGCTCACCGAGCCCGACGATCCCGCCGCCGCGGTGATCTCGATCGATCCTGCTACGGGCGCGATCCGTGCGATGGCCGCAGAGATCCCCGGCCGTGCCAACAACCAGTTCAACCTGCTCTCGCAGGCACGACGCCAGCCAGGTTCGACGTTCAAGACGTTCGTGCTTGCGGCGGCGGTCGAGCTGAGGATCGACCCCGACTCCACGTACTACGTCTCGGCCCCGTACACGTACCGACCGACGCCGGACGGGAGCTGCGAGACGTCCTGGTGGTGCGTCAAGACGTACGACTCCACCTACGCCGGCTGGACTTCGATCAGCCGGGCAACGCTACGGTCCGACAACGCGGTCTACGCACAGCTCACAGTCGACGTGACCCCGGCGCGGGTCGCGGCGATGGCGAGGAAGCTGGGAGTCCGAACACCGCTCGACGTCAACGGCGCCTACGTTCCGGCGATGGGCCTCGGCTCGATCGCTGTCTCACCGCTCGACATGGCGTCGGCCTACGCGACGCTGGCCGCCGGTGGGATGTACTCCGTACCGACTGCGATTCGCAAGGTGGTGCTACCCGGTGGCAAGGTCGACACCGACGCAAAGTGGGGGGTGCCAAAGCGCAAGCGGGTCATCTCCGACGGCGTCGCGTCGGTTGTCACCGACATCCTCGAGGACAACGTCCTCTACGGCACGGGGACGCGGGCAGGGTTCGGCCGGCCAGCGGCCGGCAAGACCGGAACGACCGATGAGCATGCCGACGCATGGTTCGTCGGCTACACACCGCAACTCGCGACGGCGGTGTGGATGGGGTACACGCGGGGCGAGATCCCGATGGAAAACGTTCACGGGATCTCGGTCAGCGGGGGCTCGTTCCCCGCGCAGATCTGGCATCTCTACATGGAACCGGCGCTGGCACCCCTGCCGGTGCGCGACTTCCCAGCACCGGTCAATCCGGTCGGGTACGAACCGTGGCAGCGCGGTCCGTACGCGCTCACCTACGACCCGACCCCGCCTCCGCCGGCGCCGACGACGACGGAGACCGAGACGACCGAGACCGTGGAGCCCGAGAAGCCCGGAAACGCTGGGAAGCCGCCCACAACCCCACCGTCCGCCTCGCCTCCACCCCCCACGCCGACCCCGACCCCGCCGCCACCGTCCCCCGCGCCGTCGCCGCCACCGGCGGCTCCCCCACCCCCGGCCGAGCCGCCGCCGGCGCCTGAACCGCCCGCACCGCCGCCACCAGCGGCGTAGAGCCGTGGGGCCCTCCCGGTCGTCCGCGCGCCTGCCGGCGGTCGTCGCGTTCGCGATCATCGCAGCCGTCTCCGGAGCGGCGTTGCTCGCTCACGCCGAGAGAACCGGGCTCGTGCAACGGGACGGTGGTCTGGCCGCGCAGCGCCCGGAGCGGCTGTTCGGCGCGCTTCTCTTAGCCGCGTTTGTCGGGTATGTCGTTGCGATGGTGCTCACGACGCGAGCCTCGTTCCGCTTGCGAGTGGCTATCGTCGTCGCGATCGTGATCCAGACGGTGCCGCTCACGGCGCCGGTGCTGCTGTCGACTGACGCGTGGACGTACTGGGGGTACGGGTGGATCGCGGCCGACGGCGGCAATCCCTATCGCGAGCCCCCATCGGCGTATCCCGAGAGCCCTGCCGCTGCGCACCTCGGTGCCGCGTGGCGCGAGACGACGACGGTCTACGGTCCGGCCTTCACGGGCGCTTCGGAGCTCGTTGCCCGTGCGGTAGGCAGTTCACCCGACGCAGCCGGCTGGGCCTTCAAGACCCTCGCTGCTGCGGCGGCGATCGCGGCGACGCTGCTTGCAGCAGCGCTTGCGCGCTCCCCAACGCTGGCGGTCGTCGCCGTTGGCTGGAACCCGCTCCTCGCCGTTCATGCGGCCGGTGGTGGGCACAACGACGCGTGGGTCGGCGCGCTCGCGCTTGCCGCCGTCCTCGCGGCCCGCCGTGCCCGGCCCGCGGCCGAAGGTGCGCTGTGGACGCTGGCGGTTGCCGTGAAATGGGTGCCGGTCGTGTTGCTCCCCCTTCGCCTCGCTGCTGCCCGCTCGCGGCGACTCGTGACATCGCTCGCTCTCACCGCAGGCGGCATCGTTGCCCTGGCGTCGATGCGCTACGGATCGGGCTGGGTGGAGGCGATAACGCCACTCGCTCGCAACGCCGCGACGAAAACGAGCTACGCGTTCCCGGCGAGGCTCGAGCAGCTCGGCGCCCCCTCGACCGCCGCGCTCGGTGTGGTGAGCGCGGTGCTGGTTGCGGGCTACGTGTGCTTGGTTCGCTTGGCGGCGAGCGGGAAGCCACGCTACGGCCTGGGTGCCTGCCTGACGCTGCTCAGCACGCCGTATCTCGCCGTCTGGTATCTCGGCTGGGCGGTGCCGCTCGCTGCCGTCGACGACGAGGATAGGCTGCCACTCGTCCTTGCGACGGCGCTCGGCGCTTACCTGCTCCCGCAAGCGGTTCCGCTTTAGCCGGAGGTGCGCCGGTAGAGCCGGACGCCATCCTCCTCGCGGAGCAGCTCGAATCGGCCCGAGCGCTCGAGTCGGCGCAGGGCGAGAGAGAAATCCTCCGGGGCATTCGCGGCGTCGAGGAAGCTCGGTCGCTCCGTGTCGACCACAACCCAGCGAGCCTCACGCACGACAGGGAAGCTGAATACCCGCCGTCGGGCGGAGAGATGGGCTCCGAGAGCGTTCGTCGCGCTCACCGGCTCGGCTGGCGGGATCGTGGAGAGCAGCCGCTGGGCCGCCCGGGCATGGTGCCCGACGAGGTGCTCGCGGGTTGCGAGGGTGGAGCCGCCCGGAACGTGCGACCACATCGGCAGCGGCCCGAGCGCGTAGCCCCCCAGGAGCGCCGCCGCGACGACACCCGGAACGAGCGAGGCACGGGCTCGACCGAGTCTGCGCCGCAATCGGCAGGCGCCGAAGATCGCGGCGACGACAAGCCCAGGAATCGCGCCCGCCGTGTAGTGGAAGTGGATCGAGGTCTGAGTCCGCGTCGACGAGAGCGCGTTGAGCGCGAGCTCCGGGGCCGCGGTCAGCGTGGTTGCCGGCGAGAGGAGCGAAAGCCCGAGCAACGGCGCGGTGAGGTCGACGGCGTAGCGTCGGTCGCGCCGCCCGAGCGCCTCCCGTGCGATCGTCGCGGGATCGGTGACGGCAGTGCGGACGATGCCGGCCGGCGAGCCTCCAACCTCGCGGTAGCGACTCTCGAACGGTGATGAGCCGCCAGGAGCGAAGTGCGGCACGACCACGGCGGTCGCCAGCACCGACACGGCGGAGCCGACAGCCGCAATCGCGGCCCCGTCTCGCCAGCGGCGCGAGCGAAAGCCGTACCAGACGCCCATCGCGGCGACGACGAGCCCGATCTGCTCCTTGGTCAGCATTGCGAGCCCCGCGACGACGGCGAATGCGATCAGGCGGTCGGAGTCGAGAAACCAGAAGGCCCAGAGCAGCAATGGTGTGGCGAACGCAACGGGGTGGAAGTCGTCGAGAACGAGCCACTGCGTCGGCGGGTAGAGGAGATAGGCAACGCCGAACCCGAACCCGGCCCAATCGCTGTCCAGATGGCGACGCGCAAGGAGAAAGGTCGCGGGAGCACCCAGCGCGACGCCGACCGCCTGGGCCACGAGGAGCAACGAGGGATCCGGCCAGAGCCGCCACCCGGGAGCAAACGCGACGATGATCGGGTCGAAGTGGGCGCCAAGGCGGGAGATCTCGCGCCCTTGGAGATCGGTCATCTCGAGCGGGTGACCGTGCGCCGTCGACCAGACCGCCTGAGTGAGGTTGCCGAGGTCGAAGCGTCCGGTCCAGAAGGCCCGGTGCTGCGCAACCGCGAGCCACGACATCCCCGCTCCGAACGCGGCAACCACGACCGCAACGACCGCGCCGGCGCGCGACCTCAACGCCCGACCACCCGCTCGAGGAGCTCCCGCCACGTCTCACCGAGCACCCGCTCGGAGGCATGCGCGAGGTAGGTGTCCCGACCGGCTCGCCCGATTCGCTCTCGAAGGTTCGCGTCGTCGGCGAGCCCACGGACAGCCGTCGCGAGCGCCTCTGGGTCACCCGGCGGGACGAGGATCGCGTCGACGCCGCCCGTCAACAGCTCGCGTGCCGCGCGGGTGTCGGCGGTGACGAGCGGTCTCCCACAGGCAATCGCCTGGAATGCCTTGTTCGGGATCACGCGTGCAGCCTTGTCTCCCTTTCCGAAGATCCCGAGTGCGCACCCTGCTCGGCGGTAAAGATCAGGAAGCTGCTCATAGGGGATCCAGCTGCGGTGCTCGACGTTCGGTGGCAACGAGCCAAGCAAGCCGGTGAGCTGACCCTCGCCGACGATCGTGAAACGGATGTCGGAAGCGATTCTCGCTGCGGCGAGGATGGTCTCGAGCCCGTGAAGCGGCACGAGCTTGCCGACGAAAAGCGCATGGAATGGGTCGGGTACCGGGGTCCCGGGCGAGAACAACCGATCCTCGGCCCCGACGTAGGCGACCGCGACGCTACCCGGGTCGAGGTCGAAGGCCTCGCGGAAGAACGTGGCGTGGGCTTCCGTGTCGGCGACGACGAGGTCGGCGCTGCGAAATGCGCGACGGTCGAGCCGTCGCAGCAGCCGGGCGCGCGGGTCGCCTGGCCGAAGCCGGGCTCGGTCGCCGACGATCGTGTCGTACAGCGAGACGAGCGGGTTGAAGACGATGGGCCGACCGGCCGCGACCTGCCGTGCCGCTCGGAGGTCGAAGTGACCCGGGTAGCCGACGAGAATGACGTCGGCGTCGGGCGCGGGGTCTCGGGCAAGTCGGCGCTCCGCGAGCGCGAGCCGCACGAGGTCGCGCGGCCCGATCGCCCAGTTGTGCCGACGCCACACCGGCTCGTTGCGCTCGAGCACGACCACCCCGACGGCGCGGAGACAGGAGATCACCTGTGCGTTTCGGGGGTACTCCGCGTCGTACGTTCCGAACGCGAGCGCTCTCACCGCGGCGGGCTCAACGAAGCACCTCGTCGACCGGGACGGGACGGCGACCCTCGGTGCGGGCCCGGTCGGCGTTGTGGCTCGTGACGAGCTCGGAGATCAACCCGAGCGACAGCAGCTGCACGCCGACCACCATCAGGAGCACCCCGAGGACGAGGAGCGGTCGCCCGCCGATCGCGTGACCCGTCAGCTTCAGAACGGTCAGGTACGAGAGCACGACGAACCCGACGGTCGCGAGCGTCAGCCCGAGCCCGCCGAAGAGATGCAACGGACGATGGCGGTACCGGCTCAGGAAGACGACGGTAAGCAGGTCGAGGAGCCCGCGAAGGTACCGCTCGAGCCCGTAGCGGCTGCGGCCATGCGCACGCGGACGATGGTGCACGGGGATCTCAGCGATTCGGAACCCCCGGTCGGCGGCAAGCAGTGGGATGAAGCGGTGCAGCTCTCCGTAGATCGCGAGCTCGTCCGCGACCTCCGCGGTGAACGCCTTCAACCCGCAGTTCATGTCGTGGAGCCGCGTTCCCGAAACCGCACCGACGACACGGTTGAAGACGCGCGAGGGAAGCCGGCGGGAGAGCGGGTCCTGCCTGCTCGCCTTCCAGCCGCTGACGAGGTCGTAGCCCTCGTCGAGCTTGGCGAGAAGCCTGGGGATCTCAGCGGGGTCGTCCTGGAGATCGCCGTCGATCGTGACGACGATGTCGCCCGCTGCCTCGGCGAGGCCCGCGTCGAGCGCTGCCGCCTTCCCGAGGTGCTTCCGAAGCCGCACGACCCGCACGTTCATGTGGGCTGCGTGAAGCGCTGTCAGCTCCGAGAACGTCCCGTCGAGCGAACCGTCGTCGACATAAACGACCTCCCACTGCGCGATCGGGTCGAGAGCCTGCGCAAGCTCGCGATAGAGGGGCTCGACGCTCGGCTCCTCGTCACGGACGGGAACGACGACGGAGATCACGACGCGAGGGTACACCCGGTCCCGACCACAAGGTAGCGTTGTCGCGTGGCCCGGCTTACCTCCGTCGACGATGCGATCGCGACGGTTCTCGCGCACGCGACGGTGCTGCCAACCGAGGACGTCGCCACCGACGCGGCCGACGGGCGGGTGCTTGCCGAGCCGGCGGTCGCCGCAATCGACCTGCCTCCGTTTCCGAGCTCGAGCATGGACGGATACGCGATTCGTGTCGACGATGTGCCGGGCACCCTGGCGATCGTCGGTGAAGCTGCCGCCGGCCGGCCAAGCGGGCTCGTGCTCCGGTCGGGCGAGGCGATCGCAGTGTCGACAGGTGGTGTCGTCCCGACCGGCGCCGACGCGGTCGTCCCGATCGAGCACGTGTCGGTGAGCCAGGGGCGGGTGACGGTTCCGGCTGCCGTTGTCGACAAGGCGAACATCCGGGGGCAGGGCGGCGACGTTCGCCAGGGCACGGTGATCGCGCGGGCAGGTGACGCCGTCAGCCCGAGGGTGCTCGCCGGGCTTGCCGCCGCCGGCGTCGCTCGAGTTCGCTGTGCGCGGCGCCCGTCGGTCGCGATCGTGACGACCGGCACGGAGCTGCGCGCGCCTGGCGAGAGGTTGGCGGACGGGCAGATCTACGAGTCGAACGGCCCGATGCTCGCAGCGCTTTGCGAGCGGGCGGGGGCGACCGTCTCGCTCACCCGCGGCGTTGCCGACGACAGCGCGTCGCACCGGACGGCCCTCGCGGCTGCGCTCGAGTACGACGTCGTGGTCACGTCAGGGGGCGTTTCGGTCGGGCAACATGACCTCGTCAGAGGAACGCTCGAAGACCTGGGAGCAACCGAGCTGCTCTGGGGCGTCGCGATGCGGCCCGGAAAGCCGCTCCTGCTCGCCCAACGCGGCCGCACTCTCGTGTTCGGCCTGCCGGGCAACCCTGTCTCCTCCCTTGTCAGCGCGATGCTCTTCGTCGTGCCTACGCTCGCCGCGCTACAGGGGCTCATTGAGCCGGGGCCCTGTTTCGCCCATGGGACGCTCGCGAGCGCGGTGACTGCCAGGCCTGACCGGGACGACTTCCCGCGCGCGGGTCTCGAGATCGGCGCCTCCGGTGTCGCGGTGCTCGAGCCTCTCCGGGGTCAGGAGTCGCACATGATCGTCGCATCGTCGCGCGCGGACGCAGTTATCCGCATCCCAGCAGGCCTGGGAACGATTCCAGCCGGGAGCGCAGTGGACTACCTGCGGCTCGACTGATCGTCGGGAGGAACGTAGGAACCGGCGAGCAGCGAGCCGATGTGGGTCGCGACCGCGACCCAGCCGATCGTCGCGAGCGTCCCGAGGAACGGGATCGTGCCGGCGGTGACGAGCTGAAGAACGAAGACCGGCGCCTTGAGCCCAAGATCGAGCTGAAGCGCGAGGCTCGCGACGACGATCGCCGGCCCGGCGAAGCCGAGCCCAAAGAGCGCGTCGGTGAGCCAGCCGCGATCGCCCGGCGCATGCGGTACCAGGAGCCAGGCGTACAGCGACGGGAGCAACACGAGGAGTGCGAGCGGGCTCACCGCGACGGCGATCGCGGCCACAACGCCGAGCCCGAGCAGCGCGACCGCCCATCCGGCAAGGCGCTCCTCGTCGGTGGCCTCGCGCGCCCGATTGCGGGGCGCTGAGAGCCAGACCGCGGCGATGACGACAAGCGCCGCGACCACGGTGACAGCCGCCCACCGCTGGGCGGGCGGGTCGTACGGCGTCGGAGGGAGCGCGCTCCCCGTGGGAAACACGCCGAGCACGGCGGCAGCGAGGAGCGCGAGCCCGCTCGCGAGCCAGGCGAGGAGTCGCCGCCGAAGCGCTTCCCACGCAGGTCTGAGCGGGATGCCGCGGCGCCGGCATCGCACGGCGAGGTCGATCATCGCGGCAAAGAACGGAAGCGTCGCGGCAAGCAGGACAATCTCCAGAGCCCACCCCCGGATCGCGCGGTTCCCGATGAAGATCAGCGAGGACGTCGTTCGCGGCAGCTCGACGGCGGCATCCAGCGCCGTGAGCGTCCGGTCGACACCCGCGCCGAGCTGCCCGAGCCGGAGGGGGTTGATCCCTTCCACCTCGTCGGCTCCCGGCCGTGGCCGAGCGTCGGCTGTCGTCGTCAATCGCACAGCAGGGATCCCCTCGCCGAGCAGCACCGCCTGCTCACCCGTGGCGAAGGGTGTCGCGAGCGTGACCAGCTGGCGGATCACCGAAGGTCGTTCGACGTCACGGGACGTCGCCTCGGCGACCCGGGCAGACAGTGTCCGCACCAGGGCGAGCGTCGGCGACGTCTGGCCGAGACCACCGACTTCGAGCCGTGGCTGAGTGCCGGCGATGCCGTCGAGCACGATTGCCGCGCCGATTCGGCCGCGCAGCGGGGAGCGTCTCGCGAAGCGGAGGACACCGCGACCGCCATAGTCACCGGCGTCCGACGACAGCAGCACGATCGTATGCAGCGGGCGCCGAGGCTCGGCATCGCCGCTACCAACGGTGGCGAAGCTCCGCGCGAGCTCGATGAGCGCCGCGGTTCCGCTCGCGTTGTCATTTGCCCCCGCCGTGCCCGCAATGTTGTCTCTATGGGCTACGACGAGGATCACCTGCTCTTGGGAGCCAGGGATGACGACAGCCAGGTTCCTGAGCGTGACGTTGCCGAGGGTGGGAACGGACTCGTGCCAGACGTCCTCTTCGACCCCGAGCCCGTACTGGTGGATGCTGTCAACGAACCACGCGGCCGCCTTTTCGGCGCCGGCCGACCCGGGCACGCGGTCTGCGTGCTCGAGCGCGAGCGTCCGGGTCAGGGCGACGGCCGTCGCCCGGTCGAAGGATGCGGGGAGCGTCGTCGCCGGATACGGCCCCGTTCGCGCAACGGTCGCAAGCAGCAGGAGCAACGGGAGTGCGACCACGAGCCAGAGATTGCGGAGCAACCGCGTGTCGACGGGCCGATCAGCGGAGCCGCGCCGCGGTCTCCGCCGGTCGGTGCGAGGGCGGGCGGGCTCCATCCAGGGGGCTATAGTAGGCTGCATCCCGCAAGGGCGCGTGCGGGTGCTGTGCGTCGATCCGTCCGAGATGCCCGAGCAACCAGCAACCATCCTGCTCGTCGACGACGAGGACTCGATCCAGACGCTCCTGACCTACCCGCTCGAGCGCGACGGGTACCGAGTCGTCCAGGCGCGAAACGGCGAGGACGCGCTAGCGCGATTCGCCGAAGAGGTGGTGGATCTCGTCGTGCTCGACATCATGCTCCCGCGTGTCGACGGTCTCGAGGTCTGCCGGAAGCTCCGGGCGGAGAGCACCGTCCCGATCATCATGCTCACCGCCCGCGATGACGAGCTCGACAAGGTCCTCGGCCTCGAGCTCGGCGCCGACGACTACATCACCAAGCCGTTTTCGATCAGGGAGTTTCGCAGCCGCGTTCGTGCGCTACTACGCCGAGCGGCGACGCCCCACCAGACGGGACGGCGCGAGGAGATAATCGAGCGAGGAGATGTGGTCATCGACATCCCGCGGCGAACCGTTGAGGTGCGCGGGACGCCAGTGGCGTTGACCTTCGTGGAGTTCGAGCTCCTCACGACCCTCGCCGCGCAGCCGGGGATCGTGTTCAGCCGTCGCCAGCTCCTCGAGCGGATCCGGGGAAGCGCGGACTATCGCGAGCCGCGCACGATCGACGTTCATGTGCGTCACCTCCGGGAGAAGCTCGAGCGCGACTCCCGTGAGCCGGAGCTGATTCTCACCGTCCGCGGCGCGGGATACCGCTTTCGGGACGGATGAGCATCCCTGGCGGCATCCGCGCGAAGCTGATGCTCGCGCTTGTCGCGATCATCGGCGGTGCGCTCGCAGGTGCCTACCTCATCGTCGTCCCGTCGCTCGAGCAGCGGCTTGTCGAGGCCAAGCTCGACGTCCTCGAGCGAGACGCGAACAGCATGGCGGGCGCGATCGTCGCCAATGACCTGACCCGAGATCCGAACACGCTGGCTGGGCTCGGCGCGGCGTTCGGTGCTCGCGTCGTCCTCTATGACGTCGTCGGGAGCGAGCTCTCCGTCGCGTTCGACACTGGCGGGACAGAGGGGTCGGCGTTGCTCGCGGAGGATCCGGTCGCGCTCGCTGCCCGGCAGAACACGAGCGCACGGGGCACGGTGTCGCGAAACAGCACGCGCCACGCCGAGGCGGCGGTGTCGCTCGTTACCGGTGAGGTCCTGATGCTGTCGGCAAACCTCTCGGACCAGCTCGCGACGGTCGAGCTCGTCAAACGGCGCCTTCTTCTCGCCTCGGTAGTCGCGATGGGGTTTGCGTTGGCTCTCGGCGCGATCGCCGCTGGGGCGCATGCAGCGAGGATTCGTCGTCTCGAACGCGCGGCACTTCGCATTGCCGGGGGGCACTTCGACGAGCCGATAGTCGATCTCGCCGATGACGAGCTCGCGGAGCTCGCAGGTGCGTTCGACGAGATGCGTGTTCAGCTTCGCCAGCTCGATACCGCGAGGAAGGAGTTCGTCGCCAACGCGTCGCACGAGCTGCGCACCCCGCTCTTCTCGCTCGCCGGCTACCTCGAGCTTCTCACCGACGAGGATGTCGACGATGAGACCCGCGCGGGCTTTCTGCGTGCGACGCGCGAGCAGGTCGAGCGGCTGACGCGTACGGCGACCGCCTTGCTCGACCTGTCGAGGCTCGACGCGGGTGGACTTCGCCTGGCGCTCGACGAGGTCGATCTCCAGGACGTGGCCACGGGGCTTGTCGAGGAGCTCACACCGCTTGCGGACATCGCTGGACGTCGGCTCGAGGTGATCGCGGGCGAGCACGTCTGGGCGCTCGCTGACGAGGAACGGGTCGTCCAGATCGGTCGCGCGCTTGTCGCGAACGCGCTGACGCACACGCCTACAGGGACGCACGTGCGCGTGTTCGCCCGCGAGGCTGGACGCGACGCGGAGCTCCACGTGGTCGACGACGGGCCGGGCGTCCCACCCGAGCAGGTGGAGCGCATCTTCGATCGCTTCTATCGCGTCGAGGGTGTCCGGGCGTCGGGAAGCGGGCTCGGCCTCGCGATCGCACGGGAGCTCGCAGCACGGATGGGGGGATCGCTTACGGTCGAATCGCGGCCAGGGCATACGGCATTCATCGTGCGGTTACCGCAGTCGCCAGGGGAGGCCCAGACGGGCGCGCCTCGGCACCGAGTAGCGCTCGGCTCTCCGAACTGACCAGGCGTTTCCACGTGAAAACCGTGCCGGGTCGGAGTGGATCACCTGTTTTCACGTGAAAACGGGATGGCAAACCGGCTGACGTGGCGCTACGGTGCGACGCATGCCCCCCGCGCGTCTTGCCGCCTTGCTCGTAGCGGTCTCCGGCCTCTCGGGGGTCGTCGGCGGCGTGGTCGGTGCCAGGGTCGCAGATAGTCCGGAGTCCACAACGGTCGTTCTCGACAGGCCCTCCGACCCCGCGCCGACCACCGCCGCAACGACCGGGCTGCGGTCGGGGTTCGACCCGGCTGCGATCTATGCCCGGCGATCGCCGGGCGTCGTCACAGTCTACGCCGCACTCCCGGGTGGCGAGACGCAGGGGTCGGGGTTCGTTGTGAGCTCCGCAGGGACGATCCTGACCAACGCCCACGTGATCACCGATGTTGCGGATGTCGGCGAGCAGGATCCAGTGCGTGGCGCGGACGCCGTGTATGTCGAGTTTCGCGACGGTGAGCGCGTCAAGGCGAAGATCGCCGGATGGGACCTGTTCAACGACGTCGGGGTGATCCGGGTCGACCCCGGAGACCATCCGGTTGTGCCGGTACCGCTTGGGGACTCCGACCGGGTTCGCGTGGGTACGCCCGTAGCTGCGATCGGGAGCCCTTTCGGAAAGCAGACCTCGCTGGCGGTCGGCGTCGTGTCGGCGACCGGACGGACGATTGACTCCCTCACGTCGGGCTTCTCGATCGCCGATGCGATCCAGGTCGACGCGCCGATAAACCGTGGCAACTCCGGCGGCCCGCTCTTCGACGCGCGCGGTCGTGTGATCGGGATCACAGCGCAAATCCAATCCGCGAGCGGAACCGCGGAAGGGGTCAGCTTCGTCGTCCCGATCGACATCGCCGTCCGCGCGCTCCGAGAGATCAGCGAGCGCGGCAAGGTCGAGTACGCCTACCTTGGCATCGAGACGCAGGACGTGACCCCAGGAGTTGCCCGCGCTCTCGGTCTCCCGGCGACGCGAGGCGCACTCGTGACGGCCATCATCCCCGGTGGCCCCGCAGCACGCGCGCACATCGAGAGCGGAACAAGCGTGCGCCGCGTCAACGGCATCGACGTCACCGTCGGGGGCGACATCATCGTCGGGATCGGCGCCTTCCCGGTCAGGTCGTCGGGTGACATCGGCCGGGTTGTGGGGAGATCCCTGCGCCCTGGCCAGAAGGTCGCGGTCACCGTTGTCGGACAGGCAGGCCGCCGCTCGGTCGAGGTCACGCTCGGGACGCGCCCCGGCCGGCCGACCTGACCGCCGTCTGCCGCCGCGCGCCCTCGCTCGGCACCTCGGGCAGGTCTACGATTCTCCGCATGCCTGCCGGAACTCCCGTTGACGCCGCGACGATCACGGTCGTCAACCCGGCGACGCTCGAGCTCGTCGGGACGGTGGAGACGACGTCGACGGTCGCGCTGAACGAGATCCTCGCCGAGACACGTCATGCGGCGAGGGGCTGGGCGACCCAGCCCCTCGCACGTCGCGCCGAGCTCCTTGACACAGTCGCCAGCATGCTTGTTCAAAACGACCAAGCACTTGTCTCGACGGTCGTTGCCGAAACGGGGAAGCCCTTGGTCGAGGCGTATACGCACGACGTTTTCGTTGCCGTCGAGGCGGCGCGATGGCTTGCTAGTGGGGTACAGCGAGCCTTGAGACCGGAGCGAAGCCCGTTTGCATCGCTTGTTCTCAAGCACAAGCGTGCTTGGATTAACCGTGAGCCACTTGGTGTCGTTGCGATCGTCAGCGCCTGGAACTTCCCGCTCGGGTTGCCGTTCACCCAGGTCGCAACGGCGGTTGCGGCGGGTAACGCCGTCGTGCTCAAGCCCTCGGAGGCGACGCCGCTGTCAGGCGCCGCGATCGAGCAGCTCTTTGTCGAGGCGGGCGCCCCGCCAGGGCTTGTCCGGGTCATCCAGGGCGATCGTTCGGTCGGCGAGGCCCTCGTCTCCCACCGGCAGGTCGACGCGATCGTCTTTACGGGGTCGACGAGCTCCGGTCGATCGGTCGCGATGCGCGCGGCCGAGCGGCTCTGCCCGGTGACGCTCGAGCTTGGCGGCAAGGACCCGATGCTCGTCCTGGACGACGCCGACCTCGGCCGGGCCGTCGAGGGAGCGCTTTGGGCGGCATTCGCGAACTGTGGACAGGTCTGCGCCGGTGTCGAGCGCATCTACGTCGCGCGATCGCTCTACCGGCCCTTCCTGGAGCGTCTCGCAACGCGCGCGGCGGCGCTGCGGATCGGTGACGGGCGCAACCCGGCGGTCGAGCTCGGGCCGCTGATCACCGAGCAGCAGCGGGCCCGCGTCGAGGCGCTCGTCGCCGATGCGATCGAGCACGGGGCGACGGTCGTCACGGGTGGCGGGCGACCGGAGACGGGGCTACCCGGGTGGTTTCACGAGGCCACCGTGCTCGCGGGTGAGCCGACGACGGCTCGGCTGAGGACGGAGGAGCTGTTCGGGCCGGTGGTAACCGTTGTCGAAGTAGACAACGATGATGAAGCCGTCGCACGGGCCAACGACTCTCCATTCGGGCTCGGGGCCAGCGTCTGGACGCGCGACCTCGCCCGCGGGCGGGCGCTTGCCGGCCGGCTGCGGGCTGGCTCGGTGTGGCTCAACGATCACACGTATTCCTACGGGGCGGCCCAGGCGCCCTGGGGTGGTCGCGGCGCTTCGGGGCTCGGCCGGACGCATGGCCGGGCGGGGCTCGAGGCGATGTCGCACGTGAAGTTCACCGACAGCGACCGTGGCCGGCTTACGCCCGGCTGGTGGTATCCGTACTCGGACCGGGTGGTCGACGGGTTCCGCGGCGTGCTCGGCGTTCTCCACGGCGACGGGGTGGGCGCGCGTGTCGCAGCGCTTCGCAACCATCGCCGGGGGCTCGGCCACCTCGCACGTAAGCTGCTGCGGTGAGCGATCTCTCTCACGTCGACGAGGCGACGGGCGACGTCACGATGGTCGACGTCGGAGCCAAGCCGCTCGAGCGGCGGGTCGCACACGCCCGGGGCCGGGTGAAGATGTCGCCGGACACCGCGAGGCGCCTCCGTGAGCTGCCGAAGGGTGATGCTCTCGCAGTTGCGCAGGTTGCCGGGATCCAGGCCGCAAAGCGGACCTCGGAGCTCGTCCCGCTGTGTCATCCGCTCCCCCTGTCGAGCGTCGAAGTCGGCCTCACGGTCGACGGCGACGGCGTCAGGATCGATGCCGTCGCCCGCACGGTCGCCCAGACCGGCGTCGAGATGGAGGCGCTGGCCGCCGTCTCGGTCGCCGCGTTGACGGTGTACGACATGGCCAAGGCGGTCGACAAGGCGATGGTGATCACCGAGATCGAGCTGGTCTCGAAGACGAAGGAGCCGGTGTGAGCGCGGTCGCGGCGCCGCTCCCGCTTCGGCTCGCGCGGCTCGTGAAGCTCGAGCACACCGTGTTCGCGCTCCCGTTCGCGCTGATCGGCGCGCTCCTCGCAAGCGGTGGGAGCCCAGGGTGGGCCAACGTCGGCTGGATCGTTGCCGCGATGGCGGGGGCACGAACGCTCGCAATGGCGCTGAACAGGCTTGTTGACGCAGAGCTCGACGCGCGGAACCCCCGCACCGCCGTTCGCGAGCTTCCGAGCGGCGCGCTGACGAGAGTGCAGGTGGCCGTTCTCTGCCTCGCCGCGGTGGCGCTCTACGTTCTATCCACCTGGCAGCTCAACGCGGCCGTGCGTTGGCTCTGGCCGATCCCGGTCGTGCTCTTCGTGGTCTACCCGTACCTGAAGCGATTCACCTGGCTGTGTCATCTCTGGCTCGGCGCGTCGCTTGGGCTCGCGCCCGTCGGTGCTTGGGCCGCCGTCGCGGGAACGTTCCCCTTGGAGAGCTGGGCGATCGGGGGCGCGGTGACGTTGTGGGTCGCCGGCTTCGACCTGTTCTACGCGCTCCTCGACCTCGAGCACGATCGCGAGGCCGGGTTGAGCTCATGGGCGACCCGGTTCGGCGTGCGGGGCGTCTTCCGCGGCGCGGTCGTCCTTCACGTCGGGACGGTCGCGCTCCTAGTGGCGGCCGGGATCGGGCTCGAGCTCGGGCTTTGGTACTTCCTCGGGGTGACGGCAGTGGCCGGCCTGCTCGCGTACGAGCACTCGCTCGTGTCACCCGACGACCTGCGGCGGCTCAACACCGCGTTCTTCACCGTCAACGGCGTGATCAGCGTTGTCCTGCTCTGCTTCGTGATCCTCGAGACGGCGTGATCGCGGCCGTCGCCCTCGAGAAGCGGTACGGGCCGAAGCGCGTGCTCCGCGGGGTTTCGTTCAGCGTCGCGCGCGGCGACACGCTGGTCGTCACCGGTCGAAACGGCTCCGGAAAGTCGACGCTTCTCCGCCTGCTCGCAGGCCTGGCGGCGCCGAGCGCAGGGACGATCGACGTCGCCGTCGATCGTGCGCAGATCGGCTTTCTCGGGCACGAGCCGGCGCTGTACCGTGAGCTAACGGCGCTCGAGAACCTCGAGCTCTTCGGTCGTCTCTACCGCGTCCCCGAGCGTCGGGAGCGGATCGGAATGCTTCTCGAGCGGTTCGGGCTCTGGGACGTCCGTGCCGAGCGAGTCGATGCGTACTCGCGCGGGATGGTGCAGCGCCTCTCGCTCTGTCGTACGCTGCTCCACGAGCCGGCACTGCTGCTTCTCGACGAGCCTCACACCGCCCTCGACGCCGCAGGCGCGTCTTTGCTCGACGACGAGCTCGCGGCTCGGGCTGGCACGACGACGCTCGTGATCGCAACGCACGACCCTGCGCGGCTCGAGCCCGTTGTCACTGGGCGTCTGAGGCTGGACGCCTGATGTCCGGCTACCTTGGTGACGTGGTCGCGCTCGCTCGGAAGGATCTGCGGCTCGAGACGCGGACGCGCGAGACGCTCCCGGCGATGGTGCTCTTCGTCGTCGCGATGCTCGTCGTCATCCACTTTGCTCTCCCTGCCGGTGCTGCGGACGCCGCCGCGTACGGTTTGCTGTGGGTCGCCCTCGTCTTCACCGCGCTCCTCGGGCTCACGCGGGCGTGGGTCCCGGAGCGAACGGCGGGCGCGCTCGACGGGCTCGTGCTCGCGACCCGCGACCGGAGCGCGATCTGGCTCGGCAAAACGCTCGCCTCGCTCGCGTTTCTCCTCGTCGCCGTTGCCGTCGCGGTTCCCGCCTTCGGGATCCTCTTCGGCCCGGTGGGCGTGTCGGCGCTAGTCGGGATCGTGCTCGCGGCCTTCGGAATCTGTGCGGTCGGCACGCTCGCCTCGGCGATGGCGGCGGCGACGAACGGCCGCGAGATTCTGCTGCCGCTCATCCTGCTTCCGCTCTCGATCCCGCTCATCGCCGGCGGAGTCGGCTCCGGCGTCTCGGACGACCCGACTCGCTATCTCGGGTTCCTGGGGCTCTACGACATCGTGTTCGCTTTACTTTCGTGGGCGGCGTTCGAGTACGTCGTCACCGAGTAGGCACCGTCGTCGATGTCGTCCCGCTCCCTCCTTCCTCTCCTGGTCTGGGCCACCGTGGCCCTGTTTGGCGTTGCGACGGCGATGATCTTCTTCGTCGCGCCCGTCGACGCCGATCAGGGGATCTCCCAGAAGATCTTCTACATCCATGTCCCGTTCGCGCTGACGTCGTACGCGTGCTTCGGCCTGGCGGCATGGAAGGCGCTGCGACTGCTGGCGACGCGGCAGGACCGCTACGACCTGGAGAGCTACACCGCCGTGCACCAGGGAACGATCTTCGGCGCGCTCACGCTCATCACCGGCAGCATTTGGGCGAAGGCGTCGTGGGGACACTGGTGGAGCTGGGGCTCCGATCAGCTCGTGCTGTTCCTCGTGCTGTTTCTCTTCTACTGCGCGTACTTCATGGTTCGCTACTCGATCGGCGAAGGGGCGCAGCGCGAGCGAATCTCCGCGGTCTATGCGCTGTTCGGCGTCGCGATGATCCCGGTCAGCTTTCTCGCGATCCGTCTTGCCAGCGACTACATCCACCCGACGGTGTTCAAACGGTCAGGCCCGGACATGGAGACGTCGATGTTCCTCGCGTTCTGCGTGTCGTGGCTCGGGATCTCGTTGCTCGCCTATGCGATGTACCGCGTCGAGCTCCACGGCAAGCGCACGGATCGCAACCTCCGCGAGCTTCGCGAGACACTCACGTGAGCGCCGGCGAGAAGTACGTCGCCGCTGCGTATGGTGTGTTCATCGTCTTTGTGATCGCCTGGGTCGCGATCATCGCGCTCAAGCTCGCCCGGCTCGAGCGAGAGACGCGCGACCTCGCCGATCGGGCCGGTCTGGATGGCTGAGTTCCTCGTCTGGCCCGTGCTCCTCGCCTACGGCGAAGCGGTCTTCGCCTACTTCGGCGAGCTGCGCGGCCCGGGGCTCGGTGGCAGGCTTGGCACCTGGGGTGTTCGGCTCGGCTGGCTCGCACAGACGACGCTCCTCACCGCGCAGGCGCTCCGCGCCGAGGCGTTTCCTTGGGGCACGTGGGCGGGCGCGCTCAACCTCCTCTCGTGGCTCGTCGTGACCGCGTACCTGATCTGGGGCTGCAAGCCGCACTACCGGCTGCTCGGCCTCGGGGTGATGCCGATTGCCGTCGGGTTGCTCATAGGCGCCCTCGTCGGGGGTGGTACCGGCGTCGACGAGAGCGACCCTGCCGGCGTGACGCTCGCGCTCCACGTCGTGCTGATGCTCGGCGCCTTCGCCGGGGTCACGGTCGCCGCGGGGATGGCGGCGCTCTACCTCTGGGAGGAGCGGAGGCTCAAGCGTCGCGACGCGTCACTGCTCCGCCTCCGCCTCCCACCCCTCGAAGCGCTCGACCGGCTCGCCGCGCGGGTTTCGCTCGCTGCCTTCTCCCTTCTGACGCTGGGGATCGCGGTGGGGCTCGCCAGCTTCAAGCGAGGGGACTTCGACCTCGCGATGGCAGTGAGCATCGGCCTCTGGGGTGTCTACGCCGGGGCGCTGATCGCGCGCCGCGAGACCGGGCTTCGCGGCCGCCGGCTTGCCTGGCTGCTGCTCGCTGGGTTCGTCGTCGCGGCCGTTCTCCTTCCACTCACCCATTTCGCATGAAGCTGGCTCTCGTCGGTGTTTCCCACCGCTCGGCCCCGGTCGAGCTCCGTGAGCGGGTCGCGCTCGACCTCGACGGCGCCGCCGCTCTTGCCCGCCGGCTGGCCGCAGGTCACGAGACGGTCGTGCTCTCGACGTGCAACCGCACCGAGATCTACGTCGCGGGCGACGGGGACGGCGAGCCGGAGCTCATCGCCGAGGAGGCGCTCTCCGGTCTGGCGGGCGGCGCGAGCGACGAGCTGGCTGCGGTTGCCTACCGGCTCGCGGACGAGTCCGCCGCGCTGCATCTCTTCAGGGTCGCGGCTGGGCTCGACTCGCTCGTGCCGGGCGAAGGCGAGATCCTCGGCCAGGTCAAGGACGCATTCGAGGCGTGCTCGTCCGGCCCGATCCTCGATCGCGTCTTCCGGATGGCGCTTCATGCCGGCCGTCGCGCCCGGGTCGAAACGGCGATCGGTGAGTCGCCGGCGTCGGTCCCCGCGGCTGCGGCCGCACTCGCCCAACGCGTCTTCGACGGGCTCGAAGGCCGCCAGGTCGTCCTCGTCGGTGCCGGCCGGATGAGCGATCTCACCGCGCGCAACCTGCGATCGCGCGGCGCCGTGATCACGGCAGTCGGCAACCGCACCGCCGAGCATGCGGTCGAGCTCGCGGATCGCCACGCCGCGAGGGCGGTCACGCTCGACGCGCTTGCCGGAGAGCTCGCGGCTGCCGACATCGTCGTCTCCTCGACGAGTGCGCCCGGGTTCGTGGTGCGCTCCGACGAGCTGCAGGGAGCCCTTCGCAGCCGGCGCGGCCGTCCGCTGCTGCTGGTCGACCTGGCGGTGCCGCGCGACGTCGATCCTGCGCTTGCGGCGGTCGACGGCTGCTTCGTCTACGACATCGACGATCTCGAGGCGGTCGTCGCCGCGTCGCTCGAGGGCAGGCGCGCCGAGGCAGTTCGAGCCGAGCGGATCGTCGCCGTCGAGGCCGAGCGGTTCCGGGAATGGCAGGCCTCGCTGGCGGTCGTCCCGGCGATCGCCTCACTCCGCGCCCGAGCCGAGGCGATCCGCAGCGCCGAGCTCGAACGGCTCGAGGGAAGGCTCGGGGCGCTCGCGGACGCCGACCGGAAGCTCGTCGAGACGGCGACGGCGCAGATCGTCAACAAGCTGCTCCACCTCCCGACGGTCCGGTTGAAGGAGGCGGCTGTCACCCAGGACGGCGTCCTCTATGCTGATGCCGTGCGGCATCTCTTCGGCCTCGAGGACGACGACCGGTGACCCGGTATCAAGTGGGGCGCCCGCTGCCAGTTCAGGTCCCGACCGCGTTCGTCCGGATCCGCCCCGCGGGCCGTCGCCTCTGTGGGGAGTCCCGCACCGCCGTCACCCGCCGCTGCCGTGCTGCTTCGCGTCGGATCGCGCGGTAGTCGCCTCGCGCTCACCCAGGCCGAGTGGGCTGCTTCGCTGCTCCGCCGGCCCGGGGTCGAGGTTGCGCTGATCCCGATCACGACGAGCGGCGACCGAGACCGGACGAAGCCGTTCGGGGAGATCGGCGAGCGCGGCGTGTTCGTCAAGGAGCTCGAAGAAGCGCTGCTGGAACGTCGGATCGACGTCGCAGTTCACTCGGCGAAGGACATGACGTCGACGGACGTCGGCGGTCTCGTCGTCGGGGCGTATCCGCGGCGTGAGGACCCACGCGACGCGCTGTGTGGCGCGGCCGAAGTCCGCCCTGGAATGCGTGTTGGCACGGCTTCAGCGCGCCGGAAGGCGCAGCTGCTCGCGCTCGAGCCGACGCTCTCGATCGAGCCGCTTCGCGGGAACATCGACACCCGGCTGCGCAAGCGCGGCGAGCGAGGGCTCGACGCGATCGTCCTCGCCGCGTGCGGGCTCGACCGGCTCGGGCTCTCGGCCGAGATCGGGGCGCGGCTCGAGCCCGAGGTGATGCTGCCGGAGGCAGGACAGGGGGCGCTGGCGCTCCAGGTGCGCGCAGGTGAGGAGGAGTGCGTGGCGATGGCCGACGACCCGGAGACGCGCCGGCGCGTGGAGTCGGAGCGCCGCTGCGTCGCAGCCGTTGGCGGTGGGTGTCTTGCCCCGGTTGCCGCCTACCACGACGGGTCGGTGCTGACCGGGCTCGTCGCCGCCCCCGATGGGGCGTGGCTCGAACGGGTGACCGGCGACGACCCGGTTGCGGTCGGCCTCGAGCTCGCCGCCCTCGCCCGGTAGCGGAGCGGCGCGGCGCGGTTGGCCGGTTCATGGGTCGGTTTCGGCCGGGTTGCCGATGGACGGGGCTATGGTGGGCATTTCTGGGTCTCAAGCCGGTTGGGTCTGAAATTGGCACAAGTTGGCACAGGTTGTGAGGGATTCGTGCGATGCTGCGCATCCTTGTTCCCCTCTGTGGAGGGAGGGGGTTTGGGATGGGCGGGGCGTCGGCGGGCCGGAAACGGGGCGCGGAGCCCGGGTCTCGTAAGGAGGCGGTGGGAGTGGCGCGGATCGTCGTGACGCGGACGGAAGGGCAGGCTGACGCGCTGGTCGTCCGGCTGCGCTCGCTCGGTCACGAGGTGCGGCACGTGCCGCTGATCGCGATCGTTCCGACCGGTGACGAGCCGATCGACGTGACGCCCTACGACTGGGTCGTGCTGACGAGCGCCAACGCGTCCCGGGAGCTTCGTCGACGTATGACCGGGCTGCCCGCCCGCGTCGCCGCGATCGGCGCCGCTACCGCCGCCGCGTTCGGCGGGGCAGACCTTGTCGCCGAGCCCTCGACTCAGGAGGGCCTGCTGGCGACGCTGCCCTCCGCGCCGGGCCGCGTGCTCTTCGCGGCCGCCGCCGGTGCTCGCGGCCTCCTCCCTGACACGCTCGCCGCCGATGTCGTCACGCTCTACCGCACCGTCGAGCTCGACACGCCGATACCGGAGGGCACGGAGCTCGTCGTCGTCGCCTCGCCGTCTGCGGCCTCCGCCCTCGCAACGACGACGACGACGATCCCCGTCGTCTCGATCGGGCCCGAGACCTCGCGCGTCGCGCGTGCGCGAGGGCTTCGGGTGGCGGCAGAGGCGGTCACGCACGATCTCGACGGGCTCGTCGCCGCAGTGGCTGCGATCGCTCCGTAGCTCGTAGACTCGAGCCGTGGTCATCTGCTTCCTGACCGACTTCGGGCTTGCCGACGACTTTGTCGGCACCTGTCACGGCGTGATCGAGCAGATTGCGCCTGGCACGCGGGTGATCGATGTCACCCACGGCATCCCCCCGACCGCCGTTACCCAGGGTGCGCTCGTCCTCGCAAGCACGCTGCCGTACATGCCCGTGGCCGTTCATCTCGCCGTCGTCGATCCGGGCGTCGGAAGCGCGCGACGCCCGCTCGCGCTCCGCGACAACGACGGGCGGTTCTTCGTCGGGCCCGACAACGGCCTGCTGCTCCCGGCGGCCGACCGCGCCGGGATCGTCGAGGCGCGCGAGCTCGCAAACCCGGAGTATGCGCTCGAGACGATCTCGCGGACATTCCACGGTCGCGATCTGTTCGCACCCGCCGCCGCACACCTGGCGCGCGGGGTGCCACTTGCGGAGCTTGGCCCGCCGATCGACCCCGATGCCCTCGTCCGGCTCGACCTTCCGGTCGCCCGGGTCGTCGATCGCGGGATCGAGGCAACCGCACTCTACGTTGACAGTTTTGGCAATATCGCTTTGAACCTGACTCGTGGCGATCTCGAGGAGCTGTCGATTGTGCCGGGAACTCGCCTCGAGCTGGAGCTCGGCGGGCAGCGCTACTACGCGGTCGCTGCCCGAACGTTCGCCGATGCACGCGCGGGCGACGTAATCCTCTACGAGGACAGCTACCGCAACATGTCGATCGCGATCAGTCGCGGTAACGCGGCGGCGATGCTCCACGCAACCCCGGGCCGGAAGGTGACGGTTAGGACGTTCGACGCGCTCGGCTGACCCGAGCCGCGTCAGAGGATCGTGCGGCCGAGTGCGCTCGCGGCTAGCTCGACGGCGGTCTGCGCAGTCACGTTCTCGCGGTCGAGGATCGGGTTCACCTCGACCAGCTCGAGCGACTGGACGGCGCCAGCCTCGGCGATGATCTCGCAGGCGAGGTGAGCCTCCCGGTAGGTCAGCCCGCCCGGCACCGGCGTCCCGACGCCGGGGACAACCGACGGATCGAGCGCGTCGAGGTCGAGCGAGACATGGAGGAACCCGGGCCCGGCGGCGTGGTCGAGGGCATCGTGAGTCGCGCGCTCGATTCCGACGCGGTCGATCTCGCTCATCGTGATCGCGCGGATCCCCTGCTCCCGAAGGAGGGTCCTCTCGGCGGGGTCGAGCGACCGGATGCCGAGCAAGACGACGCGGCCGGGGTCGACCGCCGGCAGGCGCAGGCGGTCATGTGCGAACCGGTCGCCGGCGAGTCCGAGCGCGGCCGCAAGCGGCATCCCGTGGACGTTCCCCGTCGGGCTCGACTCCGGCGTGTTGAGGTCGCCGTGCGCGTCGATCCAGATCACGCCGCCGACCCCGTCCGCTGCAGCTGCGAGCCCGGCGAGCGTCCCGAGCCCGACCGAGTGGTCGCCACCGAGCACGAGCGGGAACCCTCCCGCCTGAACGACGTCGCGGACGTGCGCAGCGAGGTCTGCGCAGGCGTCGAGGATCTCGGGGAGGAAGCGCGCGCGCTCGTCGGTGACCGCGAGCGCCTCGGGCTCAGGCGCGATCACGTTTCCGCGATCGATGACCTCGTGCCCGCACGCTCGGATCGCCTCCTCGAGCCCGGCGTAGCGGATTGCCGAGGCGCCCATGTCGACCCCGCGGCGCGTCTGCCCGAGGTCGATCGGCGCGCCGACGATGGACACGATGTGCGGGTTCCCGCTCACGGCGCGGTACGTTAGCGCTCGGTACGGGTCTCAGGGTGGCGCTCGACGCCTCGTCGTGCGACGCGGACGCCCGCGTCCCAGCCGGGCGCGCGGCCGCCACAAGGTGGCGTGATACCTGCGACGGAGATCCCCGCGCGCACAAGGAGCCACGCGACCATCGAGTTTGAGTTCCACATCTCTCCCGCAGAGAGCTCGTCTCGTCCCCAGGTCGGTGTCGGGACGCACTCGGCAAGCTCTACGACTCGTGTGGCGACGCCAGGCTCGGCCGAGACGCGAGCGGGATCACCGACCGCCATGTCGAGGTCCGGGATCACCCCGTCGCGCCAGCAGCGAAGCTCGTAGCGAAACGGCCTCCAGCGTCCGAGCACCCGTGAGCCGACCGGGCCTTCGCCGACGACCCCGCGATCGACCCCGTCGCTCGCGCCGGTCGGTGTCGACTCGATCGTGTACCGGCCGTCCCCGGTATCGACGACGAGCGCCGAGTGGTACAGCGCGGCCCGTTTCCGCCGCTCCTTGCGAGCGGCGACCCACTCGTAGGCCATGCCGCAGCGCCAGACGACATGCCCTCCGGCACCGAGAGGGATCCAGTGGAGGTCGACGCTCAGCGCTTCACCTCGATCACGGTATCGCCGCGTCGGCGGCGCGCACGCGCCGCGAGGTGGGCGAGACGTAGGGATGGCGAGGGCCGGACTTGAACCGGCGACACCACGGTTTTCAGCCGTGTGCTCTACCAGCTGAGCTACCTCGCCAGGGGCCGCCAGTGTAGCGGGTCGCCTCTACTCGCAGACCGAGACGCCTGGAATAGCGAGGATCGTCAGCTTCCCACGCTCCGCAAACCCGCCGATTCGCGTGGCACCGTTCCGGCGGACGGTGACGAAGGTTCCCTGGAAGGTCGAGTCGTACCGGGAGCGGGCGCTGAACCCCGCCGCCCGGTAGCGCGTCACCATCTGTGCCGCGGTCGAGCGGCCGGGCTCGATCCCGAGCCCGGTGCGGGCGCCGGCCGAGAACGAGAGGGTGCGCAGCCGATCGTCGACGAACTCGGCGGAGGCGCGTAGCGTGCTGGGTGCCCTGGGCCCGTCGAGCCGGTAGGTGATCGGATACGGCTTGCCACCAAGCTCGCAGCCGTGGGAACGATGCGCGAGCCAGCCCGTCGCGACCGCGGCCTGCCGGGTCATCCCGAGCTTCAGTGGACCGACCCCGTCGAGGCGCAGGAGCGCGGGGGTGGTCTGCGGGCTCGCGAGCGCGACAGCGGTCGTCACGGTTGCCGCACCGACGATGACGAGCGCGAGGCGCACGAGGTCAGCCTAACCGAGACACCTGAGAGAGCGGGACGAGCGAGTCTATGAAACGCGCGCCGCCGAGCAGTCCTTGCGGCGGCTATCGGCGAACGGTGCCCGCACAACGAAGACGGTCGGCAACCGGCGCAGGAACAGCGCGATGCTTGGCAGCTACTTTCCGGCGCGCCGCTGTTCCAGCTGATCGCACAGGCGTCTCTGCGTCGCGATCTTGATCTGGAGCTGATCGACATGTCGTTGAATGGCTGCAACAGCGGCGTCGCGCTGGGTGCCCAAGGCGGCTATCTGCGCTGCCACCGTTTGCCGAGCCGCCTGATCCGTTGTCGCGTCGAGTTTCGCCCTTAGCGGCGCGATCTGCGACTGGAACGCGGTGACCACAGCGGCGATCTGGCTCGTGAGCGAGGCAATGGTGTCTGCGATCTGCCGTACCTGCTGCTGGCACGCCGTGACGTCGGCGGCCGACGGCACGGATCCTGCCGACTGCTGCGGGGGCGGGACAGCGAGCGCGGCGGTCGATCCGGTCGTCGGGCTCGAGATCTGTATGCCCACGACCCCTGGACTCCCGGATCCCGCGGACCCGCCGCTCGCGGTCGATCCGCCGCTCGCGCTCGATCCACCGCTCGTGCCTGAGGCTGAGCCACCGGACCCCGAGCTGCCCGTCTGTCCGCCTGCGGACGGTGAGCTCCCGGAGCCCGCCGCCCCACCGCTCGCGGTCGATCCACCGCTTGTGCCAGTCGAAGCGCCGGAGCCGCTCGCTGCGGCTGCAGCGCCGTTCGCTGTCGCACTCGAGGCTCCAGCCGCCCCGACCGACCTTGTCACGACGGCGCCCTTGATCGCCAGATCCGACACGATCAGCCCGGAGGAGGGAAGCTCCTCCGCTCCCGGACGCAGTCTGATCAATGCGTCACGGATGTCGGCGGCGAGGATGTCGAACGTGAGCGCGCGCACACCAACACCTTCCACCCGTCCACTGACGTGTCCGCGGCCGGTTGTCGCAATCGTGAGCGTCGCGCCGACCGGGCTCTCGAGCGGATGCGCCGATTGCCGGCGTCCCGTGAACCAGAGGCTGCGGCCAGCGCCGTCACAGACATACGCAAGAACTTCATCGTCGCTCCAGCCGATTGCAACGAAGTTCGCTCCGGACTCGTCCGGGCCGACGAAGAGCTGTTCGAAGACGCCGTCGCCCGCGACCTCCAGGCGCGCCGCGAGGGTGGGAGCTGGATCGGCGGCGTCGTCCGAGCCGCATCCAGACGACCCGAGCGCCGCGACCGCCAGCACAAGGGCGATGGCAGCGGTGCTGAACCAATGCCGTCGCATTCCCGCACCAGTAGCACATCACGAGCCGGGAGTCCACGGGGCGCGGGCGAGCCTCAGAGCCGCCTTGGCACACGCCCCGAGCGGCGACAGCGACGTGGCCACCGTCGTCGAAGGCGCATCCGGCAGGGCGCTCGACAACCGCCGTCCTCTCACCCGCTACCCGTCCTTGGTGCGAAGACGGACAGTTGGGCAGATGTCGTCGTCAGGCCAGCCAAACTCCCCTCGGCGGCCACCCGGGCCGGCTACCGTCCGGTGCCCGCCGAGCTCACGAGCCCGAGCGCGTCGCGCCGACGGCGATCGCCGCTCCGGTGAGGCTAACTGATCCGTCCACTGCGATCCCACCCGTGATGCGGGCCTGGGAGGCCTCGCGAACCCGGTCGAAGTCAGCTGGGGGAACCTCGCGCACGAGCGCGGAGAGCGTCGGGGAGGTGTCGACGACGGTCTCCCACCACTCGTCCAGCGAGCCCGCGCGCCAGGTGATCGCCACCTCGCCGATCGCATCGACCTCGAGCCCGGCGCCCTCGACGAGCCGACGGAGACGTGCCGGGTCGGCGAGCCGGAACGGCCCGGGCTCGTCCGGGCCCGGCGTTGCCGTCAGCCCGAGCTCGCGCGCGGCGGCGCCGGTGGCCGAGATCCAGAGGTTCCGCTCTGCCTCCGCCCACACCGCGAGCGCGACCCGGCCCCCGGGCCGGAGCACGCGCGCGATCTCGGCGAGCGCAACCGCAGGGTCGGGCGTCAGCATCACCCCGAACCGGCAGAGAACGACGTCGACGGACGCATCGGCGAGGTCGATCGCCATCGCGTCGAGCGTTCGGTACTCGACGTTGCCGAGGCCGAGCGCGCTTCCCCGGCGCCGGGCGACTTCGACCATCTCGGGCGCGAAGTCAGACGAGAGCAGGCGGCCGCCGTCGACGAGCCGGGCCGCCGCCGCGAACCCGGTCTCACCGGGACCGGCTGCGAGCTCGAGCACCGTCTCGTCGCCTCGCAGCGCGCACAGCTCGACGAGGCGCTCGATCAGGCCGGCGGTCGCGGCGGTGAAGCTCGCCGACTGGCGCTCCCACCCCCGCGCAACCGTCTGCCAGGTCTCGGCCTCCGAGCGATCCACTACGCCGCCGTCACGGCGAATTGGGGGATGATGTCGCGACCGTAGGCTTCTAGTGTCGCTTCCTGTCCGTGGGTCATCAGGTAGATGGAGTAGTGGTCGACGCCGATCGCCTCGAGCTCGCGCAGCTTCGTGGTGATCTGCTCGACCTCGCCGAGCACGGAGAACCGGTCGCAGATCTCGTCGGTGACGAACTCGCCGTGGGCTGCGCCGACGCGTGAGTGCTCGTTGTAGTCATAGAACTTGCGGGCCTCGACGTAGTCGGTGAGCGCCCGCGGCACGACCGACCCGTCGGTGCCGTAGCGCTCGATCAGGTCCTTGACGTGGTTGGAGACCATCGCCGGGAACCAGCGGGTCTGCTCTCGGCCGTCGGCGATCGGCCCGACGTGGCTCGGGGCGCAGACGATGCACTTGAGCGCGGCGGGATCGCGATCCGCCTCCTCGGCGGCCGCCCGGGCCGTCCCCATGATCCACTGGATAATCTCGGGGTCGGCGAGCTGGATGATCACTCCGTCACCGACCCGCCCGGCGACGGCGAGCGCCTTCGGACCGTAGCCCGCGACCCACATCTCGATCTCCGGCAGCTCCGGCCGCACCCACTTGAGCTGGAGGTCCTTGTCGTTCCAGTGCACCTCCCCGCCGTTCATGAACGGCTTGATCATCCGCAGCGCCTGCTCGAACTCCGCGACCTTGACCGGCTGCTGACCGATGTAGCGGCGTGCCGAGTCGCCCCGCCCGATCCCCATCACCATCCGGCCGTTCGAGATGTCGTGCAAGGTCGCGTACAGGCTCGCGAGCACGGTCGGCTCACGGGTGCCGGGGTTCGTGACGAGATGGCCGAACTTCATCCTCGAGGTCGCCTGGATCGCAAGCGTCAGCTGTGGGAACGAGTCCTGCCACAGCACATGCGAGTCGTAGGTCCAGCCGATCTCGAAACCGTTGCGCTCGCCGAGCACCATCAGCTCGACGAGCCGTGAGGCGGGTGGGTCCGGGAGGACGGTGACGCCGAAGCTCAGGGCCATGCCTTCTCCTTGATCGTGGTCGCCGGGAGTATTCCGCTTCGACGGCTTCGCCGTGAGGCCTGCTGAAGCCCGGGGCGACCGCTGGTGTCACACTGACAGTGGCAGCGCCAGTCGAGCATCGAAAAGGACGGGTTACCGTGAGCGAGGACACCCTCACCATCGTCGACAACCGAACGGGCAAGGAGATCATCGTGCCGATCGAGGACGGCGCGGTCAGAGTCACTGAGCTTCGCCAGCTCACCAAGGACGACGGGGACGGGGGGCTGATGGCCTACGACCCGGCGTTCCTCAACACGGCGAACTGCCGGAGCACGATCACCTTCATCGACGGCGATGCCGGGATCCTGCGCTACCGCGGCTATCCGATCGAGCAGCTCGCCGAGGAGGCGTCCTTTCTCGAGACTGCCTACCTCCTGCTCGAGGGAGAGCTGCCGACCCGCGACCAGCTGTCGGTGTTCGAGAACGACGTGCGCTACCACACGTACGTCCACACGAACCTGATCAAGTTCCTCGAGGGCTTTCGTTACGACGCCCATCCAATGGGGATGCTGCTCGGCGCGGTCGGGGCGCTGTCGACCTTCTATCCCGACGCGAAAGACATCGCCGACCCTGAGAACCGCTGGCTGCAGCGCATCCGGCTGCTCGCGAAGATGCCGACCCTCGCGGCCTTCGCGTTCCGGCATGCGCGTGGGCTTCCGTACGTCTACCCACGCAACGACCTCGACTACATCGGCAACTACGTCAACATGACGTTCGAGATCGGCGGGCGCCACGAGCCGAACCCGGTGCTCCAGCGAGCGCTCGAGATCCTTCTCATCCTCCATGCCGACCACGAGCAGAACTGCTCGACCAGCGCCGTCCGCGGCGTCGGCTCCTCGCACGTCGATCCGTTCTCGGCGGTCTCCGCCGGAATCGCAGCGCTGTACGGCCCACTTCACGGCGGGGCGAACGAGGCGGTGCTTCGGATGCTCGACGCGATCGGGACGAAGGAGAACGTGCCAGGGTTCATCGAGAGCGTCAAGGCGGGCAAGGGCCGGCTGATGGGCTTCGGCCACCGGGTCTACAAGAGCTACGACCCGCGCGCGAAGCTGATCAAACGGGTCGCCGACGACGTCTTCGAGCAGACAGGGCTCAACCCGAAGCTCGAGATCGCGCTCGAGCTCGAGAAGGTGGCGCTCGAGGACGAGTACTTCGTCAGCCGCAAGCTGTACCCGAACGTCGACTTCTACTCGGGGCTCATCTACCAGGCGATGGGCTACCCGACCGACTACTTCACGGTGCTCTTCGCGCTTGGACGGCTGCCGGGATGGCTCGCACAGTGGGAGGAGATGCTCGACGATCCCGAGCAGAAGATCGCGCGCCCGCGCCAGGTCTACGTCGGCGCCGACGAGCGCGACTTCGTCCCGATCGCGTCGCGGTAACCCAGGTCGATCGCTCGCACCGCGGGCAGCGTCGCCAGGCACAGAGCCCCGATCGCGGCGAACGCGATCCTGCCCTCACCCGGGAGCGAGAAGGCTGCGCCGGCAAGCGGGGTTGCGACGAGCAGAAACGCGATCGCAAACGAGTTGACGAATGCGACCGCCGCCGCGGGCGCGTCGGGCCGCAGGAGCTGCGTCGAGCCGAAGACGATCGCGAACGGGATCCCCGCGCTGAGGCCCGCGAGCAGCGTCGCGAACGCGTGGATCGCAAGCGGGAGTGGGAGTGCGAGAAGCGCGCCCGCGACCGTGCCGCCGACGAGCCCCGCTCCGAGCGCAACGCGCGCGAGCTGTGGAGCACGTTCCATCACCACCCCGCCCCCGACCCTGGTCACGGCCCCGCCGAGAAGCACGAGCGCGCCGATCGCCGCGGCCGGGCCGCGCGAGGTGCCGTGGCGCTCGAGCAGCGGCACGATCCAGCTGGCCGCGAGGTAGCTCACCCCGAAGCTCGCGGCGTGGATCGCGCCGTGCGGCACGAGCCGGCGGTCGAGCACGACCGCGGTGCGATGGGAGACGCGGGGCAGGGAAGGAACGCCCGCGACAACCACTGCGATCGCGGCCGCGATCACGCCGCCGCTGACGTACGGCGCCCGCCAGTCGAGCGACGGTTCGAGCCGGGGGACGATCGCGACCGCCAGCCCGCCGCCGACCATCGTCGACGCGCCGTACGCGCCACGCCACACCGCCGAGAGCCCGGCTGCCCGCATCAGGTCGGCGCCTGCGACGAACCCGGCGCCGCTCCCGAGCCCGCAGATCGCGCGCGCAACGAGCGCGACCGCAGGCGACGGCGTTGTGTACGCAAGAACGTTGCCGACCACGCACGCTGCGGCCGCCGCGACACCGACGCGCCGGGCGCCAAACCTGTCGGCGGCCCGACCCGCGGGGAGCTGCACGAGGAAGTGGGTGAGCACGAGCGCGCCCGTGAAGAGACCAACGATCACGAGTGAGACGTCGTAGGCCGCTGCGGTGGGGTCAGCGAGCGAACCGACGCTCGACATGTTCCAGGTCGTGCCCGCCCCGAGCGCGAGCGCGGCGAGCGCCGCGCGCTTCACCCGCGGGCGGCGACAGCGGCGATCGTGCGGGTCGCGAGCCCGTCGAGCGCAGCGACCGAGAGCTCGAGGTGATCCGTGCGCGTGTCCTCGAGCTTGGTGTGCGAGAGACCGCGAAGGCTCTGGACGAACACCATCACCGTCGGCACGCCGGCTCGCGAGACCTCGGCGGCGTCGTGAAGCGGTCCTGAGGGGAGGCGATGGGACGTGCCTGCGACCTCGCGGATCGCATCGTCGGCGAGGCCGATCAGCTCGTCATCGAACAGGATCGGCTCGATCGACCAGAGCTTCTCCCAGGCAACCTCGATGTTCTCCTCCGTCGCGTACCGCTCGGCACGACGCTTCGCCTCGGCGAGCATCTCGGCCAGGGTCGGCGCGTCCAGGTGCCGCTGGTCGAGCAGCTGCTCGGCGGTCTCGACCACCGAGGTGACGATCCCCGGCTTACAGACGACGCCGCCAGACGTGCAGACGGCACCGCCGCCAGCCTCCGCCGCGATCTCCCGAAGGCACAGCGCGAGCTTTGCGGCCCCGGCGAGCGCGTCGCGACGCTTGTTCATCGGGGTCGAGCCGGCGTGCGCGGCCTGTCCCGTCCACACGACGCGATGGCGCTCCACGCCGAACGTGCCGAGCACGGCGCCGAGCGGCAGCCCCATCGACTCCAGCACGGGGCCCTGCTCGATGTGAAGCTCGAGGTAGGCGTCTGCGCCCTCGAGCTCGGCGCGCGCCTCGAGGGCGGTGTCGAGATCGACGCCAAACCGGCCTACCGCATCGGGCAGCGAGATCCCGTCGCGGTCGACGAGTCTGCGGAGCTCGTCCTGATCGGCCATCGAGCCGGCGGCGGCAGACGAGCCGAACAGCGAGCGCCCGAATCGGGCTCCCTCCTCGTCCGCCCAGTCGACGAGCCGGACGGTGACAGGGGGCGTTCCGTCCTCGGCGATGCGCCGGAGAACCTCCGCGCCGGCGAGGACGTTGAGGCAGCCGTCGAGCCACCCTCCGTTCGGGACCGAGTCGAGATGGCCGCCGATCAGCACCGTTCTCGGCCCCGAGCCGCGGAGCGTGTACCAGTCGTTGCCTGCTGGATCGCGCTTCACCTCGAGCGGAAGGTCGCTGAGCGAGTCGGCGACCAGCGCACGAGCGCGCGCCCAGGTGTCCGTCCAGGCGACGCGCTGGGCCCCGTTCTCGTCACCGGTCTCGGCGCGGAGCTCCTCGAGGCGACGGACGACGCGTGCGGGGTCGAGAGCCACGACGCGAGCGTACTCTCGGACACAGGACGCTGCCAAGAGAGCAGGTGCTGCAAGGAGCCCGGTGGGCGTGGTTGGATAGCGCGATGAGAACCAACGCGCCTCGCGTGCTCTTGCGCCTCGTGGTCGGAGCAGGAGTGCTCGGCGCCGCCTGCCTTCTCTACTCGGCATATCGCGAGCTCTGGGCCCGCGCAGGGTGGACCTGGCCGTTCGCGGTCGACGACGTGACGATGCCCCCGCTGACCAAGGTCGTCGGCGCGCTTTTCGATCCCGTCTCCGGACGCGATCAGCGGCTGATCGGCCTCCTGTGGCATGCGTCGCTGTTCACCGCGAAGGAAGCGGCGGTCGGCTTCGCGGCCGGGAGCGTCGTCGGATTTCTTCTGGGCGCGGTGATCGCACACTTTCGAGTGCTGAAGCGCGGGCTGATGCCGTACGTCGTCGCGTCGCAGACGATCCCGATCCTCGCGATCGCACCGATGGTCGTCGTCGGGCTCGGGAACGTCTCGATCGGCGGGTGGACTCCGGACGACTGGGTTCGCGTCTCGGTGATCGCCGCCTACCTCACATTCTTCCCGGTGACCGTCAACACGGTGCGCGGGCTCGAGTCGGCCGACCCTCGCGCGATCGAGCTGATGAAGACCTACGCCGCGAGCGACTTCGCGATCTTCCGGAAGCTGCGCGTTCCCTCGGCCGTGCCGTACCTCTTCGGCGCGTTCCGCGTTGCGGCGACGGCGAGCGTCGTCGGGGCGATCGTCGGGGAGCTCCCCTCGTCGATCCAGGGCGGGCTCGGCGGAGCGATCATCAACTTCAACCAGTACTACGCGCTCGCGCCGGCGAACCTCTGGGCGACGAACCTCATCGCCGCGGCGCTCGGGATCACGTTCTTCCTCGCAGTCGTCCTCGCCGAGAAGCTCCTCGTCCACCGCCCGCCGGAGCAGCTCGCGTGAGCGAGAACGTCGTCTCGCTGACCGGCGTCTCGAAGGTCTTTCCCAAGGGCGGTGTCACCGCGCTCGAGGGGATCGACCTCGAGGTCGGTCGCGGAGAGTTCATCTCGCTGATCGGCCCGTCCGGCTGCGGGAAGTCGACGCTGCTTCGCGTGATCGGCGACCTCGTCCCGCCGACCACGGGGACGGCGCTCGTCAACGGCAAGCCGGCTGAGCGCGCGCGTCGCGATCGCGACTACGGGATCGTGTTCCAGTCGGCTGTCCTTTACGACTGGCGGACGGTCGCGAAGAACATCGCCCTCCCGCTCGAGCTGATGAAGTGGGAGAAAGCCAGACGGCGGGCACGCGTTGCTGAGATGCTCGAGCTCGTCGAGCTCACCGGCTTCGACCGGCACTACCCCTGGCAGCTCTCCGGGGGGATGCAGCAGCGGGTCGCGATCGCCCGGGCGCTGTCGTTCTCGCCGGCGCTGCTGCTGATGGACGAGCCGTTCGGGGCCCTCGATGAGATGACGCGCGAGCGGCTCAACCTCGAGCTCCTCCGGCTCTGGGCCGAGACGGGCTCGACCGTGATCTTCGTCACCCACTCGATCTCGGAAGCAGTGTTCCTCTCCACGCGTGTCGTCGTGATGTCGCCGCGCCCGGGACGGATCGCCGGGGTCGTTCCGATCGACCTTCCGCAGCCGCGCGGCGTTGCGACCCGCGAGGATCCGCGGTTCTTCGAGCTGGTCACCCAGGTGCGCGAGGCTCTGCACGGGGTCGAGGCGCCGGGGGCGGGCTTCGATTGAGCACGCTCACCATGAGTCGTGCCGAGCGGTCGGGCTTCGGCGGGATCCTCGCCGGCTGGCTTCCGGCCGTCGTCGTCCTCGCGCTCGGCCTGGTCTCATGGCAGTGGCTCCTCCCCGACGTGCTCGGGGTGAAGAGCTTCCTGCTGCCGCGGTTCTCGGACGTGATGCGCGCGCTTTACGACGATCGGCAGGCCCTTCAGACCGGTGCCTGGATCACCTTCAAGGAGGCACTCGGTGGGCTCGCGCTCGGTAGCGGCGGCGCGATCGCCTCGGCGCTTGTTCTCGCCCGATGGCGGTCGCTCGGTGCTGCGCTGATCCCGTATCTCGTCGCCGCGAACGCGGTGCCAGTGATCGCGTTCGCCCCGATCACGAACGCTTGGTTCGGCACGCTCAGCCCCTGGTCGAAGATCGTGATCGCGGCGACCCTCTGTTTCTTTCCCGTGCTCGTCAACACTCTGCGTGGGCTGACGTCGGTGCACCCTTCGTCGGTCGAGCTGATGCGCTCGTATGCCGCCTCCGAGCCCGCGACGTTCTGGAAGCTCCGGATTCCAGCCGCGCTCCCGTTCACGTTCACCGCGCTCAAGGTCGCCTCTGTGCTCGCGATGATCGGCGCGGTGGTCGGCGACTACTTCGGCGGGTCGACCGAGGCGCTCGGCGTGCAGATCCAGAGCTCGGTCGCCCTCTCCCGGTACGAGGTCGCGTGGGCGGCGATCGTCGTCGCCAGCGTGCTCGGGATCGTGCTCTACGGCGCGGTCACGCTCGTCGAGCGGTTCGCGGTGCGCTGGCATCCATCCGCGCGTGTCGGTTGACGTTTACACGAGGGTTGCCCGCACGTCAGAATCGCAGCGAACCAATCAAGCAAGGAGGGGAATAGTGAGGAAACGAGCAGTGATCGTCGCCGCGATCGCGATCGTCGCGGCCAGCCTGGTCGCCGCGAGCCTGGCCTCGGCGGGCGCGTCGAAGCAGGGGGCGACCAAGGTCTCGGTGCAGCTCAAGTGGGTCACGCAGGCGCAGTTCGCCGGCTTCTACGCAGCCGAGGCGAGAGGCTTCTACAAGGCTGCGGGACTCGATGTCGACATCAAGGTCGGCGGGCCGGACATCATCCCCGAGCAGGTCGTTCTCGGCGGTCAGGCGGAGTTCGGCGTCGACTGGCTTCCGAGCCTGTTCTCGAATCGCGAGGCAGGCAACGACCTCGTCAACATCGCGCAGCTCTACGCGCGCTCGGGCACGACGGAGGTCACCTGGAAGGACTCCGGGATCGACTCGATCAAGAAGTTGAAGGGCAAGAAGTACGGCGTTTGGATCTTCGGCAACGAGTTCGAGCAGCAGGCTGCGCTCGTCAAGGCAGGGCTCGACCCGAAGAAGGACGTGACGCTCGTCAAGCAGAACTTCGACATGGTTGCGTTCCTCAAGCGGCAGATCGACGCCGCGTCGGCGATGACCTACAACGAGCTCGCCCAGGTGCTCGAGACCAAGAACCCGAAGACCGGCAAGCTCTACCAGCTCTCCGACCTCAACGTGTTCAAGATGTCCGACCTCGGCACCGGGATGCTCCAGGACGGCATCTTCGTCAAGGGCGACTGGATCAAGGACCCGGCCAACCAGGCGACGGCAGTGAAGTTCCTCACTGCGACGTTCAAGGGCTGGGCCTACTGCCGTGATCATCAGGCCCAGTGCGTCAACACGGTCGTCAAGCAGGGCACCGCACTGCCGAAGGGCCACCAGGCCTGGCAGATGAACGAGGTCAACGCCCTGATCTGGCCGAACAAGCTCGGGATCGGCGTGATGGACCCTGCGCAGTGGAAGCAAACCAACCAGATCGCCACGAAGTTCAAGGTGATCAAGAAGCCGGCGACGATGGCCTCGTACCGGAGTGATCTGGCGAAGAAGGCAGTCGTCGCACTCAAGGCACAGGGCGTCGACGTGTTTGGCAAGAAGTGGAAGAAGTCGGTCGTCGTCCTCAAGGAGGGCGGCAAGTAGCAGCGCACCACCCCGGGGCCGCGCCTGCGGCCCCGGGGCCCACCGAAAGGAGCCTTCGATGTCCGTTCTGATCAGGGGCGGTCGCGTGGTGACGGCGACCGACAGCTTCGTCGGCGACGTCCTCGTCGAGGGCGAGCGCGTCGTCAAGCTCGGGACCTCGCTGTCCGCCGAGGCGGACACGGTGATCGATGCGACCGGGAAGCTCCTCCTTCCCGGCGCGATCGACCCGCACACCCATCTCGACATGCCCTTCGGCGGGACGACGACGATCGACGACGTCACCTCGGGGCAGACCGCGGCCGCGTTCGGCGGCACCACCTGTCACGTCGATTTCGTGATCCAGACGCCTGGCGACACCTTCGCGAACGCGCTTACGGGCTGGCATGCGAAGCGCGACGGCAAGGCGATCATCGACAACGGCTTTCACATGGCGGTCACCGACCTGAAGGACGGGGGCTCGCTCGAGGAGCTCGCGGGGCTTCCCGAGCAGGGCGTGACGTCCTACAAGCTCTTCATGGCCTACAAGGGTGCGCTGATGGTCGACGACGAGACGCTCTTCCGTACGATGCAGGTCGCGAAGGAGACGGGCGCGCTCGTGATGGTGCACGCCGAGAACGGCGACGCGATCGACGTGCTCGTGAAGGAGGCGCTTGCCGCCGGTAACACCGCGCCGGTGTACCACGCCCTTACCCGCCCGCCCGAGCTCGAGGGGGAGGCGACGAACCGTGCTATCCAGCTCGCGCGCATCGCGGGCGCCCCGCTCTACGTCGTTCACGTCTCGTGCCGGGAGGCGGTCGACCCGATCGCGAAGGCGCGCCGTGCGGGCTGGCAGGTCTGGGGCGAGACCTGCACCCAGTACTTCTTCGTCGACCAGGCGTTCCTCGAGCGGCCCGACTTCGAGGGCGCCAAGTACGTCTACACCCCACCGCCGCGGCCGAAGGTGAACCAGGACGTGCTCTGGGACGCGGTGCGCACCGATGTGCTCTCGGCGATCTCGACCGACCACTGCGCGTTCCTGTGGGACGGGCAGAAGTCGATGGGACGCGACGACTTCTCCAAGATCCCGAACGGCGGGCCGGGGCTCGAGAATCGCGTGCACATGATCCACGAGTTCGGCGTTCGTACTGGCCGGATCACGCTCAACCGCATGGTCGAGCTGCTCTGCACCAACCCGGCGAAGCTCTTCGGCCTCTATCCGCGCAAGGGCACGATCGCCCCGGGCTCCGACGCCGACATCGTGATCTTCGATCCCGAGCGGAAGAAGACCATCACCGCCGCCGACCAGCACTCGAAGTCCGACTACAACCTCTTCGAGGGCACGGAGGTGACGGGCGACATCGAAACGGTGCTGATCCGCGGCACCGTCGTCGTCGACGGCGGCAAGCTCGTGGTCGAGCCCGGGTTCGGGCAATACGTGAAGCGTGCGAAGTTCGGCGCTGCGCTCGTCTGAGTGCGGCGTACAACGATCTGCACGCGATCTCCACGGAGGTGCCACACTTCGTGGATCGGACGCGCCTAGGGTGCAGCGCATGGACAGACAACGGATCGCGGTCATCGAGGACGAGCGCACGATCGCCGGGGCGATCGCGGCGCGGTTGGAGGCAGAGGGGTTCGAGGTCGAGGTTGCCGGTGACGGGCACGAGGGCGTCGCGCTCTGCCAGCGGTTCCGTCCCGATCTGGTCGTGCTCGACCTGATGCTTCCGGGCCTCGACGGGCTCGAGGTGTGCCGGCGCGTCCAGCGGGAGCGCGAGGTCCCGGTGCTGATGCTCACCGCCCGTGACAGCGAGAGCGACCTCGAGGTCGGGCTCGGGGTCGGCGCAGACGACTACATGACGAAGCCGTTCTCGACCCGGGAGCTCGTTGCGCGGATTCGTGCGCTCCTGCGGCGCGCCACCCGGGCGGGCGGCGGCGACACCGGCGTCGCGATCAGGCTCGGCGCGCTCACGATCGACCCCGCGACAAGAATGGTGCTCGTCGAAGGCGAGGACGTGCATCTCACCAAGCTCGAGTTCGAGCTCCTCCACCGGCTCGCACAGTCACCGCACGTCGTTTTCGGCCGGCGTCGGCTTCTCGAGGAGGTGTGGGGGCATCGCTTCGGTGCCTCCGAGCGCACCGTCGACTCCCACATCCGGGCGATCCGCGCAAAGGTCGGTGCCGCGGCGATCCGTACCGTCCCCGGCGTCGGCTACGCGCTCGACACCAACGCGTTCGCGTGAGACCACTCGACCGCCTCGGCGCGATCAAGCTCAAGCTCGGGGTCCTCATCGTCGTCTCGGTCGCCGTGACCGGGGTGCTCGTCGCGCTCGGCTCGCGAGTCGGGCTGCCGCCACTCGTGACCGGCGTCGTCACCGCGCTCGTCGCGCTTGGGGTCGTCCAGCTCCTGGCCCACGGAATGACCTCACCGCTGCGGGAGATGGTCGCCGCCTCGCGGGCGATGGCGCGCGGCGACTACGACCGCCGGGTCACGGCGACGTCGCGCGACGAGGTCGGCGAGCTGGCCCGCGCGTTCAACTCGATGGCGGCGGAGCTCGCCGAGACCGACCGGGTTCGGCGCGATCTCGTCGCCAACGCGTCCCACGAGCTGCGCACCCCGATCGGGGCGCTCAGCGCGAAGCTCGAGAACGTCGCCGACGGGATCGAGGAGCCGTCGCCCGATGTCGTCGAGGACTTGCTCGCCCAGACCGCCCGCCTCGGTGAGCTCGTCGAGCAGCTCCTCGATCTCTCGAAGCTCGAGTCCGGTGCGATGTCGCTGGCGAGGACGCGGGTCGCTGCCACCGAGGTGCTCGAGCGAGCGGGGCAGGATCTCGACGATCGAGCCGCTGCGCGTGGGATCGTCATCGATCGCAGCGTCGATCCTGCTGGTCTCGAGCTCGATGTCGACCCGCTTCGCTTTGGGCAGGTGCTCGACAACCTCGTTGCCAACGCGGTGCGTCACTCGTCCGAGGGCGGCCGCGTCGTCGTGGCCGCGGTCGGGGAGGTGGATGCAGTCGTGGTCGCGGTCTCTGACGACGGGCCCGGGATCGCAGCGGCGGACGCAGAGCGTGTGTTCGAGCGGTTCTATCGCGCCGACCGGGCCCGGTCGGTCGGTGGGGGCGGCTCAGGGCTCGGGCTCTCGATCGCACGCTGGATCGTCGAGCTCCACGGCGGCACGATCCGTGTCGACTCCGCCGCCCGTGGCTGCCGGATGGTCGTGAGGCTGCCGCGATAGGGCACGTGACCGTCGTCGCACGATTGATTGAGGGATTCCGGTATTTCGACCGCGAGGCATCGCGCCTACGGTCGAACCATGACTCTACGCCGCCGCTCACACCTGTTTGCACACGCTGTCCTCGCGTCGTTCACCCTCGTCGCCGTCACGCTCGTTGCGAGCGCCTCGGCAGGGAAGCAGAAGCCTGTGCCGGGCCCGCGGATCGTCGCCGGCGCGATGCTCGATCGTGATCGCGATGGACATGCCGACGGCGTCCGGCTGTCGTACTCGCGCGTGATCCGCCATGCCCGGGACGTCGATGGGCGCTATCCGTTCACCGTGGTTGGATACCGGGTGACGGCGGTCGCGACGGCGAGCGGCAAGGCGCTTGTCCTCTCGGTCGCCGAGCTCGCCGGCGCCGACACGAATGCGACGCCCGTCGTGCGCTACGGCAAGACGAAGCGGCAACCCGTCGTCGATCTCCGCGGCCGTCAGGCGGTGAAGCAGGCATTCATGCGCATCAAGGCGCACGGGGTCGCTCCTCCGCCCGTCCAACCGCCGCCACCACCAACCGAGAAGGATGTGGACGGCGACGGCTACCTCACCCCGGCGGACTGCAAGCCCGACGACGCCGCGATCCACCCGGGCGCGGCCGATCGTCCCGACCTCGGGTTCATCGACACGAACTGCGACGGGATCGACGGTGACGTCAAGCAGTCGCTGTTCGTCGCGATGAGCGGGTCGGACACGAACCCCGGGACTCAGGAGAAACCGTTGCGCCAGGTGCAGGCGGCGCTCGGCAAGCTCGGAGGAAACCGTAGCGTTCTCGTTGCTACGGGTGTGTACGCGCGGGTCGTGCTCGACGGCCTACCGGCGGGAATCGGGATCTATGGCGGCTACGACGCGAGGAGCTGGGCGCGCTCGGAAGGCGGGCCGCTGACGGTCATTGCCGGGTCGCCGGAGGGCGTCGTCGTCCAGGGAACGTTCGAGGTGACGATCCAGCTTGCGAGCGTTCAAGGGGTCGCCGCGAACGAGCCAGGCGCGACCGCGTATGGGATCCGTGTCGTCGGACCGGCGCCAGCCGACCTGACGAAGAGGACGCTGACGTTGCAGAAGGCGGTCGTCACGTCTGGGCCCGGGGTGAAGGGTCTCGACGGTCTGCCCGGTGTCGTCGGTCGCAACGGCGGGAGGGGCGGCGCTGCGGGCAGCGGGGCCTGCGACAGCGGCCCGCCCGGAGCCGGAGGCCTGGGAGCGCAGAGCCCCTGGTCGGTGGGGGGCAATGGCGGGCGCGGCGGAGCGGTCGGCTCGAACGACGGACTGCCTGGGACGACGCCCGGTTCGGCGCACCCGGGCGTGGGCGGGAAGGCGAACGGCGGCAATGGGACGCACGGGACAAATGGTCTCGACGGCAAGGACGGGCTCGCGGGCTTCGGGGGCGCAACGCAGTTCCTGCCAACGCCGGTCTGGGACGGCGCGGTGGGGAAGGGCGGCGACGGCCGTCCCGGCGCCGCGGGTGAGGGCGGCTCGGGCGGCGGTGGCGGCGCCGGGCAGGGCGGCGCGTTCGTCGTCGACGGGGCCGGCAACGGGGGCGGCGGTGGAGCGAGCGGTGGCGAGGGCGGCGCCGGGGGCCAGGGCGCCATGCCGGGCGGAGCCTCATTCGGGCTCTGGGTCATCCACGCGAGCGTCGTGCTCGAGAGCGTCACGGTCACATCCGGGGACGGTGCAGTCGGCGGCCGCGGCGGTGACGGTGGCCGCGGAGGGCTCGGCGGGATCGGCGGTCTCGGTGGACAGGCCTGTCCGAGCGAGATCGGGCGGGGTGGCAACGGCGGCCAGGGCAGCAACGGCGGCCGAGGCGGTGGCGGTGGCGGAGGTGCGGGCGGGCCGAGCGTCGCGGTCGCGATCCTCGAGAGCAAGCTCGAGCGCACCGACACGACCCTCCGGCACGGCGCCGGCGGCGCAGGTGGCTCGGGCGGACTCCCGAACGTCCCGTCGGTTCCCGCCGTGAGCGGGGAGGCGCTCGACCTAGTCCAGTGAGCACACTCGACCTTCTGCGGGCCGTCGCCCGGCGCTACGATCGGCGCGACGACCCACGAGGAGGCCCGCATGGCGACGATCGAGACGAACCCGAACCTCGGTGCACAGATCACCGCGGATGCGAAGGAGTACGTTCTCTACTCGTGGTCGGTCCAGAACGCGATCAACCCGATCGCGGTCGCGGGGGCGGAGGGGCGTCACTTCTGGGACTACGACGGGAAGCGCTACCTCGACTTCGCCTCGCAGCTCGTCAATGTCAACATCGGGCACCAACACCCGAAGCTCATCCAGGCGATCAAGGATCAGGCCGACCAGCTCTGCACGATCGGGCCGCCGATGGCGAGCGAGTCCCGCTCGAAGCTCGGCCGAATGCTCGCCGAGGTGACACCGGGCGACCTCTCCGTCTCGTTCTTCACGAACGGCGGCGCCGAGGCGAACGAGAACGCGGTGAAGCTCGCCCGGCTCGCGACCGGCCGGAACAAGATCATCGCGCGATACCGCTCGTACCATGGCGCGACGAACGGCGCGGTCACCCTGACGGGAGATCCGCGGCGCTGGGCGGTCGAGCCGGGGATGCCAGGGGTCGTCCGGATGTTCGACCCGTACACGTATCGCTGTCCCGCCGGCCACCCGGATCCCTGCCCGGTGTGCACCGGCGCCCCCCACCTCGAGGAGATCCTCGAGTACGAGGGTGCGCACACGGTCGCGGCGGTGATCCTCGAAACCGTCACGGGCACGAACGGCGTGATCCCGCCGCCCGACGGCTACCTGCAGGCGATTCGGGAGGTGTGCGACCGGCACGGGATCCTGCTGATCCTCGACGAGGTGATGGCTGGCTTCGGGCGCACCGGCAAGTGGTTTGCTTGTGAGCACTGGGACGTCGTCCCGGACATCCTCACGGTCGCAAAAGGGATCAACTCCGGCTACGTGCCGCTTGGCGCGATGATCGCGCGCGGCGAGGTGATCGACCGTGTCCGCGACCGGCTCTTCCCCGGCGGGCTCACCTACGCGGGGCACCCGCTCGCGTGCGCGTCGGCGGTTGCCTCGATCGAGGTCTTCCAGGAGGAGGGCGTCGTCGAGAACGCTGCCGCGGTCGGTGAGGTCTTCGCGACCGAGCTGCGAGCGATCGCGGCCCGACACCCATCGGTCGGCGATGTTCGCGGCAAGGGGTGCTTCTGGGGAGTCGAGCTCGTCAAGAACCGCCAGACGAGAGAGATGCTCGTTCCGTATAACGCGGCGGGCGAGGCGGCGCTCCCCGTCGCCCGGGTCGCGAGAGCGGCGCTCGAGCAGGGCCTCTATCTGATGACGCACTGGAACGTCGTCATGATCGTGCCCCCGCTCACGATCACCCGGGACGAGCTCGACGAAGGGCTCGCAGTGCTCGACGAGGCGCTCTCGGTCGCCGACGAGTACGTGGTCTGACCCCAAGCCGCGTGGTCTAGCCCCAAGCCGCGTGGTCTAGCCCCAACGCCCCAAGGCTCCCAACCCCAACGCCCCCCAGGGGGGCGCGAGCCCCCCTGGAGTCACGGTAGCGGCCGATTTCACACAGGACTGTGTCAACTTCGTGCCGACTTCGTGTCGGCGCACGCGGTCGCCGCAGGCCGAGCGCCTGCGGTCCGCCGAGCGGCTACGCCAGCGAACCGGGAAGCGCGCCGAGGGCGTTCTCGGACAGCCGGTCACGACGGTCGTCGATCTCGTTGACGAGCGACCAGATCACCGTTCCCTCAGAGTCGATCAGGAACGTACCGCGACGCGGGGCCCCGGTCCGCTCGTCGAAGACGCCGTACGCTCGAGCGGCGGCTCCGTGGTCCCAGAAGTCCGACGCAAACACGTAGTCGGCCCCGAGCTGACGCTTCCACGCCTGCCGTGCCGCCGACGGATCGCACGAGACGAAGACGACCTCGGTGTTCGCCTCGCGGAACGACGGCAGGTTTGCCTGGAGATCGGCTGCCTCCTCGGCGCACACCGGCGTGAAGGCGAACGGGTGGAACACGAGGAGCACGTTCGACCGGCCGACGAAGTCGGTAAGTGCCACGCGTCGTTCGAACGTCTCCTCGAGGTCGAACTGTGGCGCCTTGTCCCCGGCCTGGATCATTGTTTCCCCCTCTCCCCGCTGCCCTCCGACCGACGATAGTAGACGCGCCCTTGGAGGCGCTCCGGAAGGTGGTCCGTCCCCGAGCGCGTCGGGTCCGTGTGGGGCGAGACGTAGCCGACGCCGTGACCGCGGTCGGCAGCGGCTGCGTAGTGGGCGTCGCGGAGCGCCGGTGGCGGTGGCTCGATCCCTTCGCGGCGGACGTCGGCCCGCGCCTGCCAAATCGCCTCGGCCGACGCGTTCGACTTCGGCGCGAGGGCAAGATACGTCACCGCCTGCGCGAGGTTGAGCTGCGCCTCCGGTAGGCCGACGTGCTCGACCGCCTGGGCGGCTGCGACCGCAATGACGAGCGCCAGCGGATCTGCGTTGCCGACGTCCTCACTCGCGGCGATCACGATACGGCGGGCGAGAAAGCGGGGGTCTTCGCCACCTTCGAGCATCGCCGCGAGGTAGTACACAGCCGCGTCGGGATCGCTGCCCCGCATCGACTTGATCAGCGCCGAGGCGAGATCATAATGGCGGTCGCCGGCTCGGTCGTAGCGCAGTGGTCGCTTCCGGGCGACATCCGCCACGTGGGCGACGGTGACGACTCCCCCGGGCGCCGTCTGCCAGGCGAGCTCGAGCGTCTGGAGCAGCGTTCGTGCGTCGCCCCCGGCTCGCGCAACCAGCTCGTCGGCGACGTCACGCTCCAGGTCGATCCCGAGCGCGACGGAACCGCGCGCGGCGACCTCGTGGAGCTCCGCTTCGGTGAGCGGCTCTAGCTCGACGACGTTGCAGCGGGACAGGAGCGCCTGGTTGACCTGGAAGTACGGGTTCTCGGTCGTCGCGCCGATCAGCGTCAGCAGGCCTTCCTCGACCGCGTGAAGGACGGAGTCCTGCTGGCGCTTGTCGAAGCGGTGGATCTCGTCGATGAAGAGGATCGTCGCGATGCCGTGCCCGCCGAGCCGGTCGCGTGCCCGTTGGATGACGGCGCGCACGTCGTCGACGCGGGCGGAAACCGCGGAGAGCTCCTCGAACTCACGGCCGGACGCCTCTGCGACGATGCGCGCGATCGTCGTCTTCCCGATCCCGGGAGGCCCGTGGAGGATGAGCGACGGCGGCCGTCCGCCCTCGATCGCGTTCCGCAGCGCGGACCCTCGCGCGAGCACATGCTGCTGCCCGATCAGCTCGTCGAGCGTCCGTGGACGGATCCGCTGCGGGAGCGGGGCAGCAGCGGCTGCGCGTCGGGCCGCGGCGTCGGCGAAGAGGTCGGTCACGGGCGATAGAGCCGGCTCGGAGGGCGGGTCACGGGCGCAGAAGCTCGCGGATCTCGACCGTGCCGCCGTCCTCGTACACAGGACTTCCGTCGACGGCCTGGTTCTCGGCGGTCGCGTCGTCGTGCATCAGCAGGATGAGCTCGCCCATAGACGAGAGCATGCCGCCTCGGGCAGCGCGTGGCAACGCCCTCGAGCCGCGCGATGACCTGAGTATGCTCCCCCGATGTCTGGCGTCGCGCTTACGTCTCTCCGCGCGGAAGCGACGGAGGTGCTGCAGGCGCTCCTGCGGATCGACACGGTCAACCCGCCGGGTAACGAGACGAGAGCGGCGGAGTATCTTCGCGGCTATCTCGCCAGCGCGGGAATCGCGTGTGACTTCTACGCGGCCGAGCCACACCGGGCGAACCTCGTCGCCCGGATCCCCGGTGGCGATGGGCCGACGGTGATGCTGACGGGGCATACCGACACCGTGCTCGCCGACCCGGCCGAGTGGCAACGGGATCCGTGGTCGGGTGATCTCGTCGACGGGGAGATCTGGGGCCGCGGGGCGCTCGACATGAAGGGCCACGTCGCCGCTGCCACAGTCGCCTTCGCCTCGCTCGCCCGCGACCGCTCGGCGCTGCCCGGCGACGTCGTGCTCGCGATCGTCGCCGACGAGGAGGTCGGCGTCGATCACGGGATGGCGTGGGCAACCCTCAACCACCCGGAGCCGTTCCGCGCGGACTACGCCGTCAACGAAGGCGGCGGTGAGCGATGCGAGCTCGGGGGCCGCGTCTACTACCTCTGCACCGTCGCCGAGAAGATGACCGCCCCGTTCGTCATCCGGCTTCGCGGCAAGAGCGGACATGCCTCTGATCCGTACGTCGCCGACAACGCGCTGCTGAAGCTGCCGCCCGTCCTCGACGCACTCGGCCGGCTTGCGCCGCCACGCACGCTGATCCCAGAGGTACGTGCATTCCTCGAGACAGTCCTCGGTGAAGTGCCGCCGCTCGATACGGTGCTCGACCGGCTTCGTGGCCTGCACCCGCTCGCCGCTGCGCTGGTCGAGCCGCTGTTGTGCGCAACGCTCTCGCCGACGATGGTCGAGGCGTCGAAGCAGCGGAACGTGATCCCGGGCACCTGTGAGCTCGTCGTCGACTGCAGGATGCTCCCGGGAATAACGACCACCGAGATGGAGGCGATCGTCCGCGCCGGCGTGCCAGGTGACTGGGAGCTCGAGTGGATCGAGCAGGAGGTGCTCGGCGGCTCGCGCTCGCCGATCGACTCGTCGCTATGGCGAACCCTCCAGGCGTGGGTCGACCGGGTCGATCCGGGTGCGCTCCTGGCACCCGTCTGCTCGAGCGGGTTCACCGACAGCCACTATCTCCGGGAGCGGCTCGGCACGTGCGCGTACGGCTTCTTCCCGATGCGCGGGATGGATGTCGAGCTTGCTTGGAGCCTTGTTCATTCCGCCGACGAGCGAATCACCGTCGACGATCTCGAGCTCGGGGTGGACATGTTCCGCCACGTGGCCACCCGGGTCGGGCTTGAGCCTGACCCGCGCGCCTGATCTTCGCTTCTCGTATCCGGCGGAGTCGACGAAGCGCGTGGCACGGGGTCTGACTCAGGCGAAACCGGTCGCTCTCGATGAGGTGGAGCAGCGCCCCCTGATCGGCCGCGAGCGTCCCGAGCTCCGGGTCTCCCGACGGAAGCCACAAGAAGCAGGCGCCGCGGGAGGCTGCCGTCCGTGTGGAGGCCGTGATGAACCGACTCCGTCGGTGGCGTGTCAGCGACGTCGAGCTGAAACACGAACCGATCATGGGTCTCGTCACGGTGAGGTGCCAACGGGACTGCACCCTCACGGGCGGCGATCCTGCAGAACGCGACCTACTTCTTCTCGTGATGGCCGCCGAACTGCTTTCGCATCGCGGAGAGCGCCCGGTTGCCGAAGTCGTCCTCGTTGCGTGACGAGAACCGCGAGTAGAGCGCAGCGGTCAGCACCGGCGTCGGCGTGCCTGTGTCGATCGACGCGACCGAGGTCCAGCGCCCCTCACCGGAGTCCGAGACCCGACCGGCGAAGTCCTCGAGCGTGGGCGATTCGTGAAGCGCAGTTGCCGTCAGGTCGAGCAGCCATGACGAGACGACCGAGCCGCGCCGCCAGAGCTCGGTGATCGCGGCGATGTCGAGGTCGTACTGATAGAGCTCCGGCTCGTCGAGCGGGGCGGTCTCGGCGTCCTTCTCGCGCTCGACCGCGCCGGCGTTCGCATGATGCAGGAGGTTCAGACCCTCGGCGTAGGCGGCCATCAGCCCGTACTCGATCCCGTTGTGCACCATCTTCACGAAGTGCCCCGCGCCGGCTGCGCCACAGTGGAGCCAGCCATTTTCCTCGGGGGCGGGATCGCCGCTGCGGCCGGGTGTCCGCTCGGCTGCGTCGAGGCCCGGCGCGAGCGACGTAAAGATGGGCGAGAGCCGGTCGACGACCTCCGTCGGCCCGCCGACCATCAGGCAGAAGCCGCGCTCGAGCCCGAACACGCCCCCGCTCGTGCCGACGTCGAGGTAGTTGATGCCTCTGGCACCGAGCGTGGCGGCGCGGCGGATGTCGTCGTGGTAGCGGGTGTTGCCGCCGTCGATGATCGTGTCCCCGGGCTCGAGCAGCTCGGCCAGGTCGGCGATCGCCCGCTCCGTGATCTCCCCGGCCGGGACCATCACCCAAACGGTCCGCGGAGCGGTGAGTGCGGCGACGAGCTCCGCCGGCGAGCCGGCACCCGTCATCCCCTCCGCGACGAGCGCGGCGACCGCGTCGGGCCCGACGTCGGTGCCGGCGCACCGATGCCCATCTCGCATGAGCCGGCGCACGAGATTCGCGCCCATCCGGCCGAGGCCGACCATGCCGAGCTGCATCGGGATTCCGGTAGCCATCTTCGCTTCCTCCTCGGGCTCGCGGACGTAGACTTGGCGAGTCTACGAGACCGCTCCGTAGTCCCGATGGCCGAGTTGTGACCAACGTGACGACATCCCCCGCCTGGGCCGAGCTCGGACGGCACCGCGTCGAGCTCGGAGAGCGCACCCTGCGCGAGCTTTTCGCCGCCGACCCGTCGCGGCTCGACACGTTGGTGATCGAGGCCGCCGGCGTCTATGCCGACTTCTCAAAGCACCTGATCACGCCGGAGACGGTCTTGCTGCTGGCAGCGCTTGCGGAGGCACGCGGCGTCGCGGCGCGCCGCGACGCGATGTTCCGGGGCGAGCACATCAACACGACTGAGGATCGCGCCGTGCTCCACGTTGCCCTGCGAATGCCGCGCGAGCGGTCGCTGGTCGTTGACGGCGTCGATGTCGTTCGTGAGGTGCACGAGGTGCTCGACCGGATGGCGGCGTTCTCCCGGCGCGTGCTCGACGGTGACTGGCGGGGCGCGACGGGGAAGCCGATCCGCAACGTTGTGAACGTCGGGATCGGCGGCTCCGACCTCGGCCCGGCGATGGCGTACGAGGCGCTTCGCTTCTACAGTCGACGGGAGCTGAGGTTCCGGTTCGTCTCCAACGTCGACGGCTCCGATCTTGTCGAGGCGACACGCGATCTCTCGCCAGACGAGACCCTCGTGATCGTCTCATCGAAGACGTTCACCACGATCGAGACGATGACCAACGCTCAGGCACTGCGTGCCTGGATCGTCGACGCGCTAGGCGAGGACGCGGTCGCGAACCACGTCGTCGCGGTGTCGACAAACCTCGAAGCGGTTGCCGCCTTCGGGATCGATCCGAACAACGCCTTTGGCTTCTGGGATTGGGTCGGCGGCCGGTACTCGCTGGGAGGCGCGATCGGCCTCTCGACGATGCTCGCCGTTGGGCCTGACGGGTTCGCCGACCTGCTCGCCGGCTTTCGCACAGCCGACGACCACTTCGCCTCTGCACCGTTCGCGCGGAACATCCCGGCGCTCATGGGCCTACTTGCCGTCTGGTATCGAAACTTCTTCGGGCTTCAGAGTCACGCCGTGCTCCCGTACGATCGCTATCTCCTCCGGTTGCCGGCGTACCTCCAGCAGCTGTCGATGGAATCGAACGGGAAATCGGTCACCCTCGACGGCGAGCCTGTTGGGGTCGACACGGGCGCGGTGATCTGGGGCGAGCCCGGCACGAACGGCCAGCACAGCTTCCACCAGCTCCTCCATCAGGGCACGACCGTCGTCCCGTGTGACCTGGTCGCGTTCGCAAGCCCGCTCAACCCGGTCGGGGAGCAGCACGACCTCCTGATCGCGAACATGCTCGCTCAGGCCGAAGCCCTCGCGTTCGGCAAAACCGCCGATGAAGTGCGCGCCGAGGGAGTGCCCGAGGCCCGTGTGCCGCACAAGGTGATGGCGGGGAACAGGCCCAGCACGGTGCTGCTCTTCGAGCGGCTCACCCCAGCGGCGCTCGGAACGATCGTCGGCTTCTACGAGCACAGCGTCTTCACCCAGGGCGCCGTGTGGGGGATCGACTCGTTCGATCAGTGGGGGGTCGAGCTCGGCAAGGTGCTCGCGACGAGGCTTGCCTCGGAGATCTCGTCACCCGACGAGCCCGAGCTGACGCACGACGCTTCGACCAACGCGCTCGTCCGCCGCTATCGGTCGGCACGGCGGGCGTAGCGTCAACACCGCCCGCTCGTCGTGACCGTTGGCGCCGTGTGGCCGTCATCCGCGCTTGGCCTGTCGCTCGCATACGGTTCCGCCGCCGACCGCTCCTGAACGAGTACAACTTCGCCGTGGCGGGTGACAGCGTGACGCGACAGCGCGCCGGCGCGCGGCTCGAGCTCTTCGACCCGGACGGGGCGTTTCAGGAGCTCGAGTCGTGGCTCGGCTCGGAGGGGTTCTTCCGGCCCGGAGGCGACCAGCTCGTCGCGGATCTCTTCCTCGGGTACGGCCTGTCCGAGACCCTGCGCCGCGATCCCGTCCCTGCTCCGGCGGAGCCCTGCCCGCTCCCCGTTTTGGCTTGTGTCGTCCGACCCGACAACTACGATGTCTTACATGGCAACGATCCCGGATTCGATGCGTCGCTACTTTCGGTCGGGCCCTGGGAGCGCACGTGGCGCGCCGACGACTACGCCGCGGCGATCTCCGCGGTTCAGCGTGCGATCGGTCGCGGAGACGTCTACCAGGTCAATCTCGTTCAGCATCTCTCCGCATCGTTCGCGGGCTCCCCCGCGGAGCTTGCTGCCCGGCTGAGCGGGCTCACACAACCGAGAGACTGGCCTCTTGCCGACGGCACCTGGCGTACGCTCGAGGGTGACGGTTGGGCGATCGTGTCCGCGTCACCCGAGTTGTTCCTCGCGCGGCGTGGGAACCGGCTGTGGACGATGCCGATCAAGGGCACGCGCCCGCGGGGATGGGCGGCAGAGCTCCACGGGTCGGTGAAGGACGCAGCCGAGCACGTGATGATCGTCGACCTCGAGCGCAACGACCTTTCCCGCGTCTGTCGCGCGGGAACGGTGCGCTGGCCGCAGCTCATGGCGACCGAGCCGCTCGCAGGCGTCGAGCACATGGTTTCCCTCGTCGAGGGCGAGCTTCGGGACGGCGTCGGTCTTGTCGAGATCCTCGAGGCGACGTTCCCAGGGGGCTCGATCACGGGCGCGCCGAAGATCGCGGCTATCGACGTCATCGCCGCGCTCGAGCCGGTCGGGCGAGGAGCTGCGATGGGCGCTCTCGGCCGTGTCTACGGCAACGGCGACCTCGAGCTGGCGCTGACGATTCGAACGTTCGCGATTGCGGATGGCCGCATCCATCTTTGGGTCGGGGGCGGGATCGTCTGGGACTCGGAGCCGCTGGCCGAGGTCGCCGAGTCGCTGGTCAAGGCCGAGCCGCTCCTCGAGGCGATCGGAGCCCCGCTGGAGCGATCGCGTGGCTGACCTCCCGCTCGCCGTCGGCGTCCTGGGGCGTGGTCTCGTCGATCCGGCGCTGCCGAGCGTTCGCGTCGACGACGAGGCCGTGACGCGGGGCCGGGCGGCGTTCGAGACGCTTCGTGTCTACGGCGGGCGGCCGTTCCGGCTCGACGACCACCTAGCTCGGCTCGCGAGGTCGGCAGTCGCGCTTGGGCTCGAAGCTCCTCACGCCGCGGCGCTGGAGGCGCTCGCGCACGAGGCGATCACTGCCGGCGGCAGGCCGGACGCCGTGCTGCGCTTCTACTGGACACCGGGGCCGCCGGGCGAGGGCTCGCAGGGCTACGTGCTTGTCAGCGAGATCCCTTCGTGGATCGAAGCTGCGCGCACCACGGGACAGCGACTCGCCGCCCTGTCGTTTCCGCGCCGTTCGGACACGTGGCTGCTGCCCGGTGTCAAGTCCACGAGCTACGCCACGCACATCGCGGCCGAGGAGGAGGCCAAGCGTCGGGGCGCAGACGACGCGGTTCTCGTCGATGTCGACGGGGTCGTGCTCGAGGGGCCGGTCACGAACGTGTGGTGGCGTGAGGGCGAGAAGACCCTCGTGACTCCGTCGCTCGAGCTAGGCATCCTCGCGGGCGAGACGCGTGCGGCGCTGCTCGAGGTCGCTGACGGGCTCGGCTATGCCGTCGAGATGGGCGCCTTTCCGCTTGCCCGATTGCTCTCTGCGGAGGAGGTGTTTACCTCGTCCTCCGTTCGCGAGGTGATGCCCGTCGTCTCCGTCGATTCCGCCACATTTGCGCTCGGCACCGCCGCTGCGACGATGCAGCGCACGCTCCGCAGGCTGGCAATTCAGGGCATCTAGCAAGATGAGTTGTTCCCACGATCTCGCGGGCCGGCTGCCGTGCTAGGCGCGCTGGGTCGCTCCCGTCCGCGCACCCCCCGCATGCCCGGCCCACACCCCGGCGAACACGACCTCGTGGAACAGCTCGTCTGGTGGTCTCTCCGGGAAGTTCAGGCCGTGTTCGTCGACGACAACCGAGCCAGGCCCAGGGCGCGGGAGCACTGAATACCGGTGCTGTAGTGGCGAGCGGTGGCTCGGGGGCGACCACGAGTGCGGCGTCTCCCGCACTAGCGACGGGCCGCGAGGTCAGTCGTTCGAGTGAGGCTGGACAGGGTTGCCGTTGCCGTCGAGAATTGTGTCGGCGCAGAGATCGGGGCGATCCAAGTCGAAGTAGCGTTGCTCCCGCGGCATCCACTTCTCGACCCAGGGCTGGCGTGATCCCTCACCGTCTCTGGCGACGGCCCGTGCGAGCCTCGTCTCGCGGGGAACGTCGAGCCAGACCCGGAGCGAATAGGCGTCTCGAAGGGCGCGATGGAGCGCACACACACCCTCGACCACGACGATCCCCCATGGCTCGACGACAAGCTCGCCTTCCTCGCCACTCGCCCACTCGCGTATGGCCGCCCGACCCGGCTTGCCGTCCAGCAATGGCTCGAGAATGTCCACCCGCAGCCGAGCGAGATCGAAGCCGGCGCCATCCCAGAACCCGTCTGTTGGGACCAGCTGCGCCTCGGGGAGCTCAGCGGCCAGCGTCGACTTCCCAGCACACCCGAAGCCACCGATCCCAATCAGGAGGAGGCGTCTGCCGGCTCGCTCGCGCTCGACCAATTCTCGGATGAACGTCCCGTTCACACGGGGGACGCTACCCTCGATGCGTGGCAGAGAAGCACAGGCTCGGTGGGCTCGCGCTCCAGAACGGCGTCCTCGTGCACGGCCCCACGAGCTTCGGCGTCGCGATCCGGCGCGACGACGGGTCGATCGCGACCGCGACGGGCAGGGTGCCCCGGCTCGGGAGCGGTATCGGGACACCCGTTCTCCGCGGACCGATGCGGCTGGCGGAGTCGCTCGCGCTTCTTCCCGTAGTCAAGCGCGCGCTCCCCGAGGTTGCGTTCTCCTTCGAGCGCAGAACGGTCGCCGGCGCGATGGCGACGGCGACGATCGGCGGCTCGCTGCTCCGTCGCTCGCCGCTTCCCGCGGGCTTGCGAGAGGCGACGGCGGCGCTCGCGAGCATCGTCCCCGCAATCGTCTCGCTCCGTGGTGGCGAGCTCACCTCGTATCACGGGGCCGAGCACGTCTCGATCGGGAGCTACGAGCAGGATGGCCCGGCCGAGAAGGAGCACGTGCGCTGCGGCTCCCATCTCGTCGGCCGGCTGATCGTCACTTCGCTCATCTCGGGTGCAATCGCGCGCCGGGCTCCGGCCCGGGCTCGTTCGCTCGCGCACGGGGCGGGCGCGGTCGGCGCGGTGGGGCTCTCGATCGAGCTGCTCGGTTGGATGTCGCGCAATCCGAAGCATCCGGTCGCCCGCGCGCTCGCCCGCCCCGGCTACGAGCTCCAGCATCGTCTCTCGACGAGCAACCCGACGCCTGCCCAGCTAGAGGTTGCAAACGCCGCGCTCGTGGCGTGCCTTACTGCCGAGGCGGCCGCCGCCGCGTGAGGAGACCACCACTCGTCGAGCGCGCCATCGCTGCGGCCGAGGCAGTTGGATTCGACGGAAGTTGCAGCGACGAGAGCGGTGCCGTTCGCCACCTCCTTGGCGCCGGTCGCGGGGTGCACCGGGTTGCGGAGATCGGGACGGGCGTCGGCGTTGGTACTGCCTGGCTTGTCTCCGCGTTGGCTCCGGGCGTGGTGGTCCACACGGTCGAGCTCGACCCGACCCATGCGACCGTGGCCGCGCAGCTCTTCGCGGAGGACGATGACGTGAACGTCCACGTCGGTGACTGGCACGACCAGCTCCAACCGCATGCGCCGTTCGATCTCGTGTTCGTTGACGCGATCGACGTGAAGGACTCGGTCGATCGGGTGCTCGGGCTCACGGCGCCGCGCGCGACGCTCGTGCTCGACGGCTTCACCGCCGACTTCCCGGGCCCCGACTCGCGACGCGACGCATGGTTCGAGCATCCCCGTCTCGTCGCGGCCACGATCACGACGAAGCATCCCTCGCAGCTGGTGATCGCGGTCGTCAGAGGTTGACCGCGGATGCGCGCTCACTAGGGTGAGTTGCATGGATTCCGCACACATCCAGTACCTCATCCTCACCTGGGCGCCGATCGTGTTCTTCGCGGTCATCGTCATCCTGCTGATGCTGACCCTTCGGTACATGCCGCGGACTAAGCCCGCAACAATCGAGAAGCAGTCGGCCGGCAAGGTCACCTGGGCTGACGTCGCCGGCGCTGATGAGGCCAAGGCCGAGCTGGTCGAGGCCGTCGAGTTCCTGCGCGACCGCCGTCGGTTCGAACGCCTTGGCGCGCGGATTCCTCGGGGGATCCTCCTCTACGGCCCGCCGGGTACGGGGAAGACGCTGCTTGCGAAGGCCGTCGCCAGCGAGTCAGGCGCGAACTTCTACTCGGCGAGCGCGTCGTCGTTCGTCGAGATGTTCGCGGGTCTCGGTGCCGCGAGGATCAGGCGACTCTTCAGAGAAGCCCGCAGAAATGCGCCTGCAATCATCTTCATCGACGAGCTTGATGCCGTGGGGCTCGCCCGTCAGGGGAGCAGCCACAACCGCGAGCAGGACCAGACCCTCAACCAGTTGCTCGTCGAGCTCGACGGCTTTGGGGGCCGCGAGGACGTGATCGTGATGGGCGCGTCCAACCGGATCCAGGATCTCGACCCTGCGCTGCTCCGACCGGGCCGGTTCGACCGGCAGGTGAACGTCTCGGCGCCCGACGTTCTCGGACGCGAGGCGATCTTCCGCGTCCACACCCGCTCGAAGCCGCTCGCTGCGGACGTCGATCTCGAGATCATCTCTCGGCGGACCGCCGGGCTCACCGGCGCCGAGCTCGCGAATATCGCGAACGAGGCTGCGATCTTCGCGGCCCGCAAAGGTCGCCAGCACATCCATATGGCGGACTTCGAGAATGCAATCGAGCGTGTCCTCACCGGCCTCCAGAAACGGCGTGTCGTCACGGAGAAGGAGAAGCGGATCCTCGCGTACCACGAGGCTGGCCACGCGCTGATGGCGTACCTGATGGGCGAGCTGATGCCGATTCAGAAGGTGACGATCGTCGGTCGCGGCGACGCGCTCGGTCTCGCTTACTACCTGCCGACGGAGGATCGGTACCTTCACACCAAGGAGGAGCTGATCGACGTGATGAAGATCGCGCTCGCGGGACGTGCCGCCGAGCAGGTCGTCTTCGGGCGGGTCACGAACGGTGCGGCGAGCGATCTCGAGAAGGTCACCGAGATCGCGCGGGGGATGGTGTTCGACTACGGGATGTCCGCAATCGCGCCGGCTCGCACGATGCGCGCCGACAACTACGCGCTCTCCGAGGAGACGAAGCGACTCCGCGACGCCGAGCAGGCGCGGCTCACCGACGACGCGTACGACGAGGCCCAGCGCCTGCTCGAGAAGCATCGGGCCCCGCTCGACCGGCTTGCCAACGCACTCCTCGAGAAGGAGACGATCGACCGCGCCGAGTATCTCGCGCTGATGGGCGACGTCCCGGTCGAGTCGGCCTCGGCGGACGCGGTCGGCGTGATCCGGGTGCTCGAGCCGCGCACCGAGCAGACACGCGCCTCGAGCTAACAGGGTCGGGAACCGCGTGCCCCAAGACGCGGGCCCACGTCCCGGCGGACACGACCCGTGACAACTCACCTAACGAGAGGTCTCGCGCCCGCGCGGCCTCGACACGTGCTCCGCGAGCGCCGCGAGCCTCATGTCCCACTGCGCTCCCACGCGAGCGAGCCACGCGCCGGCCTCCTCGAGCGGTGTCGGGTCGAAGCGCACGACGGTGTTGCGGCCCTCGCGCGAGCGCTGGACGAGTCCGGCGGCCTCGAGCGTCGCGAGGTGCTTCGCGACCGCCTGCCGCGTCACGGGCAGCTCTGCCGAAAGCTCGGTTGGGGTCGAGGCGCCGCGGGCGGCGAGCCGCTCGACGAGATGGCGCCGGCTCGGGTCGGCAAGCGCGACGAAGACGTCGTCTACGCGATCGCCCATGCCGCCTGGGCGAGAAGCTCGACAGCAACCCCAAAGCTCGGCGCCGACTCGCGTACATGAACGAGAGTGCCGCCATCGACGTCCTCCAGCCGGAGCTCGACGACCCCGTCGTCGTCGAAGCGCAGAACGACACGCTCGAGCTCCTCGATCTCCTCGACGACACCGTGCCGCTCCTCGCCGCTCTCCCAGCGGAACGCGACCTCGCCGCCCGGCTCGGGTTCGAGCTCGACGTCGTTCGCATACCACTCCCGCAGCTCGTCGGGATCCGTCAGCGCACTCCATGCCTCCTCGCGCGTCGCGGGCACGACGATCTCGCGCTCGATCTCCATGCGCAACCTCCAAGTTGCGTATATTAGCAACCGACAGGTTGCATATTAGGTGAAAGGAGTGACGATGCCGCTGATTCCAACCGTGCTCGAGGCCGACGGGCGGGCCGAGCGTGCCTTCGACCTCTACTCCCGGCTGCTCCGAGACCGGATCGTCTTCCTCGGGCGGCCGGTCGACGACGAGATCGCAAACCTGATCGTCGGTCAGCTCCTCTATCTCGAGGCGGAGGATCCCGGCAAGGACATCGCGTTGTACGTCAACTCACCCGGCGGAGAGGTCTACGCAGGGCTCGCGATCTACGACGCGATGCAGCATGTGCGGCCGGACGTGAGCACGATCTGCTTCGGAATGGGAATGTCGGCGGCGGCGGTGATCATGGCCGGTGGCGCGCCCGGCAAGCGGTACGCGCTCCCGAACGCGAAGCTGATGATCCATCAGGGCTCCGCCGGCTACCGCGGCGCGCCGAGTGACATCTCGATCGCTGCGCGCGAGATCGAGTCGACGACGCGGCAGATGGCCGAGATCATCGCGAAGCACACGGGTCGCAGCACCGACCAGGTCGCAAGCGACTTCGATCGCGACCGGTTCATGACTCCGACCGAAGCAGTCGAGTACGGGCTCGTCGATGCGATCCTCCACCCGCCGGGCAGGTCGGCGTCTACGATCGCGGCATGATCACGCGAGGCGTCCACCACCTCGGCCTTGCAGTCGCGGATCTCGACGCCGCGATCGCCACGTACACCACCCTGGTCGGCGCCTCGCTCGAGCATCGCGCGACCGTCGCCGACCAGGGGGTCGAGGCGGCGTCGCTCCTTGTTGCCGGCAGCCGGATCGAGCTGCTAGCGCCGACGGAAGCGGATACGCCGGTTGGGCGCTTCCTCGCGAAGCGCGGCGAGGGGATGCATCACGTCGCCTACGAGGTCGACGACGTCGCTGCAGCGCTCGCAGAGCTTGCCGGCGCGGGTGCCGAGCTCATCGACGAGCGACCCCGACAGGGGTTGTTCGGGCTCCAGGTTGCTTTCGTCCATCCAAGCGCCGTGCACGGCGTGCTTACGGAGGTGGTGTCGCGTGGCTGAGACAGAGTCGGTGCGGATCGAGGTTGCATTCGAGGGTGGGCCGATTCTCGGCGCAAACGTGAGCCTCGAGTCCGCGGACGCGGTCGAGCGAGCGATCGCCGCGAGCGCGGGTGGCGCAGTGCAGCTCGACACCGACGACGGGCGCGTCACGATCGTCGTCCCGAAGGTCGCGTGGATCAAGCGCTTCGCCCGCGATGCCCGTGTCGGCTTCGGCATCCAGGGCTGACACGCCGGCAGCGACTACCCTAGAGCCCCGTGGCACTCGAGGTCGGGATCGTCGGTCTACCGAACAGCGGCAAGACCACGTTGTTCAACGCGCTGACGAAGGCGGGTGCGGAGATCACCGCCTATGCGTCGGTGACCGACAAGGCGAACGTGGGGATGGCGACGATCGCCGACCCCCGGCTCGATCGGCTCGCGGCGCTCGTGTCGGCGCGCAAGGTGACCCCGGCGGCGGTGCGCGTCGTCGACGTTCCCGGCACCGGCCCGCAGCTTCTCGGCAACATCCGCCAGGTCGATGCGATTCTCGCCGTCGCCGATGGGTTCTCGGACGGGTGCGATCCGCGAAGCGATCTCGAGACGCTCGCGCTCGAGCTGCTCGTCGCCGATCGCGATCATGTCGAGCGCCGGCTCGAACGCGTGCAGAAGGAGGCGAAATCGGGTGACGCCGCCAAGCGGAAGGAGGTCGAGACCCTCGCCGGATTGCTCGCGCACCTCGAGTCGGGGAAGAGCCTCGCGGAGTGGAGCGGCGAGCTCCCGCCCGAGCTCGAGCCGCTGACGACGAAGCCGCTGATCCCTCTCGTCAACGGTCCTGCCGGGATCGACTGCAAGCTCGAGGCCGAGCTCGCCGAGCTCTCCGACGAGGAGGCAGCGGAGTTCCGCGACGGACCGTCCGCGCTCGACGAGGTCACCCGCAAGCTCCAGGCGGCGCTCGGACTGATCACGTTCTTCACCGTCGGCGACAAGGAGACGCGCGCCTGGACGCTGCGGCAGGGGGAGACGGCGCTCGACGCCGCGGGGACGATCCACTCGGATATCGCCCGGGGCTTCATCCGCTGTGAGGTGATTCCTACGGACGAGTTGCTCGCTGCAGGCTCGCATGCGGAAGCGGCCCGTCGGGGAACGCAACGGCTCGAAGGCAAGACCTACGTCGTCGCCGACGGTGACTGCCTGAACATCCGCTTCAACGTCTAGCCGCGCTACCCGACGGCGACCATCACCGCGCCGCCGATCGCAGTCAGACCGGCGAGTACACGCCGCGCGCCGGGGCGCTCGTGGAGCACGAGCATCGCAAGCGTCACCGTCACCACCGGGTAGCCGGCGGCGAGCGCGTCGACGATGCTGATGAGGCCGTGGGTGGTCGCGGTGGCGAGGAACACGTTGCCGAGCGTGTCGAAGAGGCCGACGCCGAGCACGAGAGTCAGTGCTCCCCGCACACGCCCGACCGGAGCGCGGGCAGCGAGCACCGCGACAAACGCCAGCGTTGCCGCGGTTCCGCGCGCGACCGAGACCGCCCAGATCGTGCTCTCGTCGGAGCCGGCGTCGATTCCGACCGCGTACAGCCCGAACCCGACCGCCGCAATGAGCGCGAGCCCGATGCCAGCCGCGAACGGGGTGTTGCCGTCCGGCTCCAGCGAGAGGACGACGAGGCCCGTGAGCACGAGCGCGATCCCGAGCAGATCGCTCGGGCCGGGTGCCTTGCCGTTGATCACGTCGGCCGCGAGCGCGATCAGCGGAGAGAGAGCCGAGACCGGTGCGACGATCGCCATCAGGCCGAGCGAGAGCCCGCGATACAGCGCCACCAGGCCGATCAGTCCGGTCGTACCCGCGCCCGCGGCGGCGAGGAGGTCGCCGGCGGGCGGGACGTGTTCGTGGGCCGCGCCGAGCCAGACGAGGATGCCGAGCAGCCCCGCGAGCTGCGAGACGAGGATCACGACCAGCACCGGCACGCGCCGGGAGGCGAATCCCCCGAGGAAGTCGCCCGCGCCGAAGACGAGCGCAGCGCAGAGGGCGTAGAGGGCGGCCACGATCGCTCTGCGGGGGGTGACCGGACGGCCACCCCCCGCGACGCCTCTAGTGGTGCTCTCCGAGCGGAACCACGACGTCCTGCTGACGCACGGGCTTTCCGGCGATGTAGCCGGTGAGCGCGAGCACGATCACGACGGCGAGCGAGCCGAGCGTCAACACCTCGAAACGGGCACGAGTGACCCCCCAGGCCTCGAAGAACGAGCCGTAGTCCTGGCCGAGCAGCTTCCAGATCAGCCCGGGGAAAACCGCCTCGATCGAGCCGACTGCGGTGAAGAACGTCGTCATGACGGTGGCGCCGAGCATCAGCCCGTTGCCCGACCTTCCGACGCGGTAGACGCGCGGCACGTCAGGCTCGGTTTGCCGGAGCCGGTACGCGGCCGGGAACACCCAGAGGTAGCTGATCAGCGTGGTCGTGATCGCGATGGTGAGGACAACGCCGAAGGTCGCGTTCGCGCTCTCCCCGCCGTTCGTCGCGATGAGCGTCGCGAGGACACAGAAGATGCTCGCAACGACACCTGAGAGCACGTTGACCCGGACGGGGGTGCCGAGCGCCGCATGGAAGCGGCCGAAGAACGGAAAGAACGTCCCGTCGAAAGCGGCGACCGCCTGGGTGCGATCGGAGCCGATCATCCAGGATGCCCCAGAGGTTGCGAGCACGAGGATCAGCAGCGCGACCGTCACCTGCAGAAGGAACCCGCCGAGGGCGCTGCCCCACACGTCGTGGTAGGCGACGTCCGACGCGTTGATGAACGCGTCGAGCCCGTCGACCTGGTCGAGCGGCAGGACAAACAGCACGCCGAGCACGGGGAGGATGTACGCGATCGTCGCGAAGATGCCGGAGCGCCAGACCGACACCGGGATGTCCTTCTGCGGGTCGACCATCTCCTCGGAGGCGTTCGCCTGCAGCTCGAAGCCGACGAACGCGAAGATCGCGAGCGGCACGACCGCGAGGAACCCTGCGCGCGACGGGCCAAGCTGCGCGAACGCGAGCCCGTCCTGCACGCCGTTCTTGATCGCGTAGATCCCGACGGTGAGGATGAAGAGGGCGACGAGGAACCCGCGTGCGATCGCGCCGGCGTTCGGGACCCACTTCCCGTACTCGAGCGAGGCGATCGCGACGATGATCGAGATCCAGATGAACACGAGCTTGAGCACGTAGTCGAGGAACGAGCCTGCTCCGACCCCGAACCACTGCGAGTCGATCGCCGCTACCGCCGTGAACGCGAGGGCGCCGCCGACCCAGAACGGGTTCGTAATCCAGTAGAACACCGCGAAGATCCCGGCGTGGACGCGGCCGAACGCGAGCTTGACCCACTCGTACGGCCCGCCTTCCTCCGGGAACGACGTGCCGAGCTCAGACATGATCAGCGCGTACGGTACGAGGAAGAACACCGCAAGCACGATCAGCCACGTGACCGACTGCAGGCCGTTCGCGGCGATCGTGCCGATCAGGTCCATCCCGACCATCGCACAGACGGTGAACAGGATCATGTCGAGCCGCCTGAACGACTTCTTCAGCTTCGCCTTCTCCTCGAGCGCGAGCGCTGTCGTATGTTCAACTGGCATCTCAGCCACGTGGTTCCTCCCGGTTGGAGCGTCGAGTCAAGCGGCAACCCTCCCAGGTAACGACGGGAGATGCAAGCGTCAGGCCTGATCCCCGACCGAGCGGGTCGCCGCTTGTGCGTCGAGCTGGTTCGCGTGGTAGAGCACCGCTGCCTCGGCGGTCTTTGCCGCCGCCCGATCGTGGTGAGACGCGATGACGTGGAGGAGCTCGGCCAGCGTCTCGCGCTCGAGCGCAGCGCCTCGCTGCTCGACGATCCGCAGCCCGAGGTGAACGTGGCCGAGCAGCTTTCCCTCCGAGGTCGGCCGGAAGGCGGGGCCACGACCAAGCTCGACGACGCGGCCGACGTCGTGAAGCAGCGTGGCTGCGAGTAGCAGGTCGTGACGAAGGCGCGAGTGGAGCTGGGCTGTCTCGCGGCACAGGGTCGCGACGCCGACCGTGTGCTCGAGCAGACCGCCGGCGTAGCCGTGGTGGCCGTCGGCGCCCGCCGCGGGCAGCGTCGTCAGTCCTTCGCGGATCGCGGGGTCGCCGAGGATCCCGCCGGCGAGCTCGGCGAGGCCAGGGTGATTGATCTCGGCCACGAGGAACTCGAGAAACCCGAGAAGCTCCTCGGGGTCACGACGCATCGCCGGCGCCAGCGTCGTCGGATCGGTCTCGGTGGTCTCGAGGGTACGAACGCGCACCTGGAGCCTCCCCTCGAACTGCTCGACGTTCCCGAGCACGTGCACGGCGTCGCCCTCCGCGAAGCGGCGATCGAGAAGCTCGACGTCGTCCCAGATGCGCGCCTCGATGCGGCCGCTCGGATCGACGAGCTCGAGCACGAGGTAGGGCTTGCCGCCGCGGGTCGTTCGCCGTTGCTTGCGCGCGACTGCGTAGACGCCCTCGACCGTACGGTCGGCTGCGAGCTCCGAGATCGCGGTCATACCGTGAGTCTATGAGCTCCGTAGACCTGTCACGGGTAGGCTCGTCCCGATGGCCGACGTGACCTCGTTCCGGGCGATCCGCTACGCGCGGCCGACCGCTGGCGTCGTCGCCCCGCCATACGACGTGCTCGACGAGGCGGCGCGCGCCGAGCTGCGTGCGCGCGACCCCCACAACGTGGTTCACCTGACCCTCGACCCGTCCGAGGAGGAGGCGGGCCGGCGCTTCCGCGCGTGGCTCGAGGAGGGCGTGCTCGTGCACGAAGACCAGCCGGCGGCCTGGGTCGTCGAGCAAGCCTACGTTGGTCCGGACGGGCTTTCCCGGACACGGACGGGCCTTGTCGCGAGCCTCGGCGCCGAGCCATACGAGACGCGTGCGGTCTTGCCACACGAGCGGACACACGCCGGCCCGAAGGAGAGCCGTCTGCGCCTGCTTCGCGCGGCGCGGGCCCAGCTCGAGCCGATCTTCCTCCTCTACGACGGAGAGCCACCATTCACAACCCCGGAGCGGGAGCCGGATCTCGAAGCCGACGGGACACGGCTCTGGCGCGTCGACGGTGCGGCGTTGCCTGCGTTCTTCGCCGACCGCCAGCTGCTGATCGCCGACGGTCACCATCGCTACGAGACGACGGTCGCCTACGCGGCCGAGGACCCTCGCGAGGGCAGCAACCGGCTGCTCGTCGTGCTCGTCTCGACCACCGATCCCGGGCTCGAGATCTTCCCCACCCATCGGCTGTTCGTCGGGCGCCCGGACATCGACCCGCCCGGCGAGGAGCGCTCTGACCTCGCTGCGGCGCTCGGGGCACTGGCGAGCGCGCCCTACGACGCCTCGGTCGCCGTCTTCTACCGTGACGGCGTCGTACGGTTCGTCGAGGGTGAGCCAGGAGAGCTGGACGTCGAGCTCGTCGACCGGTTCGGGCACGAGGGGATCGCGTACACGCCGGATCTCGACGACGCGATCTCGCGGGTCGACAGTGGCGCTGCCGGCTGCGCGTTTCTCCTGCGAGCGACGCGAATCGAGGACGTCTTCGTGCGCGCCCGCCGCGGTGAGGTGATGCCGCAGAAGACGACATATTTCTTCCCAAAGCTCCTGTCCGGGCTGCTTTTCCTCCCGCTCGATGGCTGACTGGCTCGGCCTCTGCCGTGCCTGCGTCGCGGACATCGAGGGGATCCTCGAGGCGCAGCCCACACGCGCCGAGCGCGAGCCGGTGCTCCGGTCAGGTGAGGGGGGTGACGACACAACCGCAATCGACGCCGCGTGTGAGGCGGCGGTCGTTGCGCGGCTCGAGGCCCTCGGCGAGAGCTTCGTGCTCGTCTCTGAGGAGCTCGGCGAGCGTGTGTTCGGCGCGGGCGGGCCGACGAGGGTCGTGGTCGACCCGGTGGACGGCTCGGTCAACGCCAAGCGGGGGATCCCGTTCTTCGCCCTCTCGGTTGCGGTGGCGGACGGGCCGGCAATGGACGACGTCATTTTTGGCTTCGTGCACGACTTCGGGTCAGGTGAGGAGTGGACCGCGAACCGTGGCGGCGGGGCGACGCTGAACGGGGCCCCGCTCGACGCGCCTGGGCCGAAGGGGACGATCGAGATCCTCGCGTTCGAGGGGACGACGGCGCGAGCGGTCGCGGAGCGCGCCCCGGCGGTCGCCGAGGTGGCGACCCGCCTGCGGGTGATGGGCTCGCTCGCACTCTCGCTTTGCCATCTCGCGGCGGGACGGCTCGACGCGGTGTGCTGCCTCAAACCGGCACGGTCGATCGACATCGCCGCGGCCCAGCTGCTCGTGCGGGAGCGCGGGCTCGCGATCGAGCTGTTCGAGGATCCTCCGTTCGGCCGCGCACCCCTCGATCTCGCTCAGCGCTCGCGGATCGTCGCCGCGGCGACACCCGAGCTGTGCGACCGGCTCGCAGCCGCCCTCGCCCGGTAGCGGCGCGGGCCTCGGGTCGGGCTCGGCCGGGTTGCCGGTGGACGTGGCCGCGGTGGACACCTCACCGTTTCAAGCCGTTCCGCCGCGAAATTGGCACAAAGTTGGCACAGGTTGTGACACTCCCCTAACCAAATCCGTGCGATGCTGCGCATCCTTGTTCCCCTCTGTGGAGGGAGGGGGCTTGGGATGGGCGGGACGTCGCCGGGCTGGAACGGGCGCGGGGACACGAGCGCAGCGGTCCGCGTCTGTTGGTGGGTGCACGCGGGCGAACGCAGACGATGAGGGCGGCGTCTCCGCCGCCCTCATCGTCTGCTCCGGGAGGTGGAGCGAGCTTGTCGCGCCCTCCCGCTGGCCCGCGCTACCCGGCGACCGGCTGCATCGTGCTGCCTGCTGCCGTCTCTTTCGCCGTTGCGGGCTCACCCAGCACTCGGAGGGCGAGGATGATGAATCCGATCCCTGCGAGCAGGAGGGCGACCCCGACGACCATCCCGAAGAGCGACAGGTTCTCGGCCATGTAGCTCATGTTGAGTGCGGTCGAGAGCCCGTTCGCAGTCACCCAGGTGTTCCGGGCGCCGTTCGCAACCGGGTTGCCCTTGTCGTCCTTGAGCGCCGCAGCCTCGTCGTTCGTGCCCTTGAGGTCAGTCGGATCCGCCGCTGCGGTGTAGCGACCCATCTGCGCATAGGTCAGTCCCCCGCTCGCCTCTGTGGCGTGCTCGTGGATGACCTGCGCGAACGCGCGAGCCTGCTCACCGGTGAGCACCTGCTCGCCCGCCCAGTCCTTCGCGTACTTCGCAACCGCTGGGTCGGCTACGTCGCCGAAGAAGATCTGCTCGTCCTTGAGGCTGTCGCGCACTGTGTTTCGTCCGTTCGCACCCATCGCGATTGCGACGACACCGAACACGATCAGCACGATGCCGGCGAGGATCCCGCCGTACTCGAGAAGCCGCCTGCTTGTCATCTCGTCCACCTCCCGTTGGGCCGGTCTGTTCTTGACGTCCGAAGCCTCCTCCCCGGGCGCAGCTGCGCCATCGGTCGGCCCCGTGATCCACCGTTCCCGCAACTACCGCTTCCGGTTCGGGGAAACTACTGCCGCAGGTACGGTAGATCTGTGACCCCGGACCGAGACGAGATCCTCCGCGCGCTCGAGCACGTCGTCGACCCGGAGCTCAGGCGGCCGGTTACCGAGCTCGACATGGTTCGCGATGTGACCGTCCATCCGGACAACACGGTCGACGTCACGATCGCGCTCACAGTCGCCGGCTGTCCGCTGCGCTCGAGCTTCGAGGAGCAGGTGCGGCTCCACGTCGGGGCGGTCGAAGGCGTCGCCGGTGTGCGGCTCTCCTTCGACGTGATGACGCCGGACGAGAAGGCCGCACTCGCAACTCGCCTTCGCGGCGGAAAGCCCGAGCGCACGGTCAAGCTCTCGCCGTCGACGCGGGTGGTCGCGATCGCCTCCGGGAAAGGTGGGGTCGGCAAATCGACGCTTACCGCGAATATCGCCGCTGCGCTCGCGGTGCGTGGCGAGGCGGTGGGAGTGCTCGACGCAGACGTGTACGGCTACTCGATCCCGCGTGTGCTCGGGGTGAAGCAGCGGCCCGTCGTCGTCGACACGATGATCGTCCCACCCGTGCGCGGCGACCTCAAGTTGATGTCGATCGGGTTCTTCGCAGAGGACAACGGGCCGATCATGTGGCGGGGCCCGATGCTCCATCGGGCGCTCGAGCAGTTCCTCTCCGACGTTCACTGGGGCGAGATCGACACGCTTGTCGTCGACATGCCGCCCGGCACCGGTGATGTCGCGATCTCGCTCGGTCAGCTGCTCCCGCGCGCCGAGGCGGTGATCGTCACCACGCCGCAGCCGGCGGCGCAGGAGGTCGCGGTTCGCGCAGCAGTGATGGCGCAGAAGACCGGGATGCGCATCACCGGCGTCATCGAGAACATGTCGTACCTCGTCGGGACCGGCCAGGAGCTCTTCGGCTCCGGTGGCGGTGAGCGGCTCGCGGCCGAGATCGACGCGCCGCTGCTCGGGCACGTCCCGCTCGACCCCCTGCTCCGCGAGGCGGCCGACGCCGGCACGCCAATCCACGAGGTTGCGCCCGACTCCGAAGCCGCGAAGGCAATCGGGGCGATAGCCGACGAGCTTCGCGCTCGACGTCAACAGGGCGGCATCCGCAAGGCCCTCACGGTTCTCTGACGACCACCCTCTGCGTCAGAGCTCCTAACACTACGACGACGCGTCGGTAGGACTGGCGGAGGTCGACCCCCGAAAACGAAGCCGGAGATAGGGATCTCGGGGGAGGAGATCCCTATCTCCGGGGCGGCGGCTGTCGCGGAAACCGCGGTCACCGCCGGGCGGGGTGCTCCCGGGGGAGGGGAGCGCCCGCGGGCCGAAGAGTCCTGGCGGCTACTTGTCCTTGCCCTTGTCCTTCTCGTGGTCGTTCTTCTTGAGCTTCAAGAGCGTCATCTTCCCGTTCACGATCCCGCATGACATCTCGACGCTCTGGCTGATCAGGAACCCGCTGAGCGACGGCGAGACGCCCGCGACGACCGCGCAGGTCTGCGCGCCGGCGTTCCCCGCGTTCACGGTGATCGAGTCGGCCGAGAGTGCGGTGATCTGACCCTTGACGTAGAGCTTGACAGGAATGGGCTCGTTTGGCTTGCCGTCGTTCGAGCACGGCTGGCCGGCGACGACCGCCGGCAGCGCGAGCGTGCCCTGGCCGAGGGTGCCGTCGACCGACGTCACCGTGCCGACGCTGTCGGTGCGGAGCGTCGCGGCGACCCCGGAGAGAAGCCGCGCATACCGCTTCCCGACCGTGCCGTGGAGGAACCCGCTCATTGTCACCTGTCCGCCCGACTCGCCGAGGACGCCGCGGAAGATCCCACCCTGCCGGCGGTCGTTCTTCGTGCGCCAGATGCCTTCGACCCAGCCGACCTTGCCCGTCGCGTTGTAGACCGAGCGGAAGGTCAACGTCAGGTCGCCGTCGAGGTCGTCGTTTGGCGAGGCGAAGTCGATCTTCCCGTTGTAGCGCCCGTTCGTGATCCGGTACGTGTTGCCGTTCCCGGTGCACGTGGACGAGCGGGGACCGTCTCCGGTGGCCGAGAACGTCGCCGTCGCGGGCGTCACTCCCGACGCTCTGAACGTTGCGGCGGCCCAACCTGCCACGACGAGGGCCCCGAGGCTCACGGCGGCAATTGCGAGGGTCGTACGGCGCATAGTGCTCCTCTCCCGATTCTGTACGCCTGCAGCGTTCCAGGCTCGTGTTCGGGGCTGGGGGGTCCCGGGTAAACAAGATGTTTGGGCTGTACTCTCGTCCTGTGACGGCGGAGGAGGCGCTTGCGAGGTTGCGTGGCCTCGGTCTCGCCGAGCCCGACGCCCAGACGCTGTTCTCGCACTTCGACGCAGCCGAGCGTGCAGGGAAGAAAGGGCATGGGTATTCGCGGATTCCCTGGCTCGAGACGCAGAGCTTCGATCGCACCGCGCAACCGCGGCCGCTCGAGCGCTCGGAGAGCTTCGAGCGGTGGTCGGGCAACGGGGCGCTCGGCTACCTCACGCTTGCAGCGATCTGCCGCGCGACGCTCGCCGACCCGCCGAGCCACGTCAGGCTCGTCGTCGCCGAGCGCTGCTTTCCGACGGGGTCGCTCGGTGAGTGGGCGCGCCCTCTCGCTGACGGCGGCCTGGTGGCGATCGTGACCGCAACCTCGCCGAGACGGCTGCCGGCCCCGGGAGGCGGACCACCTCTCACCGGGACGAACCCGCTCGCCATCGCAATCCCCTCGAGCGATGGGCGACCCGTCGTCGCCGACGTGTCGATGGGCGCCGTGACCCATGGCGACGTGATCGCCGGACGCGCACGACCGGAGGAGCTCGTTCCCTTCGGCGGCCCGCTGGCCCACAAAGCGTTCGCGCTCGCCGTCGGGCTCGAGCTGCTCGTCACCGCGCTTGCGGGCCCCGAGCATGGCGCCGTCGTCCTCGTCGCCCGACCGGAGCACGACCCGGTACCGGCGTTTCGCGAGCTGGCGGCGGGCGTGCGGCTGCCGGGCGATCGCTGACCAAGTCGCCCGTGCTCGGGCCAACGACTGCGCCCGCTCTTGTCAGCACGTCTCGCGCGCGTACGCTCCGACCATGAGCGATGACGATCTCCGCGCGCAGCTCGGTCGACTCGTCCGTCAACTCCTGGAGGACCGGGAGGACGACGGGCGCGAGAAGGTGATGACGCTCCTCAACAACCATCTCGGGGAGGGTGCGACGGATCTCCCGATGCTCGAGGAGGACCTCCAGTCGTGGGAGCTGCCGAACCTGCAACTGGCTCTCGACGAGGCGATCACTCGCCCCGGAGTCGAAGCGCGCATTGTCGGGCTCTCCGCGCAAGCGCGGCACTACGGCCTGACGCTCGCCGACCTCATCCAGGGCCACGAGTGGCACGTCACCGTCGGCGCCCCGGCGTACGTCAATGCCGCGGTCGGGCCGGGTGAGACGCTCGCCTGTCTCGCCACGGCCGTCCTCCTGATCAGCGGGCCGGAGGGGCCGCTCGCCGCCTTCGTCCAGCACCGTCACGACCACGCCGGCGAGTCGCTGTCGCTCGAGGTGGTCTCCGCTCGAGAGGGCGCCTCGAGCACGTTCGTCGCAGATCTGCGACGGCTCATGGAGCTGCATGACGTCTACCGCGGCAAGGTGCTCACCGTGACCGCCGACCCGATGCGCGGCACCAAGCTGGAGTTCATGGAGCGACCCGCGGTCGGTACAGATGACCTGATCCTCCCGGAGGGCGTGCTCGAGGCCGTCCATCGGAACGTGGTCGAGGTCTCAGCCCACCGGGAGGCGCTGGTCGCGGCGGGCAGGCATCTCTCACGCGGCGTTCTGCTCTGGGGCCCGCCGGGCACCGGGAAGACGCACACCGTCCGCTACCTGACCGCGATCAGGGCCGATGCGACGGTGATCATCGTCTCGGGTGCCGCGCTGGGCTCCGCGGGGAGCTTCGTGACGATGGCCCGGCGACTCCAGCCGGCGATGCTCGTGCTCGAGGATGTCGACCTCGTCGCCCAGGAACGCACCTTCGGTCCGTTCGGGGTCGGCAGCCCGGTGCTGTTCGAGCTGATGAACCAGATGGACGGCCTGGTCGGCGACGCCGATCTTGCGTTCGTGCTGACGACCAACCGGGCCGACGCGCTCGAGCCGGCGCTGGCGGCACGGCCCGGCCGAATCGACCTCGCGCTCGAGATCCCGCTCCCCGACGCGGTCGCACGGCGGCGTCTTCTCGATCTCTACAGCCGGGGGCTCGATACGGAGATCGACTCGCCCGATGCGATCGTCGAGCGAACCGAGGGTGTGACCGCGTCCTTCGTCAAAGAGCTGCTGCGCGCGGCGGCCTTGCGCGCGACGATCGCCGGCCGCGCGAAGGTCACCGACGACGATGTCGCTGCCGTGCTCGACGAGCTGATGTCCGAGAGAGCTTCGTTGACCCGAGTGCTTCTCGGCGGCGAGCAACCGTCGGGCGAGAGCGACCCGCACGCCTGGATGGGCGGGGCGACGCTTCGCGCGAGCGTCAGCGGCTACTCGATGCTCGTCGAGCCGGACTAGAGGAGTAGGTACACGTCCGCTTCACGCGGGGAACAACTCACCTCGATCTACCTCACACGGGAAAGCGCTGATCCCCGCGGATCGAGTCGAGATCAGTGTCCTGCTTCGCGTTGTCGAGAAACCGGGGCTCGCGTTCGATCGCTTGTCGCAGGTGCTCGAGCGCCTCGTCGGTGCGCCCGAAGCGGGCCTCTGCGCAGGCGAGGTTGTACAGCACACCGGCGTTCTCCGGGTGCTCGACATGCTGGCGCAACAGCACTGCGATCGCGCGCTCCCAGTCGCCGGTGGGCCAGAACCGAAGCGCCTCCGCCGACCTTTCCCAGGGTGACACCTCGAATGCCTCGCCGCGGCTCGCACCGATCACGAGGATCGTCGTTCCCGCGGCGCCGACCGCGCTGCGGCGCACGCTTGGGGAGGGAACATGGACGACCGTCCCGGCGGGTGCCTCGACGATCTCGCCGTCGAGCGTGAACTGCGCGGCGCCGGCCATGACGACGTAGAGCTCCTCGTGACCGCCGGCGCCCTGGCCGATCTCGTCGTGCTCGCCGATGATCTCCTGGCCGTCCGCGGTGGCCGTCCACGCGTTGATCCCGAACGCCTCGATCCCGAGCGACGAGCGGATCATGTGCCAGAGCGGCCGGCCTTCGTCCGCGTATCCGTCGAGCTCGTGGAGCGGCGTGACGCTGAAGCGATCGCTCATCCCGATCGCTCCCGCAGCACCGCGAGGACGACGGGGTCGATCTCCCCCCCGCCGTCGACGCGCTCCTCGAGATTCTCGACTCCCGCCCAGTCCGTGAGCGACTCGTAGCCGAGCCGGCCGAGCCTCTCGGAAACCTCGCGGGCAAGGTCCGCCTCGAGCGGCAGCCATTCCTCACGCGGCGTCCGTCCGAACAGCGCGTCGTGGATCGCATAGAGCCGGCGGAGCTCGCCGATCGGGTCAGGGTGATCGTCGACGCGGAGGTCGACGAGCGTGTCGGAGAGCCCTGCGTAGCCGCCGTCTCGTTCGACGACGAGGATCGCAGACGACTGGCGACCACGGCTGTCGCCCCCGGCTCGCTCGGCAGCGTCGAGGCAGTCGAGGAGTCGGTCGGTCAGCGGATGCCCGTCCGAGCTGGCGAACGACGCGACCATCGCCGCAACCGTCTCATCCGAGACGAGGATGTTCCCCTGGATCGCGAAGCACGGCCCGGCCACACCTCCCGCCCAGGCGTGGCACCCCTCGCCCGTGAACGTCGCCGAGCCACCCTTCCCGTCGACGATGCCGAGCTGGCGGAGGGGTGCATCGGTGTCGGCTGACGTCAGGCGCTCGACGACCTCGTCGGCCGAGAGGCCCTCGCGCAGAAGCGCGAGCCCGTCGGGTCCGTAGCGCGGATTCGAGTACGACTGCGTCGCGATCGCGCCGACGTGCGGCTCGGCCCACGGCACGACCGACCCCACTGCGAGAAACTTCGACTGGGTCGCGACGCCCCAGTGGCCGGCCGCGAGGTCGCACGCGCAGACGCTGTAGGTCGCGATCGGGGGCGCGTCCAGGCTCACAGCTCGACCGGCGCTCCCGGTGTCAACGAGAGGACCCCGATTCCTGCGGGAAGCAGGGCCGCGAGCCTGTCTGGCGTGCCGGTCGTGATCGGGAACGCTCCCCAGTGGACTGGGATCACACGGGAAGCGCCGATCAGCTCGGCGGCGATCGCGGCTTCGTCGGGGCCCATCGTGAAGTGATCGCCGATCGGGATCACGGCGACGTCGGGCTTGTAGAGGCGGCCGATGAGCGACATGTCCGTGCTCATGCTCGTGTCGCCCGCGACGTAGATCGTCTTGCCGCCCTCGGGGCGGATCACGAACCCACACGACTCACCGACGGGTGTTCCGTCGGGCGCAGTCGACGAGTGGTTCGCGTGCGTGAGCGTGAGCCTGACGTCTCCGACCGTTGCGGTTCCGCCCTTGTTGATCGCGTGCGTCATCCCTGTGTCGGCGACGCCGTTCTCGCCGAGCCACCCGCGAAGCTCGACCTGGGCGACGACGGGGCAGCCGAACCGCTGGTGGAGCGCGATCGTGTCGCCGACGTGGTCGCCATGCCCATGCGTTACCGCGATTAGGTCGCACCGCTCCGGCTCGACCTCGTCGGCGGGGCACGAGGGATTGCCGTTGAGGAACGGGTCGACGTAGAGACGCGTGCCCGAGGGCGTGTCGATCCGCATCGCGCTGTGTCCAAGCCAGGTGAACGTCGTTGCGTGGCTCATGGCGGCAAGGCTAACAACGCAGGATCGTCGAGACCGGTCCCGTCGAGGCGTTGCCCGACGTGTCATCCTTCCGAGACAGACCACGGACAGGAGGAAACCCCATGCGCGATCGGCTGCCGCTTCTTCTCTCTGCGACGGCGTTGGTGGTGGCGGTGTTCGGCTCGACGCCGCTCGGCAACGCGGCCTACCAAGCGCTGGCGCCGGGGTCGGTCGGGACGCCGCAGCTAAAGCGGGGATCGGTGACGACGCCGAAGCTTGCCGCCGGCAGCGTGACGCAGGGAAAGCTCGCGGGCGATGCCGTGGGATCCGCGCAGGTGCGTGACGGCTCGCTGCTTGCGACCGACTTCGCCGCCGGTCAGCTTCCCGCGGGGGCGAAGGGTGATAAGGGCGACAAGGGTGACAGGGGCGAGAAGGGTGACAAGGTCACGACGCTGGTCGCCGAGATCAAAGCCGACGGCTCGATCACCAGAGCAGACGGCGTCACCGCGGTCACCCACCCCGGGACCGGCTTCTATCAGGTCGTGTTCGACAAGGACGTCAGCAAGTGCACCCCCGTGGCGACGGAGATCGATGTCGCCAATGCGTGGGCAACCGTCACCCACGACTTCGCCAACGCCAACGCGATCCGGGTGTTCACGTACTCGACGGTGGGCAGCTTCAGCGGCGCGTTCGCGCTCCTCGTCGTCTGCTGAGTGGCCGGGTCAGAAGAGCAGCGAGCTCGCGGCGTCGCGCACGACGTCGATCACGGGCTGGGCGAGGAAGAAGCTCCCGATCGTCACGACGGCGGCGATCAGGATCGCCCCGTCGAGGCCGTTGTCCCGCCGCCCCGACCCGCCCGCGGCGATGACCACGCCAGCGCCCGCCAACGCAGGGGCCTCGCGCATGTACATCACCCGGATGACCTTGAGGTAGTACGCAAGGCTGAGCGCGGTCGCGAGCACGCCGATCACGACGAGCCACCACCAGCCGGCCCTGTCGATCGCGAGGAACACGTAGAGCTTGCCGAGGAAGCCGCCTGTCAGCGGGAACCCGGCGAAGCCGAGCATGAACACCCACATCGCGGCTCCGTGAAGCGGACGCTCCCAGCCGAGCCCGGAGAGCGCGTCGATCGTGACGGGTCGCCCGAGCTCGCGTTCGCGGGCGGCGACGACGGCGAGCGCGCCGAGTGATCCGGCGGTGTATGGGACGAGGTAGTAGAGCAGCGCCTGGGCGCCGAGCGCACTGTTCGCGGCGATCGCCATCAGCGCGAAGCCGGCGTGTGAGATCGACGAGTACGCGAGCAGGCGCTTGAGGTCGGTCTGCGCCAGCGCCCCGAGGTTGCCGATCACGAGCGAGGCGATGATCAGCACCGCTAGCGCGATCGTCCAGAGCTCGCTCTGCTCCGGGTAGACGGTGACGAGTACCCGCAGCGTGACCACGAGCGCCGCCGCTTTCGTCGCGGCGGACATCAGCGCCGTGATCGCGGTCGGCGCGCCCTGGTAGACGTCGGGTGTCCACATGTGGAACGGTGCCGCCGAGACCTTGAACGCGAGACCCGTCAGCACGAGCGCCATCGAAGCGGCGAAGAGCGCGGTGTCGGCCGAGGGTGTGTTGCGGATCGCGACGTAGCCGAGCTCACCGGAGGCGCCGTAGGCAAGGGCGCAGCCGAAGAGCAGGATCCCCGAGCCGAAGCTCCCGACGATCAGGTACTTGAGCCCGGACTCGAGCGAGGCGCGTCGGTGCGTGTCGAGCGCGCAGAGGATGTAGAGCGGGATCGAGAACCACTCGAGCCCGAGGAACATCGTCATCAGGTTGCTCGCGGTGACGAAGAAGATCATCCCGGAGACGCTGACCGCGAGCAGGGCGTAGTACTCCCCGACGTGGTCACGGCGGCCGTCGCCGAGGGAGATGAGCACCACGACGATCCCGATCACCGCGAGCAGGATCTGCACCGCTGCCCCGAGCTTGTCGCGACTCATCGACTCGGCGATGAGCGAGATCGGGCCGTCCGTCTTCTCGTTCACGGCGATCGCGAGCCCGAGCGCTGCGCCGAACCCGGCGATCGTCGTCAACGCGGCAACCCCGCGGCGGACGCTCTCCGGGACGAGCACGGCGGTGAGGAGCGCGAGCCCGGCCGCGGCAAGCGGCGCGAGCGCCGGCGAGAGCGCGAACCAGTCGACCTTCGGGGTGACGATCTCGGCGAGCATCAGCCTGTCTCACCCGTCACGGTCACGGTCGGCTCGTCGTTCGGGAACGACCGCTCGCTGATCGCCGCCGGCCAGACCGAGAGCGCCACGAGCACGGCGACAAGGGGCAGCACGAGCGTCAGCTCGCCGCCGACCAGGTCGCCCTGCTCGGATGCGACGCTCTCACCCTTGCGCTCGTGGAGCACGGCCGAGATCAGTCGCAGCGCATACAGGGCGCCGAGCATGATCGCCACCGCCCCGACCGCGGCGTAGCCCCAGCCGCGGAAGAAGACCCCGGAGAGGATTGCGAACTCACCCGCGAAGTTCGTCGAGCCCGGGACGGCGAGCGTAAACATGCCGACGACCATCACGAGCGTCGCCAGGATCGGGCGCCCCTTCGCCATCCCCCCGAGCCGCGTGAGGACGCCCGTTCCCGTTCGTGCCTCGATCATTCCCACGAGCAGGAAGAGCGAGGCCGAGACCAGCCCGTGGTTAACGGACTGGAGGATCGCGCCGTCGAGCCCGAGGTCGTTGGTCGCGAAGATCCCGAGGACGATGAGGCCCATCTGTCCCATCGACGAGTACGCGATGATCCCGCGCGCGTCTGGCTGCCGGAACGCCAGCGCCGAGCCGTACACCAGCGTTGCCGCGGCGAGGAACAGGATCACCTCGCGCCAGTTGTCGACCGGCTCCGGGAAGTGGGGAAGCACGATCCATACGAGCCCGACTACCGCCGCCTTCGAGACGACGCCGGAGAGCAGCGCCGCGACCTCGATCGGCGCCTCCGTGTACGCGGCGCGCAACCAGCCGTGGAAGGGCAGCAGCGGCGCTTTCACGGCGAACGCGGCGACGAACCCGAGGAAGATCAGGTCGTTGTCGCTCGTCCCGAGCGCGGCCAGCGAGAACGTGCCCTGCGAGATCCCGAGCGCCACGATCGAGGCGAGCATCAGCAGCGAACCGACCATCGTGTAGATCACGAACGTCACGGTCGCTCGCACCCGGTTCGGCCCGCCCCACACGCCGACGAGGACGTAGATCGGGATCAGCATCAGCTCGAAGAAGATGTAGAAGAGCAGCAGGTCCTGTGCGGCGAACACCCCGACCAGCGAGCCCATCAGCATCAGCATCAGCGGGTAGTAGGCCCGCGGCCGCTCCCGGCCGACCCAGGCGCCGTAGGCGATCGCGACGGTGCCGACGAGGATCGTGAGCCCGGTCAGCCACCACTGGAACCCGTGGTAGCCGACCGCGTACGAGAAGTCGATGTCCTTGATCCACGGCTGATCGGCGCGCAGCTGCAACGCGGGATCGTCGAAATGGAAGCCCGACAGCCAGGTCGTCGGGTCGGAGAGCGTCGCGCCGGTCAACCACCCCGAGATCCAGAACGCACCGGTGATCGAGCCCGCGAAGGTCGCGAGCTGACCCGACCAGTCCGCCGGGATCGGCAACAGCCAGAGCAGGAGCGCCGCCACGAACGGGGTAAAGATGATGAGCGTGGGGATCATCAGCGCAGCACCAAGAACACGATGACAAGGGCGATCGCGGCCGCCGTGACGGCGAGGGCGTAGGAGCGGAGCAGCCCGGTCTGGGCGCGGCCCGCCTGCGTCGCAGCGATCTTGGTGACGGGCCCGACATGATCGAGTGAGCCCTGCACGACCGGCTCCTCGAGCCCGGTCCGCAGCTGGTCGGCGAGCGTCTGGTAGGGCCGCGCAAAGACGATGTCGTAGAGCTCGTCGAAGTAGAGCTTGTGCTCGAGGAGCGCGAGCGCCGGCCCGCCGGCGACGATCTCCCGCCCGGCCTGGAAGGCTGCGCGCGCGACGAGGATCCCGGCGAGGCCGAGGGCGACCGCGATAAGGCTCATCAGCCAGTCCTGGCCGGCGGTCGGCTCGACGAGCTGCTCCGCGACAGGGTGGAGCCAGTCCTCGAACTTGTGCCAGACCCCGGGGATCTGCAGCAGCCCACCGACGGCGGATAGCGCCGCGAGAACCCCGACCGGGACGGTCATCGAGCGTGGCCCTTCGCCGTGGTGACCGTCACCGTGGCCATGTGCCGGCGCCCCGCTCGGTTCGCCGTGGAAGACCCGGAAGTAGAGGCGGAGCGAGTAGATGCCGGTGAGGAATGCACCGAGGAGGCCGCCTGCGAGCAGGCTCCAGCCGAGCACGCTGTCGTCCGCGAGCGCGCCGGCGAGGATCGCGTCCTTCGACCAGAACCCGGCGAGCGGCGGGATCCCGACGAGCGCGAGCGTGCCGACCAGGAAGACCGCGTGCGTGAACGGCATCTCCCGGCGGAGCCCGCCCATCTTGCGGATGTCCTGCTCTCCGTCCAGGTGGTGGATCACGAGCCCGGCCGCGAGGAAGAGGAGCGCTTTGAAGAACGCGTGCGTGACGAGATGGAACATCGCGAACCCGTACGCACCGATCCCGGCGGCCAAGAACATGTAGCCGATCTGCGACATCGTCGAGTAGGCGATCACGCGCTTGATGTCCCACTGGACGAGCGCGACGAGCCCTGCGACGAGCAGCGTGATCAGTCCGAGCACGGCCGCGAGATGCTGCACGCGTGGGGCCGCCTCGAAGATCGAGTGGGTGCGGCAGATCAGGTAGACGCCTGCAGTCACCATCGTCGCCGCGTGGATGAGCGCGGAGACCGGGGTTGGGCCCTCCATCGCGTCCGGGAGCCAGGTGTGGAAGGGGACCTGCGCCGACTTCGCGACCGCGCCGCCGAGGAGGCCGAGCGCGATCAGGTTCAGCGTCGTCGTCGAGAGCTCGCCGCCCTCGGCCGCTCCGAAGACCTTGCCGTAGTCGAGCGAGCCGACCTTGGCGATCGCGAGAAAGAGCCCGAGCGCCATGATCGCGTCACCGAGGGCGTTGATCACGAACGCTTTCTTCGCGGCCGCGACCGCCGACGGGCGCTCGTGGTGGAAGCCGATGAGCAGATACGACGCGAGACCCACCAGGCCCCAGCCGATGAGGAGCAGGAGCAGGTTGCCGCCCTGGACGAGCATCAGCATCGAGAAGACGAAGAACGACATGTAGGCGAAGTACCGCCGCTCCTCATCGTCGCCGGCCATGTACCCCACCGAGTAGAGGACGATCAGCCCGCCGACCCCGGTGACGACGAGCATCATCACCAGCGAGAGCGGGTCGACGAGGATCTCGAGCCCTGCCCTGAACGAGCCGGCGCCGAGCCAGGTCCAGGCGGTCGAAAGCTCGGTTCGCTCCTCCACGTCCTTGCCGACCGTCGCGAAGAACGAGACGAGCGCGCCGGCGAAACCGACGAACACCGAGAGCGTCGAGAGGAGCCCGGCCTGGGCCCTCGAGATCCGCTCGCCAGCGAGCATGATCAGCACGAAGCCTGCAAGCGGTGCGAGCAGGCAGACCCAGGCTCCGTAGACGTTCATCCGTGCAGCTCCGTGTAGCTGTCGAGGTCGAGCGGCTGGTTCCGTCGCGCGATCGCGACGATCAGCCCGAGCCCGACGCAGACCTCGGCGGCGGCGACCGCCATCACTGCGAGCGCGAACACCTGGCCGTCCATCGTTCCGTACAGCCGCGAGAACGCGATCAGCGCAAGGTTCGAGGCGTTGAGCATCAGCTCGAGCGAGAGCAGCACGATCAGCACGCTTCGGCGAAGCAGCACGCCCATCGCGCCGATCGAGAACAGGATCCCGGCGACGGCCAGGTAGAACGGAACGCCGGGCCCGCTCATCCGGCGACCTCCGGCTGCGCGTCGTCCTCGGCCCGAGCCTTGATCCCGAGGATCACCCCGCCGACCGCGGCGACCAGCAGCACGATCGAGGTGATCTCGAACGCGAGCAGGTGATCGGTGAGGAAGAGCCGGCCCATCTCCTGCGGGCTTCCGAACGCGCGCGTGATGTCTGCCTCGTGCGAGAGGCTCCCGCGGGCGTCGGTGAGCAGCGCAACAAGGGTCACTGCGAGCAAGGCGCCCGAGGCGACCACCGAGACGAGCTGGTAGGCGCGATGCTCGCCGGCGAACGGCGCGTCGGCGCGCCCACCGAGGTAGGCGATCACGAAGAGGAACATCACCATCACGGCGCCTGCGTACACGAGCACCTGGGCGGCGGCGACGAACTCGCCCGAGGCGAGGAGGTAGAGGACGGCGAGCGAGGCGAGGTTCCCGATCAGCGAGAGCGCCGAGGAGAACGGGCTCGTCGCGGTGACGACCCGGAGCGCGGTGCCGATGCACGCGAGCGCTGCGACGATCCAGATCACCCAGACGATGAAGTTCCCCATCGCTACGACGAGGTCTTGTAGGCGGGGACAGGGGTGTCGTACAACGCGGGATCCTCGATCGGCACGCGCTTGATCGGCTCGGCAAGCAGCATGTCCTTCGTGTAGATCAGGTCGTCGCGGGAGTACTCGGAGAGCTCGAACTCGTTGCCGAGCGTGATCGCGTCGAACGGGCAGGCAAGCTCGCAGTAGCCGCAGAAGATGCAGCGCGAGAGGTTGATCTCGTAGATCCTCGCGTATCGCTCACCGGCGGAGACGCGGTTCTCGGCAGTGTTCTCGGCCGCGACCACCCGGATGCAGTCCGACGGGCACGCGGCCGCGCACAGCGAGCAGCCGACGCACTTCTCGAGGCCGTTCTCGTGGAGATTCAGCCGATGCCGGCCACGGAATCGGGGGTACAGCGGGCGCTTGTACTCCGGGTACTGCTGCGTGATCGGCTTCTGAAAGATGTGCTTGAAGGTGACGCCGAAGCCCTTGAGTGTCCCGAACGGCTGCATCAGATCCACACCACCAGGATCGCGGTGACCACGGCGTTGATCGTCGCCAGCGGGAGCAGCACCTTCCACCCGAAGCGCATCAGCTGGTCGTAGCGCAACCGCGGCAGCGTCGTGCGCATCCAGATGAACACGAAGATCAGCGCGAAGAGCTTGAGCACGAACCAGAGCGGCCCGGGGAGCAGCGGGCCGTGCCACCCGCCGAGGAACAGCGTCACCGCGAGCCCGGAGAGCGTGATCAGGTTGATGTACTCGGACATCGAGAACAGGCCGAAGCGCATCCCGCCGTACTCGGTGTGGTACCCGGCGACGAGCTCCTGCTCGGCCTCGGGGAGGTCGAACGGCGCCCGCGCGGTCTCGGCGGTCCCGGCGAGCAAGAAGATCGCGAACCCGACGACCTGCGGGAGCACGTACCAGACGTCCTTCTCCTGGGCGGCGACGATGTCGACGAGCGAGAGCGACTTCGCCATCATCACGACGCCGAGCACCGACAGCGCTAGCGAGACTTCGTACGAGACGAGCTGCGCGCAGGTGCGCATCGCGCCGAGGAGCGAGTACTTCGAGTCGGACGCCCAGCCGCCGATGATGAACCCGTAGATCCCGAGCGAGCCGATCGCGAAGATCAGGATCAGCGCGATTGGGAGGTCGGCGACGTACCCGTTCACCTGGTGACCCGCGATCGTCCAACCCTTGCCCCACGGGATCACCGAGAACGTCGTCAACGCGGTGAACGCAGCGAGGAACGGGGCGAGGATGTAGAGGAGGTCGTTTGCCGCCGCGGGGAAGAAGCTCTCCTTGCGGATCAGCTTGACTAGGTCGGCGATCGGCTGCAGCAGCCCGTACGGGCCGGCCCGGTTCGGGCCGTAGCGCAGCTGCATGCGACCCATCACCTTGCGCTCGGCGAGGGTCGTGTAGGCGAAGCTCACGAGCACGAGATTGATGATCACGAAGGCCTTGATCATCGCGATCCACCATGGCTCGCCTGCCGCCCCTGCGCCCGCGATGAGAAGCCAGCTCGTCACGGTCGCACCACGTCGACGTACTGGTGGAGGTCGGCGGCGTGCTCGTCGGCGATGCGGGCGACACCTTCGACCAGCCCGCGATCGACTCTCGCGCGGAGCTCGACCGAGGTGCCGTTCGAGCGGACGACAACGGTGTCTCCGGTCGAGACGCCGCGCCGGTCGGCATCTGCCGACGAGAGCGCAACCTCGGCATCCGGCCGCTGGAACTGCAGCTCGGGAACGCGCTCCACCGCCGGACCCGAGAAGAGCGGGGTGTAACGCTGGAGCCGGAGCTTGTCGAGCAGATGAGCGTCGCTCGGGGCGCTCGCCTGAGCGGGGGGCGCGGGCGTCGCGCCGGGCGCGGGTGTGACGTACTCCGCTCGGGCGGGTAGCGGCGCGGTCAGCCCGAGCTCGTCGATCGTGAGCCCGCCATAGAGCTTCGCGGAGAGCTCGGCGAAGACGATCGCCGCATGCGCCGAGAGCTCGACGCCGAAGCGGGCAGCCAACTCGGAGAGCCACGAGAGCTCGTCCGGCACCGGTCCGACCACCGCGCGGCGGGCTCGCTGAACGCGGCCCTCGACGTTCATCGTCGTGCCCTCGCGCTCGAGCGCCGACGTCGCCGGGAGGACGAGGTCGGCCCAGCCGACCGCGAGCCCATGGAACATCGTGATCGCGATCACCTTGTCGGCGCGCTCCGCGAGCGCGCGAACGCTCGGCGAGGCCGCCGCCTCGTCGCCGGAGACCACGAGCAGCCTGAGGTGCTCAGGATCGCGCTCCTCCCCGTCGTCTGCGGCCGACCAGGCTTCGGCCGCCGCGCGCCCGTTGGGCGTCGAGCAGAGATGGAACGCACCGCAGCCCGGCCTCCCCTCGAACCCGAGTGCATGTGCCGCCTCCGCGAGCCGTGCGCCTCCCCCGCCGCCCGGGCCCGACCAGATGAGCACCGCACGATCCGAGTCGCGGAGTCGGCGCGCGAGCTCGCTCTTGCCGGCGGTGAGCTCGGCCAACGCCTGGCCGGCACCGCCGACGGGCGTCTGAACCGATCCGGCGGCGCCGATTGTGACGATCTCCGCGCCACCGCGGCGCGCCTGCCTGACCCAGAGGTCGACGATCGGGACACGGTCGACGACGGCGTCGTCACCCGCGATCACGACGAGCTCCGCGTCACCGATCGTGCGAAGCGGTGCGCGGAACGCATCGAGCGCGGACGACGTCGACTCTGGGAGCACGGCCGAGTGAGCTCCGAGCCCCGAACGCAGAACGCGAGCGAGCCCGTAGGCGATCTCGGTGGTCTCTCCACCGGAGAGCGCGGTGACGATGTGCCCTTCGGCGTCTCGAAGCAGCTGCTCGGCCTCGGCGAGCGCAACTTCCCACGACACGGTCGTGAGCCCGGTCTCACCGCGAACGAGCGGCTCGGTGATGCGGTCCTCAGCGTAGAGATGCGGGTACGAGAAGCGACCCCGGTCGCAGAGCCAGCCGCCGTCGATCTCCGGGTGGTTGCGCGACTGGACGCGCTTGACCTTGCCCTCGCGGATCGTCGCGTGGGTGTTGCAGCCGGCCGCGCAGCCGCCGCAGATCGTCGGGACCGACTGGATGTCCCACGGGCGCGCCTCGAAGCGGTACTGGGTCGAGGTCAGCGCGCCGACCGGGCAGAGCTCGACGACGTTGCCCGAGAAGGGGCCGCGGTACGGGTCGTCGGCGAAGGTCGCGATCTCGGTGTGCGCACCGCGGTTCCGCGCGACGAGCTGGCCGTCCTCGGCGACCTCGTTCGAGAACCGTGTGCAGCGGTAGCAGAGGATGCAGCGCTCGCGGTCGAGCGCGATCAGCGGCGACACGGGGATCGGCTTCTCGAACGTCTGCTTCTCGAACGTCATCCGGGTCTTGCCCGGCCCGTAGCGGAAGGTCAGGTCCTGCAGCGGGCACTCGCCGCCCTTGTCGCAGACCGGGCAGTCGAGCGGGTGGTTGACGAGGATGAACTCGAGCGTCCCGTTCTGGCCGTCGGCTGCCTTCTTCGAGGTGGCGGCGGTGCGGACGACCATCCCATCCTGCGCAGTCAGCGTGCAGCCGGCCTGGAGCTTGGGGAGGCCTTCGACCTCGACGAGACACATTCGGCAGGCGCCGACGGGAGGGCCGAGCCGCGGCTCGTAGCAGAACACCGGGATCTCGATGCCGGCGGTGGCGGCCGTCTCGACGAGGCCGGTGCCCTTCGCCACCTCGACCTCGCGGTCGTCGATCGTGAGCTTGACCGTGTCGGTCATCGGACGACCTCGAGGCGGCGCTCGATGTTCGCGTGGTGGAGGTGCGCGGCGTGGACGTCGGTTGGCGCCTGGATCCCGTCGAGCGCCGACTCGCCGTGGTACGGGCAGCCTCCCTCCTCGATGTGCGCGAGGAACTCCCCGCGGAACTTGGCGACATAGCTGCCGACGGCGATCGCGTCGGAGTCGCCGAGCGGGCAGAGGCACGTGCCGTTGATCCGGCCGCCGACGTCGAGGAGCAGGTCGAGGTCGGCGTGGTCGCCCCGGCCGGACTCGATCTTCTTGAGGATCTGCGTCAGCCAGCGCGTGCCGACGCGGCACGGCGTGCACTTGCCGCACGACTCGTGCTCGTAGAACTGGGACACCCGGATCGCGAGCTGCACGATGCAGACGCGGTCGTCCAGCGCGATTACCGCGGCGGACCCGATCGCGGTGCCCGCACCGGTCATCGACTCGAAGTCGAGCGTCACCTTCTCCGCCTCGGCGGCGGTGAGGATCGGCGTCGACGAGCCGCCGGGAATCACGGCCTTGAGCGCGCGCCCGCCGGCGATCCCGCCACCGACGATGTTGATGAGGTCGCGAAGCGGGTATCCATGCGGCAGCTCGTAGTTGCCGGGCCGCTCGACGTTCCCGGAGAGCGAGAACACGCGCGTTCCCGTCGAGCTCTCGACGCCGAGCTTCGCGTACTCCGCCCCGCCCAGCTCGAGGATGGAGGTCACGGTCGTGATCGACTCGACGTTGTTCACCGCGGTCGGCGAGGCGTAGAGACCGGCGATCGCCGGGAACGGCGGCTTCGTGCGCGGCTGGCCTCTCCGGCCCTCGAGCGATTCGAGCAGCGCCGTCTCCTCGCCGCAGATGTACGCACCTGCGCCGCGGTGAATCACGATCGTAACGTCGCCGAGGAGCTTCTTCGCGCGCATCTGCTCGAGCGAGTCGCGCAGCACCTCGAACTCACGCTCGTACTCGCCGCGGATATACACGAACGCGTGCGTCGCCTCGATCGCCTTCGCCGCGATCAGACAGCCCTCGAGGAAGCGGAACGGGACGCGGAGCATGATCTCGCGGTCCTTGAACGTGCCCGGCTCCGACTCGTCGGCGTTCACGACGAGGTAGTGAGGCTTTGCGAGCTGGTCAGGCTTGGGGACGAAGCTCCACTTCCGGCCGGTCGGGAAGAACGCGCCGCCGCGTCCGCGAAGCCCGGAGGCGTTCAGCTCCTCGATCAGCTGGTCGGGCGTCATCGACCTCGACCGCTCGAGCGCGCTGAAGCCGCCAACCGCCTCGTAGTCGGCGATCGCGGTCAGCGCGCCGCCATTCGTGCCGGCGAAGACCACCTCGGGTGTCGCCGTGCTACTCAGCGCGCAGCTCCTCGACGATCCCCGGGACGTCGTCGGCCTTCACATGGAGGCGGTGCCGATTGTTCACCGCGACGACCGTCGCCCAGCCGCAGCCACCGAGACACTCGACCGCGCGCAGGCTGAACTTGCCATCCTCGGTCGTCTCGCCGACGTGGATCCCGAGCTCTCGCTCGAACGCCTCGACCACGTCCTTCGCTCCGCACACCGCACACGAGATATTCGTGCAGACCTCGACGTTCGTCTGGCCGACGGGCTCGAGGCGGAACATGTCGTAGAACGACGCGATCGAGAGGCAGTACGCTGGCGTCAGCTCGAGCGCATCCGCGACCTCGCGGAAGGCGCTCTCCGGTAGCCAGCCACCGGCGCGCTCCTGCGCGAGCTGTAGCGCCGGTAGCACTGCCGAACGCGGGTCGGGGTACCGCCCCCGGAGCTCCTGGATCTCTCCGTACAGGCTCACCGGTCGACGTCTCCCATCACGCCGTCGAGCGAGCCGACGATCGCGATCAGGTCGGCGATCGCGGCATCGTGGCAGCAGGCCGCGGTCGCCTCGAGCGCGGCGAAGCTCGGTGCCCGGAACTTCACACGCCACGGCTTGGCTCCCCCGTCCGAAACGAGGTAGCAGCCGCACTCGCCGCGTGGCGACTCGGTGGCGACGTACACCTCGCCCTCGGGGACGACGTATCCCTCGGTCACGATCTTGAAGTGGTGGATGAGGGACTCCATCGAGGTGTGGAGCTCCTCGCGGGGCGGCAGCACGACCTTGCGGTCGTCAGCAATCCACGGCTCGCCGCGCATCGCCTCGAGCCGGTCGATGCACTGGCGGATGATGCGCGTCGACTCGCGCATCTCGTCCATGCGCACCTTGTAGCGGTCGTACACGTCCCCGCTGCCGTACACGGGAACCTCGAAGTCGGTCTCGGGGTAGGCGAGGTAGGGCATGTCGCGGCGGAGGTCCCAGTCGACCCCCGAGGCACGGACGATCGGCCCGGACTGCGAGAGGGCGAGCGCGTCCTCGGCGGAGAGCAGCCCGATCCCCTTCGTTCGCTCCAGCCAGATCTTGTTCTGGTCGAGCAGCCCTTCGTACTCGTCCACCGCTTTCGGCATCCGCTTGCAGAACGCGCGCGCCTGCTCGAAGAAGCCCTCGGGGATGTCCTCGGCGAGCCCGCCGGTCTGGAAGTAGCGGGTGTGCATGCGGGTGCCGCACACCATCTCGAACAGGTCGAGCACCATGTCGCGCTCGCGGAACGCGTACCACCAGGCGGTGATCGCGCCGATCTCGAGCGCGGAGGTGCCGAACCAGACGAGATGCGAGTGGATCCGCGTGAGCTCGGCGAGGCACATCCGCATCCACGTCGCCTTCGGCGGAATCTCGAGCCCGAGGAGCTTCTCGATCGCGAGGACGTAGACGAGCTCGTTCGCCTGGAACGAGACGTAGTCGACACGGGCTGGGTACGGGACCGACTTCCACCACGACTTCTGCTCCATCGTCTTCTCGAAGCCGGTGTGGAGGTAGCCGATCACCGCCCTGATCCCGGCGATCCGCTCGCCGTCGAGGTCGACGACGAGCCGCAGCACGCCGTGCGTCGAGGGGTGATTCGGGCCGAAGTTGACGGTGAGGATGTCCTCGAGACGATGGGTGGCCGGGTCGATGTCGAGGATCGTCGGGACGGGCGACGGGATCCGCGTGCCCTCGTAGATGCGGCTGGCGGGAGCGACGCTCACTCCTACTCCTCCCCCGAGAACCGGACGGGCTCGCCGCCGATCGGGTAGTCCTTGCGAAGCGGATGTCCCTCCCAGTCGTCGGGCATGAGGATCCGCGTCAGGTTCGGGTGGTTCCGGAAGCCGATTCCCATCATGTCGTACGCCTCGCGCTCGAACCAATCGGCGCCCGGCCAGACGCCGACCACCGAATCGAGCTCGTCGCCGTCGTCGAGCCAGGCCTTGACGCGCACCCGTTCGGGCTCGGCGCCAAGCCGCAGCAGGTGGTAAGAGACCGAGAACCGCCTCGGCTTCGGATCGGGCACGCGCGCCACCCCCTGCGAGCCGACCGCGTTGAGGTCGCGGCCTGCGGGCGTGCCGATGTAGCCGGCGACGTCGGTCTCGCCCCAGCCCAGGTAGTCGGTCGCGGTGATATCGGCGAGCACGTTGAAGCCCGACGAGTCGCGCAGGTGCGTACAGGCCTCGACGATGCGGGCGGGGTCGACGACGAGCGTCACCTCGCCGAGAGCTTCATCGGTCGAAACAAGTCCGGGCACGTCGCCGTGGCTCACTGCGCGACCCCGCGGATCAGGTACGCGGGCGGGACGCCGGCCTTGATCTTCTCGTGCAACCGCACGATCCCCTCGACGAGCGCCTCGGGTCGCGGCGGGCAACCGGGGACGTGGATGTCGACGGGGACGATCTTGTCGACCCCCTGGAGAACGGTGTAGTTGTTGAACATCCCGCCCGAGCTCGCGCAAGCCCCCATCGCGATCACCCATTTCGGCTCGAGCATCTGGTCGTAGACCTGGCGCAGCGGCCCGGCCATCTTGTGAGTCACGCGGCCGGAGACGATGATCAGGTCGGCCTGGCGCGGCGAGGACGAGAACCGCTCCATCCCGAACCTCGCGATGTCGTAGCGTGAGGAGACGATCGACATCATCTCGATCGCGCAGCAGGCGAGCCCGAACGTGTCGGGCCACATCGAGCTCGACTGCGCCCAGGCGACCGCGCGCTCGACCGTCGTGGTCAGCAGCGCGTCCTCGAGCTTCTCGACCTCCTGCTCGAAGACGCCCGGCCCTTTGTCCGGCCACAGCGTTCGCTCGGACTTCAGACCCGCCTGCGCGAGCGGTCGGTCGGAGATGACCGGGAGCTTCCGGCTCAATGCCACTCGAGCGCCCCCTTGCGCCAGATGTAGACGTACGCAACGGCGAGGATCGCGATGAAGACGAGGAGCTCGACGAGCCCGAACCAGCCGAGCGCGTTCAGCTGCACCGCGAGCGGGTAGAGGAACACGATCTCGATGTCGAAGAGGATGAACAGCATCGCAGTGAGATAGAAGCTCACCGTGAAGCGGCGTTCCGTGCCGGGGGCCTCTGAGGCGACGCCCGACTCGAACGGCAGCGTCCGTTGCTTCGTCCGGCTCTTCGGCCGTTGTGCGAACACGAACGACGCGACGATCATCGTGCCCGGGATGACCGCGGCGAAGATCGCGTAGATGACGAAGGGGAGCCAGTCGGAGAGCATCGTGATCGGTCCGCCCTCGGGGCACGGCGGTGGCGCGAAACCTACCACCGAGACCTGAGAGCCGACGAGGGGAAGCGGTCGTTCGCGCAGCTTGTGGGCGGCTGAGCGCCGGCTGAGCCCGAAGGCGTTCGGGCGCCCAGCCAGCACCATCAGCCCCCAGGACGGAGCAGCCATCCCCACCCTCGGGAAAGACCTGTGCAGCGATCGACACGAAGTTGACACACAACTGGCACAGACACGACACACCTCCTGCGCAACACTCAGTGCTCTTTCCCCTTGGGAGGGTGGGGGCTCGGGATGGCCCACAGGGTCCCGCGTGCCCGCGTCTCGGACGTGCTCCGAGGCGACGTGAGCCGCCGGGCTCAATTCGGAGGCCGCGGGCGCCGATATCAGTCCGGTAGGATCCTGTTCATGGAGATCGCCGAGCACCCCACCGAGACCCTGCTGAGCCTCACCCCCGCCGCGACGGCGAAGGTGAAGGAGCTCATCGCCGAGGAGCCCGATGCCGACCAGCTCGTGCTGCGCGTCGCGATCGAGGGCGGCGGCTGCTCGGGGTTCCAGTACGGCCTCGGCTTCTCGACCGGCTCCGAGTCCGGCGACGTCACGATGGACTTCGACGGTCTCAGCGTCGTGGTCGACCCCTACAGCGCCCCCTACCTGCGCGGCGCGACCGTCGACTACCTGAGCACGATCGCGGAGTCCGGGTTCAAGATCGACAACCCGAACGCCGTGTCGGCCTGCGGTTGTGGTCACTCGTTCCAGGTCGCCGAGGGTGAGGAGCTGCCCGAGGGGACGCACATGGGCGGGTGCGGCTCCGGCTGCAGCCACTGAGCGGCACGCCCTCTTCCCCACCCGAGGTGACCGTGGCCGTTGAGCTGTTGTTCCCGACCGTCTTTCCCGTCCTCGAGACCGAGCGTCTCGTCCTGCGCGAGGTTACGGAGACCGACGCCGACGCGCTCTTTCAGATTCACTCCGACCCCGAGACGATGAGGTACTGGAGCGGCCCTCCGTGGCGCGACCGCTCAAAGGCGACCGAGCTCCTCGCTCGCGCCGCGCAGGGATACGCCGAGCAGGCTCGCATCCGCTGGGGTTACACCCGTCGCGGCGACGACACGCTCATCGGCGTCGCGAACCTCCATGCGATCGACGCCCAGAGCCGCCGTGGCGAGCTCGGGTACATCCTCCACCGCGCCCACTGGGGGCACGGCTACAACCACGAGGCGCTAACGCGGATCGTCGACTGGGCCTTTGCCGAGCTCGGCCTTCACCGGCTCGAGGCAGAGCTCGACCCGCGCAACGAGGGCTCGGCCCGCGCCGTCGAGCGCCTCGGGTTCGTGCGCGAGGGGCTCCTTCGTGAGCGCTGGATCGTCGAGGGCGAGGTCTCGGACTCCCTGATGGTCGGCCTCCTGCGCGCCGAGTGGCGCGCCCGCTGAGCGACGGTTCATCCAGAGACCGGCGCCAGGCCGCGACTACCATCGCCGGCATGCCGTACCGCATCGCGATCGTCGGTTCCGGGCCGGCGGGGTTCTACGCCGCCGGGCAGCTCCTTGCCGCGGACCTCGATGTCGAGGTCGACCTCTTCGAGCGCCTCCCGACTCCCTGGGGCCTCGTTCGGCTCGGGGTCGCGCCAGACCATCCGAACATCAAGGCGGTGTCGCGCGTGTTCGAGAAGATCGCCGCGAAGCCCGGGTTTCGCTTCCTCGGCAACGTCGAGGTCGGCCGAGATCTCTCGACCGAGGAGCTTCACAGCCTGTACGACGGCGTCATCTACGCGTTCGGCGCCCAGACCGACCGGCGGATGGGGATCCCCGGCGAAGATCTCCCCGGTTCGTGGCCCGCGACCGCGTTCGTTGCCTGGTACAACGGCCACCCCGACTTCCAGAGCGTCGCCTTCGACCTGAACTGCGAGACGGCCGTCGTCGTCGGGAACGGGAACGTCGCGGTCGACGTCGCCCGGATGCTCGCACTGACGCCCGAGGAGCTCGCGCCCACCGACACGACTGACGCCGCGATCGCCGCGATCAACTCCTCCTCGATCCGCGAGGTCGTCGTGCTCGGTCGGCGCGGCCCGGCGCAGGCGGCGTTTACGAACCCCGAGCTCGTCGAGCTCACCGAGCTCGCCGGGGCCGACCTGATCATCGATCCCGCGGACCTGGTGCTGGACGCTGCCAGCGAGGCGTCGCTCGCGGCCGACGCGATGGCGCAGCGGAACCTCGACGTACTCCGCCAGGCGGCGGCAAAGCCGCCCGAGGGCCGCGCCCGTCGCGTCACGCTTCGCTTCCTCGCCTCACCGGTCGAGATCCTCGGCACGGGGCGTGTCGAGGCGGTCGACGTCGTTCGCAACCGGCTCGAGGTGGTCGATGGGCGCGTCGTCTCGGTCGCGACCGACGAGCGAGAGACGATCCCGTGCGGCCTGGTGTTGCGGAGCGTCGGCTATCTCGGCAGCGGCATTCCGGGACTGCCGTTCGACGAGCGGCGTGGCGTAATCCCGAACGACCGCGGAAGGGTCGTCGGCTCCGACGGCGTGCCCGTTCCTGGCGTCTATACGGCGGGCTGGATCAAGCGTGGGCCGAGCGGCGTGATCGGCACGAACAAGAAGGACGCGACCGAGACGGTCGAGCTGCTCCTCGGGGACGCGCGGGCGGGACGGCTTCCCCGGGTCGGGGCGACGGCTGAGGACGTCGACGCGCTCCTCGCCGAGCGCGGCGCTGAGGTCGTCACGAACGAAGGTTGGCAGCGGATCGATGGCGCCGAACGCGCCGCCGGCGAGGCGCAGGGGCGGCCACGGGTCAAGCTCACGGGCTGGGAGGAACTGGTTGCCGTCGCGCGCGGGTAGTCGGCGCTCACGCTTCGGCCTGAGCTCGTGCCGCTCGGCGAGCGCGGGCGGCAGGCGACGTGCAATAACTCAGGGTGACGCCTGAGTTTGAGACGAGGAGGCTGAGATGGAGAAGCTCTGGGGCGGCGAGACCGACAAGGCGATCGGGAACTTCCCGGTATCGGGCGAGCCCATCCCTGCCGCCGTGGCGCACTGGCTCGGGCGCATCAAGGCTGCGGCAGCGCGCGTGAACGCCGAGCTCGGGTTGCTCGACGGCGAGCTGGCGGAGCGCATCGCCGCCGCCGCCGATCGCGTTGCCGACGGCGAGTTCGACGATCAATTCCCGATCGACGTCTTCCAGACGGGCTCGGGGACGAGCTCGAACATGAACGCCAACGAGGTCATCGCCCACCTCGCGGGCGAAGGCGCGCACCCAAATGACCACGTGAACATGGGCCAGTCGTCAAACGATGTCTTCCCCTCGGCCGTGCACTGCGCTGCGCTCTCCGAGATCGCCCGCGACCTACTCCCTGCCCTCGACCGCCTCGCTGCCTCCCTCGAGCGTAAAGCGGCCGAGTTCGACCCGATCGTGAAGTCCGGTCGCACCCACCTGATGGATGCGGTTCCGGTCACGCTCGGCCAGGAGTTCGCCGGGTACGCGGCGCAGGTGCGCCAGGGGATCGGGCGTGTCGAGGATGCGATGCCGCGGCTCGGGCAGATCCCGCTCGGCGGCACCGCGACAGGCACAGGGCTGAACACGCATCCAGAGTTTGCGCCGCGCGTGCGGCAGCTGCTCTCGGGCGGAACCGGCCTCACGATCTCGGCGCCCGCGGATCGGTTCGAGTCGCAGGCGGCGCGCGACGGGCTTGTCGAGGCGTCGGGTGCGTTGAAGGTCGTTGCGGTCTCGCTGACGAAGATCGCGAACGACCTGCGCCTGATGGGCTCGGGCCCGCGCGCCGGCCTCTCCGAGCTCTTCCTGCCCGAGCTGCAGAAGGGCTCGTCGATCATGCCGGGCAAAGTCAATCCGGTGATCCCCGAGGTCGTGACCCAGGTCGCGGCGCAGGTGATCGGCAACGACGCGGCGATCACGATCGGCGGGATGAACGGGCACTTCGAGCTCAACGTCTACGTCCCGCTGATGGCGCGAAACCTGCTCCAGTCGATCAAGCTGCTTGCGAGCGCGTCGCGACTCCTCGCCGAGAAGTGCGTCGACGGGCTCGAGGCCAACGTCGAGCGCAACGAGCACTACGCCGAGAGCACTCTGAGCGCGGCGACTGCACTCAACCCGTTCATCGGCTACGACAAGGCGTCCGAGATCGTGAAGGCTGCGGTCGCGTCGGGCTCCTCGCTCCGCGAGGTAGCTCGCGAGCTCGGGGTCGAGGAGTCGGTTCTCGACGAGGCGCTCGACTACCACGCGATGGCAAAGCCGCACGGATAGCCGCGCTTCCGGCAGGTTCTGGGCGTCAGCGTGCGCCGCTGCGCCCCCACGACCGATTTCGTAAGGATCCCTGGAACGAGGGACGTTTTTGGTGGACGGACCGGATGGCCGTCGTTACGGTTCGACGGCCGCACATCGACGGCACTACCAGACTCCGACCAGGGGAGGGTTTCGGAATCATGAGACGGATCGCGGCGCTAGCCGCGCTCACGGGGGTTGTCGCCATGGCCCTCGTGTCCACCGGTTCGGCGGCGCCTCAGGCCCGCGGCGTGTGGGGAACGGTGTTCGACACACGCAAGGTGGACGAGCGAGTTACCAACGGCACCCTGCCGGTGCAGAACGACACACCCGCGCTGCGCAAGGCGCTCAAGGCCGCGGCCGCCACGCCGGCAGCCGTGGGTGAGACACGCAACTGGCTGGGGCTCGACGACGTCTACGGCTCGTACTACCGCAAGGGGTACACGCTGCGGGCAGTCGGCGACCACGCCGAGATCTGGGTTGCGAGCGAAGCCGACCGGCGCGTGCCGGCGTTCACGTCGCTCCCGCAGGTCGGTGTCTCGTCAGGTGTCGAGTTCATGGCCGGCGACTGCCGCAACGGTGCTCGCACAGAGATCACCGACCCTCAGGTCGGGTACCTCCTGGCCCAGTTCGACACCAACATGTGGCCAAAGGAAGCGGAGGCGTTCTCGGTGGCCCCCGCGCTCGACGGCACGAACACCCTGCTGCCGAACCCGCCGTACAACCCGAGCGGCGACGGGGCAAAGACCGTCGTTCTCGTCGACAACGTCCGGGACGACAACTTCTACGACCTCAACAACACGCAGGGCAACTCGTACATCGCGGGGTTCTTCTCGAGCCAGCTCAACCAGCTGTTCGACCGGAACGTGATGACGATCGACGGGTTCGACTGGCTGCATCGCACCGGGGCAACCCCGCCGAACGATCCCGTGCCCGGCGACAACTGCGCGAGCGCGCCCGCGCGCCCGTTCCTCTACGAGGGCGTCTTCGCCCACGAGTACCAGCACCTGCTCGAGAGCTACGAGGATCCGGACGAGCTCAACTGGATCAACGAGGGTCTCTCCGACTGGGCGCAGACGCTTACCGGATACGTGACCCCGAACAAGCCGGTCACCGACCAGGGCTTCGACTCGCACATCCAGTGCTTCCTCGGCTGGCTTTCTGTCGCGACGCCGGCAAACCCGAACCCCCGCGCTGCGTGTGGGCCCGAGAACTCGCTCACCCGCTGGAGCGACCAGGGTGGCGGCGAGATCCTCGCCGACTACGGCGCGGCGTACTCGATCATGGAGATGTTGCAGGGCAGGTACGGCAACAGCTTCATGACGGCCTTGCACCGCGGTGACGACAACGGCCTCGTCGGCCTCCAGGCGGCCCTCGACGCGCTGCCCCGCACCTGGAAGGGCAGCCAGCGTGGCGGCAGCCGTCACGGCAAGCTGCTCGCGCAGGACGTGCTCCACGACTGGAGCCTGATGGTGGCGGTCGACGGTCTTCTCGATCGTGGGTACAAGCTCGACGCCTACACGGGTCGGCGGAGCCTGACGACGAAGACGCTCGATGCAACCGTCAACTGGGACAATCCGCACGCGTACGACTCGCCGGGTGCCCCGTCGAACGGGGCTGACTACGTCAGGCTCCGCGGGAGCTCGGGCTTCGTCGCCGGCAAGGACATCGACTCGCTCGGGTTCGCGGGGTCGACGACCTTGCCGACGAACCCGGTGCAGTGGACGGTCGACGCGGCGCCGCCGTTTGCGTCGTCCGGTGCAGCGCTGTACTCGGGCTTCGGTGACGAGCGTGACGAGGCGATCGTCCGTCAGGTCAGCGTCCCCTCGGGCGCAGGCGCCGAGCTTACGTTCGACGCCCTGTGGAATGAGGAGGACCTCTGGGACTTCGGTTTCGCCCAGGTCTCGACGGACGGCGGGGCGACGTACGCGAGCCTTGCATGCACCGACACAACGACCGATCACGATCCCGGCGCGGTGCCGAACGTGGTCGAGAACCTCCCGGGCCTCACCGGGTTCTCGGGCGGCTTCCGCTCGCAGACGTGCAGCCTCTCGGCGTACGCCGGGCAGACCGTGCTCCTCGCGTTCCGGGCGATCAACGACCCGGCCACGCTCGGGAGCGATCCGGGCACCGCGCCCGGGTTCTGGGTCGACAACGTCCGCGTCGGTGGCGCGCTCGTGTCCGACGGCTCGAGCCTGGACGGGTGGCAGTCGTTCACCCAGGTCAAGCCGAACACGGTTGCGGGCTTCACCGTTCGGATCCTGAGCGTCAACACGAAGAAGAAGACGGTCATGATCCGTACGCTGCGGCTCAACTCGTCGTTCACGCTCCGCGGTAAGGCGCGGGTGTGGAAGTACGTCGACAAGAACGCCGACTTCGTCGGGGCGATCGTCTTCTACGACGACCCGTCGGAGCGGAGCAACCAGTACGCGCCGTACACGCTCACCGTGAACGGCGTCACCCAGCCCGGCGGCGCCTAGCGACTGCCGCGAGACAAGCAGCATGGACGGGGGGCCCGGGCGACCGGGCCCTCCTACGTGTTTGACAGAAACCTGGCATGCTCCCACGCGCCCGGCATGAGAAGCCATGCCGTGTCGATCAGAAAGGGGAGACAGTGGGCAGTAAAAGAGCCATACGTGGCGCTATCGGAGTGCTCGCCGTAGCACTCATCGCCGCCGGTGGGGTCGGCGGCGCGTTCTGGTGGAAGGAGCGCCACGAGAACAAGGAGAGCCTCACCGAGTTCTACAAGGAGCATCCGGCGCTCGCGAAGTTCTACAAGAACAACCGCACCCAGGCGCTCGCGATCATCAAGGAGAAGACCGAGGCGGGTGGCGAGGTTGTCCGCGGGATCAATCAGGAGCTCTACGAGGATCGCGCCTATCCACGCGAGGCGGTCGATTACCAGACGGTCACACGAACGCTCGATGCGTTCAAGACGATGAACCGGCGTGGCTACTGGCACGGCACCTTCTGGCAGGAGATCGGGCCGAAGACGCCGCTGGTCGACGCGCTGGCCACGTATACGGGCAGGCCGACGACGGTTTCGGGTCGGGTCACGGCGCTCGCTGCCTCACCGAATTGCACCAGCTCGCGCGGCGGCTGCACGCTGCTGCTGGGAGCAGCCGGAGGCGGCGTGTGGCGCACCGACTTCGCCCTCGCGAACCACCCGACCTGGAGGCCGATCGCCGACAGCATTCCGTCGAACGCGATCGGCTCGCTCCTCTTCGACCCGACCGACAAGTCGGGGCGAACGATCTACGTGGGGACAGGTGAGCCAAACGGCTCGAGCGACTCGGAGGCAGGGATCGGCCTGTACCGGTCGACCGACGGTGGCAAGACGTGGGCGGTCGCGCCGGGCAGCGTCGCCGCCGCGAAGGACCGCGCGATCGCGGCGATTGCCGTCGATCCGAGTGACGCGAAGCACATCTGGATCGGCACGGGCGTTGCGCGGCACGGATCGGCCTCGGTGAACGGTGGTCGCTTCACGCCGCCCGGAGCGCCCACGATCGGGCTCTACGAGTCGAAGGACGGCGGCCAGACGTTCACGCTTGCGTTCTCGGTTCCGGCCGACAGCGTTGACGGATCCACCTCGAACGGTGGAGACGGCTTCCGTGGGGGCGTCTCGAACATCCAATACGACACGCTCTCCAAGCGCGTCTACTTCTCGATCTTCTCGTACGGTCTGTACCGGCAGGCGTCCGGTGGCGGGTTCGAGCAGGTGTTCGAGGCCGCGGCCGGTGGCGGGGACGACGGGCTGGGGATCAACGGCCTCTCGGGCTCGTCCCGGACGGAGTTCGCGCTTGCGCCGTTGAAGAGCGGGAAGCTCAGGATCTACCTGGGTGACGCGGCGGACGGTCCTGCCGACTTCTACCGGACGGACGACGCCAACGCCGCCTCGCCTTCATGGACGAAGCTCTCGAGCGACGATCCGGGTACGACCGGGTTCGATTCGTACAACTATTGCGGCGAGCAGTGCTCGTACGACATGCCCGTCGCCTCGCCGCCTGGCCATCCGGACGAGGTCTGGATCGGCGGCCAGATGCAGTACGACGAGATCTTCACGGCGACGCCACCGTCGAACGGTCGCACGATTCAGCGGTCCGTTGACGCTGGTGCGAGCTTCACCGACATGACGAACGACACGCAGAGCCCGCCGCTCGGGATGCATCCCGATCAACACGCGATGGCGTTCACCGGGGACGGCGAGGTGGCGTTCCTCGGATCCGACGGTGGTCTCGTCCGGGTCGGGAACAGCTTCGTCGACGCCTCTGCAGACTGCGATTCTCGCGGGCTCGACGGTGATGATCTGACCCACTGCAAGCACTGGCTCAGCTCGGTACCGACGTTGATCACGTCGCTCAACGACGGGCTCAACACGCTCCAGTTCCAGAGCCTGTCGCTCAACCCGAACGACCCGAAGGGCGACTTGATGGGCGGCACGCAGGACAACGGCACCTGGTCGTACGAGGGTCGTGCCGGTGGCCTACACGCCGGCCAGTGGATCGAGACCGTTGGCGGAGACGGTGGCCAGTCCGGCATCGATGCCGTCAACCGTGACACCCGCATCCACTCGTACTACCTGCCCCAGCACGACGTGAACTTCCGGGGCAACGATCCGCTCGGTTGGAACTGGGTGTCCGACCCGTTCTTCAACTCCGTGGAGGGCGTCAACTCGTCCTTCTACCCGCCGCTCGTGACGGACCCGATCGTCGGTGGCACCATCTTCGACGGGCTCTGGCACGTTTGGCGCACGAAGGACAGCGGTGGCGATCAGGCGTTCCTCGAGCAGTACTGCAACGAGTACACCGGCGACTACGCCAACCGCCCCGACGACTGCGGAGACTGGGAGCCGCTCGGCGGTGCCGCGGGCGACCTGAGAGCCGGTTCGTCGTCGGACAAGGGGACGGGGTACGTCGTGGCGCTTGCACGCACGGCGTCGGACAAGAGCACGCTCTGGGCCGGCACGCGACGCGGTCGCATCTTCCTGTCCCAGAACGCCGACGCCGACAACGCCGACGACGTGGCGTTCACGCGGCTCGACACGCCCGCGCAACCCCGCCGGTTCGTCTCCGGGATCGTCGTCGATCCTGCGAACGCACGGCATGCGTGGGTCTCGTTCTCGGGGTACAACGCGTACACCCCGACGACGCCCGGCCACGTCTTCGAGGTGACCTTCGACGGCACTTCGGCAACGTGGAAGGACATCAGCGCCAACCTCGGCGACCAGCCGGTGACTGCACTCGCTCGCGACAACCGGAGCGGTGCGCTCTATCTCGGCACGGACTTCGGGGTCGCGGTGCTGAAGCCGGGTACCACTGAATGGCGCTCGGCGGCGGGCAACATGCCGCCGGTCGCGGTCTACGGGCTGACGGTAGACCCGAAGTCGAAGGTGTTGTACGCGGCGACACACGGCCGGGGGATCTGGCGGCTCGACATCGCCCGGTTCCGGTAGGAGCGGTCACGGGGAGGGCTGGGACACTCGTTCCGGCCCTCCCCGATGTCGACGCCGTCGGGGTTGCACTGCCGCGAACGGGGGAGTACAGTCCCGCCGTCCCTCGGACGGGGGACCTTGGAACAGGGGAGGGTTCATGAGGAGACGCAGGCTTGCGCTCGCAGGTGCGGGCGTGGTATTTGCGCTGTCGGTAGGCGTCGGGGCGTCGATTGCCTCCGGCACCGCTGCCTCACCGCAGGGGCGCGGGTACGTGGAGGAGCGTCCGGTCGCGGCGCACAACCTCGACGGGCCGAAGTCGAAGGAGCAGCGCGAGGCGCGCGCCAAGGCCTACGAGATGAAGCTCAAGGGCAAGGTCGCGAAGGGGGCGAAGAAGGTCAAGGTCGGCGGCCGGCAGTGGGTCGAGCTGGCACGCGAGAACACCGATCGGATCTTCGTCGTGATCGCGGAGTTCGGGAACAACCGTCACCCGGCGTTCCCCGACACCGATCCCACGACGGGGCAGCCGGCGAGCGACGCGCTCGTTTTCGACGGGCCGCTGCACAATCAGATCCCGAGGCCGAACCGGCGGACCGACAACTCGACGCTCTGGCAGGCCGATTACAACCAGGCCCACTACAACGACATGTACTTCAACCGGATGGCGAAGTACTACCAGGCGCAGTCATCCGGACGGTACTCGGTCGAGGGCGCGGTCACCGCGTGGGTGAAGGTGCCGTTCAACGAGGCCCGTTACGGCCGCAACTTCTGTGGTGGGATCACGTGCACCAACACGTGGTTTCTGATCCGCGACGCGATGTCGGCGTACGTGCAGTCGGAGCTCGACCAGGGCAGGACGCTCCAGGAGATCACGGACTACCTGAAGACTTTCGACAAGTGGGATCGCTACGACATCGACGGCGACGGGAACTTCGACGAGCCCGACGGGTTCATCGATCACTTCCAGATCGTTCACGCGGGAGGCGACGAGGCCGCAGGTGACCCACAGCAGGGCACTGATGCGATCTGGAGCCACCGCTGGTATGCGGCGGTCTCGGGTGGGGGCCCCGGTGGGTTGCCCGGCGTCAACGCCGGTCAGGGTGGCGTCTCGGGGGGTCTGAACATCCCGAACAACCCGACCGGAGTCTGGGTCGGCGACTACACGATCCAGCCGGAGAACGGCGGGCTCGGTGTGTTCGCCCACGAGTTCGGGCACGACCTCACGCTCCCGGATCTCTACGACACCTCGGGCAACACGGGTGGCGCGGAGAACTCGACCGGGTTCTGGACGCTCATGTCCTCGGGTGCGAACATCGGCTCGGGTGGTCGGGACGGGATCGGCGATGCACCGACCGACATGGGCGCGTGGGAGAAGTTCCAGCTCGGCTGGCTCGGTGGTCCGGGCGCGCCGGGCGGTTCCTTCTACGACGTTGCGTTCGCAGGTGATGCGTCTGAGCATCGCCTCGGGCCTGCGGAAGGAGCGATCGCAAACGGCAAGCAGGCGCTGTTCGTGGTGCTTCCCGACAAGCAGGTCGCGACCGACTTTGGCGCGCCGTTCGACGGGAGCGACTTCTACTACTCGAGCTCGGGCGACGAGCTCGACAACGTCATGTACAAGGAAGTCACGCTGTCTGGGAGCCCGACGTTCACCGCCCAGGCCAGGTACGAGATCGAGCAGGACTGGGATTACGCGTCGGTCGTCGTCTCGACCGACGGGGGGACGACCTGGACGGGCGTCCCGACCAACCTCTCGACCACCGACGACCCGAACGGTCAGAACACCGGCAACGGCATCACCGGCACGTCGGCGGGCTTCGACACCCACGCATGGGTGCCGCTCACCGCTGACCTCTCGGCGTACGCCGGCCAGACCGTGCTCCTCGGGTTCCGGTACTGGACAGACACGGCGGTCGCACCGTCCGGGTTCCAGGTCGACGGAGTCACCATCGATGGAGTCGCTGACGCCGGCGGCTGGACGTTCAACCCGGCCACGGGTGGCTTCCGGGTCACGACGGGACAGGAGACGACCAACTACTTCAACGCCTACGTGGCCGAGTACCGTGCGTACACGAGCTACGACAGGTCGCTGAAGACGGCGTACAACTTCGGGTTCCTGAACTCGACGCCCGACCTGGTCGAGACCTTCCCGTACCAGGACGGGCTGCTGATCAGCTACTGGGATCAGTCCTTCAGCGACAACAACGTCGGCGACCATCCGGGCGGCGGTGAGATCCTCCCGATCGACGCGCACCCGAGGTTCGCTCACTACTACGACGGCACGCTCGTCCGTCCGCGCATCCTCACGTTCGACTCGACGTTCTCGAACCAGCCGGTTCGGGCCGTCACGATCCACAAGGACGGGCAGGCGACGACGTTCCCGGCGGTCCCGGGTGTCGGCACGTTCGACGACACGAAGGACTGGTGGTTCGACTCCGACGGCGACGGCTCGACCGGCTCGCACGTCGGGCGCTACCAGCCGGGCTGGGTCGGCGTGAACCCGCCGAAGACGGGCACCACGATCTCGGTGCTCGGAGGCAATGGCCCGACGATCCGCGTCAAGGTCGGCACCTCGGCGCCCTAGACTCCCGGACCGAGCACGAACGAGGAGCGGGGCGCGCAGCGCCCCGCTCCTCGTTTTCGGAGCTATCCTCGGGGCATGAGACGGATCGTCGTCACGGTGATCTGTCTGCTTGCCGCAGCGTCCTCGGCGAGCGCCGCCGGTGATGGCACCGGGGTCGACGCGTTCGTGGTCCGGCTCCAGCCAAACGGGATCGTCTGCATCAAAGCGCCGTGCTGGCTTCCGCTCAGCGGGATCTCCGTGACGTTCGTGCGTGATGGTCAGGTGGTTGCGCGTGGCCGGAGCGGCCGCGACGGGCATCTCCGGATACGCCTGGCCCCTGGCTCGTACGTCGTTCGCGCACCGGAGATCGCGCCACTCGAGTCGCGGAAACCGAGGGTTGTCCGAGTCGTCTCAGGACGGATGACCCGCGTCCTCGTGCCGTTGCTCGGTGACGCGGAGATCCCGCCGCCGCGGAAGTGACGCTCAGTAGGTGACGGCGCCGCGACCGGTCGTGGCGGCGTGCTTCTGCTCGTCGGCGCGGTAGCTCGACCGAACGAGTGGGCCCGAGAACACCGACCCGAACCCGAGCGCCTCGCCCTGCTCCCGAAACCACGCGAACTCGTCGGGATGTACCCACCGATCGATCGGCGCGTGGCTCGCTGACGGCTGCAGATACTGACCGATCGTGACGACGTCGACGCCGTGTCCACGCAGATCGCGCATCGTCTCGACCACCTCGTCGTTGGTCTCTCCCAGCCCGACGATGATCCCCGATTTCGTGAGGACAGGGTAGCCGGCGACCTCCTTCGCCCGGCGAAGCAGCGCGAGCGCTCCGTCGTAGCTCGCCTTTGCGCCGCGCATGCGGCGATGGAGCCTACGGACGGTCTCGATGTTGTGGTTGAAGACTTCGGGACGAGCCGTGAGCACCGTCACGAGCGCCTCCTCCTCGACGCCGAGGAAGTCAGGCGTCAGCACTTCGACGGAGCAGTCCGGAAGCTTCGCCTTGAGCGCGCGGATCGTCGCGGCGAAATGCCCGGCGCCTCGATCGGCGACGTCGTCCCGGTCGACCGAGGTGACGACGACGTGCTTCGCGCCGAGCGTCGCCGCCGCCTGTGCGAGACGGAGTGGCTCGAGCGGGTCGGGGGCGTGCTCAGGCTTGCCGGAGTTGACGTAGCAGTAGCGGCACGCGCGCGTGCATGTGTCGCCGAGGATCTGGAACGTCGCGGTCCCGCGGCCCCAGCATTCGGCGATGTTCGGACACCGAGCTTCCTCGCAGACTGTGTGGAGCGACGCTCCTGCCAGGAGCTTCTTGACGTCGAAGAACTGGGTGTCGCGGCTCGGGGCCCTCACCTTCATCCACTCGGGCCGGCGGGGGCGCTCGGCTACGGGAAGCGACGATTCCACAGCAGCAGTCTACGGCGCGGCGGCGGAGCGCGGTCAGGGGCCGAACAGGAGAGGCGCCGTGCGGTTCACACCCGGCAAGTCGCTGCCCGGCGGGACGGGGGTGAACGTGAGCGAGAACGTCTCGGCGAGGGCGGCCGCCGCGGCTTCTCGAACATCGGCGACCGACAGTGATCGACCGAGCTCGAGCGCCATTGTCGTGAAGGCTGTGTCCTCGAGCCCGCAGGCCGTGATCCAGTCGGAGAACGGCGACGGATCGAGGTCGACGTTCAACGCATAGCCGTGGGTGCTGACCCAACGGCTTGCGTGCACGCCGATCGAGGCGAGCTTGCGTGGAGGCGCGAGCGCCGTCGGCGGCATCCACACGCCGGTGAGCCCGTCGAAGGTCCTCGCGACGAGATCGAAGCTCGCGACCGTCGCGATGATCGCCTGCTCGAGATCGCGGACATAACGCTTGAGATCGTGGCCATGCTGCTTGAGGTCGAGAATCGGGTAGCAGACGAGTTGGCCTGGGCCGTGGTACGTCGACCTCCCTCCGCGATTCGTCTCGACGACGTCGACTTCGACGCCGGTTGGGAGGTGGAGCTCGGCGGCCTCGTCGGTGCGCCGGCCGAGAGTGATCACGGGCTCGTGCTCGAGGAGCAGCACCGTGTCGGGAAGGTCTCCCGCGATCACGCCGTCGGCAATCGCGCGTTGCAGCGCCCAAGTCTCCTCGTACGCCGACAACCCCGGGAGCTGGAGCAGGTACGCCTCGGCCATCGTCTCGGGTGAGACGTCCCGCCGCTAGGCGGAACTACCCTCTTCCCAGCCCTCGAGCCTGTCGCGAAGCTCCTTCATGAAGCCTCCGCTGTAGGCGCCGTCGACCAGGCGATGGTCGTACGTGAGGGTCAGGTTCATCAGCGGCCGGATCGCAATCACGTCCTTGCCGAAGCTGTCCTGCACCACCCACGGGCGCTTGACGAGCGCGTACGTTCCGAGGATCCCGACCTGCGGCTGGTTGATGATCGGCGTTCCGTGGAACGTCCCGAATCCGCCAGGGTTGGTGATCGTGAACGTCCCGCCCTGCACGTCGTCGGGAAGGAGCTTCTTCGTCCGCGCTCGCTGCGCGAGGTCGGTGATCGACCGCGCGATCCCAAGCAGGTTCATGTCCTGCGCGTTCCGGATCACCGGGACGATCAGCCCGCGGCCCTCGTCGAGCGCGACCGCGATTCCGAGGTTGACGAACGAGCGGGTGATGATCTTCTCGCCGCGGATCTCGGCGTTGATCCACGGGTAGCTCGCAAGCGTCTCGACGGTCGCACGAGCGATGAACGCCAGGTAGGTCGGGTTGGTGCCCTGCGTCTTCTGCGGGTCGGCCTTGAGGGCCTCCCGGGCCGCGACGACGCGCGACATGTCCACCTCGATTGCGCTGGTCACGTGAGCGGAGGTATCGAGCGACTTGCGCATGTGGGCCATCACCCCGCGGCGCATCGCGGTCATCGGCTCGGCGACCTCGCCCGGCAGGAGCTCGTCCTCGACGGGCGCCTGCACGGCTGCTGCGACCGCAGCCACTGGGGGTGCAGGTGCGGGCGCGGCTGGCACTGGAGCCTGCGGGGGGGCGACGGCGGGTGCCGCTGCCGGAGGCGCGGGTTGGGTAGGTGGCGTGGCGCCGCCCTGCTCGATGAAGGAGAGGATGTCCCGTTTGGTCACGCGGCCGCCCTGCCCGGTGCCCGCGATCCCGCTCGGATCGACGCCGTGCTCGGCAGCGATCCGCGCGACGACGGGCGACACGAACGTCCGACCGTTCCCACCTGTCTCGGCTGTCGTGACCGGCATCGGGGGTGCGGCAATCGGCTCGGGCGGTGCGGCGGCCACCGGCTCGGGCGCCGCAACCGCCGGCTCGGCGGGGGCAGCCGGAACAGGAGCCGCAGCGCCCGCGCCGCCGATGACGGCGAGTAACGTGCCGACGTCGACCGTCTGGCCTTCACCGACGAGGATCTCGGTCAGCACCCCCTCGCCGGGCGACGGGACCTCGGTGTCGACTTTGTCGGTGGAGATCTCGAGCAGGGTCTCGTCGCGTTCGACATGCTCGCCTGGCTGCTTGAGCCAGCGCGTCACCGTGCCCTCGGAGACCGAGACGCCCATCTGCGGCATGACGACCTCGATGCGTTGCGTGTCCGTGCTCACACCCACTCCTTTGCGTCGCGCCTTCGCGCTCCTTCTCTGACGTTGGCCCGCAGCAGGTGTTCGTCGGGTTGCAATGTGTCCTTCAGTCTCAGTACGCGACGAGATCGCGGAGCGCCCCGACGACATCGTCGACCTGGGGGAGAAACGCGTGCTCGAGCGTCGGGGAGAACGGTACCGGTGTGTCCGGCGCTGTGAGACGTCGCACCGGCCCGTCGAGGTCTGCGAACGCCTCCTCGGCGATCGTCGCGGCGATCTCGGCGCCGAACCCACCGGTGCGCGTGTCCTCGTGCAGGACGAGGACTTTCGAGCAACGGCGGACGCTATCGAGCACGGTCGCGCGATCCCACGGGATCAGCGTCCGAAGATCGATGATCTCGACCGAGACGCCGTCCTCCTCGTCGAGGATCGTCGCCGCTCCGTCGGCGGTGTACACCATCGCACCCCAGGTGATCACGGTTGCGTCCTCGCCGGGACGGTGGATGCGGGCCTGGCCAAACGGGGTCGTGTAGCGCTCGTCGGGCACGGGCCCCCGGATCCGCCGGTAGAGATGCTTGTGCTCGAAGAAGAGGACGGGGTTCGGATCCTCGATTGCCCGCGTGAGCAGGCCTTTAGCATCGGCCGGGGTCGAGGGGCAGACGATCTTCAGCCCGGGGATGTGGGCGAAGGTCGACTCGGGGTTCTGCGAATGGAACGGGCCTCCCGAAAATCCCCCGCCCGACGGCAGCCGGAGCACGATCGGGATCGGTGTCCCCGCGCGGAAGTGCTGTTTCGCGGCGACGGTGACGAGGTGATCCCAGGCGCACGAGACGAAGTCGGCGAACTGCATCTCGGCGACGGGGCGGAGCCCCATCAGCGCAGCGCCGGTCGCGCCGCCGACGATCGCGGTTTCGGAGAGCGGCATGTCAATCACCCGCCAGAACCCGAACTCCTCTTGAAAGCCTTGGGTGACCTTGAAGGCGCCGCCGTACACGCCGACGTCTTCGCCCATCACGAAGACCCGCTCGTCGCGACGCATCTCGTCACGGAGCGTGTCGCTGATCGCCTGGAGGTAGGTGCGCTCGGTCGTGGTCATCGGTGGTGGGGCGTGTCGAGCTCGTCCGGGTCTGCGAACACGCCGTGGGTCAGCGTCTCGGGATCGGGCAGCGGTGACGCCTCAGCCCGTTCGATCGCCTCGTTGAGCAGGCGCTTGACGGAAGCGGTGAGCTCGGCCTCCTCGTCCTCGGTCAGGCTCGCGTTCTGGCGGAGCCAGCCGCGGTACCGCTCGATCGGGTCGCGCTGTGCCCAGTGCTCGAAGAGCTCGCGTGGGACATAGGCGGCGTCGTCGTGCACCGCGTGGCCCTCCATCCGCAACGTCAGGCACTCGAGCAGCGTCGGGCCGCCGCCGGCTCGCGCCTTCTCGATCGCGGCCTTTGCCTCCCGGTACACGGCGAGCACGTCGGTCCCGTCCGCGACGACGCCGTCGAACCCGTAGGCAGCCGCGCGGTTGGCGAGGTGCTCGCAGGCGTACTCGAGATGGGTCGGCGTCGAGTATGCCCACTGGTTGTTGTCGATCACGAACACCACCGGGAGACCGCGCACGCCGGCAAGGTTCATCGCTTCGTGCGCGTCGCCGCGCGCAGCGGCGCCTTCGCCGGTCCAGGCGATCGCGACCCGAGGCTCGCTGCGGATTCGGAACGCGAGCGCCATTCCGACGGCAACGGGCAGCATCGCCGGCAGGTGGCTCACCATCATGTGCAACCCGAGTCGGGCGTCGCCGATATGGATGTTCCCGTCCCGGCCGCGGGAGGGGCCGTCGACGCGACCGAGGTACTGAGCGAAGATCCTCCACGGCTCGAGCCCTCGGGTGACGTGAACCCCGAGGTCGCGCTGGATGGGCGTACCGACGTCGTTCGCCCCCATCGCGGTCGCGATCCCGACCGCGGAGCCCTCGTTCCCGCGGCCCGTATAGAACGAGCCCGGGATCTTCCCCTGCTTGTAGAGGATGTGGCCGCGCTCCTCGATCCCGCGGGTGATCAGAAGGTTCCGGTAGATCCCGAGGAGATCCTCCCGGTCGAGGCCGAGGTCGATGACCTCTTCGAGCGAGCTCAGCGGCTCTGACTCCCTTACCGCCACCTTCCTCCTCTCGGCGACACGGCTGCACTGTATCCGCTTCGCCCGAACGTGCGGCCTTCGCGCTCCGCGGAATGCAACTTGCGCTACCTTCGCAGTCGTGCCGCGCGGCGAGAAACCACGGCGAAACTGGATCCAGGAGGAGCGCAGGCGAACGCTGGGCGACTGGGTGTCGTTCTGTCTCGCATGTGGGCACGTGCAACGGTTCTTCGAGGAAGACGAGCCGGAGCTTCCCGCTGACTGTCCGTTCTGCGGTGGCGAGATGCGGCACCGCTGCCCGGCATGCGAGGCTCGGCTTCCGTCGGCGTTCCAGATCGAGTGCGAGGAGTGCGGCGCGGAGCTTCGACCCAATGAGCTCTTCGGCGGGCCGATCCGCAAGACCTGAGGCAGCTGGCCGCACCGCAGCCTGCGGCAACACCGAACCTGACGCCGACCGATCAGGAGAGATCAGACACACACACGACACGAAGTCGACTCAGACGTGTGACACTTCACGGGCTACGCTGACCTTAGGGGCGCAGCGATGGGCCCCCGGGGGCAGGTGGGGGCACGGAGGCTCGGGGTAGGCCCGTGGGCAGGGTGCGGAAAGCGCGGACGCCGCAGTCCGTGTCGGTGGGAGCGCGATCGAAGCCTCCGGTTTCCCTCAGCAGTGCTCGGGAGATACCCGGCTTGGCGGCGACCCCCGGCGGCCGTACCGTGAAGGCGTGAACTTCGTTCTCCGCCCGTTCCGCAGCGTCACCTACCGTGAGCTCGCGTATCTGCTTCTCGGGCTGCCGATGTCGATCGTCGCGTTCACGGTGTTCGTCACCGGCGTGTCGGTCGGCGTCGCGCTTGCGGTCTTCGTCATCGGGATTCCCGTGCTGATCGGTGCCGCGTACGCGAACCGCGGGGTTGCGATGGTCGAGCGGTATCGCGCTGCGCTCGTGCTCGGTTCGCCGATCGCGAGCTCGTATCGCAAACCGTCGCGCCCTGGGTTCTTCCCACTCGCAGGCTCGCTTGCGACCGACCCGCAGACGTGGCGCGACGCCGGTTGGCTGATGCTCGGCACGGTCGTCTCCTTCACGTTCTCCATCGTCGCGCTGGTGCTGTGGAGCGTCGTGATCTGGGCCCTGACGTTCCCGCTCTACGGGTGGGGGATCCGGGACGGTGCGCTCCAGCTGTCGGCCGACATTGCCCCGGACTCGGACCTCTGGCGGTTTCTCGACCACTTCGGCGATCTCGAACGGGTCGGCGACACCACGGACTGGCACGCGCAGGGTGCGCTCGGCCTCGGGCTGATCTTCCTCGTCGGCGTCGCGCTGCTCCCGGTGACCGCCTGGGCCTGCGCCGGGATGGCGCGTAGCCAGGGCCTCCTGGCGAGGCTCTTGCTGGGGCCCACCGCTTCCGAGACGCGTGTGGCGGAGCTCACCCGCACCCGGGCGGCCTCGGTCGACGCTCAGGCATCCGAGCTCCGCCGCATCGAGCGCGACCTCCACGACGGCGCGCAGGCGCGCATGGTCGCAGTCACGCTCGATCTCGGGCTTGCCAAGGAGAAGCTCGAAAGCGACCCGGAGGCCGCGCGGGCGCTCGTCGAGCAGGCCCACACCGAAGCGAGGACGGCGATCAAAGAGCTTCGCGAGCTTGTCGCCGGGATCGCACCGGCCGTCCTCACCGACCGCGGGCTCGACGCTGCCCTCTCTGCCCTGGTCGCGACATGCCGGATCCCGGTTGACCTAGACGTCTCGCTGCCCGAGCGGCTGCCGACCGCAGTCGAGGTTGCAGCCTACTTCGTGGTCGCCGAGACGCTCACAAATGTCCAGAAGCACTCCGGCGCCGCCCGGGTGACCGTTCATGCTCGGGTGCAGGGGGACAGGCTGATCGTCGAGGTGGGCGACGACGGCCAGGGTGGCGCAGACCCTGCCGGTGCAGGCCTTACCGGGTTACGTGACCGGGTCGCGGCCCTCGACGGAACGCTCGCCGTGTTAAGCCCTGCCGGTGGCCCGACCACAATTCGAGCGGAGATCCCATGCGCGTCGTGATCGTCGAAGACCTGGCTCTGCTGCGCGAGGGCATCGTCCGGCTCCTCGAGGAGGGCGGGTTCGAGGTCGTTGCCGCGGTAGACAACCCGTCGGACTTCCTCCGCGCGGTCGTCACCGGCGATCCCGACGTTGCGATCGTCGACGTGAGGTTGCCGCCGACATTCCGTGACGAGGGGCTCAAGGCTGCGATCGAGGCGCGGAGCCGCAAGCCAGGCTTCCCCGTGCTCGTGCTCTCCCAGTACGTCGAGCATGCATATGCGGCCGAGCTCCTCGCGGATGGGCAGGGCGCCGTTGGTTACTTGCTGAAGGAACGTGTCGGTGACATCAGATCGTTCCTCGACGCCGTCCAACGAGTCGCTGAAGGTGGCACCGCCATGGATCCCGAGGTCGTGCGCCAGCTCGTCGCCCGCCGCGGGCCGCTCGACGAGCTCTCACCGCGGGAGCGCGAGGTGCTCGGGCTGATGGCCGAGGGTCGCTCGAACGGCGGGATCGCGCAGGAGCTCGTGGTCACCGAGAGCGCGGTGGAGAAGCACGTCAGCCAGATCTTCCAGAAGCTGCGCCTCGCGCCGGCGGACAGCGACCATCGCCGCGTGCTCGCGGTGCTGGCGTACCTCCGCGCGAAGGGGTAGCCCGACTAGAACATCGTGCCGACGATCTGGGAAAAGCGAATCACGGTCACCGTGTCTGATGGGGTGACCTCGCGGTTGTAGAGCTGCCCGAGGAAGCGCACGAAATCGTCGACGTGCTTGATCTGCGGGTTGTCGTGCTCGATCTCGCGCGGCGAGAGCTCGCCGATCGTCTTCACCTCGACCTTGTCGATCACCGCATCGAACATCTTCTCGCGCTGCCCGAAGCGGACGCCCACGAGGACGGTCACGATCATCCCCTTGCGGTACTTGGAGGACTTGTCGCCGAGGCGGATCGTCGCGGTCTTCCGACCTGTTCGCAGCTGATCCGCGACCGCGGGCGAGTAGAAGTTGAGCGCGAACGTTGGCACCGAGTTCGAGCCTACCGGCTCGAACTCCGCGAGGAAACCCCGGTCGCCAGGAGCTCCGCCGCGCGCGCGGCCAGCGCGCGCTCACCGGCATGAGTGAGCAACCTGGGTGCCTCGTCGAGCGGAAGCCAGCGCGTCTCGGCGACCTCGACTCGCATCTCCGGCGAGATCGCACCGATCTGTCCACCGAGACGGCGCATCAAGAAGAAGCTGACGATCTTGAAGACCCGCTCGCCCTCCCACGTGTAGACATAGCGGCTGTCCCCCAGCTTCTCGACGATCGTCGCGGTGATCCCCGTCTCCTCCAAAACCTCGCGAAGGGCAGCGTCGCGTACCGTCTCGCCCGTGTCGACGAGACCCTTCGGCAGCGTCCAGACACCGTCCGCTCTGCCCTGAGGTCGGGTCGCGGCGAACCACCAGCGGCCGCGCATGCGCCTGACGACGACCCCTCCTGCGGAGAACTCGCGTCGCATCGTTCGTTGCCGACGGTAGCAGGCCACCCCCGGCGGGAGGGAGCGCTATCGGTGGTTCCTCCGATGCCGTGAACGAGTCCGCGTGGCACTGTTCGCTCGAGGGGTGATCGCGATGAAGGCGTTGGTCCAGACCCGCTATGGCGCCGCGGCCGAAGTCCTCAGGCTCGACGAGATCGACGTCCCTGAGCCGGCCGCCGGGGAAGTGCTGATCCGCGTGGAGGCCGCCGGCCTGGGAATGCACGTCTGGCATATGACAACGGGGCGACCGCTGATAGCTCGGGCGTTCGGCGGTCTTCGGAAGCCGCGGGCGGCCGTGCCGCGAAGCGACGTCGCGGGAGTCGTCGAGGCGCTCGGCCCGGGCGTGACTGAGCTCGGTGTCGGGAACGCGGTCTACGGTGTCGCCGTCGGGGCACTCGCGGACTACGCGTGTGCTCGCGTCGACGAGCTCGCGCCCAAGCCGGTGAGCCTCACGTTCGCCGAGGCCGCCGCGATACCGGTGTCCGGATGTGCTGCGCTCCACGGGTTGCGCGACGTCGGGCGGATCGAGGCGGGTCAGCACGTGCTCGTGCTCGGGGCCTCGGGCGGCGTCGGCACGTTCGCCGTTCAGCTTGCGAAGGCCTTTGGCGCAGAGGTCACGGGTGTTTGCAGCGGCGTGAACCTCAACCTCGTCAAGCTGCTCGGCGCCGACCACGTGCTCGACTACACCAGCGACGACGTCGCGAGCGGGCGCGACCGTTACGACCTGATTCTCGACCTCGCCGGACGCAGACCACTACGGCAGCTTCGGCGCTCGCTCACGCCGCACGGAACGGTTGCGATCGTGGGCGGCGAGGGAGGCGGCCCGATCATGGGCGGCTTCCAACGGGCGATCCTGTGGGCGCCGCTGCTCTCGCTCGTCACCCGCCAGCGCATGCGCCCGGTGATCTCCGACGAGCACAGTGACGACCTGCAGGTACTAACTGAGCTCGTCGACGCCGGCCACCTCACCCCGATCGTGAACCGAGCGGTTCGGCTCGAGGAAGCCGTTCAAGCGCTGGCCGACCTGCGCGTAGGGCACGGGAGAGGCAAG
>JAXLSV010000002.1:0-1074130 GCA_046330385.1 Gaiellales bacterium | reverse complement strand
GAGAAGATCGACGAGCGTCTCCGGGCGCTTGGCGCGATCATCGAGCGCGGCGAGCTGTGAGCGGCGCGCGTGTCACGACCGGGACGGGCGTCACGAACGTCGCGACCGGCGTGCCGGTGCTCGACCATCTCCTGGCCGAGCTCGCGCGCGCCGGCGGCTTCGACGTCGCGCTCGAGGTCGCGCCCGACGACCCCGAGGCCGAGGTCGAGGGCGCCGGCGCGGCGTTCGGCGACGCGCTCGTGCCGCTCCTGCCGGACGGGGCGCTCGGCCATGCCACCGTTCCCGCCGACGAGGCGCTGGCGACGGTCGCGCTCGAGCGATCCGGCCGCTCCCTCGTCGCCTCGAACGTCGACCTCACCGGAGTGGGCGGGCTTGGCACCGACCTCGCCGCGCGGTTCCTCGGTGGCCTCGCAGGGGCCGCCGGCCTCACGTTGCACGTCAGGCTGGTCGAGGGCGAGGACACCGACCACGTCCTCACCGCGATCTTCAAGGCGCTCGGCGTCGCCCTCCGCGACGCCGCCACCCGTCCACGCAGCTGAAAGGGAAGACGATGGAGAAGCAGATCATCCGCACCGAGCGTGCGCCAGCCCCGTTCCAGGGAGCCCCGTACAACCAGGCGATCGCCGTCAGTGGCCTCGTGTTCACCGCCGGCCAGCTCGGGCTGAAGCCCGGCGACACGACTATCGAGGGCGACATCACTGCACAGACGACCCAGGCGTTCGAGAACCTGAAGGCGGTGATCGAGGCGGCGGGGAGCTCGCTCGACAAGCTCGTCAAGACCACCGTCTTCCTCCAGAATCTCGGCGACTTCACGGCGATGAACGAGGTGTACGCACGCTACGTCGGTGACCGCCCCCCGGCCCGCTCGACGATCGAGGTCGCGAAGCTCCCGACCGGGGCGCTCGTGGAGATCGAGGCGATCGCACACCTCTAGCTGATATGGAGTGGGATTTGTCAAGCGGCACGGCCTGAAAGGCCCCGATCTGCGGGTCTTACTCTTTCGGCGCGGAGAGCGCACCGGCAGCTGGTCGACGGGTCGTGTCGCGGCTGATATGCGCGGGTTGGGACCGCATGACCGGGTGTGCGATGTGAGAAGCGGTGCCGCTCTCTAGGGTCGGGCGTCGCCCTTGTCGGTCTTGACCCTGTCACCGGTCGCGCGCGGGATCTTCGACGGCGCCGCCACCGTGCACGCGACGCCGGCCGCGGCACAGGCACGCGCAAGCTCGTACCCCGTCGGGCCAGCCTCATACGCAACCCGGACAGGTGCCGCAAACTGCTGCAACCAGCCGACCGTCTCCGCCGGCGATGTCGGCGCCCTCAGACTCCGCAACTCGCCACTGCCCGCGTCCAACACACCCGCGACAACCTTGGGAGCATGCACATCCAACCCGACCCACGTACCCTCAGACATACCGGCGCCTCCCGTAATTGCGGCTCTACCGCCGCGCCACTCGCGACGGCAACCCGCGCCAACTTACGAGCGAGGCGCCGGGTCACGCCCCAGACGGTCTAGTGCGAGAGCAGACCGCGCGTCGCCTTGGCGAGGATGTCGAGCGCGTTCCGTTTCTTCGTGTAGACGGTGATCGCGAACCACGTGTCCTCGTCGGGATCGGTTCCGAGGATTGCCTTGCCTTGCCCATGGGTCCGCCGGTCGTAGAGCAGCATCACGTCCTCGCCCGCGAGCCAGGGTTGATGGCGCTTCGCGGCGAGCTTGTCGTTGTCGACGAGCACGTAGCCTTTGCCCCCCGTACCTCCACCCAAGCTGGCGAGGATGTTCCGCTCGTGCTGTGGCGTCCACGGATCCTTTCCGCCGCCCGAGTATGAGGCGTTGCGCTCGTACACCTCGACGCTCAAGACCGTGATCCCGTGGACACGGATGTCGGTTGGGACGGCGTACGCGCACTTGTTTTCGAAGTGGTCGTAGAAGTGGTTGACGTCGTGGTCGGCCTCGGGCAGCTCGATCGGGTAGGTCTCTTCGTGCGCGACCGCGTGCCCTCCGAGTGCGGCGTCGACCCTGCTCTTCGAAAGGACGTGACAGGCCGGTGGATTTGTGTGCTGCTCATCGCCGTTCGCGGCCGTCGCGACCGAGGTCGCGAGACCTAGGGCGACGGCTGCGCCCGCCCACAGGAATCGTCGCTGCGGCTTCATTGAGTGCCTCCATTCGTGCGGGAACATCGGACATGCATGGCGTTCACGGTCGGGGCCCGAACCTCTTGCCGGTTGCAGGTGGCATGAGTGGCACCCCGTGACGATCGTGCGGGCACAAGACCGTGATCGCGTGCTGTCTGAGAGCGAAACGCTGCCTCATCGGTACCCCGCCTTTCCGGTGAGGTACCCGGGCGCCGAGACGGTCGTGGCACCAGGCTGGTTGATCCCACGGATCGTCGCAACTCCTCGTGCGTCGGTCGTGGCCGTCCGGCCGCCCGCCTTCACGGTGGCCCCCGGCACGGGATCGCCCACGTCGGTGACCTTGACGGTGAGAAGACCCTTCGGCGACGTCCTCGCCGACACTGCAACCGGGGGCAACACGTGGGTCTGCCACCACGCGAGCTGGCTTCCGACGCGATAGTGCGCGATCACGTCGACCGGTCCTTCGGAGCCCTCGCTCCGGAGCTCGAACGAGGTCGCCGAGCCCGCCGGCGACTTGACGGTCTGGACAGGGCCGAGCTTCGAGGCCGCTTTGTTCGTCCGCACCGCCCTGAGGGTGCCGCCGCGATCGAGCCAGGAGAGCCACAGGCGGCCGGCGGGCCCCGCGGTGATGTCCACGACCGCAACGCCGCTGTCCTTCGCGGCGAGCACGAGCGCACCGCCGAACCGACCGAAGCGGACGCCCGCGGGCGTCGCGAGCACGACGTACGTCCCCGGGGCGCCGATCCGGCCCGAGATCCCGCCTGCGGTGACCTCGCTCGCCTTGCCGAGGAACCTCTGGGAGCCCTGGGGGTACACCGATTGGGCGACGATCCCCTGTTGTCCGGCCTGGTTGACGAACCAGAGCCCGACGATTGTGCCCGACCCGGCATCCAACGCGACCTCCGGGTCGTACGAGTACGGCGTTGGGGGAAGGATCGTCGGCTGCTGGCCGTTTGCGATCCCCACGAAGAACACGGCGCCGCCGCCGCCGACCGCGGTTACCGGCTGCCCGTCCTTGCCGAGCACTGCGTTGACGTCTCGCTGGTTCGCGAGCGCGCCGCCCCAGACGTCGGGTGCCAGCACCCACTTCCCGCCGGCAGCCGAAGCCGTGAGCGTATGCACGCCAATCGCCGGCCCACTGTCACCCGGGTTGATCGAGCCGGGGACGAACGCCCGGAGCGTCCCATCGGGCATCGCGAGGGCGGCGGGCCCGGCGGTCGACGCCCAACCGGAGACGACGGACGACTTCGAGCCGACCCTGCCGGCGGCGTTCACTGACGTGTCGTAGACGTTTGCTCCTTTCGCCCACAGCACGTGAAGCGTGCCGTTGCCGCCGCGCGCAAGACCCACTCCTGACGCCGCGTCGGGGTCGCTGAGCCGCGTCCAGGCGGAGCCGGTGACCGCGCCCGACGCGATCCCTACAAGCAACGCCGCGCAGAGCATTGCGCCAAGTGCGATTCCGGTTCTCAAGACACTCTCCTTTGCTCGGGAGTCAGCGTGGTCGCCCGGGTCAGGGGCAGAAACCCGGGCCGGCCCTCAACGGCTACGACCCGGTCGAATGGCACGCTCGCCTGCAGGCACGCGTTCGTCACGTGGGTCGCGCCTTCGGCGGCGAACCAGACGAAGAGAACGTCGTCGCCTGGGACGAGCGTTGTCCCGACGTGCTCGACTCCGGGTCGCGCGTGGAGCACGAGCCGGCGGTCGAGTGCGTCGACGTCAGCTCTCGTGACGTTCGGCCAGAGACATTCCGCGACGAAGAGGCTCGAGGATTCCATCCCGCCAGACGGTATGACCGATCGCTCGAGGCGACATCGGGCGTTTCCCTATCCCTGCGCTGCGCCTACGCAGATGCGAGCTTCGCGACGAGCTCGGCTCGACTGTGAACCCCGAGCTTTCGGTATGCACGCGAGAGGTGTGCCTCAACCGTCTTCGGGCTCATGAAGAGCTGCTCGGCGATCTCCCGGTTCTTGAGGCCGCGGGCCGCAGCAGCTGCAACGGCTTGCTCTGACTCGGTCAGGTCGTCGCCACTTCGGCCGAGGCCGAGCCGCGCGAGCTCGTCGCGTGCGGCGGTGGCCCAGAGTGGGGCGGGGAGCAACTCGAAGGTCTCGAGGGCCGACTCGAGCACGATCCGCGCGGCGCCGCGTTGCTTCGCGCGGCGACGGAGCCGGCCGAGGACGAGCTGAGTGCGGGCCCGCTCGAACGGCATGGGCAGCTCGTCGCACTGGACAAGCGCCTGCTCGGCAGCTGCGAGTGCAGCGTCGAGATCGCCGGTGGCGCCGGCGACCACCGCACGACCGCGCTCGACCTGAACGGCAAGCCAGGGTCGCTCGAACACCCGTAGCCGCATCGCGAGCCGGTTCAGGAGGTCGCCTGCCTCGTCGTAGCGTCCGAGCGCCACGAGCGCCTCGAGGTGATCACCCTGATACCGGAATCGCGCTGGCTCGGACATCCCGATCCCGTCGAGGGTCACCGTCGCCGCCGCGTAGGCTGTGGCTGCAAGCTCCCAGTCGCCCGCAGCGAGCGCCGCCGCGCCCTCTGCGGCTCGAGCCAGGGCCACGACGATCCCCTTCGACGTCTGCGGGTGCTCGGTCCGGAGCGCCTCCGCAGCATGATGCTCGGCGTCGGCAACTCGGCCTTCGATCGCCGCAAGCTGCCCGGCGCAGGCGTGAAGGGAGCCGAGATACGTCGCCCCGGCGAGATCGTCCGAAAGCCGAAGCGCCTCGTCGAACGCTGCGCGCGCGTGGTCGAAGTCGCCGAGCCAGGTATCGACCTCCCCGAGGGCGAACAGGCACGCGACGGTGAACTGCTCGTCATGCGCCTCCCGCGAGAACTCACGGCGCTGCGCGAGGATCTCCCTCGACTCGACCAGCCGGTCGGTGAACTTCATCCACATCTCCGGGACCGGGTTCCCGTCCAAGATGTTCTGTCGCCGGAGCAGGTCGATGTCGTGTTCGATCGCGGCTCTGTCAGGAGGGTGTCCGCTCACGATCCCGAAGTAGGCCGAGAGAAGTCGCGCGCGGGCAATCGCGATCTCGTCTCCTTGCTCCGTGCGCACGTCGACGAGCCGGAGGGCGTTCTCGTATGCCTTCGAGAGATCGTTCTCGAAGAGCCAGGTCAGCGTCTCGTAGCACTCAGCCATGAGCGCGAGATCGTCGGTCCCCGCAAGCGCTCGGCTGCAGGCGGCGATCCCGGACGGGAAGTCCGCCTCCCGCCAGCACACCCAGCCGAGCCGGGCAAGCGCACGCCCAACGTCGGCACCTGCCGGCGCTGCCGCGATCTCCCGTTCGAGGACGGCCCGACCGTCTGGGGTCGCCCCGGCCGCGTCGAGGCACTCCGCGTACTCGATCGCGCGGTTCAGCCTGGCCGCGAAATCGTCGTGTGGGCTCAGTCGCAGCGCGAGCTCCGCGAGCTCGAGCGCAGCCGCCGCGTCGCCAAGCTCCGACGCGAGCCTGTACCCGTCCTCGGCGGCGCGGGCGGCGACGTCGTCGACCGCTTCGGCCGCGAGCGCGCGGTGCCGGAAGCGCTCGACCTCGTCGGTCGCCGCCATTGCGATCTCATGGTGCGCAGCGCGGCGTTCGTGGTCCTCGGCGCTGTCGACCACAGCAGCCGCGACGAGGGGATGCGTGAACCGCGCGGTCCCATCGAGCTCGATCTCCACGATCCCGTCGGCGACTGCCGGAGCAAGAGCGGACGGATCGGCGGGGACGACGGGACGGCTTCGCAAGGCAAGGTCGAGCAGAACCGCCCGGGTCTCGGCCGGCAGGCGCAGGACGCGGTTGGCGGTCAGTCGGGTGACGTCCTTGGGGAGCCGGATCGTCGCGCGCGCCTCGCCGTGGCGCGCGAGCTCGCGGGCGATTTCGAGCGCGTAGTATGGGTTGCCACCCGAGGCGCGCGAGATCCGCACCAGCTCGGGGCGCGGCACCGCCCGCCCGGTTCGGGCGAGGAGGATCTCGTGGAGTGCCGCGAGCGTCAACGGGCCGATTGCGACGAGGTCGAGATCGGCCTGCGGCAATGCGTCCTCGAGCTCGGTGCTCGTCCCGAGCGGGGGCCGGCGTGCGAGCAACACACGCGCCGACGTATCGACCAACCGCCTCAGGGCGAACCCGAGCGCGGAGCGCGAGCGCTCGTCGAGCCACTGGACGTCGTCGATCGCGACGAGCATCGAGCCCACGCACGCGAGCTCACGCAGAAGATCCGCAAGCGCCCGCGAGACGAGCCGCTCGTCGGGGAACGCGGTCGCGTGGTCGAGCAGCGCGGCGGCACGCAGCGCCTCACCAAGCGCCTCGGGCAGTGCCGCGAACGCATCGGGAGGAACGTCGCGAAGAAGATCCCCCAGAGCCGAGTACGCAAGCCGGGACTCGGTCGCAGTCGGTCGAGCGACGAGGACTGCCATGCCGCGATCACGCGCGTCGTCGACGCCAGCGCGCCAGACCGTCGTCTTCCCGATCCCCGGCTCTCCCTCGAGCACGAGCGCCCGAAAGCGGTTGGCGAGGCCGAGGAGAGCGCGAACGGCGCCGAGCTCGTCCCGACGGCCGACAACCTCTCGCTCCATCACCCAACCCTATCCGGGGCGGCGTCGTCAGAATCCGAGCCGTGCCGACCGTCCTTCGCCGGTATGTCCGCCAGCTCGCGCTCGACGCGTACGTCGTGGGCGGCTCGGTTCGCGACGAGCTGCTCGGGATCGACCACACCGACGAGGACTTCCTCGTGCCCGGTGTCGACCATGCCGGGCTCAGAGCCGCGCTGGCACCGCACGGGCGCATCGAGGATCTCGAGGTGCACGGACAGCTCGTCGGGGTGCGGCTCTACCCGTCCGATCGGGAGATCCGGCGGCTCGCGCCCAAGGGAATCGAGTTCACTCCGCCTCGCGCCGAGCGCTCGACCGGGCCCCGCCACAAGGACTTCGAGATCGTCGCCGACCCTGGAGTGACGATCGAGGAGGACATGGCGCGCCGCGACTTCACAGTCAACGCGATCGCCCGCCGCCTCGTCGACGGTGCGCTGGTCGATCCCTTCCACGGTCGCGAGGATCTCGAGCGTCGCGAGCTGCGCACGGTCACCCCGCACAGCTTCGCCGACGATCCGTTGCGGATCCTGCGCGGGCTCCGGCTCGTCTCGCAGCTGGGCTTCACGCTGGCGCCGGAGACGCTCGTGCAGATGCGGGCGAACGCAGCGGGCCTCGCCCACGTGTCTCCGGAGCGGATCGGTGGCGGTCTCAAGGCCGACGGGATGGGTGAGCTGTCACGGCTCCTCCACGGCGATGCCCCTGCGACAGCCCTCGCGCTGATGCGCGACACGGGAGCGCTCGACGTCGTGCTCCCCGAGCTGCGCCCGATCGTCGGCTACCGCACGGCCTCGGTGCGCCAGATCGGCACCGTCGACGAGCACACCTTCGCTGTCGTCCAGAACCTCGCTGGAGCCGAGGCTGACACCGCGGTTCGTCTCGCCGCGCTGCTCCACGACGCGGCCAAGCCCGAGGCCGACCGCAGCAACGGAAACCACGCCGCGCTCGGCGCCGAGCTTGCCGCGAGGATCCTCCGCCGCCTGCGCTATCCGGTCGTGCTCGTCCGCGACGTCCGCGCGATCGTCGCCAGCCACGCGTTCCACCTCGAGCCCTGGGCAGCCGGGACCGACGCGGCCCTCGCGACGCGCCGCTTCCTCGCGGGCGAGGGAGAGCGGATTGCGCGCGCGCTGATCGTGCTCAAGCGGGCCGACCTCGCGACGAAGGCGGTGCCGCCATGGGAGCCCGAGGCGCTCGAGCGTCTGAGCACACACCTGGAAGCTGCGCTCCAATACCCGTATCGTCTGGCCGATCTCGCAGTGAACGGAAACGACCTGATCGCGGCCGGTCTCGCGGAAGGCCCGGCCCTCGGCCGGGTGCTCGCGGCGCTGTTGACCCGGGTGATCGACGAGCCGTCGCTCAACACGCGCGAGCAGCTTCTCGAGCTCGCGGCGGGGGAGCGGTGAACGCCGACCTCATCCGCCGGAACTACGAGGCGATCCGCAAGCGCGCGGGCGAAGCGACCGTCGTCGCCGCGACGAAGTACGTCTCGGTCGCCGAGCTGGCGCTCCTCGCCGAGGCCGGGGTCGAGGTGGTCGGGGAAAACCGCGTCCAGGAGCTCCTCGCGAAGCACGCCGCCTACGGCGATGCGTTCCGCTGGCACTTCATCGGTCGGCTGCAGTCGAACAAGGCGAACACTGTCAATCGCGTCTGCGAGCTCGTGCACGCGGTCGACACCGACACGACCGCGCGCCGGCTCATGGTGCCGTGGCTCCTCGAGGTGAACCTCTCCGGAGAGGAGTCGAAGGGCGGCGTCCCACCCGACACGATCGGGGAGTGGGTCGCGCGCTATCCGACGATCCGTGGGCTGATGACGATGCCGGCGCCGACCGGAGACCCGGAAGACTCCCGACCCGTGTTCAGGCACCTGGCGGCGCTCGCCGACTCCCACGGGCTCGCGGAGCTCTCGATGGGCACCTCGCAGGACTGGGAAGTGGCGGTCGAGGAGGGCGCGACGTTCATCCGCGTTGGCTCTGCGCTCTGGAGCGAGGTCTGACGTCAGCGCCCAGCGGTAGGATCCTCCGCTGTCATGGGCTTTGGTGAGATGTGGAACCGCACCCTCGTGTACTTCGGGATCGCCGAGGAGGACGACTGGGACGAGGACGCGATCGTCTCGCACGAGGAGAACGAGCGGGCGCACCGTCGCCGCGAGCGCGCCAACGTCCGCCGGCTGCCGATGAGCGAGCCCGACGGATGGTCAGACGCCGAGAGCTCCGACGCCGCGGTCGCGCCTCCACCAGCCGGCTCGCGCCGCGCTCGGCTGCGCGGGGTCGAGAGCTCGCCGCGTGTCAGCGTTCATCTCGTCCTGCCTCGCAGCTTCAACGACGCCCAGCAGATCGCGGACAAGTTCAAGGATCAGGTGCCCGTGATCCTCAACCTCCAGAGCGCCGACACCGAGCTGTCGAAGCGGTTGATCGACTTCGCGAGCGGGCTCACCTACGCGCTCGACGGGAGCATGCAGCGCGTCGCCGACAAGGTCTTCCTGCTGACGCCGCGGAACGTCGAGGTCTCGGCCGAGGAGCGCGCGCGAGCGCTCGACTCGGGCGGGTTCTTCAACCAGGCGTAGGAATCCGCGCGCGCCCCGCGAAGAACTCTGCCGATGGGCGCCCAGGCCAGCCTCTTGCTGCTCGGCACGACGGAGACGGCACTCGTGAGCTTCGTGAACGTGTTCACGACCGTCTACTCGTTGCTGATCCTCGGTTACATCATCCTGCAGCTGATCCCGCCAGGGTCGCTCGGCGGCACGAGCGGGCTTCACCGGTTTCTCCACGACGTTTGCTCACCGTATCTCGCGGTCTTTCGCCGGTTCGTCCCGCCCCTCGGCCCACTCGACCTGTCGCCCATGGTCGCCGTCTTCGTGCTCGTGCTGATCAACCGCGCGCTCGTCGCGCTGATCTCCGGCGTGTTCTAGCCGGAGGAGGAACAGGATGACCATCACCCCGATGTCGCTAACCCCGGTCGAGGTCAGGCACCTCGAGCTTCGCCGCGGGCTCTTCGGCTACCGCCGCGCCGGCGTACGCCACGCGATGGACGACATCGCCGACAGCTTCGAGCTGGTCTGGCGCGAGCGGGCCGACATGTCGGAGCGGATCGAGCTCCTCGAGGGCGAGCTCGCCCGGCACGCCGAGGTCGAGGCGCTGCTCCGGCAGACGCTCGTCTCGGCGGAGCGCGCCGCCCAGGATCTCAAGGAACAGGCCCGCCGCGAGGCAGACGTGATCGTCGCCGAGGCGAATGCCGAGTCGCGCCGGATCGTCCGGGACGCGATCACCGAGAAGGAGCGGCTGCTCGGCGAGGCCCGACGTGTCCAGGCGATCCTCCGCTCGGCTCTCGAGATCGTCGAGGAGTCGGCTCCCGGCGAGCTCACCGCGACCACCGGCCCGGTCGCAGCCGAGCCTCCCGCCAACGCGGAGCCCGACGAGCCCCCGGCGCAGCAGCTCGCGGGATAGCGGCGCGCGACGGGGTATCCTGAGGGTATGGAGCCTCGTGCACGCCTCGCGGTACGGGTTTCGCCGGGCGCCCGGCGTACCGGCGTCGTTGGCCGTCACGGCGACGGCTGGAAAGTCTCGGTGATCGCCCCGGCCGATCGAGGTCGCGCCAACGACGCCGTCGTCAGTCTGCTCGCCGGCGAGCTCGGGGTCGCGACCTCCGCAGTCCGCGTTGTCGCCGGGCACACGAACCGAACGAAGCTCGTCGAAGTCGAGGGGATCGACTCCGAGGAAGCCGAGCGGCTCCTTACGACAGCCGAGAGGGGGAGACCATGACAATCGATCTCGAACGCCGGAAGTCGGAGCTCGAGGCGATGCGATCACGGATCCTCGGGGCCGCACACGAGCTCGTCGAGGCTGATGCGAGCGAGGCGGAGCTGAGCTCGTCAGCGGGCGACCAGCACCTCGCCGATCACGCAAGCGACGTGCTCGCACGCGAGCTCGACGGCACCCTCGAGGACAACGCCGAGGAAGTCGTGGCCGAGATCGACGCCGCGCTCGGGCGGATCGCCTCGGGCACGTACGGCCTCTGCGCCCGCTGCGGCGGCGCGATCCCGGAGGCTCGTCTCGACGCGGTGCCCTACGCGACGCTGTGCCTGGACTGCCGCAGGCTCGAGGAGCGCGGTGCCTGAGCCGAGCCGCTCCGTACCCGTCCCGGAGATCCGGGTCGGGTCGGCCCCGAACGCTCTGCAGCCGATCGCAGGAGCCGAACGGCTCCTCGGCGCCGGGCGATTCCAGTGGCTCGCCCTCTTCGTCGTCGCGGCGGCGGCGATCGGTGCCGACCAGCTCACCAAGCAGGTGGTCGCGCGTCGGCTCGACGTGGGGGAGGCGGTCGAGCTGGTCGGGCCGTTCGCGATCCGACACGTACACAACACGGGAATCGCATTCGGCCTCTTCGCCGATTCGACCGCGTCCGTGATCCTGCTCGCAACGCTCGCCGTCTGCGCGATGCTGGTGTTCTTCTGGCGGGCGGCCGCCCGGCACCCGCTGCTTCCGGCCGCATTCGGGCTGCTGATCGGCGGGAGCATCTCGAACCTCCTCGATCGCCTGCGGCTCGGGTTCGTCACCGACTTCCTCGAGCTCGAGGGCTTTCCCAAGTTCAACCTCGCCGACACGTTCATCGTCGTCGGCGTCGGGCTGCTCTTCCTCTCGCTCCTTGCCGCCGACCGCGCGCACCCACGGGTTGGAGCCGCTCCACTCAGCCGCTCCTGACGTCGCCGTCGGCCGCCGGCTCGACGCCTACGTCGCCACGCTTCCCGGCGTCGCCTCGCGGGCCGAGGCGGAGCGGCTGATCGGCGCAGGCCACGTTCTCGTCCGCGGGGTCGAGCGGCCGAAGAGCTACCGCCTCGAGCCCGGCGACGAGATCTCGCTGACCCTGCCCGCCCCGGCTCCGCTGGCGGCGGAGACCATCCCGTTCACGGTCGTCTGGGAGGACGAGCACCTCCTCGTCGTCGACAAGCCCGCGGGCGTTGTCACGCACCCTGCCGGGAGCCGTACGACCGGGACGCTGGTCAACGGGCTGCTCGCGGTCGGTGCCGCCGGCGGTGACCCGGGCCGGCCGGGGATCGTGCACCGGCTCGATCGCGACACCTCCGGGTTGCTCGTCGTCGCGCGTTCGTCGGAGGCGCACCGGCGCCTGCAAGAGCTGATCCGCCGCCGCGAGGTCGTGCGGGGCTACCTCGCGCTCGTGCTCGGGACGCCGAAGTCACGAACCGGGCGCATCGATGCGCCGATCGGGCGCGACCGGCGCGACCGCCTCCGCCGCTCGCTCGACACGGAGACGCCGCGCGCGGCGGTCACGCGGTTCGCGATCGCGCGACGGCTGGGGCGTCGCACGCTGCTCTCGGTGACGCTCGAGACGGGGCGAACGCACCAGATCCGCGTCCATCTGGAGGCGATCGACTTGCCGGTCTGCGGCGACCCCGTGTACGGCGTCGCGGGCGATCTCGGGCTGCCCCGCCAGTTTCTCCACGCGAACCTGCTCTCGTTCACACATCCCTTCACCGGCGTGCTCGTGGAGACCGAAAGCCCGTTGCCTGCGGATCTCGCCGAGGCGCTCGGCCTGGCCGAGGCTGACGCCGAGAGCCCGTAGCGGCTACGATTCCGGCGTTCCTACCCCATCTCCCCGGAGAGTCCGGTGGACGGTGGTGCCGTTGCGTTGCGCACGGTTCCGTTCATCTCCTCCGGCTGTTCTTCCACAGCAACCGAAAGGAATCACCGTGGCAGTCGTCTCCATGAAGGAGCTGCTCGAGGCCGGCGTGCACTTCGGCCATCAGACGCGGCGCTGGAACCCGAAGATGAAGCGATTCATCTTCGACGAGCGTGGCGGGATCTACATCATCGACCTTCAGCAGACGCAGGCGCTGCTGCAGGAGGCTCACGACTTCGCCCGCAACATCGCGGAGCGGGGCGGGACGATCCTCTTCGTCGGCACGAAGAAGCAAGCGCAGGACGCGGTCAAGCAGGAGGCCGAGCGGGTCGGGATGCCATACGTCGCGCATCGCTGGCTCGGCGGGCTGCTGACGAACTGGCGCACGATCGCCGACCGGATCACCTACCTGCAGGAGCTTCGCAGGCTCAAGGAGGAGGGGCAGCTCGACCTGCTCCCCGCCAAGGAGCGCATCACGATGCTCAACGAGCTCGAGAAGCTCGAGGCGAACCTCGGTGGCGTCTCGGGGCTCCGCCGCCAGCCTGACGCCGTGTTCATCGTCGACCTGAAAAAGGAGCAGCTCGCGGTGCGCGAGGCTCAGCGTCTCGGCCTTCCGGTGATCGCGCTTGTCGACACGAACTGCGATCCCGACGAGGCGACCCACGTGATCCCCGGAAATGACGACGCGATCCGCTCGTGCTCGCTGATCGTGAGGGCAATCGCGGCAGGAATCGAGGCCGGCCGTACCAAGGTCACCGCCGCCGAGCTGACTGAGAGCTCGGCGAAGGCGAAGAAGGCCGCGGAGCGCGCCCCCGAGCCCGAGGCCGCCCCGGTCGAGGCGCCCTCGACCGCCGAGCCGGCGGTCGAGCCCGAGGCCCCCGCCGAAGCGCCCGCGGCCGCCGAGCCGGTCGCCGCCGAAGCTGCCACGGAGGCCGACCCGGCATCCGAGGCGCCGGCCGAGCCAGCCGCCGGCTAGACGGATCCCAGAGACTGCGAACGAAAGTAGGAAGAACGTGACGGAGATCAGCGCAAGCCTGGTGAAGGAGCTCCGCGAGCTGACCGGCGCCGGGATGATGGACTGCAAGAACGCCCTCAAGGAGACGGGCGGCGATCTCGAGGCGGCGAAGGTGCTGCTGCGCGAGAAGGGGCTTGCCGCGGCCGGCAAGCGTGCCGACCGGGCGACAACCGAGGGCATCGTCGACGTGAGCGTGGCCGGCGGCAACGGGGTGATCGTGGGTCTCGGTTGCGAGACCGAGCCCGTGTCGAAGAACGACGCGTTCCGCGCATTCGCCGGCAAGCTCGTCGACGCGGTCGCCACAGGTGGCACCGAGGCGGCCGACGCGCTCGATGCAGAGCGCACCGAGCTGATCGCGACGCTCGGAGAGAACATCGTCGTCGCAGGCGCCGCCAGGTTCGAGGGTGGGACGATCGCCGCGTACGTGCACCCGCCGGCGAACAAGATCGGCGTGCTCGTGCAGCTCGAGGGAGGCTCCGAGGAGCTCGCCCGCCAGTTGTGCATGCACATCGCGTTCGCCGCGCCCGACTACACGACGCGTGACGAGGTTCCCGCCGACGTGATCGACGCCGAGAAGCAGATCTACCTCAACTCGGACGAGCTCGCCTCGAAGCCCGAGGCCGCGCGTGAGAAGATCGTCGAGGGCATGCTCGGGAAGCGTTTCTTCGCAGCCGCGCCCGGCGGCGTCCTCGTCGACCAGGCGTGGATCCACGACGCCGCCAAGTCGGTCGGGCAGGCGCTGTCCGACGCCGGCGCCTCCGTAAGGCAATTCAAGCGGGTCTCGGTCGCCGGCTCGTGAGTGACGGCCACGGTGAGACGGCGGTGCCGGCGCCCACGGGCGCTGCACTGCCGTTTCGCCGCGTGCTGCTGAAGCTCTCGGGCGAGAGCCTGATGGGCGCACGCGAGTACGGCGTCGATCCGGGCACGGTCAACCAGATCGCGACCGAGGTCGCCGCGATCCAGCAATCCGGGGTCGAGCTGGCCGTCGTTGTCGGCGGAGGCAACTTCTACCGGGGGATGAAGGCTGCAGCGGAGGGGATGGACCGGGCAACCGCCGACTACGCCGGAATGCTCGCGACGCTCCTCAACGCGCTCGCGCTGCAAGATGCGTTCGAGAAGCTCGGGGCACAGACCCGGGTGCAATCGGCGATCGAAGTGTCGGAGGTCGCCGAGACGTACATCCGGCGGCGAGCGATGCGGCACCTCGAGAAGGGGCGCATCGTCATCTTTGCGGCCGGCACCGGCAACCCGTTCTTCACCACCGACACCGCTGCCGCCCTTCGGGCGCTCGAGATCGGCGCCGGGGCGATCCTGATGGCCAAGAACGGCGTTCAGGGCGTCTACGACGGCGACCCACGCACCGACCCGGCTGCGCAGTTCCTGCCCGAGCTGACGCATCTCGAGGCGATCGAGCGCGGCCTGAAGGTGATGGATACCACCGCGCTCTCGCTCTGCATGGACAACAATCTCCCGATTCACGTGTTCGAGCTCGCGGCGGGCAACATCCGTCGCGTCGTCACCGGCGACCGGGTCGGGACGATCATCACGACGGCGAAGGAGGGCTGATGGCGGCGATCGAAGACTTTCTTGCGGGCTGCGAGCGGCGCATGGACACGTCGATCGAGCACACGCGCACCGAGTTCAACACGGTTCGCACCGGTCGCGCCTCGACGGCGCTCCTCGACCGGATTAGCGTCGACTACTACGGCACGCCGACCCCACTGGCGAACATGGCGTCGATCTCGACTCCCGAGGCGCGTCTGATCTCGATCCAGCCGTTCGACCCCTCGCAGATCAAGGCGATCGAGAAGGTGATCATGGAGAGCGACCTCGGGCTGACGCCGTCAAACGACGGCAAGCTCATCCGCCTCCCGATCCCGCCGCTCACCGAGGAACGCCGGAAGGAGCTCGTCAAGGTCGTCCGCCGGCTTGCCGAGGACGGCAAGGTCGCGATTCGCAACGTCCGCCGCGACGTGATGAAGCACCTCGAGGACCTCGTTCGCAACGGCGAGGTCGGCGACGACGAAGAGCGTCGGGCGGAGGGTGCGGTGCAGAAGCTCACCGACGATCACGTCAAGAAGATCGACGAGATGCTGAAGCACAAAGAAGCCGAGATCATGGAGGTGTGACGGAGTCGTCCGTCACACCGTCGGTGCCTGACTCCTCTCGCGGCGGGACCGCCGCTCCCGCGACCGTGGCGATCATCATGGACGGGAACGGCCGCTGGGCGGCAACCCGCGAGCTCCCCGTCTCCGAGGGGCACCGCGAGGGGACCCGCGCGCTCCGGCGCACCGTCGAGGCGGCGATCGACCTCGGGATCCGCACGCTCGTCGTCTACGCGTTCTCGACCGAGAACTGGCAGCGCCCACCCGACGAGGTCGCGGCGCTGATGGAGATTCTCTCCGAGACGATCGACCGCGAGCTTCCCGACCTCGCGAAGCAGGGCGTGCGCACCCGGTTCATGGGCCGGCGCGATCGCGTCCCGCCCGAGCTCGCGGTGAAGATGGCCGGGCTCGAGCACGAGACGGAGCAGCTCGACACGCTCGACCTCTGGATCGCGTTCGACTATGGCGGGCGTGCCGAGCTCGTCGCCGCGGCGCAGGCGCTCGTTCGTGACGGGGTTGCCGCCGCCGCGATCGACGAGGCCGCCGTCGCCGCCCGGCTCGCAGCACCGGAGCTGCCAGACGTCGATCTGCTGATCCGCACCTCCGGCGAGCTTCGAATCTCCAACTTCCTCCTCTGGGGCGCCGCCTACGCCGAGCTCGTGTTTACCGACCTCCCCTGGCCCGACTTCGACGCCGAGGCGCTCGCCGCCGCGATCGAGGAGTACGCGGCGCGCGAGCGGCGGTTCGGCGGGCGATGAGCGCGCTCGGCTCCCGCATCCTCGTCGCCGTCGCGCTGTTGCCCATCGTGCTCGGGGTCGTGTACCTCGGCGGCTGGTGGCTCGCCGCGCTCGCGACCGTCGGTGGGCTCCTCGCCCTGCACGAGCTCTACACGATGGGCCGCTCGCTTCGGCCGATCGTGCTTGCCGGGTTCCTCGGGCTCGCGCTCACGGTTCTCACCGCGCACGGCGGTGGCCTCGCGTGGCTTCTCGGTGGGATCATGGCGACTGTCGGCGCGTGCTTTCTCCTGTTCCTCGGCGGCGGTGCCCGTCAGCACGCGACCTCGGGGTTCGCGTTGACAACTCTCGGGGTCGTGTGGGTCGGTGGCGGGCTCGCGCACCTCGTTGCGATCCGCGACATCCCCGACGATGGCCTACTGTTGCTCGTCACCGTGCTCCTCACGGTGTTCGCCGACGACACCGGCGCCTACACCGTGGGACGCATGATCGGCCGCCATCGGCTTGCGCCGAGCATCTCGCCGGGGAAGTCCTGGGAGGGGTTCTTGGGTGGCACGCTGGCGGGCGTCGCGGTCGCGTTTTTCAGCCTCTATGACCAGGATGTCCTCACGATCGGCGAGTCGCTCGTCTTCGGTCTTGCGATCTGCCTCGCCTCGACGCTCGGCGACCTGTTCGAATCGGCGGTGAAGCGTGATCTCGGGGTCAAGGACTCGGGGAGGATGCTCGGCGGGCACGGCGGCGTGCTCGACCGCGTCGACTCGCTGCTCTGGGCGGGGCCGGCCGCGTTCTACGCTCTGCTGCTGCTCACGTGACCCGACGGATCGCACTGCTCGGTGCGACCGGCTCGATCGGCCGCCAGGCGATCGAGGTCGTCGATGCGAGCCCGGAGCTCGAGCTGTGCGCGCTGCAGTCGGGCTCGACGCCGCTCGACGACCTGGCCGGAGCGCTCGGGGTCGACGACTTCCAGGTCGGCGGCGATCCGATCGAGCTGCTGGAACGAACTTCTCCTGACGTGGTTCTGAACGCGGTTGTCGGCTTCGCGGGCGTGCGCGCAACCCTCTGGGCGCTCGAGCACGGTCGCACGCTCGCGCTCGCGAACAAGGAGAGCCTTGTCGCCGCGGGCCGGCTCGCGCTCGAGGCGGCGGAGCGGGGCGGGGGTGTGATCATCCCTGTCGACAGCGAGCACTCCGCGCTCCACCAGTGCCTCGACGGCCGTGCCCCGGAGACGATCGCCGGGCTCGTGCTCACCGCTTCGGGCGGCCCGTTCCGCGGCTACACGCCCGACCGGCTCGCCGCAGTCACCGCGGCTCAGGCGCTCGCCCACCCGACCTGGCAGATGGGACCGAAGATCACGATCGACTCTGCGACGCTCGCGAACAAGGGGCTCGAGGTGATCGAGGCCCACTGGCTGTTCGGGGTTCCGTACGCGGAGATCGAGGTGGTGGTGCACCCGACGTCGGTCGTGCACTCGCTCGTTCGCTTCAACGACGGCGCCCTGCTCGCGCACCTGGGCCACCCCGACATGCGGGTGCCGATCTCGTACGCGCTCTCGTACCCGGACCGCCGGCCGACACGCGTTCGCGAGCTGGAGCTTGCGGGGCTGACGCTCGCGTTCGAGGCGCCTGACCTCGAGGCATTCCCGATGCTCGAGCTGGCGCGCGCTGCCGGACTCGCAGGCGGCACCGCACCGTGCGCCTTCAACGCCGCAAACGAGGTCGCGGTCGCCGCGTTCCTCGCTGGCGCGATCGGGTTCGCCGCCATCGCCGGTACCGTTTCGGATGTGCTGACGCGCGGCAACTGGGTCGACGCGCCCGATCTCCCGTCGCTCGAAGCGGCAGACGCCGAGGCACGACGGATCGCCGGGGAGTGGCTCGGCTCGCGATGACCATGCTCTACGCGATCGTCGGGCTGGGCGTGCTGATCTTCGTCCACGAGCTCGGTCACTTCCTCGTCTCGCTCTCGCTGGGGATGCGTCCGCGGCGGTTCTACATCGGCTTTCCACCGGCGATCGTCAGCGTCAAGCGGCGTGGGATCGAGTACGGGATCGGCGCGATCCCGCTCGGCGGCTTCGTCAAGATCCCCGGGATGCACCGCCCAGCGGGCTCGGACGTCGAGGCCGCGTTCGGCCTCGTCCGTGAGGAGGCGCCGCCGCTCGCACCGATGATCGACGGGCTTCGCAACGTCGTCGATGACGGCGACGAGCAGTCGGCGCTCGAGCGCATGGCGACGCTCGAGCGGGAGATTGCCGACCGGCCGCTCTCCGCGGCTGCGCGACGGCTGGCGCTGAAGGGAATCGACGATCTGCGGGACGCACTCGGGCCCGACGCGTACTGGCGCGCCGCGACCTGGAAGCGCGTGGCGGCGATCGCCGCCGGGCCGCTCGCCAACATCGTGCTCGCGCTCGTGCTCTTCACGGGGCTGTACATGACTTCGGCCGGCAAGGCGACGTCGCTGGTCGACCGCGTCGACGAGAAGACGCCCGCCGCGGCGATCGGGCTCGAGCACGGAGACCGGATTGTCGCGATCAACGGCGCTCGGGTCACGGCCGACGAGATCGCCTCGACCATCGCCGCCTCCCGCGGGCGAATGCTCGTCGTCACGGTGGTTCGCGGCGGGAGCGAGCTCGTGTTGCCCGCAGCGCGCCCTGAGCTCGAGGACGGCAGGTACCGGCTTGGGTTTGCGCTTACCGGGAAGGGGCTCGGCCCGGTCGCCGCGGTCGGTGAGTCGTTCCGGCTCACGGGCCGGGTGGCGCGTGACATTGGCGCCTCGCTGGGCCGACTGGTCCACGGCGAGGGGCGCAAGGACATCTCGAGCCCGGTCGGGATCGTTCAGGGCTCCTCGGCTGCGGCGAAGCAGGGGGCCGACGACTTCTTCTTCGTCCTCGGGCTGATCTCGCTCTCGATCGCGCTCCTCAACCTGCTGCCGTTGCTGCCCCTCGACGGCGGTCACATCGTGTTTGCGGTCGCCGAAGGGCTTCGTGGCCGATCGGTGCGGCGGGAGATCTACGAGCGCGTGTCGATCGTCGGGATCGGGCTTGTCGTGCTGCTGTTCTTCATCGGGCTTTCGAACGACCTCACTGGCCCTTCCTGACCACTTGTGTCAGCAAGGGGCAGTACGGAGCTCGGGTAGAGGAAGACGCAGCGCGGTCTCGAGTCGCAGGTGGTACTCGCTCCGAGCGATCTCCGTTGCGCCGAGCAGCGCCAGGTGCGGCGTCTGCCACTGGACGTCGAGGAGCCGCTCCCCGGCGTCGCCGGCCGCACACAGCCGCTCGACGAGCGCGGCGAGCGCGCACTTCGCGGCGTCCGGTCGTCGCTGGAACATCGACTCGGCTGCGAAGAGCCCGTTGATCGCGACTCCGTAGAGCCCGCCGGCGAGCATGTCGCCGTCCCAGCACTCGAGCGAATGGGCCCAGCCGAGCGTGTGCAGCTCGCCGTAGGCTGCGATCATCGCCTCGTCGATCCAGCCGTGCGGTCGTGACGGGTCGCCACAGCCCCGAATCACCGCCTCGAACGCCGTGTCGACGCGAATCTCGTACCGGCCGCCGACGCGCCTGACCGTGCGAGGCAGGCGGTGGTCGAGCGGGATCACGCCACGGCGGGCGGGCGACCACCAGCCGAGCGCCTTGCCGCCGTCCCCGTCGACTGTGACGGGCATCGGGAAGAGACCGAGCCGGTAGGCGGCGAGCAGCGTGCCGGGCTCGAGGTCGGCGCCGAGCCCGTGGAGATCGTGGTCGAGATCAGCGGGTGCGGCCTCGAGCAGCCAGCGACTCGGCGGCGGCTCGAGGGGGCTCATCCGGCGATTGTGCCCACCGGTACCCTTGCTCGCGATGGCGAGCGAGCGGTCGATCGAGGTTGGTGGGGTCAGAATCGGGGGCGGCGCCCCTGTCGTCGTGCAGTCGATGACGCTGACGAAGACACACGACGTCGAGGCGACGACTGCCCAGATCGCTGCGCTCGCATCGGCGGGGTGCGAGATCGTCCGGGTCGCGGTGCCGAAGCTCGAGGACGCAGAAGCGCTCGCGAGGATCGTCCGGTTCTCGCCGGTCCCGATCATCGCCGACATCCACTTCAACGCCTCGCTCGCGCTCAAGGCGATCGAGGCTGGGGTCGCCGCGGTCAGGATCAACCCCGGCAACATCGGCGGGCCCGAGAAGACTGCGGAGGTCGTCCTCGCTGCGAAGGAGGCCGGCATCCCGATGCGGATCGGCGCCAATGCCGGCTCGTTGCCAAAGCACCTCGAGGAGGTCGCGCGGCGCGACGCCGCCGAGGCACTCGTCGTCGAGGCGCTCGAGCAGGTCGAGCTGCTCGAGAAGCTCGACTACCGGGACTTCAAGATCTCGGTGAAGGCATCGCACGTGCCGACGATGATCCGGGCGTACCGCATGCTCGCCGCGAAGGTGCCGTATCCACTGCACCTCGGGGTGACCGAGGCGGGTACCCCGTTCGCCGGCGCGATCAAGAGCGCGGTCGGGATGGGGGCGCTGCTGATGGACGGGATCGGCGACACGCTCCGCGTCTCGCTCACCGCCGACCCGGTGCGCGAGGTCGAGGTTGCATGGGAGATCCTCAAGGCGCTGGGGTTGCGCGAGCGCGGCCCGGTGATGATCGCCTGCCCCTCGTGCGGTCGGGACAACGTCGGCGTCGAGAGCCTCGCTGTCGTCGTCGAGGAGCGGCTGAAGGCATACCCGCAGGCGTTCGAGGTCGCCGTGATGGGCTGTGCCGTAAACGGCCCGGGGGAGGCGGGGGACGCCGATTTCGGGATCGCCGGAGGCCGCGACGTGGGGTTCGTCTACGCGCACGGCCGGGTGCTGAAGAAGGTGCCGGCACCGACGCTCATTGACGAGCTGTTCGTCGAGATCGACCGCTGGATCGACGATGGGATGGTCAGGCCCGAGCGCCCGAAGCTGGCAAAGCCGGCGGCGCTCGCGATGGCCGAGGCGAGCCTGATCCCGCTCGACTGAGCGCTCGGCCGCTTGAACCGGATCCGACTCAACTTGTCGTCACGGGATGCCGATACCGTAGGAGTATGCGGCGTCGCCTGACAGGAGCCCTCGTGCTTGCGCTTGCGTCCGTCGCGCTGGTCGCGGCCGGCTGCGGCGGTGCGAAGGAGACCGCGGCCGCAGGCGGCGTGCCCGCGTCCGCGAAGCAGGCGCCTGCAAATGCGCTCGCCTACGTGTCGGTCGACACCGACATGACGTCCGCGCAGTGGACGAACGCGAAGGCGCTCGTTTCGCTGTTCCCGTCCGTCGGGCAGGCGTTCACCTCCGGGATCGATAAGGCCCTCGCCGATGACCAGCTCGACTGGGCCACCGATGTCGAGCCCGCGCTTGGCCGGGAGCTGGTCGTCGTGGTGACCGCGGACTCGAAGCCGCTCATCCTCCTCCAGCCGAAGGACGCCGAGAAGCTCGACCACCTGCTCGAGAGCTCAAGAAGCGACGAGATGGTGAAGAGCTCGGTCGGCGGTTGGACGGTGCTCGCCCAACACCAGGCTGAGATCGACGCATACTCGGCCGCGCTCGACCGCGGATCGCTCGAGACGACCGACACGTTCGCCAAGGCGATCGGCGCGCTCCCCGACGACGCACTCGTCAAGGCCTGGGTCGACGGCGCCGGGCTGACCGAGAACCTCCAGAAGCTCGCGGCCGGGGCCGAGGGCCTCGCCGGTGGCGCCGTGCCCACTCCGCTGTCGGGCGCCCAGCTCGACGGGATCGATTTCGATCTCGAGTCAATCGCGATGGCGCTCGCCGCCCGCGAGAACGGGCTCTACGTCGCGGTCGGCGCGCGCGGAGGGAAGCTCGGCAACGGCACTCACTACGAGCCGAAGCTGTTCGCGAAGGTCCCTGCCGACGCCGTTGCTGCGATCTCGTTCGGCGGCACGCAGGGCACGGTCGACAAGCTCAGCGCGCCGCTGGACAAGGTCTCAGAGACGCTCGAATCGGCGGTCGGTGTCTCGCTCGACAAGGTGATGGACGCGTTCTCGGGCGAGGGTGTCGTCTACCTGCGGCGAGGCTCGGGCACCGCTCCCGAGGTGACGGCTGTCCTCTCGCCGCCAGATGCCGACGAGACGCTCGCGACGCTCGACACGGTCGTTCGCAAGCTCGCCGAGCGGAGCGGGGGTCAGGTCACGCAAACGACGCTCGACGACATCGCTGTCTCGCGGCTCGACCTGCAGGGCGTGCCGCTGTCGTACGGCAAGCTCGACGACGACACGCTCATCGTCACGATCGGCTCGGACGCGATCGCCGCCTTCAACGGCTCCAGCGAGCGTCTCGCCGACTCCGACGCGTTCAAGCGCGCCGCCGACGAGGTCGGGCTCGCTGATCGCACCGCAGGGTTCGTGTATGTCGACCTCGACGGTCTCGTCCCACTGATCACCGGCTTTACTGGTGAGGGTGCGATGCCGGTCGAGGCGCGCGACGTGCTGTCGAAGCTCGATGCGTTCATCCTGCAGACCTCTCCCGAGGACAATGGGATGCAGGTCAGCGGCTTCGTTCGCGTCAACCGCTGACCGGGCGGCGAGCCGAGCATCGCAAACCGCGCCTGACACGGCAACAACCGGCCCACGCCGCGCGCGTCTCGACTAGCCTAGGCACTCGTGCCGTTGCAGCGCCAGTCAGCCCTGTTCATCCCGACCCTCCGCGACGATCCGGCCGACGCCGAGGCCGTTTCGCACAAGCTTCTCGTCCGCGGCGGCTACATCCGACAGGTCAGCGCAGGGGTGTGGACGTACCTACCGCTCGGCTGGACGGTGCATCAGAAGGTCGTGCAGATCGTCCGCGAGGAGATCGACGCGATCGGCGGCCAGGAGATGCTGTGCCCGGTGCTCACGCCCTTCGAGCTCTGGCAGCAGACCGGGCGTGACTACATCCAGGAGATCTTCCGGCTGCAGGACAGAAACGGCCGCGAGTTCGTTCTGCCGATGACGCACGAGGAGACCTTCACGTTCCACGCGCGCGAGCTTCAGAGCTATCGCCAGCTTCCGCAGATCCTCTACCACTTCTCGGTGAAGGAGCGCGACGAGCCGCGACCGAGAGGAGGCCTGTTGCGCGTGCGCGAGTTCATCATGAAGGACTCGTACTCCTTCGACCGGGACGAGGAGGGGCTCGACATCGCATTCGAGGCCCATCGGCGCGCGTACCAGCGCATCTTCGAGCGGTGCGGCGTTCACGCGGTCGGGGTGGAAGCGGAGTCGGGGATGATGGGTGGCAGCGCGTCGGTGGACTTCCTCGCGCCGTCCGGCTCGGGAGAGAACACGCTCGTCACGTGTGAGAACGGCGATTTCGCCGCCGACCTCGAGGTCGCGCGTGGTGTACCGCGACCGCCCGAGCTGCCGGCCTCGCTCGCTGCGCCGGAGGAGGTCGCGACGCCCGGCGTGACGACGATCGAAGGGCTCGCGGCCCTGCTCGGGATCGACGCGGCCGCGACCTCGAAGGCGATGCCGGTGACGCGCGCGGACGGCGCGGTCGTGCTCGCGCTCGTCCGCGGCGACGACCGGCTCGAGCCGAACAAGCTCGACGCGGCGCTCGGGCAGCCGTCGCGCCCGGCGACCGACGACGAGATCCGCGAGGCCTTCGGCGCCTCGGGCGGCTCACTGGGCCCGGTCGGCTTTGGGGGTGAGATCGTCGCCGACGAGGCGCTTCGCGACGGTCAGTTCGTCGCTGGGGCAAATCGTGACGGCTGGCACCTCCGCGGCGTCGAGTCGGGCCGTGACTACACGCCGCGGTTTGCCGATCTGCGTGAGTCGAAGGACGGTGACGCCTGTCCGCGCTGCGGTGGTCGGCTCCGGTTCGAGACCGCGATCGAGGTCGGGCACATCTTCAAGCTCGGCACGCGGTACTCGGCCCCGCTCAACGCGGTCTATCTCGACGCGGACGGCAAGCAACAGCCGATCGTGATGGGCAGCTACGGAATCGGCCCGGGACGCGTGATGGCGGCGGCGGTCGAGCAGCGGAGCGCTGAGACCGGGATCGCCTGGCCCGACGCGCTCGCGCCCTACGACGTCCACGTACTCTCGCTCGCGGCCGGGAACGCCGACGTCGAGCGGCTCGCGGCCGGGCTTGCCGAGGAGCTTGCGGAGGGCGCCAACGTCCTGCTCGACGAGCGCGACGCGCGCCATGGGGAGAAGTTCGCCGACGCGGACCTGATCGGCAGCCCGATCAGGATCACCGTCGGGAAGAAGTCACTGGACGACGGGGCGGTCGATGTCCGCAGACGAGCCGACGGCTCGGATATGCGGATCGTCGCAGCCGGCGTGAAGACCCACCTGGAGGGGAGCTGAATGGCCACGAAGAAGCAGCCCGCGACGTACTCGACCGAGCCGCTCGGCCCGACCATCGAGAAGCTGATGGCGGCGACCGGAGTCACGTATCGAGCCCTCGCCGACAAGACCGGCCTCTCGGCCGGCTACCTCAACCACATCGTCCACGGCAACCGTCCGGTGCCGTCGAACGAGGTGCTCGCGAAGCTGGCCAAGGCGCTCGGCGTCAAGGCCGACCACTTCCGCGAGTACCGCGTCCGCGTGATCACCGCCAAGCTCGAGACGATGCCGGAGATGGTCGAGCGGCTCTACAAGAAGCTCTCGAGCTCGTAGCTAGTTGCCGCTCCGACCGCCGGGCGCGCGAGACTGAAGGGGCTCAACCGCTACCACAGGAGGCTCCATGACCCGCCGTCTGCCGCTCGCGCTGTCGAGCATCGCTCTGGTCGTCGCCCTGACCGGCGTTGCGCCGCTCGCGGGTGCCCGCGATCTCGTCGCGAAGGTCGTTCCGTACGCGAAGAGCGCGGGCACCGCCAAGAATGCCCTCGCCGTCAACGGGATCAAGGCCTCACGCAAGCCAAAGCCTGGGTACCTCGTGCCGCTCGGCCCTGACGGCCTCTTTCCCTCATCGCTCGGTCAGGTGGGCCCCCCAGGCGCAAAGGGCGACACGGGCGAGCGCGGCGAAAGGGGAGACAAGGGTGACAAGGGCGACCCGGGTCTCGCGGGCGTCCAGATCGTTACCGCGTCGTCAGCGAACGACAACCTCGGCGGGCTCAAGGAAGCGACCGCGTCCTGCCCGTCCGGAAAGAAGGTGATCGGCGGCGGCACGGAGTCGATCAGCAGTCCCGGGATCGTCTCCTACGGCTACCCCTCCGGCGACGACAAGTGGCACGGCGTCCTCTTCTCGAGCCCAGGCGCCTACGTCTCGGTCAAGGTCTACGCGATCTGCGCCAGCACGTCGTAGCACCAGCCGGCAACCGCTAGGATGCGTCGCTCGCGGGGCGTGGCGCAGCCTGGTTAGCGCGCCAGTCTGGGGGACTGGAGGTCCCGAGTTCGAATCTCGGCGCCCCGATCCACGAACGGTGCGGGAAGGCGGCCTTCGGGCCGCTTTCCGCATAGCTGCCAGCGTTCCGTTCTACGGGGTTTCGGGCCAGGGCTGCCTCGTTGCGATGTGGTCGTTCAGGGACCGGGTTGGGATCGGTTGTTCGCGGGGACGTCGCTCGACCCGGAGCCGGCTTGCCGGGTGGGGGAGCGGCAGCGATGAGCTCGCCGGGTAGTTGCGATACCTCACTCCGAGGGATGCGAATCACCCTTTCGGAGCATCCCCGTGTAGCCGATATGAGCTACACCGAGACTGTCCCCGCTCGAAAGGCAATCCCCCCGAAATGCGCCTGCGTCTGCTGCTCCTCCTTGGAGTGTTGCTCACACTTCTCGCTGCCCCTGGCGCGCTTGCCGGGAACGCGACGCTCGGGATCCCCTCGGCGCTCCCGGAGCCCGCAGAGGACGCGTCGATCGACGACTGGCGCGCCTGGTGCCGTTTCGAGGCCGAGCGGCGTCGCGGGAAGGTCGAGAGCCTGTTCGGCGAGGTGTCGGCCTCTCTGAGCCTCTCAGCGGCGCACAGGAGCGGTCTCGACGCGATGCTGACCTCGACGCGCGACGGGATCGAGGCGATCGACGCCTCGCTCGCCGCGGAGAGCGACCTGGCTGCGCTCAAGCAGACGTGCGTGCGGATCGAGACGGAGCACCTCGTGTTCTCGCTGCGAACGCCGCAGGTGCAGAACGTGATCGGCGCCGATGCGGTCGTGACGCGCTCCCGGCAGGTGGAGAGCGAGTCGACCACGCTCGCGCCGCAGATCGATGCGGCCGAGCTGATCGGCAACCCGTACGTCGCACGCATGCGGGAGCTCAACGCCGAGGTCACGGCCCTCGCCCTCGGGGCGCGAGGCACCGTCGCCGGCGTCGCCAACGCGCTCCTGGCGCTCACACCCCCCGACTGGCTTGCCCAGCGCGACGTCCTCGTGCCGTACCAGGAGCGCAACCGCTCTGCCCGCACCGACCTCGAGAAGGCGAAGGCGGACATCGAAGAGATCAAGCGGCTGCTGCAGTGGCGTCCGCCCGACGCGACGCCGCCGGTGATCGTTCCGGCCGTGAGCGGCCCGCTCGGCCTCGACGGGTGGCACACGGGCGACGCGACCGTTGGCTGGACGGTGAGCGACGACGGCTCGGCGGTGACCGCGACCAGTGGCTGCGATCCGGCAACCGTCACCGCCGACACGCCCGCTCAGAGCTTCACGTGCAGCGCGACGAGCGAGGGCGGGACGCAGAGCGTCACCGTCACGGTCAAGCGCGACGGCACCGCTCCGACGGTGAGCTTCGCGACCCATCCCGTGTCGTACACCGTCGACCAGACCGTCTCGATCTCGTGCACCGGTGCCGATGCGACAGCCGGCCTCGGAGCTCCATGCAAGGGTGTGAACAGTCCCGCGTACGAGCTTGCGATCGGCGAGAACACGGTCTCCGCAACCGTCACAGATCGGGCCGGAAACAGCGCCACCAGCACGACGAGCTTCGCCGTGACGGTGACGCCGACGAGCCTGTGCAACCTGACGAAGCAATTCGTAGAGGGCACGGATCGGTATCGCGCGCTCTCGAAGAGCGCACGCAAGGCCGTCGACAAGCTCGCTGCAACCGCGTGCAAGCATGCCGACGGCTGCAGCGCGAAGCTGAGCGCCGGCCAGAAGCGCAAGCTTGTCTCGGCCTACAAGGTGGCGGTCGCGGCGCTCCGCTCGCCCGGTTGGCTCAACCAGATCCAAGCGGATCTCCTCGTGCGACTGGCGGACAAGCTCTGATGCCTGCGCTCGGTGAGCTCCCCGGGCACCACGAGGAGTTCGACGAGCCCGTCGAGCCGCGCGCGAAGGGGAGGTTCGGGCGCGGCGGCGGCGACAAGCCCGCCCGCGACACCCCCCGAGCGTCCGGGTCGGAGCCCGGCAAGCGGCAGGCGGTACCGGCGACGTCCGAGGTGTTCCGCGCAGAGCACGGGCTCGACCCGCAGCGTCGCTTCGCCCTCTAGCGGGTCACGCGTCTACCATCACCTGCCCATGCGGCGTCTTCGGTGGATCGGTGCGGCCCTCACCACCCTCGCGCTCGCCGCTGCGGTCGGCGCCGCCGCCCGGCCGGCCGAACGGCCGTCGGTCGCCATCTTCTACTACCCCTGGTACGGATCGCCCAAGCGCGACGGGGTGTGGCAGCACTGGGACCAGAACGGCGCCCGACCGCCTGGAAAGATCGCCTCCCAGTTCTACCCGGCTCGGGGCGCGTATTCGTCGACCGACCCGCGCGTCGTCCGCAACCAACTGCGGGAGATCGCAGCGACAGGGATCGACACGGTCATCGTCTCCTGGTGGGGGCCGGATTCGATCGAGGCGTGGCGACTTCCCACGGTTACTGCCGCTGCGCACGCGGCCGGGCTCGAGGTTGCAGTCCACGTCGAGCCCTGGCCCGACCGGACGGCCCGCGCGGTGCGCACCGCGGTCGACAGCCTGCATGCCCGCGGCATCGATGACTTCTACGTCTACGACTCGTCGCAGCTCGCGGACGAGGACTGGTCAGCTGAGCTGAGCGCGTTGCCCGACGGCGTTCGTGTGTTCGCAAACACCTGGCTCGTGGGCAAGGCGGCCGCCGGCGGGTTCAGCGGGCTGTATCCCTACGACGTCGTCGTCTACCCGGTCTCCTCGTTCCAGCGCGTATGCCGGGCCGCACAAAAGCGCCTGCTCGCCTGCGCCCCATCGATCGGCCCCGGCTTCGACTCGCGCCGCGCGACCGGGATGACGACGGTCGTCCCGAGGCGGGACGGCAAGCGATACGACGCGACCTGGCAAGCCGCCGCCCATGCCGGCGCCGACGTGATCACGATCACGAGCTACAACGAGTGGCTAGAGGGAACGCAGATCGAGCCGGCCCGTGCCAGGCCCGGGTACTCGTCGTACGAGGGGGCCTACGGACTCACCGGCGCCGCTGCCGAGTCGGCGTACCTGACGAGAACTCGCGAGTGGATCTCGACGCTCGGCTAGCGACGAGCGCTCAGTAGAGCGCGGTCGCGAGCCGCCGGCGGTAGGTCACCGCGAGCGGGTGCTCGGCGCCGAGATCGTCGAACAGCGCGACCGCAGCGGCGCGTCGTTGCTCGCGCTCGTCGGGCGACGCGCTCGCGACCCCGTCGACGAGGAGCCGGAGCGCGGTCTCGACGTCGCCCGCTGCGATCGCCTCGGCGACGTCCGGCAACGCGCCGGTGGCGCGGAGCTCTTCGAGCAGCCCGTCAGCCGCGGGTGGAGCGAGGAGCCGGTCGAGAAACACCGAGACCGAGGCGGGGGAGAGCGCCCCGGTGAACTCGTCGACGACGCGCCCGTCCTTGAACGCCTTGACCGCCGGGATCCCGCTCACGTTGAACCGGCGCGCGAGCTCCTGGTTGGCGTCGACATCGACCTTGACGAGCACGACCGCACCGTCACGCTCGGCTACTGCCTTCTCGAGGACGGGCGCCAGTGCGAGGCAGGGCCCGCACCAGCTCGCCCAAAAGTCGACGACGACAGGGATCGCCGCTGAGCGCGCGACCACCTCGCTCTCGAAGCTCTCGATCGTGACGTCCACCCCGAAACGGTAGCCGCTCCGAATGCGTGAAAACGCGGATCACTGTCGGGGCGAGCACCGTTTCGGGCGAGCTCTGCTCGCGCGAGGATACGAGGCGAGGAGGTGGAGCCATGAAGCGCATCGTCATCCTCGGCGGCGGGACCGGCGGCACACTCGTCGCCAACCGCCTGCGGCGAATGCTCACGCCCGACGACGCCGAGATCACCGTGGTCGACCGCGACGACCACCACGTCTACCAGCCAGGACTGCTGTTCGTCCCGTTTGGGCTTGCCGACCCTCACGAGATCGTCCGCTCCCGCAAGCGACAGCTGCATCGGGGGATCACGTTCCACGAGACCGGAGTCGAGACCGTCGCGCTCGCCGAGCAGCGCGTCAAGCTCGCGAACGGCACGCTGCTGCCGTACGACGTGCTCGTGGTCGCGACCGGGGTCCGGCTGCAGCCCGAGGAGACCGAAGGGATGCTCGGCGATGCCTGGAACCGGTCGGTGTTCACGTTCTACAACGTCGAGGGCGCAACCGCCCTCGCCTCGGCGCTCGAGCAGTTCGACGGTGGCCGGCTCGTCGTCAACCTCGTCGACATGCCGATCAAGTGCCCCGTGGCACCGCTCGAGTTTGCGTTCCTCGCCGACTGGTATCTCCAGGAGCGAGGGATTCGCGCCGAAACCGAGCTCACGTTCGTGACGCCCCTCGACTCCGCGTTCACAAAGCCGGTCGCCGCCGAGCACCTCGGCGGGTTGCTCGCAGAGAAGGACGTCCGGTTGGAGACCGAGTTCGCGACCGGCGAGATCGACGCGAACCGCGGGATGCTCGTCTCGTACGACGAGCGGGAGGTGCCGTTCGATCTGCTCGTCACCATCCCCCTGCACGGCGGGGCCGAGTACGTGTCGAGCTCGCCCGGGCTTGGCGATGCCCTCGGGTTCGTCCCGACCGACACGCACACGCTCCAGTCGACGGCGGCGCCGAACGTCTTCGCCCTCGGCGACGCCACCAACCTCCCGACATCGAAGGCCGGCTCAGTGACGCACTTCGAGGGCGAGGTTCTCTGTGACAACATCGCGCGGCTCCTCGCCGGAAAGCCGCTCGAGGGCACCTTCGACGGTCACGCGAACTGCTTCATCGAAACAGGGTTCCGAAAGGCGCTGCTGATCGACTTCAACTACGAGACTGAACCGCTTCCGGGACGGTTCCCGACCGCGGCCGGGCCGCTCCCGCTCCTCAAGGAGTCGCGGCTCAACCACCTCGGAAAGCTCGCGTTCCAGTGGCTGTACTGGCACATGCTGCTGCCTGGTCGCGATCTCCCCGGGATCCCCACGACGATGTCGAAGACCGGCAAGCCCCTGGCGGGGCAGTCGGTGTAGGAAGGAGTGCCAATGGCCACTGCGATGCTCGAAGGACGCACTGTCGAGCTCGACCAGGACGGGTTCCTCGCCGATCCCACGACCTGGGACGAAGCGCTCGCGCAGGCGATCGCCGCCGACAGCGGGATCCCCGAGCTCTCCGAGCGACACTGGCAGGTCGTCCGCTTCATGCGTGATGCGTACCTGCGCGACGGAACCGCGCCCTCGATCCGGTCGCTCGGCAAGGAGTCGGGCGTCGCGATCAAGGAGCTCTACGAGCTCTTCCCCAAGGGCCCGGCGAAGCTGGCCGCACGGATCGCGGGGATTCCGAAACCGAGAGGGTGCATCTAGTGCTGGCGCTTCGCGCCAGCACTAAGGGGACGATCGCTCCGCGATCGACTCAACGTGGTGCTTCTCGGTCGCCTCGCGACTGGGCCTTCCGGCCCGGGAAGCACACCGGAAGAACGACCCCACCGAACTCAACACGGTGCTTCCCGGCCGCCTCGCGACAGGGCCCTCGACCCCGGAAGCACACCGGAGGATAACGACATGACTGAGCTGCTTACCCCGATCGAAAAGGAGCGCACCGGTGAGGCCGAGGCGCCGAAGACCATCGAGAAGGTCTGCATCGTGGTCTCGAAGGGCTCGCTCGAGGGCGTCTATCCCGGGTTGATCATGGCGAACGGGGCGCGGATGGAAGGGATCGACGCCGAGATGTTCTTCACGTTCTTCGGGCTGGACGCGATCAGGCGCGATCGCTCCGCGAAGCTCAAGGTCGCCACGGTCGGCAACCCCGGGATGCACATTCCGACGTTCCTCGGCGCGATCCCCGGGATGTCGGCGCTCGCGACGCGAATGATGCAACGCCAGATCGAGAAGCTCGACATCCCGCCTGTTCCCGAGTTCGTCGAGATGATCCACGACTCCGGGGCTGGCCTCTGGGCGTGCAAGGCGACCGTGGACATGTTCGGGCTCACCGACGCCGACTTCGTCGACGGTGTCGACGGGGTGATCACGGTCGGCGAGTTCTACGAGAAGGCGGCCGGCGCCGAGATCGTCTTTACGTAGAACGTGCCCTGGCGATCGGCGGGCGCCCCGATGCGGGCGCCCGCCACCGTCGCAACGCTTGAGCCATGAGGTTCTTCTCGCTCGTCGCTCGAAACGTCGTGCGTCAGCGGCTCCGGACGGTGCTCACGATCCTCGGGATCGGGATCGGCGTTACGACCGTGATCGCGCTCGGCGCGATCACGAGCGGTCTCAAGGCCTCGTCGGTCGAGATGGCGCACACGGGTGGCGCGGACTTCATGGTCGCGCAGAAAGGTGCCGCGGACCTGTCGTTCTCGACGCTGCCCGCGTCGGCGATCGACGAGATCCGCGCGGCGCCGGGCGTGAGCCGGGCGTGGGGGGTGCTGATGCACATCTCGCGTGTCGGCACCGTGCCGTTCTTCTTCACCTACGGGATCGAGCCGACCGAAGTCGGCCAGCTCGGGCTGACGCTGCGTAGCGGCGGACGGATGCCGCAAGGCGACGGGGAGATCGCGATCGGCGCGAAGGCGGCCGAGGATCTCGGCGTGGACACCGGAGCCCGCCTCACGATCGAGCACACGACGTTCGAGGTCGTCGGCGTCTTCGACGGAGGCGGTCGCTACGAGCAGATCGGCGGCTACGCTCCGCTCGCCGCGGTGCAGAAGCTCGCGCAGACGGGTGACACGGTGACGGTCGTCTACGTGATCGTCGATCGGAACGTCGATCCGAACACCGTGAAGCGCCGGCTCGAGGCCGCCTCCGACCGCTACGCGACGATCGCAACGGCCGCCGAGTACAGCGAAGTCGACCAGGGGCTCGAGGCGCTCGACGCGGGCAATCTCGCGATCTCGATGCTCGCGGTCGTGATCGGGGCGATCGGCGTGATGAACACGATGATCATGTCGGTCTTCGAACGCACCCGCGAGATCGGAGTCTTGCGTGCGGTCGGCTGGAGTGGAGGGCGGGTCGTCCGGATGATCCTGGGGGAGTCGCTGGTGCTCTGCCTGATCGCGACGGTCGCCGGCGTCGGTGCCGGCTTCGCGGTCACGCGCGCCGTGTTGCTCGTTCCCGCAGTCGGTAGCTTCCTCTCGCCCGCCTATCCGACTTCGCTCTTCGTCCGGGCGGTCGTGATCGCGGTCGTGGTCGCGATCGCAGGTGCGCTCTACCCGGCGCTCCGGGCAGTCCGGCTCTCGCCGCTGGAGGCGCTCCGCTATGAGTGACGAGCCGCTGATTCGCGCGGATAACCTCGTCAAGCGTTACGAAGGAGGGCGGATCTCGGCGCTCGCCGGCATGAGCCTGACGGTCGCTCCTGGCGAGTTCGTCGGGATCGTCGGTCCGAGCGGATGCGGCAAGTCAACCCTGCTGCACCTGCTTGCTGCGCTCGAGCGGCCCGATGCGGGGACGCTCGTCGTTGCAGGGCACGATCTCACGTCGCACCGGGCTCTCAACCATTACCGGGCCCGTCACGTCGGGATCGTGTTCCAGCTCCACAACCTCCTCCCGAACCTCACTGCTGCGGAGAACGTCCAGATCCCGATGTTCGAGACCGGCCTCCCGGCGGGGCGCCGCCAGGCGCGGGCGATCGAGCTCCTCGGGATGGTCGGCCTCGCCGATCGGCTCGACAACAAACCGACGGAGCTCTCGGGTGGTGAGCGCCAGCGGGTCGCGATCGCCCGGGCGCTCGCGAACGAGCCACCGCTCGTGCTCGCCGACGAGCCCACCGGGAGCCTCGACTCGAAGGCGGGCAGCCAGGTGCTCGACCTCCTCGAGCGAGTCAGGGCGGAGCAGGGTGTGACGCTGGTGCTCGTCACCCACGACACACGGATTGCCGCCCGGGCGGAGCGTCTGGTCGAGATGCTCGACGGGCATGCGGTTGCGCCCGTCGCGGCGCGTTAGATTGCTCGGGTGCCCGGCGCCGACGTCTCCCCGCTGCTGCGGTCGATCCCGAACGCGCTCACGATCGCGCGCCTGATCGCGATCCCGGTCTTCATCGGGCTTCTCGTCGCCGACGAGCACGGTCCCTCGTGGCCGGCGGGGCTCGTGTTCGCCGCCGCCGGGATCACCGACCAGCTCGATGGGTTTCTCGCCCGCCGCTGGCGGGTCGAATCGGCGTTCGGGAAGGTCGCCGACCCGCTCGCAGATCGCCTGATGATCGACGTGTGCGTGGTGATGCTCGTCGCGTACGACCGGCTCCCCTGGGCCGCGCTGCTGATCCTCGTCCGCGACCTCGTGCTGATCGGCGGTTACAAGCTCGTCGTGCCGCGCGGCTACCAGTTCGAGGTTTCCCAGCTCGGAAAGGTCGCGACCTGGGGGCTCTACGCTTCGCTCGGGTTCGTGCTCGTCACGGCGAAGGGCAGCGGCTGGCCGGTCGTCCTGTTCTGGGTGAACCTCGGGCTCGCGTGCCTTGCCGCGTTGCAGTACGTCGCCAAGGCGCGCCGCGAGGTCGGCGGCTGAAGGGAGACGGGTCGCGACGGCGAACCGCTACGGTAGAGCCTCAACCTCAGGTTGATCCCTGCGCCTCCCTCTGATTCGATGAGGTGCCCCCGACGAAAGGCCGGACGTGGAACTGCTGCCTGATCTCGACCAACTCGACGAGAACCAGAAAGGCGAGCTGATCGCGCGCCTCGAGGAGGAGGAGACCCAGACCTCGCTCCGCCGGCGAATGCTGCACGGTCGCATCGACTTTCTGCGCAAGGAGTACGAGGAGCGCTTGAAGGCGCGCATCGAGAGCGGCGAACAGCTGCCGGCCCTCGACCCGAAGGACCTCGACCGGCCGATTTTCGACGCCAGCGAGGAGCCCGTCCCGGAGCATGATCTCGGACCGATGCCGGTCGTCGAGGAGCTCACCGACGAAGCGCTCCGCGGGATGATCAAGGAGCTCGAGGCCGAGGAGGACAGCGTCTCGTTCCATCGCCGTGTCCTTCAGGGCCATCTCGACATCATCCGCAACTACCGGCCCGGTGATCCGCTCGACGTCAAGGAGCTCGCGAAGATGCTCTCGGGGACTAAGCCCGGCGGGAGCGCCGCCTGACGCGGGCGGCCGGCTGGCGATGAGCTACGTCTACTGCGCAGACTGCGGGTTCCAGAATCCCGAGGTCGCGAACTACTGTCAGCGCTGCGGGGCGTTTCTTCATCGCGACCCCGATGAGAACACGCTCAGCCTCGCGCCCGAGGATGTCGACGACGACGGCGCCGACATCCATGTGATCTCCGGCGCCGCGCTCGTGATCCGGTCGGGCGGCGGCAGGGCGGGGGACACGTTCGAGCGCATCCGAGGAACGACGCTGATCGGACGGTCGCCCGACTGCGACGTGTTCCTCGACGACGTCACGGTCTCGCGCCGCCACGCGGAGATCGTCGAGCACGACGGGGCGTTCGCGATCCGCGACCTCGGGAGCCTCAACGGCACGTTCGTCAACAGGCGCCGGATCGAGGACGCGCAGCTCGCGGACGACGACGAGGTTCAGGTCGGCAAGTACCGGATGACCTTCTTGCTGCGATGACGACGACCGAGCACAACGCCGCCAGCCGGCTCCTGACGATCGGCGCCGTGTGCGAGCGGCTCACCGACGAGTTCCCGGACATCTCGATCTCGAAGATCCGGTATCTCGAGGACCAGGGACTCGTCAGGCCGCGGCGGACCCGCGGCGGCTACCGGCTGTTCTCGGAGGGCGACCTCGAACGTCTCGAGACGATCCTCCGGCTTCAACGGGATCAGTTTCTCCCGCTGCGCGTCATCCGCGACGAGCTGGACGCTCCGCGCGCCGAGCGGCGCCGGCCCCGTCCGTCGACCCTGCAGCTGGAGGAGGGTGAGGTCCACCTCGACGACCTGTGCAGCCGCGCCGACGTCGAGCCGGATTTCATCCGCAGGCTCGAGGAGTACGACCTCGTCGCGCCGCGCATCGTCTCCGGCGAGCGCCTCTACCGTGAGAGCGACGCCGAGATCGCCGTCGCGTGCGCGCGAATCGCCCGGCACGGGCTCGATGCGCGCCACCTCCGTGCTTTCCGCACCGCTGCCGGTCGCCAGTCGGCGCTGCTCGAGCAGCTCGTCGCGACCGGTCTCCGTTCCCGTGACCCCGAGCGCAGGCGTCAGGCTGTCGCCGACCTCGAAGGGCTGGCGAGCGTCGCGATCGAGCTTGCTCAGCTCCTGCTGCTACGCGACCTCAAGGAGGCTGCTGACCGATGACGCCCGACGAGCTCCGCGGATACATCCGCGACGTCCCGGACTTCCCACAGCCCGGGATCATCTTCAAGGACTTGATGCCGATGATCGCCGACGCCAAGGCGTTCGCCGGGTGCGTCGACCTGCTTGCCGAGTGGGCCAGGCCGCGCACGCCGGACGTGATTCTCGGCGCCGAGGCTCGTGGCTTCATCTTCGGCGGAGCGCTCGCCTACGCGCTCGGCTGCGGATTTGTCCCGGCCCGGAAGCCTGGCAAGCTCCCATGGACGACGATCGAGGCGCGGTACGACCTCGAGTACGGCCAGGACACGTTGCAGGTGCATGCCGATGCGCTCGGTGCCGGTGCGCGGGTGATCGTCCTCGATGACGTGCTTGCGACCGGCGGGACGGCGGCGGCAAAGGTCCAGCTCGTCGAGAAGCTGGGCGGCCTCGTCGTCGGTGCTCTCTTCGTCGTCGAGCTCGGCTTCCTGAACGGGCGAGAGAAGATAGCCGGCACCGAAGTTAACGCTCTCATTACATTTTGATCACGGTGTGCTGAGGCCTTCGTCCGACGGTTGCTGTAGAACGTGATAGTCACCAGCGTGTGACTCCGATGTTGCGTGCGGCACACGGAGACCGTCGTTCACTCCCCGGAGGGATCAGAAGATGCCGCAGCAACTGCCGATCTCAGTACTTGTGGACACACGCCGCCACGGAATGCACGCCGGAGGGCGTCCCGCAGAGGCCGCGATCCTGCGCGAGTGCTTCGCGCTCTCCTCGACGCGCCCGCGGGTGCCCGCCCGCCTTCGCCTCGAGCAGGCGCTCGGGCACGAGCTCACGTCGCGTCTGCTCACGACACTGACGATGGGCGGTCGCCGGTAGCCGGCGCCGACTCTCAGAGCTGTTGTCCGCGCGAGCGGACGAAGACGAAGATGAGGAACGCCGCGACGAGCGAGAGCATGAACGCCGTGCCCTTCGCGATCGCGAGCGCGACCATCCCGAAGTAGAGAAGCAGGAAAAAGACGACCGCCCAGACGAAGCTCTGGACGCCACGGTCGGTGCTCGGGGCTCGCAGGTGCATCGAGGCTGATCCTAGTTGATCGGCCGGAGAGAGCGGGCGCAGACCGACCGTCTGCCCATACGAAAATGCACCGAGTCGGTGGCGCTTTCGTCCACCTGCCGCATCGACCTACCGCTTGCGCGGTCTGCCTCTGCGACGGGCTTCGACCTACTCGCGTCCCGTGCTCGGTGCAAGAGGGAAACTACGATTCGGCGGCGGCCGGGTCAAGGCACCGGTCGAGTCAATTCGCGCACTTTGCGCACATTTCGTGTCCAGGCCGTAACCCGCGTACCTTTTCCCGAGCTTTGCCGCGACTCGACTACGATGCGGCGCGATGCGGAGCCGTGGGGTCTATCTCTTCGCCGCCGCTCTGCTCGTCGCCGCGGTGCTGCTCGCGATCGCCGGGGTGGGGGATGCTGCCGGCAGGCTGCCGAACTGGCAGGCGCTCGTGCTCGGGCTCGTGCAGGGATTGACCGAGCTCCTTCCGATCTCGTCGTCAGGGCACCTGATCCTGGTGCCGTGGCTCGGCGACTGGACGTACCTCCGCGAGCACGAGAGGTTCAACCAGACGTTCGACGTTGCACTGCACCTGGGAACGATGCTCGCGGTCGCCGGATACTTCTGGCGCGATCTCGTCACCCTTCTGGTCTCCTGGTTGCGTTCGCTCGCCCGCCGGCGGATCGAGACGCCGGACGAGCGGCTTGCGTGGACGGTGGTGATCGCGACGATCCCGGCGGGGATCGCCGGTCTCGCGCTCGAGGACTGGCTCGCCGCGCACCTCGGCGACCCCTGGCAGATCGCGATTCTCCTCGCCGGGTTCGCCGTGCTCCTGTGGATCATCGACAAGCGGCCGGCGACCCGTGCCGCCTCGGAGCTCGCGCCGCTCCGGCACGGGCTCACGGTCGGGATCGCGCAGTCGATCGCATTGATGCCCGGCGTTTCGCGGTCGGGGATCACGATCACCGCCGGGCGCTGGCTCGGGCTCGGGCGCGACGCCGCCGCGCGACTCTCGTTCCTTCTGCTCGTGCCGACCGTGCTCGGAGCGGTGCTCCTCAAGGGAACCAAGGACGTCCTGCTCGGCGACCTGCCAGTTGGGTGGAAGGGCCCGTTCGTCGTCGGCGTGCTTGCGGCGTGGGGCAGCGGCCTGCTCGCGATTCAGTGGCTTCTCGGGTATGTGCGCCGCCACACGTACGGCGTCTTCGTCAGCTACCGGCTGGTGGCTGCGGTCGCGATCCTGCTGCTGATCGCCGCGGGCGTCCGCGACGCAACGTTCTGAGCGCAGCGAGAGCGCAGCACAACCATCCGGCACGACAACCGTCCCGCTCGCCGCGCGGGCCCCCGGCATGGGGGCGCGAGCTCCCCTGGAGTCACGGTACCGCGTGAAGTGCAACGGGACTGTGTCGACTTCGTGCCAACTTCGTGTCGGGGGAGCAGCCGAAGGATCGAATCCAAGCCCAACTCGACATAACACACATTATCGTGTGTTGGCGTTGCCCGACAGCGATCTTGCAGCTACCCGCCGCGGGCTAATCCCCAGCTGCAGGGGTTGTATCCGTCCTCTGATTGTGAAACGCTCGCTGGTGACAGATCGCACGAGCGCGATTGCACGGATGCGGCCGCCCGGGCTCGACTTAGGGGAGCAACGATGACAGTCGTCGACATCGAGGGTCTGCTTGCGCAGGAAGAGCTTCGACTCCAGCTCGAGTCCTGCGAGCAGGCCGGCTGGATTCTCACGCGCGAGCTTGCCGAGATCATCGAGCAGCACGAGCTGTCGCCGCTCGAGCACGAGGCGCTGCTCGCGGAGCTCGACAAGCGCGGGATCGAGGTCGTCGAACAGCCGGTCCGGGCGCCCGCCCCGATCGTCGCGGCCGCCGAGACGACAACTGACGCGCTGCAGCTCTTCCTACGCGAGGCGTCACGCCACCCGCTGCTCACCGCGGCCCAGGAGGTCGAGCTCGCGAAGCTGATCGAACAGGGCGACGACAGCGCCAAGTCCCGCATGATCCAGTCGAACCTGCGCCTGGTCGTGTCGATCGCGAAGAACTACCGAAACCAGGGCCTCCCGTTCCTCGACCTGATCCAGGAGGGCACGCTCGGGCTGATCCGGGCGGTCGAGAAGTTCGACTGGCGTCGCGGCTTCAAGTTCTCGACGTACGCGACCTGGTGGATCCGCCAGGCGGTCGCCCGCGCGCTCGCCGACAAGGCGCGGACGATCCGGATGCCCGTTCACATCGTCGAGCGTCTCCAGAAGATGAGTCGGGCCGAGCGCACGCTCTGGACGAGGCTGGGTCGCGAGCCGACGGTCGAGGAGATTGCAGACGAGGCGAACATCACTGTCCAGCAGGTGCTCGAGGTGCGCGCCGCCGCACGCGCCTCGACGAGCCTCGATGCACCGATCGGCGAGCAGGAGGACGCCGTCCTCGGGGACTTCGTCGCCGGTGAGGAGCCGCTGCCCGAGGAGACGGTCGAGCTCCACCTGCGCAGCCAGGCGCTCCGCCGCGCGCTTCTCGACCTTCCCGAACGAGAGCGCGAGGTCGTGGTCCTCCGCTACGGCCTCGACGGCGGCGACCCGCGTACTCTCGAGCAGATCGGCCGTCACCTCGGGCTCACGCGCGAGCGCGTCCGTCAGATCGAGATCGAGTCGCTGCGTCGGCTCTCGCAGGTGCGAGAGGTCCAGGCCGTCGGCAACGCCTGAGCCGACTAGCTGCGGATGTAGAGCTCGAGGCTCGGGGCGACCGCACGCAGCTCGCGCAACGCCCGCGTCTCCAGCTGGCGAACGCGCTCACGGGTGATCCCGAGCTCCACCCCGGCCTGCTCGAGCGTCAGCGACTCGCCGCCGCCGAGACCGAACCGGAGGGCGAGCACCTTCTGCAGCCGCGGATTGAGCTCCTTGAGCGCGCGCGCGACCTCGAGCGAGCGAAGGCTGTTGGAGGCCTCGACATCCGGGGCGACCGCGTTGCTGTCCTCGATCAGGTCGGCCATCACGCTCTCGCCGTCACCGACGGGCGTCTCGAGGCTCACGTGGTCCTGGACGAGCTCGAGGAGCTCCTCCACCCTCTTCTCCGGGAAGCCGCTCTCCTTCGCGATCTCCTCGAGCGACGGGTCACGGTTGAGCTTCTGGCCGAGGATCCGGCGCGCCTTCTGAACGCGGCGCACCTGATCGGCAACGTGGACGGGCAGGCGAATCGTCCGGCTCTGCTCGGCAAGCGCCCGCTGCACAGACTGGCGAATCCACCACATCGCGTACGTCGAGAGCTTGTAGCCCATCGTCCAGTCGAACTTCTCGACCGCGCGGATCAGCCCGAGGTTGCCCTCCTGGATCAGATCCAGCAGCGGCACGTCCGCCCGCGTGTAGCTGCGCGTGACCGACATCACGAGGCGGAGATTCGACTCGATCAGCTTCCGCTTCGCAGCCTCGTCACCCTCGTCCTTGCGGCGCGCGAGCTCGCGTTCCTCGGCGGCCGTCAGCAGACGGCCGTCGCCGATCGCACGCACGTACAGCCGGAGCGGGTCCTGGGTCGGCTCCGCCGGTGCGCGTGCGGGCTCGTCGGTTCGGTCGAACAGAGACTCCGCAGTGCCTTCCATCACCACAGCTATCGGCCGGACCCCTCCCTCACTTGAGGCATAGGCGACGCTCATTTCTCTCCTCTCGTGTTGGGAGAGAGAGGAATCGGCGTCCCGCGCTGATACATCGATTGCCACGAACGCGTTAGCCCGCGTCGATTGCGCCGTCGACGCCGACCGAAATGCCTTCCTCCCGCAGGCGCTCGCGCACGAGGAACTGGAAGGCCGACCAGGCTCCCGGCTGCACGTCGACCATCCGGTACACCTGCCATTCCGACAGCAGCGCCGGGTTCGTGCGCCGCGCGTCCTTCCAGTCGGCCATCTTTGGCAGCCGCCCGAGCCTGCGGGCGAGCACCGCCCCGTCAGCGATCGCGCGCTCGAGCCGCTCCTCCCCCACTGCGACATCGAAGCCCGCCTCCTTGAGAGCTGCGGACAGCGACCCGAACGTGTGCCAGATCAGCGACTTCGACGCAATCCGCTGGCGATTGGCGGCAATGTCCTTCGCAGTCGGTGTCCGCCCCAGCTCAGCGCCGAGCATCCGCAGCTGCTCGAGCAGCTCCTCACGTGAGATGAACCTCCGTGGCGCGAGGCCTGCCGAGCGTTTCGCCGCGTTCCACGATCCGAAGTGCTCGATCACCGTCTGTGGGTGCACTCGGGCCTGCTCGTCGGCCGCGAACTCCCGCATTGTCGGAGAGCGGCCGAGCCGCTCCGCCGACGCGCGCAGCTCGGCGAGGATCTCCTCATCGGTGTACCGACGGCGCAAACCCTCTCTGAACGCGGCGAGCGCGGCCTGGTCGATCCCTTCGAGCGCAGCATGTCGACGGCGAGAACGCGCCATGCAAGTATGGTAGAACATCTTAGAGAGTTTGCAAATCGGCTGGAGCAGAGCTCGGGCCGACCCCGCCGGTACCCTCGCCGGATGGGGATGCGGCTCACGCTCGAGGTTCCGCTCGCGCGCGCGGTCGGCCGCCTGTCCCGCCTCGCCGGTCGCGGCGGCGGGACGACGCTTCCCGGCAAGCTGCTCTGGACGCTCGACCGTCGTGGAGTCGGCGAGCTCGCGCAGCGGCTCCGCGACGGCGCGATCGCCGTCTCGGCGACGAATGGGAAGACCACGACCTCGACGATGATTGCTGAGATCCTCTCTCCCTCCACCCGGTTCGCCTGGAACAACGCCGGCGCCAACCTGGCCTCCGGCGTGACCTCCGCACTGCTCGAGGCCCGCGACGCCCAGCTCGGGCTGTTCGAGGTCGACGAGTTCGCGCTTCCCGCGGTGCTCGAGACGTTCGCGCCCCGGGTCGTCGCGCTCGGCAACCTGTTTCGCGACCAGCTCGACCGGTACGGCGAGCTCGAGCACATCGCCGAGCGCTGGCGAGCCGCGATCGCAGCGCTTCCAGCCTCGACCAGGCTCGTGCTCAACGCGGACGACCCGCTCGTCGCCTCGCTCGGCGAGGGCCGGGAGGGCGTGTGCTTCTACGGGGTCGACGATCCGACAGCGGGTCGGGCGTCGCTTCCGCACGCCGCCGACTCGAAGCACTGCGTTCGCTGCGGCGCTCCGTACTCCTATACGGTGTCGTATGTAGGCCATCTCGGCGACTACCGCTGCCCGGCCTGCGGGCACCGTCGCCCTCCGCTCGACGTCGCCGCACGCGCGATCGCGTTCTCGGGGCTCGACTCAGTGGCGTTCAGCCTCGAGAGCGCGGACGGAGCACGACCCCTCCACCTGCCGCTCCCGGGCCTCTACAACGTCTACAACGCCCTCGCAGCAGCGTCGGTTGCCCGGAGCCTCGAGATCGCCCAGGCGACCGTCACGAGGGCGCTCGCCGGCGTGCGGCCCGCTTTTGGACGCATGGAGCGCATTGAGCTCGACGGGCGGCGGCTGCTGCTGCTCCTCGTCAAGAACCCCGCGGGCGCGAACGAGGCGGTCCGGACGCTCGAGCACGGCGGCGTCCCGGCGACGCTCCTCGTCGCGCTGAACGACGCGATCGCCGACGGGCGCGACGTCTCGTGGATCTGGGATGTCGACTTCGAGCCGCTCCTCGCCGCGTCCGAGCGGGTCGTGGTCACCGGTGGCCGCGCCGCCGAGCTCGCGCTCCGGTTCCTCTACGGTGGCCTCCCCGAGGCGAAGCTCGAGGTCGTCGACGACCTCGAGTGCGCGCTCGACCGTGGGCTCGAGGTAACCGCCCCGGGCGGAGAGCTCGCGGTCCTCCCCACCTACACCGCGATGCTCGCCCTTCGCGGGATCCTCACGACCCGCGGTGCGGTGCGGCCGTTCTGGGAACGGAGCGCCGGCTCGTGAGACTCAGGGTCGCGCACCTCTACCCGGCGTACCTGAACATCTACGCCGATCGTGGGAACATCGCCGTTCTCTCCCGCCGCGCGGCGCTGCGGGGACACGAGCTCGAGCTCACCGAAATCGAGCCAGGAGCGTCCGTCGACCTCGCCGGCCATGACCTGATCTACATCGGTGGCGGGCAGGATCGCGAGCAGGCGATGATCTCCCCTGACCTCGCAACCCGTGCACCGGCGATCGAGGCGGCGGTCTCGAACGGTGTCGCGCTGCTCGCCGTCTGCGGTGGCTACCAGCTGCTCGGCCGCGGGTACCTCGGTCGTGACGGCGAGCGGCTGCAGGGAACCGGGCTCTTCCCTCACGACACGGAGGCCGGCGACACGCGGATGATCGGGGACATCCTCCTCGAGTGCACGCTCGAGGAAGACCGTCCGCCGATCGCGGTCGCCGGGTTCGAGAACCATGCAGGCCGAACCCGGCTCGACCCTGGGGCGCGAGCCTTTGGACGGGTCGTCGCGGGCTACGGCAACGACGGGACGTCCGGCTTCGAGGGGTGCGTGGTCGGTCGTGCGATCGGTACGTACCTCCACGGGCCGCTGCTGCCGCGCAACCCGGGGCTCGCCGACACGCTGCTCCGCTGGGCGCTCGAGCACGCGACCGGCGCGCCGCAGGACGACCTTGCACCGCTGCCCGATGTGTACGAGGCACGCGCTCATGCGGTTGCCGCCGCGCGGGCGCGAGCTCGCGGCGGCGGCCGTCGAGCCTAGCTCAATCCACCCACAGCGACCCCAGATACACGCACGGATCGCCAGGCTGCCAGAGCCCGAGAAACCGGTGGATCGGCGGATGCAGGACGACGTCGGCGAGCTCGTCGACGCGGAACAGCCGATGGCCTCGCACCGCTCCGTCCTCGGAGGTGACCCAGGTCAGCGAGCCGTCGAGCTCGGCTGCGAACACGATATGCACGACGTGCCGACCTCGTGCGGCCCCGTTCGGGGAGATCGACTCGACGATCGCGACCGGCCCCTCGAGCGGGATCTCCTCGCCCCGAGCACCGATCTGCGTCTCCTCCCGCAGCTCGCGGCGAAGCGCCTCGACGAGCGTCTCCCCTCCCTCGACCCCGCCGCCTGGCAGCAACCAGTGCTCGCGCCCGCCCTTCACGTGACGGCAGAGCAGGATCGCGTCGCGCCAGCGCAGCAGCGCCGAGACCCGGATCCGCGGCTCGGGACGCACCCGTCAGTGCCCCGTCGATCCGAGCCCGGCGGCTCCGCGCTCGCTCGCGTCGAGCTCAGCGACCTCCTCGAGCTCGACCTGCGGCAGCTCGACAACCACCAGCTGGCCGATCCTCATCCCTGGCGCGACGGCGAACGGTTCGGTCTGGTCGGTGTTGAGGAGGATCACCTTGAGCTCGCCCCGGTAGCCGGCGTCGATCAGGCCGGGCGCGTTGACCTTGCCGATCCCGTGCCGGGCAGCGAGACCCGACCGGGGAACGAGCAGCCCGGCGTGGCCCGTCGGGATCGCGACCGCGATTCCCGTGCCGACGACCGCACGACCGCCGGGCGGGATCACGACGTGCTCGCACGAGGCGAGGTCGAAGCCTGCATCGTCGTCGTGCGCACGACGGGGAACGGTGGCGCCGTCGTTGAGCCGGACGAACCGCACGGAGATGCTCACGCGGCCGCCCCCCGGGCAGCGTCGTCCCCCACGAGGTAGCGGGTGAACCGCCGCGACTCCCGCCGGGGCAGCTTCGCGCGGATGCTGACCCCGTCCGGTCCGTCGACGCGCTCCTCGATCGGCGCGCCAAGCGCGTAGAGGGCGGACAGCACCTCGCCCTCGCTGTACGGCACGAGCAGCCGCACGTCGTCGAACCGATCGGCGAAGAGGTCGGCGATATGCGCCTTCAGCTGGTCGAGCCCCTCGCCGGTAATCGCCGAAACGAGCAGCGCGTCTGGATACCGACTCCGGAGGCGCTCGGCCGCGTCGGGATCGAGCCGGTCGGCCTTGTTGAGCACGAGGTCGACAGGAAGCTCGCTCGCACCGATCGTCTCGAGCACGCCGGCGACCGCCGCGAGCTGCTCGTCCAGCCGCTCGAGCGGGAGCGACGCGTCGGCGACATGGAGAACGAGATCGGCGACCAGCGTCTCCTCGAGCGTCGAGGCGAACCCCTCGACGAGCTGCGTCGGGAGCTTGCGGATGAACCCGACCGTGTCGGTGACGAGGTAGCGCTTGCCGTCCTCCTCGAACCAGCGCGTCGTCGGGTCGAGGGTCTCGAACAGCCGGTTCTGGACTGAGACCTCAGCACCCGTGAGCGCGTTCAGGAGCGTCGACTTGCCGACGTTCGTGTACCCCGCGAGCGCGACCGTCGGCGTCTCCGCCCGCTTGCGCTCCTTCCGCCGCGTCGTCCGGTGCTTCTCGAGCTCACGGAGCCGCCGCTTGAGCAGGGAGATCCGCCGGTTCGCGAGCCGACGGTCAGTCTCGAGCTGCGACTCACCCGGGCCGCGCGTCCCGACACCACCGCCGAGCCGCTCGAGGTGCTTCCACATCCCGCGCATCCGCGGCAGGTTGTACTCGAGCTGTGCGAGCTCGACCTGGAGCTTCCCCTCGGCAGTGACCGCATGCTGGGCGAAGATGTCGAGAATCAGCTGGGTGCGGTCGACAACCCGCGCCGCAAGTGCGTTCTCGAGCGCCCGTTGCTGGGTCGGATCGAGCTCGTCGTCGACGATGAGCACGTCTGCCTCGAGCTCCTTGAACACACCCTCGAGCTCCTCGAGCTTTCCCTTGCCCACGTACGTGCGCGGGTCGGGAGACTGCCGGTGTTGAACGACCTGCCCGCAGGGCTCGACCCCCGCGGTCCGCGCCAGCTCACCCAGCTCGCCGAGCTCCTCCGAGGCGTCGACCCCCTTTGCGAGCACGGCGAGAAGGAGCCCACGCTCGGGCTCCGCGCCCGGGCGTGGATCCGGCTGGCGCATCGTCACGGCGCTCAATCATGCCGGTAGGCTGGCCGGGGTGTCCACCCTCGCAGAACGCCTCGCGGCGCGCACGCTCGAGCTCGTGGACATCGCCTCCGAGAGCCTGCACGAGGAGGCGATCCGGACACACCTCCGTGCACTCGTCCCGACGCTGCTCGAACCGGTGTTCATCGGCGACGACGCCGCCCTGTGGCTTCCGTCGCGACGCGAGAACGTGCCGCTCGTGGTGCTCGCAGGGCACTACGACACGGTGCCCGCGCAGGGCAACTTGCCGGGTCGGCTCGACGAAGACGCGGTTCACGGTGTCGGCGCGACCGACATGAAGGGCGGCGTCGCCGTTGCGCTCGAGCTCGTCCGTGACATCGCCGAGGGCGCGATCTCGCCCCGCCTCGACGTCGGGCTGCTGCTCTTCGGCAAGGAGGAGCTGCCGCCGTCGTTCAACCCGCTGCCCGAGCTCTTCGAGAATGCCCCGGAGCTGCACGAGTCCGCGCTTGCGATCCTCCTCGAGCCGACCTCCGGCGCGATCCACGCCGGATGCGTCGGGACGCTCACGGCACGCGTCGTGTTCACAGGCATCGCCGGCCATGCGGCGCGCCCGTGGCTAGCGGAAAACGCCATCGACCGCGCCGTCGATGGGCTTGCCCCGATCGCGCGCCTCGATCGGCGGGAGGCGACGGTCGGAGGTCTCCCGTTCTACGAGACCGTCACGCTCACCCGCCTCGAGGCCGGGATCGCGGACAACGTGATCCCCGACCGGGCAGTCGCAACCGTCAACCTCCGCTACCCGCCCGACCGGTCGCCCGCGGAGGCGGTGGCGCTACTCGAGTCGCTCGTCCCACCGGACGCAACCGTTGAGGTCGTCGGCAACTCACCACCGGCCGCAGTTGTCTCCGACACGCCCGCCGTCCGTGCGCTGCTCACGGCCGGTGCGACCGCGATCGAGCCGAAGCAGGCCTGGACGAACGTCTCCGACTTCACGACCCGCGGGATCGACGCGGTCAACTTCGGGCCCGGGGAGCCGCCGTACGCGCACCGCGTCGACGAGCTCGTCCGGATCGGCATGCTCGTGCACGCGTACGAGACGCTGGCGCGGTTCGTCGAGGCAGGGCTGTGATCTCCCCGATCCTCACCGGCCAGGCGACGTATCCCTTCGTCCGCCTCACCCAGGCGGCGGCAGAGCGACGCTCGCAAGGCCTCGAGGTCTACGACTTCGGGATGGGCGATCCGCGAGAGCCCACCGATCCACGGATCCTCGCCGCGCTCAGCGAGGGCGTGCGCGAGCGGATGGGCTACCCGGCCGCGGTCGGGCTGCCCGAGCTCCGCGAGGCGGTCGCGGCGTGGGTCGGGCGCCGGTTCGAGGTCGCCGTCGATCCCGCCACGCAGGTGATTCCGACGCTCGGCTCAAAGGAGGCGATCTTCACGTTCGCCCCCGTTGTCCTCGATCTCGCCGGTGGACGGGACACAGTCGTCGTTACGGAGCCGGGCTATCCGGTGCCGGCCCGCGGCGCGCTGTTTGCCGGCGGCCGGGTCGAGTCGCTCCCGCTTCGGGAGGGCAACGGCTTTCTGCCTGACCTCGACGCCGTCGGCGCGGCGACCTGGGAGCGGACGGCGGTGCTCTGGCTCAACCTCCCGAACAACCCGACCGGAGCGGTAGCGCCGCTCGACTTCTTCGCGCAGGCCGCGGCGCTTGCGCGCCGCTACGGGTTTGTGCTGGCCTCGGACGAGGCCTACACCGAGCTGTGGTTCGACGAGCCGCCGTGCTCGGCGCTGCAACTCGGCGATCTCGGCAATGTCGTCGCGTTCAACACGCTCTCGAAGCGCTCGTCGATGACCGGCTTCCGCAGCGGGTTCGTTGCCGGCGACCCGGTGCTCGTCGCCGCGCTGAAGCAGTACCGGCCGAACCTCGGCACGGCACCGCAGGAGTTCGTCCAGCGCGCCTCGGTCGTCGCCTGGAGCGACGAGGAGCACGTTCAGCGTGCCCGTGACGCGTACCGACGCAAGCGCGAGCTGTTCCTCGAACTGTTCGCGCGCCATGGCCTGCGAGTCGCCGGAGGCGCGACGACGATGTACCTCTGGATCGCGGTTCCCGACGGCGAGACGTCCGAGGAGCACGCGACGCGCCTGCTCGCGTGTGGCGTCGTCGTCGCCCCGGGCTCGTTCCTCGGGCCCTCGGGCGAGGGCTTCGTCCGCTACGCCCTCGTTCCGACCTTCGCGGAGTGCGAGCGGGCGATCGAGCTGCTGGACGCGGCACTCGCCAACTGACGGTTGGCGCGGCGGCGGGGCGCGCGTTCAGCGACACTCTGAGCATGAGCCTCGCCGACGAGATCACCGCGCTCTGGGAGACCGGCGCCCTCGACGCTGACCCGATCGAGGAGGCTGTCCGGCTTCTCGATGCCGGCGAGATCCGCGTCGCCGAGCCCCTCTCCGGCGGTTGGGCCGTGAACGAGTGGGTCAAGAAGGCGATCCTCCTCTACTTCCGGCTACGGAAGGTCGAGCCGATGGAGGTCGGCGGGCTGCAGTTCCTCGACAAGATTCCCGTCAAGCGCGACTACGCCGACCGTGGCGTCCGAGTCGTGCCTCCCGGGGTCGCGCGCTACGGCGCGTTCCTCTCCGAGGGGGTCGTGCTGATGCCCGGCTATGTCAACATCGGCGCCTGGGTCGGCCCCCGGACGATGGTCGATACCTGGGCGACCGTCGGCTCGTGCGCGCAGATCGGCGCCGACGTCCACCTCGCCGGCGGGGTCGGGATCGGCGGCGTGCTCGAGCCACCCCAGGCTGCGCCCGTGATCGTGGGCGACGGCGCCTTCATCGGCTCGCGCGCCGTGATCGTCGAGGGTGTCCGGATCGGCGAGGGTGCGGTGATCGCGCCGAACGTCGTCCTCTCCGCCTCGATCCCGATCATCGACGTCACCGGTCCTGCACCCGTCGAGTACCGCGGCGAGGTGCCCCCACGCAAGGTCGTGCTGCCCGGTGTGCGGCAGAAGCAGTTCCCCGCCGGCTCGTACGGGCTCACCTGCGCGCTGATCGTCGGCGAGCGGAGCGCGTCCACCGACCTGAAGACGTCGCTCAACGACGTCCTGCGCGAGTTCGAGATCGCCGTCTAGAGCGGCGTCTCGCCGACGCAGATGCGCTCGGCCGGGCCGAGCAGCGTCGCGCGATCACCGGCGAGCGTCACGAATAGATCGCCGCCGGGCATGTGCACGTCAACCGGCCCGACGCACCAGCCTTCGGCGACCGCGGCAGCGGCCGCGGCGGTCGCCGACGACCCCGAGGCCGGCGTCTCCCCCGCCCCGCGCTCCCACACGAGTACCTGTAGCTCGGTCGGACCGACCGGGTCGACGAGCTGGACGTTCGTCCGGTCGGGGAAGCGGGAGTGCCGCTCGATCGCCGGCCCGAGTCGAAGTAGGTCGTCTCGCCTCGCGCCGGGCAGGTGCACGACTGCGTGCGGGTTCCCAACCGAGACCGGAACGAAGCTCACCGCCTCCCCATCGACGTCGAGTCGATCGAGCGAGCCGACCTCGACACGCCCCATGTCGAGCTCGGCCTGCATCTGACCAACAACGCGACCGTGGATCTCCCGGCCGGCGGTCGTGATCCGCACCTCGGCCGCGCCCGTTTCACCCGAGAGCCAGAGCGCGGCGATGCGGGTGCCGTTGCCGGACATCTCCGCAACCGAGCCATCGGGGTTCCAGATCACGATCTCGGCTGTCTGAACACCGCGCGAGACGATCTCGAGCACCCCGTGTGACCCGATCCCGAGCTCCGGGTCGCAAAGCCTCCGCACGCGGCCTGGATCGAGCGCCCCGGTCACAGGGCGCTCGATCACGAGGTAGGTGTTGCCGAGCGCATGCCACTTCTCGAAGCGCATGCCGGCGATCTCAGCTGTCGGTGTCGAAGGTGTAGCCGAGCTCCTCGAGCGCGTCGATCCCCTCCTGGACGAGCTTGCCACCCTCGGAGGACGTCACGTTCTGAAGCTCGCCGGCCAGCGCGGCCATGTCCTTAAGCGAGCCGTCTTCGAGCGCAGAGCGGAGCCCTCCGAAGCTATCTGCCATCTTTCGAAAGCCGTCGACGAGCTTCTGGTTCCCTTCCTTCGCGTCGTCCGGCGGCGAGAGCGACTCGAGCTCGTCTGCGAAATCACGGAGGTTCGTCTCCCCGGTGCCGACAACGTCACCGAGCTTCGCGAACGCGTCCTTGGCGTCGTCGAGTGACGTGATGTCGCCGCTGATGCTCTGCGCCTCGGTCGAGATGCTCTCGAACGACGCGGCAAGCTCCTTGCCGGCGCTCGTGACCTTCGCCTCGTACTCGTCCTTCGAGAGCTGGCCTCCACTCCCGCCGCCGCAGCCCGACACGGTGGCCGCGATCGCGACTACAGCCGCGCCGATCATGAGCTTTCGCACCGAACCCCTCCTTGTCGTGTTCGCGCGACTGTAGCGATGGCTCACGACAAGCATTGGCCACCGGCCCGTGCGGCTTCGATCACCTCTGCCGCGAGCCACGTTGACGGTCGTGTCCCGTCGAGGACGGCGTCGAGCGGGAGCCGGCGCATCCACTTCCGCTGGTAAGCGGCATAGCGGCGCGTGCGGATCACGATCGCCTCGAGCGCCTCCTCGGCAGGGAGCGTCCGGAGCTCCTCGAGCCCCATCACGTGCCGAGCGGTCTTGGAGGTGACGGCTGCGCGCCGGGCCTCCTCGCCAGCGCCGCGCTCGATCATCTCCGCAGTTCGGGCGCGGATCCGCTGCTCGAGCTCGTTCGGTGGAACGTCGAGCCCGATGAGCAGCGTCGGCCGCCGCATCTCTCCCGACCACAGCCGGTCTCTGGACGGTGCCAGCGAGCGCCCCAGCGCCACGAGCTCGAGGGCGCGCACAAGTCGGCGATGGTCGTTGGCGTGAACGGCGGCAGCCGCCGCCGGGTCAAGCGCGGCGAGGTGGGTGTGCGCCGCCCCCGGCCCGAGCGACGCGACGAGCGCCTCGGTCTCCTCTCTGAGGCCCGGCGGTGGTGGCGGCGGTAGCCGGAGGTCGGTCAACGCCGCTCGCAGGTAGAGGCCGGTGCCACCAGCGACGACGACAGAGCCCCTCTGCGCCACGATCTCGTCGATCGCTGCGTGCGCGAGCCGCTCGTACTCGCCGACGGACATCGTCTCGCCCAGCTCGCGGATGGCGACCAGGCGGGTCGGTCGCGACGGCTGGTTCGTGAGGATCGGCACGTCGCGGTACACCTGCATCGCGTCTGCGGAGATCACCTCGGTCTCGAGCTGGTCAGCGACGGCCTCGGCGAGAGCGGACTTCCCGGAGGCGGTCGGCCCGAAGATCGCGATCACCGATGCGGCAGTCGATGAGGCGGCTGCCGGCTCGATGCTCATGGCGGCTCCCTACGCGGTGGCTAGCTCGGCGACGCGCGGCGTCGTCTGGGGTGCCTGCGTGCCGGCGAGCGTCGTCGAGGTCGACCGTTCGATCAGCACGTCGACGATGTCGCCAGGTTCCGCCGTCCCGGTGAAGTTAACCGTCGTATTGCGCCGGGTTCGCCCTCGCAGCAGCGTCGCATCGGTTCGGCTGGCTCCCTCCACCAGGACCTTCTCGGTGCGACCGATCCGCTCCGCGTTTCGCTCGGCGGCGATCCGCTGGACCGCTTCGACGAGCTGCTCCATTCGCGCGCGCTTGACATCGTCGGGAACCTGGTCGGCCATCGCTGCCGCCTCGGTGCCGCTCCGCGGCGAGTAGACGAACGTGAAGGCGCTGTCGAAGCGCACCTTCTCGACTAGCGCCAGCGTCTCGGTGAAGTCGGCCTCCGTCTCCCCGGGAAACCCGACGATGATGTCGGTGCCAAGCGCCAGATCGGGGATTGCGTCTCGCAATCGCGCGACGAGCGCCAGGTAGCGCTCGACGTCGTACGTCCGCCGCATCGCCCGGAGAACTCGCGACGACCCTGACTGCACTGGAAGATGGACCTGCTCGCACACCGCGGGCGTCTCGGCGATCGCGGCGATCACGGGCTCACGGAAGTCCTTTGGATGCGGGCTGGTGAACCGGATCCGGTCGAGACCGGGGACCGCGCCGCAAGCGCGGAGGAGCTCACCGAAGTCGGTGCGGACGTCGGGGGCGAGGTCGCGCCCCCACGAGTTGACGTTCTGGCCGAGGAGCGTGATCTCCCGGACGCCTTCACGTGCGAGCTGCTCGACCTCGGCGATGACATCGCCCGGCCGCCGGCTCTGCTCCTTGCCGCGGACGGCCGGGACGATGCAGTACGAGCAGACGGAGTTGCACCCCATCGAGACCTGAACCCAGGCCTGAAACTGCCGCTCGCGATGCTCGGGCAGGTGAGCCGCGAAACTCTCGTGCGTCCCGAACCGACCCCGGTCGACCCCAATGCCACCGGCGCCGATCCAGTCGCCGAGATGCGGGATCGAGCCTGGCCCAAAGGCGACGTCGACGAACGGGTAGCGCTCGAAGATGCGCTCGCGCTGCGCCTCCGCGTAGCAGCCGCCGACTGCGACGATCAGCTCGGGGTTCCGTCGCTTGCGGGCGGCGGCGTCGCCGAGGTACGCGGCGAGCTTCTGGTCGGGCTTCTCGCGGATCGTGCACGTGTTGAACACGACCACATCCGCGGCGGCCGGATCGTCGATCTCGCCGAGCCCGAGCGACTCGAGCATGCCTTTGATGCGCTCGGAGTCGTGAGCGTTCATCTGGCATCCGAACGTCGTGACGTGATAGCGGCGCATGCGGCCGCCATTGTAGGTATCGCCGACCCGGTAGAGCCTAGATGAGTTGTTCCACGATCTCGCGCGCCGGCTGCGCACCCCAGCATGCCCCGGCCCACACCCCGCCGAACACGACCTCGTGGAACAAAGGCAGCTAAGCCGTAACGGGCGCGTCAGCGACTGGAATTCGCTCGGCGATCGAGCCGGGCGGCGGCCACGTCGATCAGGTACTGCGCCACGCTCACCGCGCCACCTCCACTGCTCGTGATTCACGAATGACGATGACCTTCACCTGGCCCGGGTACTCCAGCTGGTCCTCGATCGTGCGCGCGATCTCGTACGAGAGAAGCGCTGCGGCGTCATCGTCGACCTCGCTCGGCTCGACGATCACGCGGATCTCGCGCCCGGCCTGGAGCGCGTACGCCTTCGCAACCCCAGGCCGCGACGTGGCGATCTCCTCCAGCGCTTCGAGCCGCTTGATGTAGTTCTCGAGGTTCTCGCCTCTCGCGCCCGGCCTCGATGCCGAGATCGCGTCGGCGGCGATCAGCACGACCGCCTCGACGGTCTGCGGCTGCACGTCGTAGTGGTGTGCCTCGATCGCGTGCACGACGCCCTCCGACTCGCCGTAGCGACGCGCGAGCTGCCCGGAGACGAGCGCGTGGGCCCCCTCCACCTCGTGCGTCATCGCCTTGCCGAGATCATGGAAGAGCGCCGCGCGCTTTGCCGTCTTGGCCCCCGCGCCGAGCTCAGCCGCCATCAGCCCCGCGAGGTGAACGACCTCGAGCGTGTGGCGAAGGACATTCTGCCCGTAGCTCGTGCGGAACTTGAGTCGGCCGAGCACCTTGACGAGCTCCTCGTGCACCTCGCCGCAGTTCGCCTCGAACGCGGCCTGCTGGCCGGCCTGGAGCACGACATCCTCGAGCTCGGCCTTCGATTGGTAGTACATCTCCTCGATCCGGGCGGGGTGGATCCGTCCGTCCTCCATCAACTTCTCGAGCGTTAGCTTCGCGACCTCGCGGCGGATCCCGTCGAAGGACGAGAGCACGACGGCGTGCGGGGTGTCGTCGACGATGAAGTCGACACCGGTGAGATGCTCGAGGGCGCGGATGTTCCGTCCCTCGCGACCGATGATCCTGCCTTTCATGTCGTCGCTTGCGAGCTCGACGACCGTGACCGTCGTCTCGGCGGTATGGCTCGCCGCAACCCGCTGAAGCGCGTCGGCGACGATTGCGCGCGCCCGGCGCCGGGCGTCGTTTCGCGCCTCTTCCTCGAGCTGGCGCACCGACCGCGCGAGCTCGTGCCTGACGAGGTCCTCCGAGCGCTCGAGAAGAACCGCCCGAGCCTCGGCAGTGGTGAGCCCCGAGATGCGCTGGAGCTCCCTCACTGCGTCGTCACGCGCACCCTTGAGCTCGTCCTGCAGCGCCTTGAGGTGTACCTCGCGGTCGCCGACCCCCTGCTCGCGCCGCGCGAGCTCGTCGCCTCTCACCTCGAGCTCGGCCGCATGTCGTTCGAGGCGCTCCTCCGACTTCGCGAGCTCGACCCGGCGATCGCCGATCTCCCGCTCGACCTCCGCCCGGAGCTTCACCGCCGCCTCCCGGGCCTCGATCTGGGCCTCACGGCGGAGGGTCTCTGACTCGCGCGTCGCGTCGGTGAGAAGCCGTGTCCGCTCCGCGATGGCTCGCGCATGTGCCGACGAGCGCGAGAGCCGCAGCCACGCCGTCAATCCCAGGGCGCCCACGACCACCCCGACGACACCAGCGACCACTGCGAGCATCAGCTCTCCCTTGGGAGGATTCCGGTTCCGCGGTGCTCACCGCGGTTGCTCGCACCCGACCGCCCGATGGGCAGCGTCGGTCGTCGCCTCGCCCGCTAGTCCGCTCTCCGACCCCTCCGAGACGGGAGCGCCGACCCTATCGCGCGGACGCAACATGCTGCGTCCATCATCCGCAGGGCGCGGAGCTCGAAAATGGTTCCTCGTGTGGTGAAAGCGCGGTTCATCGCGAGTCGATTCGGTTTCAGACGTGCCTGGTCGAACGTGTCAGATGCAGCTCACTCATCCTACTCCTCACTCGCCGACAGCCGCAACGATCGCTTCAAGCGCATCCTCGCGGAAGCCACGGCGAGCCAGCAGCCGCAATGTCCGGAGGCTCACGCCACGCTCGCGGACCACCTGCTCGACCCGGCTGCGCTCGGAGGGCAGCATCCCGAGCACTTCGCTCACAAGCGCCTCCGGAAGTCCGCGACCGGCGAGGTCACTGGCGATCGCCGCGTCACTCTGGCCGCGCCTCGCGAGCAGCGCGGCTCGCTCGACCGCGAACCGACGGTCGTCGACGACACCACGGTCAACCAACGCCGCGAGCGCCGCCTCCCGGTCGGGCCCGGCGATGCCACGCTGCGCGAGCCGACGCTCGAGCGACGCCTCCGATTGGTCCGCAAACCGAAGGAGCCGCACGGCGGTCCCGAGCGCCCGCTCCTGGCGAAGCGCGCGGTTGAGCGTTCTGGCGCGCTCACGGTCGAGGGTCGCCCCGATCGCCAGCCCTGCCCGGGCGCACACGGCGAGGGGCAGCACCCGCCAGGGGCGGCCGTCGAGCTCGACCGCGACGCGGCTCGTGCCGTGCGACCGCGTCGCGGTGACCTGAGGAGGTTTGGTGCCCATGGCGTCAGTCGGCTGACGAGGACCTCGCTGCTACCGCCCGGAGCCGTCCAGCCTGCGACCGAGGCAAGCCTCGGCAACCCTGCCATGGGCCGGAACAGACGGCAGCGCGGCCGTCACGCCTCGATAGGGACATCGTCCTCGTCGAGGAGGGGCACGACCTCGACATCACCCGCGTTCGCCGCGTTTGGCAGCAGCCGGGCAGAGACGACCTGCTCGGGCCCAACCTCGGCCTGGATCCGAGCGAGGATCCCCTGCACGACGTCCGGGTGCTCCGTCAGGAAGGCGGTAGCGTTCTGGCGGCCCTGGCCGAGGCGCTCGTCGCCGAAGCTGAAGTACGAGCCCGACTTCGTCACGACCTTCCGCTCGATCCCGACATCGAGAACGGTGCCCTCCCAGGAGATCCCCTGGCCGTAGATCACGTCGAACTCCGCCTGCTTGAACGGCGGCGCCACCTTGTTCTTGACGACCTTGACACGAACGCGGTTGCCGAATGCCTCCGCTCCGTCTTTGAGCGTCTCGATCCGGCGGATGTCGAGGCGCACTGATGCGTAGAACTTGAGCGCACGACCACCCGGGGTTGTCTCCGGCGAGCCGAACATGACGCCGATCTTCTCGCGGAGCTGGTTCGTGAAGAGGCAGATCGTGTCCGTCCGGTTGAGCGTGCCGGCTAGCTTGCGGAGCGCCTGGCTCATCAGGCGGGCCTGCAGCCCGACGTGGCTGTCGCCCATCTCGCCTTCGATCTCGGCCTTCGGAGTAAGCGCAGCAACCGAGTCCACCGCGACGACGTCGACCGCGCCCGAGCGAATCAGGAGCTCTGCGATCTCGAGGGCCTGCTCACCGGTGTCGGGCTGCGAGACGAGGAGCTCGTCGATGTTGACGCCGATGTTCTTCGCGTACGTCGGGTCCATCGCGTGCTCCGCGTCGATGAACGCGCAGATGCCGCCGCGCCGTTGCGCTTCGGCGATGACGTGATAGACGAGGGTTGTCTTACCCGACGACTCGGGTCCGTAGACCTCGATGATGCGACCGCGCGGCAGCCCGCCGATCCCGAGCGCGAGATCGAGCGAGAGCGAGCCCGTGGAGACGGCCCCCACGCTGACCTGGGCGGCGTCGCTCATCCGCATGACCGCTCCCTTGCCGAACTGCCGCTCGATCTGGCCGAGCGTGACGTCAAGCGCTTCCTCTCGGTTCATCGTCTTATCTCCTTCTCGTTCAACGGGTCGAAATCGGATGCGACGGTCGGGGCTCTCACCCCTCCCTGATGCGTAGAGATAGGTAAGCAGGGCCGTCGGACGGAACGGGTGTTCGTATTCTCCGCCCGAGGCTCGCATCCTTCGACGGTAGCCGGGAAGGTGTGTCGAGACTGTGTCAGCTCTCGGTGACGAGCTTGCGAACCAGGTGCAACGCGGCGACCGTCGCCCGTGCCCTGATCCAGCTCCGCTCGCCCGGCAGCTCGATTCGCTGAGCCCGCTCGCCCATCGGCCCCGAAGCGTGCAGGAACACGAGCCCGACCGGCTTCTCGGCCGAGCCGCCGCCAGGTCCGGCGATGCCGGTCACCGACACCGCGAGGTCGGCCGAGAAGTGCGTCCGCGCGCCGTCGGCCATCGCCTTTGCGACCTCGGCTGACACCGCCCCGTGCTCCTCGAGCAGCGCAACCGGCACCCCGAGGTCAGCCTGCTTGACGTCGTTCGAATACGCGACGACGCCGCCGACGAACACGTCGCTCGAGCCAGCAACGTCGGTCAGCCTCGAGGCCACCATCCCGCCCGTGCACGACTCGGCGGTCGCCAGCGTGAGCCCGCGCGCACGGCATTCCTCGAGCACGAGCTCCTGAATCGTGCGCTCCTCGGTCGAGAAGAGGTACGGAGAGAGCTTCTCGGCCAGCCCCCCGGCGAGCGTCTCCGCTCGCGCCTCGGCGCCGGGTCGAGCGAGGGTGTCGACGTGGATCTCGAACTCCCGGGCGCAGATCGTCACCTCGACACCATCGCCGTCGCCGCCCAGCTCCGTGAACGCCTTGGCGACGAGCGACTCGCTCGCGCCATAGAACCGCTGCACGTGGCGGACGGGGGGCGTCGCGCGCTCGAGCACGGCGTGCAGTGGCGAGGCCTCGAGCGCGCGCGGCCAGAGTTTCTGCAGCTCACCTGGCGGTCCGGGAAGGACGACGAACACGCATGTCTCGCCCGGGACCACGAGCCCCGGGGCGGTGCCGGCGATGCCGAGCACCGTCGCTCCGGCCGGAACCGTCGCCTGCTTGCGAACCCCTGGCGCGAAGTCGGCGTACGGCCGACCTTGGCGCTCGGCGAACCGGCGGGAGATGCCCCCGATCTGCTCCTCGAGCGCCTCGTCGACCGCGAGCGGTGCGCCCACCACTCGCGCGACGAGCTCGACGGTGCGATCGTCGTGCGTCGGCCCGAGCCCGCCCGAGACCAGGCAGACATCGGCCTCGGATGCCGCCTCTCGCAGCGCCGCCTCCAGCTCGACCGGGTCGTCGCCGACGATGTGGATCCTTGCAGGCTCGAGGCCGAGCCTGAGCGCCTCGCGCATGTAGAAGGGGCCGTTGAGGTCGCCCCGCTCCCCGCGGACGAGCTCGGAACCGGTGACGACGGCGACGGCGCGCGGGGCCGTCATCCGCCGACGGCGGTACGGCCGCCGACGATGACTCCGCCTCCGCGGAGCGGCACCCGCCGGCCATCTGACGTGACGACGACGTTGCGGGGCTTCGTGACCGAGACGAAGAGCGGGTCGCGGGCGAGGAACCGCTGAGAGCTCCCCCGCTCGAGCGTTCCGCTGAAGAGGAGCTTGCCGTCGCTGACCACGAGGTTGCCCGAGTCCCGCCTCGTCTTGCGGGCGACACGCACCTCGAGGTACGTCGGGCCCTTGATCGACCTGACGACGATCGTCGCGCCCGAGGCGTTGACGGTGGTCGTCTCGTTGATGCCCTGGACACGCGGGGTGTCCTCACCGCCAAAGCGCCAGGCGGCGATCACCAGCGCGGTCACGACCAGGATCGCGGTGAGCGCGACGAACACGATGCGGGACTCGCGCGAACGCTGCCGGCGCCGGTCGCGACCGCGTGGCGGTCGCGTCGGGAGGCGCGGATGAGCCTCGTCGTCGAACCCGACGTATCGCGAGTTGTACTCGTCGACATAGAGGTCGCCGTCGAGCCCGAGCGCGTCGGCATAGGCACGGAGGAAGCCTTTCGTGTACGTGTGCCCGGGCAGTTGGTCGAACCGCTCCTCCTCGAGGAACCGGAGATACTTCGCCCGCACCTTGGTGCGCAGCTCCATCTCGTCGAAGGCGAGGCCCTGCCGGGTCCGCGCTTCACGCAGGCTCGAGCCGATGTCGAACATCGGGTGGCAGTGTACCGGCCGTCGTCAGTGGCTCTCGAGATACTTGAGAATTCCGAACACCGCGATCGCCACGAGCCCGGAGGCGGCGAGCGCGAGCCCGAGGCCCGCGAGCACCCGTCCAACTCGAACGCCGGCGCCGGGCGCCGCCGAGAGCGAGCGACCGGCGGCGCGCTCGGCCGAGGCGGAGAAGCTGAGCGCCACCAGCGCAAGCGCGACCGTGACGGGGATCGCGAAGGCCGACTGCACGAGGTCATATCGCGACGACCATCGCGTCGCGACGATCGCCACCGGCATCGCCGCCGCGGCGAGCAGCCCGAAGACGACCGTTCCGACAGCCGACCCCCGCCCCACCGCTACTGCTTTCGGTACGGACGACCGACCGCGGCGGGCGGGATGGAGCGTCCGATCACCCCGGCGACAGCGATCAGCGTGAGGACGTACGGCAACGCCTGGAAAAGCACGTCGATCGGATAGCCGGAGGACTCGGAGTAGGTTGGCAAGCGCTGGGCGAGGGCGCTTGAGAAGCCGAAGAGCAGGCAGGCAGCGGCGGCGCCGAAGGGACGCCAGTTGCCGAAGATCAGTGCGGCAAGCGCGATGAACCCCCGTCCGGCCGTCATGTTCTCGTTGAACGACCCGACGAAGCCGATCGAGAGGTAGGCACCTCCCATCGCAGCGAGCATCCCCGAGAGCACGACGGCGGCGTATCGCGTGAGGTACACGTTGATCCCGACCGTGTCGGCGGCGCGCGGGTGCTCGCCGACCGAGCGAAGCCGGAGCCCGATCGAGGTCTTGAAGATCACGACCCAGGCCGCTACGACGAGCAGGATCGCAAGCCAGATCATCAGGTTCAGCTCGCCGAAGATGTCGCCGAGGAACGGGATGTCCTTGAGCGGCCCGAGCGACACGTTCGGGATCATCGGGATCTCGCTCGGTGTTCCGTCCTGTCCGTAGACGTCGATGAACAGGTAGCCGGAGATCCCGAGCGCGAGGAAGTTGATCGCCGTGCCGCCGACGATCTGGTCGGCGCGCAGGTGGATCGCGAAGAACGCGTGGATAAGCGCCATCGTCCCCCCGGCCAGCATCGCGATCAGGAGGCCGAGGATCCACGAGCCGGTCTTGTCGGCACCCCAGATCCCGAAGAACGCCCCGGTCAGCATCATCCCCTCGAGCCCGATGTTGACCACGCCCGAGCGCTCGGAGAACATCCCGCCGATCGAGGCAAACACGAGCGGCGTCGCAAACCGGAGCATCGCGCTCAGCAGCGCCGACCAGGCAACGACCTCCTCGAGGTTGCCGGTGCTCGATCTTGTCGCTCCCCACCCGAGCACGAGCCCGATCGCCCCCGCAACGACCGCGTACGCGCCGAACCTCCGGTCGCCGCGCGCGTAGACCATCGCACCGACCGCGATCGCGGCAAGCCCGACGACGATCGGGACGAGCGCCTGCCGGAGCGCGATCGGTGGCAGCGCGACGAATGCGGCGATCACGCCGAGGCCGATCCCGAGCCAGCCGAGCTGTCGCGTCGTCATCGTCGCCTCGCCTTCGCAATCAGCCAGACGACCAGGACGTCGGCGCCGACGAACAGGACGATAAGACCCTGGATCAACAGGGTGAGGTTCGAGGCGAGCTCGGGCTTGAACACCTCTGGGTCGAGGTTTCGCGTCGAGGTGCCGGTCAGCAGTGATCCAAAGAGCAGCGCGCCGAGCCCGACCCCGATCGCGGTGTTGCGGCCGAGGAGGGCGACGGCGATGCCGACGAACCCGACCGACGAGGTGAGGATGTCGCCCTGCGAGATCCGGAATTGCCAGCCGATGATGTCGATCGCCCCGGCGAGGCCGGCGAACGCGCCGGAGATCGCCATCGCCAGGAAGTAGTTGCGCGAGACGTTGATCCCACCGTAGCGAGCAGCCTCGGGGTTGAAGCCAACCGCGCGCACGCCGTATCCGAGCGTCGTCCGGTTGAGCACCGCCCAGTAGACGACGAGCGCGAGCAGGCCGATGAAGAAGCCGATGTGAAGCCCTTGAAGCAACGGGTCGCCCCAGAACACGGAGAGCTTCGAACCCTCAACGACGTCGTGTGAGATCGGAGAGCCGCTCTCCTCGTTCTGGAGCGGGCCCCCGAGGGTGAACAGGAAGACGCCGATCCAGATCACCGTCCAGTTCAGCATGATCGTCGCGATCACCTCGTGCGTGCCGACCGTCGCTTTGAGGTATCCCGCGATCCCGGCCAGGAGCGCCCCACCGAGCGTGCCGAGAACGATCGCGAGCACAACGTGGAGGAACGGCGAGAGCCCGTCGAGCTTCGAGCCGATGATCACCGCGAGGATCGCCCCCGCGATGTACTGACCCTGACCACCGATATTGAACAGACCGCAGCGGAATGCGAAGGCGACCGCGAGACCCGTCAGCATCAGCGTCGTCGTCGTGATCAGGGTCTGCTGAAGGTTGGAAGCGGCGAGGGACTCCACATCGTTGACGTTCCACGGGAACCACACCCGCGTGTCGGTGAACGGGAGCCCGACCTTGTAGTTGCCGACCTCGAAGAACCACGAGAGCCCCGCCCCCTTGAAGATCTCCTGGTAGACGCCCCAGGGCGCCTTCCCGGTCGAGGCGAGGATCACGAGACCGCCGAGAAGGAACGAGATCACGGCGGTGATCACCGGCGCGACGAGGCCTGCCGCTCGCTGGGCGAGGGTGTAGCGCTCGACGAGCCCGGGCGCAGGCTGCGCCGGGGTCGGGGCAGGGCTCTCGCCAGGCGGCCCGGGCTCGGGGGTTGGTGCCTGCCCGTCGCTCACGCCGCCTCGCCTCGTTCGCGGCCACCGCCGGTCATCGCGATGCCGAGCTCCTGTTCGGACGCAGTCGGCGGGAACTCGCCGACGATCTCGCCTTCGTACATCACGAGGATCCGGTCGGAGAGCGAGAGCACCTCCTCGAGCTCGAGCGAGACGAGGAGGACTGCGCGCCCTTCGTCGCGCTCCTCGACGAGCCTACGGTGGACGAACTCGATCGCGCCGACGTCGAGCCCGCGGGTTGGCTGCGCCGCGATCAGGACCGGAGGGTTCCGATCGATCTCGCGCGCGAGGATCACCTTCTGCTGATTGCCGCCGGAGAGACCACCGGCGCGGGTGCGCGGGCCTCCGCCGCGGACGTCGAACTCGCGAATCAGGCGGGCGGCGCGCTCGATCATCGCCCTCGGGAAGAGCCAGCCGAGCCGCGAGTCGGGGCGCTTGCGGAAGTCGTGGAGCCCGACGTTCTCGGCGATCGAGAAGTCGAGCACGAGCCCCCGGCGCTGCCGATCCTCGGGCACGTGGCCGAGCCCCGCCTCGAAGTGGTCGTGGGCGTTCGCGCGCGAGACGTCGCGACCGTCGACGGTGACGGTGCCGGCGGTGAGCGGCATCAGGCCGGTGAGCCCGTCGATCAGCTCGGTCTGGCCGTTCCCGTCGACGCCCGCGAGCCCGACGATCTCGCCGGTTCGCACCTCGAAGCTGACGCCGCGCACCTTCTCGATCCCACGGTCGTCGACGACGCGAAGCCCCTCGGCGACCAGGCGTGGCGCTCCCGGGTTCGCTGCGCTCTTGTCGACGCGGAGGAGCACGTCACGACCCACCATCAGCCGCGCGAGGCTGTCCTCGGTCGCGCCCTCGGTCGGGACGGTCTCGATCAGCTTGCCGCGACGGAGGACTGTGACGCGGTCGGCAATCTCGAGCACCTCGTTCAGCTTGTGGCTGATGAAGATGATCGACTTGCCCTGAGCGGTGAGGCCCCGCACAATCTCGAACAGCTCCTGCGCCTCCTGCGGGGTCAGCACGGCGGTCGGCTCGTCGAGCACCAGGATCTCGGCGCCGCGGTAGAGCGCCTTGAGAATCTCGACGCGTTGCTGCTGCCCGACGGTGATGTCCTCTACCCTGGCGTGCGGGTCGACGGCGAGCCCGAAGCGCTCGGAGATCTCCCGAACGCGCCGCTCGGCCTCGCCCGTGTCGAGGAGGTAGCGACCCCTGGTCGGCTCGGCCGCGAGCACGATGTTCTCGGCGACGGTCATCACGGGGATCAGCATGAAGTGCTGGTGCACCATCCCGACGCCGTGGTCGATCGCCGCCCGCGGGGAGCCGAGCTGCACGGCCGAGCCCTTGATCAGGATCTCCCCCTCGTCGGGGTGGTAGAGGCCGTAGAGGCAGTTCATCAGCGTCGACTTGCCGGCCCCGTTCTCGCCGAGAAGCGCGTGCACCTCGCCCTCGATGAGGGTGAAGCTCACGTCGTCGTTCGCGACGATGCCGGGAAAGCGCTTCGTCACGTGCCGCATCTCGAGAACGACGGGGCGGTCAGCCATGCGCGCCGATTCTACGGATCCGCAAAGACGGGAGGTGGGCCTTCCGGCCCACCTCCCGTCTTTCGTGCGGTTGGTGGCTCAAGCGATTCGGCGACGCCGGATCACTTGACCTCGCGGGGCGGCTTCACCGCACCGCTCGCGAGCTTCTTCGCCCAGAGATTGAGCTTGCCCTGGACCGCCGCCTTGTTCGGCGTCTTCGCCGAGAGCTTGCCCGCGCCGACGCCGCCGTTCTTCACGTTGAAGACGCCGTCGACGCCGCCCTTGAACTTGCCGCTCTTGGCGAGCTGGATCGTCTGGAAGACGCCCGCGTCGACGCGCTTGACGGCGCTGGTGAGGACGTGACCGCCCAGGAAGCCCTGGTCGTTATCGACCCCGATCCCCCAGACCTTGCGCTCCTTCGCAGCCGCGAGGACACCGAGACCACAGCCGCCGGCGACCTGGAAGAGCACGTCCGCGCCGCCGTCGTTCTGCTTGAGCGCGAGCTCCTTGCACTTCGCCTGATCGACGAAGTCCTGCGAGTAGTCGTTCAGCGTCTCGATGGACGGCTTGACCTTCTTCGCGCAGAACTGGTAGCCCGCGATGAAGGCGTCAACCGGCGGGATCTTGAGACCGCCGACCGACGCGATCGTGTTCGACTTCGTCACGGTCGCCGCGGCAACACCGGCGAGACAGCCCGCCTCCTGCTCGGCAAACGTGATTCCGCGGGCGTTCTTCGGCTTGCCCTTCATGAACGGCGCCGAGACGTCGACGATCGCGAACTTCGTGTCCGGGTACTTCTTCGCGACGGCAGCCGTCGAGTCGGACATCAGGAACCCGACCGCGATCACGAGGTCGTAGCCGCCCTTAGCCCCTGCGGAGAGGTTCGGGATGTAGTCCTGCTGCGTCTTCGAGATGAACACGCGTCCCTCGACCCCGGCCTTCATCGCCTGCTTCAGGCCCTTGTAGGCAAGTGCGTTGAAGCCCTTGTCGTTGAGGCCGCCGATGTCGGTGACCAGCGCGACGCGGTAATCGGCCTTCGGCTTCGCCGAGCCGACGGACGAGCCCACGAGCGCGACGACGCCGACGAGCGTCAACGCCCCGACGATCATCCACTTACGAATCGCCACATACCCTCCTTGTTGCTTCTGATGTGAATCGAGCCTCCGGGACTCAGACGAGCTGCTGGCCGTCGAAGTTGGCGGGTCGATCCGCGGGATCGTACAGCGTCGCCGAGAGGCGTGCTGCGAACGACCGCGAACACCGGCGGTCAGTCGTCCTGCGGTCCGATCACCGATGCGAGCTGGTGCTCCTCGAGCAGCACGCGGCGCGGCTTCGAGCCCTCGTAACCCGAGATGATCCCGCGCCGCTCGAGCATGTCGATCAGCCGCCCGGCACGCGTGTAGCCGACGCGGAGGCGTCGCTGGATGAGCGAGACCGAGGCCGTCTGGGTCTGGACGACGATCTCGATTGCCTTGTCGAGCAGCGGGTCCTCGTCCGGGTCGAAGTCGAGCTCGTCGCCGTCCTCGTTCGGTGCCGACTCGGGGAGCTCGAGCAGGCTCTCGTCGAGCTGCTGCCCCCGCTGGGATCGACACTGCTCGACAATCATCGCGACCTCCTCCTCGCTCACGTACGCCCCCTGGACGCGCTGCAGGCGCGACGTCCCGAGCGGTTTGAAGAGCATGTCGCCCTGACCGAGCAGGCTCTCGGCACCAGAGCCGTCGAGGATCACGCGAGAGTCGGTCTGACTGGAGACCGCGAACGCGATGCGGCTCGGGACGTTCGCCTTGATCATCCCGGTGATCACGTCGACCGACGGGCGCTGCGTTGCGAGCACGAGGTGGATCCCGACCGCACGCGACTTCTGGGCGAGGCGGATGATCGCGTCCTCGACCGCCTGCGGCGAGACCATCATCAGGTCGGCGAGCTCGTCGATCACGACGAGGAGGTACGGGAGCGGGTCCTCGCCGCGTGCACGGAAGGTGCGGTTCGCCTCCGGGAGGTTGCGCGCACGAATGAGCGACAGCCGCTCATAGCGCCGCTCCATCTCGGCGACGACGTTCTGGAGGACCGCGGAGGCCTCCTTCGGGCTCGAGACGACAGGCGTGAGCAGGTGCGGGATCGACTCGTAGTAGTTGAGCTCGATCCGCTTCGGGTCGATCAGGATCATCCGCACTTCGTCCGGTGTCGCGCGCAGCAGGATCGACGTGAGCAACGTGTTGATGCACCCCGACTTACCCGAGCCTGTCGTGCCGGCGATCAGCAGGTGCGGCATCCGGGCGAGGTCGGTCCAGACCGAGTTCCCGCCGATGTCCTTGCCGAGCCAGACGCTGAGCGGGCTCGCCGCGGCCGGGATCTCGTCGAAGATGTCGCCGAGGGTAACGAGGCGCGGCGAGAGGTTCGGGACCTCGACGCCGACCGCCTGCTTGCCGGGAATCGGCGCGAGGATCCGGATCTCGGTCGTCGCGAGGGCGTACGAGAGGTCGTCGCGGAGCGCGGCGACCTTCGAGACCTTCGTCCCGGGAGCGAGCTGCAGCTCGTAGCGCACGACACGCGGCCCGGCGATCTGGCCGACGATCGTCGCCTCGACCCCGAAGTGCGCGAGCGTCTCGACCAGCAGCTTCGCGGTGCGCGCGCTCGTGTCTGCGCTGTCGGTGCGGGCGGCCGGGCTCGCCTTCAGGATCGATTGCTCCGGCAGCTTGTACGCGCCGCCGCTCGCGACCGCGGGGAACCCGGCCTCGGCCGAGGCATCACCTGATGGGTCGCCCACGTCCTCGAACGACTGCGTCAGGAGCGGCGCCGGCTCGCTCGCGATCGCGATGACGTCGGGATAGGCAGCGACCCCGTCGATCGGCGGCTTCTGCTTCCGCGTGCGCGCCGGCTTCGGCGCAACGGTGACGGCCGTGTCGTCGGTCTCGTCCTCCCACTCGAGGCTGTCGAGCCTGCGGCGCGCGGCCGAGCCCGCTCTGACCGAGGCGAGTCGCACCGCCGCGCCGGAGCGACGGAGGAGCGCGCCGGCCGAGGCGCCGGTGAGGAGCAGCCCCCCGGCGAGAACGACGGCGATGCCGATGATCACCGAGCCGGTCTCCCCGACAACCCGGGCGAGGCCGCCCCCCACCCCCTGGCCCACGAGCCCGCCGTGGTCGGTGCCGAGCACGGCGAAGAGACCGAGGATCGTGACCACCAGGCCTGCGCGGAACGGCGTGAGCGTGACGAGCGCGCTGCGGACGAGCATCAGCCCGCCGACCCCGACGAGAAGCACCGGCAGCAGCGCCGCCATCGCCCCGATCCCGTCGTCGAGCCACTCAGTCGCGTACTCGCCGACGAAGCCGCCCTCCCACCCCAGCCAGACGATTGCCGCGAGCACCAGCCCGAGCGCAGCGAGCCCGAGCCCCCACAGCTCCGGATGGTGATGCGGCTGCAGCGGCGTGCGCGCCCGAACGGGCTTCGATCGCTGCGCCGAGACCCGCTTCGTCGCAGGCTTGCGCGCCGACTTCGCGGGCGGGCGTCGCTTCCTCTTCGAGGCCATGTCGCTGCCCCTTCGGCGTCGGCCGTGCGTATCCTCCGGCGATGCCCGTCGTCCTCGCGGTCGCGATCGGTGGCGCCCTCGGGGCGGCCGCCCGCTACGGGCTCGACGAGGCGATCGGCCGCCGTGCGGGCGCGTTCCCCTGGGGGATCTTCGTCGTCAACATCTCGGGCGCATTCCTGATCGGCGTGCTCGTCGAAGCGCTCGAGCCGCGGTTCGAGGACGCAACCTGGGTGCGCACCGCGGTGCTGACCGGGTTCCTCGGCGCCTACACAACGTTCTCGACGCTCTCGCTCGATACCTACCGCCTGCTCGACGAGGGCCACGAGGCGCAGGCGCTCGCCAACTCGGTCGGCTCGCTCGCGCTCGGGCTCGTCGCGGTGTGGGTGGGGCTCAAGGTCGGCCGGGTGCTGTGACGTCGCCGGCGCGCGCTCGTGCGGCCGCGACGATCTCCTCCGCCTCGGCACGGTTGCCGAACCCCCGCGTCTCGACCTTCTCCTCCTCGAGGTCCTTGTAGACCTGAAAGAAGTGCTCGATCTCGTTGCGCAGCTCGGGGGCGAGGTCGTGAACGTCGTGGACGCGCATCCAGGCGGGGTCCTTCAGCGGCACGCAGAGGATCTTCTCGTCCGGGCCCTTCGCATCGGTCATGTGAAACACGCCGACGATCCTGACCCGAATGCGACACCCGGGAAAGGTCGGCTCGCCGACGAGGCAGAGGGCGTCGAGCGGGTCGCCGTCCTCTCCGAGGGTGCCCTCGACGAACCCATAGTCGGCCGGGTAGCTCATCGACGTGAAAAGCCGCCGATCGAGGACGATGTGCCCGGTCTCGGCGTCGAGCTCGTACTTGTTGCGCGAGCCCGAGGGCACCTCGACGAAGACCGTCGCCTCGGTCACGCCGGCACCCCGTCCAGCACCGCGAGCCGCTCGACGAGCAGCTCGAAGAAGGCGTCGCTGTCCAGCCCGACTCCCACCTCCGCGTTCAGCGGCCGCTCCGTTCGCAGCCAGCGATCGACCACCGTGCGGCCTCGACAGAGGTCGGACTCGAGCTCGACCTCGACGTTGCGCGGTAGCGTCTCGACGATCCCCGGCCGGATCACCTGGGCGACGGCGACGGCGTCGTGGATCGGGGCGCCCTCCCAGCCATACGTGGTCCGGTGGTAGACGCTGAAGAAGTCGACGAGGTCGGCGACGAACATCCCCACCGCCCCGAGTGCGCGGAACCGAGCCTGCAACGCCGGCGTCGTGACCGCGCGGTGGGTCACGTCGAGCCCGATCAACGTCACCGGCAGCCCGCAGTGGTACACCGCCTGGGCGGCCTCGGGATCCGCCCAGATGTTGAACTCGGCGGCCGGGGTCATGTTCCCCTCCGCGATCGCCCCACCCATCGAGACGATCGCGCCGATCCCGTCGGGGCCGTGGAGCTCGAGGTAGCGGGCCACGTTCGTGAGCGGCCCGGTGGGAACGAGCGTCACCGGCACGGGTGAGGCGGCGATCGCGTCGGCGATGAACGCGAGCGCGTCGCGCTCGTCGGCGGCCCGGGTCGGCTCGGGCAGCATTGGCCCGTCGAGCCCGCTCTCGCCGTGGACGTGGGCGGCGACGGTCAGCTCGCGCACCAGTGGACGGTCGGCGCCGGCGGCGACGACGACGTCGTCCCGGCCGGCGAGAGAGAGGACGCGCAGCGCGTTCTCGGTCGTCTTCGCAAGCGTCTGGTTGCCGTAGGTCGTCGTCACCCCGAGGAGCTCGAGCTCGGGCGAGGCGAGCGCAAGCAGGAGCGCGATCGCGTCGTCGTGACCGGGGTCGCAGTCGAGGATGATCGGCGTCGCGGCGATGGCGCAACGATACGCCGTCGCTCAACCCCGCGCGAGCAGCGCGTCGATCTCTGCACGCGTCGGCAGCGACGGTTGGGCACCGAACCGCGACGCGGCGGCTGCACCCGCTGCGCAGGCGCGCACGAGCGCCTCGTCCGGGTCGAGCCCCTCGAGCATCGCAACGAGCAGACAGGCTGTGAACGCATCGCCGGCGGCGGTGCCGTCGACCGCGTCGACCCGTGGCGGAGCCGCACGGGCGATCTCCGCTCCGTCCTCGTAGAGCACGGCCCCCTCGGCACCCAGCGTCACTGCGACAAGCCCGTCACGGCGCTGGAGCGCCTCGAGCTCGAGCCGGTTGACGACCGCGAGGTCGGCGTCGACGGCGAGCGGTCGTGCGGGGGCGGCGTTGAGGCAGAAGAGGCCGCCGCAGCCCTCCCAGGCCTCGAGCACCGCACCGTCGGGGATCTCGAGCTGGCAGAGAACCGCGTCGTGGACAGGCAGCTCGACCCCGGTGAGGGTCGCGTTCGCGCCCGGAGCGACCGTGATCGTCGTCTCGCCCGCGGCGTCGACCTGGATCAGCGCCACCCCGGTCGGCGCGTCGCTCACGTGGAGGTCGAGCGTGACACCCGCCTCGCGTAGCCCTGCGAGCGCCTCGTCGGCGAACGGGTCGTCGCCGACGGCGGCAACCATCGTGACGACGGCGCCGAGCCGGGCGCAGGCCACGGCCTGGTTCGCACCCTTGCCGCCAGGGACGCGAGAGAACGTCGCGCCGGTCACCGTCTCCCCCTCGCGCGGGAGCCGCTCGAGGCGGGCGACGAGGTCGAGGTTGACCGAACCGACGACTGTGATCCGCGGCGGCGCCATCTCAGGCGGCGAGCGCACGGAGATCGTCGAGCGTCGAGCTGAACAGCGTGTCATGGAGATCGAAGAGGCCGGCCCAGAGCGACGAGCGATCGGGGGCGGCGTCGAGGCGGACGGCGTCGGTGAGCCCCTGGAGTGCGCGAACGAGCACTGCGAGCTCGAGGTACGCGGCGGTCACCCGGTCGGATGAGACGTCGACTCCCGCCCGCCGGAGCACGGGCTGCCATTCGACGAGCTCCCCGGCGCCCGGGCCCCCGTACCACGAGCGACCCTCCGCCCGCTCGGGGGCGAGCTCTTCGATATAGGCGGCGAGGGGGCGCTCGAGACCGGCGAGCGCGGTCTCGACCCGGTCGGCGGCATGACGGAGCGCCGCTCGGCGCCCACCGGGCGTCGCCGGGACGGCGTCGCCGCGGTTCCAGCGCTCGAGCAGCCGGCAGAACGCAAGCGCGGAAGCCTCGCAAGCCTGGAGCTGCGTGACGACGCGTCGCGACGAGCCGGGGCTGCGCCCGTGGAGCTCGATGACCTCGGCCCAACCTTCCATCTTCTTCGAATGATCGGCGCGAAACCGGATGTGTTGCAACCCTGTGATGCGACACAGAGCAACAGTCCCGCTGCGCACGCTCAGACCTCGATCACGACGGGGAGGATCATCGGGCGGCGCCTGGTTCGGTCGTAGACGATCTTGCCGAGCGCATCGTGCACGTGCTCCTGCAGCAGCTTGATCTCCGTGACGCCGTCCGTCGCGAGCTCGCCGATCACGCGGTCGGCTTCCTCGCGGAGCTCGTCGAGCAGCTCGTCGTCCTCGGCGAATCCGCGCGCGATGAGCTCGGGCGGGGCGATCTCGAGACCCTCGGACGTCGCGATCGTCGTCACGAGGATGAGCACACCGTCTTCCGAGAGCCGCCGCCGATCGCGCAGCGCCACGTCCTGGACGTCGCCGACCCCCAGCCCGTCGACGAACGTGACTCCCGACTGAATCCGGTCGACGATCCGGACGCCGCTCGCATCCAGCTCGACGACCGACCCGTTCTCGGCGATGACGATGCTCTCGTCGGGCACACCCGCATCGCTCGCGAGCTTGCCGTGTGCCGCGAGCATGCGGTACTCACCGTGGATCGGCATCACCGCCCGCGGCCGGACGAGCGCGAGCAGCGTCCGCATCTCCTCCGAACAGGCGTGCCCCGACACGTGCACCGCGGCGATCTCCTGATGCAGAACCTCGGCGCCGGCCTGCGCGAGCCGGTTGATCGAGTCGTGCACCCGCAGCTCGTTCCCTGGGACGGGCTTCGCCGAGATGATCACGGTGTCGCCCCGTTCGACGGAGATGTTCGGGTGGTCGCCGTAGGCGATCCGGGTCAGCGCCGACATCGGCTCGCCCTGAGAGCCGGTGCAGAGGATCAGCACCTCATCGGGCGCGAGGGCCATCGCCTCCTTCGGCGAGACGAACGCGTCCTCGGGGATGTCGACATACCCGAGGTTGCGGGCGATGTTCATGTTCTTCCGCGCGGAACGACCGACAACGGCGACCTTGCGACCATGCGCGATCGCGACCTCGGCCGCCTGTTGCATCCGATGGATGTTCGACGCGAACGACGCGACGACGATCCTCCCGGCCCGCAGGGGGATGATCTGACGGAACGCCTCGCCGACGAGCCGCTCCGATCCCGTCATCCCGGGTCGCTCGGCGTTCGTCGAGTCGCCGAGCAGCAGGTCGACGCCTTCGTTGCCAAGCTGTGCGAGCCGTCCAACGTCGGTCTTCAACCCATCGACCGGGGTGTGGTCGAGCTTCCAGTCGCCGGTGTGCAGGACCCGCCCTGCCGGCGTGTCGAGCACGATCGCGACGGCGTCGGGGATCGAGTGGGCCATCCGCACGAACGAGAGCGCGAAGTCGCCGATCCGGATCGGCTCACCGTCGGGGTCGGCCTCGCGCAGCCCGGTGGTCGCCGCCAGCCCATGCTCGTCGAGCTTCGACTTGATCAGCCCGAGCGTGAGCCGGGTCGCGATCACCTCCCCCACCTCGACCTCGCGCAACACGTACGGCAGTGCGCCGACGTGGTCCTCGTGCCCGTGGGTGAGGACGATCGCGGCGACGCGCCGGTCGTAGAGGTACGAGAAGTCCGGGAGCACGAGGTCGACGCCAAGGTGCTCGTCGCGCGGGAACGCGAGCCCCGCGTCGACCAGGATCGCCTCGCCGCCGAGCTCGTAGACCGTCATGTTCTTGCCGACCTCGCCGAGCCCGCCGAGCGGGATGATGCGCAACGCGTTGCTCATCCCGGGGAGTCTACGACCGCGCGGCGGTCGGTCGCGCCCATTACGCGGCGACGGGGCTGAGCAACCCGAGCCGCTCGAGATGCCCGCGAATCGCGCTGACCTCGTTCTCGTCGGCGTCGACGAGCGGCAGCCGCACGGTGCCGGCCGGAAGTCCGAGCAGGTTGAGCGCGGCCTTGATCGCGATCGGGTTGCCGACGACGCGGAGGATGTCGATCGCCGGGCGGATCTCCGCGTCGAGCGCGCGGGCGCCGTCGTGATCGCCGGCGCGGAAGCGCGTCACGAGCTCCTTGACCTGCGGACCGACCACGTGCGTGTGGACGCAGACGCCGCCGACGCCACCCACCTCGAGGAACGGGACGACGAGGTCGTCGTCACCCGCATAGAGATCGAGACCGACATCGACGATATGGCGTGCCTGCTCGAGCTCGTTCTCAGCCTGCTTCGCCTGCTTCACCGCCTTGACATTGTCGATCTCGGCGAGCTTCGTGATCGTCTCGGGCTCGATGCTGATCGCGACTCGGAGGGGGATGTTGTAGACGATCACCGGCCGGTCGGTGGCGGCGGCGACCGCCTCGAAGTGCGCAACGATCCCGCGCTGAGGCGGCCGGTTGTAGTAGGGCGCGACGACGAGGAAGCCGTCGACGCCGAGTGCGTGCGCCTGCTCGGTCAGATGCACCGAGTGCGCCGTCGAGTACGTCCCGGTGCCGGCGACCACCGTCGCGCGGCCGCCGACCTCCTCGACCGCGGCCGCATACAGCTGTAGTCGCTCGTCGTCGGAGAGCGTGGGCCCCTCGCCCGTCGTTCCGGTGACGACGAGCCCGTCCGAGCCGTTGTCGACGAGGTGCCGGCACAGCCGCCGGAACCCGTCGAGATCGAGCCGCCGGTCGTCGTCGAACGGCGTGACCATCGCGGTGAGGACATTTCCGAGCACTTCCGCCATTGTATTGACCGCCAGGGATGAGATAGTCCGCCTGTCAAGCAAACGTGCGGGCGGCCCGCACCTCTCCCCCAAGGAGGACGTCGTGATCAAGGAGTTCAAGGACTTCCTGATGAGAGGCAACATCGTCGACCTCGCTGTCGCCTTCGTCATGGGTGTCGCGTTCGGTGCGGTCGTCAACTCGCTGATCAACAACCTGGTGATGCCCATCGTCGCGATGATCGTCGGCAAGCCCGACTTCAGCGGGCTCACGTTCACAATCAACGACGCGGTGTTCCGCTACGGCGCGTTCATCACCGACGTGATCACGTTCGTCGCGACCGCGGCGGCGATCTTCTTCTTCGTCGTCAAGCCGGTGCAAGCGGTCATGGCGCGCGTCAAGAAGCCCGAGGCGGAGGCAGGTCCCTCGGACGAGGAGCGCCGCCATCAGGAGCTGCTCGAGGCGCTTCGCGGCCGGGCGTAGCTCTGCTGTAACGACCTGGATTGGGTTGCCGCACCTCGCGGCAACCCAATCCGTTCTCTAGAGAATCGCCTCGAGGCCGATTGTGAGACCCGGCGGCAGGTCTCGGATCGCTTGGACGGCGCGCAGGACGCCGGGGACGAACACCTCGCGGGAGGTTGTGTCGTGCCGGATCGTGAGGATCTCGCCCGGACCGCCGAAGATCACCTCCTGGTGCGCGACGAGGCCTGGCAGCCGCACCGAGTGGATCGCGACGTCGCGGCCCATCCTGGCCGCGGTCGCGCGGGCCGTGCCCGACGGCGCATCTCGCTTTGTGTCGGCGTGGAGCTCCACGATCTCCGCGTGCGGGAAGTGCGCCGCCGCCTCGGCGGCGAAGCGCATCATCAGCACCGCGCCGAGCGCGAAGTTCGACGCGTGAAAGCACGGCACGCCCGCGCGCCGGGCCGCCTCGTCGACGGCGCCATGAGCGAAGCCCGTCGACCCGATCACGACAGGGACGCGGGCGCCGAGGCACGCCTCGACGATCGACGCGACCGCGTCGGGGCGGGTGAAGTCGACGGCGACGTCCGTCCCCCCCGGCCCATGCTCACGTCCGTCGACGACGTCATGGCCGACCGCGGCGAGCGCCGGCGCGAGCAGCGACCCGACCTTCCCCGCGATCCCGTAGAGCGCGACCCTCATGCTGCGAGCGCCCCCATCGCCTCGTCGAAGCGCTTCTCACGCGGGCCGATCCCCGCAACCGCGAGCGATTCCGGCGCGTAGAGCTCGGCAGCGAGCGCCGCCACGTCGTCGGCCGTGACGGCGGCGATCCGCCGTGTCGTCTCGGCCAGCGTCATCAGCTCGAGCCCGCTGATCAGCGAGCGCCCGAGGCGGTTCATCCGGTTAGAGGTGCTCTCCTGCGCCAGCAGCAGCCGTCCCTGCAGGCTCTCCTTCGCTCGCTCGAGCTCGCCCGCCCGCAGCTCGCCTCGTGCGAGCGCACGCAGCTCCCGGGCGGTGATCTCCGCGCACTCCCGCAGGTTCTCCTCGCGCGTTCCGAACGAGATCGCGACCTGACCGACCTCCGCATACTGGGCGGTGTAGCTGTACACGCTGTAGGCCATGCCGCGCTTCTCGCGGATCTCCTGGAACAGGCGCGACGAGGCCGAGCCGCCAACGATCGCGTCGAGCACGGAGAGCGCGAACCGCCGGTCGTCGCCGCGGGCGAGCCCGAGCCCCGAGATCACGACGTGCACCTGCTCGGTCGGTCGTTCGAGGAACGCCCGGCGTGAGGTCGCCTTCCCGCGGAACGACGCGCCCGCGACCGTCCGCGCACGCGCGAGCGGCGCGAGCGCGCCGGCGACCTGGGCGACGATCCGGTCGTGACGGACGTTGCCGGCCGCGGCAAGCACGACGTTGCCCCCCACGTACGAGCCCGCGTGGAACCCGTGCAGCGCCCGTCGCGAGACGGATGAGATCACCTTCGCGGCGCCGATCACCGGCCGGCCGAGCGGGTGCGTCCCGAAGACCGCCTCGGCGGCGAGGTCGTGGACGAGGTCCTGAGGCATGTCGTCGACCATCGCGATCTCCTCGAGCACGACCTCGCGCTCGCTGTCGAGCTCGGCGAACACGGGTGCGACGACCATCTCCGTCATCACCTCGAGCGCCTTGGCGGCGTTTGAGTCGGGAACGCGGGTGTAGAGAACGGTCGAGTCGCGCGAGGTCGCCGCGTTGAGCTCTCCGCCCATCGCGTCGAACAGCTCCGCGATCGCCAGCGCGTCGTAACGCTGCGTCCCCTTGAAGAGCATGTGCTCGATGAAGTGCGAGACGCCCGCGCGCTCGGGCTTCTCGTCGCGCGACCCGACCCCGACCCAGTAGCCGAGCGCGACCGACCGCACCACGGGCAGCCGCTCGGTGACGACCCGCACGCCGCCGGGCAACGTCGTGATCTCGGGTGCGGCCATGACGGTGATCGTAGTCGGGAGCGGCGGCCCTACGGCCACCGCTCCCGACAACGCTGTTGCCGAGGCCTAGCGGCGGTCGCGCCCGCCGCGGCCGCCACGGCCGCCGCGATCGTCGCGCGGGGGGCGGGGCTCGCGGGGCGGAGCGTCCTTCGCCCGCTCGACGAGCTCCTCGGGCTGGACGAGCCCGCCGTTCTCGTGCTTGGCGACGAGCTTGAGGCCGATCCGGCCACGCTCCTTGTCGACCTCCTGCACGATCACGTCGAGCACGTCGCCGCGGCTGATCACGTCCTCGATGTGCGCGACCCTGCCCGGGCCGACGTTCGAGACGTGGAGAAGCCCGTCGGTGCCCTTCTTCAGCTCGACGAACGCACCGAAGTCAGTCGTCTTCACGACCTTCCCCGTGTACGTGTCGCCAACCTCGGGCTCCTTCGTCATCGCCTGGATCGCCGAGATGCAGGCGTCGGCGTTGGTGCCCTCGGTCGCGTACACGAGGATCGTGCCGTCCTCCTCGATGTCGATCTGGACGTCGTAGTCGGCCTCGAGCGAGCGGATCGTCTCGCCGCCCTTGCCGATGACCATCCCGATGAAGTCGGGGTTGATCTGGATCGTCGAGATCCGCGGCGCGTGACCGGCGAGCTCCTCGCGCGAGCCCGAGATGGTCTCGGCCATCTTCCCGAGGATGAACACGCGCGCCCGCTTCGCCTGCTCGAGCGCGTTGCGCATGATCTCCTGGGTGACGCCGGTGATCTTGATGTCCATCTGCAGGGCGGTGATGCCCTCAGCGGTTCCGGCGACCTTGAAGTCCATGTCACCGAGGTGGTCCTCGGCGCCCTGGATGTCGGTGAGGATGACGTAGTCGTCGCCCTCCTTGACGAGGCCCATCGCGATCCCCGAGACGGGCGCCTTGATCGGAACGCCCGCGTCCATCAGCGACATCGACGAGCCACACACCGATCCCATCGACGACGAGCCGTTCGACTCGAGCGTCTCCGAGACGAGCCGGATCGTGTACGGGAACTCCTCGAGTGGCGGGACCACGGCTTCGAGCGCTCGCTGCGCGAGGGCGCCGTGCCCGATGTCGCGGCGCTTCGGGCCCCGCATGAAGCCCGTCTCCCCGACCGAGAACGGCGGGAAGTTGTAGTGGTGCATGTAGCGACGCTCCTGCTCGGTCGAGAGGTCGTCGATCCGCTGCTGCTCCTTGGCGGTGCCGAGGGTGCACAGCGTGAGGATCTGCGTTTGGCCACGCGTGAAGAGCGCCGAGCCGTGCGTCCGTGGTGAAACGGTCACCTCGGTCGTGATCGGCCGGATCTCTTCGGTACCGCGACCGTCAGGCCGGCGCTTGTCGACCGCGATCTTCTTGCGGACGAGGTCCTTGTAGATCGCGTCGGCGGCCTTCTTGACGTAGCCCTTGGTGAGACCGTCCAGCTCGCCTTCGTCGGCGCCGCCCGGGAACGGCAGGCGGATGCCCTCCTGAACCTGGGCGAGGAGGATGTCGCGCTTGCGCGACTTCAGCTCCTTCGAGTCCTGCTCGGCGTCGGTGAGCGACCGCAGCTCGTTCGCGAACTGCTCGCGGACCGAGGCCTCGACGGCGGTGAGCCGCTGTTTCTCGAGCAGCATCTCGAGACCGTTTCGCACTTGCAGCTCGCGGACGATGTCGTCCTCGGTCGAGGCGAGCGTGATCGCCGGCGCGGCCGAGGCGAGCAGCTCGGCGACGATCCCGTCGGCCTCGCGAAGGCCGACCGACTGGATGCGCTCCCACACGGCGTGGCCATGCTGCGTCTCGAGCTGGGCATTCAGGTCGACGTCGATCCACTTCGGCTTGCCAACCTGGCGGCGGAGGTCGTCGATCACGTCGCAGATGCGGGTGATCTCGCGATGCGCGAGCTCGAAGGCGGCGAGCATCGTCTCCTCGGGAACCTGGTCGGCCCCCGCCTCGATCATCGTCAGCGCCTCGCGCGTTCCGACGACGATCAGGTCGAGCGCCGGGTTCGAGTCGACCTCCTCGAACGTCGGGTTGACCCTGAGCTCACCATCGATGATCGCGATGCGGACGGCTCCGACCGGCCCGAGGAACGGCAGCGGCGAGATCGCGAGCGCCGCCGAGGCGCCGTTGATCGCGAGGATGTCGTGCGGCACGACCATGTCGGCCGAGAGGACGGTGCAGATCACCTGCACCTCATTCTTGAAGCCCTTCGGCCACAGCGGCCGGATCGGGCGGTCGATCATGCGAGCGGTGAGCGTTGCCCGCTCGGTGGCGCGCCCCTCGCGCTTGAAGAAGCCGCCGGGGATCTTCCCGGCCGCGTACATCCGCTCCTCGACGTCGACCGTCAGCGGAAAGAAGTCCGCGTCGGGTCGCGTGCTCGTGCGCCCGACGGCCGTTGCGAGGACCATCGTGTCGCCGGAGCGAACGACGACCGCGCCGTCGGCCTGCTTGGCGAGCTTGCCCGTCTCGAACGTGATCTCGCGACCGCCGATCTCAACGGCCACCGAGGCCTGGCGCCCGGTGTTGATCGTGCTCATCTTCTGATTCCCTTCACTCTTCCGATATGGCGGAAGGTGGAGGTTTGGTTCAGCCTCGCACGGCCCGCGGGGCTCGACCAAACGTCCACCTCCCGTCCCGACTGGAACTAGCGGCGCAGGCCGAGTTCCTTGATGAGGGCGCGATAGCCCTCGAGGTCCTTCTTCTGCAGGTAGTCGAGGAAACGGCGACGCCGACCGACCAGCTTGAGCAGCCCCCGGCGGGAGAAATGGTCCTTCGGGTGCGTGCGCAGGTGCTCCGTGAGATCGTTGATGCGCTTCGTGAGCATCGCGATCTGCACCTCGGTCGAGCCCGTGTCGGTCTCGCTCGCGCCGTGTTTCGAGATCAGCTCCTGCTTGACTTCCTTGGTGAGAGCCATGTGATTCCTCTCTATCGACGTGTCACCCTGAGCCAAGCTCGGCGTGAAGGAAGACACGGCCGGCCGAGATCGGGTCTTGCAAAGAAGGGTACCGGCAATTCGAACCGGTCGGGCGGGTCTCGCCCGGTCGCTATGGCCGGCTGGCGGCGCGCGTCGCCTCCACGTCCAACGCGATCTGGTCGATCAGCGCCTGCTCGCTCGCGAAGACCTGCTCGTCGCGGAGCCGTTCCCAGACCTCGATCACGAGCCGCTCGCCGTAGAGGTCGCCGTCGAAGTCGAGGAGGTAGGGCTCGATCCGCCGCTCGGTGCCGCCATAGTGCGGGTTGGTGCCGATCGAGACCGCCGCCCGGTGCCCGCGGGCAGCGCCGGCGTAGATGCCGTACCCGGGGCAGACGAGCTCGGAGCCGAGCGCGATGTTCGCGGTGGGATAGCCAAGCGTGCCGCCCCGTTGGTCGCCGGCGACGACGGTCCCGTCGAGCTCGTACGGGCGACCCAGCATCGCTGCGGCGTTGCGGACCTCGCCGGCTTTGATTGCGTCGCGAATCGCGCTCGACGAGATCCCGGCTTCCGGGGTTACCGACAGCACGGCGAAGCCCATCCGTTCGAGTAGCCCGACGTCGCCTGACCGCCGACGGCCGAAGCGGAAGTCGGGGCCGGCGGCGACCGCCTCCGCTCCGATCCCTCCCAGGTACGTCTCCGCAAACTCCTCGGCACCGAGGCGCTGGAGCTCCGGGGTGAAGTGCGCGACGAGCGTCGCGGCGACACCCGCCTCCTCGAGCAGCTCGAGGCGTCGCTGGAGGGTCGTCACCAGCTCGACCTGGTTGCCCATCGCGATGCGTGGATGCGGGTCGAAGGTGATGACGGTCGGCTCGAGCCCTGAGTCGATCGCGGCCTGGATCACGGCCCGGTGGCCGCGGTGGACGCCATCGAACATGCCGATCGCGACGGCGCGGGGTTGCCGATCGAGCTGCGAGGGGGCGTGGACGAGCTTCACGGGACGACCCATCCTGCCAACAGCGGCAACGCCTCGGTCAACGGCACCACGCGTTCGGGGTCGGAAGCCTCGACGGAATACGGCCCGATCGTGGTCCGGCGGAGCGTGAGGCAGTGACCGCCGAGCGCCTCTGCGAGGGCACGCACGTACGTCCCCGAGCCGACGTGCAGGTCGAGGTCGACCCGGCCAGGCGCCTGAGAGCGCACGACGAGCTCGTGGACGCGCATCACGCGCGTCGGCATCTCGACCTCGATGCCCTTGCGGTGGAGCTTGTAGGCGCGCTCGCCGTCGATCTTGACCGCCGAGGCGGTCGGGATCGGAAGCTCGACCTCGCCGCGGAGACGGGCGAGGGCGGCCTCGAGCGCGGTGCCGTCCAGCGGCTCGTGCGCCTCACCCGCCTCGCCCTCCGGGTCGCCAGTCGTCGTCGTGCGGGTGAGATCGATCTCGGTGCGGTAGCGCTTGTCGAGCTTCATGAACCGGTCTTGAAGGCTCGTCGCCCGCCCCGAGAGCAGCACCAGCAGCCCGGTCGCGAACGGATCGAGCGTGCCCGCGTGACCCGTCTTCGCGCCGGTGCGGCGCCTCACGTCCGCGACGATCGCGAACGACGACGGCCCCGCCGGCTTGTCGACGAGCACGATCCCCGTCGGCTCGAGCGCCTTCGGGACGCCCATCGCTACACGCCGCGCGCCTCGCGGTACGCAGCGAGCACCGTCTCGCGCACGCCCTCGAGGTCGAGCTCGCTCGAGAACCCGGCTGCCTGGCGGTGGCCGCCACCCTTGAACAGGCGGGCGATCGCGGAGACGTCGAGCTCGGAGGTGGAGGCGCGTAGCGAGCCCTTGCAGCGCATCTCGCCGCCGGGCGGCAGCTCACGGACGAGACACGCGAGCTCGGTGCCGACGACCGATCTCAACGTGTCGATCACCCCCTCCGAGTCTGGCTCGCTCGCGCCGACCGAGGCGAAGTCCGCCCGGGTGAGGACCGCAAAGACGACACGGTTGCCGTCGTGCAGCGTCGCGCTCTCGAGCGCCTTGCCGAGCAGCTTCAGCCGCGGGAACTCGACCGACTCGTAGACGGAGCGGAAGATCTCGCCCAGCGGGGCACCGGCCTCGACGAGCGTCGCCGCCAGCCGGAGCGACTTCGGGGTCGTGTTCCCGTACTGGAACCGGCCTGTGTCGGTGACGAGCGCGACGTACAACGCCAGCGCGATCTCCGGCGTGAGCTCGACGCCGGCGGCCGCGAACACGTCAGCCAGCACCTCGCCGCAGGAGGAGGCGTCGCCGACGACGAGATCGACCGCACCGAAGCGCGTGTTGTCGTGGTGATGGTCGACATTCAGCGCAACGGGCGTCAGCTCGCTCAACCCCTTCGCCGAGATGCGGCTCTCCTGCGCGCAATCGACCGCGATCAGCGTCCGGCTTGCGATGTCCTCCGGCGGGGCGGTGAGCAGCCCGTGGCGGGAGAGGTCGAGGAGGCGGTACTCGATCGGGATCGGCTGGTCGCCGACCACCATGACCGAGTCCTTGCCAAGAGCCTGGAGGGCAAGGTGGAGGGCGAGCAGCGAGCCGTAAGCGTCGCCGTCGGGGTTCTCGTGGGTCGTGACCGCAAAGCGGTCTCCCTCGAGGAGCACGGCCACGGCCGCGTCGAGCTCAGTCGTCTGGGTCTGCGTCATCCTCGTCCTTCGTCGTCGGGGCAAGCTCGTCAATCAGCTTCGTCATCGCGACCCCGCGCCCGATCGCCTCGTCGTAGACGAACTCGAGCCTCGGCGTGCGGCGGAGATGCAGCTCGCGGTTGATCGCGGCCTGGAGCACACCCGTTGCGCCCTCGAGCGCACGCATCGTCGCCGCGCGCTTCCGCTCAGGGCCGAGCACGCTGACCCAGACTTTCGCGTGGTCGAGATCGGAGGTCGTATCGACGGCGGTCACGGTCACGAAGCCGATGCGCGGGTCCTTGAGCGTCGGGATCGTCTCCGAGAGCACCTGCTTGACCCCCTCGTCGACACGGCGCATGCGCCCGCCGCCGGTCACTGAAGGCCTCGGAGGTCGTCGAGCGTCACGAGTGCTCTTTCGCGCTCGAGCAGATCGTGTCCTTGTCCGGCCACCCAGCGCTCGGCCTCGTCGAGCAGCCGGTCGGCGTCGGCGGCGGAACGGGTCACACAGGCAAGCGTGAGTCGCGTGCGCTGCCAGGTGTCGTGGTGGTCGACCTCCGAGATCGAGCACCCGACGCGGTTGGCGAGCTGCTGCTTGATCGAGCGGAGATGCATGCGCTTGTCCTTGAGCGACCGCGACTCGGCGAAATGGAGCTCGAAGCTCGAGATGCCGACGTACCCGGTTCGCATGTGTTCGGATTCCGTGCGGCCGCAAAGGAACGCACTCCCGGCTACCGTAGTCGAAATCGTGAGGCGGGTTGCGCTCCTCTCGTCCCTCGTCGCCATGGGGCTCGCCGTGATCGGGCTCGTCGCGACCTGTTCCGAGGCCGGCGGCCCGCCGTCGAAAACGGTGCTGAATCTCGGTGACTCCCTCGCCGTCGGGATCGACCCGTACCTCGAGAGCATCCTCTCCGATTGGACCGTGACGCCGGCCGCGGTCTCCGGCCGGCGAAGCGACGAGGGGCTGGCGGCGCTCGAGCGCCGCCGGAAGCGTCTACCGCGTGTGCTCGTCGTCAGCCTCGGGACGAACGACGACCCTCAGAACGTCGATGGGTTCGCGGGTGTTGTCGCCGAGGTCGAGCGGCTCGCGGGCCGGAGCCGGTGCATCGTCTGGACGACGGTCGTCCGTCCCCCCGTCGGCGGCGTCGACTACACCGCGTTCAACGACCTGCTCCGTCGCGAGGACCAACGGCTCCGAAGCTTCCGCCTCGTCGACTGGGAGGCTATCGTCGCGAAGAACCCTGGGTACCTGCGGGAGGACGGTGTGCACGCGGTCGCCGAGGGGTATCGTGCCCGGGCCGAGGAGACCGCCCGCGTCGTCCGACGCTGCTGACCCTCGATCGAGGGACAGACGTCACCCCGAAGGGTGAGCAAGCTGTGTTCATGCGTAGAGACCGCGGAGAAGACCGCCACCACACCGTCGTCGAGTTCGCTCGCGCCCTTGCCGCGTCACCGGACGAGTGGCGCGCCGCCGAAGTCCTGCGTCGCCATCTGCTCGACGTCTGCGAGGCGGACGACGTCGGGCTGATCAGCGCCGGCCCCGAGCGGGGCCGCGCCACGTTCCGCGACCTGACCGGAGGGCTCACGGCGCTGAGCGCGAGCGGGGTGCCGCCGGCCTCGTGTCTCGCGGTGCGACTCGGCAAGCCTCACGCGCACAGCCCGAGCGAGCGGCCGCTGATGCGCTGCGAGCTTTGCGACCGTCTCCAGGGCGAGAGCGTCACGGTGCCGCTCGTCGCCGCCGGGACGGTGATCGGGGCGCTCGTCGTCGCCGGGCTCCAGCTCCATCCGGAGACGATGGATCGCCTCGAGGAGGCGGCGTCGGTGTTCGGGCCGGTGCTCGCCGGGCTTCGCTCGTTCGAGCTCGCAAGCGCGCACGCCCACACCGACACGCTGACCGGGCTACCGAACCGGCGGGCGGTGGAGGAGGACGTCGAGCGCCTTGCCGCGCTCTCGCGCCGGGCCGCCCAGGCGCTGACGCTGCTGCGCGTTGACGTCGACGGGATGCTCGCGCTGAACGACCGGGTCGGGCACGAGACGGGCGACTCGGTGATCGTCTCGCTCGCCTCGCTGCTGCGCGCTCGCCTTCGCTCGAGCGACGTCGTCGCCCGGATCGGCGGCGACGAGTTTCTCGTGCTGCTGCCGAACACCGCGCCTGAGGCCGGAATCGCGCTCGCGGAGGGCCTGCGGGCGCTGACCGGCGAGCTCACGCCGCTCGATGCGGTCGATCAGCTCACGGTGAGCGTCGGCGTCGCCTCGTTCCCGCTCGACGCCGAGTCGCCCCGCGACCTGCTCGATGCGGCAGAGCGCGCGCTCAGCTCCGCGAAGTCCGCCGGCGGGAACCGCGTGTACGCGGTCGAGCCCCCCGACCCGTGGACGTTGCTCGACGGCCCGTCAGCCTGAAGCGGGCGTGTCGAGGTCGGTGCGCTCGACCTCGCGCGTCTCGAAGATCTCGAGGACGTCGCCTTCCTTGACGTCGTTGAAGCCGTCGAGGAGGATCCCGCACTCGAACCCTTCGGCGACCTCGCGCGCATCCTCCTTGAACCGCTTGAGCTGCGCGATCGACGTCTCGTGGATCACCGTCCCGTCGCGGACGACCCGGGCGCGCGCGTTGCGACGGACGATGCCGTTCGTGACCATGCAGCCCGCGATCGTCCCGAGCCGCGAGACCTTGAACAGGGCGCGCACCTCGACTTCCCCGATGACCTCCTCGGTCGTGACCGGCGAGAGCATCCCGACGAGCGCGTGCTCGATCTCCTCGGTGAGCTTGTAGATCACGCGGTACGTGCGGATGTCGACGCCCTCGCGGTCGGCGAGCTGCTTCGCCTCCGCGCTCGGCCGGACGTTGAAGCCGATCACGAGCGCGCCCGACGCGGACGCGAGGTTGATGTCGTTCTCGGTGATCCCGCCGACCCCGGTGTGGATCACGTTGACCCGCACCTCGGGATGTTGGATCTTGCCGAGCTCCGAGACGAGCGCCTCGACCGAGCCCTGCACGTCGCCCTTGAGGACGATGTTCAGGTCCTGCACCGCACCCTGCTGCATCTGCTCGAACAGCGTCTCCAGCGAGACGCCAGGCTTCGACCGCTGCGCCAGCTGCTCGCGGCGGAGACGCTCCGCCCGCTTCTCGGCGAGATCCTTCGCCTGCCGCTCGTGCTCCACGACCCGTGCGAGCTCACCGGCCGGCGGCGGGCGGTCGAAGCCGAGGATCTCGACCGGCTCGCCAGGGCCTGCCTCTTTTACTCGTTCGCCGCGGTAGTCGTAGAGCGCACGCACCTTGCCGGCCGCGTCACCCGCGACGATCGCGTCGCCCACGCGGAGCGTGCCGCGCTGGACGAGCATCGTCGCGACCGGGCCGCGACCGACGTCGAGGCGCGACTCGACGATCGGCCCGGAGGCCTCGGCCTTCGGGTTGGCGCGGAGGTCGAGCTCTGCGTCCGCCACGAGCAGGATCCGCTCGAGGAGATCCTCGAGGTTCGTCCGCTGCTTCGCCGAGACCGCCGAGAACTGCGTGTCGCCACCCCAGTCCTCGGGCTGGAGCCCCTCGGCGGCGAGCTCGCTCTTGACCTTGTCCGGGTTCGCGTCGGGCGCGTCGATCTTGTTGATCGCAACGACGATCGGCACCGCCGCCGCCCGCGCGTGCGAGATGGACTCCTTCGTCTGCGGCATCACGCCGTCGTCGGCGGCGACGACGAGCACGGCGATGTCGGTGACCTTCGCGCCGCGGGCGCGCATCGCGGTGAACGCCTCGTGGCCCGGCGTGTCGAGGAACGTCACCCGGCGCCCGTCGACCTCGGCCTGGTACGCACCGATGTGCTGCGTGATCCCGCCCGCCTCGGTGTCGACGACCGCGGTCGACCGGATCGCGTCGAGCAGGGTCGTCTTGCCGTGATCGACGTGACCCATGATCGTGACGACCGGTGGTCGCGGCCGGAGGTCGTCCTCGTTGTCCTCGGCAACGATCTCGACGGCGTCGTCGTCGGCAGCGTGCTTGATCACGACCTCGCGCTCGAGCTCGGCGGCGATGAGCTCGACCTCGTCGTCGGTGAGAGACTGGGTCGCCGTTTTCATCGTCTTCAGGTCCATGAGGATCTTGATGATCTGCGGCATCGCGACGCCGAGCGCCTGCGAGAGATCCTTGACGGTCGCCCCCGACTCGACGGTGACCGGCCCCGTCGGAGTCGTCGTCGCGGCCGCCCGCCCCGCTTGCTGGGGGGTCGCGGTGCGGTCGCGCGGCTGCCGGGCGTCACGCCCACGCGCCGCCCCACCCTCGATCACGACCCGGCGGCGCTTGCCGCCCGGGCCGCCGCCGCGGGGGCGCACCGGTCGGTTGGGCTTGTTCGGGCCGTCAGCCATCGCTGCCGTCAGTGTAGAGGCGATCCACGTCCAGGCCGGACGGATCGGCTGTGGTCCGGAGGATGCGCGGGAACGCGCGCCGCGAGACGGCCCGCTCGAAGCAGGCTCGCGACCGGCACGTGTACGCGCCACGGCCCGGGACAGCTCGCCCTGGCGTCAGCATCCCCTCGACCACCCCGAAGCGGACGAGCTCGCGCTGGTCGGCGACGCGGCCGCACCCCGCACACGTTCGTCGCGATGTCTCACCCTTCGACGCCATCCTCGCCCGGCTCGTCCTCGTCGTCGTCCGGCCGCGGCGCCATCGCCGGCGGCTCGGTGCCGGTGAGGGCCTGGTGCGCGGGGACGCCGCAGTACATCGAGCCGGGGAGCGCCGCGTTCGGGCAGCGCTTACCGTTCGAGAGGAGCGCCGCGCAGCGGCCCGAGAACTCGGCGGCGTCGTCCTCGCCGGCGAACGCGGCCTCGGCCTCCTCCTGCGCGAACTCCGTGTCCGACTTGATGTCGACCTTCCAGCCCGTGAGCCGCGCAGCAAGCCGGGCGTTGAGCCCCTCCTTGCCGATCGCGAGCGCGAGCTGGTCGTCCGGAACGACGACGGTCGCCTCGCGGGTCTCGTCGTCGATGTAGACCTCCCGGACGCGGGCCGGCGAGAGCGCTTTCGCGACGAACCGCGCGGGCTCCGTGTTCCACGGGATGATGTCGATCTTCTCGCCACGGAGCTCCGAGACGACCATGCGGACACGCGAGCCACGAGGGCCGACGCACGCACCGACGGGATCGACACCCTGGGCGTGCGACTCGACCGCGATCTTCGAGCGATACCCGGGCTCCCGGGCGACGCCGCGAATCTCGACGAGCCCGTCGGCGATCTCGGGGACTTCCAGCTCGAACAGCGTCTCGATCAGCTGTGGCGCACGACGCGAGAGGATCACCTGCGGCCCCTTCGTTCCCGAGCGCACCTCGGTGATCACGGCCTTGATGCGCGAGCCCTGCTCGTAGCGCTCACCGTCGACCTGCTCCGAACGCGGGAGGAGCGCCTCGACGCGGCCGAGGTCGACGAGCACGTTGTTGCGATCGCCCGCCTGCTGGACGATCCCGGTGACGACCTCCCCCTGCCGGTCGATGTACTCCTCGAACATGATCGCACGCTCCGCCTCGCGGATGCGCTGCTGGAACACCTGCTTGGCGGTCATCCCGGCGATCCGGCCGAAGTCGTGAGGGGTCACGTCGGTGCGCTTCATCACCTCGTCGGGAACCTGGTCCCAGTCGAGGTCGAGCTCGTCCATGTTGATGAGGGTGTGCTGGCGCTCGCCGGTCTCCTCCTCGAGCCGCTCGAGCTCCTCGATCTTCGCCTCCATCGCCTCGTCGAGCAGCCGCTCCTCGAGATCCTCGGGGATCTCGATCGCGTTCACGCGGAACTCGCCCTCCTCGTCGACGATGACCTCGGCGTGGCGGGCCGCACCCGGGAGCTTCTTGTACGCGGCAAGCAGCGCGTCCTCGAGCGCCGCGACGAGCGTGCCCTCCTCGATCCCCTTCTCTCGCTCGATCGAGCGGATTCCCTCGATGATCTCTTGGCTCATGACTACCCCTCGTCGATCAGGTTGCCCCGGGCGATCAGCTCGACCGGGATCTCATACGTTGCGTCGGTTGCCGCGATCGTGACCGCGTCGTCATCGGCGGCGACGATCTCGCCGCGGAACTTCGTCTTCCCGTCGACCGCCGTCGCCGTGCGAAGCTGGACGGCGCGCCCCACCGCCTCCCGGAAGTGCTCCGGCTTGCGGATCGGCCGCTCGGGCCCAGGCGACGACACGTCGATCGTCCACTCGTTGCGGTAGCGCTCGAGCACGTGCGTAACGCGCTCACAGAGCGCGAAGTCGACGCCGTTCGGATGGTCGACGTAGACGCAGAACCGACTCGGGGAGAGCAGCTCGACCGCAAGGACGTCGATGCCCGAGACGGCGCTCTCGACCGTCGGCCGGATCTCCGCCGCCAGCGCTCGCTCCCGCTCGTATGTGCCCGACTGCGCCATCCTCCCCCTGCCCGACCTCGTTCGTGCGACCGGCCGTTAGACGAAAAATGGGCGCGATCCGCGCCCATTTCGCCGAACCGGTGAAATGTGGTGCTCGAACCCTAGCAGGTGTCCGGCCCCGGCCTCGTGCCGGCCACCACGATCAGTCGAGATCGACGACGATCGTGACGGGGCCGTCGTTGACGAGCTCGACGTGCATGTGCGCACCGAAGCGGCCGGTCGCGACCGCGAGGCCGAGCGCGCGAAGCGCGTCGCACAGCTCCTCGACGAGCGGCTCGGCCTGTGCCGGTGGCGCCGCCCTGCTGAAGCTCGGCCGGGTGCCCTTCCGCGTGTCCGCGAGCAACGTGAACTGGCTGACGACGAGCGCCTCGCCGCCGAGGTCGAGCAGCGAGCGGTCGAAACGGCCCGACGCGTCCGGGAAGACGCGAAGACGCGCGAGCTTGTCGGCCAGCCGCCGCGCGGTCGCGGCGTCGTCGCCCGCTCCCACCCCGACGAGGATCAGCAGGCCCTGCCCGCAGGCGCCGACCCGTGCGCCGGCGATCGTCACCGCCGCGCTCGAGACTCGCTGGACGACCGCGCGCACAACCCCATCGTCCCTCATGAGAGGTATGGCAGGTGCCGATAACCCGGTGGTGGAAGCGGCACACACCCCTTGGCCTGCGCTCGGAGCGCTCCTCGTCCGGGACGGCGCGATCACGCCGGCCCAGCTCGAAGCTGCGCTCGCGGCAAAGCGCGAGAGCCCGAGCAGGCGCATCGGGGAGATCCTCGTCGACCAGGGCGTCGCAACCCGGACACAGATCGCGCGCGTTCTTGCCGAGCAGCACGAGCTGCCGTTCGTCGAGCTGAACGCGACGATGATCGAGTCGGAGGCGGCGATGCTGCTGCCCGAGGCGCTCGCGAAGCGGTACACCGCGATCCCGGTGAGCGTGCAGGACGATTCGGTGGTCGTCGCTGTCGCCGACCCGACGAACGTGATGTTCTCCGACGAGCTCAGGCTCGCGATCGGCAGCCCCGTGCGGGTGGTCGTCGCGCCCGCCGACGCGATCGAGTTCGCCATCCAGAAGACCTACGACGGCGGCACCGTCGTCGAGCTCATGGCGGTCGAGGACGAGCCCGACGTCGACGACGACGCGACCAACGTCGACCTCAACCACGAGTCTCCCGCCGTGGTGTTTGTCAACCGGTCGATCGCGAAGGCCCTCGACATCGGCGCGTCTGACATCCACTTCACGCCGCAGGCGAAGCGGCTCTTCGTTCGCGCGCGGGTCGACGGCGTGATGCGGGAGATCTCGTCGATCAACGCAAGCTCGGGCGCAGCGATCACTTCGCGGCTCAAGATCATGGGCGGCCTCGACATCGCCGAACGGCGCGCCCCACAGGACGGGCGTGTCTCGATCAGGCGCGGCAACGACACAATCGACGTCCGCGTCGCCGTCCTCCCCACCGCCCACGGTGAGAAGACCACCCTCCGCATCCTCGCCCAGGGCGACGCGCCGTCGTCGCTCGCCGACCTCGGGATGTGGCCACGCACCGAGGCCGCGCTCCGCAAGTCGATCGAGCAACCGTTCGGGTCGGTGCTCGTCGTCGGGCCGACCGGCTCAGGCAAGACGACGACGCTGTACGCCTGCCTCCAAGAGCTCAACGACCCAGGCGTCTCGATCGTCACTCTCGAAGACCCGGTCGAGTACAAGGCCGCCGGGCTCGATCAGATCGAGATCAACCCGCGCGCCGGCCTAACGTTCTCGTCGGGGCTGCGGACGATCCTCCGCTCCGACCCGGATGTGATCCTCGTCGGCGAGATCCGCGACGAGGAGACCGCGAGCATCGCGTTTCGCGCCGCGATGACCGGCCACCTCGTCCTCTCGACGATCCACGCGCAAAGCGCGGCGGCCGCGTTCCAGCGATTGCTCGACATGGGCGTCGATCGCGGCCTGATCACGACCGCGATCAACTGCCTCGTCGCCCAGCGCCTTGCCCGGCGCGTCTGCCACAGCTGCGCCGAGAAGTACGAGCCGACCGTCGAGGAGCTGCAGCGGGCCGGGATGCCGATGGCGATGAGCGGGATCACGCTCTACCGTGCAGTCGGCTGTCCCAGCTGCAACGAGATCGGCTATCGCGGGCGCGTGCCGATCTTCGAGGTGCTCACCGTCAGCGAGGCGATCGCCGGGCTGATCGGCTCACCCACCCGGCTCATCCACGAGGCGGCGATCGCCGAAGGGATGCTCCCGATGCGCGACGACGGGCTCCGCCTATGTGTCGCCGGCATCACGACGCTCGACGAGATCGCCCGCGTCGCGGGCCACTGATACTCATGTCTGTGTGACCGTCGTCGAGCTCCGGGACCGGGAGGCGATCGCCGCGTTTTGCCGCCGCCGGCCCGGCGCCCACGCCTACGCGCTCGGCGACCTCGACGACTTCTTCTGGCCACACACGCGCTGGTGGGCGTGGAAGCCGGGAAACGAGATCGAGCAGCTCGTGCTGCTCTACACGGAGCCCGATCCGCCCGTGATCCTCGCGATCGCCGAGGAGCCGACGAGCTCGATGGAATCGCTGTTGCGCGAGCTGAACCCCGAGCTCCCGCGGGATCTGTACGCGCACGTCACCCCCGACTGCCTTCCGGCGCTGGCAGGCGACCGCGAGGTCGTCGACGGGGGCTGGTTGCACCACAAGCTCAGCGTCGACACCAACGATCTCCCGGAGCCCACCACGGCCGAGAAGTCAGCCGACCTCCGTCTGCTCGGCCCTGATGCCCTGGACGAGGTCGAGGCCTTCTACCGGCACGCGTACCCTGGAACCTGGTTCGTCCCCCGCATGCTCGAGACCCGCCGCTACCTCGGCCTGATGCTCGGCGGTGAGCTTGCAAGCATCGCCGGCGTCCACGTCTACTCGCCGACCTGGAACGCGGCCGCGCTCGGCAACGTGGCCACCTTGCCCGCGCATCGAGGGCGAGGCGTTGGCAAGACCGTGTGCCTGGCGCTCTGCCGGATCCTCGCTGCCGACGGGATCCGGACGATCTCGCTCAACGTCAAGGCTGACAACGCGCCCGCGCTCGCCGTCTATCGCGCCCTCGGCTTCGGAACGGCCGTCGACTACGTCGAAGCGCTCATGCGATAGCGAATGGGTGGGAGCCCGCCCTCCACAAAGGGCTCCCACCCGTACTCGGAGTGGTCAGCGGAGCCGCTCGAGCCCCGGTGGCGTCTCCGACACCAGCTCGATCGAGCCGGCGAGCTGGCCGACCGCGCGGACGACTCCCCCCAGCGCGTCGATCCGCTGTTCGTATCTCCCCGCCGCGAGGCCGGCCTGGTCCTGTTCCAACGCCGCGACCACGCTTTCGACCAGCACCCTCGCAGGGCCGCGTGGCGGCACCGGCACGACCTTCCCGCCGACGACGATCCAGCCCGGCCCGTCCGACGCGACGCCGCCGAACACATCCCCTACCTTGATCGGGATGTCCGGCTTGCGGAACGGCCGGTAGGTCACGCTGACCGTCGCCGTCTTTGCGGCGTCGTCGATCGAGTCGACGGCGATCACCAGGTGATCACCCCACACCGTCGTCTCGGATCCGCGCTCGAATCGGTCGCCGGCAACGAGGTCGTAGCTTCCGCTCTTGCCGCGCATGATGTAGCTCGTGTTGCCGTCGGGGTAGTGAACGAGGACGCACGATCGCGGGATCCCCGCGTCCCAGCGGCTCCGATGCCGGAACTCGACGAAGACGTCGCCGATCGCAAGCACCAGGGCACCGGCATGTGACCGGTCGTGGAGCGGACGCAGGGTGAACGTCTGCGCGGTCGAGCGGTCGAGCGGGATCGTGTGGACGCGCCGCTCGTCCAGCCACCCACGCAGGTGCATGTTGACCGCGTTCAGCCCCGGGCCGATCGACCCATAGGTCGGATGCCACGCCATGAACGCGTTCGCGGTGCTCATCGTGTCCCAGGCGTCCTGGTAGTCGTCGAGGCTGCCGTCGCGACGCGAGTGGTCGAGCCCGTACCCGTGACCCATCTCCTGGCCGAGAAGGCTCGGTTGCAGGCTGAGGTCGTCGCACAGCGCCGCCCCACCGCCGACCCACCCGCACAGATCGAGCTGGGGGGTCCCGCACACGACGACTCCTGCGAACTGCGTCAGGTCGACACCGGCCGTGGTCGCGGTCGCCTTCGCGAGGTCGAGGATTCCGTTGCGATTGAGCTTGCCGGCAGGCTGCGGGTACACGTTGCCGACGTAGTCCGCGCGCGGCCGATCGAGCACGTACGGGCCGAAGACCTTCGTCCCCGAGAGGTCGAGCATCCCGTGGGACATCTCCCAGAAGTAGTCGACCATGTTCAGCGTTCCCTCGCCGGTCGACGTGAACACCGCCTCGTACTTGGCAAGCGACGAGGAGGGCTTGGGGTCGTCCTTGAACGTAACGACGACGATCGCCCACGGCGACGACACGCGCCGCTTGAAGAACGGCGCGAGCCCCGAGATCACGAGGTCGCCGGGGCCGGAGAGCAGCTGCGCGAGCCTTCCGTATGAGGCGCTTCCACCGTGCAGCTCGAGGTCGTCGTGCACGTGCTCTGCGAACCCCTCGGCAGGCATCCCGAGTGGCCGAAGCTGCTCGAGAAGCTCGTCGCCTTTGAGCTTCCGTCCCCCGTTTCGCCGCTCGCGTACGTGCGTCGCTGTCATCCCACACCCCCTGACGTTGGTCCGCCCTCGATCGCGGCGGTCGTCAGGAAGAGCCCGTAGCGGCGCGGCTGATACGTGACCGGAGCTCAGCGGCGACCCGGAACGCCGCACATCGCCTCGGCCTCCGCCGCCTCGACACCGGTTGCGCGCACGACTGCGACCGCCAGCACGTGCACGAGATGGACGATCGTGCCAACACCGATTCCGGTGTCGGCCGGAATCGACCGGGCGAGTCGTGCGGCCTCGACGGCCGCCGCACGCGTCTCGTCGTAGGCGTGGCCGGCCGCCTCCTCGAGCGCCGAGCCCAGCAGCTCGACTGCGCTCGCGAGGGCTGCGACCGCCGCGGCGAGGTCGGCTCGGGGTGTGCGACCGGCGACCACGAGGCGGCGGCTCGCTCCGGCGATCGTCCGTGCGCCGCGGATTACCGTCTCGAGGTGCCCGACCGCGACCGCGTACTCCCATACGCGGGAGCGGTCGCGACGGCGGCGCAGCGCAACGCGGGTCGCGTCGAGCGAGACGGAGACGATCTCGGCGAGCTCGGTGTCGGCAACGGTGAACGAGCGTGCGCGCTCCGCTCGCGCCAGGTCGCCGTGCGCGAGCCCGTGAGCGCTGTCGCGAAGCGACTCGACGAGTCTGGCCACGACGGGTTCCGTGCCGCGCTGCACCTCGGCGACAGGGTCGATCGGGAAGAGGACGGTCGCCACGACGAGCGCGACGCCGCCGCCGACGAGCGCATCGCCGAGCCTGTCGGGCGCGAGGCCGCCCATGTCACGGTCGACGGTGATCAGCAGCAGCCCCGAGATCGCCGCCTGGGTGACGAACAGCGGCTCCCGAGAGACGAGCAGCGCGAGGCACATCGCGACGAACACGATGATCCCGATCTGTGGGCCACCAGGATCGAGCACGGTGAGCATCAGGTCGGCGATCCCGATCCCGAGCGCGACTCCGACGACGAGGAAGACGGCGGCCCGTCCCCGTCGGCCGGCGGTAAAGCCCATTGCGACCACGGTCGTGATCGGGGCGAACATCGGGCTTCGATGATCGAGCCCACGCCTCGCGAGCTCCCAGGCGAGCCCGGCGGCGAGGGCCGTCTGGGCGGTGGGCCACAGCAACCGGGAGAACCCTTCGGTCCGCGCCTCGAGCGCGGCCCGCGCGCGACGGACAAGGGAGTAGCTGATCGCGTGGTCCACTCGTCGATCGTTGCAGGCGGACGTGACGAGGCCGTGCTCAGTGGCTCGCGGGTGTCGCCGGCGGTCGTCGCTGGGTCAGCGGTGGCCGAAGTGGTGGGCTCGGGGGAGCGAGGCGACGACCTCGTCGCTCTCCGCCACCCGGCGAGCGAGTGCCGAGAGGCTCTCGAGCGTCGAGACGAGCACGTTGCGGTTTCGCTCGACCCGCTCGAACCGCCCCCTGATCAGCAGCAGCGGCTCGCTTCGGACGATCGCGCGATGCCGCTCGTACACCTCCTTCGGGACGATCAGGTTCACCTGCCCGTGCTCGTCCTCGAGCAGCATGAACACGATCCCCTTCGCGGTCGACGGTCGCTGTCGCGCGATCGCGAGACCGGCATACGCGATCCGCGACCCGTGCGGCTGCCGCTCGAGCTCTTCGCTCGAGAGGATCCCCGGCGGCAGGTGCGGCCGGAGCAGCGTCAGCGGGTGCGTCCCGACCGAGAGCCCTGTCTCGCGATAGTCGGCGAGCATCCGCTCCCAGCGCGTGAGGTCGCGAAGCTCGGGCGTCGCGACTGTCGGGTCGAGCGACAGGGTCAGCTGCTTCGCCTTGCCCTGCGTTCCCTGAACGCTCACCGGCCGGGTCGCAAGCCCGAGATCCCAGAGCAGGTCGCGACGCTTGCCGCCGAGCGAGTCGCAGGCGCCACCCCGAACGAGCGCCTCGAGCGCGTCCTGCCGGATCGGCACGCGACGGGCGAGATCGCCGACGTCGGCGAACGCACCGCCCGTCTCGCGCTCGGCGACGAGCGCCGCCGCGTCGTCCTCACCGACCGAGGAGACGTAGGCGAGCCCGATCCGCACCGCATGCCCGTCGTCGATCGGCTCGAGGTCGCAGCGGACGTTGCTCGCATTCACGTCAGGTGAGAGCACCACCACCCCACGCCGCTGCGCATCGCGAACGAGGCTCGCCGGCGGATAGAAGCCCATCGGCTGCTCATTGAGGAGCCCGCAGAGGAACTCCGTCGGGTAGTGGTGCCGCAGCCAGGCCGACTGGTAGGCGAGCAGCCCGAACGCGGCGGCGTGGGACTTCGGGAAGCCGAACCCGGAGAAGCCGACGAGCGTGTCGTACACCTCGTTCGCCGTCTCCTCGCTGACGCCGTTGGCAATCGCGCCCTCGACGAAGCGCACCCGGTGCGATTCGAGCGCAGCAAGGCTCCGCTTGCGGCTCATCGCCCGGCGGAGGCCCTCCGCCTCGCCGATCGTGAACCCGGCGAGCGCGATCGCGACATCGAGCACCTGGTCCTGGAAGACGACGACCCCGAGCGTCGCTGCAAGCGGCTCACGCAGTGACTCGTGCGGGACGGGATAGACGAACGACGGGTCATCGCGCAGCCGGCGGCGGTGCTCGATGTACGGGTGCACCGCCTTGCCCTGGATCGGCCCGGGTCGCACGAGCGCGACCTGCACGGTGAGGTCGTCGATCGTCTCGGGCCTGGTCCGCAGGAGGCTCTGCATCTGCGCGCGCGACTCGATCTGGAAGACCCCGACCGTGTCGGCCGCCTGGATCTCCGCGAACACGGCGTCGTCATCGAGCGGGATCCGGGAGAGGTCGATCGAGGCGCCGTAGAGCGAGGCGATCCGATCGACACACTCCTCGACGCACGAGAGCATGCCGAGCCCGAGCAGGTCGATCTTGAGGAAGCCGGCGTCGGCGCACGAGTCCTTGTCCCACTGGCACAGCTGCCGTCCCGCCATCGCCGCGGGCTGCACCGGGACGAGCTCGACGAGCGGCCTGGTCGAGATCACCATCCCCCCGGGATGCTGCGAGACGTGGCGCGGAAGCCCCGCGATCTCGCGCGTGAGGAACTGGAAGGCACGCCAGCGCTTCGAGACGAGCTTCCGCTCGGCATCCGGGAGCGAGGCGACCTCCTCTGCGACCCGCTCGGCCTGCCAGCCGTCGGTGACCCGCGCGAGCCGCTCGAGCTCGGCCGGCGGCAGCCCGAGCGCCTTGCCGACGTCGCGGATCGCGCCACGCGAACGGTAGGTGGCGAACGTGGCGACGAGTGCGGCGTGCTCCGGGCCGTAGCGCTCCGTCACCCGGACGATGAGCTTCTCGCGGACATCGCGAGGGAAGTCGAGGTCGATGTCCGGAACCCCTGCCATCTCGTCGTTGAGGAACCGGCCGAGCGAGAGCCCGTTGGTAACCGGATCGACGTGGGAGAGCCCGGTGAGGTAGCAGACGATCGAGCCCACCGAGCTGCCCCGTCCCCGGCCCGGGGGCAGCGACATGCGCGGCGAGTTGCGACCGCGAACCTCGATCGCACAGTCCCGGGCGAGCTCGAGCACCTCGTGATGGAGGAGGAAGAAGCCCGCGAGCCCGAGCCGCTCGATGAGCGCGAGCTCCCGCTCGAGCCTCCCTCGCGCCTCGGCGAGAACCCGCTGCGAGCAACCCCGGTAGCGGGTGGCGAACGCATCGGTGCAGATCGACGCGAGCTGGGCGATCGCCGGATCGGTGCGATCGGAGAAGTCGGGGTAGCGGTAGCCGAGCTCGCTCGTCAGGTCGAACTCGAGCCGTTCGGCGATCTCGACCGTCCGTGCGACAGCATCCGGGTCGATCCCGGCGAACAGCTCGACCATCTGTGCCGGAGCCCGGAGATACGACTCCCGGTTGCCTCGCCGTGCCTGTTCCGAGCCGTCGAGCGAGGTACAGGCCCGGATCGCGACCAGGGTGTCCTGGAGCAGCGTCCGCCGGGGCACATGGGCGTGGACGTTGCCCGTCGCGACCGTCTCGACCTGCAGGTGCTCCGCGAGCGCCTGCAACGCTGCAAGCCGGCGCATGTCGCCCCGCTCGAACGGACGCTGCAGCTCGACGTAGAAGCGCTCCCGACCGAACGCCTGCGCCAGCCGGGCGGTTGCACCGGGATCGCGAAGCGCGAGCCCGTTACGGGCGCAGCCGGAGAGGCAGACGAGCCCGTCGGAGAGCTCCGCGACACGATCGAGCGTAACTGCGGGTGAGAGCAGCACCCGGTGCTCCTTGCCCTGGGGTCGCGTTCCCGCGTGTGCGGAGGTGAGGATGCGGCAGAGGTTCGCGTATCCCGCGCTCGACTCGACGAGCAGGGTGAGATGCGCGCCGCCCTCGAGCGTCACCTCGGCGCCCGTGAGCGGCCGGACGCCGATCGCTCGTGCCGCGTGCGCGAGCTCGAGCGAGCCGTAGACACCGTCGTGGTCGGTGAGCGCAAGCGCCGGATAGCCGAGCTCGCCGGCCCGCACCACGAGCTCCTCTGGATGCGAAGCCCCGTCGAGGAACGAGAAGGCCGAATGGCAGTGGAGCTCGACATACGGCACCTTGCCTACCACTGCCCCGCGCTCAACTTCCGCTCCGCGCTGCCGAATGCCTGGATGTTTTCGTCGTCCAAGGAGGCTGCATGAACGGCACCGTTGCCGAAGTGATGTCGACCAACGTCCTCACCGTGGTAGAGACCACACCCCTGAGCCAGGTCGCACGTGAGCTCCGGGCCCGGAACGTCGGCTCGGCGGTTGTCGTCGACTCCGAGCAGAAGCCGCTCGGGATGATCTCCGAGCGCGAGCTCGTCGACTCGGTCGCCGCGGGTCGCAATCCCGACCAGGGGACCGCGCAGCTGTGGATGCGCAACGAGTTCGTGATGACCGAGCACACGACGAGCAAGGCCGAGGCGGTCGAGCTGATGCGCAAGCACAACGTGCGCCACCTCCCGATCTCCGAGAACGGGCGCCTCGTCGGGGTCATCTCGGTTCGCGACCTCGTCATCACGCAGGGCTGACGACACCGCAGTCGTTCGATCAGTCACACTCCCGGCATGGGCCGGGCGATCGGCTAAGCGCGCTGCGTGAACCAGCACGCCTTCTCTCCATCCCGGAAGACGCACACGTTCCTGCCCGATTCGAGCACAACCTCGAAGTAGCGCCGGTCGACCGGCTCGTCCGTCCACCAGCGGTCGACGACCCGCCACTCCTCGCGTACGAGCAGCACCGCCTCTCGGTTCACCCTGCCGGGCGTCCCGTCGACGACGGTCTCGACGAGCGCCGGACGGGGTGCGTTGAGCTGCCCTGCCGCCCTGGTGACGGCATGGGCCCGCGAAACCGTCGAGCCGTCCACTCAGCGATCGCCATCACGTGATCGCCGGCCACGAAGTGGCAGCATGACCGTCACACGTCCCTCGGAACGACGAGCGCCCGGGTCTCGGGGATCCTCGACCATGGCGCAACCTCGACCACCGCACACACCGAGCCCGTCCCCGTGCTCGCCCGCACCTGCCTGAGCCCCTCGCGCAGCCGAGCGTCGACCTCCTCTCCCTCCGGCCCGAGGAAGGCGAGCTGCTCCCCCGTGTGCTCGGCGAGCTCGATCGCCTCGAGCCGGAGCTCGAGCACGGGTGCCGGAATCTCCGTCAGCTTCGGCCCGAGCGCAACCCGGAGCCGATCCCGCTCGGCCGTCGCCTCTCGCAGCGTCACCGTCCGTCGCCATGACCCGCCCCCGACGAGCTTTGCGCCCAGCGCAAGCTTGCGAAACGGGCGCCCCGCCCGTTCGGAGCGGGCGACGAGCTGGTCGAGCAGCGTCGCGAACGCCCGCCGCAGCGTCAGCTCGTTTCCGACCGCCTCGGGGAAGGAGAGCGCCTCGACCAGCTCTGCCGCAGGCGATCGCCCGCGCACGCGACGTCGTTCGCCGCCGCGCGCTAGGCTCCACGCCCGCTTCCCCTCAGGCCCCAGCCGCTCTGCGACGGCCTCGCCCGGCAATCGGGCGAGCTCGCCGAGCCGGCGTACTCCGAGCCCTTCGAGCTCGGCGTACCTTCCGACTTCGAGCGGCAGGAGCGTGAGCGGGAGCGGCTCGAGAAACGCCCCCTCCTCCCCTTCGACGATCACGGCCTGCCCGGGCCGGGCCACGCTCGCCGCTGCCAGCGCGACGAAGCGCCGTGAGCCGGCGCCTGCGCGCGGATCCCAGACAGAGCCCACCGAGGCGAGCGCCTTGCGGAGCGCCGCCTCGACTCCCCCGTACAGCCGCTCGACCCCGCCGGTCTCGAACACGACCGTGCCCGGCTCGAGCGGATCGACCGCGAAGCCCGAGTCCTCGAGCCGCCGCAGCACCCCCTCCCACTCCCGCTCGACCGCCACCGGGTCGGGCTCGACCAGCGTGAGCTCGGGACACGTCGCGAGCGCCTCCCCGAGCGGCATCCCCGCCGTGACCCCCGCCGCCTCCGCTGCCGCGGTCACCGGCCCGAGCAGGGCTCGCCGACCCGGTTCGGGCGCAAGCGCAGCCGGGAGCACCGCCAGCCTCGGTCGGGCTCGCAACGCTGCGCGAAGCGTGAAACCCGGGATGACGAGGCAGGCGATCACGGAACGTCTGTTCTACCAGAACAGGCGTTCGTATGTCAAGCAGTCTTTGCGAGGCCGAGCTCGGCGACGACGCCGTCCAGACTGCGAAGCCGCGGGACGACGTCGAGGGCGCTCTCACGCGCACACCACGAAATGTCGGCCTCGAGCTCGGGCCCGTGGTTGATCAGGTTCCGGCCTGAGCGCGAGGCGCGAAACGCCTCCTCGGCCGTCGGGTAGGACGCTGCCAGCCGCGCGGCTGTCTCCGCCGCATCCGAGCGGTCGCCATCAAGTAGCCCGACGATGCGTCCCGCGACGTACGTATCGTCGAGCGCCGGCTGCCCCTTCACCCCAGCGCAGAAGATCGCGACATCGTCGCCGTGGGCTGCTACCGCCGCCGTCACCGCCCCGAGGTTCATCAGCGACGCGATCAGCACCCGCTCGCAGCGCTCGGCGGCGACGACGATCGCCCGGGTCCCGTTCGTCGTCGACATCGCGAGCGTCGGCGTTCTCGGCTCGAGGTACTCGCGCGGCGAGTTCCCGAGGTCGAAGCCGTCGATCCGCACTCCGAGCCGCTCGCCGCCGAGCGTGACCCCCGCGCCGGCGAGCGCCCGCGCATCCTCGACCTCGGCTGCGCAGAGGACGCACTCGTAGCCGCTCGCGAGCGCCTGGCAGATCGTCGAGGTCGCGCGGATGACGTCGATCACGACACCCGTCGGGGCGGCGGCGACATCGGCGGGTGTGAAGGCGACGTGGACGTGCACGCGGGGTAGGCTAGCCACGGTGAGCGAGGTCGAGACCCCCCACTGCTACCGGCACCCGGGCCGCGAGACGCGCGTCTCGTGCTCGGAGTGCGGGCGGCCGATCTGCGAGGAGTGCATGGTCTACGCGCCCGTCGGGATCAAGTGCCCGGAGCATGCGGCGGTCGGGGCGCCGAAGCCATCGATGCAGCGGACGATCCGCCAGACGAAGGGCCGTGTCCTCGGCCTCGACGGCCCGGCGACGGTGGCGCTCGTCGTGATCAACGTCATCGTCTTCCTGATCACGGTCGCGCAGGGGAACGGGCTGTCCAATCCAGGAGGGCGAGTCTTCGTCGATGGCGCCCTGATCGGCAGTGCCACGAACTTCGACGGGAGCCAGCTCGGCGTCGCCAACGGCGAGTGGTGGCGGCTCGTCACCGCGATGTTCCTTCACGGGAGCATCATCCACCTGTTCATGAACATGCTCGGCCTCTATCTGATCGGCACCGTCGTCGAGCAGGCGCTCGGAACCTGGCGCTACCTGCTCGTGTACTTCGCTGCAGGGCTCGCCGGGTCCGCGCTCGCGCTCTGGATGAGCGAGCCGAACCAGATCACCGTGGGGGCCTCGGGCGCGATCTACGGCGTGCTCGGAGCGCTGCTGATCCTCGAGTACATGACGACCGGCTCGCTCGCCGGGCAAGCACTGACGATCCTGGTGCTCAACTTCATGTTCACGCTCACCGTCCCGAACATCTCGATCGGCGGCCACCTCGGCGGCGCGATCGGCGGGATCCTCGCGACCGCCGGTCTGATGAGGTTCAGGTACAACCGCCGCCGCTGGCTCGCACCGGCCAGCGCCGTGCTCGTCGCGATCGCCGCAGTCGCGCTCGCGTACGTGCGGACGAAGAGCTACACCTGACCTCCGGCGTCAGCCGAGCTGCATGCGCCCGTGCTCGTCGTTTGGCGAGAACGGGTTGTGGGCGATCTCCCAGAGATGCCCGTCGGGGTCGGCGACATAGGACGAGTAGCCTCCCCAGAAGACCTCCTGCGGCTCCTTCACCGCGCTCGCGCCTGCTTCGACCCAGGCCGCGAAGACGCGATCGACCTCGACCCGAGAGTCGCAGTTGAGGGCGACGGTGACACCACGGAACCCAGAGCCCTCGGCCTCGACGCCGGCGTCGTGAGCGAGCGGCTCCCGGCCCAACAGCGCAAGCGCGCTTCCCTGCATCGCGAAGAAGGTGATCGCGTCCTCGGAGGCAGGCGATCTCTCCCAGCCGAGCCGTTCGTAGAACGCCGTCGATCGGGCGACGTCGGCGACGCCGAGCGTCACCATCGTCAGCCGCTGCGGAGCGGTCACGCCGGAAGCCCCTCGACCAGCCGGTCGAGCTCGGAGTCGTCCGTCCACCAGCCGCAGGAGACGCGCACGAGCCCGGTCTTCGGGATGTCGCGGACGATCACGCCCGCCAGCCGAAGGTGCTCGACGACCTCCTCCGTCGAGCCCCTGGCCGGACGGAAGGACACGAGCGTCGCACGCTCGTCCGGGACGACGACCTCGAGCCCGGCACCGGCGAGGAGCTCCCGGCAGCGCTCAGCCGCCGCCTGCGCCCGGTCGTACCACCAATCGGGCCGGAGCGCGACCGCGGCGAGCATCCCCGAGAGCGCCGCAGGCGACCACCAGCCGGGATCGAACCTCGCCGCCCCCTGACGGGGCTCGAAGGCGCCCTCGGCGTCGTACGAGGCCTGTGAGAAGTAGCTCGGCGCCGACACGCGCAGCCGCTCCGGCTCGGCGACGACGAGCGCGCCGGTCGAGTCGGGTCCGCAGAGCCACTTCTGCCCGGAGATCGTGAGAAAGTCGACGTCGTTCGCGTCGACCGGGATCGCACCGACCGACTGCGCGCCGTCGACGAGGATCGGGAGCCCTGTTCGCTCTCGCAGCTCGGCGACCGGCAGCACCCGGCCCGTCGTCCACAGCACCTGTGAGATCGCGATCAGCCTCGTTCGCCCGGTGACGGCCGCCTCGATCGCCTCCGGCTCCGGCGCGACGACGACGACCCGGGCCCCCGTCGACCACAGCGGCCCGAGCAGGCCGAAGTGCTCGTCGGAGGTGGTGACGACCTCGTCGCCCGGGCCGAGACCGAGCCCCGAGCAGACGATGTTGCACCCGTCGGTCGTGCTCGACGTGAGCGCGACGTGATCGGCGGTCACTCCGACGAGGCCACCGAGTGTCTCGCGCACCTGGTCTCGCAGCTCGAGGAGACGCAGGAAGTAGGGCATCCCGGCACGGCCCTCGCCGAGATCGCGGTCGAGCTCCCGTCGCATCGCCGCGACCACCGGGCGGGCGAGCGGGCCGAAGGTGCCGGCGTTGAGGTACGCGACGTGCTCGAGCACGGGAAAAAGCGCACGTGCCTCGCCGAGCGTCATGCGCGCATCCTCGCACAGCCGGGCTGAGCCGGCGGCAACCGTCTCTACGCTACGCCGATGCGCGTCGTCATCGCCGACCCGCCCGCCTACACGCCGCCATACGACCACGACCTCGCGGCGGCGCTCGCGGCAGCGGGCGCGGAAGTCGAGCTCGTCACCTCGCGGTTTCGGTTCGGGGCGCGCCCGACACCGGTCGGTTACACCCTCGACGAGGGCTTCTATCCGGTTTCGGCCAGGGTGCCGTGGAACCCCGCGCGACTCGCGCTCAAGGGACTCGAGCATCCAGTGGGGATGCGCCGGCTGCTCCGCCGGCGTTGCGACGTGCTTCACATCCAGTGGCTCTCGTCACCGGGGCTCGACGTGCGGCTTCTCCACCCACGCGGGCCGGCGGTGTTCACCGCGCACGACATCCTCCCTCGTCGCACTGCGCATCGGGCCGGGATGTGGGAGGCGATCTTCTCCCGCTTTGCCCGGGTCATCGTGCACTCGGAGCGCGGCAAGGAGCGACTCGTCGCCTTCGGGCTCCCCGAGGCGCAGGTCGCCGTCATCCCCCACCCGGTCTTTCGCTCGAGCCCCACGCGCCAGGACGACGGCCGCACCGTGCTCGCGCTCGGCGTGATCCGTCCCTACAAAGGCCTCGACGACACGATCGCGGCGCTCACGCGGATCCCGGACGCACGGTTGCTCGTCGCCGGTGACCCTCGGATTCCGCTGGATGCGCTCCGTGCCGCGGCTGGGCCCACGGCCGAGTGGCGGCTCGGCTATCTCGGCCCGCCAGAGATCGAGGATGCGCTCTCGCGTGCAACCGTGGCCGTCTTCGCGTACCGCGAGGAGCTCGACCAGTCGGGAGCGCTCCTCCAAGCGCTCGGCGCAGGCGTTCCCGCCGTCGTGTACGACGTCGGGGGGCTCGGTGAGGTCGTGCGCCGCTACGACGCCGGGGCCGTCGTCGAGCCGGGAGACGTCGACGCCCTCGCGGGCGCGCTCGCCCGGCTGCTTGACGACCCGGCGGCGCTCGCGACGGCCCGGGCCGGGGCCGCCCGCGCTCGTGACGAGCTCACCTGGGAGGCGTCGGCGCAGGCGCACCTCGCGGTCTACCGCGCGGTCTCCTAGACATCGACGTCCAGCCCGTCGTCGCGCCGAGGCCGGAGGCTGCGGGCGAGCTTGAGAAATGGCCTCGCCTCATCGGAGCGGCCGAGCTTCTCGAGGGTCCGGCCAAGCGCGTAATGCGCGTAGTCGTCGCTCGGAGAGAGCTCGAGCAGCTTGCGAAACTCCGCCTCGGCTGCGTCCCAGCGGGTGATCCGGAAGTACGCGATCCCAAGCGCCTCGCGGATCGAGGCCTTCTCCGGCTCGAGCTTCTTCGCCTTCTCGAGCGCAACGGTCGCCTGCGCGGCCATCCCCGAGCGCAGATGGGTCATCCCCTGCTGGTAGAGGTCGTAGGCGTCGCTCACGGTCGAATCGTTGCACGCATCCCGTCGGTCACCGCCGCCCGGAGCGAGCGGAGCGAGTACGTCGCCCGCAGCGTCGCGAGGCGGCCCCGGCTTTCGCGCAGCGCGTCGCGCACCGCACGGAGCCCGCGCTCGAGGCGGCGCGCAGCGTCCCGGCTCTCGTCGGGCCGGGCGTATCGTGCCCGCGCCGCATCCGCCTCGAGAGCCCGCGCATCGACCCCGAGCCGCGCCAGCTCGGCGCGGAGCCTTGCGAGCGACGGCTGGGCCGGGAGCTCGACCCCGTGATCCCGGAGCAGCTCGGCGAGGTCGAGGCGAACGGCGGCCGCGAGTGCGCGCGGCTCGCTCGTCCGGAACCGCTGCAGGCGCCGGGCGGCCTTCAGCCCCGGGACGACCCCCATCCCCACGAGCGCAAGCGAGACGGCGATGACGCCCCACCACGGCACGCGACCGCGCGCCGGCCCACGGGTCGTGGCCGCCCCGGGACTCACGGTCGGCGGCTTTGGAACCGCCTCCGGTTGCAGGAACCTCCCGGTGCCGAGCGCCCGCACCGCGTCGGCGGAGTCCGATGCGATCGTGTAGTCAGCAGAGATGGTTCCCCGACCCGGCGTCGGGTCGAACGGAAGCCAGCCGAACCGCGGGAACCACACCTCGACCCACGCGTGAGCCTCGTGGTCGGTGACGATCCACTCGCCGTCCCGCCAGCGACCGCTCGTGAACCCGACCGCGACCCGCGAAGGGACGCCGAGCGTCCGCAGCATCAGCGCCATCGTTCCTGCGTAATGCTGGCAGTACCCGAGCTTCGTCCGGGTCGCGAAGTCGACAAGGGGTGGCACTCCCGCCGGCGGCGCCGGTGGGCTCTCGGTGTAGCCGAACCCGCCGGTCGCGCGCAGCCAGCTCTCGATCGCGATCGCGGCCTCATACGGCGACCTCGCCCTCCTGGTGAGCGACCGGGCCTTGCGCCAGAGCGGTGCGTAGGCGCTCAGCTCCGGGTAGCGCTCCGGATCGAAGCGCGCCTCGGTGTCGGCGACGCGCCCGGGACTACCGAACGCGAGGAACTCCGTGTGCCCGAGCCCGAGGTACCGCCCGAGCCCGGAGGGGTAGCCGGTTCCCGCCGACGCGAGCTCGGCCGGCGACGGACGCGGGACGCGACTCCAGATCGTGTAGCGGTCGCCCCGACTGATCCCGGCCGGAGCGAACAGGACGCCGCCGCTGAGGGCGAACACGCGCGTGACCGCGGTTGTGCTCACTGCAACGGGCTCGGTCAGCGCGGGCAGCCGATCGTCTGCGTACGCTTCGACGGTCACGTCCTGGCGGACGACGCGACCCGTCTCGGCGCCGAGGCCGTCGGGCTCGAGCCGGCGGGTCGCTGGCCCGAGCTCGACCGGGAGCAGGCTCTCGAGCCAGCGGTCGTCGGCGAAGAGGTCGAGCGTCGAGGCGCGCCAGTAGGCGAGCCGGTGCGGCGCCCTGATCCTCAGGACGGTGGTCGGCTTACGCGGGAAGTCGATCCCCCCGTAGTTCGCAGCCCAGATCGAGCGAATGGTCGCCGCGGAGCGATTCCCGCCGAGCGGGCTCCAGCCCTGCCACGCGAGCGCCGCCTGCTCGGGGGCGAGCCCGGCGACTCGCCCGAGCGCCACCGCCGTGACGGTGGCCGCAACGACGAACGCGGCCCCGACGGCGAGCCGCCTTGGCGCCCTCGCCCCCGCGAGGAGGGCGGGCCAGAGCGCGGCGATCGACACCGCGATCCCGAGCACGACCCGATGGCGCTCGTGCAGCGTCGCCGGATAGCCGATCGCCGCGATCGCGAGCGCGCCCGCCAGCACGGGCCGCTGCGCAACGATCGCGAGCGCGATCGCGACGCTCGCGATGGCCACGGAGACCATGACGAGGTTGTGCAACTCGGGCTCGGCGCCCGGGTTGTACGGTGCCCCGACCTCTGCCGCCCGCCGCAGCCCGTCGCCGAGCTCGCCCAGCGCCCCGCGCGGCCACTTGCGGGCGACCGCTCCTGCGAGCGCGAGAGACGCACCGCCCGCGAGCACCGCGCCCACGAACACCCTCCGGACGAAGCAGAGCGGGAGGCCGAGCAGCGCTGGAAGCCCAACCGTCCAGGCCGTGGGCTCCTCGACGATGACCCACGCCACCGCGAGCGCAGCGGTGGGGAGCGACCACGCGAGCGCCTGTCGCATGCTCCGCGCGATCACCGCCGGCCCCCTGCGAGCGCGCCCGCGAGATCGTCGCCGGCACGAACGACCGAGACGGCCACCCCCCGCCCGGCCGCGCCGAGAAGGCGCGCTGTCGAGCTCACGCTCGGCTCGGCTCCGTAGCTCGCCGCGTCGACGAGCACGACCGCGTCGAGCCGCTGCCGGCTCGAGACGGCACTCTCGGCCCGCGGCGTGACGAGCACCACCGGGCCCGAGATCGCCCCCGTGCCCGTCCAACTCCCGCTTCGGCGCGGCTCGGCCACCGCGAGCACGTCGAGCATCGCCTCGAGCTCCCCGGCCGTTCTGAGCGTAAGCGTCCGGGGCGTCTGTGCGGCAACGACGAGCTTGACGGCGCGGCCCCGCGCACGATGCGCACGCACGAGGCCACCGGCGATCCGGACGGCGTCGTCGAGGCTCGAGCTGCCCGGTGGTCCGACGTCGGCACGGCCGTCGAGATCGAGAACGATGACGACGTCGTCGACCGCCGGCTCCTCGAGCTCGCGGACCATGAGGCGCCCGCGCCGCGCGGTGGTTCCCCAGTGGACGGCACGCAGCGGCTCACCTGCCCGGTACTCCCGAACGGCGTGCAGCTCCGTCCCGAGGGGCTGGCGCAGCGCCGACCCAGTACCGACCCGGAGGCGGCCGCTCCCGTCGGTCGCGAGCGTGCCGAGCTCGGGAAGCCGGGGACGGACGATCACCTCGTCGACCCTTTCGCACTCGATGACGACGCTCTCGAGCCCGAGGGGATCGGTCGCCACGAGTCGCGACGGGCCGAGGCGAATGCGCCCGCGGGGGACGGCCGGTAGCCGCGCCTCGGTTGTCGGCCGGGTCAGCTCGAGCGACTGGACGCCGAGCCGGGACAGGCTTTCCTCGAGCACGAACGTCCCGGGGAGCCGCGGCGCGGTACGAACGATGCGGTACCGAAGCGAATCCCCCTCGACGAGCTTCCGTGTCTCGACGAGTCTGGTGACGCCGGCGCGTCGCGCCACCTGCCGCCCCCAGGCCCAGGTCGCGACGGCGACGACGGTAAGTGTGAGCCCCGCGGTCGCGATCACGGTCGAGCCGAGCGACCAGGCGGCGACGACGGCGGCGACCGCGACCACCGAGACGCCCGTGCGACGGCTCACATCGGCACCGGCGTCGCCGCGAGCGCCTCCTGGATCACGTGGCTCACGTCGAGCCCTGCGCTTGCTGCCTCGGGCGCGAGCAGCAGCCGGTGGCCGAGAACGGCCGCCGCGACCGCCTGAACGTCGTCCGGCCGGACGAAGTCGCGACGCTCCGCGAGCGCCCGTGCCTTCGCGACGCGAAGCAGGGCGATCCCCGACCGCGGGCTTGCCCCGAGCACGAGCCGCGGGTTGTCGCGGGTGTGCTGGAGCAGGCCGACGACGTACCGGTTGATGCTCTCCTCGACGAAGGTCTCACGTGCGATCGCGATCGCGGCGAGCACGTCCGCCTGGCTCGCGACCGGGACGAGCCGCGTCAGCGGCGGCTCGTCGGTCTGCTCGGCGAGCATGCGGGCTTCGGCTTCCGGAGAGGGATACCCCAGCGCAAACCGCACCGCGAAGCGGTCGAGCTGGGCCTCGGGGAGCGGATACGTGCCCTCGAACTCGACCGGGTTCTGCGTCGCGATCACGAGAAATGGGCGCTCGAGCGGATAGGTGGCCCCATCGACCGTCACCTGGCTCTCCTGCATCGCCTCGAGCAGCGCCGACTGCGTCTTCGGCGAGGCTCGGTTGATCTCGTCGACGAGGAGGACGTTCGAGAACACCGGCCCGCGACGGAACGAGAACGTCCCCCCTTCGCGGTCGAACACGCTGACGCCCGTGACGTCCGCCGGCAGCAGATCGGGCGTGAACTGGAGTCGATGGAATCGGAGATCGAGCGACCGCGCGATCGCCTTCGCGAGCACGGTCTTGCCGACCCCAGGCACGTCCTCGATCAGCGCATGCCCCTCGGCGAGCAACGCCAGCAATGGGAGCCGCAGGGTGTCGCGGGGCGCGTGCACCGCCACCCCGAGGTTGTCGAGGACGCGGTCGACCAGATCCGCGGCGGCGTCGACCCGGCTCGTTGCCTCCGCCTCGAGGCTCATCGGAAAGCTCCGAGAAGCCGCTCGATCTCGTCGACGATCGCCTCGGCGATCTCGCGCTTCGGCGCCCGCGGGAGTCGCCGGTCGCCGGCGCGCGTCACGAGCACGACCTCATTGTCGAGCGCATCGAAGCCTGTACCCGCGACGCCCACGTCGTTGTAGACGACGAGATCGGCGTTCTTGTCGTCGAGCATCCGCCGCTTTCGCTCGAGGCCCTCCTCGCCGAGCTCGGCGCCGAAGGTCACGAGCACGTGCCCGGGGGCCTTCTGCGAGCCGAGTGCTCGAGCGATGTCGGCGGTCGGCACGAGCTCGACGAGCCAAGGCTCGCCATCCTTTGGCCGCTTGCCGTCGATTCGCTCCGCAGGCCGGTAGTCGGCAACCGCCGCGGCCATCACGAACACGTCAGCGTCGATGCGCGCGAGCGCCTCCCGGCGCAGCTCCGCCGCGGTTGACGCCTCGACGACGTCGACCCCGGGCGGAGGCGGGACAAGGAGGTTGGCGGCGAGCAGGACGACCTCGGCGCCACGATCACGGGCCGCTTCCGCGACGGCGATGCCCATCCTCCCCGACGAGCGGTTGCCGAGGAACCGGACGTCGTCGAGCGGCTCTCGCGTCCCTCCGGCGCTGACGACGACGCGACGGCCCGACAGCATCGCTGGCCGCTCAGGCTCGGCTCCGTCGAGCAGGCCGGCGACCACACGGGCGATCTCCTCAGGCTCGCTCATCCGGCCGATCCCGACCATCCCCTCGGCGAGCTCGCCGTCGTCGGGCCCGACGATGTGGACCCCGCGCGAGCGGAGGATCTCGAGGTTCGCCTGGGTCGCCGGGTGGTGCCACATGTGCGTGTTCATCGCGGGGGCAACGAGCACCGGCCCGGGATGGGCGAGCACCGCCTCGGTCAGCAGGTCGTCCGCGTGGCCGTGCGCGAGCCGGGCCATCGTGTTCGCTGTGAGCGGCGCGATCACAAGCAGGTCGGCCTCTGCGAGGTGCGGGTACGGATCCGCGGCGGGCGTCGTCCGCGCGAGCGCGTACAGCGTCTCCGGCGAGACGAAACGGGTCGCGGCGGCGGTCGGAAGCGGCATCACCTCGTGCCCCGCCTTGACGAGAAGCCGGATCAGCTCACAGGCCTTATAGGCCGCGATCCCGCCGGTGACCCCGAGAAGAACCCGCGCCATCCCTACAGTCTGTCAGCAGCCGTGACGGCGCTACGACGTCAGGAACCGGGCGTGGCGCTGTACTTGAAGACGAGCTTGCCGCGCGAGATCTCTTCCATCGCCATGGTCAGGTAGTTCTTCGACCGCGACTCGACGAGCGGCGGCGGCGCCTCCTGGAGGCCCATGCCCTCACCGAGCTGGTGGTGGTAGTTGTTGATCTGGCGCGCGCGCTTCGCGGCGACGATCACGAGCGCATACCGCGACTCGGCCTCTTCGGTGGACTCGGTGTGCGGGAGGAGATCATCGATGCGTGGCTCGATCATGCGTCGACCATGGTACCTGTGATTGCGAGCTCGGTCTCGACGATCGCGACGAGCGCCTCGGTCGCGCGCCGGACGTCGTCGTTTCGCACCATGTAGCGGAAGTTGTGGGCCTGCTCGAGCTGCCGGCGCGCGAGCTCGATCCGCTCGCCGATCTCGCCGGTCGACTCGGTCGCGCGATCGGTGAGTCGCCGCTCGAGCTCGGGGACGTCGGCGGCGATGAAGATCGTCACCGCTCCCGGTACCTCACGCTGGACCTTCTCGGCGCCCTCGAGCTCGAGCTCCAGCACGCAGACGCGATCGTGCGCGGCGATGCGGTCGATCTCGCTGCGCAGCGTCCCGTAGCGCTTCCCGGAGACGTACTGGACGTGCTCGAGGAACTCACCGGCGTCGATGCGGCGGACGAACGTCCCCTCGTCCAGGAACCAGTATTCCCGCCCGTCCTCCTCGCCCGGACGCTGCGGCCGGGTCGTCGCCGAGACCGCGACCTCGAGGATCGGCACCCGCTCGAGAAGCTCGCGAATCAGCGTGCCCTTACCCGCGCCCGAGGGGCCGGTGATCACGAAGACGGGGGTACCGGGGGCCACGGTCGTGGCCGGCCGTCAGCGGTTGTTGAAGAGGTTGACGAGCTCGGCCCGCTGTCGCTCCGAGAGCCCGCCGACGGTCTTCGACTGGCTGATGCGACACTGGTTGAGGAGCCGAGCGGCCTTGACGCGACCGAACTTGGGGACCGCCATGAGCATGTCGAAGACCTTCGCGGTCGAGACGTACTCGGGCGGGTCGAGGAGGATCGACTCGATGCTCGCGGTGCCTTCTTTCAGGTCCTTCTTCAGCTGGGCGCGGCGGACGCGGATGTCGTTGGCCCGTTTTAGCGCTTCCATCCTCTGGTCGAGAGATCGGAGAGGGGCCTGCGACTGCGTCTTCGAAGCGACCATTGAGCGGACGAGTCTAGCAAGCGGGCGTGATCGGTCAAGCGAGAACTTTTTGCTTGTTTTGCAGGTATTTTTCTACTTAGACAACGGTGTCTTTGGTGGCAACTGGTGAATCCGACTGGTAACGGGCCTGTAACAGGCCCGTTACCTCGCCCCGAATGCGGCTCGGAGCGTCTGGATCGGCGAACAGGATCGTCCCGAGCGCAACCGCCGTCGCCCCCACGTCGAGGAGGTCGCGCACGTGTGTCCCGGCGGTCAGCCCCCCCATCCCGACGATCGGTAGTCCGGTCGCGCTGGCGCATGTGTACACCGCCGCGAGTGCGACCGGACGAAGCGCAGGCCCCGAGTATCCACCAAACCCGCGGGCGAGCACCGGCTTCCCGTTGGCACCGATCGCGAGGCCGCGAAGCGTGTTCACCAGGGAGAGGCCGTCGGCCCCGGCGGCGGCGACCGCCTTCGCAGCCGCCGCGAGGTCCCACTGCGCCGGCGAGAGCTTGGCATACAGCGGCTTGGACGTCGCGCCACGCGCTGCGGCGACGAGCTGCGCCGCGCTCTCGGGGGCCTCGTCGACGTTCGGGCACGAGAGGTTGAGCTCGATCGTCGTCACCGCTTCCTCCCCGTCGAGGCGCTCGCAGACGAGCCGGAAGTCGTCGGCCGAGAACCCGCCGACCGACACCCAGAGCGGTACCCGCAGCGCGATGAGAAGCGGGAGGTTGTCGCTGACGAAGCGGTCGATCCCCGGTCCCTGGAGCCCGATCGAGTTGAGCATCCCATGGTCGGTCTCGACGATCCGCACGGGTGGATTCCCCTCGCGCGGCAGCGGCGTGATCGTCTTCGTGACGAACGCGTCGAGCGTCCTCGCGACGGCGGGCGCGGCCAGTGCGTCAAGGCACCCGGAGGCGTTGAGGATCGGGGGAACGCCCCTCACGATGTCGCCTCGACCGGAATCCCCTGCAGGACGGGGCCTTCGAGGCAGAGCCGGCGGTAGTGCCCGTCGAGGGAGACCACGCAGCCGAAGCACGCCCCGTAACCGCAGGCCATGGGCGCTTCCCACGCGAGCTGGGCCCGGGGGGCGCGGGCGGCGACCGCTCGCAGCATCGCCTCGGGCCCGCAGGCGAGCACGTCGCCCGGCTCGGCCGGGATCGCCTCGGTGACCAACGTTGGCTCGAGCACGACCTCGGCGCCCGGGACGAGCGCCGCTGCCGCCGCCTGCGCCTCTGTCCGAAACCCGAGCAGCACTCGGCCGCGACCGAGCTCGGCCCGGACGTACGGGAACGGCGCGACCCCGATCCCACCCCCGACGAGCAGCGGCTCGGCGACTCGGAGGTCGAAGCCGTTGCCGAGCGGCCCGAGCACCCACAGTCGATCGCCCGGCTCGGAGGCGCAGATCGCCCGTGTCCCCGGCCCGACCGGGTCGATCAGGAACGCGAGCTCTCCCGTGGCCGCAAGACAGAGGCTGAAAGGGCGCGGCAGCGTCCGCCCGGGCGCCTCGACCATGAAGAACTGCCCGGGAGCACCCGGGGAGAGAGCTCCCCGCTTCACGCGGACGAGCCGGTACGGCCCGACCGGCTCGACCGCGACGACCTCGAGCCGCTCCCGACGCATCAGGCGCCGCTCGAGAGCGCCGCGATGCGCTCCTGAAGCGAGAGCGTCGCCTCGGCCCTGGCGTTCGCGATCGCGTGGACGGCCGCGGCCGCGCCGGAGACGGTGGTGATGCACGGGACCCGAGCGATGAGAGCCGCCTCGCGGATCAGGTAGCCGTCGGCCCGTGCCCCCGACCCCTGAGGCGTGTTGATCACGAGATCGCAGAGCCGGTCGCGGATCAGGTCGACCACGGTCGCCTCGCCCTGGGCCGCATCGGCGACCTTGCCGATCTCGGCGACATCGAGCCCGGCCGCGCGAAGGGTCGTCGCCGTCCCCTCGGTCGCGACGAGCGAGAAGCCGAGCCCGGCGAGGGCCGCCGCGATCGGCGCGACCCCAGGCTTGTCGGCGTCCTTCACCGACAGGAACGCGGTACCGCTCGTCGGCAGCGGGCGCCCTGCCGCGCGCTCGGCCTTGGCGAGCGCGGTCGGCAGGTCGGAGGCGCTTGCCATCACCTCGCCGGTCGAGCGCATCTCAGGCCCGAGCACCGGGTCGGCGCCCGGGAACCGCGCAAACGGGAGGACCGCGGCTTTGACGCTCACCTCGGTCGGCCGCGACGGCGGGAGCGCGAGCTCGGCGAGCTTCGCGCCGGCGGCGAGCTTGCAGGCGGCCTCGACGAGGTTGATCCCGATCGCCTTGCTCGCGAACGGGACGGTGCGCGAGGCACGCGGGTTGGCCTCGAGGACGTAGACGGTCGAGTCGGCGATCGCGAGCTGCACGTTGAGAAGGCCGACGACGCCGAGGGCGGGGCCGAGTCGCTTGATGATGTGCTCGATCTCGAGGCCGTTCGCGAGCGTGAGCGACTGCGCCGGCAGCACGCAGGACGAGTCGCCCGAGTGGACTCCCGCCTCCTCGACGTGCTGCATCACCGCGGCGACGTACACGTCCTCGCCGTCGCAGAGTGCGTCGACGTCGATCTCGATCGCGTTCTCGATGAAGCGGTCGACGAGCACCGGCCCACTTACCGCCGCCATTGCCGCGCGAAGGCCGTCGAGGTCGTAGCAGACGCGCATCGCGCGCCCGCCGAGCACGTACGACGGTCGCACGAGCACGGGGTAACCAATCTCTTCCGCGGCGGCGAGCGCCTCCGTGACGCCTTCGACTGTCGCCCACGGCGGGCAGCGCACCCCGATCTCACGCGCGAGCGCGCCGAACAGCTCCCGGTCCTCGGCGAGGTCGATCGCCGCGTGCGGGGTGCCCATGATCCGGTAGCCACCCTGCTCGATGAAGCGGGCGAGCCGAAGCGGCGTCTGTCCGCCGAACTGGGTGACCACACCGATCGGCTTCTCGCGGTCGAGAACTGCAAGCACCTCCTCCGGCGAGAGCGGCTCGAAGTAGAGGCGGTCGGAGGTGTCGTAGTCGGTCGAGACCGTCTCCGGGTTGCAGTTGATCATGATCGCCTCGTAGCCGAGCGACCTGAACGTCTGCACCGCGTGGACGCAGCAGTAGTCGAACTCGATCCCCTGCCCGATGCGGTTCGGCCCCGAGCCGAGGATCACCACGCGATCCCTCGTCGGCTCGGGGAGCGCCTCGTCCTGCTCGCCCCAGGTCGAGTAGTAGTAGTTCGAGGCAGCCTCGACCTCGCCCGCACAGGAATCGACGCGCCGGTACGCCGGCCTGATCCCGCGGGCGTAGCGGGCGCGGCGTACCTCCTCGCCGGAGGTGCCCCACGCGGCGCCGATCGAGTCGTCACCCCAGCCTGCACGCTTGGCCCGGCGAATGTCGCGCGAGGCGAGCTCGCGCTTTGCCTGCGCGAGCTGCTCCGTGAACCACGGATGGACGCCTTCGGGGATGTCGTCGAACGTCGCCCACGGGGTCGGCGCCCCCGGGTCGAGCTCGCGGGAGCCGAACGCCTTGAGGAACGCTTCGGCGAACGTGCGTCCGATGCCCATCGACTCGCCGACCGCCTTCATCTGGGTGCCGAGGGTCGGGTCGGCGCCCGGGAACTTCTCGAACGCGAATCGTGGGAACTTGACGACCACGTAGTCGAGCGTCGGCTCGAAGCTCGCCGGGGTCGTCTTCGTGAGGTCGTTCGGGATCTCGTCGAGCGTGTAGCCGACCGCGAGCTTTGCGGCGACCTTCGCGATCGGGTAGCCGGTTGCCTTCGACGCGAGCGCCGACGAGCGTGAAACGCGCGGGTTCATCTCGATCACGCGCACCTCGCCGGTCTCGCGGTGGCGCGCAAACTGGATGTTCGACCCGCCCGTGTCGACGCCGACCGCACGGATGATCGCGACCGACGCGTCCCGAAGCTCCTGGTACGCCTCGTCGGCGAGCGTCATCTGCGGCGCGACGGTCACCGAGTCGCCCGTGTGGACGCCCATCGGGTCGAGGTTCTCGATCGAGCAGACGATCACGACGTTGTCGACTCGGTCGCGGATCACTTCGAGCTCGAACTCGTCCCATCCGAGGAGCGACTCGTCGACTTGAACCTGGCCGATCGGGCTTTCTGCGAGCCCGCGCTCGACCTGGGTGCGCAGCGCCTCCTCGGTTGCGGCGAACCCGCCCCCGTGACCACCGAGGGTGAACGCGGGCCGGACGACGGCCGGCGCCGGGATCCCGCCGAGCTCGGCGAGGCTCGTGACGATCCACGAGCGCGGCACTTTGAGCCCGCAGCTCTCGACGGCCTGGCGGAAGAGATCACGATCCTCGGCGCGCCTGATCACGTCGACGCTCGCGCCGATCAGCTCGACCCCGAGCTCCTCGAGCGTCCCCGCGTTGGCGAGGTCGATCGCGAGGTTGAGCGCGGTCTGGCCGCCGAGGGTCGGCAGCAGCGCATCCGGCCGCTCGCGACGGAGCACGTCGGCGACGCTCTCGACATCGAGTGGCTCGATGTACGTGCGATCGGCGAAGCCCGGGTCGGTCATGATCGTCGCCGGATTGGAGTTGACGACGATCGTCCGGTAGCCGTCCTCCCGCAGCACCTTGAGCGCCTGGCAGCCCGAGTAGTCGAACTCGCAGGCCTGGCCGATCACGATCGGCCCCGAGCCGATCACGCAGACGGAGTGGATGTCACGGCGGGCAGGCATCAGCGTCCAAGCTCCTCGACCCAGCCTGCGAGGATCGGCCACGCGTCGTGTGGGCCGGGCCCCGCCTCCGGGTGAAACTGGACGCTCCGCGCGCGAAGCTCGGGGAACGCGAGCCCTTCGACCGTGCCGTCGTAGAGCGAGACGTGCGTCGCCTCGGTCTCGTCGGACGGTGCGACCGCGAATCCGTGGTTCTGGCTGGTGACGAGCACCCGGCCGGTCTTGCGCTCGAGCACGGGGTGATTCGCGCCCCGATGGCCGAATGGCAGCTTGTAGGTGGTGTGGCCCGTCGCGAGCCCGAGCAGCTGGTGGCCGAGACAGATCCCGAGGATCGGCACGCGCCCCAGCGTCGCTCGCAGCGCGCCGATCTCGCCGGTCAAAGGCTCAGGGTCACCCGGGCCGTTCGAGAGGAGCACCCCGTCGTGGCGCGCGAGGTCGTCCGGGTCGGGGACGCTCGGGTATACCGTGACCGACGCGCCGGCGGCGGCAAGCCGACGGACGATCGAGCGCTTGGCGCCGTAGTCGACGAGCCCGACCGAGACGCGACCCTCCGCCTCGGCGACGTACGGCACCGGAGTCGTAACCTGCGCGACGAGCGCAGCGCCCGTCATCGGCGGCAGCGAGCGCACCTGCTCGAGCGCGTCAGCCGGTAGCAACCCGACCGACTCGGTGACGAGCGCCGCCCGCATCGAGCCGCGGTCGCGAAGATGCAGCGTCAGCGCGCGCGTGTCGATCTCGTCGAGCGCGACGATCCCCTGCTCGGCGAGCCACCGGGCCCACTCGTCGCCCCCCAGCCGCCGCATCAGCACGCCTTTCGCCTTGGGTGCCGACGACTCGAGGCGGTCGTCCGAGACGCCGTAGTTGCCGATCATCGGGGCGGTGAAGCAGACGAGCTGCTCGGCGAAGCTCGGGTCGGTGACGGTCTCCTGGTAGCCGCTCATCCCGGTGGTGAACACGGCCTCGCCGAACGCCGCGCCGTCGGCGGCGACGGCCCGACCACCGAACATCTCGCCGTCCTCGAGGATCAGGTACCCCGTCTGTCCGCTCACGCCGGAAACACCACCCGACCGTCCGCGATCGTGCGGACGACCTTGCCCGTGAGCGTCTCGCCGGTCAGCCACGAGTTCGTCGAGCGCGAGTGGAAGCCGTGCTCGCCCACCACCCACTCCGCCGCGAGGTCGAGAACGACGAGGTTCGCGGTCTCCCCCAGCTTCACCGCCGGCTCGGGCAACCCGAGCACTCGGGCGGGCCCGGCCGACATCCGCTCGAGGACGGTCTCGAGCGCCAGCTCACCGGTGAGCACAAGCCGGGTGTAGAGCACCGCGAACGCGGTTTCGAGGCCGGTGACCCCGAACGGCGCCTCCTCGAACGGGGCGTCCTTCTCGTGCAGCGCGTGCGGGGCGTGATCGGTGGCGATACACGAGATCGTGCCGTCCCTCACCGCCGCGACGAGCGTGCGCCGGTCGTCCTCGGTTCGCAATGGCGGGTTCATCTTCGCGTTGGTCGAGAGCGTCCGGACGAGCTCGTCGGTGGCGCAGAGGTGATGCGGCGAAGCCTCACCGGTGACGCGCACGCCCGCGGCGCGTCCGCGCGCCAGCGCCGCGACCGACTCGCGGGCGGAGACGTGCATCAGGTGGATCGGCCGTCCCTCGTAGCCGGCAATCGCGATGTCGCGCTCGACCATCACGCTCTCCGCGATCGAGGGCCAGCCGGTGAAGCCGAGCTCGGCGCTGACCGCGCCCTCGTGCATCTGGCCGTCTCGTGAGAGGCCGCGCTCCTCGCAGTGCACCGCGAGTGGACGATCGGCGACGGCGCTGTACTGCAGCGCCCGCCGCATCAGGTTCGGTGAGGAGACCGGATGGCCGTCGTCGGTGAACGCGATCGCGCCGAGGGCCGCGAGCTCGCCCATCTCGGTGAGCTCTTCACCGGCGAGCCCTTTCGAGATCCCGGCCATGAAGCCGAGCGGAACCCGGGCCTCCTCACGGGCCAGCTCGATCAGCGAGCCGAGGACCGCCGCGCTGTCGACCGCCGGGTCGGTGTTCGGCATCGCGACGATCGCGCAGTAGCCTCCGGCCGCGGCGGCGGCCGAGCCGGTCGCCAGCGTCTCCTCGTCCTCGCGTCCCGGAGTGCGAAGGTGGACGTGCGGATCCACGAATGCCGGGGCGACCAGCAGACCACTGCCGGTCGCGGCAGCGGGCTCGAGCGCGGTGATCACGCCCTCGCTCACGGTGAGGTCGAAGGTGCCGTCGAGCCCCTGCGCAGGATCCAGCACGCGGACGCCCGCGAGCACGAACGAGTCGCGGGGGTCGTCGCGGCAGAACAGCCGTGCCCCACCCACCGTCGTCACGCGACCTCGAGCGGCTGGACGACGGAGAGTGGGCCAGCGGTGATCAGGTCGTACAGCACCGCCATCCGGACGACGAGACCGGAGCGCACCTGGGTCGTGATCAACGACGCACCCGAGTCGGCGACGCGCGGGTCGATCTCGACGCCTCGGTTCATCGGGCCGGGATGCATCACGACCTGGCCGGGCCTCACCCGCTCCGGGGTAATCCCGTACAGCGCCGTGTACTCGCGCAGGGAGGGGACGTATGCCGCGCCGGGTTGCATCCGCTCGTTCTGCATCCGCAGGACATAGACGACGTCTGCGAACGCGACCGCATCGACCGACGTCGCCACCTCGCACCCCATCGCCTCGATCCCGCGGGGGATGAGCGTCGGCGGTCCGACGACGACGACGTTCGCGCCGACGAGCGTCAGCGCCTCGACAAGCGACCGCGCGACGCGCGAGTGGAGCACGTCGCCGACGATCGCGACCTGAATGTCCTCGAGCCGGCCGAGCGCGTCGCGAATCGTGAAGAGGTCGAGCAGCGCCTGGGTCGGGTGCTGGTGCTTCCCGTCGCCCGCGTTCACGACGTGCGCTGCGGTCGCGGTTGCGACGAGGTTCGGGGCGCCGATGTGCGGATGCCTGATCACGATCACGTCGGGGTCGTACGCGGCGAGCGTCTGCGCGGTATCGCGCAGCGACTCGCCCTTGTCCACCGACGAGCCGCTCGAGCGCAGGGCCATCGTGTCGGCCGAGAGCCGCTTGGCGGCGAGGTCGAAGCTCGAGAGCGTTCTGGTCGACGACTCGTAGAACAGGTTGATCACGAGCCGTCCCCGCAGGGTCGGGAGCTTCTTCACCTCGCGATCGAGCGTGCGCTCGAGCGCACGCGCGGTATCGAGCACGCGCTCGACGTCGTCACGGGTCAGGTCGCCGACGGCGATCAGATGGCGGCGGTCAGGCATCTCGGGCCTCCTCGCGAGCGGCGCCCCCGAGGACGAGGACGGCGTCCTCGCCGTCGATCTCCTCGAGCAGCACCTGGACGCGCTCGTCCGGCGCGGTGGGAACGTTCTTGCCGACGTAGTCGGGGCGGATCGGCAGCTCACGGTGGCCGCGATCGACGAGGACCGCGAGCTGGATCCGGTCGGCACGGCCGAACTCGAGCAGCGCGTCGATCGCCGCGCGGATCGTGCGGCCCGTCGAGAGGACGTCGTCGACGAGCACGCACGTCTTCCCTTCGGGCCGGAACGGAAGCTCCGTGCCGTGGACCACGGGCTGCGCCGCCGCGGCCGCCCCGGTGGCGCGCAGTGCGACATCGTCACGATGGAAGGCGATGTCGACCGAGCCGAAGGCAAGCTCGACGCCGCTTCGCTCCTCGACGAGCGCCTGAAGCCGCCTCGCGATCGGGACACCCCGCGTGTGGATCCCGACAAGTGCGACGTCGTCGAGGTCTTCGTTCCGCTCGATCAGCTCGTGGGCGATCCGCGCGAGCGTCCGCGCAATCCCCTCGTCGTCGAGCAAGCAACGGGCCGCGAAACGGCCCGAGATGGGAGCCTTCAACACGTCTCCTTTCCGGCCTCGCTGGACCGGGCTTAAAGGTCGAGACCGAGTGTAGACGCACGCCCGGAAGTTGGCTCGCGCCCGGTCCGGGCACCGCGAGGGGCATGCACCGGGGCACCGCGCTCGGGGAACGGGATCGTGAGCAGATCGAAGTCGCGCGCCGCGACCGTGCTCCCAAAAACCGCGCGTGCTTCGTCGAGCAGCACGCGCGCCGGGTACCTCCCGGAGAAGTGCGTGAGCACGAGGAGCTCCACACCTGCGGCTGCGGCGGTGAGGGCGGCTTCCGCCGCGGTCGAGTGGCTCGTCTCCCGGGCCCGAACGCGGTCGGCCGAGGCAAACGTTGCCTCGTGGACGAGCACGTCCGCGCCCTGCGCCGCCTCGACGACCGCGGGACAGGCCGCGGTGTCGCCGGTCAGGACGAGCCTCCGTCCGCGCCGCGCCTCGCCAAGCACCTCCTCGGGACGCACGACCGTGCCATCCGGCAGCGTCACTGCTTCCCCGCGCTGCAGCAGCCCGCGAGCGCGTGGCTCGACCCCGAGCCGATCTGCCTGCTCGACGTCGAAGTGCCCGGGGCGCTCCTGCTCGACGAGGGCGTAGCCGAAGGCGTCGGCGCCATGCTCGACCCGGAAGGGGTGGTAGGCGCCGTCCACGCACGGCACTCGGTCGCTCGAGCGCAGCTCGACGATCTCGAAGGGATACGAGAGCGCACCGACGACGCGCCGGAGCGAGCCGATCAGCGCCTCCGTCCCGCGCGGGCCGTACAGCGTGAGCGCCGTGTCGCGACCGCGAAGCGAGTACGTCTTCAGCAGCCCTGGAAGCCCAAGGACATGGTCGGCGTGGAGGTGCGTGAGGAGGATGAAGTCGACGTCGACGAGCCCCGCGTCCGAGCGGAGGAGCTGGCGCTGCGTTCCCTCGCCGCAATCGACGAGCACCCGCTCGCCGCCGCGCCGGATCAGCGTCGCCGACGGCGCCCGGCTGGCGGTGGGTGCCGAGGCGGAGGTACCGAGGAAGACGAGGTCGAGGTCCACGGCGGCGATGGTAGACGTGGGTTACATTCGCGGCGATGAGTGAGCGGCTCCAGGGCGGTCGGCTCGTCGCGCAGGCGCTCGCCGCCGAGGGCATCGACGCGATCTTCACGCTCTCGGGTGGACATGTGATGCCGATCTACGAGGGCTGTCGGCACGAGGGGATCCGGGTGGTAGACGTCCGGCACGAACAGACGGCGGCGCACGCCGCCGAGGCGTACGGCCGCATCCGTCGTGGCGTGGGCGTCGCGGTCGTGACCGCCGGCCCTGGCGTCACCGGCACCGTCACCGCGATCGCCAACGCGCTCGCCGGCCAGACGCCGCTCGTGGTGATCGGCGGGGCACGGCCGCTCGTCCAGGCGGAGCGCGGAGCGCTTCAGGAGTTCGACCAGCTCTCGCTGCTGAAGCCGATCACGAAGTGGGCTGCGGTCTGCGCCCACCCTGCACGGATCCCCGAGTACGTCGCGCTCGCGTTCAGGCACGCGGCCGCTGTGCCTCGTGGGCCGGTGTACCTCGAGCTGCCGATGGACGTCCTCTTCGAGGAGGCCGAGCCCGATCCCGCGCCGGCGCGGGCGCGAACCGAGGCGCTCGCCGCGCCGTCGGCGGCCGCGGTGGACGAGGCGGCCCGCCTGCTGAACGCGGCCGAGCGACCGGCGATCGTTGGCGGCCAGGGTGTCTGGTGGGACGCTGCTCACGATGCGCTCCGCGAGCTTGCCGAACGGCTGGCGGCACCCGTTTTCGTCAACGGCTCGGGCCGGGGATCGTTGCCGGCAGATCACCCCCTGCTCTTCCAGCACGCCCGCTCCGCCGCTCTCGGCAAGGCCGACGTCATCCTCGTCGCCGGCGCGACGCTCGACTTCCGCTTGCGGTTTGGTGAGCTCGGCCCCGGGCGGCTCCTCCACCTCCACTCGGATCCGCGCGAGCTTGGCCGTAACCGCGTGCCGGACGTCGCGCTCGCCGGTGACACCCGACTCGGGCTCGAAGCGCTCACGGCAGCGACCCGCCCGGTGGCCGGCCGGAGCCAGTGGCTCGCAGCCGTCGAGACGGCGGAGCGTGCCTGGAGGGATGGTCACGAAGCCGAACTCACCTCGCCATCGGCGCCGCTCAACCACTACCGGCTCGGCGCAGAGCTCGACCGCGTGCTCCCGGACGATGCGATCGTGATCGGAGACGGTGGCGACGTCGTCGCTGCGATCTCGCGGGTGCTCCGCGTACGCGGGCCCGGCCGTTGGCTCGACCCGGGCCCCTTTGGCTGCCTCGGCGTCGGTCCGGGCTATGCGCTCGGCGTGGGCGCCGCCGGCGTCGATGGACCGATCGTCGCGGTGATGGGCGACGGCGCGTTCGGGCTCAACGGCCTCGATCTCGACTCGCTCGTTCGCGCCGGGATCCCCGCGGTCTTCGTGATCGGGAACGACGGCGCCTGGGGCGAGATCCGGATTCCCCAGGTCGGGATCTACGGGACGGAGGGTGAGATCGCGACCCGCCTCGCGACCAGCCGCTACGACCGGCTCACCGAGGTCGTCGGCGGTCACGGCGAGCACGTCGAGCGCCCGGACGAGCTCGCGCCGGCGCTCGAGCGGGCGCTCGCATCGGGCACAGTCGCAATCGTGAACGTGCTGCTCGACCCGGACGCGATGGCAGGGCACGCCTACCGCGGGCTCTGAGCGGCGCACCGGACGGCTATGGAAGCAGCAGTCGCTGACCGACGGCGATCGTCCCGCCGCGCAGGCCGTTCGCATGCTCGATCCGCCAGACGCCCTCGCGCGGGTCGCCACCGTACCTCGTTGCGGCGATCGACCAGAGCGTGTCTCCTGGCATCACCGTGTACCGCTGCGCCGGGCCGGAGGCACCGGAGTCGTTTGCAAACAGCGCCCAGAGAAAGAGGATCGCCACCGCGACGAGCGCGACGCGAACGATGAGTGAAAGTCGTGATGAAGAGAACATCTGTTCGCATGGTATCGCGAACAGATGTTCGTGTCAAGGGTCGGGAGCTACGGCAGACGCTGCGACGTGACGAGGCGCCGCGTGGGGTTCGCCTCGGCGACGAGCTGCACCGCGACCGTGGCCCGGCCCGTCGCCTGCGGCATGTTGATGACGACGGGCGTGCCGGGCATCACCTTCGCCTTCGTGCACCCCTCCGCAGAGACGTCGGCGAGGGCCCGTCGCGTGCTGGCGTCGCTGCGCATCCCCGGAAGCACGCAGACGCGCGCCAGCGCTCCTTCGCGCGCCGCGAGCGTCACCCGCAGCGCTCCCCCCGTCCGCGCGACTCGTGGGCGCTTCGCGCCGACGACACCGCGCGCCGGCGTCCACGTGCGCTGACCCGTCACGCACCCGGCGGCGATCGCCTCCTGCACGGCCTGGGCCGACGGCCGCGGCGTCCCGTCCACCCGGTTCAGCCCCGCCTGGAACCCGGCAAGCTGCGCGTCGTCGTAGAAACCGAAGATGTTTACCTCGGCGATGTCGGGATCGCACTGCGCCTGCGCGACCAGCTCCCGGTACACGGTCGCCTGGTGGGTCTCTGTCGTCACCGCCACGTTCTCGGCGCCGACATACCCGACGATCCCCTCGGTCTCGACCTGCCAGCCCACCTCGTCGAGATACAGCTTCAGCCCCTCGACCGTGGTGGGCTGCGCAGTGCCGTTGAATGCGTCCCACAGTGCCTGCTTGATCCGGTCGAGGTTCGCGAACCCCGCCGACGGCCACTGGTAGCCCTTCATCAACGAGTCGGTGGCGCGGTTCGGGTACGGGTGGTAGCTGAAGCCGTCCATCAGCGGGAGCTCACGGCCGGTGCGGCGGTACCAGCGGCCGAGCGCGGCGAGGAAGCGCACAGGCGATGTCGAGATGTTGCTGCGCGCGTTCGGGCGGTCGTTACCCCGCGGAGAGAGACCAACTCCGATGACCTTGATCGTCGGATCGACGCCCTTGAGCGCGTCGTAGCCGGCGGCGAGGAACTGGCCGAACAGTGCGGCCGACGCCTGCTTACCGCGCACGAACTGCGGCCGGAAGAACGCGGGCTGGTTCGGCTCGTTGCCGACGACGAACTGGCGCACCTGCGGATATCGACGGGCAAGCTGCGCCAGCCATTCCCCGAACCCCTCGGCGCTCGCAAACCCCGCCTCGATGTCGCGTGGAGGGTACGGATACGTCGCGAAGACGACGTCGAGCCCAGCTGCGGTCGCGAGCGGAACGGTGAGATCGAGCAGCGTCTGCTCGGCGACGGCGAGAAGATCGGTGGGCGCCCAGCGCACCGTGATCACGGTCTGCTTGAGCCCCAGCCCGGTCATATTGGTGTAGAAGGCGGCGCCTCCGTCGGCGCTGTACTTGCCGGTGTCGTCGTTCGCGCCGAAGTCGGTGGCGCCGACCGAGGCGGCAAATGCGCATGCGACGACGGCGGCCGCAGCTGCCGCAGCGCCGATCGCACGGCGTCCAGTGTCGCGTCTTCGACTCATCAACGTATTCCCCCGACCGACCGCACCCCTCGCGGCCGCGCACCAGTGTATCGACGTCGTCGGAGGACTACTGAAGCTCTCGCGCGAGAACGGCGTCGAGCAACCGGCCGGCACCGTGGCGCACCGGGTCGAGCGCCGGGAGCCCTATCTCGCTCTCGACGGCGACACAGGCTGCGGCTGCGGCTTCGTCGTCGAGCCCGGCCGTGTTGAGCGCGATCGCGGCGACGCGGGCGGGGCATGCGGGCAGCGCGATCCGCTCGTGGAGCACGACCAGCTCGGGAAGCGTTCGCAGCGAGTGGCCGGGATACCCGTCGATCTCGGTCGTGCCGGGGCGGTGGCAGAGGACGAGCGTCTGCGGTGCGCTTCCGTGGAACAGCCCGAGGGTGACACCCGAGTACGCCGGGTGAAGAAGCGAGCCCTGGCCCTCGACGAACAGCAGCTCGCCGCCCCGCGCGGCCGCCTCGAGCACAAGCCGTTCTGTGGCACCGGCGATGAAGTCGGCGACAACGGCGTCCACCGAGATCCCCCACCCGGCGATCGCGATCCCCGTCTGCCCGGTCGGGACGAATTCGGACGCGAGCCCCCGCGCCCGTGCTTCGCGATCGAGCTCGAGCGCGACGGTCATCTTCCCGATCGCACAGTCCGACCCCACAGTCAGCACCCGGTGCGCGGCAAGGCGGACGTTCTCTCCCGTCGTGCAGTCGAGGCCGGCCGGAGGGCGGCGGAGGTCGCGCAGCTCGACCCCGGACTCGCGCGCGAGCACCGAGAGCTCCGGATCGTCGCCGAGAAACACGTGGAGACCGTTCTCGATTGCAAGACCGGAGCGAATGCAGTCACGCAGGATCGCCCGCCACGCACGCGGAAACCGTCCCCCCTGCGTCGCAACGCCGACGAGCGCGACCTGTGCCCCGAGCGCCACCGCGTCCGCGACCGTCGCGACGACCGGAACGCCGGCGATCGTCTCGCCGGCAACCTCGGAGTCGACCACCGCGCACACGTCCTCGAGCCGGTAGCGCATGACCCCTCGCATCGTCTTGCCGTGATGGGGGTCATGCGAATACCCCTCGGCCAGGATCGCGGTTCGCTCGCCCCTCATCCCACCCCGAGCCCAGGCGCGTCGGCGGGGAGCTGGACGCCGTTGACGAACGCGACGCCGGGTCGCGGATCGGCGGCGAGCAGCAGGTTCCCGTCGAGATCGACGTGATCGCAGAGCGGCGCGACGACGCACCCGGAGGCGATCCCGAGCCCCGACTCGACCATGCAGCCGAGCATCACCCCGAGCCCGAGCGCGCGTGCGGCGTGCGCGATCCGCACCGCCTCACGGATCCCGCCGGACTTCGAGAGCTTGATGTTCACCCCGTGCGCGATCTCGGCGCAGGCCGGAACGTCGGCGGCAACGTGGCAGTCCTCGTCGACGAAGATCGGCACCGGTGAGCGGCGGCGAAGCTCGACGCCGCCCGGGTCACCCGCGGGCAGCGGCTGCTCGACGTACTCGACCCCGAGCCCTGCCAGCTCCTCGCAGGCAGCGAGCGCCTCGGCGAGCGACCACCACTCGTTCACGTCGACCTGCAGCGGAAGCGTCGTCACCGACCGCACCGCCCGGACCCTCTCGACGTCCAGCCCGTCGCCACCGCCGAGCTTCAGCTTGAGCCGGCGAAACCTCGGCGCCGCCCGCTCGGCGCGACGGGCCATGTCGTCCGGATCGCCGAGCCAGACCGTCCAGGAGGTCGGCGGGCCGGAGCGCGGCAGCCCGAGCAGCCGCCACACGGGCACGCCGAGGAGCTTTCCCTGCAGGTCGTGCAGCGCCGAGTCGAGGGCGCACTTCGCCGCGTGCTCCCCGGGGATCTCCGCGAGCCGCGCCCCGATCTCCTCGAGCGCGAACGGATCGTCTCCGAGCAGGTGGGCGTTCGCCTCGACGAACGCGAGCGCACTCTCCCCCGTCTCGCCGTAGCGCTCGATCGGCGCACCCTCGCCGAGCCCGACGGTGTCGCCGTGCCGGAGCTCGACCGTGAGCACGTCGGCAGTGTCGGCCGACTCGCGGGAGATCACGAACGTCTCGGCGAGCTCGAGAGTCGTGATCTCGGCGCGCGCCTCCACGGGGGCGAGCATACGCAAAGCCGGCCTCCGGCCCCGACCATCCCCCACCCTCATTCGACTACACTCACTCACTCCGCGCCCGTAGCTCAGGGGATAGAGCGCTCGCCTCCGGAGCGAGAGGTCGCAGGTTCGAATCCTGCCGGGCGCATCGAGAACGACCCCTGTGCGCACCGACGTCCTCACCATGATCGGTCAGCAGTACGGCATCGCCGTGCTCGACCTGGTCGTCTTCGGCCTCCACCTTCGCGCCCGCCGAACCCGCCGTGCGGTCGACCACTACCTCTGGGCGCTGACGTGGCTGTTCATGGGCCTGACCCACGCGGCGTTCGGCACGATCGTCTGGCTCGCGGACGAGCCCGGGACGCTGATCGCACGGACGCAGGCGCTCGGGCTCGCGACAACGTTCGTCATTCTCGCGACCTTCGTGACGACCGTGCTCGGCGCGTACGCGTACCTGATCCACCCGGTGACGGCCCGCTTGGTGCTCGCGATGGTGCTCGGCACGGTCGCACTCACGGTCGGGCTCTCGTTCATCGGGGCAGACGAGGCGGCCCACGACCGCGTCCGCTTCTCTTTCGCCCTCGGAATGGGTGCCCTGACCACGATCACCGGTGGCGTGCTCTGCTTCGTCCCTGGACGCGCGACGCGACGCCGCGCCTCGCGCTGGTTCGGCACGACGCTCCTCGGCTACGCGATCCCGCTCGCGCTCTACGCGTTGCTCATCGGTCGCGGCGTCGGGTTCACGACGGGGGACGACCTCGATCTCTACATCCTCGTCGGGCACCTCGACTTCACGTTCACGGCGCTGCTCGCGCTGAACCTCGCCCAGATCGCGCTCGCACGGGCCCATGCGGCGGCCGCGGCACATCTCGTTGTCGAGCAGCGGCTCGCCGAGGCCGAGCGGCTCGAGGGCGTAGGTCGGCTCGCGGCCGGAGTCGCTCACGACTTCAACAACCTGCTCACCGTGATCCGCGGCAACGCCTCGTTCCTCGCCGAGCAGCTTCCCTCTGGCTCGTCCGATCACGAGCTGATCGACGAGATCCAGCATGCGGCCGACCGGGGCACGGCGATGACGCAACAGCTGCTCGCCTACTCGCGCCGGCGGCCGCTCGAGCCGCTCGTGCTCGATGTCAACGAGCTCGTCGTCGGCTTCCTCCCGATCGTCCGGCGTCTCGTCACCGAGGACATCGCCGTTCGCTGGGAGCCGTCCCCCGAGCCCGTCCACGTCCGGGCCGACCGCAGCCGGCTCGAGCAGCTCCTCCTCAACCTGGCGGGAAACGCCCGAGACGCGATGCCCAGCGGCGGCGAGTTGTCGCTCCGGGTGTCGCGGCACGGCGACCGCGTCGAGCTCGTCGTCGAGGACACCGGCGCCGGGATGAGCGAGGACGTGGCACGGCGGGCCACCGAGCCGTTCTTCACGACGAAGCCGGGCGGCAGCGGCGTCGGCCTCGGTCTCGCGACCTGCGTCGGGATCGTCACCCAGGCGGGCGGGACGCTCGCGATCGAGACCGAGCCGGGCGCCGGCACCACGGTGACCGTCACGCTCCCTGCTGACGCCGGCAAGCCGTCGCGGCAGCCGATCCCAAGCGAGCCGCTCTCGGGCCTGGCCGGGACCCGGTCAGGCGTCGTCCTCGTCGTCGAGGATGAGCGCTCAGTTCGTGAGGTGACCGCGCGCTCGCTCCGCGGCGCGGGTCATCACGTGATCGAGACCGCGAACGCCGAGGAGGCGCTGGAGGTGGTCGCCGCGCGCGGTGACGTCGCGGTGATCGTCACGGACGTGGTGATGCCGACGGTGTCCGGCTACGACCTCGCGCGCCGGGCGTGGGAGCGCGATCCCGGGCTCCCGGTCGTCTTTCTCTCCGGCTATGCGACCGAGATGGTCGTGCCCGCCAACCAAGCGGTTTCGGGCCCGTCGGTCTTCCGGCAAAAGCCCTGCCCGCCCGACGAGCTCGTCGCGCTCGTCGCGTCGCTCATCCGCACGAGCAGTACCGAGGCAACCGTCTAGCGCGCCGTCAACGTCGCGACCGCATCGGCAAGATCACGGGGAACGAACGGCTTCTGCAGGAACAGCGTCCGCTCGTCGGTGACGATCGTTCCCTCCGACTCGGTACCCGGGTACCCGGAGGTGAAGACCACGGGGAGCGAGGGTCGGTGGGCGCGCAGCCGATCGACCAGCTCGAGGCCACCGAGCCTCGGCATCAGCACGTCGCTGACGACGAGGTCGAGCCCGGGGTCACGCGCTGCGATCTCGAGCGCCTCCTCGCCGTCGGCGGCGGCGACGACCTCGTGGCCGAGCTGCTCGAGGATGCGCTTCGTCGCCCGGCGGACGTCGTCGTTGTCTTCGGCGAGGAGGATCCTGACCCGTCGCCGCCCCGGCACGCCGTCGACGGCCGGCGACGTCGTCACGGGCGGCGTGTCGTCCGCCTCGCACGCAGCGGGAAGCACGATCCGGAACGATGCACCGTCGCCCGGCTCGCTTGTCACGCTGATCGCGCCGCCGGACTGCTGCACGATGCCGTAGACGGAAGCGAGCCCGAGCCCCGTGCCCTTGTCCGGGTCCTTCGTCGTGAAGAAGGGCTCGAAGATTCGGTCTTTCAGCCCCTCGTCGATCCCCTCGCCGGTGTCGGTGACGACGAGGACGACCGTGGACGCGCCCGAGGTCGTCGTCGCGTGGCTCGTCTCGAGCGAGAAGCTGCCGCCGGTCGGCATTGCGTCGCGCGCGTTCACGGCGAGGTTGATGACGACCTGCTCGAGCTGGGTGGGGTCGACCTCGACCCAGCACGGCTCGGCCGCGAGCGTCGTCTCGAGCTGGACGCCGGCGCCGAGGATCCGCTTGAGCATGCGCTCCATCGACCTGACCGCCTCGTTGAGGTCGACGCGCTCGGGGCGCAGGATCTGGCGGCGGCTGAAGGCGACGAGCTGCCGGGTGAGCGCCGCCGCACGCTCGGTCGCCTCCTTGATCTGCTCGATGTCGCCCCGGCGCTCGTCGTCGGGAGGCGTCGCCTCGAGGAGGAAGTCCGACGAGACGCCGATCACGTTGAGGATGTTGTTGAAGTCGTGTGAGATGCCACCCGCGAGCCGACCGACCGCTTCGAGGCGCTGGGCGGCGAGCAGCTTCTCCTCGAGCGCCTTGCGCTCGGTGATGTCCTCCCAGTAGCCGTTGATCAGCCGGCGGTCCTCGGCCTCGTCGATTGCCGACGAGTCGCGAACCCAGACGATCTCGCCGTCGGGCCGGACGAGGCGGTAGTCGGAGCGAAACGGCACCCCGGTCTCGATGTGCTCGTCGATCTCGGCGAGAACGCGCGCGCGATCGTCAGGATGGATCATCTCGGACCACTCACCGCCGAGCTCGATGAACTCGTCGTTCGGCACGCCGAGGAGCTGCTCGACCTGAGGGCTGACGTAGACCGTCGGCGCCCCGGACGCCGCATCGTCGGTGTAGGTGACGAGCGGAAGCCTCTCGACCAGGTTCCGCAGCCGCCGCTCGGTCTCCGCGAGCTCCGTGAGCGCCGCCTCTCGTTGCCGCGCGAGCGTCACCGCGTCGTCTCGGGCGCCCAGGACGGCGAGCCCGAGGACGCCGAGCACGAGTGTGACCAGCGTTCCGAGCACCAGGGCGATCCAGGGCAGCGCCCGCTCCCACCCTCCGGTCAGCGGGATTGCGCTCGCGACGACGAGCCGAAGCGAAAGCCCGGGCAGGACGACGTCCCGGGCGACGGTGGTTCGAACGTGGGCATGCTCGTCGCTGCTCTCGGCGGAGCTGAACACCAGGTTCTCGGGGCGGTCGTCGCTGGGGACGTAGAGGTCGTAGTGGATCCCGGGCGTGCTCGCTTGCCGGATGACGTCGGGGATCAGGAACTCGACGTACACGCCGTACGGCCGGCCCTGGCCGGCGGTGCCGGCCACCGAGACGACCGTCGCGTTGCCGATGTCGTCCCGCCCGATGAGCGTGAGGATCCCGCTCCCCATCGCCTTGCGGAGCTGCGCTCCGCGGGCACCCTCGCGCTTGTCGAAGTTCCGCAGCGAGCCAACCGTGAGCACCGGATCGAGCGACTGCGCCGCGATCACGGCAGCCCCCGTCATCAGCGGGCCGAGCCCAGCGCGAAGCTCGCGGTGAAGCGCTTGCCGCCCGGCGGGCGTGTCGAGTGAGATCGAGGCGAGGATGCTCCCCTTCGACACGAGCAGGTCGAGCTGCTGGAACGTGCCCTGAAACACCGGCACGAGCTCGGATGTCCTCTCCTCGAGCTCATGCTGCTCGTCGTCTGCGACATGCGCGCGGAGAGCGACGAACGCACCGGCGGTGCCGCCAAGCCCGAGCGCGAGGACGAGCGCGATGATCAGAGCCTGGAGCCAGCGCCGTTTCGGACGCGGCGTGCCATTCCCCGGCACGGGGGCGTGAGCCGCATTCACACCTCGCATCATCCACCTTTCGGCGGATCGCGCGTCACCTGAAGCCGGGACAGCGCGCACCACACCCGAAGGCGGGACAGCGGGCCTGCTTTTCTCCGGGAAGGGGCTTGCCGATACCATGGCGAAGACATGGTGCACGCTCTCGAGGACCCGTTCAGTACCGATGCCGAGCCTGCCTCGCATTCGCAGGACGACGCGGCCGCGCGCGGCCGAGGGCGCAGCGCGCGTCGGAACCGTCCATGAGCTGACAAGCGCCGGGCTCACCTGGGTCAACGTCGACGACCCGACCCTCGACATCGCGCAGGATCTCGCCGCCCGGTTCGGCTGGCATCCGCTCGACGTCGAGGACATCGTCTCGAAGCGCCAGCGTCCCAAGATCGACGACTACGCCGATGAGGGGTACCTGTTCGGCGTGCTCCACTTCCCGGCCTTCGACAAGGCGATCCAGCGGCTCAACGCGGCCGAGCTCGACTTCTTCATCGCCGAGGACTACCTCGTCACGATCCCGACCCGCCCGCTGCTCCCGGTCACCCGCCTCTTCGTGCGCTGCGAAAGCGACGAAACGTTCCGCGAGCAGCTCTTCGCGAAGGGGTCGGGCCGGCTGCTGTACGAGGTGCTCGACGACCTGCTCGACTACTGCTTCCCGATCCTCGACAAGATCGGGCACAAGCTCGACGTGATCGAGGACGAGATGTTCGAGGGTCGCGCCGAGGACGTCGTGCGCGACATCTCGAACGTCAAGCAGGAGATCATCTCCTATCGCAAGGTGATGAAGCCGGAGCGCTCGACCCTGCGGGTGCTCGAGCGGCGCGTCGCCCGGTACCTCCCCGAGGAGCTCGAGGCCTACTTCGACGACCTCAACGACGCCGCCGAGCGCATCTGGGACCAGCTCGACAACTACAAGGAAGTGATCGAGGGGCTCGAGTCGACGAACGAGTCGGTCCTCTCCCACCGACAGAACGACGTGCTTCGGCTGCTGACGATCATCAGCGTGACGATGCTGCCGCTGACGCTGATCACGAGCATCTTCGGGATGAACGTGATCTTCCCCGGTGAGAGCTCCGGCACGGCGTTCTGGGTGATCCTCGCGATCCTCGTAGCGATCGTCGGCGCGATGATCGGGTTCTTCCGCTTCCGGCGCTGGCTGTAGTGTCCCCCATTTGCCGCGTATCCCTCACAGTGGGGGATGCAAACCCCCCGGGCGGGGGAGGCACGTGGGGCCTTCCGCGGACGACTCTACCGGCATTGGCACGAGGCACTCATTGGCGAGAGGAACTCGTGGTTCTGTGGCAAACGTGAGGGAGATCCAACGGAATGACTGCGGCACAGTTTGAAGCCCTCCAGGTCGACGAGGCGGCTGACGTCCTCGCCTGGCGGTTCGACGTTCTCTGTCGCGGAGGATTCGACATCGAGTCCGCCGCGGTGATCGCGTCGAACGTCGAGATCGACCTGCACGATGCGCTCGACCTCGTTCATCGCGGGTGTCCCCCGCAGACGGCGATCCGCATCCTGTTCTAGGCGCGTAGCGGCGCGCTTCCCCCGTCGTCCCCGGGCGCTTCGGCTACCCGACGCGAAGGCCCTCGATCCCCGGCTCGGGGTCGGGGAGCTTCGGGTCGAGCGTCTCGAGCGTGTCAACGACGAGCTTTGCGACGACGTAGGCCTTGACCCAGTTGCGGTCGGCCGGAACGATGTGCCACGGCGCCCAGTCGCTCGAGGTCTCGGCGATCGCCTCCTCGTACGCCTTCATGTAGTCCGCGTACCGATCGTGGACCTTGAGGTCGTCGGCGCGGAACTTCCAGCGCTTGTGCGGGTCGTCGATCCGCTCCTGCAGCCGCGTCGCCTGCTCCTCCTTCGAGACGTGGAGGAAGCACTTGATCATCGTCACGCCCTCGTCGGCGAGCATGTGTTCGAACTCGCGGATGTGCCCGGCTCGGCGGCTCCAGACGGCCTTCGGCGCCAGCTCGAGCATCCGCACCGCGACGATGTCCTCGTAGTGCGAGCGGTTGAAGATGCCGAGCTTGCCGTGCGGCGGTAGCGCCGCGTGGATGCGCCAAAGGTAGTCGTGCTCGCGCTCGGCACCCGCGGGAGCACGAAACGACGTCACCTCGATGCTCTGGGGGTTGACGCCGTCGAACACGCCGCGAATGATCCCGTCCTTCCCCGACGCGTCCATCCCCTGGAGCACGACGACGATGCTCCTCCGCCCCTCGGCGAAGAGGAGGTACTGGAGCTCGTCGATCCGGTCGCGCAGCTTCGGCAGCTTGCCGGCGATCTCGTCCTTGTCGAGACCGAGCGTGTCGGCCGCGTCGCGCTTCGCAAGCCGGGGCTTCTCGCCGGGCTTCACTCGGATCGCCTCGAACATGACGAGACAATAAACTGACTGACCCATGGCCGACCGTGGCACCTTCCAGCTCGGAACCGCGATCGACCCGGCGACGGGGAAGCCGGGCGCCGACCCCGTCACGCTCGGCTCGGGCGACCTGACGACCCACGGCGTCGTCGTCGGGATGACCGGCTCGGGCAAGACCGGGCTTGCGGTCGTCCTGATCGAGGAGGCGCTGCTCTCGGGAATCCCGGTGCTCGTGATCGATCCCAAGGGCGACATGGGGAACCTCGGGCTCGTCTTCCCCGACCTCTCGCCCGCGAGCTTCACGCCGTGGGTGAACCAGTCGGAGGCACAGGCGGCGGGCGTGACCGTCGAGCAGTACGCCGAGAAGACGGCCACGACCTGGCGCGAGGGGCTCGCCGCACAGGGGATCGGGCCCGAGCGGCTGCAGGCGCTCCGTGACGCTGCGGACGTGACGATCTACACGCCCGGCTCGACCGCCGGCGTCCCGCTCAACGTGGTGGGCTCCCTGCGGGCGCCGGCCCTGGCGTGGGATAGCGAGGCCGAGGCGATCCGGGACGAGATCAACGGCACGGTCACGAGCCTGCTCGCGCTCGTCGGGATCGACGCCGACCCGCTCTCGAGCCGGGAGCACGTGCTCCTCTCGAACCTCATCGAGAACGCCTGGAAGGCGAAGCTCGATCTCGATCTCGGGACGCTGATCAGCCAGATCCAGACACCGCCGATCCGCAAGCTCGGCGTGTTCGAGCTCGACCAGTTCTTCCCCCCTGCCGACCGCACCGAGCTTGCGTTCAAGCTCAACTCGCTTGTCGCCTCGCCGCAGTTCGCCGCCTGGGGGGAGGGCGAGCCGCTCGACCCGCAGTCGCTGCTCTACACCGCCGACGGCAAGCCGCGATGCGCCGTCGTCTACGTCGCGCACCTCTCCGAGGAGGAGCGCCAGTTCGTGGTGACGCTCGTGTTCTCGAAGCTCGTGACGTGGATGCGCGGTCAGTCGGGGACGCCCGACCTGCGTGCGCTCGCCTACATGGACGAGGTCTTCGGGTACATGCCACCGACCGCCGAGCCGCCTGCGAAGAAGCCGATGCTGACGATCTTCAAGCAGGGCCGGGCGTTCGGGATGGGGCTCGTCCTCTCAACTCAGAACCCCGTCGACCTCGACTACAAGGCGATGGCGAACGCCGGCACCTGGCTGGTCGGGCGACTGCAGACCGAGAACGACAAGGCCCGCGTCCTCGAGGGCCTCCGCTCCGCGGCCGGGGGAACCGACATCGAGGCGCTGAGCACCGCGCTCGGGGCGCTGCAGAAGCGCCAGTTCATGCTCGTCTCGGCGAAGAGCTCCACCCCGCGCGTGTTCGGCTCTCGCTGGGCGATGTCGTACCTTCGCGGCCCGCTGACGAAGGAGGAGGTGTCCCGATTGATGAAGGATCGGGCGCCGGCCCCCGCCGCTGCGGCCGCGCCCGCGGCGGCGGCTCCTCCGGCACCCGAGCCGGCGGTGGCAGAGAACGAGACGACCGTGGCGCCGACCGTCGCGAGCGGCGTCAAGGTCACCTACCTCGATCCCGCCGCGCCGTGGGCGTCCCAGGTGGGTGCGGCCCCCGGTGGCAAGCGTCACCGCGCGTTCGTTGCCGCGCGTGTCTCGCTCCGCTACGACGACAGCGGCGCCGGCGTTGACGTGCAGGAGGAGTTCGAGGCGCTCTACGGCCCGCTCGACGACGGGCTCGATCTCGACTCGGAGACGCAGGTCGACTACGACGATCGCGATCTCGCGGCGCCGTGCCCCGCCGACGTGGTCTACGTCCTTCCAGGCGCACCGGTTGCCGAGGGGAAGTTCTGGACACAGACCGTTAAGGACGTCCAGCAACGTCTCGTCTCCTCCCACGCGCTGGAGCTGCAGCGCAACGTGAAACTCAAGCTCACCTCGCGGCCGGGTGAGTCGGAGGCCGACTTCGCCGCTCGCTGCGACGCTGCTGCCCAGGAGAAGGCGGACGCCGAGGCGGCGAAGCTCAAGGACAAGCTCGAGACGAAGCGCGACCGGCTCGAGAAAGCGCTGGCGCAGGCGCAGCGACGGGCCGAGGAGCTCCAGACCGAGACACACTCGCGTCAGGCAAACGAGCTCATCGCCGGGGCCGGCGCCGTTCTCGGCGCGCTCCTCGGGGGCCGCCGGAGCGCCCGGTCGATCACGACCGCGGTCAGCGGGGCTGCATCGCGCCGGGGGATGTCGGCCCGGGCGGCCGAGCGTCGCGAGAACGCACAAGAGAAGGTCACCGACGTGCAGGACGATCTCGCGGCGCTCGAGCAAGAGATCCTCGACGAGGTCACGGAGATCAACGACCGCTGGGCGGACGTCGCCGACGAGATCGAGACCCTTCCGATCCGCCTCGAGGTCGCGGACGTGCGAGTCGCCGAGACGTGTCTGGTGTGGGTCCCCGTCGCCTGACGTTAGCGGCGCTCGTGCTCCCGGTCGCCGTCGCCGCGGGGTGCACGTCACCCGGAGCCGAACCACCCACGCGAACCGGCACAGGCGTCATCGGGCACGTCGGCGACGGTGACTCGCTGACCCTCCGCGACGGGCGCGAGGTACGGCTGCTCCAGGTCGACGCCCCGGAGCTGAACCCCGACTGCTACGGACGCGAGGCGAAGCGCGAGCTTCAGCGGCTGCTACCCCGCGGGACGCGCGTCGAGCTCGAGGCCGATTCCGGGCTCGACGGCGCCGACCGCTTCGGGCGGCTGCTGCGGTACGTGTGGACGGGAGACGTCAACGTCAACCTCGAGCTGGTCGGCCGCGGCGCCGCGTCGCCGTACTTCTTCCGCAAGGAACGAGGTCGCTACGCCAGCGACCTCCTGGCGGCCGCTCGCGACGCTCGTGAGGCCCACGAAGGACAGTGGGGCGCCTGCCCGCGCGCCGAGCTGAACCCCGGACTGGGCTCGGTCACCGGCCCGGTCTCGTCGCAGCGGGGGTAGCTTCTCGCAAGGTCGGCCGCATCCCGGTGGGTAGCATCGCTTCGTGGAGCTCCGCACACTCGGCCGCACCGGGATGAAGGTCAGCCCGCTCTGCCTTGGAGCGATGATGTTCGGGTCGTGGGGCAACACCGACCACGACGACTCGATCAGGATCATCCACGAGGCGCTCGACGCGGGCATCAACTTCATCGACACGGCCGACGCGTACTCGGAAGGCGAATCCGAGGAGATCCTCGCGAAGGCGCTTGCTGGCGGAAAGCGCGACCACGTCGTCCTCGCGACGAAGCTGCACTTCCCGATGGGAGCCGACCCGAACCGGCGGGGAAACTCGCGGCGCTGGATCATGCAGGCGGTCGAGGACAGCCTGCGCCGCCTGAACACCGACTGGATCGACCTCTACCAGGTTCACCGGCCCGCCGACGACACGGACATCGACGAGACGCTCGGCGCCCTCACCGACCTCGTGCGGGCCGGCAAGGTGCGCTGCCTCGGGAGCTCGACGTTCCCGGCGCACCAGCTCGTCGAGGCCCAATGGGTCGCGGAGCGTCGCGGTCGCGAGCGCTTCGTGTGCGAGCAGCCGCCGTACTCGATGCTCGCCCGCGCGATCGAGGCGGATGTGCTGCCGGTCTGCCGGCGCTACGACATCGGTGTCATCTCCTGGAGCCCTCTCGCCGCCGGCTGGCTCACCGGCGGCTACCGGTTGGGCCATGACCTGCCGACGGGCCTGCGCGCCGCGCGGCTCCCCGACCGCTTCGACCTCTCGGTTCCGGGCAACCAGGCGAAGCTCGAGGCGGCGGATGCGCTCGGGCGGCTTGCCGACGAGTCAGGGATCAGCCTGATCCAGATGGCGCTCGCCTTCGTCATGCAGCATCCCGCCGTCACCGCCGCGATCATCGGGCCGCGGACGCGCGAGCACCTCGAGAGCCACCTCGCCGCGCTCGACGTGACGCTCTCCGCCGACATCCTCGACCGGATCGACGAGATCGTCCCGCCCGGCACGAACTTCTTCGCAAACGAGCAGGGCTACACGCCGGTCGCGCTCAGCGACCCGTCACTGCGTCGGCGCTAGACCCGCGCGCTTCGCGTCGACCTGCTCTACGTCGGACCGTTGAGCCGCGTGTTGATCTCGGCGACCGAGAGCAGCATCGCGAGCGCGCGCTCGACCCAGGCAGGCGGCGGAGCGAGGCTCTCGTCGGCGTCGCTGCGCAACACGAGTCGCTGATCCTTGCCGCGGCAGGCGAGCACCGGCCCCTCGCGCGCGATCGTGTAGTCGGGGCGGACGACCGCCTTCACTGCGTCAACGACGCCCGCTTCGCCCAGCGCTGCTGCGAGCTGCGCGTTACTCGCCTCGAGCCGCCACTCGGGCTCGCGGCCGCGCCCAACCTCACGGAGCAGCACGCTCCAGTCGCCGCCTGCAGCGACGTCCAGCAGCGAGAGCTCGAACAGGTTGAAGCGCGGGTCACCGCCGTCGCTCGAGCTGCCCACCGCGACACCCGGGGAGATCCGCGCGTCGAAGCGGCGGCCGCGATGGCGGCCGCGCAGGAACGCGCCCGTCATCTCCGCGTCCTCGAAGAGTGGCAGCAATGGCTGCCAGGCGCGCTCGAGGCGCCTCTTCTTGAGGCGCGCGATCACGACGCCGACACCGAGAGATCGTCCGCCGACGCCATCGGCTTCTCACTCTCGCACATCGCTACTCGACGCTGAACCCGAGGTACGTCGCTGTCAGGAGCACGAGCACGACCACTCCCGCGACGAGCGCGCCAAGCGGCGCGAGTCGCGCACTCCCGCGGATGCCTGCGTACGCGAGCGTCGCGCCGAGACCGACCATGAGCCCCACCGAGCAGGCGAACATCGGGCCAAGCGCGCCGCCGGGTGAGCGGTACGCGTCCCAGCGGCTGATCCCACCACCTCTGACCGGATCCTCGCCGAGGACGTACAGCGTGAGCAGAGTCGCCGCCACGAGCGGGAGTGCCGCGGCGAGCACCCGCATTCGAGCTCTGTGTCCCGTCCTGATCGCCAGAGCGAGCAGGATCAGTCCGATCGCGCTGTTGGCGAGGAGCACCACGCTACGGTACCCCGACGCCGCCGTTCAACCCTTTCGTTGAACGGCGGCGAGCCGGCTTCGTGAGCCACGAACGGCCGCCAGCCGAATTACCGCGACCGACCCTGCGAATACGACCGCTGGGGCAACGACGTTTGCCAGCACGACCCACTGAGACGTGGAGAATGTCCCCGTCGACGCAAGCCCCACGGCGGCGCCCAGCGCTGCGACGATCCCGACCGGAAGTGCCTTTGCCATGAGCCGCACCGTCCGACCGCACGCAGGATCGCGCTGCCATCGGAGCACCCAGTCCACCCCCGCGACCGCTCCGCCGTACGCGAACAGCACGCCCGCGACATTTAGAGCGAGCACGAGCCACGTGGGGATCAGGAGCCACGACACCGTGATTGTGTCTTCCCCTACACCGAACACCTCGTGGCGGTTCGGTCCATAGACGGCGAACAGCGAAAGTCCGACGCCGGGCAAAGCGCCGACGAGCGCCGCGCCCGTTGCAAGGCCCAGCCACAGACGCCCGCGGGCAACGCCCTTCGCAGCCGCCCAACTCGCCGCGAAGCCAGCGACATCGTCGCCCGTGATGTCCGACCAGGATCGACCTTCCGCCTCGGCGGCTGCGATATCGCTCTTGAGTTCCTCGACCATTTCGTCGACGACGCTCTGCGGAACGCCAAGCCGACGCCATGTGCGGCGGGACCGTCGAACTGCGTCCATCACGCTGTCACCTCCATCGGTACTCCGTTAAGGACGCCGTTGACGGCGTCGCGGATCGCGCGCCAGTCATCGCCCCAACGTGCGAGCGACGTCCTACCATTCGCCGTGAGCGCGTAATACTTCCTCGGCGGGCCGCCGTTGCCGGTCTGTCGGAAGGCCTCGATCAAGCCGTCCCGCTCCAGCCGCCCAAGCACCGGATAGATCGACCCCTCTCCGACGATCGACAGCCCCCGTTCCTCTAGCTGCCTCGTCATCTCGTACCCGTACGTCGGCCGTTCGGCGATGACCGCGAGCAGGCAGAGATCGAGGACGCCCTTGAGAAGCTGCGTCTGACGCGCGATGTCCGGAACGACTCCCATGCATTGCATGCTAGAGGGGATAATCTTGTAATGCAAGCTAGTATGCAGCCGCGTTCCCGGCGCTCGGCTTCGGGCTCTACACGGGCTTCGGCGACTTGCTCATGTTCGCGCACTCCGAAGGGCACGAGACGCGGGACAGGCACGTGCCAACACTCAGGCCGGTCTCGGGGGGCTCACTTGAACCCTCCACCTACCGCTCACCGGCGACACTCCAGAGGGCTTCCCGGCCCACCGTGAGCTCGTCGGCTGGGTCAGCCAGGGCGGCCTGATCGGCGGCGACGGACTGGACACCGTCCTCGGGGCCGCAGACGCCGACGTCGCGCGTGTCTCCGTGGAGCTACCCGACGGCACGCTGGTGCCGGCAACTGTGCGCAACGCGCCTGCCGGGCTCGATCGGCACGTCAAGTTCTTCTACGTCCGGCTGCACCTCCCGACAGACGAGGCCCGCCCCGTCCTGGCGGCGCCGACGGTGCTGACAATCGTGGGTTACGACGAGGCCGGTAGCGTCATCGCGCGCGAACCGGTCTGACGCGGCTGAAGCCACGTCAGAAGACAAGACGTCGCGCGCGGCCTCACCGCGCAATCGCCCCGAACCGCGCCCCCGTCAGCGCCGCGAGCTCCCCCGGCGCGAGCTCGATCTCCAGGCCCCTCCGCCCCGCGCTCACGTAGATCGTGTCCCACAGCTCCGCGGTCTCGTCGATCACGGTCGGGAGCGCCTTGCGCTGGCCGAGCGGGCTGATGCCGCCGGCGACGTAGCCCGTGGTGCGCTCGGCGAGCTTGACGTCGGCCATCGCGGCGCGCTTGCCGAGCGTGCGCAGGTCGAGCTGGGTCGTGACGGGGACGAGCGCGACCGTCAACACGCCGTCGACGTCGACGACGAGGGTCTTGAAGACGCGGTCGGCCTCTAGCCCGAGCGCCTCGGCCGCCTCGCCGCCGTACGACTCCGCGCGCGGATCGTGCGCGTACTCGTGCAGCGTGAACGCGACGCCCCGCTGCTCGAGGAGGGTGATCGCAGGGGTTGCCTTTCCGGCCATTCCGACGATGGTACGACCTACACGCCCGCCCACCGATAGGTTTGGAGCCATGTCCGAGCAGCTCACGATGGAGAAGATCGTCTCGCTGTGCCGCCGCCGCGGCTTCGTGTTCCCGTCGTCGGAGATCTACGGCGGGCTCGGCTCGTCGTACGACTACGGCCACTACGGCGTGCTGCTCAAGGAGAACGTCAAGGCGCGCTGGCTCGAGGCGATGGTGCGCGAGCGCGACGACATCGTCGCGCTCGACTCGGCGATCATCCTGCACCCGCAGGTGTGGGAGGCGTCGGGTCACGTCGGCGGGTTCACCGACCCGCTCGTCGACTGCAAGTTCTGCAAGCAGCGATTCCGCGCCGACCACCTCGAGACGAGCCAGTGCGGGCAGCGGCCGAGCAAGCGCCCAGGCGAGAACGACACGTGCGAGCTCACCGAGGCGCGGCACTTCAACCTGATGTTCGAGACGCGCGTCGGGCCTGTCGAGGAGACCGGAAAGTCGGTGTACCTCCGCCCCGAGACCGCGCAGGGCATCTTCATCAACTTCAAGAACGTCGCGCAGCTCGCCCGCCGCAAGCCGCCGTTCGGGATCGCGCAGGTCGGCAAGTCGTTCCGCAACGAGATCACGCCCGGCAACTTCATCTTTCGCACGCTCGAGTTCGAGCAGATGGAGATGGAGTTCTTCGTGCCGCCCGACGAGGCCGAGCAGTGGTACCGCCACTGGATCGACGAGCGGTTCAACTGGTACGTGCGCTTCGGGATCCGGCCGGAGGCGCTGCGCGTGCGGCCGCACGACGCCGACGAGCTCTCGCACTACTCGAGCGGGACGAGCGACATCGAGTACCTGTACCCGATCGGCTGGTCGGAGCTCGAGGGGATCGCGAACCGAGGCCAGTTCGACCTCACCGCGCACACGCAGGCGTCGGGCACGAAGCTCGAGTGGGTCGACTCAGCGAACGGTGAACGCTTCACCCCGGCCGTGATCGAGCCGGCGGCCGGGCTCAACCGCTCGATGCTCGCGTTCCTGTGCGACGCGTACTTCGAGGAGGTCGTCGGCGACCGCGAGCGCACCGTGCTGCAGCTCCACCCGCAGATCGCGCCCGTCAAGGCCGCCGTGCTGCCACTCGTCCCGCGTGACACCGTGCAGGCCGAGAAGGCGCAGGCCCTCTACGAGGAGCTCCGCCGCGTCGCGGTCGTGGAGCACGACGACTCGGGCCAGATCGGGCGCCGCTACCGCCGCCAGGACGAGATCGGTACCCCGTTCGCGTTCACGATCGACGAGCAGACCGTCGAGGACGACACGATCACGATCCGCGACCGCGACTCACTCGCGCAGGAGCGGCTCCCGATCGCCCAGGCACGCAGCTTCCTGCTCGACCGGCTCGCCGCCGATTGGCAGCCCCCCGCACGCCCCGCGGCCTGACCGGTACCCCAGGGAGTACCATTCCGAGCGTGGCGACTACGACGCCCTTGTTCGTGCCGGCACTCGACTCGCTCGGCGACCTCGTCCCTCACGACGGCGTTCTCAGCCCCGAGGAGCTCGAGGAGGTCGCGGCGCAGATCGCCGCGCGGCCCGACATCTGGGAGCCGCTCGTGCGGATCGACCGTGCGCAACGGCGCTACGAGCTCGTGTACGACGACGACCGCATGGACGCGTGGGTGCTCTCCTGGATGCCCGGGCACGGCACGGGCTTCCACGACCACTACATCTCGTCGGTCGGGATCCACTGCGTTCGAGGAGCCGTTCGCGAGGATCAGATGCGCTACGGGATGCCTGCGCTCGAGCGCACGCTGACGCCCGGCTCACGCCGGCATGGGAACCCCGCGTACATCCATCGCGTTCAGCACCTCGAGGGCGAGCCGGCGGTGACGATCCACGTGTACTCGCCGCGGCTCGACTGGGTCGGCCAGTATCGGGTCGACGACGACGGCGTCGTCCGCCGCGAGATCCAGCCCGGACGCAACGAGCTCACCGACCAGCTGATCTCCGAGGGTGCGCTCCAGGGCGTGCTCGAGCGCTTCTGAGCGAGCCCGCGACAACCGATCCGCAGGACGAGGAGCTCGACGTCCTCGACGACAAGGGCTGGCGCACCGGCGCCCGGAAGCGTCGCGGCGACGTTCACCGCGACGGCGACTGGCACGCCGCGATCCACATCTGGGTCGGCTCGCTCATCGACGGCGTGCCGCACGTGGTTCTCCAGCGCCGCTCGTTGACGAAGGACACCTACCCGGGGCGGGTCGACGTCGCGGTCGGCGGCCATGTCGGTGCGGGGGAGTCGACCGCCGAGACGATGCGCGAGGCGCGCGAGGAGATCGGGCTCGAGCTCACGATCGACGACGTCACGTTCGTCGGCCGGCGGTTCGTCCGGTCGTTGCCGAGCGACAACGAGGTGCAGGACATCTACGCTGTGCGCGCAGACCTCGCGCTCGCCGCGTTTGCGCCGCATCCGCTCGAGGTGGACGCGATGCTCCGGCTTCCGCTCGCCGACGCCCGCCGGCTCGTCACCGGGGAGGCGAGCGTCGTCGAGGCGCTGGAGCTTCCCCGGGGAACAACGGAGCCCGGCACCATCCTCCTCACGGCCGACGCGTTCGTTCCAGAGACAGGGCCGTACTACGCCCTCGCCCTCGACGCGCTCGAGCGCGTCGTCCTCGGTGAGGCGTTCGAGCCGTTCCTGCTTCGCCCCGGGCGCGGCGCTACGCGGTCCGGAGCCTGAACCCGCCGTGGTGCTCGTACGAGGCCGCGATTACCGCCGCGGCGTCGCGGAGCGCCCCATCCTCCAGTCCGAGCTCGGGCGCGTCGGCGATCGGTGCCGACAGCAGCGCCTCGATCCCCTGAAGCCCGCGCGGCGAGAGGCGCAGCCCGTCGACGTCGCAATCGCGGCACACCGCCCCGCTAGCGGTCGGGGAATAGGCCACGAGCTCGTCGGGCCGGCCACAGCCCACGCAGGCCGTGACGTGAGGCAGCAGCCCCGACACCCAGAGCAGCTTCAGCTGGAAGCTCAGCACGAGCGGCTCGTACGCAGGTCGCATCCCGCCGCGGAGCTCCCCGTCGTCGAGCGCGTCGAGAAAGCGCGTGAGCGCCAGCCACGCGCGCTCGTTGTGCTCCTCCTCGGGGAAGAGCTTGAGCATCGCTTCGAGCCCGATGCTGCCGACCTGGAGCCTGCGGCCGTCGGTGCGGATCCGGTCGTGTGAGCGGACGAGGCTCGCGCCCGTCACGGTCGAGAGCTCACCGCGCCCGCGGTGCAGGACGAGCTCGACGTGCGAGAACGGCTCGAGCCTGCCCCCGAAGCGGCTCTTCGTCTTGCGGACACCCTTCGCGACCGCCCCCTCACGCCCGTTTGCCTGCGTGTAGAGGTGGAGCACCCGGTCGGCCTCGCCGAACGCAAACGACCGCAGCACTACGGCCTCGGTCGTGCGTGAGCGAGTCATCGAGCTGAGTGTACGGCTGACCTCACACGACGGCCGGTCTGTACGTTCCAGGGAGAGTGACCACGCTCGCCGCCACCGCACCGCGCGCAGACCGCCTCGCGCTCGGGGCTGCGCTCTTCACGGTCACCGCGTGGGCCTCGGCGTTCGTCGGGATTCGATCGGCGGGCGCGCACCTCTCCCCAGGCGCGCTCAGCCTGATGCGCCTCGCAGTCGCCGCGGCCGCGCTCGGAGCGGTGATGGGGTTGCGGCGCGAGGCGCTTCCGCGACGCCGGCATCTGTTCCGGCTCGGGGTCTGTGGCGTGCTCTGGTTTGGCGTCTACAACATCGCGCTCAATGCGGGCGAGCGCAGAGTCGACGCGGGCACGGCTTCGATGCTCGTCAACATCGCCCCGGTGCTGATCGCTATCCTCGCCGCCCTCGTTCTTCAAGAAGGGCTCGCCCGCAACCTCGTCCTCGGGCTCGCGGTCGCCTTCGCCGGGGTGACGATCATCGCAATCGCAACGTCGGACGGCTTCTCGCTCTCGCTGGGCGCGCTCCTCTGCTTCGTCGCCGCCGTCGTCTACGCCGTCACGGTGATCGTGCAGAAGCCGCTACTGGCGGAGCTGAGCCCGCTCACGGTCACCTGGAGCGCCTGCGTGATCGGCCTGGTCGTGTGCCTCCCGTTCGCGCCGCAGCTTGTTTCGGAGCTCGGCGACGCGCCCGCAGGGTCGATCGCCTGGTCGGTGTATCTCGGGCTCGTCCCGACCGCGATCGCGTTCACGACGTGGGCGTACGCGCTCGCGAGGACCGACGCGGGCAAGCTCGGCGCGACGACCTATCTCGTCCCACCGATCGCGATCTTCCTCGGCTGGGCGCTGCTCGACGAGGTTCCACCAGGGCTCGCCTTCGCGGGCGGTGCGCTGGCGTTGGCCGGCGTCGTCCTCTCCCGGCGGCGCTAGGGAAGTCGCGGCTGGCAGGCCGGGCACGACCACGTGCCGCGGCCGCCGATCACATCGCGCTCGATCGGGGTGCGGCAGCGCGGGCACGGCTCGCCCTCCCGGCCGTACACCGAGAACTCGTTCTGCATCCCGCCGTACTCGCCGTCGGGGGTGACGTAGTCGCGCAGCGTCGAGCCCTGCAGCGCGATTCCCTTCTCGAGAACTGTCCGGACGGTGCGGCGCAGCGCCGAGACCTCCTTCGGCCCGAGCCCGCCCGCCGCCCGCCGGGGCGCGATCCGGGCGCGCCACAGCGCCTCGTCGGCGTAGATGTTCCCGACGCCCGCAACCCGACGCTGATCCAGGAGCACCGACTTCACCGGCGCCTGCCGACCGCGCAGCGCCGCCGCTAACGCGGCCGTCGAGAACGCATCCGAGAGGGGCTCGGGGCCGAGCCTCTCAGCGAGGTAGGGCCCCTCCTCCCCGGGCGCGAGCAGCAGCCACGTCCCGAAGCGGCGGACATCACGAAAGCCGAGGTCGACGCGGTTTCCGAGCCGCAGCGTCGCGCGACGGTAGGCATCCACGGAGAGCTTTCCGCGCGCCGCGTAGGTGAACGAGCCCGTCATCCGCAGGTGCACGACGAGCGTGCGGCCGCTCGCGAGGCGCAGGAGCAGGTACTTCCCGCGCCGTCCGAGCTCGGCGAACCGCTCGCCGATCAGCTCGGAGGCGACGACCAGAGGATCGTCGGGACGGGTTAGACGCGGGTCAACGATCTCGGCATAGGTGATCTTGGCGCCCTCGATCACGGGCGCGAGCCGACGCCGAACCGTCTCGACCTCCGGAAGCTCGGGCATCGCGGCTCAGCCGACAACGTCGAGGAGGATACCCGGCTCCTCGGGCGCCTCGTCCCCGAGCTCGTACGCGGCGAGGACCGCGGCAGCGGCGCGATCGGCGGCGGCCTGGTCGCGCGCATGGATCTCGGCGAGATCGTCACCTGCGATCACCCGATCTCCGCGCTTGGCGAAGCACATGATCCCGACCGCGTGATCGACCGGGTCGGCCTTCGTGCGCCGGCCGGCGCCGAGCTCGACCGCGGCATGGCCGACGGCGAGCGCGCCGAGGCGGGTGACGACGCCGTCACGGGGTGCGGTGACGGCAACGCGTACCGGCGCCTCCTCGAGCACGTCGAGTGAAGGGTCGCCGCCCTGCGCCGCGATCCATCGCTCGTACACGGCGAACGCGCTGCCGTCGGCCACCGCCGCCTCCGCCCGCCGCCGGCCCTCGGCGACGTCGATCCCGAGGTCGGAGAACGCAAGGAGCCGCGCGCACGCGTCGAGCACGAGCTCGGTGAAGTCGGCCGGCCCGTCGCCGCGAATCGTCTCGACCGCCTCGCGGATCTCGAGCGCGTTGCCGACCGCGCGCCCGAGCGGCTGATCCATGTCGGTGAGCAGGCACACGACCTCACGGCCGGCGTGCCGGCCGATCTCGATCATCGCCCGCGACAGGGTGCGTGCGTCGGCGAGCGTCTTCATGAAGGCGCCGTCGCCGACCTTGACGTCGAGCACGATCGCCTGCGCGCCGGCGGCGAGCTTCTTGGACATGATCGAGCTCGCGATCAGCGGGACGATGTCGACGGTCGCGGTGACGTCGCGCAGCGCGTAGAGCTTCTTGTCGGCCGGGACGAGGTTCGCAGACTGCCCGATGATCGCCATCCCCACGTCGCGCAGCTGCGCGATGAACTCCTCGGTCGTCAGCTCGACGCGATAGCCGGGAATCGCCTCGAGCTTGTCGAGCGTCCCACCCGTGTGCCCGAGCCCGCGGCCGCTCATCTTCCCGAGCGGCACCCCGCACGCCGCGACGATCGGCCCGACCGAGATCGACGTCTTGTCTCCCACTCCGCCCGTCGAGTGCTTGTCGACGACCTTTCGCCCGAGCAGCGGGCCGAGGTCGAGCGTCTCCCCGGACTGCACCATCGCGTCGGTCAGCGCGTGCGTCTCGGCATCATCGAGGCCCTTGAAGAAGACAGCCATGCACCAGGCCGCGGCCTGGTAGTCGGGCACCTCGTCGCGCGCGTAGGCGAGGACGAACTCGCGCAGCTCGGCGAGATCGTGAGTGCCGCCGTTGCGCTTCTGCTCGATCAGGTCGGCCGGTCTCAATGGACTCTTGTTGCCATGTCGAAAACAGACACCTTGCGCGAATCGATCATCGGGGCAAGCATACGCTTGATGAAAGTGGCCGAAGCGATCCGTCTCGTCGAGGCGGAGGCTGGTCGCTCGTCGGTTTCACCGGAGGGCATCGACAGTTCAAGCACCCAACGAGCTCAGACGGCGAACCGATGCCCGACCCGACGGGGCCCGGGGTCTACGTCGAGATGCGCCGAGACAGAGCCGGGGCTCTGCTCAGCCAGGCGACGTAGCCCGACCCTCGCTCCGCGGGTCGTTGGCCTCGCTGACCTCGCTCATCGCTCGACGATCAACCGCCCGGGCGCCTTCGCCGGCCCCTTCCCACCGAGCCAGGCGCACACCGTCGCGCCGACGTCGCCGAACTCGCCGCTCTCGTGGAGCTTGCCCGCCGCATTCTTGCCCGCCGCGTACGCGAGCATGAGCGCATGCTCGCGCGAGTGATCTGTCGACGGCGTCGTGGGATCGCAGCCGTGATCGGAGGTGATGATCAGAAGGTCGCCGTCGCGGAGGGCGTCGAGAATGTCCGGGAGGCGCCGGTCGAAGTCCTGCAGGCACCGGTGGAAGTTGACCGGGTCGTTGCGGTGACCCCAGAGCATGTCGGTCTCGACGAGGTTCGTGAAGACGAGCCCCGAGTCGACGTTCTCGAGCAGCTCGATCGTGCGGTTGATCCCGTCGACGTTCGACTTCGTCGGGAACGACTCGTCGATGTCCTGACCGGCGAAGATGTCGGAGATCTTCCCGACCCCGTAGGTGACGTGCCCCGCCGCCCTGATCGCCGAGAGGTAGTTCGGCTGCTTGGGCACTAGCGAGAAGTCATGGCGGTTTGCCGTCCGCTCGTAGTGGCCCGGCGTCCCCACGAACGGGCGGGCGATGACACGCCCGACCGCGTGCTTCCCGGTGAGGATCTCGCGCGCGACGCGGCACGCGTCGTAGAGCTGGTCGAGCGGAACCGTATCCTCGTGCGCTGCGATCTGAAAGACCGAGTCGGCCGACGTGTACACGATCCACTTCCCGGTCTCCTGGTGCTCCTCACCGAACTCCTGGATCACCTCGGTGCCAGACGCCGGCCTGTTGCACAACACCCCACGCCCGGTGCGGTTCATGAACGGGTCGATCACGTCGTCGGGGAAGCCGAACGGGTACGTCGGGAACGGAACCGGCGTCACGATCCCCATCAGCTCCCAGTGACCGGTGGTCGTGTCCTTGCCCTTCGAGCGCTCGACCAGCCGGCCGGCGACCGCGGGCGCATAGGGCTGCGGTGGGCACCCCTCCAGCTCGGTCACGTTCCCGAGCCCGAGGGCCTCGAGGTTCGGGAGGTCGAGCCCACCGACCGCCTTTGCGACGTTGCCGATCGTGTTCGAGCCCGTATCGCCGTAGTCGGCGGCGTCCGGGAGCTCACCCGCACCGACCGCGTCGAGCACGATCACGCACACACGAGCGGTCGACGGGCCGGCCATCGGGCTATCCTATCCCTTCGATGGATACCGTCCTCAGCCTGGTGGAGCTTGCCGTCTACATCGCCGCGATCCTCGCGATCTCGATGGCGGCAACGTGGCTCATGATCAAGATCTCCCCCGCCGAGAGCGCGCGCGAGCAGCGACCGGGCAAGGACACGCCCGCCGAATAGCGGTCAAGCAGCGGGCGCGCTACGACGGGAGGACGTCTGAGAGCGGCGCCCAGTCGAGGCCGTGGGCCTCGGCGACCGCCTCGTACGTGATCTTCCCTGCCGCGACGTTGACTCCCTTCGCGAGCGCAGGGTCGGCGGCGACCGCACGGGCGACGCCTTTCGACGCGAGCGCCTCGACGTACGGCAGCGTGACGTTGGTGAGCGCCTTCGTCGACGTGATCGGGACGGCGCCGGGCATGTTCGCAACGCAGTAGTGAACGATCCCGTCGACCTCGAAGATCGGCTCGTCGTGCGTGGTGGGATGCGACGTCTCGAAGCAGCCGCCCTGGTCGATCGCGACGTCGACGAGCGCCGCGCCCGGCTTCATCAGCGCGAGCATCTCGCGGGTGACGAGCTTGGGTGCGAGCGCGCCAGGGACGAGGACGGCGCCGATCACCATGTCCGCGTCGCCCAGCACCTCCTCGATCTGCAGCCGGTTGGACATCGCGAGCGTCACCCGGCCGTCGAGCGCGAGCTCGAGGTCGCGCATCCGGTCGACCGACTTGTCGAGCACCCACACGTCCGCCTGCATCCCGAGCGCGATGATTGCCGCGTTCAACCCCACGACGCCGCCGCCGAGCACGACCACCTTCGCGGGTGGCACTCCCGGCACGCCGCCGAGCAGGATCCCACGTCCGCCGTGCGCCTTCTCGAGCGACCACGCGCCCATCTGCGGCGCGAGCCGGCCCGCGACCTCGCTCATCGGCGCGAGCAACGGCAGGCGGCGATCGGCCGTCTCGACCGTCTCGTACGCGATCGCTGTGATCCCCGAGTCGACGAGCGCCCGGGTCAGCGGCTCGTCGGCGGCGATGTGGAGGTACGTGAAGAGCGTCAGCTCCGACCGCAGCCGCGGGTACTCCGCCGCGATCGGCTCCTTGACCTTGAGCAGCAGCTCGGCCGACTCCCACACCTCGTCGACCGGCGCGAGCCTCGCTCCCACCGCTCGGTAGGCATCGTCGGTGAAGCCGGACCCGGCGCCGGCCCCCGCCTCGACGACCACCTCGTGGCCGCGTGAGACCAGCTCGAGCGCGCCTGCAGGCGTCAGCGCGACGCGATACTCCTGCGGCTTGATCTCCCTGGCAACTCCGACACGCATCGCGGGAGGACGATACCGCTAGCAGAGGGATCCTGCGAGCGCACCGGCCGCGTACGACGCTGCGAAGAACCATGGGTCGTCGTCTGGCCCGCGTCCCATGTGCGACAGCGCGAGGCCGGTGCAACGCTCCCGCCAGCTGTCGACGTCGACGCGGGTGACTTCGACCCCTCCGGGCGCGTCGAGACCCTCCGGCCACGCAACCGTCGCCGCTCCGAGACAGAGCTCGATGGCAGTTCGCGTGTGATGCGAGAGCCCCTGGTGTCGCTCGCGCTCGTCCGCGAACGAGACGCGCGGCGCGATCACAGCCCGGCCGCCAAGCGCCGCGGTGGCATTGGCTGCCTCGACGACGGCAAGGCCACCATGCCCGAGCCGCGAGCCCGTGCCGACGATGCCCGGACCGATCCCGCAGACCACGACGTCGGCACCCTGGGCGGCAGCGGTCGCGAGCCCCGAGTGGACGTTGACGCATTGCAGCTCGCTACCGAAGCACGGCGCGACCGCGATCGTCTTCGAAATGAGGCCCCGCGCTACGAGCGCCCGGAGCGTGTCCGAGAGCGGCAGCGGGAGCGCACCTCCGCCCAGCTGGACGTAGACGACGCGACGCCCGGAGAGAGCGGCACATACGGGCGCGAGCTGGCTGTGCAACCCGCAGGACACGACGGGGCGGCCGGCGAGCGTCGCCGGCGCGATGTCTTCCTCCGCGAACCGCGCGGCCTGCTGGCCGGGAGCGTACGGCAGCGTCATCACATGTGCTCCCGAGTCGGCGGGAAGCCCAAGCCCCCGGCTGAGGTTGACGACGACGACGTCGAACCCGCCCGAGCCGAGCCCGAGCTCCTGCGCCTGCCGGTTGACGATGACCTCGTCGCCGATCTCGACCTCGCCGGTGAGGCGCGGAAACGCTACACACGGACGGTCTTCGACCACAAGCCGCACGAGCCCGTCGAGCCGCTCGGCGATCGCGGTGATCCTCCCGCGGGCGAGCGTGGCCGGCATCAGCCCTCGCAGGCGAGCTCGACGATCGCGAGAGTCACGTCGACCATCCGCTCGACGTCCTCGGCGGCGATCCACTCGTCGGGGGTGTGGATCTCCATCATCCCATTCGCGAGGTTCAGGCACGAGAGGCCCTTGAGGTTGAACACGTTCGCGTCGGCCGCTCCGCCAGAGAGACCTTCCACCACCGGGATCCCGAGCTTCTCGAACGCGGCACGGGCGAGCCGGACGATACGGTCGTCGGGCGAGAATCGGTAGGCGTGGTACTGGCGGGTGACCACGGTCTCGGCGGTGCACTCCCCCGCGTCGGCCGCGAACGTGATCGCGTCGAGCATCTCCTGGACGAGCGCTGCGAGCTTGCCCTCGTCGTGCGAGCGCGCTTCGGCCTGGAACGTGCAGAGCTCGGGGACGATGTTCCGCGCGGTGCCGCCGGTGATCACGCCCACGTTCGCCGTCGTCACCTCGTCGACCCGGCCGAGCCGCATCTCGGCGATCGCGCGCGAGGCCGCGGCGATCGCCGACCGGCCCTCCTCCGGCGCCATCCCCGCGTGCGAGGCGCGACCCTGAATCGTCGCCTGGATCGAGAACGCGCCCGGGGCGCCGAGGACGATCTCGCCGATCGGCGCGCCCTGGTCGTAGACGTAGCCGTGCTTCGCGACGAGTCGGCTCACGTCGAACGCGTTCGCGCCGTGCAGGCCCGTCTCCTCGGCGACGGTGAAGAGCAGCTCGATCCCCCCGTGCGGGCGACCGTCGGCGACGATCCTCCGTACCGCCTCGAGCATCGCGACGATCGCGGCCTTGTTGTCCGAGCCGAGGATCGTGCCACCGGTGTTCCGGACACGACCGTCGTCGACCACCGGCGTGAGCGCGCCCACGGGTGGCACGGTGTCGAGGTGCGCACAGAAGAAGAGCGGTGTCCCCGGCCCGGTTGCCTCGAGCCGGCAGTAGAGGTTTCCCGCGTTGCAGCCGATCGCCGCGCCGGCACCGTCCTCGTCCCAGGCGAGCCCCAGCGCAGTGAGCTCGGCGCCGATCCGGTCGGCCATCGCGCGTTCGTCACCCGTCTCGCTGCGGATCGCGCAGAGCTCGACCAGGAGGTCGACCGGCGTCAGGAATAGCCGCTCGCCGCTCAAACGGCGACCGCGCCGGCGTGGGCACGCGTGCGCGAGCGGCCGAGCGCGGCACCGACGAACTCGAGGAACAGCGGCGCCGGGCGGGTCGGCCGCGACTTGAACTCCGGATGGAACTGGCTCGCAACGAACCACGGATGGTCGGGAAGCTCGATCATCTCGACGAGCCGCCCCTGCTGAAACGTCCCCGAGACGACGAGCCCCGCGTCGACGAGCTGCTGCCGGAACGTGTTGTTCACCTCGTAGCGGTGGCGGTGCCGCTCGTGGATCACGTCGGCGCCGTAGGCTTCGCGGGAACGCGTCCCGGCCGCGAGCTCGACCGCCTGCGCGCCGAGCCGCATCGTCCCGCCGAGGTCCTCGATCTCCTTCTGCTCGGGGAGCAGGTCGATCACCGCGTACGGGGTCTCGGGGTCCATCTCGGTGGAGTTGGCGCCGTCGAGCCCGCACACATGCCGGGCGAACTCGCTGACCGCCACGTGCATCCCGAGGCAGATCCCGAGGTACGGGATCCCCCGCTCTCTGGCGACGCGACAGGCGAGGATCTTGCCCTCCCAGCCGCGTGAGCCGAACCCACCGGGAACGAGGACGCCGTCGACCTGCTCGAGCTCGGCGACCGCCTCCTCGTAGGTCATGTTCTCGGCGTCGACCCACTGCACAGTGACCTTCGCGCCATGGTGGAGGCCGGCGTGCTTGAGCGCCTCGTGGACCGAGAGGTAGGCGTCGTGCAACTTGACGTACTTGCCGACCAGCGCGATCGTCACGTGCTCGTGACGGTCGGCGATCCGGTCGGTGAGCGCCTTCCACTCGCCGAGGTCGGCCGGCGACGCGTCGAGGCCGAGCTGACGGCACACTCGTCTGTCGAGACCCGCGTCCTGCAGCCGCTCGGGGACGAGATAGACGTCGGGAACGTCGGGCGAGCCGACGACCGCGTCGGCATCGACGTCGGCAAAGAGCGCGATCTTCTCGCGGATGTCGGCCGAGAGCGGCTCGCGCGAGCGGCAGACGATCACGTCGGGGTGGATACCGATGCGGCGGAGCTCGTTGACGGAGTGCTGCGTAGGCTTCGTCTTGAGCTCACCGGCGGCCTCGATGAACGGGACGAGCGTGACGTGGAGGTACATCACGTTCTCCTGGCCGACCTCGCGCCGGAACTGGCGGATCGCCTCGAGGAACGGCAGCGACTCGATGTCTCCGACCGTCCCGCCGATCTCGGAGATGACGACGTCGACCGGCTCGTTCGCGGCGGCGCGGCGGATCCGCGCCTTGATCTCGTTCGTGATGTGCGGGATCACCTGAACGGTGGCACCGAGGAACTCGCCCTTGCGCTCGCGCCGCAGCACCGTGTCCCAGATCGCGCCCGCGGAGTGGCTGCCATTGCGCGAGAGGTTCTCGTCGATGAAGCGCTCGTAGTGGCCGAGGTCGAGATCGGTCTCGGCCCCGTCCTCGGTCACGAATACCTCGCCGTGCTGGAACGGGCTCATCGTGCCCGGGTCGACGTTGAGGTACGGGTCGAACTTCTGCGCCTGCACCCGCAGCCCGCGCGCCTTGAGCAGCCGGCCGAGCGAGGCGGCGACGATCCCCTTGCCGAGCGCGGAGACGACGCCGCCCGTGACGAACACGTATTTCGTCTCGCTCATCGCCGTCTCCCGAGCGCATCGAGCTCGCGAAGCACGGGCGTCGTCTCGAGCAACCGGCCAAGCGAGCGGCGCTCCCCGAGAATCGTGAGGGCGGTGAGGCCGGCGATGACGCCGATCCGGCCCCGACGACGCAAGTGCCTCACGGACTCGAAACCTAGCACGGCTCCGAGGGTGTTCGAGCCTGCGTCGCCGAGCATCGTCATCTCCCGGAGATCGTAGGGCGCGAGCAGGACGGCCACCGAGAGCGCCCGGCGTGGCCGGAGCCCGAGCACGGCAGAGCCAAGCCCGAACGCCTTCAGCGCGCGACCGGGGCGGGTGTCGAGCTGGTTGAGCACGTTCGCGGCGAGCCCGACGAGCACCGCCCCGCTCACCGAGCGCGTGCGAACGAGCGCCCAGAGCGGGATCGCGACGAGCTTCAGCGTTCCCGTCGTCGCCCCCGCACGGACGTGGGCGCGGAAGCCGCGCTCGGGCCCGCTCCACAGATCGTCCGCGAGCCCGACGAGCGCGACCGGGAGCGCTTCGGCCGAGCTGAGCCCGGTGACCGCACCGACGAGCGGCAGCCTCAGCCCGCGGTAGTTGACCGCGAGCGGGCCGCAGGCGACGGTGAGCTCCGCGAGCTGGCGACCGCGGTGGATGAACCCGCGGACGTCGCGGCCGGTGGCGCGATGCTCGAGCTCGAGCTCGAGCTCTTCCACTCGCAGCCCCGCTCTGACCGCATCGACGGTCATTCGCGTCTCGACTCCGAACCCGGCGGCGACGGGAAAGACCGTCTCGCGCGCCCGGCGAGAGAGATACCGCTGCCCTGAGAGCGGCTCGCGCGCTTCGAAGCCGCTCAGCCGGCGGATCAGCGCGCGCGAGGCGCGCTTGGCGATCCCGAGGCCGTCGCCGGAGCGGCGTGAGAAAGCAGCGATCGCGAGCTCGGCGCCGGTCTCGAGCAGCGGCGTGACGTCGCCGCGGAGGTCGGCATCAGCGAGCAGGAGCGGCCCGGGCGCGCAGTCCCGCTCGGCGAGCGTCAGCGCCTGGCCCTTGCCGAGACGCGGGAGCGAGACAACCCGCGCGCCCGCCGCTCGCGCCCGCTCGGCGGTCGCGTCGCGTGAGCCGTCGTCGGCGACGACGACGTCGGCGTCCGGCAGCGCGGCGCGAAGCGCCGCGACGGTCGCACCGATCCGCTCCTCCTCGTCGCGAGCCGCAACGAGGACGGTGAGCTGCTCGCTCACCGCGCCGGGACGGGCGGGAGCACACCGTCGGCGGCGGTGTCCTCGACGCCGTAGCTGCCAGGGCGCCCCCCGGCGAGCAGCAGGATCGTCGCCAGCCGCCCGGCAGCCGACTCGACCGAGTCGACGGTCGAGAGTCCGCCGCGGCGAAACGCCGGGATCGCCGAGGTGACCGCGACTGCGCTCTCGACACCGACCACGGTCTGGTCGCCGCTCGCGAGCCCCTGGTAGAGACCGCCGAGGAAGTCGCGCGAGACGCCCTGCTGTGGCCGTGCCGGCCGCGCGATCACGACCGCGTCGACCGTGGGCTTCCCCGGCCCGGTCTGCTCCTTGACCATCGCCTCCGCGAGCGCATCCCAGAGGGGTGTCTGCCCACCCGCGACGAATTCGCCGCCAAGCGCACGCCCGAGCGCCTCCCAGCGGCCTCGCGTGACGTAGTCGCGCCGCGCCGGCGCCGACAACGCCGCCGCGATTCCGGCCTGGTCGAGGGGCACCTCGATCGCCCGCACCCGCGTGATGCTGCCTCCCGCATCGCGGACCGCACGCGTGATCGCCGTCGAGATCCCCTGGTCGATCGAGCCGGCAAACAGCACCGCGACCCGCTTGTCGCGAAGACGGCCGCGTGCAAGGGTCGAGTAGACCGTCTCGGCGAAGTCGTCGAGCGCCGCGCCACGCCGGTCGGCGATCGCGAGGGCCTCGACGGCCGAGTCGCGCTGCACGCGGAGGTCGTCGATCTGGCCTTGGAGGACGGAACGCTCGGCGTCGTTGACGAAGCCGCGGCCGGAGAGCCCGATCCCGGCGAGGATTCCGAGCACAAGCGCGATGAACACCGCTGCGAGCGAGGCGACGTGGTAGCGAAAGTCGAACACGCCTGGGTGTTCTAGTGGATCGCTCGCCAGAGCGAGTCGAGAACGTTGCGGAGCGTTGGCGAGGCGAGCACTGCAACCCCGATCGCGGCCAGCCCGATCGCTCCGAAGACGATGAGCGGCCAGAGCTCCAGCCGGCGGCTGACGAGCCTCGACACGCCCTTGGCGTCGACGAGCGACTCCCCCACCCGCAACCGGGTGACGAAGGTGGAGGCCATCCCCTCACGGTTGCGCTCGAGGAACTCGACGAAGTTGAAGTGCGTCCCGACCGCGACGATCAGCTCGGCGCCCTTCGCGTGCGCGAGCTCGAGCGCGAGATCCTCGCTGATCCCCCGCGCCGCCACGGTCTCGTGGGCGAGGCCCAGGCGCTCGAGCCGCTCGGCCCCGGGAGCGCTGCCGTCGGCGTACGCGTGAACAACGAGCTCGGCACCGGTGCGGAGCGCCTCATCGGTGATCGAGTCGAAGTCACCGACGATCAGGTCGGGCTCGAGTCCTACCTCGAGCAGCGCATCTGCCCCGCCGTCGACGGCGATCAGCACGGGCCGGAAGTCACGGATGTACGGCCGCACCATCCGCAGGTCGGACTTGTAGCCGGGCCCGCGAGCGATCACGAGCGCATGGCGATCACGGAGCTTCGTGCGCAACGGCGGGAACGAGACGCCGGCGACGAGCTCTCCGGCCTCGTCACGAAGGTGGCGGAGCGTGTTCTCAGCAAATGCCCCGAGCGCGTCGCCGACCCGCGCTTGCTGCTCGTCGAGGGCTCGCTCGAGTGTCGCCGCGTCGAGCGCTACCCCCTCGGTGAGCAGTGTCCCGTTTCGCCAGAGCTGGTTGCCGACGAGACGGATCGGCTCCCCGTCGCTCAGCGTCTCGAAGAGCTCGGCGCCGGGCGTGTCGAGCACGACGACACCGGCGCGGACAAGCTCGAGCGGTCCCGGGTTGGGAAAGCGGCCGGTCGTCGACGGTGAGACGTTGACGACCGCGCGCACGCCCGATGCTGCAAGCTCCTCGGCCGAGACCCGGTCGAGGTCGGCGTGGTCGACGATCGCGATGTCGTCGGGCCCGAGCCGCTTGACGAGGTCCTTCGTGCGGCGCCCGAGCCGGGCACGGCCCTGGAGCTCGGTCGCCACTCACTCCTCCCTGGTGGCGAGGGTCGCGGCAACGAACTCACCACCGCCGAGCATGCGTTCGAGCTCGTCGCGGCGCTGCGCGTCGTCGAGCCGCTCGATCGTCGTGCGCGTGGGATCGCCGGCGATCTTCTCGACGCTGAAGTGCGCGTCGGCAACGCTGGCGATCTGCGGGAGGTGGGTGATCGTGATCACCTGGGCCCGCGTCGCGAGGCGCTTGAGAACCTCAGCGACGCTGTGCGCCGTGACGCCGCCGATCCCTGCATCGACCTCGTCGAATACGAGGGTCTCCCCACCGGCAACCGCAGCGAGCGCGAGAGCAACGCGCGAGAGCTCCCCACCGGAGGCGGTCTCGGCGACCGGGCCGAAGCCCAGTCCGGCGTTCGGGCGGATCGAGAAGACAACCTCGTCGGCGCCGGTCGGGCCGGGCTCGCGTTCGCGCACGTCGACCCGGAACTCGCCTTCGCCGAGCCCGACGTCCCGAAGCTCGCGGGCGACGGCGCTCGCGAAGGCGTCGGCGGCAGCACGCCTGGCGTCACCAGCGGTCTTCGCCGTGGCAGCGTAGGCGGTCTCCGCGGCCTCGAGCCGAGCCCGAGCATCCTCGAGCGGGTCCTTGCCGTCGGCGAGCCCGACAAGCTCGGCGCGGGCAGCGTCTCGGCGAGCGAGAAGCTCGTCGAGGGTGGTGGCGTCGAAGCGTCGGCGAACGGTCGCGATCCGGTCGAGCCTCTCCTCGACCTGTTCGAGCCGCTCCGGGTCGCCCTCGAGGCTCGCGACGAGCGCGTGCAGCTCCCGCCCGGCCTCCCGCAGCCGCACGGTGAGGTCGCGCAGCTCCAACGCGACCGCACTGAGCTCGGGTGCGAGCGTCTCGAGCGGGGTGAGCGCGCGGAGGGCCTCGTCCGTGAGCGCCGCGGCGCCCGCCCCATCCTCGGGCTCGATCGCGGTGGCCGCAGCCGCGGTCCCCTCGACGAGGTCGGCGTGGCCCCGAAGCCGGAACCGCTCGGCGCGAAGCGCCTCCTCCTCCCCGGGCTCGAGCCCGTCGGTGTCGGCAACGAGCACCTCGAGCTCGGCGAGCCGCGCCCGCTCGGCCCCGGCGTCCCGGGCGAGCGCGTCGAGCCGCTTGCGCGCGGCCGTGAGCGCTTTCCACGCATCGCGAAGAGCGGTGCGACGCGCCTGCTGCTCGGCGCCGAGGTACGCATCGAGGGTGTCGAGCTGGTACGAGGGTCGGGCGAGCCGGCGCTGCTCGAACTGCCCTGACATCGCGATCAGCCGCTCGGTCGCCGCGGCGAGATCCTCTCGTGCGATCGATCGACCCCAGGCGTAGGCGCGCGTGCGCCCGTCGGCGAACACGCGGCGTGCAAGCACGACCACGTCGTCGTCGGTATCGCTCGGCCGCAGCTCTGCGAGCGCCGCATGGGCGTCGTCGTCCCAGAACCCGACGGGAACGACGAGCTCGGCCTCCACGTATGCCTCGGCGCCACCCGGTCCCACCGCTCCTGCGTCGCCCTTCGCGCCGAGCAGGAGGCCGATCGCGCCCGAGAAGATCGTCTTCCCGGCGCCGGTCTCGCCGGTGAGCGCGTTCAGCCCCGCGTCCAGCTCGAGCTCGGCGTCTCGAATCAGCACGAGGTTGTCGATCCGCAAGGTTCGCAGCACCAGGGGATCGTAAACCGCGACCGCACGGCCGCGAAGGCCACGTCCGCCGGGTACGTGCCCGGTTACGAAACGTGCGACGCGTTTGCCCGCATCGCCGCGGCGAGAAACGCCGTTACTCCCTCGCCGTGCCGGTCCATCGTCGCCGCGAAGCGCGGGTCGGCGTCGTAGCCGGCGGCGAGCTCGGCATGCATGGCGCGCGAGCACGGGTAGAACCAACGGTCGATCGAGAGCCGGTGACGTTCAGCTACCGCCTTCGCGGCGGCGCTCGAGGGCTCGGCCCCGGCGACAAGCAACGCGGCGACGTCGTCGTAGATCGACGCTTGTTCGGATGCGAGCGCGGCCCAGTCGTCATTCGTGTACCCGGCGGTTCGTCGCCGGGATTCCGCCCACGACGCGGTGTCGCCCCAGCGCGCCTCCGCCTCCTCCTCGTACGCCGCCGGATCGAAGCCGTCGAACAGCTCGGTAGGCTCGTTCACGATATGCCCCCCTGTTCTGGTGTCGAGGCGCGCTAGCGCCACGTCGATTGCCCGCACCATCCGCTCCGCCGACGCGGCTCTCGCGCTCAGCTCCGCCCTCGCGTCGCGCAGTGCTCCTCGCACGTCGAACCCGGGCTCGTCGAGCCAGAGCCTGATCTCGTCGAGGCTGAGGCCGAGCTCGCGGTGAAGCAGGATCTGCTGGAGCCGCAGGAGATCCTGCTCTGTGTAGAGGCGGTAGCCGGCCTCGGTGCGTCGCGACGGCACGAGGAGGCCGATCTCGTCGTAATGGTGGAGCGTGCGCACCGACACGCCCGAAAGGCGGGCGAGCTCGGCAACGCGATACACGGGCAACTCGCTCATCACCCCAAGGATGCAGCCTCACGCAACGTGAGAGTCAAGCCGTGCTCGCCGCCCCTCTCAGGTAGCGAACACGCGGCGGTACCGACTGACGAACGTCGACTCGGGGAGCGTCCCGAGAAGCGAGAACTCCTTGCCGAGCGTGACGATCACCTGCTCGTCGGCACCGACCTCGCCGACCGCGTGGCCGTCGACGAGGACGGTCGCTGGGACGTCGGCGGTGCGGTTCCAGACGGTGAGCTCGCAGCCACGCGAGATGACGAGCGGGCGCGCGTGGAGTGAATGCGGCGCGACGAACGTCGTCGCCATCGCCTCGATCCCCCACATCAGCACCGGCCCGCCGTTCGAGAGGTTGTACGCGGTCGAGCCGGAGGGGGTCGAGCAGATCAGACCGTCGCAAGGGATCCGTCCGAGATCCTCGCCGCCGGCGGCCCATTCGAGCTCGATCATCCGACCGAGCGTCGCCGAGGTGACGACCGCGTCGTTGACCGCGACGTGGCTGGCGCCGTTCACGCGCACGGCGAGCGTCGCGAGCTCGACGGCCTGCAGCTCACCCCCGAAGGCGCGACGGAGGCCGGGCTCGAGCTGGTCGCGCGAGATCGTGCAGAGGAAGCCGACCCGGCCGAAGTTGACCCCGAGCACCGGCACGTCGGCCCCGAGAAAGCGGTTGAGCGCGCGGAGCATCGTCCCGTCGCCGCCGAGCACGACGGCGACATCCGCGCCCGCCGACTCGCCGTGCGGCTCACGACCGTGCTTCGCCGCCTCCTCCGGCTCGATCACCAGCTCGACGCCGAGGTCTGCGCAGATCGCGGTAACGCGCTCGACCCCATCGGCGACCTGCTCTGCGCGGCCGTGCGTGAGCAGCACCGCCTTGTTGACGGTGCGCCGCCTATCCCGCAACGGCGGCGTCGACAAGCTGTCGGATTCGGTCGGGATCGGTGGCCTCCCGGGATGCGTGAAGATGGACGACGTACTCCCGGTTTCCCTTGGGCCCCGGCACCCCCGAGTCTACGACGCCGAGCACCGCGCCGTTCCACTCGGCAACGAGCCCGCAGAACGCCTCGACGACGCGACGGCGCACCGCCGGGTCGCGAACGACACCTTTCGGAACGTCTGCTGGTCCTGCTTCGAACTGCGGCTTCACGAGGACGAGCGCCTCCCACTCGGGCGTCGCGAGCTTCAGGGCTGGTTCGACGACCTTTGCCGCGGCGATAAACGAGGCGTCGCAGACGATCAGCTCGGGTGCGAACGGCAGCGCGATGAGGTGTCTCGCGTTCGTCCGCTCGAGAACGGTGACGCGAGGATCGCCGCGAAGGCGCGGATGCAGCTGGCCGTAGCCGACGTCGAGCGCGATCACGCGAGCCGCACCGCGCTGCAGGAGGCAGTCGGTGAAGCCACCGGTGGAGGCGCCGATGTCGAGGCACGAGCGGCCGGCCGGGTCGATCGCGAACCTGTCGAGCGCGGTCGCGAGCTTCTCCCCCGCCCGCGAGACGAACCGGGGCCGCGCCTCGACGACGAGCTCCGCGTCCTCGGGAACCTGCTGTCCTGGCTTGTCGTAGCCGGGGACGAGCCCCGCGAGGACGAGAGCCTGGGCTTTCGCGCGCGTCTCGACTAGGCCGCGCTCGACGAGGAGGAGGTCGAGCCGCTTCTTCATCTCGGCGAGGATACGCGGATGGTCGAGACGATCGAGATCGATGGGTGCTCGCTGGTTGTCGAGCGGCCGCCCGACCCCGAACGGCTGCTCGACGAGGAGGCGTTCGCCGACGACGAGTTCCTCCCCTACTGGGCCGAGCTCTGGCCGAGCGGGCTCGAGCTTGCGCGCTACGTCGCAAGGCTCGAGCTCCGAGGCCTGCGGGTGCTGGAGCTCGGGTGTGGGCTGGGGCTGCCGTCGCTCGTGTGCGCCGCGCGGGGAGCGGAGGTCGTCGCGACGGACTGGGCCGCCGACGCGATCGCGCTCCTCGATGCGAACGCGGTACGCAACGGCCTTTCGCTCACCGCCCGTGAGCTCGACTGGCGCCAGCCGATCCGCGGGCGTTTCGACGTCGTCCTCGCGGCGGACGTGCTCTACGAGGAGCGAAACGTGCGCCCCGTCGTCGAAGCGATTGAGGCGTGCCTTGCTCCTCGCGGGGAGGCGCTCGTCGCCGACCCGGGCCGCCGGCACTTGGAGGCTTTCCTCGAGCTGGCCGGACGCTCGCTCACGATCGACGCTGAGCCGACGCAGTCAACCGGCCGCACGAGACTCGTCCGGCTCGGGCGGGGTGGCTCGTGAGGCGAGAACCCGGTGTCCGACACCGGTTCTCGCCGTGCCGCGTGGTGTGTCGACTTCGTGTCAATCGCTCCACAGCGGTGACCCATGGTCATCCCGGTCACGGCGCGGAGTGTGGAACGATTGTGACGAAGTTGAGTGACTTCACCCTTGACGCCGGAAAGTGTTTGACCCCGGTGCGATCCCTCGCGCGCCCAGGGCCGCCTGAGCCGTGTCCCAGGGAGTCGCGGCCGCTCAGGCCGTGCGGTTGAGCAGCTCGTCGACGATGTGCTCGAGCACATCGGTCTGGCCGCGCGTCGACCGGAGCGACGCCTTCGCACGGGCGGCCGCACCGGCGGCGACCTCGCGGGCCCCGTCGACGCCGAGCCGCACGACGTAGCCGTCGCCGTCAAGCACGTCGTCAACCGCCTGGAAGAGCAGGCCGAGCTCATCGCCGAAGACCCGCCAGGTCAGCTGGGCGTCCTCGGGAACGCGCGCCGTCGCCAGGCCGAGCCCGACCGCGGCCGCGAACAGCCGGCCGGTCTTGAGGCGGTGGAGCACCGCGAGATCGACGTCGAGGCCCGAGATGTCGAGGAACTGGCCGCCGATCATCCCGAGCGTCGCGTTCGTCAGCTCGCGGGCGACCGCCGGATCGGGATAGGTGAGCGCAAGGCGCAGCGCCTCGGCCAAGAGCGCGTCACCGGCCAGCAGCCCCACACCCTCCCCGAACTGCACGTGCGTGCTCGGACGCCCACGTCGCTCGTTGTCGTCGTCCATCGCCGGGAGGTCGTCGTGAACGAGCGAGAACGTGTGCACCAGCTCGAGCGCGGTTGCGGCGTCGAGAGCCTCGTCGACGCGGCCCCCGGCCGCTTCGGCGGTCGCGAGACACAGGACCGGACGGATGCGCTTCCCACCGCCGGCAAGGGCATAGCTCATGGCCTCCTCGAGCCCGCCGAGGTCGGGATGGAGACGGACGGTTGAGAGATGCTCCTCGAAGAGGTCGCGCAGTGCCTCAGCCGCCTGCATCGGCGGCCTGCCGCGCCCGCTGGATCTCGGCCTCGACCTGCTTTGCGAGCTCGGCCACCTCGGCGAGCGCGTCGACCGCGCCGTCGACATCGCCCCCCTCCGACGCCATCGTCTCGAGCGCGTCGACTCGACTCTTCAGCCGCTCGATCAGCTCCTCCATCCGTCCGAGCGCTTCGGCCGACTCGCTCACTGCTGCTCCTCGTGGATCTTCCCGAGCACTCCGTTGACGAGCCGCGCCGCCTCTTCGGTGGCGTATCGCTTTGCGAGGACGACCGCCTCGTTGATCGCCACTTCCGCGGGCACAGTGCCTTCCTCGAGCTCGTAGACGCCAATCCGCATGATGTTCCGCTCGAGCGTACCGAGACGATCGGCGGGCCAGTCGCGCGACACGCTGGTGATGCGCGCGTCGAGCTCCTCCGCCCGTTGCGAGACCGACGTCGCGAGCGCCTCGGCGAACGGATCGGGCGTCCCCTCGTAGAGCGAGGCGAGCGGCTGCCCCGTGAGATCCCACTGAAAGAGCAGGAAGAGCGCCTGCCTGCGCGCCTTCCGGCGGCTCGTGGCCGTGGTCATGTAGGCGGCTGCAACGACGAGAACGACGGGCCCATCTCCTCAAGGTAGCCGGTCGAATAGTCACCGGAGACGAAGCCCTCGGAGCGAAGCACGTCCATCGCAAGCTCCCGCGTCGTTGGGATTCCCACCACCTCGAGCTCAGCGAGCGCGCGCAGCGCCCGCGCGATCGCCGCCGGTCGGTCGTCGTCGTGGACGATGAGCTTCGCGATCATCGAGTCGTAGTACGGCGGGACGCTGACACCGTCGGCGATCGCCGTGTCGACGCGAACACCCGGGCCGAGCGGCGGCCGGAAGCGCTCGACGAGGCCCGGAGCGGGCCGGAACCCATGAGCTGGATCCTCGGCGTTGAGGCGGATCTCGATCGCGTGACCGCGCCGCGGCGCCCGCCCGACGTGAGCGAGCTGCTCGCCGGCGGCGACGCGAAGCTGCTCGCGGACCAGGTCGATCCCGGTGACGAGCTCCGTCACCGGATGCTCAACCTGAAGGCGGCAGTTGACCTCGATGAAGTACGGGTGCCCCTCGTGCCCGAGGATGAACTCGAATGTGCCCGCGTTGACGTAGCCGACCGCGCGGCACGCGCGCTCCACCGCCAGCTCCATCTCCTCGCGTGTCTCCGGGGTGAGTGCGGGCGACGGGGACTCCTCGATCAGCTTCTGGTGGCGCCGCTGCACCGAGCACTCTCGCTCGCCGAGCGTGAGGACATTGCCGTGCGTATCGCAGATCACCTGGATCTCCACGTGACGCGCCGGGCTCACCGCCTTTTCGACGTACACGGAGCCGTCGCCGAACGCAGCCTCGGCCTCGGTCGACGCCGCCTGGAACGACGCCTCGAACGACGCCGGGTCTCCCACGAGCCGCATCCCCTTGCCGCCGCCGCCGGCGGTCGCCTTGAGGAGCACCGGGAAGCCGATCTCCTCGGCGACTGCGCGCAGCTCGGCGAGCGTGCCGGCGTTGGGCGAGCCAGGCACGAGCGGAACGCCGGCGTCGCGCATCGCGACCTTGGCCCGGGCCTTGTCGCCGAGCATGTCCATCACCTCGGGCGACGGGCCGATGAAGACGAGGTCGTTGTCCGCGCACGCCCGCGCGAACGTCGAGTTCTCGGCGAGGAAGCCGTAGCCCGGGTGGACGGCTTCGCACCCGGTCGTCTCAGCGGCAGCGACGACGCTCGCGATCCGCAGGTAGCTGTCGGTCGCCGGTGGCGGGCCGAGACAGACCGCGCGGTCGGCGAGCTTGACGTGGAGCGCGTCGCTGTCGGCAGTCGAATAGACCGCGACCGCCTCGACGCCGAGCTCGTGCAGCGCGCGGATCACCCGCACGGCGATCTCGCCCCGGTTTGCGACGAGGACTCGCCTGAACACTAGTGCGACCCCGCCGGGGCGTACGCGCCTTGCACACACGGACAAGGGCGCAGCACTTCAGATCGCCGGAGGTGCGACGATCGGCTCGAGCTCGAACAGGAGGGTGCCGAACTCGACCGGCTGGCCGTTCTCGACGTGGATCGCACGCACGCGACCGTCGCTGTCCGCCTTGAGCTCGTTGAACAGCTTCATCGCCTCGAGGAGACAGAGCGTCTGCCCCGACGCGACGACGTCGCCGATCTCGACGAACGGCGGGGTCCCCGGCTCGGGTTGGCGGTAGAAGACGCCGACCATGGGCGACTCGACACGAATCGCGCTCGTCGAGCTTGGTACGGGCTGCGCTTGCTCGGCCTCGGTCACGCCCTGCGGAGCGACGACGACGTGTTGCACAGCCTCGTCGGCGCGTCGCACCGACACCCGCATCCCCTCGTCTTCGATCTCGATCTCGCCGACCCCTGACTCCTGCACGATCTTGACGAGCTCGCGGATGCGCTCGGCCCGCTCGAGGTCGACGTCGCCCGCGAGCAGCGACGCCTCGCGCGAGTGCCGCTGGCGGATCGCCTGGAGCAGCGGCTCCGCCTCTCCGCCGAACATCGCGAGCAACACGAGCTCTTCCTCCGAGGCCGCGAGCCCGTCCGCAGCCTCGCGAACGTCCTCTGCGCTCGGCGGATCGTCATCGAGAGCAACCGTCTCCTTTGCGAGCAGCTCGACCACCCGGAGCACGCTCGGCTCGACCGGCGCAGGCGTCTCACCGTAGCGGCCTTCGACGAGCAGGCGGAACTCGTCGAGCAACGAGCCGTAACGGCGCGCGGAGAGGATGTTGAGGATCGCCTGCGAGCCAAGGATCTGCCCGACCGGCGCGGCGAGCGGCGGCCAGCCCGCCTCCGCGCGAATGCTCCCGACCTCGGTGAGCGTGTCGAGCAGCCGGTCGCCCGCCGAGCGGGCCCGTAGGTGCAGGTCGATCGCCGCGACGAGGCCGGCCGGCAGGTCGTATTCGGCGGCGCGCACCGCGATCCGCGGGGCGACCGTCGAGACGGGCTCGTCGCCGATGTGCTCGTCGACGACGTCCGATGCCGCCCAGACCTGGGCAAGATCGACGCCGGTCGGTCGCTCCAGGCCTTCGAGAGCCTCGACCAGCGACTCACCGGCGACCCGATGGAGCATGAGCGCGACCGGGTAGACCGCGGTCGCGACCAGGTCTGCGCCGACCCGGGTCGACACGACGGCGTTGACCAGCCCCGTTCCGGCGGCGCCCTGCACGTAGAGGCCGACGGGGAGCCCGGTTGCCTCACCGATGCGCGAGACGAGCTCCTCGGTGATGTGCGGCAGCAGCGCGTCGGTGGGGTCGTTGACGATGATCCGGGTCGCACCGAGCTCGGGGATGCGCTTCGCCTTCTCGACGAGCAGGTCGATCTCGCCGCTACGGCCGCGGCTGTAGACGAGCCCGGCGTGAAACGCCCGCCCGGCGGCGACGACGGCCTGGCCGGCGACCCGGAGGTTCGAGACATCGTTGAGCGGGTCGTGGAGCCGGAAGACGTCGATCCCGTTTTCGGCGGCGCAGCGGACGAACCGCGAGACGATGTCGGGCGCGACGGGTCGGGAGCCGACGAGGAACCGCCCGCGGAGCGCGATCCCAAGCGGGGTCTTCGTGCGTGCGTCGATTGCCCGGATGCGCTCCCACGGGCTCTCGACACCCTTGCGGACAGCCGTATCGAACGCGCCGCCGCCGGAGACCTCGAGGCAGGCGAAGCCTGCGGTGTCGAGGATCTCGGCGATGCGGAGGACCTCACCGGTGGGGATCTTCCCGGCGAGTGGCTCCTGCGAGAGCAGGCGGATAGTCGTGTCGACCAGCTGCGGCACGGAGGCGTAGCCTACCGCGGCGAAGGGTCGGTCCCCACCCGCTGTACGTCGAGCGTGAGGAAGTGGGTTGCGCAGGAGATGCAGGGGTCGTAGTTGCGGATCGTCTGCTCGCAGCGCCGGCGCAGCTCGTCGTCGGGCAGGTCGAGCGAGCGACGGACGACACCGGCGAGATCCTCCTCGATCGTGAGCTGGTTCTGCGCGGTCGGGGGAACGATCTTCGCGTCGAGAATCGAGCCGTCGGCGGCGAGCTCGTATCGGTGCCAGCAGATTCCGCGCGGCGCCTCGGTGCAGCCGTGCCCCGTCGCAGCTCGGGGGACGATCTCCACCGACGGCGCTGCCGGCTCCTCGTACGCGTCGATCAGGCGGAGAGCCTCGTCGACCGCATACAGCGTCTCCACCGCGCGGACGACGATCGACTTGAACGGATTGCGAACGACCGGGCCGAGCCCCGCCTCCTCGGCTGAGGCGCGGGCGACGTCGGAGAGACGGTCGGCGTTGAGCGCGTAGCGCGCGAGCGGGCCGACGAGGTAGTTCCCAACCCCGGCGAGCGTCGAGTGGAGCGCGTTCGAACGTTCGACGTGCGTCTCGGTGAAGTGCTCCTCGTACTCGGCGACGGAGAGGTCGAGCCCGGTGCTCGTGACGATCCGCCCGCGTTCGAGGGGGTACTCGCGGTCCGAGCGGAGCGCGACAAAGCAGTAGTCGGCCTCGTACTCGGGGAACGTGAAGCCCGACGTCCACCGCACGAGCTCGCGCGCGGCGTCACGCGCCCATTCGAGCTCGGGGACGAGCGCGGCTAGCTCCGCTTTCGTCGGCGTCCGGTAGAACCCGCCGACCTTGAGGTTGACCGGGTGGATCTCGCGGCCCCCGACGACGCGCATCAGCTCGTTGCCGGCGAGCTTGAGCCGAAGCGCGGTCTCGACGAGGTCGCGCTGGTCGCCGGCCAGCTCGATCGCGCCGTCGTAGCCGAGGAAGTCCGGGGCGTGGAGCATCGCAAGGTGCAGCACGTGGCTCTCGATCCACTCGCCGCAGTAGATGAGCCGACGCAGGCGACGGAGCTCGTCGGGAAGCGCAACCCCGCAGGCCGCCTCCATCGCGTTGCACGCGCTCGCCATGTACGCAATCGGGCAGATCCCGCAGATCCGCGCGGTGATGTCGGGCGCCTCGGTGAACTGCCGCCCGCGCAGGAGCGCCTCGAAGAACCGCGGCGGCTCGAAGATGCGGAACTCGATGTCCTCGACCTCGCCGCCGCGTACGACAACGCGCATCGCCCCTTCGCCTTCGACCCGCGCGAGGTAGTCGGTGCGGATCTCACGGATCCGGGTCTCATCAGCCATCTACCGTTGCCTCCCTGAACGCCGGAGCGTTCGCGTTGAACGTGCGCAATGCGCGTCTTGCAGCGTCAGGGTCGACGCCAAGCTCACGCCAGTGGCTGAGCAGCGCCCTCACGTTCGGCGACTCCATCGGGCCGAAGCAGCCATAGCACCCACGATGGTAGAGCGGGCAGAGGGCACCGCAGCCGGCCTGTGTGACCGGGCCGAGGCACGGGGTCCCGGTCGAGACCATCACGCACGCGACGCCGGCAGCCTTGCACTCGGTGCAGACGCTCGTCGTCGGGAGCCGAATCGGCCGGCCGCCGAGCAGCGCGAGCAGCGCCGCCACCAGCTGCGGGCCCGAGATCGGGCAGCCACGAAGCTCGTAGTCGACCTTGACGTGGTCTGCGATCGGTGTCGAGTCGGCGAGCGTGGAGACGTACTCGGGCGTCGCGTACACGAGGGGGATCCACTCGCGCACGTCGGCGAAGTTTCGCAGCGCCTGGACTCCGCCCGAGGTCGCGCAGGCGCCGATCGTGACCAGGAGCCGGGACTGCTCGCGGATCTCCTTGATCCGCTCGGCGTCGTGCGGCGTCGTGATCGAGCCTTCGACGAGCGAGATGTCGTACGGCCCGGGGAGCTCCGCGCTCGTCGCTTCGGGGAACGTCGCGATCTGGATCGCACCCGCGAGGTCGAGCAGCTCCCGCTCGCAGTCGAGCAGCGTCAGCTGGCAGCCGTCGCACGACGAGAACTTCCACACGGCGAGCTTGGGCTTGGCGACGGTCGTCACAGCTCGCGCACCTCCAGCAGCCGCGCCACCTCGTCGAGCCGGAACACGGGGCCGTCTCGGCAGATCAGCACAGGCCCGAGCTGGCAGTGGCCGCAGTGGCCGATACCACAGCGCATGTTGCGCTCGAGCGACACCCAAATCCGGTCGCTGGTGATGCCACGATCGCCGAGCGCACGAGCGACGAACGACATCATGATCTCGGGGCCGCAGACGAACGCGACCGCGCGCTCGGGATCGAACGTCGCGCGCGGGATGAGCGTGGTCACCAGCCCGACCCGCCCGCGCCAGCCGCTCGGGGCGGCGTCGACCGTGACGTCGACCTCGAGGTCGAGATGAGCACGCCAACCCTCGAGCTCGTCGAGGTACGGCAGATCGCCGGGAGAGCGGGCGCCGACGAGGAGGCTGACCGTCCCGTAGTTGCCGCGATCGGCAAGCGCGGCGTGGACGGTCGGTCGCAGCGGTGCGAGCCCGATCCCACCCGCAACCACGAGCAGGTCGCGACCTCTGGCCTCGCGGAGCGGCCAACGGGTTCCGAACGGGCCGCGCACACCGATCGCCGCCCCGGGCTCGGCCGCACAGAGGTGCCCGGTGGCGGCGCCGACCGAGCGGATCGTGTGGATCAGGCGTCCGTCTCCCCGCGTGTCGCTGATCGAGATCGGCACCTCACCCTTGCCGGGAACGCAGAGCATCGCGAACTGGCCGGGCTCGGGGAGGATGGCCGTCGAGAGCGGGTCGAGCGTCAACGTCCACGTGTCCGCGGTCTCGCGAGTCCTCGACACGACCCGGTACGGGACCGGGACGACAGTGCCCGCAGGCTCGGTCTCAGTCGCGAACGCTGGCATACACGTCCAGGAGCCTGAGCTCGGTGTGCTCGAGTCGGTCGATCACGATCCGCGCAAAGCGGCGCATCAGCTCGAACCCGAGTGCGTGGTCGCGCTCGAGCTTGCCGCGCAGGCAGGCGCCGTCGAACGAGACAGCACCGACGTCGTCGAGCGCGCGCACCGCGAGGTGCCAGCGATACGGCGGGAAGAGCCACGACCAACCGACGATCTCGCCCGGGTCGATCGTCTCGATCACCAGCGGCCCGCGGCTTGGGGCATGCAGCTCGAGCGCGACGCGACCGCGGCGGACGAGAAGGAACGCGTCGGCCGGATCGCCCTGCTCGACGATCACCGTTCCCTCGGTGAACGCCTCGTTCTTCGCGCAGCCCGCGATGAGCTCGAGCGTCTCCGCAGGCAGGCCGTGAAACACGGGGGTCTCGTCAAGGATCTCAGCGAGCGTCTGCATCGTTCCCCTCTCCGTCGGTCGCGCGGATCGCCGCGAGCTCCTCGGTGACGTCGATCCCGACCGGGCACCACGTGATGCAGCGGCCGCAACCGACGCAGCCGGAGCTGCCGAACTGGTCGATCCACGTCGCGAACTTGTGCGTGAGCCATTGGCGGTAGCGTGCGCCCGGAGCTCGCCGCACGCTGCCGCCGTGGATGTACGAGTAGTCGAGCGAGAAGCACGAGTCCCACCGCCGCCAGGTCTCGGAGGTTCCGTCGAGCTGGGCGACGTCGTCAATGGACGTGCAGAAGCACGTCGGGCACACGAGCGTGCAGTTGGCGCACGTCAGGCAGCGCTCGGCGACGTCCCGGTAGCGCGGGCTCTCGAGGTTGCGCAGGAGCAGGTCGTGGAGGCCGTCGGTGTCGAGCTCGCGGCCCATTCGTGCGGCGGCGTCGGCGACGACCGCGTGTGCGGCGGTGAGGTCGTCGGTGGTCGCCTCGTGGGTGGTGAGCAGGTCGAGGAGCTCGCATCCGCGATCGGTCCCGGCACGGGCGAGGAAGCGTTCGCCGGGGAGCTCGGTGAGGGTGAGATCGTCTCCGTCAGCCACGCCAGGGCCGGTGCCGAGCGACGCGCAAAAACACGTCCCGCCGGGCTCACCGCAGTCGACGCCGACGATGAACGCTCCCTCCCGCCGGGCGGCGTAGTCACGCTCCGGGTAGGTGCCCCCGAGGAAGACGCGATCCTGGATCCCGATCGCAGCGAGATCGCAGGCCCGGACGCCGATCAGTGCGAGCGGCCGGTCGGGTGGCGGCTCCGGTGCGAACTCGGGCGTACCCTCGTCGTCCGGACGCGTCGTCCAGAGGCGCACGTGTGCAGGTTGCAGCCAGCGCTTCCAAGAGTGCGGCGTCGTCGCAAACCCGAAGGCGGCGGCGGCGTCGGTTCGTTCGAGCCGGTAGCTCGCCGCGGCCTGGGTCTCTGTCCAGCCCCAGGGGAGCTCGTCGGCGCTCTCGAGCTCGTCGAGCACGATCGCGTGATCTCGAACCTTGGGCCCGATCACCTCGTAGCCGCGCTCGACAAGAGCGCGAACGAGCACAGCAAGCCCCTCCCGGTCGAGCACCCGGGCCGTCGCAACGGACGATGGGATCGCGGTCACGTTCCAGGTCGATCATCGCAACCGCCCCTGCCGGCAGCATCAGTGTCTCCCCGCAGGCATCGAGGGATCTCCGCAACCAGGTACGCTCCTGAACCGATGGCGGACATTGTCGACACCAACAGCTTCCGGAACGGCATGCACATCGAGCACAAGGGCTCCGTGTGGCGCATCGTCCAGTTCCAGCACGTCAAGCCGGGCAAAGGCGGTGCGTTCGTTCGCACGAAGCTCAAGAACCTCGATTCGGGCGCCGTCGTCGACGAGACGTTCCGCGCCGGCGAGAAGTTCGCGCGTGTCCATACCGAGGTCGCGAACGTCCAGTACCTCTACGAGGACGGCTCGGAGGCGCATTTCATGGATACCGAGACCTACGAGCAGTTCACGTTCCCGCGTGGTGACGTCGAGGACGAGCTCGCGTACATGCTCCCGTCCTCGACCGTCCAGATCCTCCGCGTGAACGGCAACCCGTCGGGGATCCAGCTGCCGAGCTCGGTCGAGCTGGCCGTCTCCGACACCGAGCCGGGCGTGAAGGGCGACACCGTCTCGAACGTCACCAAGCCCGCGACGCTCGAGACAGGCGCGGTCGTCCAGGTGCCGCTGTTCGTCAACATCGGCGACCGGATCAAGGTCGACCCGCGAGAGGCTCGCTACATCTCCCGGGCGTGACGCAGCTCCCGGGCCCTGACGCTCAGCCGACCTCGACAAGCTCCTTGGTGTAGCGGGTGAAGATCTCGCAGCCATCGTCCGTGACCGTGACGAGGTCCTCGATGCGGACGCCACCGATCCCCGGAACGTAGATCCCCGGCTCGACGGAGACGACGTTGCCGGCCGCGAGCGTGTCGGTCGACTCGGGCCGGAGGGTCGGCGCCTCGTGGATCTCGAGCCCGACGCCGTGGCCGAGACCGTGGCCGTACTGGTCTGCACGACCCGCCGCCTCGATCTTCACCCTCGAGGCCGCGTCGACGTCCTTGCCGCTCTCGCCCGCTCGCACCGCGGCGAGCCCGTCGAGCTGCGCAGCCTCGCAGAGCGCGTAGATCTCGGCGAGCTCGCCGGTCACCGTGCCCGTCGCGAACGTGCGCGTGCAGTCGGAGTAGTACCCGTCGGCGATACACCCCATGTCGACGGTGACGAGCTCGCCGCGCCCGATGATCCGGTCGCCGGGAACTGCGTGGGGCTTCGCGCCGTTCGGCCCGGAGGCGACGATCGGCGGGAACGACAACCCTTCGCCTCCTTCCTCCCGGAGTCGCCGCTCGACCCACCACGCGACCTCGCGCTCGGTGCGACCGGACAGCTGCTCGCGCGCAAGCTCGGCGAAGACCCGGTCGGAGATCGCGCAGGCCTTGCGGATCGCCTCGAGCTCTTTGCTGTCCTTGATCGCCCTGAGCGCCTCGACGTGCCCGCCGCCGGCCACCGTGCGCACGCCACCGCCCGTGAGCACGTCATGTCGGGCGACGGTGAGGTTCGCAGCCTCGACCTCGACCTCATCCCCCGCGAGCAGCTCGGCGAGCGCACCAACGACGTCACGCCGGGTCTGGACGAACGTCACGCCGGCGACACCCTGGGCGGCGTCTGCATAGCGAAAGTCGGTGTAGAGCGTGGTCACGCCGCCGGGCGCGACGAGCAGAGCGCAGTTCGAGCTGCGAAAGCCGGTGAGGTAGACGACATTGCTCGGGGTTGTCACGAGCAACGGACGCTCGAGCGTAGCGCCGAGCCGATCGAGACGGGTCATGTCACGGTTCCTTTCAGGTGGACGAGCGCTTCGCGGTAGCCGTCGAAGCCGAGGCCCTTGAGCCGGTGGGTTGCGACGCCCTCGAGGACGCTCTGCCGGCGCCACTCCTCGCGGGCGTCGATGTCGGAGAGATGCACCTCGACAACGGGCCCGGGAAAGACCACGGCCGCGTCCCGGATCGCCCAGCTGTAGTGCGTCCACGCGCCCGGGTTGAGCACAAGCCCGTCGGCCGCATCCAGCGCCGCGTGGAGGTACTCGACGTACTCGCCCTCGTGGTTGGTCTGGCGGCAGCGCACCTGGAGGCCAAGCTCACGCGCCCAGCCGTAGATCGTCGTCTCGAGGTCGTCGAGCGAGTCGGAGCCATAGACGTCGGGCTCGCGCCGACCGAGCATGTTCAGGTTCACGCCGTTGAGAACGTCGATGCGCACGGCTCGAATCTATCGGCGGTGCGGCGCGTCGGGCGGAATCGACTCCCAAAGGGCGGCCGAGCCGGTGAAGATGTGCTCTGCGACCCGAAGCTCGCCCGGCTCGTCGAGCGCGCCCGCCGAGATCGAGATCGACTGCGAGCCGGCCTGCCAGAACAGGGTCGAGCCGCACTCCTGACAGAAGCCGCGGCGACGCTCGTTGCGATCGACGTACCAGCGCAGCCCGCCTTCAGAGAGGAGTCGGAGCCGTTCGATCGGCACCGCCGTGTACGCGCCCGCGAGCGTGCCTGCACGACGGCAAAGCGAGCAGTGGCAGACGAGGATGTTGCGAAGCGGCGGCTCGAGCTCGAACCGCACCGACCCGCACAGGCAGCCGCCGCTGACGCTCATGCGATGAGGCTGTCGAGCGCCGCTCGGACGTCGCTCTCGGGGACCTCGACACCCCAGCGAGCTGTGCCCGGCTCGTCGAGGAGCACGAGCCGGGGTTTCCCCCTCGCTGCCTTCTTGTCGCGATGCAGAGCGGCCCACGCAGCGTCGCGGTCGACGCGTACCGGCTCGGGCGCGAGCATCTTGCGGACGATCGCGATCTCGTCGTCGCGCCCGGTGAGCCGCAGCACCGCGAGCAGCCCGAGCGCGACCGCGTGCCCATGGGAAAGCGCGTAGCCGGCAGCAGCCTCGAGCGCGTGCGCGAAGGTGTGACCGAGGTTGAGCTGGTTGCGTGGCCCCCGATCGTGCGGGTCGGCCAGGCACACAGCCGACTTGAACACGGCGCAGCGGCGCACCTGCTCGAGCTGCGAGAGCTCCCAGAGCGGCTCACCCGAGAGCAGGCCCGTCTTGACGACCTCCGCCAGCCCGTTGGCCCGCTCGGCCTCGGGCAGCGTCTCGAGCAAGGTCGGATCGACGATCACCCTCGTCGGCCAGTGGAACGCGCCGACGATGTTCTTCGCACCGGGAAGGTCGATCGCGGTCTTCCCACCGAGCGCCGCGTCGACCTGGCCGACGAGGGACGTCGGCACCGCCGTCCAGGGGACCCCGCGCATGTGCGTTGCGGCTGCGAACCCGACGACGTCGGTCGTGCAACCGCCGCCGAGCGCAACGAGACCGCCGTCGCGCCCGATTCGCAGCGATGACCAGAGCCGCTCGAGCGCCGAGACGGTCTTCGCAGCCTCCCCGGCGGGGACTTCGTGGACGCCGATGTCGCGCGCGCCGAGCGCGAGCTGGGCGCGGACGCCGTGAATCCCGTTGACGTGTGTGTCGGCGACGAGCTCGAGCGGGCCGTCGCCGGGGATCAGCTCGCCGAGCACGTCGATCGCTCCGAGCTCGACATGGACCCCCGCGGCCGCGAGGATCGCCGAGTCGACATCGTGGGCGCGGGCGTCGGCGACCGACTCGTAGAGCGGTTGTCGATCGCGATGGAGCGCACGAAACGCAGCCGCGTCCTGCGCAAGCGGGCGCGAGCCCCCCGCGGCGACAACACGTTCCCAGGCCGCCTCCGGGTCGATGTCGAGCAGTACCGTGAACGCGGATCGCGCAAGCGCAGCTCGTGTTGCCTCCGAGAGGATCGCGCCGCCGCCGAGCGCGATCACGGCCGGCTCGCCGCGGCCGAGCATGTCCTGCGCCGCCGCTTCCTCGAGCCGGCGGAACGCCGCCTCCCCCTCCCGGGCAAAGAGCTCCGCGATCGCGGCGCCCGCGCGGGCCTCGATGACCTCGTCGAGATCGATAAACGGGCGTGCGAGTCGCTCCGCGAGCCTCCGCCCGATCGTCGACTTCCCCGAGCCCATGAAGCCGGCGAGCGCGAGATGGCGGCCCAGCGCGTTCACGCCGCGGCGGCCCCGGCGACGACGGACTCGAGCAGTAACGGAACGTCGGGGCAGCGGGCGAGCAGCGGTTCGTAGGCTTCGAGGTCGCGGTCCGTCAGCGGTCGGTGGGTTCCGTCTCGCTCGATCCCCGAGACGTGACACTGGCGCAACCGGTCGCCGTGCTCGTCGAGTAGCCGGAAACCCAGCTCGAGCGTCGGATCGTTCGCCCAGACGTGGGCGACATCGAGACAGAAGCCGGCCTCTGGGAAGCGCTCGAACGTCGCGCGGAGATCCTCCGACGTGCGTCCGAAGGCCTTCGCGGGATCCATGTTCTCGAAGACCGCCTGGCCGCCGAGCGCGGCGACAGCAGGCTCGCCCGCGTACACGTCCGGGTGGAGGATCACGTCGTAGGCGTGCCGTGCGACCTGCGCGACAACGTCGCCGCGGGTGCTTTCGAACCGGACTGGCGCATGCACCGAGACGCGCGTGAACGCGGCGAGCAGCGCCGCATGCGGCGAATAGAGGAAGTCGTCGAGGGTCGCCAGCAGCTTCTCGCGGATCGCGGTGAGCTCGATGCTGCTGAATCCCTCTGCGGCGGCACGCTCGACGGCTGCCCGCCAGTCATCGCGCTCGGCCTCGTACGAGCCCGTCGCCATCCCGAAGCGCTCGGGTGCGGCTACCGCGGCTGCCATCGCGGCGCGATCCGGTCGAGGTAGGCGCGATGCGCAGCAACCGTGTCCTCGATCGAGTCGCCCCCGAACTTATCGAGCGAGACCCTCGCGAGCTCGAAGGCGACGGCGGCCTCGGCGACGACGGCGAGCGCTTCGACCGCCTGGACGTCGGAGCGCTCGACGAGTGCCTGCGCGGCGTCACCCGTCTCGAGGTCGACCGAGTCGAGCGGCTTCATCAGCGTGGGCAGCGGCTTCATCGCGGCGCGAACCACGATCGGCTCCCCGTTCGTCATCCCCGCCTCCAGCCCGCCCGCCCGGTTCGTGCGCCGGGTGAGGCCGGGGTCGATCTCGTCGTGAGCGTCGATCCCGCGGCGGCGGGCGAGGTCGAAGCCGTCGCCGACCTCGACACCCTTCACGGCCTGGATCCCCATCAGCGCGAACGCGAGCCGCGCGTCGAGTCGATCGGTCTTCTCGGCGTACGACCCGAGACCAGGCGGGCACCCGATCGCGACCACCTCGACGATGCCCCCTAGGGTGTCCTTGTCCTTGCGGGCGGCATCCGTCGCTTCGCGCATCCCCTCGTCGGTCGTCGCGCCGCCGATCTCGACGGGCCGACCCGCGACCGTGATCCCGAGCCGGGCGAGCAGCGCCTTCGCGACCGCGCCGGCGGCCACGTGTGTCGCGGTGTGGCGGGCGCTTGCGCGTTCGAGCGAGTTACGGACGTCACCGTGCTCGTACTTGAGAACGCCGGCGAGGTCGGCGTGACCCGGGCGTGGCAACGTCACCTTCTTCACTCCCTTGCCCGCCGGCTCCCCGTCGGGTGCCCACGGGCTCATCCCCCAGAGCCAGTTCTTGTGGTCGGCGTTGCGAACGACGAGCGTCAGCGGCGTGCCGAGGGTTCGCGCATGACGCAGGCCGCTCAGCACCTCGACGGTGTCGGTCTCGAGCTGCTGTCGCGGGCTGCGGCCGTAGCCCTGCTGGCGGCGTCGCAGGTCGGCGTTGATCGCCGAGCGGTCGAGCTCGAGCCCGGCCGGGAGCCCGGTGACGATCGAAACGAGCGCAGGCCCGTGCGACTCGCCGGCGGTGACGAGGTTGAGCGGCATGGGGCCGATTCTAGGGACGCCGACTGCGAGGAGGAGTCCAAGGCGTCAACGCGGCCCGCCCATCCCTAGCCCCTCCCTCCACAGAGGGGAACAAGGATGCGCAGCATCGCACGGATCCTGTTCGGAAAGTGGATGATGGGAGCGGACGTGGCGTGCCTGGCCACGTCGCGGGGTGACGGCGGGCGGGAGCCGGCGTCGGCCTCGGGTGCCCTGTCCGGCGTCAGTGGACGTCGATCGCGGCCCGGGCCACACCGGCAGGCACGACGACACCTTCCGGCGCCCAGCTCGGCACCACGACCCGCCAGCGGCCGGGTGTGTTGAAGCGTGCGACGCCGCGCCACCGGTCGGGCGCGATCCGGACGAGCCGAACCTCGAACCCACCCGAGATGACGTCGGGGTCAGGGTAGGACGTGTCGCCCGTGATCGTGGCGACGACCCGGGATACGTCCCGTCCCGGCGCGACCGCGATCAGCCGCGATCAGCCGCAGGTTGAAGTCGAGCTTCCGTCCGCTGCGGACGACCAGCGTGACGCGCTCTCCGACGGCCGGCGTTCGGTCGCTCGATCGGACGGTGACCGGGAACTTCGCCCACGGAGGCGCCGACGATGAGCGCCACCGGGAGCAAGACCAGGAGCAACAGCGTTGCTCGCCTTCGGCGCACCGGCGCGCGGCGTTCCACGAACGCATTGTCGCCCTCACCGCACCCGGCCGCAAGCCCCGGCTCTCTCCCGAAGCTGCGCCCTCGCCGACCGAGGCACGTCACCGTGACGAGAAGCGCCCGGGCGTACCTGTGGTCATTCGGCTGCCGCCGGACGAGCGACGAGTCGCCTCGCCGACCTCATCCGCGAAACCGAGCGGTCGGGCGAGGGAGTCACGCAGATCGGACACGGGCGTTCAGTGGCAGTTGTAGGCGGCCACGAACTTGTCCTAGACCTCAAATGCGAGGACCCTGCACGCGCAACGCCCTCTCAGCATGAGCACAACGGTAGAGGCGGCGTGTGTGCCTTGGTCGACCTGCCGCACGCTTCGACCGGGCGACCCACTCTCGGACGCCAGGTCAGCCGACGCAACTTGCGATCGCAGCGACGGTCAGCCCGAGGTCGAGCCGCTCTCCGGTTCCGGTGCGAAGTGTTCGTGGATCGATCTCGAGCCCGCGAGCCCGGTTCGCGACGATGATCTCGTCGGTGCTGCCTGGCGGAGGGCGTGGTGGGGCGAGCGGGCGAACGATGCCGTAGCGGTTGCGGAACCGGATCCCGCCTTCGTCGTCGTCCTCGACGGTGTATCCACCGTCGTGCACCAACCGGTGGTGGTCGAAACACAGCAGCACGAGGTTGTCGAGGCTCGTCTCGCCGCCGTGTGCCCAGTGGTGGCGGTGGTGCGCCTCGAGGTGGCGGCGTCGTTCGCAGCCGGGGAAGCAGCAGGTGCCCTCGTCTCGAGCTTCGAGCAGCCGTCGCAACGCTGGCGGCACCGTCCGCCGCGCGCGACCAACGCTCACCGGCAGGCCGTCACGCTCCACCTGGGTGACGAGCTCCGCATCGCAACCGAGCCGCCGCGCGGTCTCGAGGGAGATGACCGGGCCGTCCTCAAGCTCGGAGCGCCCGACACCGTCGGCCACGAGCGCGGCCGCGTCGACGTGGACGACGACCCTCGTGCGCTCCCGCCGCGACTCATCGCTCACGGCCAGTGACGCTTCGGCAAGCTCCAGCAACGCCTCGACGACTGCGGGCCGCGGGGGATCCACCGCCGCGCCGGTGACAACCGCGCTGAGGCTGGAAAGGTCCCGTTCGGGGGCGCCGTCGGGTGCCTGTCCGACCCGGGCCGCCTCCGCGGCTGCGGCGCGTTCCTCCCGACGTCGCTGGAGCACCCGCTCGCGTGCGGCGTCGAGCGCCTTGATGACAAGCACACCGTCCTCGGCCGCAAGTCGCGCCCGCAAGATCAGCGAGCCGTCCTCATCGTTGTAGTAGTTGACGTACTCGAGCTCGTGCGCAGCATGCGCGTCACGGTCGGCGACCCGCCGGAACGCCCGCAGCGCACGCTCGAGCTGCGAGGCCGTCAGCACTCCGGCGAGCTCGAGCAGACCCTGCTCCGACGACGCCGCAGCGACCCTCGTCAGCGCCCGCACTTTCGTAAACGTCAACTCGCCGCGCGAGAACGCCGCCCGGATCGCCGGCAGTTCCCGTAGCGCCTCCGCGACCCGCAGGTACTCCCCCGCCTCCCGCTGTGTGAGCCCGCAGCGCCACGCGACGAAGCTCTTCAGATCGGTGCTGTCGCCCTGCTCGTGCATCTCCCAGAGCAGGTCGAGCCAGTGCGCAGTGGCAGCGTTGAGATGCGCCGACAGGCTGGCAAGCGCATCCTGACGACCATCCTGCGCCTCCCACCGCTCGCGGCGACGCTCATCAAGCAGACGCTGATCCAGCTGCTCTTCGAGTGTTGCCAACATAGAAACAGCTTACTGGGCTCGTCGGACGGACAGTTTGGACAACACGCCCGCCAGGGTCAGGCGTCCGCCGCGGACGGTGAGCAGGGGGATCCCGCCGCGCAAGAAGATCCTCGATCCGCGCCACCTCCTGGAGATCGCAGCGCGGTCAGTCCCAACCCCGTTACCCGGCGTGCGCTCGCTCGGGCTCCCAAGCTCGGAGTGACCCGGCTGCGCCTCGCGTACTCTTCCGCGGCCGAGCGCGGGCTAGTGGTCGAGGAATGACCCGCATCGTGTTCAGCCCGCCAATGATCGACCAGCCACTCGGCGTCGGGCGCATCAGAAGGAGCGGCACAGCCTCAACTGTAGGGGGCGAGCGTCGGCACCCGTGAGACCGGTCACCCAGCAGAAAACACGTTCGCCTGCGCCCTGTTCGGGAATGTCGCCCGAGAACGACGTCTCCGCCGAACCAGATGCGGGCGCGTTTGTCGAGGAAATGCGCTCTGCTCGGCTATCGGCGGCAATGCGCCCAAACGCAGTGCCCGCGAGCGCGGCGTGGACGATGTCGTAGTCATGTGTCTTCTCCGGCTGGTCGATCGTTGACGCCGAGATCGAGTAGCTCTCCCAATCGCGGAGGATCTCCACGATGAGGTTCCGATCGCGTTCGACAATGTGCTGATAGCCTCTGCCCCCGCCGACGGTCGAGACATGAACGAATCCAGGGGCGAGGAACTCGGCGAGAGCCTCGTCCACGAGACTTGGGGGCGTCTGGTCGCTTGCGCCGTATCATCTCCCTATTCTGCGCGCCGGCGCAATGAGCCGCGCTACGACGCGCGCCTGCGCTAGCGTTCGGGGCCTGGCGTCAGCTCGTTGGGACTGATGCGTCGGTGGTGTCTCGGCGCACGGGGCTGCTCGGACACACGTCGGACGAAGTAGATCTGCGTGCGCCAGCGTTCGGGAATGTCACCCGAGAGGCTCAACGAGCCGCCGGGGTTGGTTGCGGTAGCCGGGCTGTTCCGCAAGATCTCAGCTCAGGGTCTGTTCTGACGGCCGACCTGCTTGGGGCGCTGCGCGCGAGGGCTCTGGATCCGCTTCAGGCCGTCGACGAGATCGGTGTAGCCGCATGACCGTTTCGGTTCTTCGAACCACTCTCCGAGGCGGCAATGGCAGGGATTGAGAGCCGTCTTGGAATTCCGCTACCACAGACAATCCGGCCGCTGTACGGCGAGGTGGCAAACGGCGGCTTCGGCCCGGCTACGGACTGATTGGGCTCGAAAGTGGGCCGCGTTCGTCGTCTAGTCCGTGGCGTCCACCGCGTCTTCGTTCTCGGGAGCTTCGGGTGGTGGGTTGCGCGGCTCGCGCACGCCCGCGCTCCCCCCGCTGTCTCCTGCACTCCACTCATCGACAAGTCGATCGACCACTTCGAGCCCTTGCGCAACGGCGTAGTTGATCGGGATGAAGGGCGCCGAGCGCTCCGGCAGCGCGTCTTCGGGAAAGATCGCCTGCACCGGGCACTCTGGTTCGCAGGCGCCGCAATCGATGCACTCGTCCGGGTCGATCACGGTGATCCGCTTCGCCTCGTAGATGCAGTCAACCGGGCACACATCGACGCAGGAACGGTCTTTCAGATCAACGCAAGGCTCCGCGATGATGTAGGTCACCCGGCTCAGGCTAGCCGCACGCTCGGGTGACATTCCCGAACGCTGGGCCAAGCGACGAGCTGAACGCTGTGGCGCATGCGTCTTGAACGGCGAGTTCACGAACCCCCGCTCCCAGAGGTCCTCGCCGCGGAGCCGCTTTCGAGCCAACCGGAGGGTCACCGACTCTTGAAAGAAGGCTCTGCTCCCGTCGTCGTCGATGGGATAGGGGTCGAACCCGCTACCCCCGCAACGCCGCCCGCATAACGTCGACCGGTGCTTCCAGTCCCGTCCACCGCTCGAACGACGCGGCCCCCTGTGCCAGCAGGACGTCGAGCCCGTCAGCGACAACGCACCCCGCGGCGCGGGCAGCCGCCACGAGCGCGGTCGGCGAGCCGTCGGCGTTGTAGGCAAGATCGACCACCTGTATCGACGCGACAGGCGCGACGAGAACCTCGTCCTTCACCGGTGTGCAATTGACGAGGACATCGATCCCTTCGCCGCTCGGCGGCCAGTCCGCATCGCGCCGCCCACGGACGGTGACCGAAGCACCAACCGAGCCGAGCGCGTCGGCCGCAGCCTTCGCCGAGCCGCCGGTCCCGAGCACGAGCGCGCGGCGGCCGGCCGCCGACACCTGCGAGGTGATCGCAAACCCGTCGGTCGACGAGCCCAAGACGCGTCCCTCCCGGAACACGAGTGTGTTGACCGAGCCCGAGCGCGCGGCCACCTCGTCGAGCTCGTCGCAGAATGCGCCGACCGCCTCCTTGTGCGGGATCGTCACGTTCGCGCCGGCGAAGCCCATCGCGGCCAACCCGCGCACCGCGTCGCCGAGGAGGTTAGGGGGTGTCGGTAGCGGCACGTAGGCCCAGTCGAGCCCGAGCGCCTCGAACCCCGCGTTCTGCATTGGCGGCGAGAGTGAGTGGGAGGTCGGCCAGCCGAGCAGGCCGACGAGCGTGGTGGTGCCGCGGATCGTCACCCCGCAAGTATCGCGCTCTCCCTCGATCGCGCGCTTTCGGAGTGACGGGATCTCGCATAGGGTGAGCGGCCGTGAACGAGAGCGACGCCTCGCGCGAGCCCAAGGCAGGCGCTGCCGTGCAGCCAGACGAGGTCGCCGCGCTCCGAGCAGACCTCGCCCGCGCGCAGGCCCGCGCCGATCTCTTTCAGCGAGTGCTCGAGCAGCTGCCCGGGATCGTGTACGTCGACGAGCCTGACGACACCGCGAGCGAGGTCTTCACCAGCCCACGGATCGTCGACCTGCTCGGGTGGCCAGCTTCGGCCGACACCCCGGATCACTGGCTCACGACGGTCGTCCATCCCGACGATCGGGCTCTCGTCGAGTCGGTCATCAAGCGTACGAACGCGGGCGAGCGCGTCCAGGTCGAGTACCGATGCCTCACTCGTGACGGCAACGTGCGCTGGGTGAACGACGACGCGATCCCCGAGGCCGGGCCCGACGGCGCAGTCGTGGCTGTGCACGGCTACATCACCGACATCACCGAGCTGAAGCGCCTCGAGGATGAGCGCCGGCTTGCCGACGAGCGCTACCGAACGCTCGTCGATGAGCTCCCCGCCGCGATCTACGTCGCCCCGGCGACGCCGGACGGGTCGAGCATCTTCATCAGCAAGCGGATCGAGGAGATGCTCGGCTATCCCGCCGACACCTGGATCGGGCCGGAGTCGGGTGCGTTCTTCCTCGGGACGGTGCTGCATCCCGACGATCGCGACCGCGTCGTTTCGGAGATGCGGGCCAACAGCACGGGCGTCGCCACCGTCTCGGAATACCGCTGCCTCCACCGCGACGGCAGGACTGTCTGGGTGCACGACGAGAGCACGCCGGAACGCGATGCGAACGGCGATGTCGTCGCGGTGCGGGGCTTCATGATCGACGTCACCGACAGCAAGGCTGCCGAGGACGAGCTCCGCCGCTCCGACGAGCGCCTTCGCGCGGCTGAGCGGATGGAGTCGGTCGGCCGTCTTGCCGGAGGGGTCGCCCACGACTTCAACAACCTGCTGACGGTGATCCAGGGCAACGTCGATCTGATGCTGGGCCTCGAGTCGCAGAACCTCCCGATCCGGGAGGGGCTCAACGAGGTCGCCGAGGCGGCTCGGCGCGCGTCGATGCTGACGAACCAGCTCCTCGCATACTCGCGGCAGCAGGTCCTGCAGCCACACGTTCTCGATCTCAACCAGACGGTCGAGCACCTCGGCGGGATGCTGCAGCGTCTCCTCGGCGCGAAGATCACGCTCGAGCTGACCCTGGCCGATGACCTCTGGCCCGTTCGCGTCGACCGCAGCCAGCTCGAGCAGGTCGTCGTCAACCTCACCGTCAACGCCCGTGACGCGATGCCGACGGGCGGGCTCATCTCGATCTCGACGGAGAACAGGCGTCTCGAGCCGCCGGCCGAGAGCGGTTTCGCCGCAGGTGAGTACGTCGCGCTCTCGGTCGCCGACACGGGTGTCGGCTTCGACGAGCCGATCCGGATGGCGATGTTCGAGCCGTTCTTCACGACCAAGCCCGTCGGGAAAGGCACCGGGCTGGGGCTCGCGACCGTCGACGGCATCGTTCGCCAGAGCGGCGGCTGGGTCGACGTCGAGAGCAGCCCCGGGCAAGGGGCGATGTTCACGGTCGTGCTGCCCCGGTGCGTCGGCGAGATCGACGCGCCGGACCCCCTGCCACCGCTCCCCGCCCGCGACCGGAGCTCGTCGGCGACGATCCTCGTCGTCGAGGACACGGATGCCGTCCGGGAGCTGGTGGCACGAACGCTCGAGGCTGCTGGCTACACCGTCGTCGCTGCGGCGACGGGCGAGGCCGCGCTCGAGCTCCTCACGGTGACGCAGGTGCGGATCGACCTGCTCCTCACGGATCTCGTGATGCCCGGCCTCGACGGGCACGCGCTCGCAACCACCCTCGAGCAGCGCCGGCCAGGGCTTCGCGTGGTCTACATGTCGGGCTACACGTACGACGAGATCGTGCGGCACGGCATCGAGGCGGCGGAGCTCGCGTTCCTCCCGAAGCCGTTCGTGCCCGCGACGCTGCTCGAGCGAGTCGAAACCGCACTGGCGGGGCCGCCGAGCAGTGACCGCACCTGAACTGCACGAGACGCTAACAGGCCGCTAACCGAGTCGCCGTAGGCTTTCGGGATGGGACAGGGCACCGTCAGCACCCGCCGGGTGACGACGATCCTCGCGCTCGCTGCGGCGTCAGCGTTCTGTGTTGCGATCCTCCGCTATCGGTTCACGCAGACGGGCACGCACGACTACCGCTTCCTCGTCTGGAACCTCGTCCTCGCGTGGGTGCCGTTCGTGGCCGCACTCGCGCTCTACGACGCGCAGCGGCGGCGAGCCTTCGGCGCAACGACGGTCGGGCTCGCAGCGACCTGGCTTCTGTTCCTCCCGAATGCCCCGTACATCGTCACCGACTTCGTGCACCTCGGGAGGATCGGCGGCGCTCCGCTCTGGTTCGACGCAGTGCTCGTCTCGAGCTTTGCAGCGACAGGGCTGCTGCTCGGGTTCGCCTCGATCCTCCTCGTCCAGTCGGTCGTTCGTGCTCGGGTGGGCGCATTCTGGAGCTGGGTCGCCCTGCTTCCGGCCTTCGGGCTGTGCGCGGTCGGGATCGTCCTCGGGCGCATCTACCGCTTCAACAGCTGGGATGCCGTCCTGCATCCTGGGGCGCTCACACACACGATTCTCGACCGGGCCGCAGATCCCGCTCGCGCAGTCGAAGGGCTCACGCTCGTCGCGGCCCTCAGCGCCTCGCTGGCGCTTGGGTATGTCGTGCTCTACGCGTTTACCCGACCGGACGCGCGGTAGGGTCGCGTCCGCTATGAGCAGGCGTACCCGAAGTCACAGACCGCGCGGAGGAACTCGCTCTCATCGGCGGTGAAGAAGTGCCGCTTCGACGACGGGCGCCGCACGTAGTACAGGAAGTCGACCTTCGCCGGGTGGGCGGCGGCCTGGATCGACGCGAGCCCGGGATTCGCGATCGGTGTCGGCGGAAGCCCGGGGCGATTCCGGGTGTTGAACGGCGACTTCGACGCGAGCGCCGCCTTAGTCAACGACTCCGTTCCCGGGATCCCGAGCCCATAGCGCGTGGTCGCGTCGATCCCGAGCGGCATGCGGTTTCGTAGGCGGTTGTAGATCACGGCTGCGACGAGCTTTCGCTCCGCGGGCACCGCTGTCTCCTTCTCGATCATCGAGGCGATGATCAAGATGTCGTACGGGGTCAGGTTCTTCGACTTTGCATACTTGAGCGAGATTCGTGCGAACCGCTGCCGGAAGGCGCGAAGCTGCTGGCTGACGAGCTCACGCGCGGTGGTCTGCTGCGTGAACTCGTACGACGCGGGAAACAGGAAGCCCTCGAGCGAGTGGTTCTTGACGTCCCGCCCGAACGCGGCCGGCGGCGTCGCCTCGCCGACCGCACGGAGGTAGCCCTGCTTCGTCAGCACGGGAGTGACGCCGCGACGGTCGATCGCGATCTGCCTGACGGCGGCGACGCGGTCGGCCATCTCCTTCACGGTGAACCCCTCGGGGAAGATCACGCGCAAACGCTTGAGCGGCTCCGCCGTTGTCGGTGGCGGCGTCGGCGAGTCGTCGTCGCCACCCCTGAGCCAGGCGGTGGCCGCAAACGAGCCGGCGGCGACGACCCCGACGACGGCGAGCAACGCAAGCGCTCTCATCGGGCACCCCGGTCGAGCCAGCTCTGAAGCAGATGCGCCGCCGCACGCGCATCCTCCGGCGCGCGGTGGCCGCTTTGCTGCGCCAGCGTCGTGGTCAGGCGCTCGTCCCAGGTCTCGACGGGCACGTCGAGCCGGTCGCGGAGGCGGGCGACGAACGCCAGCGTCTCGTCCGCCTGCGCACCGATCTCGCCACGCAGGGTCAAAGGCAGCCCGACCAGCACGAGCTCCGGCTCGTGCTCGCCGACGAGCGCGTCGAGCCTCCCGAGCCCGGCGTCCTCCGTGATGCGCGAGACGACCTCGAGTGGCCGCGCGAGCGTTCCCGTCGCATCCGAGACGGCAACGCCCGTTCGCGCCGAGCCGTAGTCGAGCGCGAGCACCTTCACCCGGCGAGCGCGGCGGCGACGATCCGCCGCGCCTCGGCGAGCGCGGCCTCGATCCCGGCGGAGTCCTTGCCACCCGCACGCGCCATTGTCGGCCGCCCGCCACCGCCACCGCCGACGAGCGGCGCGGCGCCCTTGATCACGTCGGCGGCACTGATCCGCTCGGCGACACCATGCTCGGTGCTGGCGACGAGGCTCACCTTCCCGTCGGTTGCCGAGCAGAGGACGACGAACGCGGGTGCATGTTTCGACTTGAACCGGTCGGAGAGCTCTAGCAGAGCGTCGCCGTCGAGCTCGGGGACGGACTGCACGATCACGTTGACGCCGGCGATCGTCTCGATTACGGCCTCGACCTCGGCGGTCGGCGCGATCGCCTGCGGTTTGCGCTTGAGCTGCTTCCTCAGCTCTTCGACCTCAACGCGAAGCGTGTCGACCTCGGTCGCGCGCGCATGCAGCACGGCGTAGGCCTCCCCCGAGGTCACCGCCTCGATCCGGCGAGCGCCGCCACCGACGGAGCCCTCGCTCATGATCGCGAACGCGCCGATCTCGGCGGTGGTGCGGACATGGGTGCCGCCACAGAGCTCGGTCGAGAAGCCCTCGACGTCGACGACGCGAACGACATCGCCGTACTTCTCGCCGAACAGCATCATCGCTCCCAGCTTCCGGGCCTCGTCCTGCGTCGTCTCGAACGTGTGGACGGGGAGATTGGCGAAGATCTTCTCGTTGACCCGCGCCTCGACACGGTCGCGCTCGTCTTGCGTGAGGCCCTCGCCGTGGGTGAAGTCGAAGCGGAGCTTGTCGGGGCGCACCGCCGAGCCCGCCTGCTTGACGTGCTCGCCGAGAACCTCGCGAAGCGCCTCGTGCAGCAGATGCGTCGCCGTGTGGTTCGCCTGAGTTGGGAAGCGCACCGCCGGCGGCACGCGAGCTTTGACCCGGTCGCCTGCCGCGAAGCCCGAGCCGCGGAATAGGACCGCCTGGTCGCCGTCGAAGCGGAACGCCTCGACCAGGTCGGCCCGGGTCGCCGCGTCGTCGTCGAGCTCGAGCCAGCCCTGGTCGGTCACCTGGCCGCCACCGGCGGCGTAGAACGGCGACTCGCGAAGCTTCGCGAGGAACGTCCCGTCGCCGAGGTCCTCGAGCGCGCCGAGCTGCGTGATCACGTCGGTCTTCGCGTAGCCGACGAACTCCGTCCGAAAGTCGGCAGCGACCGCGAAGTCGGCGGCGCGCTGACCGAGCCCGCGCTCCCCCGAGCCACGCGAGATCTCCTTGTGGCGGTCCATCTCGACCCGGTAGCCGTCGACGTCGACCTGGTGACCGCGCTCGAGCGCGAGCTCGACGGTGAGCTCGATCGGAAACCCGTACGTGGCCGCGAGCCGGAACGCGTCGGCGGCGGAGATGTCGTCGCCGGCGAGCTCCTCGAACTCCTTCATTCCCCGGTCGAGCGTCTCGCGGAACCGCTCCTCCTCGGCGCGGACGACCCGCTCGATCTCGGCGGCGTTCTCGACGACCTCCGGATACCACGCTCCGACCTGCTCGATGACGATCCGGGGGAGCGGGTACACGGCGGGGAGGCCGATCCGGCGGGCCTGAACGACCGAGCGGCGGATCAGGCGGCGGAGGATATAGCCGCGCCCCTCGTTCGCCGGGGTGACACCCTCGGCGACCAGGAACGTGACGCCGCGCCCATGGTCGGAGAGGACACGGTGTGCCTTGGTCGCCTCGGGCGAGGCGCCGTAGCCAACCCCCGACTCCCGCTCGATCCAGTCCATGATCAGCTTGAAGCCGTCGGTGTCGAAGATCGAGTCGACTCCCTGCAGGAGCATCGCGCCGCGCTCGAGACCCATCCCGGTGTCGATGTTCTGCTTGGGAAGCGGGGTCAGCGTCCCGTCCGCGGCGAGGTCGAACTCCATGAACACGAGGTTCCAAAACTCGATGAACCGGTCGCACGAGTCGCAGTTCGGCCCGCAGGTCGGCTTGCCGCAGCCGTAGCTCTCGCCCCGGTCGAGGTGGAGCTCGGAGCAGGGGCCGCACGGGCCGGTCTCGCCCGCCGGGCCCCAGAAGTTGTCGGAGCGCGGGAACGGGACGATCCGCTCGCGCGGGATTCCCTTGCGGAGCCAGCCGGCAACCGCGACTTCGTCCTCGCCGAGCCCGAGGCCCGGGTCGCCCGCAAAGACGGAGGCCCAGAGCCGGTCCGGATCGAGCTTCATCTGCTCGGTGACGAACTCCCACGCGAGGTCGATCGCGCCATCCTTGAAGTAGTCGCCGAACGAGAAGTTGCCGAGCATCTCGAACATCGATGCGTGGCGTGCCGTCATCCCGACCTCGTCGAGGTCGGTGTCCTTGCCGCCGGCGCGGAGGCACTTCTGCACGGTCGTGAACCGCGGGGCCGGCGGCGTCTTGAACCCCGCGAAGTACGGCTTGAGCGGTTGCATCCCCGCCGAGATGAAGAGCGTCGACGGGTCCTCCGGCGGTGGGATCAGAGGCCACGAGGGAAACCGCATGTGCTCTTTCCCCTCGAAGAACGAGAGAAACCCCTCGCGCAGCTCGGCCGTCGTTCGCATCCGCTCGATCGTAGCGGCGACCTGGCGCGGTTACGCGGGCTCGGTGACCGGTGTCCGACACCGCCGGCCGCCACGGAAACCTGTGTCAACTTTGCAAAACCTCGTCCACACCCCTTGTGGTGGTCCGTTGGAGTCCCTACTTTCGGTGGATGGGACGCCCACTGCGAATCTGGGAGGACGACGGGACGTACCACCTGTTTTCGAGGGGTAGCAACCGAGAGCCGATCTTCGTCGAGCAGAGCGACTACTTCGAGTTCGCCTCGATCTTCGCCGCTGCGGCGCTCGACCATAGGGTCGACGTCTTCGCGTGGGCCTTCATGCCGAACCACTGGCATCTTGTCGCCCGCTCACCGAGGGAAGGGCTCTCGCCGTTCGTGAAGAAGCTGAATCAGACGTACTCGCTTCGCTTCAATCGTCGCCGCGGCCGAACAGCTCATCTCTTCACTAACCGATTCGGCTCAACGCAACAGACGACGCAGGAGCAGTTCCTGGCAACGATTCGCTACGTCCTTCGGAACCCCGTTCGCGCGGGGATAGCACCGAACGTCGCCACAGCCTCCTGGACCAGCTACAAGCCCACGGTCGGCCTCATGCCGTCGCCGCCGTTCCTGCGGGTCGGAGAGCTGCTTGCCAGCTTCGGAGTCGAGGGTGCCGGGGCGGTCGAGTCGTTTCACTCGTTCGTGGCCGCCGATTCAGAGCTGTGGAAAAACTGACACGAAGTTGGCACGGTTTGGCCTTGACACCGGCGGGTGTCTGACACCGGTCGTGAACCAGCGTCGCGCGATCGGCGCCGCGCAGCGCTACGGGGCGTCGGTGCCGGCAGCCGGAGCGGCGTCGGGATCCGGAACGGGCTCGGGCTTCGGCACAGCCTCCGGCTTCGGAACAGGGCCAGGCTTAGGCTGGGCCGCGGGGCGCGGGGTCGGCTCGGGTCGCTCCGACGAAGGCGGGGTGCGGGCGCCACGCAGATCCTCCGCGAGATCGCGCTCGCGACGACGTGCGGCGTCCTTCGCAGCCGCCAACGCGTCGGAGGCCGACCGGCTCTGCTTGAAGGCGGAGACGCCGTGCGCCACCCCGGCCGCGAGCCCCGAGACCTTCTCGACCGGCTTCGAGATCGCTGTCGATACCGCCCGCACCGCGGTGTCGGCGCTGTCGGCCATCCCGACAGCGCTGTCGGTAACCGTATCGAGCTTGTCGAGCTGGTAGTTGACCCGATCGACCGTGCCACCGCCCTTGATGATCACCGGGAGCAGGTCGCGCTCGGTCCCGGCGATGAACGACGAGACCTTGTCGAACAGGCGCCCGAGCTTGACCAACGCGAAGGCCGAGCCCAGGCCGAGCAGGACGAGAAACGCGGCGAGCCCCCAGTACGCGGCGTCTCCAGCGGTCGAGGCGACAGGCATTGCTCGGGATGCTACCGCGAAGTCGTGACGATCTCGCCGGCTCCGACCACGGCATCGTCGCAGTACAACGCCGCGACTTGCCCGGGTGCGACGCCGTAGACAGGCTCCAACAACGTCAACCGGAGCGTCTCGCCGTCCACCTCGACCCGAGCACCGACCGCAGCTGATCGATAGCGGAGCTTGGCCTCGACGTCGCTTGCCGGAACGTAGAGCCGACCCCGCGCCTCGATCGCCCGCACCTCGAGCGCACGACGGGGCCCGACGACGAGCGTGTTCGTCGTGCGCTCGCCCCTGACGGCATAGAGCGGCTTTTCAGCGGCGACTCCGATCCCGCGCCGCTGGCCCGGAGTGAACCGCCACAGCCCGTCGTGGCGGCCGAGCTTGCGGCCGACTTCGTCGACGATCGTGCCGGGCTCGTCGACGACGCCGTGGCGCGCGAGGAACTCGCGGTAGTCGTCACCGGCGAGGAAGCATGCCTCCTGGCTCTCGCCGCGGCCGGCAGACTCGAGCCCCGCCGCGCGGGCCTCAGCACGGATCTCGTCTTTCGTCGAGCAACCGAGCGGGAAGCCGACCGACGCAAGGAGCGCCGGCTCGACGGTCGCGAGCATGTAGGACTGGTCCTTCGCCGGATCGAGCCCGCGGGCGACGAGCGTCACCCCGTCGCGATCGACGATCCGCGCATAGTGACCCGTCCAGAGCGCCTCGGCACCCGCCCGGGCAGCAAAGGCGACGAGAGCGTCGAAGCGGAACGCCCCGTTGCAGCGGCTGCACGGATTCGGCGTCAGCCCGGCCGCGTACTCGGAGACGAACGGCGCCACGACTGCCGCGCGGAACTCCTCGCGGAGGTCGAGCGTCACGTGTGGGACTCCGAGCGCGTGACATGCACGCCGGGCGGCGATCACCGCGTCGGGCGAGCAGCAGATCCGCTCTGCCGAGCGACCGCGCGGATCGGCCCACAGACGCAGCGTCACGCCGATTGCGTTCGGTCGCGCCCGCAGCAACGCCACCGAGCTGTCGACCCCGCCGCTCATCGCAACGGCGACGCGCCCCGCTGCTCGGGGCGCGCGAAAGACGTGCGAGAGCGCGTTCGCGAGTGCGTCGGCGGCCAGCCGCTCGCCGGGTACCGCCGCCGCCTCGAGAAGCGTCAGCCCGACGAGATCCCGCGCGAGACCGGGTGCGTCTGCCTCGACGATTCGCTCACCGTCGACCACCAGCCGCGCGCACGCGAACCGATCGCCTGCGGCCGAGTCACCAATGACCTCGACGGGAGCCATCGTTCCAGGCTACCCCCGCCGCCCGGGTCGCCGAGATCGGCCATTGTCTCTCAGTCCTGGTCGCGTCCTCCGCGTTGCCAACAGCACGCCGTGAACGTCGTCAGCTCGGGAAGTCCGAGCGCCTCGACCAGTGACGAAGCTCGTTCCGGGCTGAGGTCGAAGGCGGCGGCAAGGCCGACGCTCGAGGTTCCATCATCCGAGATCAGCAAGCCACCAAACACCAGCGCCTCGGCGGCCGCAAGCTGTCGGAGCACCCGGGCATCGACAGCGGCGTCAGGCGCAAAGGCCCGCTGCGGCCAGTTTGCGACGACGAGCGAGCTCGTCGATCCTCGCGCCGGCCGACGCCCGTCCCACATCGTGCCCGCCAGTGCGTTGTGGAAACGTGTCACGGATACCGTGCGGTACAGCCCCTCGCGCCAATACGGCTCATCGAACGCGAATCGCTGTGCGCCGTCGCGGTCAGATTCCCGGATGAGATGGATGCTGCCCGTGTGCCTCTCCCCGTCGGGAGAGAGGGTCGGGCCACGCGCGACGAGGTCGTCCAGGAACCCGTCCATGTACGTCCAGTGCGACTCGGCGAGAGCTTCCAGCTGCGCGTCGACACCCTCGTTGTCAACTCCGTGCACCAGGTACTGCATCGGGGCCCGGACGGTCGTCACGCGAGCAGCTCGAGCCGGTTCCCGAACGGGTCGGCGACGTGAAACCGCTCGCGCCCCGGGATCTCTATGGCGTCGGCCCAGGTCACTTCCGCTCCCGCCTCGCCACAACGCGCGGCCAGGGAACGAAGCTCCTCGACGTCCGCCACCCTGAACGCCGGATGGGCCTTGCGGGCCGGTGCAAACGGCTCCTCGGTCCCGAGGTGAAGCTCGTGATCGCCGACCGCAAACCACACGCCTCCGCGCGCTGCAAGAGCAGCAGGCTTCTCGATCTCCGTGAGGCCGAGCACCTCACCGTAGAACGACCGCGCCGGTGCCTCACCGCCCCTCGGAATCGCGACCTGGACGTGATCGAGCGAGAGCGCGCCGCCCCTCACAGGCTCGCTCGGCCGTCGTAACCGTCGTTCGCCTTCGCGCCGATCGCGATGAACCGTAGCCCGTCTGCTCCGGCGACGATCTGTCGCACCGCTGCCGCACCCACCCTCAGGTAGTCGCCCGGCGCCAGCGCGACAGCCTCCCCGTCGATCGTCGCAGTGCCGCCGCCGTCGAGAACGATGTAGACCTCCTCGTGCCCGGTGTCGGTCTCGTCGTGCTGCGGCCCCTCGAACCCCGGCGGCATCGTGATCTCGTTGATCCCGAACGCGGTGGTGCCGAGCGCGCGCCGCACCTTGCGAAACGAGCCCCTGAAAACCTCGACCTCCGGCGACTCCCGGTTGACGTGGGTGTAGTCCGCCACGCGTCTCTCCCCTCCCTCGACAGCTCTCCGCGTGATCCCGGACCCGGAAGGCGAACCTCGCTTTCCAAGGGGGTGCCCTGCGGGGCGTCGGCAACGCCTATCCCCGACACGAGCTCCCTTCGTGTGACTGTAGGTTCACGTTGAGAGCCCGGGACCACGCGCAAAGCTGCGTGACGGCAGGGTACCGCTTGGCGCGTTAGTCAGGAGCGGGAGGCGTAGCGCCAGCGGAGCTCCTGCGTGCCGTCGAGCCCGATCAGCTTCGCGAGCGCGTCGGTCAGCTCGAGCTGCCGTCCGCTCGAGGTGAGCGTGTTGCTGATCACCTCGGTGAGGACCGTGGTGTCTCCGTAGCGGATCAGGAGCTTGGCGCCGCACGGGAGCACGGGGTGGGTCACGCCGAGCGAGCGGGCGGTGAGGATGAGCCCGCACGTGGTCTTCTCGGCGTCGCCCGCGGGCGGTCGTGGCGCCCCGAGCGCGACATACCACCCAGAGGACGATGGCGCGATCGCGCCGCGGGTCGGAACCGCAGTCGCATCGCGCCGTTCGACGAGCGCGATCGCTGCGAGCCCGGCGAGCAGCGCGACCGCGCCGAGCGAGAGCAACCGCTTACCGGTCGCCGCGGTCAGCCCGGCTCCTTGGGCACGAGTCGCAACCCAAGCTCGTCGAGCTGTGCGTTGGTGATCTCCGAAGGCGCGCCCGACATCGGGTCGAGCCCCGCCTGGTTTTTCGGGAACGCGATCACGTCACGGAGGTTCGGCTCGCCGGCGAGCACCATTGTCATCCGGTCGATTCCGAGCGCGATCCCGCCGTGCGGGGGCGCACCCATTGCAAGCGCGTCGAGCAGGAAGCCGAACTTGACCCGCTGCTCCTCCGGGGAGAGCGCGAGCAAGTCGAAGACCCTCGCCTGGAGCTCTGGCTCGTGGATCCTGAACGACCCGCCGCCCAGCTCGTTGCCGTTGACGATGATGTCGTACGCGTAGGCAAGCGCTTCGCCCGGCTCGCTGCCGAAGCGGTCCTTCCACTCGTCAGTCGGCCGCGTGAAGGGGTGATGGACCGCCCCCCAGCGCTCCTCGTCCTCGTCCCACTCGAACATCGGGAAGTCGGTCACCCAGAGGAACGAGAAGACCGAGTCGTCGATCAACCCCAGCTCCCGGCCGAGGTGCAGGCGGAGGGGGCCGAGCACCTTCGAGGTCTGGGCCCAGGGGCCCGCCGCGAAGAGCAGGGTCTCCCCCGGCCTCACCGCGAGCGCGTCGAGCTCCGCATCGGAGAGGAACTTCGCGATCGGGGAGCGGAGCTCGCCCGAGCCCTCGTCACGCATCAGGTAGGCGAGCCCCTTGGCGCCGTAGACCTTCGCGACCTCCTCGAGCGCGCCGACCTCCGCCCGCGAGAACGTCCGCGGCACGCGGAGGTACCGAACCGCCTCGGCTTGCGCGAACACGCCGAACCCCGACTCTCGGGTCAGCTCGGTCGCATCCTCCACCTCGAGTCCGAACCGCGTGTCGGGCTTGTCGCTCGCGAAGCGCCGGTCGGCCTCGGCAAACGTCATCCGCGGCCAGCTGGCCGGGATCTCGACGCCGATGCACTCGCGCCAGATCGTCGCGAACATCGCCTCCATCGTCTCGAACAGCTCTTCGCGATCGGGGAAGCTCAGCTCGACGTCGAGCTGGGTGATCTCCTGCACGCGGTCGGCGCGAAGGTCCTCGTCCCGGAAGCAGATCGCGATCTGGTAGTAGCGGTCGAACCCCGCGATCATCGTCAGCTGCTTGAGGATCTGCGGGCTCTGCGGCAGCGCGAAGAACCGACCCTTGTGCAGACGGCTCGGAACGACGAAGTCGCGGGCACCCTCGGGAGTGGGCTTGAACAGGATCGGCGTCTGGATATCGAGGTATCCGGCCTCCTCCATCTGGCGGCGGATGATCCCGACCATCTGCGCGCGCAACCGGAGGTTGCGTTGGAGACGCTCACGGCGAAGGTCGAGCCACCGGTAGCGCAGGCGGAGCGTCTCGTCGACCGATTCCTCGTCGAGCTGGAACGGCAAGGGTGTCGAGCGGGAGACGATGGTAAGCTCGTCGACGAGCAGCTCGACCTCGCCCGTCGTCATCTTCGGGTTGACCGTCTCAGGCGCCCGGGCAACGAGGGCGCCGCGCGCCTGGAGCACGAACTCATTTCGGATCTCCTTCGCGAGCTCGGCCGCCTCGGGTGAGCGCTCGGGGTTGATCACGAGCTGCGTGATCCCGGTGCGGTCACGGAGATCGACGAACACGAGCCCACCGTGGTCGCGCCGCTTCGCGGCCCAGCCGGCGAGCGTGAGGGTCTCGCCGACGCGATCGGCGCGCGGCTCACCGCAGAGAAGGTCGCGCCAGGCGCTCATCCCGAAAGCCTAGAGAGAACGGCGGTCGCGATCTCGTCGAGCGACGGGTTCGCGGGGAACGATGCACGCTCACGAGTCTGAATCGTAAACCCGTCGGGCCAAACGTCCACGAGTAGTCTTGCGCGCAATCGTGACGCCTGCGTGAGCTGCCCTTTCCGCGACCGCCCCGCGTAGTCGGCGTCGCAGGAGACGCCGTTCTTTCGAAGGAGAGCCATCTGCGCCAGCACCAACCGTCGTTCCTGTTCCGGAACGTCCGGCTGAATCAGCATGAAGACCTCAGTAGCCGGTGGTTGAACGACGACCCCTGCCTCCTGCATCGCGATCAGCAGCCGTTCGAGGCCAGCGCCGAAACCGACGCCCGGCGTCGGAGGGCCGCCGATCTCCTCGACGAGGTAGTCGTACCGTCCCCCGCCCGAGATCGTCGAGTTCTCGTTCTCCATCGGCCCGATGAACTCCCAGGTGGTGCGCGAGTAGTAGTCGAGCCCGCGGACGAGGGTGGGAACGAGCGTGTAGGCGACGCCGGTTGCGTCGAGGTCGGCGCGGACGGCGGCGAAGTGGGCGACGCACTCCTCGCAGAGTGACTCGCCGATCGTGGGTGCCTCGGCAAGCGCCGCGCGGACCGCCTGGGGCTTCGCCGCGAAGTTGTCGAACACTCTCAGCGGACTCGTCGCGGCCTTCTCGCGCGTGCCCTCGTCCAAGCGGTCGAGGTTCTGCTCGAGCCAGGCGCCGAGCGCCCGAAGGTACGCGGGGCGGCAGGTTCGACAGCCGATCGAGTTGAGGTCGAGGTGATAGTCGGTGACCCCGAGACAGCCGAGCAGCGTGTCGTAGAGCTGAAGCAGCTCCGCGTCGATCGACGGGTCGGCGGAGCCGATCGCCTCGACCGAGGCCTGCCAGTGCTCGCGGTAGCGCCCCTTGCCGGGGGCGCCGTAGCGGTACATCGGCGCGATCGTGAAGAGCTTCTGCGGCTGCGGCTCGCGGTGCAGCCCGTTTTCGACGTAGAGCCGGCAGATCGGGGCGGTGCCCTCAGGGCGAAGGGTGAGCGAGCGGTCGGAGCGGTCGGTGAAGGTGTACATCTCCTTCTGCACGACATCGGAGCCGACGCCGGAGGTGCGCTGGAAGAGCGCGGTGTCCTCGAAGACCGGGGTCAGCACCTTGCGATAGCCGTAGACCGCGCAGAGCCTCTCGACCTCCGACGTCACGCGGTGCCAGAGCGGCATCTCCGCAGGGGTGACGTCGTGGGTTCCGCGTGGGCGTTCGAGCTTTCCGGCCATGATCGCCCAGGCTAGACGATCGACCGGCAGCGGCTCCTGGCCTGCGCCGCCGCCGCCGCGCTAGCGACGGTCGCGGAGCGGCCCGAGAAACGGGTTCGTCGCCAGCTCGGCGGCGAGGGTCGTCGGCTCCCCGTGACCCGGGAGCACCTGCGTCTCTCCGGGGAACCGCTCGACGAGGAGCTCGATCGAGGCGAGCAGCGTCGGCCAGTCGCCGCCGGGTAGGTCTGTTCTTCCGACCGAGCCCTTGAACAGCACGTCGCCGGAGAGGAGCACGCCGTCGAGCACGTACGCGACGTGGGCGGGCGAGTGACCCGGCACGGCGATGACCTCGAACGTCACGCCGCAGCGTTCGATCGTCTCGCCGCCCGTGAGCCCGATGCCGACGGGCCAGGGCCGCACCGTGATCCCGGGCGGAGTGAGCTCCGCGGCGCGCTCGAGGAGGAACCGCTCGCCTTCGGGCATCGTCACCTCCGCTCCGGTTGCCTCGGCGAGGTCGGCGACACCAAACACGTGATCGAAGTGCCCGTGCGTGACGAGAATCGCACCGCAGCGAATGCCTCGCCGGGCGAGCTCAGGCCCGAGCTCGTCGCCGCCGCCGCTCGGGTCGACGACGACCACATCGACGGCGTCGGTGGCCGCCCGGACGACGTAGCAGTTCGTGCCGATTGGCCCGAGCGATAGCCGTTCGATCGCGGTCACGACGCGGTCAGCGCGACGTCTTCGTGAGCCGCTTCTGGTACGAGCGGTACACCATCCCGTCCATGAAGTACGAGAGCGGAATGAACATCAGCGCGAAGAACGCGGCGTTGAGGGCGATTACCGCGGCGCCGCCGCGGCCGCCGAGGAGGAGCATTACGACGACGAGGAGCGGCGCGACGATCAGCCCGCGCTTCAACGCGCGGTTCCAGCTCGGCGGTGGCGGCTCGCGGCGGCTCGCGGGTGCTCGCCTCGCGTTCCGCTTCGCCGGCTTGCCGTTCTTTGCCGCCTTCGCCGCAGGCTCCGGCTTCAGCTCGGAGCCCTTGAGGACGGTCTCGTTGCCCTCGTCGTCGATCTCGACGAGGTCGTAGACATGCCGCTTCTCTTTCGCTCTCCGCCGGCGCTGCTTGTCGGTGGCCACACCCGAATTATGCCGTGCCTCGCAAGCCCGCCTGTGGACGAACCGTCACGCTTTTCTTACGTTTCGCGCTTGACAACCAAAGTGTCCGACACCTTTGGGTCCCATGCGGACATGTCCGCAACGGACCGAGGTGCTCAACGGAGGTAGCGCTCGACGATTCGATCGCGCTCGAGCCCTGGGAGCGCGAACGCCACCGCCGCCGCCTCGAGCGCCGCCGAGGTCGGCACGCCGCGATCGTCGAGCGGACGGTCGACGCCGGCGGCAGCCGCGGCACGGGCGACGACCCTTGCCGGCAACAGGCCGACGAGCTCGCCGTTCCCGACATCCGCACCGCGAGCGCGCGCCTCGGCGCGCACGAGCGCGACCGCTTCGTGGAGCGGCGCGCGGTCGACGTCGATCACGTTCATGCTCACCTGGATCGCGCGGGTAGAGGCAAGCCGGAGCCCGATCGCCTGCAGCCCGTCCATCCCACCGCCCGAGCCTCGCACCGCCCGCGCCACCTCCTCAGCGAGCGCGAGCTCGGCGTCGGTGAGCACGAGGTTGAACGCGATCAGCGGGGCACGCGCGCCGACGATCACCGCCCCGGCGCCCGGGTCGAGGCGGGCCGGACCGAAGTCGGGGACGAGCTCGCCCGCTGCGAGCCGCCGCTGGAGCTCGGTCGGGCCGCCGCGCCGGAAGAAGGCTGGTCGCCTCCCCTGGCCGACCTCTCCGTAGAGGAACACCGGCAATCCGAGCTCCGCGCCAACCCGCTTCCCGACCGCGAGCGCACCCTGCCGGGCGGCCTCGCGGCCGGCGTCGTCGAACCCGATCAACGGGACAACGTCGGCCGCCCCTACCCGGGGGTGAACACCGTCCTGCTGCCGCAGGTCGATCAGCTCGGCGGCGCTGCGAATCCCGGCGACGAGCGCCTCGACGAGTGTCGCCTGATCGGCGAACAGCGTGTGCACGGAGCGATGGTGGTCGACATCGCGGTGAGTGTCGACCAGCTTGGCCCCGGCGGAGACGTACGCGGCACCGATCGCCGCGACGACCGCCTCGTCGCGTCCCTCGGAGACGTTCGGTACCGCCTCGATCCTGCTCACTCGAGCCCGCCCGAGGCGACGCCTGCGTCCACGTGGCTAGTTTAGGAGCCGCGTGGAAGCGAGCCGAGAGCCAACCGCCCCGGAGTACTACGATCGCCGCGCCCCCGAGTACGACGACTGGTACCTCGGCACAGGGCTCTTTGCGGGACGGACCCGGGCCGGATTCGCCCGCGAGCTCGACGACGTCGTCGCGACGCTCGCGGCCCTCGAGCCCGCGGTGACCCTCGACATCGCGTGTGGAACGGCATTCCTCACCAGACACCTTCGTGGCGAGGTAACTGGGCTCGACCAGTCGGGACGGATGCTCGAGATCGCGCGAGAAACCCTGCCGCGGGCCGCCTTCGTCCAGGGCGACGGGCTCTCGCTCCCGTTCCCCGACGGGCGCTTCGAGCGGATCGTCAGCGGGCACTTCTACGGCCATCTCGACGTCCATCAGCGGATGCGATTCCTGGCCGAGACGCGCCGGGTCGGCGGCGAGCTCGTGCTGATCGACGCATCGGTGGTTGGCCCTGGGGTGGCCGAGGAGTGGTCGACGCGCACCCTGAACGACGGCACCGAATGGGTCGTCTACAAGCGGCGATTCACGGCGGAGGGGTTGCTCGAGGAGATCGGCGGCGGCGAAACGCTCTACGTCGGGTCGTGGTTTCTGGTCGTTCGCCGGCCGTGAGGCGCGGGTTTGGGAACCTGTCGTAGGATGCGGCGGTGAGTGAGCAGCCCCCGGAGCCGGACGCCACGGCCGCGCAGGCAAGCGGCCCCGTCTCAGAGGAGGCGCTCCGCAGCACGCGTCTCACCCCGACCGAGGCGGTCGCGGAGATGCGCATCACCGTGCCGACTCGGGCAAACCGCAAGCTCCGGAAGGTGCTCGACCGGGCGAATTCCGACACCCAGCTCAAGGCGTGGTGGCACGTCGCCAACGTGAACGCGGTCGTGCGGATGGTGATCAACGACCATTCGTGGGTTCACATCCAGATCGTTTCCAACATCGCGCTGAAGCTCCTTCGGCAGCTCACGAAGCACGGGGTGACGCCGTCGGTCGTGAGCGATTACGGGATGACGGACGACGACGCGGAGGTCGTGGTTGTGCTCGCCGCGCTCACCCACTGCGTCGGGATGTCCGTTCACCGGCGCGGGCACGAGGACTGGAGCCTGTTCCTCGCCGAGCCGAAGCTCCATGAGCTGCTCGACGGGATCTACGACGAGCCCGACCGGACGGTGATCGTTTCAGAGGTGCTCCAGGCGATCACGAGCCACCGCTCCGATGGTGAGCCGCTCTCGCTCGAGGCAGGGATTCTCAGGGTCGGCGACGCGCTCGACATGGCGAAAGGCCGTTCGCGGATTCCGTTCGAGCGAGGCTCGGTGACGATGCATTCGCTCTCGGCGGCTGCAATCGACGAAGTGAGGATCGGCGACGGCGAGGCGAAACCCGTGCGGATCGAGATCCTCATGAACAACTCCTCAGGCCTCTTCCAGGTCGACGGGCTGTTGAAGGCGAAGATGCGCGGCTCCGGGCTCGAGCCGCACGTCGAGGTGATCGCGCGCGTCGAGGCGGCCGACGAGAAGCTGCTCGTTCCCGAGTACCACCTCGAGCTGTAGACGATCGGCCGGCGGCCGATAACAAGGGGACGGTCGGCTATCATCCGCCCGAGCCCTGCGGGATCGTCTAATGGTAGGACGCCGGATTCTGGCTCCGGAAGTTGGGGTTCGAGTCCCTGTCCCGCAGCTCGCCTCTCCCGGTCTCCCGGCGACCCGGCTCACGTGAAGATTCCGTAAGGAACCCGCGGGGAACGTCCGTTCCGGTCGGTACGGTGGGTCGGAGAACGACAACGAGCGTCGTGTGCGACGGCCGCGGTGTGGTCGGCGATTTCGCGTCGCGGTCTCGTCCCCTCGCAGGAGGTTTCGATCCTGAAAGCCCTTGGACTGGGTGTCTGCGCCCTGTTGCTGTGTCTCACCCCCGTCGTCGCACGGGCAGGCTCCCCCGACCCCGCGGCCGAGCTCGACAAGCAGCTCGCCGCGATGCACAAGGATGAGACGGTGATCCGGTTCTTCGTGAACCACGAGTGGCTCCTCCACGACCCTCGCTTCCAGAACGTCGCCCGCGCGCGGCTCGCCAAGGCGAAGCGCCATCTCGAGCTCACGCGTGCGCGAGCAGCGCAGGCACGCCTCCAGCTCGCAGAGCGTCGCGCGACGCGCCGGATGGCGATGCTCAACCGGCAGCCGAGGCGCGCGATCTGCCACGTGTTCCGTGGCTACTGCGGCGAGGCGCTCCAGGTTGCGCGCTGCGAGTCGCGGTTCTCGACCACCGCGCGCAACGGCCAGTACCTCGGGCTCTTCCAGATGGGCGAGAGCGAGCGACGCATCTACGGCCACGGGCCGACCGCGCTCGAGCAGTCGCGCGCCGCGCACCGCTACTTCGTGCGCTCGGGTCGCGACTGGAGCCCTTGGTCGTGCAAGCCGTGGTAGGAACCGCCACGTCCGATCCGGCCACGTTTCTCTCGCAAAGAGCGGAACCCACGTCGTGATGCGGGTTCCGCTCGGTCTGGGGTTCTGGTAAGCCTGCGATGTGGCATTCGGCCGGCGCAGCGAGCGGCTCCGTCCTCTCGACGAGGCGGCCGCCTATGCGCGCTGCCACGGCGACCGAGACGACTCGGTTCGAGTGATGAAGCTCCCGACCCGCCGCGCGAAGTACGATCTCCTCGCAACCGGTGAGGAGATCCGCCGCCGCCTCGAGGAGCGCCTCGACGCCCGCGAGGCCGACGCGCACGCCTGAGCGCCAACCGGCTGGTGATCTTGACACAGTCCCTTAACGCCGAGCCCTTGACAAGCACGGGTGTCTGACACCGGTGTGTCCCGCGCGGACATGCCCTGCGCGCCCGAGATCTCCGGCGCCGCGCCACGGGGACAGCTACACTTGCCGACCGCACGGCCCATTCGTCTAGTGGCCTAGGACACCGCCCTCTCACGGCGGCGGCACGGGTTCGAATCCCGTATGGGCCTTTTCCTCTGGCTTGACCCCTCGTGAACGGTGTGAAGCCGTGGGTCAGGCGTGCCGGACGTTAATTCCCGTTCTTCGCCGGCCGAGGCGGGTGAGGGCCGCTCGCGGCCCTCACCCACTCCTCCGGTGTCCTAGGTGACGCAGCCGGCGGGCACCGGCACGACGTTCAGCTGCTCCGGGATCGGCGAGAAGATCCCGAAGTCGTTGTCGTTGACGACCGCGAGCAGCCCGTTGGCGGGGATGTACGCGATCCCCTCGAGCTTCCCGTTGCCCGCCCGCGGCGGGACGGTGGGATCGTTCGGGTCGGTGAAGCCGGCCGTCCGGAGCATCGCCGCGACGTCCGCCCACAGGCACTTCGAGGCTGCGACCGGAAGGTCGGCGGGTGCGCCGACCTGGCCGGGGATGTACCACTGCTCGGCGGTCTTGTCGCCCGTGTCGGGCGAGGCGGCGCCGTTCCACTTGCTGTCGGCCGGGATCGCGGTCGCGCTCGCGAAGTCGGCGAGGTAGAGCCGCGTGTTGACCGTGTTCTGCGGGTTGTCGAAATCCGAGGTCGGATCGTCGCGCTCCTCGACGAGGAGCTTGTCACCCTCGAGCCAGATCAGCTCGGACACCTTGTCGGCGAGCGGCTTGTTGGCGGTCGGGCTCTTGTCGAGCGGATAGAGCCATTGCGCCACGACCGCGGGCGCCTTCGCCTTGCGGATGTCGATCTTGAACACCCGAAGCGCAAGCGAGCTGCGTGGATCGGGACTCGGGGTCGGAGGCCGGTACTCCATCGGGCTTTGCAGCGCCGTGTAGACCGACTTGCCGTCACCGGAGATCGCGATCCCCTCGAAGCCGCGGTTCGGCCTGAACCACTGGCCGATCCCCGCCGGGAAGCCCTCGACGATCTTCGCCCCGGCACCGTCGACGAACGAGGCCGTCCCCACCGGCACGATCCGGAGGTCGACCTTGCCGCTGTCGGTCACGTGCATGATGCTCGGGAGGTACTCGTCGGCGATCCAGAAGCCGCCGTTGCGCTTGTCGACCACGAGCCCTTCGCTGTCGATCCCGCGCGGGCTCGTTCCGAGCAGCTCGCAGGCCGGGCCGAACGACGCCTCGTTCTTCGGCGCCGGACGGACGCTGTAGCCGACCGCCGGCCCTGTGGAGAACTTCAGCGGGATCCGCTTGACCACCTTCAGCTCCGCCCCGGAGACGGCGACCCGCACGATCTCGGGCGCGAAGCCCGGCAGCGGATAGACCTTGCCGTCCTCGACGCACGTGTTGCCCTGCCCCTCATCGAGGTTCGGGCCACGATCGGTGATCGTCCAGTACTCGTCACCGGCTCGGGTGATCGGCGCGAGCCCACTGAACCCGCCGAGGTACCACGTGCGCCCGAGCCCCTCGCCGAGCGGGATCCTGTCGGCGGCGAGCGTCGCCTGCTTCGGTGGGATCACGACCGTGGCGACCGCCACCGCCGATACGACCAACGCGCCGACGACGATCGCCGACACCGCGATGCGCTTCATCAAACCTACCTCCCTGCGTTCGGTTTCTACCGCCGCCATCCTCGGCGCCCACACGTGGCGCGGAGAGGCGATCTGGTGACCGAGAGGTTTCGGGGAGGTGATCAGGCCGGACAGGCGCGAAGCGTCGCAACACCGTTCGGACCAGCCTGTGACCAGATCAGCGATCCCGCCGACACCTGGACGCAATAGCCGGTGTCGTCGGCCCGGCGGATCTCGACGTACGGGCTGATCGTCGCCTCGATAGTGCGGAGACCGTCGAGCGTCATCCCGGTGTAGGTGCCGTGGTCAGCCCTGAAGGCCTCAACTGCTGGCACGGTCGCGAGGAGATCACTGAAAGCGGCGGCGGCGCTCTCGAAGTCGCCTGCCGCAACAGGTGACGCAACGATCGCCCATCGGGTTGCTGAGTCGAAGCTCAGGCCGACGACCTCGGTCTGCGCGCGCGACCCGTCGAGCCCCCACGCGGCCGAAGCCGCAGTCATCTCCGACTCGGTGGCCGTCACGGATACGCCGAGGATAGAGAGAGCCAAGGGCACGTCCCGGGCGCGCATCGCGCCGCCGAGCTGGTTCCACCGATCCCGCGGCACTTTCGCAGGCCGCTTTGTGTAGGCAATCTCGCACGCGAACTGCGTCCAGCCACCCGTCGAGCCGGGCGGGCCACCCGTTCCCAGACACCGCGCACCGGTGACGATCCGCTCGTCGGCCCACGTCGCGCGCAGAAGCTCGGCGGAGGCCTCGCTCGTCCTTCGAGGAGGCACGCCGGCGTCGATCACAGGCTGGGCGACCGCCGGCGAGCTCCCGTGGTCCGGCCGTATCGCTAACCCCGCGATCGCCACGACTACTGCAACGGCGGCCACGGTGCCTAGCGTCAGGACGTTTAGGCGCATGTGAGCTGTATCGGCTGCTCGCCACCGATGTTCAAGCCGTTCCCCACCCGCGCCGATACCTGTCGCGTGGCCTCCGAGAACCCACTCCTCCTGGATGACGACCAGCTCGATGTGCTAATCGCCCGACTGTCGGAGGCGGAGCAGCACCTCTCGGCGAAGCGCACGGCGCTGCACAAGCGGATCGACTTCCTCGGCACCGGCGGCTATGCGCACCTCGACGCGTCGGCGGAGCAGCTGACGACGCTCCAGAAAGAGGATCGCGAGCTCTCCGAGGAGCGGCAGGCGCTCCACTCGCGACTCGACACGGCGGTCGCCGAGCAGCGCCGGCGATCGGCGACGCGCGCCCGCGCCTAGCGCGTCCGTCAAGAAACCCGCGTCGCGTCCGATCTCCTGGGGCGTGTACGAGGATGACATCGACTTTGCGCAGCTGAGCGACCCGAAGCTCACCGAGCTCGTCACGCGCCTGTCCGAGCAGGAGCGGCACGTGTCGGCCGTCAGGCGGCGTCTTCACCAGCGAATCGAGTTCGTCAAGTCCGGCGGCGCCGGCTTCGACGAGACCACGAACGGCCAGCTGGAAGCGCTGGAAGACGAAGAGCGGACGGTCTCGAAGGAGCGGCACAAGCTCCATCGCGTGCTTGACGCGGCGCTCGCGGAGCAGCACCTCCGCCGGGTCGAGCGAAGCTCCGACTACCTCGACGAGGATCCCCCTCCGCCCTACCGCAACCGGCACCGCGTCGGCGACCGGCGCGACTACCGATAGCTCGCGAGCTCCCGCTCGAGCGGGCCCGTGTCGAGCGGCGCGAATCCGATCTGCCCCGCAACCTCCTCCGAGGTCGGACGGGTGCCCTGCCGGAACAGCTCCCGCAGGAAGTCGCCCGTCTCCGTCGATCGCCACCAGTCCGCGCCGACGCTTTGGGCGAGGTGGGCACGAAGCTGCGCGGCGCGAATCCAGGCGCGTAGGTAGTCGGCGCTGTAGAAGCCGGCGTCCATGTCGGCAACAAAGCCGCTTGCCCGGTACCGCAGCCCGGTGGCAGCGGTGAGGCGCTCCTCGTAGCCCGCGGGCGTGCCGCCGTCGAGAGCGAACCGTCCCCAGAACTCGAGCTCGTACCCGAGCTTCGCGCCATAGCGGCGAAACATGAGTGACTCCACGAACGATGCGGCCGCGGCGTTGTGCTCGGCCTCGGCATCGGCAAGCCCGAAGTGCAGGGCGTGCCACTCGGGGATCCGGGTGAGCGCATCGAGCGTGAACGAGTAGATCTCGGTCAGCGCGTGGTCGCGCGAGATGCCGCGGAACGTGTACGGGAGAGCCGGGTCGACATTCGCATAGTGGAGCGCGTGCCCGGCCTCGTGGAGTAGCACCTCGTAGTCGTGGAGACCACCCTGCGCCCGCGTGATCAGGTGGACGACGCGTGGCGGGTCGGCGGCGATCACGCACGCGCGCGGTGACTTCTGCGGCCTGTCCTCGAGGTCGGGCCGGATTCCCGGCTCGGCATCGAGATCGAATCCGAGCGCACGCAACGTCGTCTGACAAACCGGTACCGCCTTGTCCTTCGGGTACGTGGCGACGAGCGGTGAGAGCCGGCGCATCCAGGCGACGTGGGCCGACGACGGGGTCGTTTCTACGCCCGAGCCGAGCAGCTCGGGTAGCCATCGCTCGCACGCAGCCGCGTACGTGTGCGCCGTTGCAAGGCCGGTCGCATCGACCGCCGCGAAGAGGTCGTGAATGTCGATCTCCTTCTCGGCCGCGCTGCGCTCGACAGGGTCGGCAATCCCGGAGAGCTCCGCTTCGAGACCTTCGCGCGCCCGGAGGAGCTCGAGCCTGCGGTCGTTGAACGTGGCCGACAGCTCACGGATTCGCTCGCCGAGCTCGTGACGATCGGCGTACTCGGGCTCAGTTGCGAGTCGTGCCTGCCCGGCTCGCATCGGGATCGCGGTGCCCCGCCAATCGAGCCTCGCCGCGAGGACGGCGTTCTCGAGCTCGTCGCTTCGCGCCGCAAGGTCACGGGTGACGATGCCACCTTCGCAGGTGAGCTTGAGCCGCGTCAGCCGCTCACGGTCATCGGCGGCGTTCGCGGCGGCGGCGCCGAGCGCACCGAGCTGCTCGCGAGTGAAGAGATCCGCGTAGCGGGCGACGATCGCCGCCTGGTTTGATGTCTCCTTCTCGCCCACCCGCACCGCCCGCGCCTCTTCGGCGCGCTCCCTCACGTAGGCCGCGAGCCGTTCCTCGTAGGCGTCCGGATCCAGCACACGGGGAGTATCGCTGCCCTCACGCCGGCGCGAGGCGTGTAGGCCCGCGACTATGCGACGTCGGCGATCGGCGGCACGAGCGACACCGGTGAGCCGGCCGGCTGCGACTGTGCGGGCTCGGAGACGAGGCGGCCGTTCTCGATCGAGCGGATCAGCGTCTGCAACGGCATCGGCTTCGCGAACAGGAAGCCTTGGCCGAGCGGGCAGCCCAGCTCGAGCAGACGCTTATGCTGGCTGTGGGTCTCGATTCCCTCGCCGATCGTCGAGAAGCCGAGATCGGCACAGAGACGAACGACAGACGCTGCGAGCGTGGCCTCCGGCCCGACCGAGTCGAGCGCGACGATGAACGGTCGGGCGAGCTTGACCGTGTCGGCGGGAACCCGGGTGAGATAGCTGAGCGACGAGTAGCCGGTGCCGAAGTCGTCGATCGCCATCCTCACGCCGAGCTCTTTCAGCGCATGCAGGCGCATCGTCGTGGGGCGCTCGTCCGGGAGGAACGCCGACTCGGTGATCTCAACCATCAGCGCGTCCGGTCGGAGGGTGTGCCGGTCGAGCGCGTCCCTGACGATCTCGACGACGTCGCGCTCGCGAAGCTCGCGCAGAGCGAGGTTGAACGTCACCCAGAGCGAGGCCTTCGAGACCGCCCGCAGCTCGGCGGCAGCGCGGCAGGCCTCGTCGAGCACGAATCGCCCGAGCTGGACGATCTGCCCGGTCTCGACGGCGGTGTCGATGAACTTCGCCGGCGAGACCATGCCGTGCAGCGGGTGGCGCCAGCGGATCAGCGCTTCGGCGCCGACGACGCTCTTGTCGACGATCGAGACGATCGGCTGGAAGTGGAGCTCGAACTCGCCGTCGTCGAGCGCGCGACCGAGCTCGCTGCGCATCCGCTGTCGCGTAGCGGCGCCGGCGCTCATCTCCACCGCATAGACCGCGCTCTGGCCCTTGCCCTGGCCCTTCGCCTCGTACATCGCCATGTCGGCGTGGTTGAGCACGAGGTCGGCCGAGAGGCGTCCCGTGCCAGGGCTCGACGAGATCCCGATGCTGGCGCCGAGCACGAGATCCTGCCCGGCAACCGAGAACGGCACGGAGGCGATCGAGGTGATGATCCGCTCAGCGACGATCCCGGCGTCGGCCGGGTCGATCTCCTCGAGCACGATCGCAAACTCGTCACCGCCGATGCGGCTGATCGTGTCCTCGGGGCGGACGCAGGTCGAAACGCGCCGCGCAACCTCGTTCAGCACCGCGTCGCCGGCGGCGTGACCGAGGCGGTCGTTGACGTACTTGAAGTCGTCGAGATCGAGGTAGAGGACGGCGATCGGTCCAGGGCTCCGCCGGCTGGCCCAGTGCTGCAGCCGCTCGAGGAGCAGTGTCCGGTTCGGAAGCCCGGTGAGCGGATCGTGAAGCGCGCGGTGCGCGAGCTGCTCCTCGAGCCGCCGCCGGTCGGTGATCTCCTGCAGGAAGCCGCGGATCTGGACGGGCTTGCCCGCGCCGTCGACCTCGACAACAGCCTCGTCGTGCACCCACAGCGTCGTGCCGTCACCACGCTGGATCCGGTATTCGTCGCGATACGGCGTGCACGTCTCGATGTGGTACGACCGCGCCGCGAGCACGCGGTCGCGCTCGTCGGGATGGAGCGCTTGCTCCCAGGTCTCCTGGGTCCATTCGGTCACCGGGTAGCCAAGGAGCTCCTCGATCTGCGGGCTGACGTACTGGCGCCGGTCCTGGTCGCCGATCGAGCTGATGTAGGTGACGATCGGGAGCGCCTCGATCAGCTGTCGGTAACGCGCCTCGGTGTCGCGCAACCGGCTCTCGCCCTCGACCAGCCGCCGCTCGAACGCCTCCCGGTCGCGGGCGACCACGCCGGCGGCGCCGCCCTGAAGCCTCGCCTCGAGCGCGACCATCGCTGCAAGCGTCAGCCCGACGAGGGTCGCGACGACCACACCCGCGACGACTCCGCCGTGAAGGTATCCGGCAACCCCGAACGAGGCCGCGCCGGCAGCGGTCTCGAGCAGTGCGATCCGAGGCCCGTGGAACGTCGCAAACCACAGCACGTGAACGGCGAGGAGGATCCCGAGGGCCGGCCAGAAGGAGCGATCGACGAGCGCTGTCGCCGCGATCATCACGGCGACGACGACACCACCCGGGATGACGACGAGTCGGTGCAGGGCACGGCTTCCTGCCGCAATCAACAGGCCGAACACGACCCCGAACGCGGCAACGACCGCGAGCTGCTTCCGCTCGGCACCGACCGACGGGCCGACGATCGCGGGGATCGTCAGCAGCGAGACGGCGCACACGAAGACGCCAGCGAGTCTCCGCTCGAGCGCAGGATCGCGCACCGCGAGCCCCGAGAAGTCAGGGGCGGTACCCGAAGGGACGACAGCGCGGACGAAACGCATGCTTCAAGCATCGTCCACCGTGGGGGACTTCTCACCCCCCCTAAGGCGTACCCTAAATGGGGGACAGCCGTTCCGGGCCGCGCACGTGTGGGTCTTCGGCCTCGCGGGGTCTATGGTCTGCGCGCACGACGCCGCCCGTGAAGCCGGCAGGGCCCCCGTCGCTGCTACTTCACGCCATTCCCGCGCGAAAATTGGCACAAAGTTGGTACAGGTTGTGACACTCCCCTAACGAAATCTGTGCGATGCTGCGCATCCTTGTTCCCCCTGGGTGGGCGGGGGTTTGGGACGGTCAGGTCGCGCGCGAGAGAGAGACGCCGCGACCGGCTCAGCGTGTCGGTGACCGCCGCCCGCTAGCCGCGGAGCCGGGCGAGGGCGACGTCGCGTCCGAGGAGCTCGAGACTCTCGTAGAGACCCGGCGAGATCCGCGAGCCCGTCACGGCCACGCGAATCGGAGCAAACACGGCTTTCGGCTTCTGACCGAGCGTCTCGCAGAGCGCCTTGAGCGCGGTCTCGATCTCGGAGGCAGCCCACGGGTCGACACCCCCGAGCGTCTCCGCTGCGGCGGCGAGCATCGCATGGTCGAGCTCCGATCGGTCCGGCGCGACGTCGTGGAACAGGAACCCGGCGAACTCCGGGAACTCCGCGAGCCGCCCGATCTTCTCCTGCACGAGCGGTGCCGCCTCGGCGACGCGCGCTTCGGGCCAGTCGATCTCATGCTCGTGAAGCCACCTCGTCAGCTCCCGCGCGTACGACTCGGTGGGCAGCGCACGCAGGTACACGCCGTTCATCCAGTCGAGCTTCGCGAAGTCGAACGTGCCTGGGCTTGCCGATACCCCCTCCAGCGAGAAGCGGTCGACGATCTCCTGCCGCGACATGATCGTCGTCTCGCCGTCAGGCGCCCAACCGATCAGGGCGAGAAAGTTGACGAGCGCGTCCGGAAGGTAGCCGGCATCGCGGAACTCGTCGACCGACACGGCACCATGCCGCTTCGAGAGCTTCTTCCCGTCGTTGCCGAGGATGCTGCCGAGGTGCGCGTACACGGGAGGCTCGTGCCCAAGGGCGCGCAGGATCTGGATCTGCTTCGGCGTGTTCGAGATGTGGTCGTCACCGCGGATCACGTGGGTGATCGCGTCGTCCATATCTTCGACCGGCGAGGCGAAGTTGTAGGTCGCGCGCCCGTCGGAACGGACGATCACCACATCCTCCAGCCGCTCGTTCGGAACCTCGATCCGGCCGCGAACCGCGTCGTCCCACCCCGTCGACCCCTCGTCGGGCATCCGAAAGCGGATCGCGCCCTCGTCCTCGTACGCCTTGCCTGCATCGACGAGCCGCGCTGCGAGCTCGCGGCAGCGCTCCATCGCGTCGAGCTGGAACGTGACTGGACCGTCCCAGTCGATCCCGACCCAGCCGAGCGACCGCTTGATCTGGTCGATCGCCTCGTCGACCTCCCGGCTCGTGTCGGTGTTCTCGATCCGCAAGAGACATTCTCCCCCGCGCCCACGAGCGAACAGCCAGTTGAACAGGAACGTGTGGACACCCCCGATATGGAGGAAGCCGGTCGGGCTCGGGGCCATGCGGACGCGGACGCTCATCGCCGCGCCATCCTAGATGAGTGGTTCCGCGTTCTCCCTATTCGGGAGCGGCAGGCGCTACTCGGACTTGCCGCGACGCTTCTGCGACGCCTTGGTGTCGAGCGTCATCCCGATCAGATGTCGGTAGTTCGCAGGCGTCACGTCGGAGACGACCTGTCTTCGCGGCATCAGCAGGAGGTTGAGGCGGCGAGCGACCGCCCCCGGTGAGCGCGGCGGCCGGAAGCACATCGCGACCGATCCCACCGTCTTCCAGCGGAGCAGGACTCCGGCGGGGTAGTTCGCACCGATTGCCGGCACGTCGCCCTTCGTGAACACGTCGACGGCGAGCTGCGGGATGTTCTGCCCGAGCGCCACGGAAAGGTGGGTGCTTCCCCACACCCGCGGGTTACCGTCGAGCGGCACGTACGTGCCGTCTCTTGTCCGGATGCACTCGAGGTCGAACGGCCCGCTCCAGTCGAGGGAGCCCACCACCTTCTCGCCGATCTCGACGAGGTCCGGCGCGTGCGTCGTCATGTGAACGATCCCCGCGCCGCCGAACTCGCTGCGCATCAGCACCCGCTGCGCGGTGAGGATCGCGACGAGCCGCCCCTTTTCGGCAACGCCTTTGACATCGTGGATCTCCTTACCCTGGATGATCTCCTGCACGAGGTACGGGTACTCGTCGCTCTCGAGGTTGCCGACGCGTGGCAGGTCCGCGAGAAAGGCGTCGAGCTCAGGCCGTGAGGCGATTACCTTCAGCCCGCGAGACGCCTCGCCGGCCCTCGGCTTTGCGACGACCGGAAACGTCAGCTCGTCGAGCTCCGCGAGCCCGTCACCGGTCGGCAGCACCGTCTTCGGGAACGGGAGGTCAAGCTCGCGGCAGAGCTCGAACAGCCGCCACTTGTCCGCGTAACGCTCGATCTTGGCCGCGTCCTCGATCACGAACACCGCCGGCGTCGCTCCGAGCTTCTCACGGAGGCGCGAGAGCGCGAAAGCGCTCTGCGTGCTTGCCGGGAAGACGGCGTCGACCTGGAAGCGCTTGCATGCGTCGACGATCGCCTCGGCATACCCGTCCCAGTCGAGAACGGGAGACGGGTACCGGAAGAAGGCCTTGAACTTGCGCGAGCGCAGCTGGCGCTCGAGCCAGGGTGGGCCGAACGGTTCGCCGACGGCGCCGCCGATCACCTCGTTCTTCGGCGCAAGCGCGTTGATCGAGGCGAGACCCATTCGGTTGTATGCGTCGAGCACGATGACGCGCATGGCCGACCACACTCTATTGAGGGATCGCCGTACGGCAACGACCCGCATGCGTGTGGAACGACTGACACGCAATCCTTACGTTTCGCGCTTGACAGCTCAGGTGTCCGACACTGGCGTGTGCCCGACGCGTCACGCGCCTACCCGGCGCCCGCGACCTGGCGCCGGGTAGCGTGCTTCGCATGCTGTTCGGAGCGCACGTCTCATCGTCTGGAGGGATCTCGAACGCGATCGATCGGGCGGAGACGCTCGGCTGCGACGCCGTGCAGGTGTTCACCCAAAGCCCTCGGATGTGGCGTCCCACAACTCATTCGCGTGAGCAGGTCGAGCGCTTTCGGACGAGATGCGCGGAGGCGAAGATCGGCAGCGTCGTCTGCCACGCGCTCTACCTCGTGAACCTCGCGAGCCCTGACAAGGAGATCCACAGCAAGTCAGTTGCAGCGATGCGTTCCTCGCTCGAGGCGGCTCAAGCGATCGGCGCGGAAGGGGTGGTCTTCCACGTCGGCTCGCATCTGGGTGCAGGCTTCGCGGCCGCACGAAAGCGCGTCGTGCCGGCGATGCGGGCGCTGCTGGAGCTCACATCCGAATCCCTCTGGCTGCTGATGGAGAACTCCGCAGGCGCCGGCGGGACGATCGGCCGCTCGACAGATGAGCTCGCCGAGATCTTCGACGCGCTCGACCGTCATCCCCGGCTCGGGGTGTGCCTCGACTCGTGTCACTGGTGGGTCTCCGGAGTCGACGTGACCTCGCCCGACGCGCTCGACGAGGCGCTCGCACAGGTCGACGATCGCTTCGGGCTCGATCGGATCCGCTGTCTCCACGTCAACGACGCACAGGCCGATCTGGGGTCGAACCGCGACCGCCACGCGTCGATCGGCGACGGCGAGCTGGGCGACGGGCTCGCGGTGTTCCTCGCGCACCCCGCGTTCCAGCCGCTTCCCGCGATCCTCGAGACGCCCGGCCCAGAGGGCCACGGGCCCGATCGGCTCGAGCTCGAGCGACTTCGCGGCCTTCACCGGCGGGGACGGCGGCGGCGCCCGAAGCGCTGGCGCTGACCTCTCGGCCGGCGCTGTCCGCCTCGTCCCGTCGCCCCGATCGAGCAGGGAATCGGCTCGGTCCTGCACCGACGTGTCAACGTGGGACGCTCAGGTGTCGGACACCTGAGCTGTCAAGCGCGAAACGTAAGGATTCTGTGCCCATCGCTCCACAGGCGCGCGCTCGGGAGCCTACAGGGCGAGACCCAGGTATCGTGGCGCCGATGGTCAGGGCTCCCGCCGTGCTTTCGCAGCGACTGAACGCGCTCACGCTCGTCGCCCTGAGCGCGCTCGTTCTCACGGCCTCGGCGGTTGCGGCAACGCAGGCGCGCGTCACCCGCGTGAAGGTCCCACGCGCCGATCTCACTCTGTCGCTTCCCTCGTCGTGGCGGCGTGTCGACGCAACGACCGCGCGCTCGATCGCACAGCAGGGGCTGGCGAAGGAGAACCCCCAGCTTTCCTCACTCCTTGCGGAGCTCGACCGGCCCGGCACCGGTCTCGTCTTCTTCGCGTTCGACCCCAAGGGAGCCGCGAAGTTCGCGACGAACCTCAACATCGTCGTCTCGAAGATCCCGACCGGCGTTACGCTCGGGCAGCTCCGCGACGCCGCCGAGAGCGAGCTCACACGCATCCCCGGTCGCGTCGGCAAGCCGAAGACCGTCGCAACCCGGCTTCCCGGCGGCCCGGTCGTCGCCTCGACCATTGACATCCGGATCACGAATCGCGGGGCGAGTGTCGTCGCCCGGGTCACGCAGTACGCGTTTCTCCGTCCCGGTCGCTCCGTCGTCGTCTCGTTCACGACGCGGAAGAGCACGTTCCCTGCGTACAAGGCAGCGTTCACCGCCGCCGCCCGCTCGATCAGGTTCGGCTAGCCGCTCAGGTATTCCAGGCGGGTCGACCCGGTCAGCGTCGGGACATCCAGGTCGTAGACGCACGGGCGGGTGCCGTCAGCGCCGGGTGGGGACGGGAACGAGATAGTGGGGGTCTCTCCGGGTTCCAGCTCGACGACGCTGACCTCCTCTCCGTCGCGGAAGACCGTGATGCTCACATCCGTCTTGCCGATGAACGTGATCCAGAGCGCTCCCCGTTGGCATCCGGGGACCGTGATCCGGACATGCCCCGTCAGGTCGCCGACGGGATCGACACCAAGCTCGGCGACCGCGACGACGCGAACCGGCATGCTCGCTCGCCACAGCCGCCAGGGAAAGGTCGCGCTGCCGCGACTCGGGCTCGTTGCCACGAGCTCGCCGTCGAGCTGTACCGTCGTCGAGGTCGCCACCAACCCCATTGGCGCAGGAAGGACGGAGCCGTCCGGCTCGAGCCGCGCGGGCGTCGCCGCAATGGGTGCCGACTGGGCCTCGGGGAGGGCGAACACGCGTCGGACGTTCTCGTTCCAGAAGAGCGTGCGGGCCACACCCGTCCAGAGCTCGCCCCCGGTCAGGATCATCGAGACAGGGGCGCCTCCCGCAGCCTGGTCGAGCCAGGCGGGATCGCCGTCACCGATCGTGCTTGACCGCTCCGCCGCGGAGGCGCTCGAGGCCCTCGCATACGACATCGCAGAGACGGCGACGAGCGCTGCCAGCAGCGGCACGACGAGGAACCGCAATCGACCCGCGTTCGCGAGAACCAACCCGACCGCCGCGACGACTGCGACCCCAACGAGGATCGCCCTCGCGAGCCCTTGTCGCCCGTCCTCGTAGAGCCACGTCAGCGGCGCCGCAAATGGGTTGGCCGAGAACGCAGCCGATCCCGCGATCGTCTCCAGCGGCACCAGCAGCGCCAGAGCGCCCGCGGCGAGACACGCCGCCGCCGCCACCCCTCGGGAGACACCCCCGCGTCCACACCAGACGCAGAGCGCGATCGCAGTAAGCGGGACGGTCGTCACGAGATACCGCCCGGCGGCGGTCCCGGTGTACGCCGTCGCGAAGAGCCCCGACTGCACGAGAACGAAGGCTGTCCACGACACCGCGACCGCGACGAACGCGTTCGTCCGCTCGTCCGCCCGAGCCCGCAGCCCAACCCAGGCGAGCGCCACGAGCGCGCCAAGCGGAGCGACGAGCGCGCCGGAGGCCAGGGCGACCACCTGCCACGCCACGCCGGAGACCAGCGAGCCCTCGCTCGGCCGGCTCTCGGCAATCTCCGCGTAGGCTCCAAGTGCGTTGCGCCACGAGAGCTCGCCGCCGCCGGCCAGCACTGCGAGCAGCGTCACGGCGCCGACCCCGACTCCGGCGAGGCCGATCGGGGCGAGCCTCCGGAGGATCGTCGCCGACCGTGACGAGGCTGCGAACCACAGGGCCGCCCCGACCGCGACCGGAACGAAGATCAGGGCCTGCAGCCGTACCGCGCAGGCGAGCGTGACGAGCGCGAGAAACACGCCGGCTTCGAGAAGCGCTGGCCGGATGAGCAGGTGAGCAAGCGACCACAGCGCGAGAACGCAGATCGGAACGAACAGCGCCTCGCTCATGATCAGCCCGGAATAGAGAAACCCGGGTGCCGCGAGCGTCACCGCCGCGGCGGCAACAGCCCACCGCTGCGCCACGAGCGTCTTCCCCCAGAGGAACACGGGCACCGCCGTCAGCGAGACGAGCGCCGCCCCGAGCCATTGCGTCGCGACGATCGCGCGCTGGGTATCGAACGCGGCGAACGGCCAGCCACCGACGAGCGGCACGAGCGCGGTGTAGAAGCCGACGGGCTCGTCGCGGATCAGCAGCTTGCCGTGACTCCACAGCGAGTCGCCAAGCGCTGCGTAGAGGTACTCGTCGGGAACGATCCACGGCACGTCGATCGCCCGTGCCGCGAACGCCCGTGCGACGGTCGAAACGGCGATGAGCGCTCCGACGGCCGCAGCACCCCCGCCCAGGCGCCTCATCACCGACCTACAGTCGCGCGATCACACGGAAGCTCGGGCGGGCCACGGGTACCTCGAAGAACTCCGGGTTGCGACAGCCCACGTCGTCGTACCGTCCCTCGAAGCACGACACCACCTCGGCGCGACACATCGGCAGCGGCGGCCGGCGCGCGACGATCGAGCCGAACCCGTCCGTCCGGCGCTCGAGCGCCTTCAGCGCGTCGAGGTCGATCTCGACCGTGAAGATCTGCTGCATACACCCCATGTAGGTGTGTCCGAACGCCTCGTACGCGTACACGAACGGGCACGACCGCTCGACGCACGCGCCTGGGTACACGACCTTGTCGCAGTGCACCTCGCACCGCCGGCACGAGACCTCGTCCTGCGGCCGCAGCGGCAGCTCGGACGTCGCGGTCTGGACGGGCGTCGCGTCGCTCATTGGGGAATGGTGGCAGCGTCACACGCCCCGGCGCAAGACTTGACGTTGCGAGTGAGGTGCGCTATCGCGGGTTTCTTGACCGGATCGGACGCGATCGCTCTGCTTATCCCCGGTCTTGTTGCCAAGGGCTCGCCTTAACCCCAGGAATGTGACGGCGGCCCCGCTCACGATCCGACCCTGCAGAGTCCGGACCCCCTCCTCACGCGCCCGAGCGACCAGCAACGCAGCCCAATCACGCATCGAATCCACATCACCCGCCGGCACCAGCCCACCACCAAACGGCCCCGCCGACCGATCATCAAACGCTCCTCCCATGGTCTGTACTCCCTCCCCGCCAGCCCCCAAGGCCAGCGCGATCAGACCACAGCTATCTACACAAACTTCCGGACAGGCCCCACACCTGAAAGCTAAACAGACAACAAAACCCTCATAACGACCGGACCGACAAACGGGGGCCGTCCATGTCGGCAACGTCATACCCATACGTCGTCGTCAAGCTGTCCGCCACGACGGTGGCCATCCGGTTGTTCGCGTCATAGGTGTAGGTGGTCCGGAAGCTCGACGGCACCGACCTCGACGTCAAGTTCCCGGCAACGTCGTAGCTGTGCGACTCAGGCTCTTCCAACGAAGAGCGTTCCGGTGATCGAAGCGTCCTCGGCGACAGTTCTCATCGCGCGGGTCAGACACTCGAGCGCAAGTCTCGCATCGGCGCTGCCGAGATCGATCGGCCACACGACCGACCAGCCCTCCTCGAGCCTTGCGTCCGACCGCTCGCCGACGTGGTGAAGCCAGCCCTCGAACCCACTGCTCTCACCCAGAGCGAACCATGCGCCCAGCACGCGATCGAGCGCTGCGATCTGGTTTTCCGACAGCTCCGCAGACGTGTGGAGCGAGACGGTGATATCGACCGCCTCGTCCCATTCGGGAACCCACACCACCTCGACCGTACCCGGCAGCGACTTGCGACGCTCTCGCGAATCAGCACGGGCAGCCGCGAGCTGCTCCCGGTATTCGTGCATCCGGGGTGGCCCCTCAGGCGGCACCACCAGCACAGGCCGAAGCACCTCGCCCACCTGCAGGTACCTGTCAGCCGGAAACTCGCGAGGATTTCCGGAAACCTGGATGTAGCGCAGAATGGTGCCATCGCCTGCCGGAAGCTCCTCGAGGATCGCCCCCGTCGCGAGGATCCGCCGCGCCGCAGTTCTCGGCAACGCCGCCCACGGCTCGCTCCCGACAAACGTGCCCCACGAAAGCCGAAACACCCGACCCTCAGCCGCGACTCGGGCAGTATCGTACCGAAGCCCAAGAAACAACTCCTCCTCCGCCCAGGACACGAGACCCGGCTCGAACCTCCCGCCGTAGCCATCCCACTCCCGCACTGCCGCTGACGATACGGCAAGCGTCGACGCGACCGTCTTCACGAGCTGCAACAGCTCGGGAAGCTCGACCGAGCAATCACAGGCCACACCAAGCGTCACGTCGGCGCAGGTTCCCGACCGTGCCGACGCAGAGGCGTCGACAGTGAGGTTGAACCCCTTCCAATCGCCGCGCAGCTCGATCGATGCCGCCTTGCCGCTCGAAAGAGCGGCACATGCCTTGACAAGCAACTCATCGCTAACGACGACGGGTTTCGCCAGCGAGTCCGCCGACCGGAACACCTGCATCTCGAGTATCGGTTCTGTGTAAGCCTCCGCCTGATCCGCAATCCACCATGCCTGCGCTGCGCCGAAGACAGCACGCAGCCGTTCCGAAAACGCTGCATCCACCCCGGACACAAACCCGCGAAGGAGGAGCGTAGACCTCTGTCCTGCGGCAGACTCACCCACTACTAGGCACCCCTTGGCGGCCGGCCTACAATCGGACCCGACGCGGCGAGTGCAGCAACCGCGATTGCCGTCGCAGCCGATCTGACAAGCGCATCGACAAACTCGGGGGGAATCTTCCACTCCGGCAGCTGCGGACGTTTCCGTGGAGCGTAGAGTCGATATCGCTCCAAACCGTAGTCATCCGATTCCAACTCTACGAGACCCTGACGCGTTGGGATACCCCGGAGCTTCGATCGCACCGGGGAAGGTATCGCGAATCCGAACGCGGACACGTATCCGAAAAACTTGCTCGACGAATAGATGGCATCCTGTTGGATCTTCTGGACGTAGTGCTGAACCTGCGCGATCCCCTTCGCGCGACTCAGGTGCGAGATCTTGAACTCCCAAACGAGAACAACCTTCCTGCTATCAGCCCACAGGAGCAGATCCGGGTAGCCGTTGTTGTCAGGATTCTTGCCGGTGAACGACGCGCGAGGAACAGTATTGTCGCTTCTGCTCATCGTCGCGCGCGCCTTACCCCGCAGGCCCTCGTTGAGAGCCGTCTGGATCCTTCTAACGACGTCGTCGTGTAGCTCTGATGGGCTCAGACCCTCGGCTTCCAAGACCGCGGACGCCGCCGCGATCTGCGAGTCGGAGGAGGCGAGCGGCCTGGCCAACAAACCGGAAGGGTCGGTCATCAGCGTCGGCCGCAAATCCGCATAGGCATACGACGAGATCGCGCCCGTTTGCGCCGACCGTTCCAGCGGATCCGACCCGGTGAATCGCCCGGTGGTCGGGTCGTACTGTCGGGCCCGCAAGTGATACAGCCCTGTCGGGTCCAGGTACTCCCCCACGAAGTTGAGGAAGTTCGTGGGTGACGTACCCGTCGAGGTGCGGATCGTGCCGTACGGTTCGTACGCCCACGAGCGCTGCACCCCACCCATGTCCGACAGCAAACCGGCAACGGTGCCGAGCGCGTCGTAGGCGTAGTAGCTGGCGGTGCCGTTAGCTTGCCGGAGCCTTTGGAGCCCGTAGGTGTAGCGTCGCTGCAACACATTGCTGCCATTGCGCTCCACCGCAAGCTGGCCGTTCGGCAACGTCACGTCCCAGAGGAAGTTCGTCTTCGCCGACGCCGCGGTGCCGGTCGAGGACTGCAACCGCTTCCCATCACCGTCATAGGTGTAGGTCGTCGTCGTGCCGCTCAGCACCGTCGTCTTCGTGCGGTTCGCGAGGTCATACGTAAACGACCGCGCCCCAGCCGTCAACTGGTTTCCGTTCTGGTCGTACGTGAAGCCGGTCGCACCCGCCGCGGTCAACTGATCCGCCGCGTCATACGCCGACGTGACCGTTCCGGTCGCGCGGGTCTCCGTCAACCGGTTCCCGACCTGGTTGTACGTCCAGCCGATCTTCGGATCGGTACCGCCGGGACACGACGCCTGGAAGCAGACCGACAGGATCCTGTCGTTCGCGTCATACGTGAACGTCTGCGTCTCCGCGATCGCACCCGAACGCACAATCTGCGTGGGATTGCCGACCTGATCACGCGTCACCACAAACCGATGCCGAACGGTCGAACCCTTCTTGCTGCTCACCTCGGCCATCGGCGTCTCCACTCTACGATTTCAAGAGTTCGTGCAGGGCGGCCTCGATGCTGTCCGCCACCAACGACGTTGCCGGCGCCCCCGACGACAACCCCGCTCAAGTGCGATTCCAGGACTCCGGCAAGCCTCGCACTAGCGTCCTCGGTGTGGTCGTAGATCTCAATGAGCACCGATGGGATCGACGCAGGCGGGTCGCTCGCGGCTTCAGGAAGACGAAGGGGCCGCTCTCGCCTCCAAGCTGCCGCTCGAGCTGCACACCATGCTTGGCGAACACGTCGACGACGAGAACGTGTCTCATATCTGCTGCGGGTCCAACCGCACCGACTCATCTCGGTGGATCTGGCCAGCCGGTTGACAGACTGTCCATTCTCACCTCCTACGCCAGACTGTGTCACGCGCCTCATCATCTAGGGTGACCGCGTGATCCGCCGCGTTCTCTTCGCCGGGCTCCTCCTCGCGCCCGTCGTCATCGTGCTCCACTGGGTCGTCGACCTCTCGGCGACCGTCGAGTTCAGCCTGTCGGCGATCGCGCTGATCCCGCTCGCGTGGCTGATCGGCGAGGCGACCGAGCATGCAGCAGAGCACACGGGGCCCGGGATCGGCGGCTTTCTCAATGCGACGTTCGGCAACGCGCCGGAGCTGATCATAGCGCTGCTCGCGGTGCACGAAGGGCTCACCGAGGTCGTTCGTGGCTCACTCACCGGCTCGGTCGTCGGCAACCTGCTGCTCGTGCTCGGCTTCTCGCTCGTCGCCGGCGGTCGCGGCGAGCTCGACCGCTGGTCGAGCCTGGCGTCGATGGCCGTGCTCGGCGTCGCGATCGCCCTGTTTCTCGTCCCCGCGATCCCGAGCTGGGATGGGGATCCGGAGCGAGATGCGATCGTTCGGCTCTCGATCCCCGTGTCGATCGGGCTGCTCGTCGTCTACGTCGCGACGACGGTGATCTCGCTGCGCCGCCATCACGCCGCCCACGTCTCGAGCGACGACGAGATCGAGGGCTGGTCGTTCCAGCTGTCGCTTGCGGCGCTTGGGGTCGCGACCCTGCTCACCGCCCTCGTTGCGGAGGTGCTGGTCGGCTCGCTCGAGGTGTTCGCCGAGCGGGCCGGGATGAGCGAGTTCTTCGTCGCGGCCGTGATCGTCGCGATCGTCGGCAACGCCGCCGAGCACGGCGGTGCCGTGATCGTCGCGTACCGCGGAAAGATCAAGCTCGCCGCCGAGATCGCACTGGCCTCGGCCGCCCAGGTCGCCGTGTTCCTGATCCCGGCGGTGGCGCTCCTCTCGCACCTGATCGACCCGCTCTCGCTCGGGTTCCGCCAGGTCGAGATCGGCGCTCTCTTCGGCTCGCTCGTCGTCGTCGCCGTGACGCTCCACGGCGGGCGCTCATCGCGCCTGCGCGGCGCGATCCTGCTCGCGACGTACGTCGCCGCCGCCGTCGCGTTCTGGGTCGCCGGTCAGGACGAGCGCGACTCGTCGGCCGCGGCGAAGGGCGTCGGCGCCCTCGTCAGCGGGTACGTCGCGAGATAGAGCTTCACGACCTCGCTGCGCTCGTCGCGCACCACCGTCAGTCGCTCACCGAGCTCACGGCCCTCGACCACCCGCCACGCGTCCTCGCCCGCAGGTGAGAGCCACGACGCAGTGTCGGGCGTGTGGCGCAGGTCGATGCGCAGCCTGGGTGCCTCCCACGTGACGAGCGCCTCGTCCCCCTCAGTCCACCAGACCCCGAGAAGGGGCTCGATCCCGGCGGGCGGCGGCGGCGCCGGCCGCCATTCCGGTGGCGCGGCCGGCTCGATCAGCGCTGCCCGGAGCAGCGCAAACGCGAGCTCCTTCGGCGAGAACGCAGCCCCGGTGTTCGCGACCACCGCGGCGCCCACGCGCTGAGCGCGCTCGACGTAGACCCCGGCGAGAAAGCCGGGCATCGCGCCGCCATGCCCAACGACGACCCGGTCATCGACTCGCGCGAGCTCGAGGCCGAGCCCCCACCCGCGTGTCCACGCGCGGGTGTCGACCATCGTCCTCAGCGTCGCCATCTCGTCGAGCGCGCCACGACGAAGCACACCGTCGGCGCCGATACAGAGGAAGTCCGCCCAGCGGGCAAGATCGGTCGGGGTCGACCAGAGCCAGCCGGCCGCCGCGGTCGGGCCGTCGACGTCGAACGACGGCTCGACGTGCGCGACCTGCGTCCAGGGATGGACGAAATACGGGGTCGCGCTCGTTCCCGCGCGCCGGAGCGAGGTGTCTGCGAGCGCAAGCGGCTCGAGAATCCGCTCGGTCATGTGCGTTTCGTATGACCCGCTCAACCGTTCGATCGCCTCCCCGAGGACGGCAAAGGCGAGGTTCGAGTAATGCCACGCCTCGCCGGGCTCGAGCACCCGCTCGGCGTCCTCGAGCCCTGCGAGGAGCGCTTCGCGGTCGGGAGCGACCATCGTCTCCCAGATCTCGCCCGCGGGCTCGCGCTGGATCCCGGTGAGATGGGCGAGCGCCTGCGCGAACGTCGGGCCCGGGGGAAGCTCGGGAACGACGTCACGAAGCGGCTGGTCGAGCATGAGCCTCCCCTCCTCGCGGAGCTGCATAACCGCCACCGCAGTGAACGTCTTCGTGATCGAGCCGACCCGGTAGCGATGCGCCGTCGTCGCCCGCTCGTCCCGCTCGACATCGGCGAGCCCGATCGCCTCGCGCCACACCACCTCGCCCTCACGGAAGACGCTCGCCGAGAGCGAAGGCACCCGCTCCGCCTGGGCCGCTGCGAGCAGCTGGTGGAAGGTCTGGTCGAGGCTCATCTCCCGAGCGCCCCCGGCGCCTGCCCGATTGCTGCGTCGATGTCGTCGTCGTCGAGATCGAGATGCGTGACCGCGCGGATCACCCGCGGGTCGACCGTCGAGGAGAGACCCACCCCCGCCTCGCGAAGGCGCTGCAGCGCCTCGTCACGGGTCAGCCCGAGCGCGCCGACGTCGACCTGGACGAAGTTCGTCTCGACCTGCTCGAGCGAGATCGGCAGCCCCCGCTCGAACCAGCCCTCGGCGAGCCGGCGGGCGCGCGCGTGGTCCTCAACGAGCCGGTCGACGTGATGATCGAGGGCGTAGACACCGGCGGCGGCGACGATCCCGGCCTGCCGCATCGCCCCGCCGAACAGGTGCTTCTCGCGCCACGCGCGCTCGATCGCCTCGGCAGAGCCGGCCAGGACCGCTCCGAGTGGGCAGCCAAGCCCTTTCGAGAGGCAGAGCGTCACCGTGTCGAACTGCCTGCCGATCTCCGCCGCGGCGACTCCCATCGCGACCGCAGCGTTGAGCAGACGCGCCCCGTCGAGGTGCGACTTCAACCCGCGTTCCCGCGCACGGCTCGTCACCGCCTCGATCCCGGCGAGTGGCAGGCAGCGACCGCCGGACGAGTTGTGGGTCGACTCGAGAGCGAGCACCGCAGGGCGCTGGTCGGCCGCCTTCGTCCCGGGGAACGTGACCGCGTCGAGCTGCTCCGGGGAGATCAGCCCGTGATCGCCGTCGATCGCCTCGATCATCAGCCCGGCGTGAGCGGCAGCGCCACCGTACTCGTAGATCACGACATGGGCTCGCCGCTCGGCGATCAGCACGTCGCCGGGCCGGGAATGGAGCTTCAGCGCGATCTGGTTCGCCATCGTCGCGGTGGGCAGGAACACGGCCGCCTCGTGGCCGAGGAGCGCGGCTACCCGCGCCTGCAGCGCGTTGACGCTCGGATCCTCACGTCGCTGCTCGTCACCCACCTCAGCCCGAGCGATTGCTTCTCGCATTCCGGCTGTCGGCCGGGTCGCGGTGTCGGAACGCAGGTCAATCAATCGAGTGTCACCCGTCTGCACGGTAGACGAGCCCTGCTGTGGGGCGCTTCGGGGACACGCAGATCCCTCGTAAGGGGGATGCGCGTCCCTCGCCGGGGGGCTGAACTACGCATCAGGTTTCACAAGATACGAACACGCGCACAGAGCGTGCGCCAAGCGGCAAGGCAGGGAGGAGCTGGGATGATTCGTTGGCGAAACATGGGGATGGTCACGCTGGTGACGGCGCTCGTGGTGTTCGCGTCGTTCGGCGGTGGCTTCCACTGGTTCACCGCGTTCGCGTTCGACGCCGAGTGAACCGAACCACCATCTCATCGGCTCGGGCGGGCCAGTCGCGGACGACGCCGCGGCTGGCCCCCCTCGTCGTCCCCGTCGCCGCCGGCGGCGCCGCCATCACAGTCGCGGCGATGGCCTCCCTCCTGTCCGACACGGTCCCATCGCAGATGGTGCTGGGGGCGCTGCTGCTGCTCGGCGCGGCGATCCTCGCAGAGGCCTACCCGGTTCCGGTCGAGGGCGTCTCGGCCGGCGGCGTCTCGCTCGCAGCCTCGTTCCTCGTCGGTGCCGCGCTGATCTACGACTGGGAGACCGCGACGATCCTCGGCTTCCTGACGCGCGCGACGATCGAGGTGATCCAGCGCCGCCCGATGATGCGGCTCGCCTACAACAGCGCGACCTATGCCCTTGCAAGCGCGACCGCCGGGTGGCTCGTGCACGTCGTCGGGCCCGGAGACGGCGCCGGACGGCTTCTCGGCGCTGTCGCGCTTGCCTCCGTCGGCTTCTACGTCGTCAATGTCACGCTCGTCGGTCTCGTCGTCGCGCGCGCCTCAGGCGTCCGCTTCGACGACATCCTCGTCCAGTCCGTGCGCTGGACGGCGGTGCCGTTCGCGATCATGGGCTCGCTCTCGGTGATCCTCGCAGTGCTCTGGGATCGCTCCCACTACCTGGTCGGGGCGCTTGTCGGCCCTCTCGTCGCCGTCGCGCTCTACCAGCGCTCAGTTCAGGGCGAGCTCGAGGCGCTTCGGCTCGCGAAGACCGATCCACTCACCGGGCTCGGCAACCACCGCGCGTTCCACGAGCGGCTCCACGAGGTGCTCCGTGAGTTGGACGACGAGCCCGTGACGCTCGCGCTCCTCGACGTCGACGGCTTCAAGCGCGTCAACGACCAGCTCGGCCACCACGCGGGCGACAAGCTCCTCTCCGCCCTCGCACGCGTGATGCCGGACGCCGGCGACGCGTACCGGATCGGCGGCGACGAGTTCGCGATCATCGTCGGCGCCTCGCGCGAGGTTGCGACGGACCGGCTCGAGCTGCTCGTGCGAACCGTGGAGGGCCTGAACGTGCCGGGGATCGCGTCGGTGACGATCTCCGCCGGCCTTGCCGCCCACCCGTTCGACGCGCTCGGTACCGATGCGCTGTTCCAGGCAGCCGACGCAGCGCTCTACCGCGCGAAGCAGCTCGGCAAGAACCGGGTCAGCGGCTACGACCCCGGGGTCGCCGCCCCGACCGACGGCCGCGAGAAGCACTCGCTGCGCCTGCGGATGGCCTGGAAGCTCGCGGAGCTGGTCGACGACGCAAAGATGCTCGAGGCGGATCCGTTCGCGGGCCATCCCGGTCGGGTCGCCGACCTCGCCGCGCGCGTCGCCAAGCGACTCGACTTCGGCACCGGCGATGTCGAGCTGATCCGGCTCGCAGCCCAGCTTCACGACGTCGGCAAGCTCGCGGTTCCGCGCGAGATCCTCGTCAAGCCCGAGGAGCTCTCGTGCGACGAGCGAGACCGGATCGGCCAGCACCCGGAGGTCGGCCAGCAGATCCTCGCCGCGATCGGCGCGAACCCGATCGCCGACTGGGTGCTCGCCCACCACGAGCGCTGGGACGGCGCCGGGTATCCACGCGGGCTCGCGGGGGACGCAATCCCCCTTCCCTCGCGCATCATCTTCGTCGCCGACGCGTTCGACGCGATGACGAGCGACCGGCCCTACCGCGACGCGATTTCGGAGCGAGAGGCGATCGACGAGCTCCGCCGCTGTGCGGGGACGCAGTTCGACCCAGCCGTCGTCGAAGCGCTCGCCGCCGAGCTCGAGCTCGACATCGTCAGGGCGCCGAAGCTCGTGCGCGTCGCGTAGCCGTAGGCTTCCAGCGTGGATCTCTCGCGTGTCGAGGCGGTTGTCGCTGCCGCCGGTCAGCCTGCCTTCCGGGTTAAGCAGGTTTGGGAGTGGGCGACCCGCGGCGTCGACGGCTACGCGGCGATGACGAACGTGCCGCTCGCGCTCCGCGCCGAGCTCGAACGTGAGGTGCCGTTCGCGACGCTCAGCGTCGCCGGGGAGCAGCACGCGAAGGACGGGACCGTGAAGACGCTGTTCCACACCGCCGACGGGCACCCGGTGGAGGCGGTGCTGATGCGCTACCGCGACGGACGGCGATCGGTGTGCGTGTCATCGCAATCCGGCTGCCCGCTCACGTGCACCTTCTGCGCAACGGGGAGCATGGCCTTCGGCCGCAACCTGACTCCATGGGAGATCCTCGATCAGGTCATGTACTTCAAGCGGCTCGAGCCTGGCGGCGCCACCGCCGCCGAACGGCTGACCAACGTGGTGTTCATGGGGATGGGTGAGCCGTTTCTCAACGTCGACAACGTGCTCGCCGCGGCGCGGCGGCTCCCAGAGCTCGGTGTCTCGCACCGGCACACGACGATCTCGACCGTGGGCTGGATTCCCGGGCTCGAGCGGTTCGTCGAGGAGGTCGACGAGCCGATCCGGCTCGCGCTCTCCCTTCATGCGGCCAACCCGGAGCTCAGGACGCGCCTGATGCCGGTGAACGAGCGCTACCCACTTCCGGGCGTGCTGGAGCTCTGCCGGCGCCACCACGCGAAGACCAACCGCCGGGTGTACGTCGAGTACGTGATGCTCGCCGGCGTCAACGACAGCCCCGCTCAGGCTCGTGACCTCGCCCAGCTGCTCGGGCGCCACGCGTTCAAGCTCAACCTGATCCCGTACAACCCGACCGGATCATTCGACGGCTCCACGCGTGAGGCGATCGCGGCGTTCAAAGCCGAGCTCGACCGCGCCCGCGTGCCCGCGACGGTGAGGCTCACGCGTGGGCGCGACATCGCCGCCGCCTGCGGGCAGCTCGCGGCGGCGCCGCGCGGACGTCAGAACGCGGCGGTCGGGTAGTCGCCGACGGGCCGCAGGTGGGTGACGAGCCCGCGTCCATCGTGCCAGTCGTGGAGGAGGATGCCTGGTGGCTCGCGTGTCCACGTGTTGTCGACGGCACCGGTGAGCTCGAGCGTCACCGCGTTTGCGACGGAGGGCGCGAGCACGGCAACGGCGCCGCCGAACCGGGTCACGACGAGCCGGTGGACGTGCCCGCCCGTCACGAGCGCGACGTGCGCATGGCGCCGGACGACGTCGGCGAGGGCAGACGAGGCGTCGGTCGCGAGCGGGATCGCGTCCATCATCGCGATCCCGACCTCGTAGGGCGGATGGTGGAGCGCGACGATCGTCGTCGCGCCGGACGCAGCCAGCACCTGATCGAGCCACGTCAGCTGAGCCGGCAGCAGCGTGCCGTCGGCCTTAGACGGCCAGGAGGAGTCGAGGCAGACCAGCCGTAGGCCGCCTCCGGCGAGCTCGACGACGCCGTCCACCTCACCATCGCCCGCGAGCCACCCCGCGGGCACGGCAGCGACGAGCGCGTCGCGCTCGTCGTGATTTCCCGGAATGACCTTGAGCCTGCCGTCGAGCGGAGCGAGAAGCTCGACGAGGTGGTCGTACGCCTCGGGTCGTCCGTCGTTGGTCAGATCCCCGCTGACGAGCACGAGCTCGGGTGCCCGGGAGAGGCCGAGAACGGTCTCGACCGCAGCGCTGAGCGCCGCAGCCGTGTCGAAGCCGCCCCAGACGGTCTCGCCGCGGGCGACGACGTGCGGGTCGCTCAGCTGGGCGACGAGCGCCGTTCTGGGGGTCATCCGGCGACGGTGGCGTGGCGTCGCACGATCTGCCAGCGCCCGTCACGTCGCGTCCAGATGTCCGTGACGTTCATCCGGTGCGAGAGGTCGCGCGCATCGAGCCTTGCCACCTGCGAGTACCGAGCGACGAGCACGGCGGTGTTCCCGTACACCTCCGGGTCGATCTCCTCGTACGCGAACGACTCGATCGCGTACGGGCCGGCCGCCGCCTCGAGGAACTCGTCGCGGCCCATCTGTCCCGCCGCGCCCTGGAGGGTGAACTCCCGCGCGAGCAACCCGTCGAGCCTGGCCGTGTCGCGATCGACGACCGCCTGGACGAGCGCGTTCGACAGCTCGATCAGCTCGTGCACGACACCCATGGTCATGTGGCCTCCTCGCTCGGATCATCGAAGGAATAGCGCACCACCGGGCTCTTCGTCGCCTTCACCTCGTCGAGGCGCCGGACGGGCCGGTGATGTGGTGCTTCGTGGAGCACGGCCGCATGCTCCGCTGCGTCGCGGGCGATCTCGAGCATCGCCTCCGCGAACTCGTCGAGCCGCTCCTTCGTCTCGGTCTCGGTCGGCTCGATCATCAGCGCTTCCGGGACGACGAGCGGGAAGTAGATCGTCGGGGGGTGGATGCCGTAGTCCATCAGCCGCTTCGCGACGTCGAGCGCGGTGACGCCGTGCTCGCGCTTGAGCCCGCGCGCGGAGAGGACGAACTCGTGCATGCACAGCCGGTCGTAGGGAAGCTCGTACGCCTCCTTGAGCCGTGCGAGGAGGTAGTTCGCGTTCAGCACCGCCACCTCCGACATCTCGCGCAGTGCCGGGCCGTACGACCGCATGAACGCGTACGACCGGACGAAGACGCCAAACGGCCCGCCGTAGCCGCGCACGCGGCCGATCGACTTCGGTCGATCGTGGTCGAGCCGGAAGCTATCTCCCTCTCTCGCGACGACCGGCGCCGGCAGGAACGGCTCGATCTCGGCCCGGACGGCGACGGGCCCCGCACCCGGCCCGCCACCGCCGTGAGGCTGCGAGAACGTCTTGTGCAGGTTGTAGTGGACGATGTCGAACCCCATGTCGCCGGGCCGCGAGCGACCGACGACCGCATTCAGGTTCGCACCGTCGTAGTAGAGCAGCGCACCGCGCGAGTGGAAGATCTCGGCGACCTCGACGATTCCCTCGTCGAACAACCCGAGCGTCGAAGGGTTCGTGAGCATCAGCCCCGCGGTATGGTCGTCGACCTTGGCGCGGAGGTCGTCGAGGTCGAGGTTGCCCCGATCGGTGGTCGCTACCTTCTCGAGCTCGAACCCTGCCATCGTCACGCTGGCCGGGTTCGTGCCGTGGGCGGTGTCGGCGGTGATGATCACCTTGCGCTCGTGCTCGCCGCGATCTGCGAAGAACGCACGCATGAGCATCAACCCGGTCAGCTCACCCTGCGAGCCCGCGGCCGGCTGGATCGTGACGCCTGGGAGCCCGGCGACCTCGGCGAGGATCTCCTGTAGCTGCCACATCAGCTCGAGCGCGCCCTGCGCAGCGCCGTCCTCCTGCAACGGGTGCAGGTCGCGGAAGCCGGGGATCCCGACGACGCGCTCGTTGACCCGTGGGTTGTGCTTCATCGTGCAGCTGCCGAGCGGGTAGAAGCCCGTGTCGACACCGAAGTTCCGGTCGGCGAGCGCCGTGAAGTGACGCACGATCTCGTTCTCGGGAACCTCGGGCAGCCGCGGTGGCGTCTTGCGCCGGAGATGCTCGGGGACGGCGGGGATCGGGAGCCCAGGGCTCGGGACGCGCCCGGCGCGACGACCCGGCTTCGACTTCTCGAAGATCAGCTCCACTGGTGCCGCCTCCCCCGAAGGCTGTTGTCAGGCTGGCGCTCGCCAGCGGCACCACCAGTGGAGCGGCACGGTCGACCGCTCCGCGGTCTGCCCCGCTCGGGTGCGGTTGCTCCGCGGCGCGGAGTGAGCCGCAACCGGCTCGACCGCACGGACGTCGGCTCGTTCATGCCGCCGTCACCGCCGCGACGATCTCGGCGAGCCGGTCGACGTCTGCCTGCGTGCGCTTCTCGGTGAAAGCAGAAAGCAGGACGTCGTCCATCCCCGGATACTCGGCGCCGATCGCGTAGCCCGGATGGACGCCATGCTCGCGGGCCCGCGCGACGAGCTCACGAGCCGGGATCGGCGTGCGAAACGCAACCTCCTTGAACACGGGCCGGTCGAAGGCCCGCTCGAGCGGAACGGTCTCGACCGCATAGGCGGTGAGCGCCGAGCACGTCTCCCCCAGCTCTCGCAACCCGTCGGGCCCGAGCCAGCACAGCGTGATCAACCCGCCGAGCGCGAGCAGGGTCTGGTTGGTGGTGATGTTCGACGTCGCCTTCTCGCGCCGGATGTGCTGCTCCCGCGTCTGCAGCGTGAGCACGAAGCCCCGGTCGCCGTTCAGGTCGCTGGTCTCGCCGACGATCCGCCCGGGCATCCGGCGGATGAGGTCGCGGCGCGCCGAGAGGAACCCGTAATGCGGCCCGCCGTAGCTTTGGTAGTTGCCGATCGACTGCCCTTCGCCGATCGCCATCGCGCAGCCGTAGGCCCCCGGCGCCTCGAGGATCCCGAGCGACGCGAGGTCGACGTGCGCGACGGGAAGCCCACCGCCGGCGGTCGCTGCCTCGGCGAGCGCGGGCGCGTCCTCGAGACATCCGAAGACGTTCGGATGCTGGAACATCGCCACCGCGGCGCCGTCGGCGGCCACGCGGAAGCGCTCGGGGTCGATCGTCCCGCCGTCGTGTGGCACCTCGACCACGTCCATCCCGAAGCCGGGCGCGTAGGTCTTGACGACCTGGCGTGCCATCGGGTGCAGTGTTTCGGCAAGCACGATCCGCGTGCGACCGGTGTGCGCCTTCGCGATGAAGCACGCGTCGGCGGCGACCGTGGTGCCGTCGTACCCGGACGCGTTCGAGACGTCGAGCCCGGTGAGCTCGCAGATCGCGGTCTGGTACTCGAAGATCGCCTGGAGCACCCCCTGGCTCATCTCGGGCTGGTACGGCGTGTAGGCGGTGAGGAGCTCGCCGCGACCGAGGAACGTGTCGACGATCGCGGGCACGTAGTGGTCGTAGATCCCGCAGCCGAGGAACGAGAGCTCCGTCGACGTGTCGACGTTTCGGGCGGCGAGCTGCTCGAGATGGCGAACGAGCTCGACCTCGGTCAGCGCGCCGGGGACGGCGAGGTCGCGTGCGAAGCGAACTGCCTCTGGGATCTGGGCGAAGAGGTCGTCGATCGCCGAGACGCCGATCGCCGCGAGCATCTCGGCCCGGTCACCCTCCGTAAGTGCGAGATAGCCGCTGCTCACAGCGTCTCGAGGTGAGCGCGATATGCGGCAACGTCGAGGAGCGCGGCGACCTCGCCGGGGTCGGCGAGCCGGATGCGGACCAGCCAGCCGTCGCCGTAGGGATCGTCGTTGATCACCTCGGGCTCGGACGACGCGCGCTCGTTGACCTCGAGGATCTCGCCGCTGAGCGGGGCGATGACGTCGGAGACGGCCTTGACCGACTCGACCTCACCGTACGACTCGCCAACGCTGATCGTCGCTCCAACGGCCGGCGCCTCGAAGTGGACGAGCTCGCCGAGCGAGTCCTGGGCGAACCACGTGATCCCGAGCACGGCCTCGTTGCCGTCGATCCGGGCCCAGTCGTGCTCCGGGTGATAACGGAGTTCCTCGGGGTAGCTCTCGGCTGCGGCCATTACGCCGGCGCCTCCTTCCGGTAGATGGGTTTCTTGACAACACGCGCCCGGCGTTCCTTGCCACGCACGTCGACGACGATCTCGGTGTCGGGGGTCGCCGCCGCGGACGGAACGTACGCGAGTCCGATGCCGACGTCGAGCGAGGGCGAGTGCGAGCCCGACGTGACGACGCCGCCACCGACGATCGGCATTCCGGTCCGCGGCACCGCCTTCTCGGCCATCGTGAACGCGACGAGCCGTTGCTCGGGGCCGCGCTCCTTGATCTCCCGCAGCGCCTCCGCGCCGGTGAAGCCCTTCTCGAGCGCGCACGTCCAACCGAGACCGGCGGAGATCGCGTCGGTGTCCTGCGTGATGTCGTTTCCGTGGAGGGGGTAGCAGACCTCGAGCCGGAGCGTGTCGCGCGCCGCGAGCCCGCACGGGGTGGCGCCTCGAGAGACGACCGCATCCCACAGCGCGCCGACGTCCTCGGCCGGGCAGAGCAGCTCGACGCCCCGCTCACCCGTGTAGCCGGTTCGGCACACCATCACCTCCACCCCGTCGACCTCGCCCATCGCGTGGGTGAACGCCGGTGCGTCGGGAAGCCCCAGCACCTCGATCGAGCCCGGCCCCTGTACGGCAAGGAGCCCGTACTCGTCGGAGGCGTCGCGCACCTCGGAGCCACGACGCTCTCGCTCCTTCAGCCACCGATACGCTTCCTCCTTGTTACCAGCATTGACGACAAGGAGGAAGTGGGCCGGCGCGATCCGGTAGACGATGAGGTCGTCGACGATGCCGCCGCGCTCGTTGGTGAGCAGCGTGTACTGCGCCTCGCCGTCGGCCAGCTTCGCAAGATCATTGGAGAGGGTTGCCTGCAGCAGCTCCGCCGCGGTCGGGCCCTCGACGTGCAGCTGGCCCATGTGCGAGACGTCGAACACGCCGACGCGCTGACGCACCGCCAGGTGCTCAGCGATCACGCCCTCGTACTGGACCGGCATCTCCCAGCCGGCGAACGGGATGAGGCGAGCGCCGGCCGCGACGTGGCGGTCGTAAAGGGGGGTTCGACGCAGCGCCGTGGCTTCGCCCACGAGACCGGACTCTAGCTTCGCGGGCGGTGGGCGGCGCCGAAGCAGCCGGACGAGCTCGAGCGAGCACCCGAGCTCGCCGTCGGCACAGCTACTCGTCGCGGAGGAAGCTCGGGATGTCGAGGTCGACGCTCGGCTTCGGCGCCGGGTCGAACCGCGGCGCGGCGCTCTCGCGCGACGGGCTCGCGTCGGTCAGCGCCTCGATCCTCCGACGGCGTGGGCGGCCACCGAACCCGGTCGCGATCACCGTCACGCGCATCTCGTCACCGCGGCCTTCGTCGACGACCGCGCCGAAGATGACGTTCGCGTTCGGGTCGGCGTGGCTGGTGACAACCTCGGCCGCCTCGGTGACCTCGAACAGCCCCATGTCGGACGGGCCGGTGACGTTGAGCAGCACGCCGGTGGCACCGTCGAGCGTGGTCTCGAGCAGTGGTGACGATACGGCCGCGTTCGCAGCCGCCGTCGCACGACCTTCGCCCCGGGCGGCGCCGATCCCCATCAGCGCCGAGCCGGCGTCGCGCATCACCGTGCGCACGTCGGCAAAGTCGAGGTTGACGAGACCGGGAACCGTGATCAGGTCGGTGATCCCCTGCACGCCCTGCCGGAGGATGTCGTCGGCCATCTTGAACGCCTCGTTCAGCGGCGTCGTCTTCTCGACGACCTGGAGGAGCCGGTCGTTCTCGATGACGATCAGCGTGTCGACCCGCTCGCGGAGGTTCTGAATCCCCGAGTCGGCCTGCTGCGAGCGCCGCGCGCCCTCGAAGGCGAACGGCTTCGTGACGACGCCCACCGTGAGCGCGTCGAGCTCCTTGCCGAGCTCGGCGACGACCGGCGCGGCGCCGGTTCCGGTGCCACCCCCTTCACCGGCGGTGACGAAGATCATGTCTGCGCCCTTGAGCGCCTCCTTCAGCTCATCGCGACTCTCCTGCGCGGCGGCGTGCCCGACGGCCGGGTCGGCGCCTGCGCCAAGCCCGCGCGTCGCCTTGGAGCCGATGTGGATCTTGACGTCGGCGTCCGCATCGAGAAGCGCCTGCGCGTCGGTGTTGACCGCAATGAACTCCACGCCCGTGAGACCCGACTCGACCATGCGGTTGACGGCGTTCGTGCCGCCACCACCGACACCTACGACCTTGATCACTGCGAGGTAGTTACCGGACTGGCTGCTCATCTCTCGACCTACCTGAAGGTGAAGCTCTCATCGAGCTATGGGATTGTCAGACCCTGGTTCGGAGCCAGGGTACGGTCTCCTTGTCGGCATTGCAAACAGAAACCTCAAGGTGTTGTCGAGGCTTCTGACTGAACGTCAAGTTGAGGTTGAGTGTTGGCCTGGGCGGTGTCGTCGGTGCCAGCGACGGGTCGCTCGGGGACGCTGACGTCGACGTACGTCGTTCCGATCCGCACGAGCGGCAGCACCTCGGCGGCAACGGCGAGCTTGAGCCGCAAGTCGCTGGGCTCACCGAGGCGAAGCTCGATCCCGCTGCGAACGCGCAGCGTGATCGCCCCCTCCCCCACCGTCACCGACGTGACCCGGGCGGGAAAGCCCGAGCCGGCGAGCGGCGCGACCGCGGTGACCGCGGCAAGCGGGTCACCCGTCACGACCTCTCCCGGGACGAGCTTGACATCGCGCCTCACCCAGATCCGGGCCAGCTCGGGACGAGCACCGTGGTCGACCGACGCGATCACGCGACCGGCAGCCGAGACAAGGAATGACCTGCCGCCCTGGCGGGCGACGGCAACCGGACGCTCGGGTGTCACCGCGACGCGGAGCGTGTGCGGGAAGGCGCGGTCGAGCTCGACGCTCGCGACCCAGGGGATCGCTTCGAGCTCGCCGCGGACCCGCGGCAGGTCGACGGCGAGAAGGCTCTGGCCGAGCTCGTCGGAAAGCGCTCGCTCGACCTGGTTGGAGACGCCCTTCGGCGCCCCGGTCACCGCCAACGCGCGAACGCCGAACACGGCGGTGTTTCGCGCAACGACGTAGGCACCGGCGGCGCCGACGAGGAGCGCGAGCGCGATGAGGAGCGAGCTGCCGGACGGGAGGAGACGATGGAGGTCTGACCGCCCCTCGACGCCTCGCCGCGGGAACGGAACGACGACCGCATCGGCCCGCGCGCGAGCGCGAGCGCCGCCGGCTCGTCGATTCCGGGTTGCCACCGTGCCCTGTTCGCTCTGCGGTGTCGCTCTCCTGCGGAGGTGCCGCCCTACTCGGGCGCGTCATCCGTGCCGGCGAGGAGCTCGGTCGCAATCTCGAGCTGGCTTCGCTCGACGAGCACCTCGCGCCAGCCGCCAAACGTCGCCGACGCGTCAGCAGCGCCGACGCCAACGTCGGTGCGCCGATGGGCGCACGCGATCCCTTCGGTCTCGAGGAGCCCGCACAGGATTGCCGCCTCCCCCTCGTTCGGGACGACGGTGAGGCGGACGGGATCGATCACCGGAGCCCTTCCGCAGGGATGTCCCGGGACGTGGCCGGTGGGCGACTCATTCTCCGAACGATACGGCTCCGTGGGTTCGGAGACACGGGGTGCCCGGCGAACGCTCATGACGAATCCGTCGTCTCCCCGATGCGGCGCACGTCAGGCACGTCTAGCGTCGGGACGAAAGGAGGAACGATGCGATCTCTGACACCCCTGCTTGTCGTCGCCGCGCTCACGGGCGCGACCGTCGCGCTGTCGACGCCCGCACTTTCACGCGACGCGGCCGCTCCGAGCGTGCTTCCACCGGCCGCGCCCGCCGGGCAGTCGGCGATGTACGGGCAGATCCGATCGCTCGGACGGGCCCATGGGCGCTTCGAGCTGCGCTTCGATCCGGCGTGGTGGCTCGCGGGCACCGCCGCGAACCGCGCCGCGACCGAGGACGGCGTCATCAACCCGGGCGAACAGGTCCCGAACGACTACTACATCGTCGACGAAGGACACCGGGTGCTGACGTTCACCGTTGCACCGGCCGCAAGGGTCACCGTCCTTGGCACTAGGCTCCACCAGATCCGCATCAGCGTCGCTGACCTCGTGCAGTTGGTTAACGGGCGCAACCCCAAGCACATCCCGCTGATGACCTCGGTCGCGTCCTTCAAGGACGGCTTCGGCTTCTGGATCGTGATCGGGAACGGATACCCGAACGCGGTGCGGTCGCTCGATCAGCAGTACCGGCCGTAGCGGGAGGCGGTCTTCGGGTCACCGCCGCCCGTCTGACGACGGTCGCACCCGCTTCGGCGGACCGAGGAGCGCAGTCACGACCGCGAACACGAGTGACAGGACAACGACGCCGGCGACCGCGCCGAGCGCTGCGTAGAACACGACCGTCTCCGTGTGCCAGCGCTCCAGGTCGGCGGGCGGGAAGTCCCACCAGCGGTCGGCCAGCAGCGCGCCGGTGATCGCCCCGACGAGCGCGCCGACGACGACCGCAATCGCAGCTCCGAGGGCTCCCCGCATGCACGGAGTATCAACTGCCGTGGCAGCGCCCGCCGCGGAACGCTCTGACACAGCTGTTGAACCGAACCGAGGGGCGTGAAGCGGCTTGGCCTCGCTCACTCCGAGACCAGCTCCCGCGCGCGAGCAAGCTGATCCTCGGCGACAAGCACCTCGCGCCAGCCGCCAAAGCTCCCACCCTCCCCATCCATGTCCGTCGTGCGGTAGCTACAGCGAATGCCTTCGAAACGCAGCAACCGGCACAGGATCTCGGCCTCTCCCTCACTGCGCACGATCGTGAGCCGGACAACGCCCGCCATCTCGCCAGTATGGGCGAGGGAACTCACTCAACGTCGATCTCCCCCAGCAGCACAACCTCGTGCTCCAGCTCCACCCGGTACTGCTCCCGCGCCCGCCGCCGCGCTTCTGCCATCAGCGCGAGACAGTCCACGGTCGTCGCGCCGCCGGCGTTCTCGATGAAGTTCGCGTGCTTCGCGGAGATCATCGCGCCGCCGATCCGGTGACCCTTGAGGCCGCACAGCTCGAGCATCCGTCCCGCGCCGAGCTCGCCGGGCGGGTTCTTGAAGACGGACCCGAACGTGCGCTTGTTGGTCGGCTGCGTCGCCTTGCGCTGTGCGACGAGCCGCTTGACCTCGGCCTTGATCTCGGCGGGCGGGCGCGGTGCTAGACGGTAGACCACCTGTGCGACCACCTGCCCGGGGCCGACGTTCGAGTGACGGTAGGACAGCGCCAGCTCGTGGACAGTGCACCACTCGCTCCCGGCAGCCGTGCAGACCAGCGCACGCTCGAGGATCGCCGACCAGTCGCTGCCGTACGCGCCCGCGTTCATCCGCACCCCGCCGCCGGCGGTGCCGGGGATGGCGCAGGCGAACTCGAGCCCGCCGAGCCCTGCCGCCCGCGCCGCGTGCAGGCACACCGCGTTCGTGGCGCCGCCACCGGCTACGAGCCGATCGCCGTCGACCGACACCGCCGCAAGCTCGCCCTCCAGCCGGAGCACGAGCGCCTCGACCCCGCCGTCGGCGGCGAGCACGTTCGAGCCCAGCCCGATCGTCAACGCGGGGAGGCCGCGATCTCGCGCGTGCCGCAGCGCCTCCTCGAGCTCGGCGAGCGACGTCGGCCGCGCCAGCAGCCGCGCCGGGCCGCCGGTGCCGATCGTCGTGAGCCGGGCGAGCGGGGCTCCTTCCTCGAGCGAGAGCGTCACGCCGGCAATCCTCCGACGACAGCGCGCGCAACCTTCCACGGCTCCCCCACGCCGAGCGTGACGACGAGGTCGCCGGGGCGGACTAGCGCAAGCGTCAGCGCGGTCGCATCGTCGAGCGTCGGCGCCCACACCCGGCGGGTCGGGTCGGGGACCGCGTTGAGAACCCAGCGGCCGGTCACCCCTTCACGCTGGGCATCCCGCCCCCCGATGACGTCGGTCACGACGGCGATGTCGGCGGCGGCGAGCGCAGCGCCGAGCTCGCGGTGGAGCTGCCTGGTGCGCTCGAACACGTGTGGCTGGTAGACCGCGATCAGGCGTCCAGGCGTCTGTGATCGTGCGGTATCCAGCGTCACGCGGAGCTCGGTCGGGTTGTGGCCGTAGTCGTCGTAGACGCGCACACCGCCACGCTCGCCGACCAGCTGGAAGCGCCTGTCGACGCCGGTGAAGCACGCGATCGCCGCCTCGGCCGCCGCCCGGTCGACCCCGGCGAGCTCGAGCGCGGCGAGCGCGGCCGCAGCGTTCTCGCGATTGTGCTCTCCGGCGATCGCGAGCCCGACCGTCACCGGCTCGAGCTCCCAGCTACGCACGACGTGCCGGACGCCCGCAAGCCACTCGTCGAACATCGCCCGCAGCTCGGCCTCGGAGCCGTAGAAGCCGTGGTGGTCGAGCTCGATGTTCGTGACGAGGGCGATCTCGGGGCGCAGCGCGAACACGGAGCGATCCGACTCGTCGCCCTCGACCACGAGCCACCCGTCGCCGGTGCCCGCGTTTCCGTCCAGCTGCCCGACGACCCCGCCGATGATCCAGGCCGGGTCGTTGCCGACCTCGCGCAACACAAACGCGATCATCGCCGCGGTCGTCGTCTTGCCGTGCGCCCCGGCGACGACGATCGAGGGCCGCATCGCGACGAGCTGGGCGAGAAACGCCTCACGCGAGGTGCCGGCGGCGCGCTGGCGGTGCGCGGTCGAGACGATCACCTCGAACCCGTCAGGCGGTGCCGGCGTCTCGGAGATATCGATCTCGACACCCGCGAGTGTTTCCATGAAGATCGTCTCGCGCAGATCCCAGCCGCGAACCTCTGCGCCCCAGGCGCGCGCGAGATTCGCGTACGCCGAGAGCCCAGAGCCACCAATCCCGACGAAGTAGAGACGACGGCCGCGGAGCGGGCCTTCAGCGGACAAGGGCGAGCACCTCCTCGGCGACCGCCTCGGCCGCGTCCGGGCGGGCCAGGCCGAGCATCCCCCGACGCATCGCCGCAAGGCGCGCTGGATCGGCGAGGAGCTCCGCGACGACCGTGGGGATGCTCGCGGCCTCGGCGTTCGGAACGACGAGCGCGCCGCCGCCCCGCTCGAAGTAGCGCGCGTTGAGGGTCTGGTGATCGGCGGTTGCATACGGGTACGGAACGAGAATTGCCGGCGTCCCCGCAGCGGCGAGCTCCCAGACGGTGCCGCCGGCACGCGAGACGGCGAGGTCGGCCGCGGCGAGGGCAGCGCCGAAGCGATCCGTCTGCGGAACGAGGACGTAGTCCGGTCGCGTCACGCGTGCCGCGAGCCCTGCGTAGTCGCGCTCCCCCGAGATGTGGAGAACGGCAGGCCCGCTTTCCGCCCAGGCGGACACCGCCATCTCGTTGAGCGTCGTCGCCCCCGCGAGCGCTCCGAAGACGGCGACGACCCGGCCATCGGCGGGCAGCCCGAACAGGCGTCTCCCCTCCTCCCGGGTCGCGCCGCGATGGGCGGTCGGGATCGGACGACCGACGACCCGGTACTTGTCGCCGGCCCGCCCCGGGATCTCGTACGAGAGCAGCACGCGCCGGGCGAACGGAGCCGCGAGCCGGTTGGCGAGGCCGAGGTGCGCATCGGCCTCGGTCAGTGCCGCCGGAACCCCGAGGAGGCGGGCGGCGAGGACCATCGGCCCGGCGACGTATCCCCCGCCGCCGAGGACGACGTCGGGACGACGGCGCCGGATGATCGCCATGCACGCGAACGGCGCTCGCACCGCCTGCCACCCCGCCACGAGCAGCTTTGGAGAGACCGCGCGCGGAAAGCCCGAGATCTCGAACGTGTCGAGCTCGAAGCCGGCCTCAGGAACCAGCCGCGACTCGACGCGGTCGGGGGTTCCGGCGAACGTCACGTGTGCTCCGCGGGCGCGAAGCGCCTCCGCCACTGCGAGGGCGGGCCGAACGTGACCGGCCGTTCCCCCGGCTGCGATCACGCACACGAGCTTCGACGACGCGCTCATTCCCAGCGATGTTAAGGAGGATCCCGACGGCGCCGAGCATCACCAGCAGCGACGAGCCCCCGTAGGAGATGAACGGGAGGGTGATTCCCGTCAGCGGCGCGACACCGAGAACGGCCGCAAGGTTGACCGATGCCTGCCCGGCGATCAGCGTCGTGATCCCCACGGCCAGGCGCTTGCCGAACGGGTCGCGACACTGCAGCGCGACCTGGAAGCCCGCCCAGGCGAACGTTGCGAACGCGCCGACGACGAACACGGTCGCGAACAGGCCGAGCTCCTCGCCGGCGACCGCGAAGATCATGTCGTTGTGCGCCTCCGGGAGATAGTCGAGCTTCGAGATGCTCCGTCCGAGCCCTTCGCCGCCGACGCCGCCCGACCCAAGCCCGATCAACGCCTGCACGTTCTGGAAGCCGGTGCCGAGTGGGTCCTTCCACGGATCCAGGAAGGCGGTGACGCGCGCCTTGCGATAGGGCTCCATCCAGATCGCGACGAACCCGAACGCGGTTGCAAAGCCGGTGGCAAGCGCGAGCAGCCGGAACGGCACGCCGGAGACGACAAGGATCCCGGCGACCATCACCAGCAGCGCGATCGCCGTCCCGAGGTCCGGCTCGATCACGATCAGGCCTGCGAAGACGCCGACCACGAGACCCACCGGCTTCGTCAGCTCCGCGAGCGTGCGCGGCGGCGGACGGCGTGAGAGGTACATCGCGACCCACACACAAACGGCGAGCTTCGCGAGCTCTGAGGGCTGCAGGTTGATCGGCCCGACTGCAAACCACCGATGGGCGCCGTTGATCGAAGGGCCGACGACGAGCACGGCCGCGCACGCAGCAGCTGCGCCGAGCAAGGCCAGCGGCGCGAAGAGCCGCAGCCGGTGGTAGTCGAATCGCCAGAGGATCGCCAGCAGCACGAGCCCGGCGGCGGCGTACGTCGCCTGCTTGACGAGGTACTGCATCGGATCGCCACCGGTCACAGCAGCGCTTGCCGAAGTCGCGCTGTACACCATCACGAGCCCGAACGCGACAAGCGCCAGGGTCACCAGGACCAGGAGGCGCTGCTCGAACTGTGCTCGCATCGTTAGAGCTTTTGCGCCAGACGGCGGAACTCCTCCCCACGGTGCTCGAAGCTCGCGAACTGGTCGAATGACGCACAGGCGGGCGAGAGCAGAACGACCGCGGGCTCGGCCGCGGCGTGCGCGGCAAGCGAGACCGCCTCGGCGAGCCCGGAGCACCTGACGAACTGAACGCCGGCCGCCTCGAGCGCCGCAGCGATCTCGGGCGCGGCCTCGCCGATCACGTACGCGTGATCGCCTGGCGCGAATGCTTCGGCAAGAGGCCTGTAGCTCTCGTTCTTGCCCCTGCCGCCGAGGATCACGTGCTTCTCGCGCCCGGGGAACGACGCGAGCGCACGAAGCGCGGCGGCGACGTTCGTCGCCTTGGAGTCGTTGACGTACGTCACGCCGCGAACGACCGCGACCTCCTCGATCCGATGCTCGACCCCCGGGAACGTCCGGAGCGCCTCGGCGATCGCGGCATCCGGGATCCCGGCTACCCGCGCCGCTGCCGTCGCGGCCGCAGCGTTCTCGCGGTTGTGTGCCCCCGGGATCAGCGGTTCCGCCGGGAGTGGGTCGTCGCCCGCGAACTCGACGCGGGCCGCGCTCCCCGGGATCGCGCGGAAGCCGCGCGGGACGATTGCGGTCCCGTCGGCGGTCTGATGCGCGAAGATCCTCAGCTTCGCGTCGGTATACGCCTCGAAGGTGCCATGGCGGTCGAGATGATCGGGCTCGAGGTTCGTCAGCACCGCGATCACCGGCGCAAGCGTCGTGACGCCCTCGAGCTGGAACGACGAGAGCTCGCACACGATCCACGTCGCCGGGTCGACGCTGCCGACGAGCGCCGTCAGCGGCCGTCCGATGTTCCCGACGACCTCGACCGGGCGCCCGGAAGCGCTGAAGATCGCGCCCAGGAGGGCGGTCGTGGTCGTCTTCCCATTCGTTCCGGTGACGCCGACGATCGGGTTGGCGAGCAATCGGGCGCCGAGCTCGATCTCCGAGATCACCTCGATCCCTGCCCGATGCGCGGCGATCACCGGCTCGGCGCCCTCGGGGATGCCGGGGCTCTTGACGACGAGGTCGGCGCCGTCGAGGTAGGCGTCGTCCCAGGCTCCGAGCCGCGCGACGATCCCGTCGAGTGGCGCCACGTCCTCGTTGAGATCGTGGCCGACGACCGTGGCACCCACCTGTCTGAGCGCCGCGACCGCGGCGAGGCCGGAACGGGCGAGCCCGAGGACGACGGCGTGCTTTCCCCGCATCGCCGTCAGCCTACGTCCGCTGCGCCACGACGACGCCGACGAGGATGAACACCGCCCCGGTCGCGACGGTTGTCGTCACGTCCTCTCCCAAGACGAGCGCGGCAAGCGCGAAGCCCGAGAGCGGCTGGAGAAACTGCAGCGTCGCGATCCGCGCGATCCCACCGCGGTCGAGCGCCCAATACCAGCCGATGTAGCACACGATCGACGTGACCACCGCGAGAAAGCTGACGGCACCCCAGGAGACCGCGTCAGCCGAGGGAACGCCGTCCCGCACGACGAGCGCCGCAAGAACGGGAGTGACGACGACCGACGCGAGCGCGACGCCCAGGTAGGTCGTCGAGGCGCTCGCGAGTCCACGCGACGGCAGCATCGCGCCAGCGACGTACCCGGCGGAGACCGCGAGCGCCGCGCACACGATCAGCAGGTCGCCACGGAGTCCGGCGCTGCCCACCGCGTGACCTCGCCCGGCAATCAGGATGATCTCGCCGGCAAACGCGATCGCGCAGCCTGCAAGCCAGCGGTTCGATGGGCGCCGCCGGGCGACGAGCGAGGCGTAGAGGCCGGTGAGGATCGGCAGGACGGCGAGGATCATCACGCCGTGGAGCGCAGACGTTCGCTCCTGACCGATTGTGTACACGATCGGGAAGACCACGAAGCCCGTCAGACCGGAGATCGCGAGCAGGCGGCGGGCACCACGATCCGCAGGGAGGCGCGTTCCTGCGCGTGCAAGGAGCGGGAGGGCGAGCACCCCGGCGACGACGGTGCGGAGCGTGGCGACGGCGAGCGGCTCGAGGTCATCGAGCGCGAGCCTGGTCATGATCGGCGTCGCGCCCCAAAACACCATCACGAGCATGGAGACGACGACCGGCCCCGAGATCGGCACGACGAGGCGACCTCTCACCGCGAGAGCCCGACGACTAGCGCCACCCTCGAGCGGCCGGCTCGCCCCATCACACCCACCGTGCCCTCAGGACATGTCCGCGCGGGGCATCCCAGTACCTGGGCCACCGGCCTCCTCCCCTGCAGTAGACGCTAATACCGAAACCGGGCCGCCGCAAGATGTCCTTTGTGCCAGGTTTGTGTCGATCCTTCCACAGGCGAGCCACCCAAGGGTGTGGACAACCGGTCCGCCACGGCCCGCAAGGCGAGCCAGTCACCCGGCGGCTACAGGTTGAACCGCAAGTAGTAGCGGTAGTAGAGGACGAATCCGATCGCGCAGAGGATCGCGCCGATGATCCAGAAGCGAACCATGATCTTCGTCTCCGACCACGCCTTCATCTCGAAGTGGTGGTGGATCGGCGCCATCAGGAAGACGCGCTTGCCGGTTCGCTTGAAGCTGGCGACCTGGATCATCACCGAGAGGATCTCGATCAGGTAGATCCCACCGATGAACACGAGCAGCACCTCGGTCTCGGTCACGATCGAGACCGTCGCGATCGCCCCGCCGAGCGCCATCGAGCCGGTGTCCCCCATGAACACTTCGGCAGGGAACGCGTTGAACCAGAGAAAGCCGACGACCGCGCCAATCAGGGCTGCGGTCACGATCGCGACGTCGAGGTACTCGTCGCTGCGAAACCCGGGGTCGCCCGAGCGCAGCCAGTCGATCGCGACGATCGCGAGCAGCGTCAGCAACGAGATCGCGCAGGTGCCTGCGGCAAGTCCGTCGAGGCCGTCGGTGAGGTTGACGCCGTTCGACGTGCCCGCGATGACGATGAAGAGGAACGGGAAGTACGCCCACTGCAAATCGATGTTCACGTCGACGGCCGGGAAGTAAATCTCCGTGTCCATGTAACCGATCCGGGTCGTCGCCCATCCCACCCCGGCTGTGATCAACAGCAGCCCGAGCATCTTCCAGCGACCGTTGAGCCCGAGCGAGCGCTGCTTACGCACCTTGAGGAAGTCGTCGGCGAACCCGATCAGCGCGCAACCGAGCGTCGCGAAGAGCACGGTCAGCCCGGGGATCGAGTACAGCGAGACGACGAGAAACGGTGCGACCGCCGCGAACACGATCAGCATCCCACCCATCGTCGGCGTGCCTTTCTTCGACTGGTGGTGCTGCGGGCCTTCCTCGCGGATCTGCTGGCCCACGCTCTGCCGCCGGAGCCACTCGATGAATTGAGGGCCGATTGCGACGGCGATGACCATCGCGACGAGGCCGGCGATCAGGACTCGGACCATGCGACTGCCTGTTTCTCGATCGACGCCGGGATGCCTTCGAGACCCACGGCCCGCGACGCCTTGACGAGGATCGCATCACCGCGGTGAACGAGATCCTCGACCTCCCGGAACGACTCCGCGGAGGCGATCCAGTGCCCGTCGGCGACGCCCTCGAGGTAGGCGCGCGCTGGCTCACCCACCGCGATCACCACCTCGATCCCGAGCTCCGCGAGCAGAGTGGCGATCTCCGCGTGGTAGCGGGCGCTCTCGGCGCCGAGCTCGGCCATCTCGCCGAGGATCGCGACCCGCCTGCGGCCAGCGGCGCGCTCGGCGAGATCGAGGAGCGCCGCCCGCATCGACGTCGGGTTCGCGTTGTAGGCGTCGTTGACCACCACCCCGCCGCCTGGGAGCGGCCTGAGCTCGCCACGCCAGGCAGAGAGCCTGATCCGCCCGGCGCCCTCCTGGGCGCGCCCGAGCGGGAGCCCGAGCGCGTCGTAGGCCGTCAGCGCGGCGAGGACGTTCTGCGCCAGGTGGCGCTGGTCGAACGGCAACCCGAGCGACAGCTCCGTACCGCCCACCACGAAGCGCCAGCGCGCACCCGGATTCGCTCCGTCCGACACGGGGCGATCGGCCTTCTCGCGCGCGACGGAGTCGGCGGCGAAGCGCCGGAGCTCGATGTCGTCGCGGGTGAGATGAGGCTCGAGCTCGGGCGTGTTGGCGGGGACCACGGCGACCCCGCCTGGAGGGAGCGCCTCGATCGCCTCCGCGTTCGCGCGGGCAACGTCGGCGACCGTTCCGACCAGCTCGAGGTGCTCGGGACCGATGCTCGTCACCACGACGACGTGTGGTCGCGCGATCGCACAGAGCTCCGCGATCTGCCCGTGGCCGCGCATCCCCATCTCGGTGACCAACACCTCGGTGTCGGGCTCGAGTCTGAGGACGGTGAGCGGCAGGCCGATCTCGTTGTTGCGGCTCGCCTCGGCCGCGACGGTCGGGGTGACCGCGGCGCACAAGGCGGCGAGCGCGTCTTTGGTCGACGTCTTGCCCGTGGAGCCGACGACGGCGACGACACGGGCGTGCGATCGCGAGCGCACGCGCGTCGCGAGCGCAGCGAGCGCAGCGTGCTGATCGTCCGGCACGAGCGTCGCGGCGCCAACGGCGAGCGCGGCGTCGACGAACCTCGTCCCCGAGTTGATCGCGACGAACAGATCGCCCGGCCCCGCAAGCCGCGAATCGTCAACGACCCGATGGATGACGCCGTCGTTCGGCGCTCCCCGCAACTGGCCGAGCCGAAGCCCGGCAATCTCCTCCCAGCCGAGCGGGATCACGAACCGCTCGCCTCGCGCCGCAACGCCGCCCGCGCGACCTCGCGATCGTCGAACGGAGTGATCACCCCGCCGACGTCCTGACCCTGCTCGTGCCCCTTCCCGGCGATGACGACGACGTCGCCAGCGCTCGCCTGCCCGATCGCGAGCGCGATCGCCGAGGCACGGTCGGGGTCGATCTCGACGGTGGTACCCGTCCCCTGAACGACCTCCTCGATGATTGCGAGCGGGCTCTCCGACCGCGGGTTGTCGCTCGTCACGACGACGACGTCGGCCCGCTGCCGGGCGACCTCGCCCATCACCCTGCGCTTGTCGCGGTCGCGGTCGCCGCCGGCGCCGAAGACGACGATGACCCGGCCCTCCCCGAGCTGGCGGGCCGCGCTGAGCACCGTGTCGAGCGCGTCGGGCGTGTGGGCGTAGTCGACGACGACCGCGAACTCCTGACCCTCGTCGATCGACTCGAACCGCCCAGGAACTCCCTTGACCGCCTCGACTCCTCCGGCGATCTCGTCGTCATCGACGTCGAGGAGCAGCGCCGAGGCGACGGCCGCAAGCACGTTCTCGACGTTGAAGATCCCGAGCAGCGGCGTCCTGATCTCGATCCCGGCGGCAATGAAGCGACTTCCGCGCGGGCCGAGCTCGAGCGAGTCGGCGCGAACCTCCGCCTCCGGTCGGAGCCCGTACGTGACGAGCGGCGCCCGACCCGCGCCGGCAAGCTCCTCGGCGAGGCGGCGGCCGTACGGATCACCGATGTTCACGGCGGCCGGCGGCGGCGTGACGCCCGTGAACAGGCGGCGCTTCGCCTGGAAGTACGACTCCATGTCGCCGTGCAGGTCGAGGTGATCCTGCGTGAGGTTCGTGAAGGCGAGTGAGGCGAACCGAACCCGGTCGAGCCGCCGGTAGTGGGAGCCGTGAGACGACGCCTCCATCGCGACCGCCTCGTCACCTGCCGCGATCATCTCCGCAAGCAAGCCGTGCAGCTCGATCGACTCCGGCGTCGTGTGCGGCGCCTTCCGCGTCTCACCACCGACGACCCATTCGATCGTGCCGATCTGCCCGGTTCGCCGGCCGCCCTGCTCGAGGATCGACCGGAGCAGAAACGTCGTGGTCGACTTGCCGTTCGTGCCCGTGACCCCGGCGATCTCCAGCCGCTCGCTTGGACGACCGAAAAAGACATCGGCACACACCGCCATTGCGGCGCGCGTGTCTTCGACGACGAGCTGCGGGACAAGCGGGTCGAGCGGTCGGTCGACAACGAGCGCGGCAGCACCACGCGCAACTGCCTCGCCGGCGAGATCGTGGCCGTCGACCCTCGTTCCAGACAGACAGAAGAAGAGCGTCCCGTCGCCGACATGACGTGTGTCGTGAGCCAGCTTCAGGATCTCGACCGGCCGGCGCCCGATCACGTCGCTCGGCACGAGCGCTTCGATCAGCGCTTCGAGCTCCATTCCAGGCCATTGTAGGCACACCCTCCGGCGGACAAGCCCGCTGGCCCACCGTTGCCACCATCGACAATGTCTGACACTGGGGCACGTCCCAACGGGCGATGGCCGGGCCGGACGGTCTGCTTGGAACACGTCGCCGAAGCGCCGGCTCGGCGCCGTTACTGACCGGCGGGAGCGCCCGCAGCGATGACCTCGGTGCCCTTTGTCTCGGGGGCATCCGGCGGCACCTCGAGATACTGCAGCGCGAAGCGTGCGATATCGCGGAAGATCGGCGCTGCGACCGTGCCGCCGTAGATGTTCCCGTGCGGCTCGTCGACCATCACGAGGATCGCGAGCCGTGGCTTGCGCGCGGGAACGAGCCCGACGAACGAGGCGACGAACTTGCGCACGTAGCGGCCATTCTCGGCCTTCTGCGCGGTGCCGGTCTTCCCCGCGACCGTGTAACCGGGGATCGCGGCCTCCGTACCGGTGCCCTCGACGACCACGCTGCGGAACATCGAGAGCATCCGCTCGGCGGTCTTCTCGGAAACGACGCGCCGACCCGGCTCGTGCCTGACGCGGTGCCCACCGATCTTCTCGACGAGGTACGGGGTCGGCAAGACGCCGCCGCCGCCGATCGCGGCGTACGCACGGATCATCTGCAGCGGCGTCACCGCGATGCCCTGCCCGATCGGGACGGTGCCGATCGTGGAGCCCGACCACTGCTCGAGCGGCAGCACCATCCCGGCGCTTTCACCCGGGTAGTCGATCTTCGTCGGCTGGCCGAACCCGAACCGGTCGATCCAGGCCGCGACCTCGCCGCGTCCGAGGCGCTCGGCGATCGTGACCGTGCCGACGTTGGACGACTCCGAGAGGATCTGCCGCACGCTCATCGTCTCCGTCCCCCGGTAGTGAGCCTCGTGGATGGTGCGGTCGGCGACCTTGATCGTCGGAGGGAGCGTAAAGGTCGAGAGCGGCGAGACGACGTTGTCCTCGAGCGCCGCCGCGATCGTCACGATCTTGAACGTCGACCCCGGCTCATAGACGTCGGTCACCGCGCGATTCCGGCGGGCCGCGGCCGGAGCAGAAGCAAAGCGATTCGCGTCGAAGGTGGGCGCGTTCGCCATCGTCAGGATCGCACCGGTCTTCGTGTCCATCACGATCGCGGTCGCGCCCTTCGCCCCCCACGCCCGCGTCTTCTGTGCGAGCAGCTGCTCGACATATGCCTGCAGCTGGTGGTCGAGCGTCAGCGTGACGTTCTGGCCCGCCCGCTCCGCGCGCGAGCGGACGACATCGACCGCGCGACCGTCGGCGTCGCGCACGACGACCTCGAACCCCGGCTTTCCGGTGAGGCGCCGGTCGAGCGAGCGCTCGAGCCCTTCGAGCCCCTCGTTGTCGGTCCCGGCGTAGCCGATCACGTGCGAGGCGACGGTGCCCTGCGGATAGGTGCGCCGCTCCTCGGGATAGAAGCCTACGCCGGCGAGCCCCAGCTTTTGCAGCGCTGCCGCCCGAAACGGATCGGCCTTGCGCTCGAGGTAGACAAAGCGCTTCGAGCGATCACGAATCGTCGGGTAGACGACGTTCGGGTCGAGGCCGAGCGTGCTCCCGGCCTTCGCCGCGACCTTCTGCGGGCTTCGGACGCTCGCCGGGTCGGCATAAACGGTCGTCGCCTGCTCGCCGATCGCGAGCGGCTCCCCGAGCCGATCGTAGATCGTGCCGCGAGCCGCCGGGATCGTGATCGTCTCTTTGTGCTGCTGTGACGCCATCGCCGCGAGCTCCGGCGCCCGCACGACCTGGATCCACACCGCGCGCGCGAAGATCCCCGCGAACACGAACGCGAACCCAACGACGAGGAACCGGATCCGAAGATCGGAGGCCTTGGCGCTCACCATCTGTTGACGCTTCGCGCTCACCTCGTGGCGTCCTCCCGCAGGCTCGTCACTTCCGGCCGGTCAACGTGATGTACTCGGTGTTCACGGGCAGGGCCGGGATCAGCCCCAGCCGCCGCTGCGCTTCGGTCTCGATGCGCGCGTACCCACCCGCGCTCGAGACCTGAGCCTTGCCGAAGGCGATGTCGGCCTTGAGGTCGGCTCGCCGACCGCCAAGCTGCTCGAGCTCGACGTTGAGCTTGATCACGGCGACGTTGATTGCGACGATCCCCGCGAGACACGCGCCGACAACCACGATCCAGGCGACCATCCCGGTCAGCGGTCGGCGCGCGCTCTCCCGCCGCGCCGTACGCTTCGCGCGCCGGGGCCGTGCTCGCCCGCGCGCTTCAGCCGCGATCGACATCAGACCTTCACCGCGACGCGGAGCTTGGCGGACGCCGAGCGCGGGTTGTCGGCGAGCTCCGCCGCCCCGGGTCGCACCGGCTTTGGCGTGAGGATCCGTACTGCGGGCGCCTTGCCGCAGACGCAGATCGGAAAGTCTGGTGGGCACGTGCAACCCTTCGCCTGATCTGCGAAGAAGCGCTTGACGATTCGATCCTCGAGTGAGTGGAACGAGATTACCGCGAGGCGTCCGCCGGGGCGGAGCATCTCGAGCGCCGCCGGGAGCGCCCCCTCGAGCTGGCCGAGCTCGTCGTTCACCGCGATGCGAAGGGCCTGAAAGACCCGCTTGGCGGGGTGCCCCTCACCAAACCGAGCCGGTGTCGGAATCGCCGCCTTGATCACGTCGACGAGCTCGCTTGTCCGGGCGAACGGCTGCGACTCGCGCCGCCGCACGATCGCGCGAGCGATCGGGCCCGCGAACCGCTCCTCGCCGTACCGGCGGAAGCACTGCGCCAGCTCACGCTCACTCCAGGTGTTCACGATCTCCGCCGCCGACGGTTCCGAGCTCGGATCCATCCGCATGTCGAGAGGAGCATCGGCCGCATAGGAGAACCCGCGCTCGGGCCGATCGAGCTGCATCGACGAGACGCCGATGTCGAGGAGGATCGCGTCGGCAGGCACGCTGTTCGCGGCAAGCTGGTTGAGGACGAGCGCGAACTCGCCGCGCAGGAAGCGAACGTCGACACCCGGGGTCGCGGCCTTGACGCGGTCGAAGAACTGCTTTGCGCCGGGGTCGCGATCGATCGCTACGAGCTTGCCCGTCCCGTGAAGGTCCTGGCCGAGAATCCGGCTGTGCCCGCCGGCGCCGAAGGTGGCGTCGACGACGGTCTCGCCCGGCGAGACCGCCAGCAGCTCCCTCACCTCGTCGGCGAGGACGGGGGCGTGATCAGCCCTGGCCGGCAAGACGTTCGGCAACATCGTCTGCACTCCCTTCGATGCGCTCCAGGCGCTCGGCCCAGGCCGCGCGATCCCAAATCTCGAGGTGGTCGTTGCTTCCAACGACCGTGACGTCCTTCCCGAGCTTCCCGTGGCGAACGAGCGGCGCGGGCAGATGGACGCGGCCCTGCTTGTCCGGGACGTCCTCGGACGCGCCACCGAAGAAGTGGCGCTGGAGCACGCGCGTGTCGGGCAGGAGCGGATCCAGCTTGCCGATGCGCGAGACGACCGTCATCTCCCACGTCTCCCGCGGGTAGACGTCGACGCTCCCATCGAGCCCCTTGCTGAGGAAGACGCCGTCGGCAAGCGCAACACGAAACCGGGCCGGCAGGGTGAGCCGGCTCTTGTCATCGATCGTGTGCTCGTACTCACCAAAGAACATCGTCGATCTCCGCTCGTCCCTTCCCAGTGCATCCCCACCTCGGCCTCCTGGCCCGATCGACGTGGTGGGCGGACCACATCCCACCACTTCCTGCCACTTTATACCACTACCACCCACTTTGTGCAAACACTCTCACGGGTGACGCGGTCCGTCTCCGGATCGACCGAAATACACTGGGATGCGAAGAGCCCGACACATCGCGGCCGTGCTCGCGCTCGTGACCGGTTTGGCGGTACCTGCGGCGACCGCGGCGCGGTCGAGCGCTGCCGGCGACCCGGTGGTCGAAGCTGCGAACGAGGCTTTCGTTCACCAGCTCTTCGAGGGAGATCCAGCGGCTTGTGCAGCGATGACGCAACGCCTCGCAGCGGTCGTCGTCCGCGTGACGAGGAGTGCGAGCTGTCCCGAGGCGATGGACGTGGTCGAGCAGACGAATCGCGAGCTCCTCGAGGTCGGCGCCGCAGTCTTGCTTCGAACCACGGTTGCGGTCGCGCAGTCCGTGCAGGAGGACAACCTCGATCGCCTCGACTTCGTCGACGCCTGGATCGGGCCGCACTTCAACGTCAAGGCGCTCGTCCAGGCGCTGCGCGCTGCGACGCGCGGTGGTGACCTCCGCTTCGTCCTCGGCCGTTCTGCGAAGGCGGCCAGGGGGACGAGGTCGAACGTCATCGTCGTCGACGCGCTCAAGACGACGCCCCGTGTGTTGACGCTCTACGCTGAGTCCGACGCTGGAACGATCTGGCAACTGCAGGCAATCCCGACGGGTAAGGCCAAGCTGTCACGAACCAAGGTGCGCGGTGTTCCTGCGCCGCGGGCGCCGCTCGTGAGCGCGGTGGCAACCCTCGCGGGGTCGTCGCCGACGGGCCCCTCGGTCGTCCTCGCCGAGGTCGGACAAAGCCCGGTCTTCTCGTTCTCGGACGCACCGAGGGCAGAGGCGATGATCACCCGCACGTCTGACGGCAAGTTCGACAAGGTGCTCGTCGGAACCGGTCTCGTACCACCGCCGCCGAGCGCCGCGGGCGTCGACCCGTCGCCTTTCATGCCCGCCGTCGTCGGGGCGATCACGGGTGGTGGGAGCGCGCTGTGTCCGCTGCTACACCCCGCGCTGTTGGTCGGGATCGGTATCAGCGAGACCGAGTGTGCATCGGATCCGTCGGATCCGGAGGTGGTCACTGATTCGACGCCGTCCGAGTGGATACCGCCGCTGGCCGACGGGACGATCGTCAGGCGCATCTTGTCGGGAGACAGCGGCTCGGTGCGGGTCGAGGTCTACCTGCTGGGCTCGACGGATGGGCAGTCGTACAAGATCTCCGGGCTCTACGCGAATATCCTGGAAGCGCTCGGCGGCGTGGTGGGCGACGTCGGCGTCCGGGTAGCTACGCGACCCTGACCCAGGGCTTTCGCCCTCCCCAGAAGACGAGATCGTCGCGGTCGGCGCCGTCGAGCGGCGTGATCCGAAGCGCCTTCCCGTCGTAGCTCCACCCGACCGTCTCCTCGCACGAACCGTCGCCGGCAAGGCAGAAGGGATCGCCGTCCCGAGTGGTCGGGCTCCACACCACCCTCAGCCTCCTGCTCGCGGGGTCTGCGACGTACGTTCCGACGACGCCGGTGACAGTGCAGTCGCAGCCGGTCTGCTCGAGCGAGATCGTCCCGGACTTCAGCGTCCACGTGAACGTCCCGACCGAGTTCGCAACCTCGTCGGCGCCGAGCGCGGCGTCGAGCGCCAGCACCTCGGCACGGGTGAGGGTATAGCGGAAGACGCCCTCCGGGAACGCGGCCGGCGACGGCTTGCCGGAGCCGCCGCCGATCGCACCGAGCGCCCAGGCGAACGCGACGACGGCGGTCGCGGTCGCGAGCGCGACGATCGTGGCGACGAGCGGCAGCTTGATCCGGGACACGTCACCCCACCTCGCGCGAGACCGCGACCGGGGAGACGCCTCGTCCCGTGAGCGCTGCCGCGCCGCAGCGTGCCGCAAACGCGACCGCCTCGGCGGCCGCGAGACCCGACCCGAGCGCAAACGTCAACCCGGCCATGAACGAATCGCCTGCGCCAAACGCATCGACGATCTCCCCCGGCGGCGTCGCGGCGACGTAGGGGCCACCCGGCTGCATCCAGCCGCCGAGCGCACCCGAGGTAGTGACGACGAGCCTCGGCTCCGGCTCGAGGTCGCCCGGTGTGTAGGCCTCCGATGGGTCCTCACCGCTGCGGACGAGCGCGTCGAGCTCGACTCCTGCCCGCGCGATCGTCCCCAGCTCGCGCGCGGTCGCGACGAGCACCTTCGCACGCCGGGCCGCGACGAGAGCATCGACGTCGCCGGCGGTGAAGAACGCCGCGTCCACGTCTCGAAGCAGCTGCCACGGGAAGCGGTCGTCGTGACCACGAGGATGGAGCTTTGGCCCGACCGTCGTGATCGTGCGCTCGCCACCTTCGTCGCAGTGGACAAACGCCCAGCGCGTCGGTTCTGCGCCGGTCACCGCATGGACGATCACCCCGCACACCTCGAGCTCTGTCCGCGCGCGCCGGCCGAGCTCGTCGTCGCCGAGCTGCGTGAAGAAGTGAACCTCGTCGGCAAGCAGCGCAAGCTGGATCGCCGCCACCCCACCGCCCCCGCCGACATCCTCCCAGTCGTCGTGCGAGTGGACGATGTCGCCACGCCCGGGGAGCCGCTCCACGGCAGCGAACCGGAGCCACTCGACATGCCCGACGACGGCGACTCGCATAGCGCTGTCTACCACACTTGGCGACGTCCCCTGAATGGGTTAGCGAGCCACTCGTTCGGGGTGCCGAGACTGAGGGAGTGGACGTCGTCCCCCTGCTCCAGCTTGGCTGCGCAGCCGCAGCCGGCCTCTGGGCCGTGCTCACCCTTGCGCTGCTCGTCGGCCGGCTTCGCTTCGAGCGCCGGCGCGGTCGCGACGCACAGGAGCTGACCCGAAGGGAGCTCCGGCGGCTCGCTGCCGGAGAGGGGCCGGATCCCGGCGAGTGGGTTCGAGCCGAAGCACTCGCCCGGTTGCTCGAGACGGACGACGTCGAGAGCGAGCGAATCGCGCGGGGAGCGATCCGAGGCGCCTCCGGCGAGCTCCGCTACGCGGCGGTCTCGGCCCTCGGCCGGCGCGCAGCGACCGAGGACTGGGCCGTCGACCTGCTGATCGAGGCGCTCGCAGAGGGCCGCGAGCGCGCAGCGCGGATCGGCGCCGCGCTCGAGCGCGCGGCACCACGTCCCGGCCCGCGTCTCCCGGCGCTCCTCACCCACCCGTCGCCGGTCGTCCGCTTCTGGGCGGTGCGACTCCTTGCGCGCTACCCCGAACACCGGCGCGCCGTCGCCCGTCTCAGCGGTGACGCAAGCCCGCGGGTTCGGGCAGCCGTGCTCGAGACACTCCGGCTAACCGCGTCGGGCCCAGGCGATCCCGCTGCGCTCCGGCTCGCGATCGACCTGCTCCAGGAGCAGCGCCCAACCGTGCGCCGGCAGGCAATCCAGACGGTCGGCGAGCTCGGCCACGGTCCCGTCGCGCCGCTGCTCGCGCCGCTGCTCGGCGACGACGCTTGGGCCGTGCGGACGCAGGCGGAGGCGACATTGGCGTCGCTCGGCCGCGCGGGCGCCGCCGCTGCGACCAGCGCGCTGAACGGCGGCGACGAAGCCGGCGCCGGCGCCGTCCGCGTGCTTCAGGCGACGGGGGTTCTCGACGAGCTCGTCGCGGTGGGCGACGGCGAGCTGCTCGAGCGGATTCTCACCGCCGGGAGCGAGCGCGCCCGCGTGGCCGCCGACCTTCGCCGGGGTGAGGGATGACGCTCGAGCTCGCGCTTCGACTCGGCTTGATCGCGTGTGCGATCCAGCTCTGCCTCACGTATGGCGTGCACCTCTTGCTGACGTTGTCGAGCTGGTACGAGAGCGCCCAACGCGGTCGAGAGCGCGGTGCCGTCGACTTCGAGACGATCGCGGGATCCCGCTTCGCACCGGGCGTCAGCATCCTCCTCCCTGCCTTCGACGAGGCTTCGACGATCGTGCGTTCCACCCACGCAGCACTGGCGCTCGACTACCCGACCTTCGAGGTCATCGTCGTCAACGACGGCTCGCGCGACGAGACGCTCGCCGCGCTCGCGCAGGCGTTCGCACTGGTGCCCGTTGACCGCGCGACTCGGACGGAGCTCGAGACCGAGCCCGTCGAGGCGTTCTACGAGTCGCCGACCCACCCGCGTCTCGTCGTCCTCGACAAGCGAAACGGCGGCAAGGCCGATGCGCTCAACGCAGGGCTGAACGCGGCCCGCCACCCATACGTCTGCGGGGTCGACGCCGACACGGCGCTCGCCCAGGACGCGCTCCTTCGCGCGATGCGCCTCTGCATCGCCGAGCCGCACGAGGTGGTCGGCGTCACAAGCTACGTCGACATCGCCCGCGACCCGCATCGCCTGCTCTCGACTCCGTCCGGAAGGCGGGTCGTCGAGCTGCGGCCGCTGCTCGTCGCCTTCCAGGCGCTCGACTTCCTCCGCGTGTTCTTCGGCAACCGCCTCGCGAGCTCGCGCAACCGGTTCATGATGTGCGCGACCGGGACGTTCCAGCTCTGGCGGCGCGACCTCGTTGCCCGGTCCGGCGGCTGGTCACGCGCGTTCAGCTGCGAGGACATCGAGCTCACCTTCCGCCTCCATGAGCGGCTCCGCCGCGAGCGCGAGCCATACCGGATCGTCTGCCTGCCCGACCGCGTCGCCGCAACCGAGGGCCCGGACACGGTCGCGAAGCTGATCGCGCAACGGGAGCGCTGGCAGCGCGTGACGCTCGAGACATGGTGGGCCTACCGGCGAATGTTCCTGCGCCCGCGGTACGGGCGCGTGGGACTGGTCGGGATGCCGCTGTACCTGCTGATCGAGGTGTCGGCGCCCGTTTTCGAGACCGCGTCGCTCGTGATCCTCGCGATCGCGCTCGCAAAGGGGCTCGTCGGCTGGAAGATCCTCGTCTGGACCGCAGCGCTCATCGCGGCCGTCAACGCGACGCTCAACGCTGGCGTCGTCGCAGCCGACGACCGGCTCTCGCGAAGCTACTCGCTCCGGAGCCTGCTCGCGCTCTCCCTGCTCGCCCCGCTCGAGCTCCTCGTCTACCGGCCGATCCTCAGCTGGGCGCGCCTACTCGGGACGGCTCGCTTCCTGCGCGGCGACAAGGGCTGGCACAAGTTCGCTCGCAACCGGGTGGAGGTGACCGCGTGAGCGGGCGCCAGCTTGCCGCCGCCCTCCTCTCGAGCGCAGCCGCAGGCGCGCTCGCGGGCACTGCCAGCCTTCTCATCCGTGAGGGCCACGAGGCGGCGACCGGCGCGGCCACGCTCGCGGTCGCCGCCGGTGCGCTCCTCGTCGTCGCCTCGATGCTCACGGTCCGGCGCCCCCTTCGCACCCGTGCCGACACGCTCCCCGACGAAGCGCTATTCGCGGCGTTTCCGGAGCCCGCGCTGATCGTCGAGGGGAACCGTGTCGCCGTCGTCAACCGAAGACTCTGCGAGCTGCTCGGAGCCGACCGGGAGGCGCTCGTCGGGATGACTCCACCGTACGACTTCTGGCCACCGGAGCATCGGCACGAGCTCGAACGCTGGCACGATCTCCTCGCCACCCAGGGTGCGGTCGAGGCAGAGCTGACGCTGCGGCGGGCCGACGGCCAGCGCTTCCCTGTGCTCGCGTCGGGGAGCTCCGTACCGACCACGGGCGCGCTTCCACGATTTGCGATCTCCGTCCGCGACATCACCGAGCGTCGCCGGGTCGAGGACCGGCTGGCCGCGCTCGCCTCGCGAGACCCACTCACCGAGCTGCTCAACGAATGGGGCTTTCAGGAGCGGCTCTCCGAGGAGGTCGCTCGCGCCCGCGCGACCGGCCGGACGCTGAGCATCGTGCTCGTGCAGTTCGACGGGCTCGCAACACAGGGCGACCTCGCTGCCGCGATCGCGCGGTTCCGAGGCGATTTGCGGGCCGGGGAGCAGATCTCCCGGACGAACGAGACCGAGCTCGCCTGGATCCTCCCGGAGGTCGACGCCGCCGGGGCGATCGCGGCAGTGACCAGAGCGGTCGGGCACGTGCGCAAGCTCGCGGGCGACGTCATCGGTTCGGTTCGCGTCAGCGCCGGAATCTGCGAGCTTGGGGTTGGGCACGACGCCGCGGTTCTCTACGCACTCGCCGATCGGGCGCTGAAGGCAGCGGCGTCGCAGGGTGGCGGCACGGTCGTCTACTCGCCCGATTCGACGCACTCCGCTCCTTGATCTCACACGAGGCCGTGTGGGCGCGTTTCACGGATGATGACCTCCGTGGCTGCCAGGCTCCCGCTCTTCGAGAGCTTCTATGAGACGCACCGGGCCGAGGTGCTCGCCTTCCTCCGCAAGCGAGCCGGCGCCGATCGCGCCGACGACCTCTTCCAGGAGACGTTCCTGCGGGCGCTCCGCGCCTACGACCGGCTGGAGCACGGTGACCACCTTCGTGCCTGGGTGCTGACGATCGCCTCGCGGGTGCTGATCGACGCCTTTCGTCGGGCGGGCGTCGCCGACTCGGAGCTCCCTGAGCTGACCGCCCCGGAGCCGGAGACGCCGCTCGAATCGCTCGCACCGCTCGTCGACGGGCTCCCACCGAAGGAGAAGGCTGCGGTGACGCTTCGCTACGGGTTCGACCTCGACTACGACCAGATCGCGCGGGTGCTCGGCTCGAGCGAGGATGCCGCCCGGCAGGCGACGTCGTCAGGCGTCCGCCGGCTTCGCAGAGAAAGGAGCGCGCAATGAGCATCTCCGACGATCTCGACCGCCGATTCCGCGAGGCCGCCGCCAGCCTCGAGCTGCTCGACGTCGCGTATGACGTTGTCGATTCGGAGATCGGCCCACTGCTCGCCGCGGTTACCGACCGCGGGCTCGCCTGCCTCTCGTTCGACCCCGAGCCGGGTGAGCGGCTCGAGTCGCTCGCGGCGTTCGCCGGCCCACGCATCCTCAGGACGAGCCGCAGGCTCGACCTCGTCCGACACGAGCTCGACGAGTACTTCGCCGGTCGTCGCACCATGTTCGACCTGTCCCTCGATCTCCGTGGGCTCCCTCCGTTCACCGTCTCGGTGCTCGCCGAGCTCGCGAAGGTTCCGTACGGGCGCACCGCGACCTACCGCGACCTCGCCGAGCGCGTCGGGAAGCCGTCGGCCTCCCGCGCAGTAGGCACGGTGATGAACCGGAACCGGATCCCGATCGTGCTCCCGTGCCACCGCATCGTCGGGTCATCCGGCAGCCTCGTGGGGTACGCCGGCGGGCTCGAGCTAAAGGAGCGGCTCCTCCGGCTCGAGGGCGCGATGCTCTAGTGCGGTGTCCCGCAACGATAGACCGGAGATGATGCGTTACGGAACACCGCACTACCGTGTTGGCCAAGTGCGGCGCTCAGCGCGAGACCGACTCCCGCGAATCGTTAAGGCGCCGCACAAGCGCGGTGTCCCGCAACGATAAACCGGAGATGATGCGTTGCGGAACACCGCACTAGCGAACGCTCTGGGCGTGGCGGAACACGTTCTTCGGGTCGATCGCCTTCTTGAGCTTCCCGAGCCGAGCGAGGTTCGACGCGTAGTACGCCGTCTGTGGGTACGCGAGGTCCGGGTCGGCGTAGTTCTGCACGGCCTCGGACGAGACATATGGCGTGAGCACGGCGCGAGCGGTGTCGAACCAGGCTCGCACCGGCTCGGTCTCGCCGGGGGTGTCCCAGAGCGCCGCGACCTCGACCGAGAACAGCGCGCTGCGGTGGACGAACGCGGTCGCACCCTTCGACACGCGTCCGACGGCGCCGCCGAGCGCAAACAGGATCACGCCGCCGCCAGCGACGCCCGGCTCGTCGGTCGCCGACAGCACGAGGTCGACGACCGCGTCGCGCCCGCTCGCCGAGAGTGGCGTGTTCGCGTACGCGGATGCCGCGCCGATGAACCGGCGCTTTTCGGACTGCGCCCCCGCGAAGTAGCTGACGGCGCCGCTGAATGAGCGGGCGACGACATTGACCTTGGTGGGGGTCGTCGCGGTCACAAACGGCTGCAGGGCTGCGAGCGCAGCAGCCTTCGGACCGGCATAAAGGCCGTTGAGCGCTAGCTTCGGCGGATCGCCACCTGTCTTCGGAAGGCGCAACGCGAGCACGGTCGAGAGCTCGTCGGGCGCCGATGCCATGAACGCCGTCCAGGCCTCGATCAGGTCGGCGGCGCCGCCACGCGACCACGCCCACTCGAGATTGACGGTGGTGACCGGTCCGATCTCGGTCGTCTCGAAGATGAACGAGGTGACGACGCCGAAGTTGCCCCAGCCGGCACCGCGCAACGCCCAGAAGAGCTCCTTCTCGTTGGTCTCGCTGCAGGTGCGGACCTTGCCGTCGGCGGTAACGACCGTTGCCGCGAGCAGCGCGTCGCAGGCAAGCCCGAGCTTGCGGGTGAGGAATCCGTGACCGCCGCCGAGCGTGAGCCCGGCAATCCCGACAGTCGGCGCGGTTCCCGCGGGGATCGCACGCTGGCCCGCCGACCAGAGCCTTGCGTAGACGTCGCCCAACCGGGCGCCCGCGCCGATCCTGGCCTTGTTCCCGGATGGTGTCACTGCGGAGAGCTTGCGCAGATCGATCACGAGGCCCGTGCTCGACGAGTGCCCGGCGAACGAGTGCCCTCCACCCCTGATCGCAAGGCGGATCCCGTGCTTCTGCGCCCACTTGACGCACGCTGCGACGTGTTCCGGGCTCGCCGGCAGCGCAACTGCGAGCGGCTTCACCGTGTCGTACCGCCGGTTCCACGGCAGCCTGACCGACGCGTAGCGCGGATCGCCGGGAACGACGACGCGAGCCTGGCCGATCGCCTTTCGCAGCTCGGCGACCGGGCTCGTCTTTGCACCGGCGAGCGCAGGGAAGCCGAGGCTCGCAACCGCGCCGCCCGCGGCCAGACGCGCACCCTGGGCGAGCAGAGCCTGGCGACTCAGAGACACGTCCGGCGACCGTTCAGCTGTCACCGAGAACCCGCTGCTTCTGAGCCTCGAACTCCGCGTCGGTGAGCGCACCGGCCTCCCGGAGCTTGACGAGCCGCTCCAGCTGGGCGATCGGGTCGTCGCCCTCGCTCGGAGTCGCGGCCGGTGGAGGCCCGCCGACCTGGCCGTCGCCGTCGAGATCGATCCCGAGCATCTGCTCCGCCCGCCGGAGCTTCTCGGGGTCGTTCGCGCCGGGCCCCGTCACCTGGACACGTGCACCCGCGAGCATCGGGCCGAGGCCCATCGCGACCCCGCCCGCACCCTCCGCGCCCTGCTGATTCATCGCGGCCGCCAGCTGGGCCGCCGCATCGCGAGCCTGGTCGGCGCTCTTCGGGATCGCACCGAAGTCGATCTCGGCGTCCGAGGGGTTTCCAGGGTCGACCTTTGCGGGTAGCGCCATCCCCGGGCGCGGCCACTTCGAGGCCCTCATCAGCTGTGTCCGCTCGATCGCAACCGCCTCGACCCCCGACGCCGAGACGACGATGTTCATCGTGCACGGCGAGAACACGGCATGCTGGGCCGGCCGGTTGCACGAGACGATCTGCGCGGTGCCGTCGACGCGCTCGTCCTTACCACGGCTGAAGAGACCCATGGGCAGCTCCCTCGACTCGGCTCGGTGTGGTGTTGGGCTCCCCGGATCGTATGTCAGGCGTCAGTCGAAGAGCCGATAGCCCACCCCCCAAACGTTGAGGACTGCCGGCGCCACGCCCGCCGCTTCGAGCTTGACCCTGAGTCGCGAGGCGTGGGTATCGAGCGTCCGCGTGCGCACCTCGCTCCCGCGGATCCCCCACACGTCTTTCAGGAGCTCGGCCTTCGTGAAGACGCGCGTCGGCGCCGACGCCAGCCTGACGGCGAGGTCGAGCTCGCGGCCGGACACCCGCACGACCTTGCCGTGGCAGCGAAGCTGGCGCGCCCGGCGGTCGATGCTGAGCCCGCGAGCCTCGAGCGTGTCGCTTGCACCCATCCCGGCGCGCCGGATCAACGCCCGCGTCCGCGCAAGCAGCTCGAGGTACACGTGGCGCTCGACGACGTCGTCGGCACCCCCCTCGAGCGCCCGGGCTCTGTCGATCGGCGAGGCGGCCGGCTCCGCCAGCTGGATCACCGGCGTGTTTCGATCCCACCGCCGGCCGGGCTCGCCTTCACGGAGCCGGCGGCAGAGGTCGGTGTCGGACGCGATGATCACATCGGGCGCGATCTGCTCGGCGAGCTCGAGCGCCTGCGCCGCCCGCTCTGCCGCGAAGACGACGAACCCGTCCTGCCGAAAGTGCTCGGTGAGGTACTCGCAATGCTCCGGCTCGTAGTCGAGAACGACGATCGCGCCTGGCTCCATCCTTCGAGGCTACGGGCGACCACCCGCGAGCGCCAGGTGTCCTTTGTGCCAACTTCGTGTCAATTCATCCACAGTCGTCCGCGTCGGCCAGCGCCGCCACCACCGCGTCCGTCCAGACCTGGACCGTCTTCGCGCGACGGTACTGGCGGTGAACTCCACCTTCGAGCGAGAACCCGATCCCGCCGTGCACCTGCACGACCTGCGCGGTGACCTCCTGGCACGCCGCCCCTGCCCAGGTGAGAGCATCTGCCGGAAAGACGGCGCTGCCCGGGTGGGCCGCGCCCCAAGCGACGAGCTCGAGCCCATCGCGCGCAAGTGCCGACTCGGCGAGGCGCCCCTGCACCGCCGGGAGCGCCCCGAGTGACGCCCCGAACTGTTCTCGCGCACCGACGTGGGACACGGCGGTCGCCACCGCGCCCGCGGCAAGTCCGGCGAGATAGCCGAGCGTCGCCGCGCCCCACGCCTGCAGACGTGGATGACCATCGGTGTAGAGCTCACCGCGCCCGAGCTCGACGAGGATCGTCCCGACACCGTCGAGAGTCGGCTCACGCCGCCCACCGGCGACCGAACACGCGGCGAGCCCGTCCACCGACGGCACCGCACACCGCGACCGGCCGTCGCCGTGCCTGACCCTGCCGCCGAGACCAAGGGGCGCTCCGAGCGTCGCCTCGTCCACCAGCGACAGCGGCGCGCAGGCGCGCCCGAGCTCGATCGCGCCGGCGACCACCATCGCCAGCAGCTCGGGATCGCTCCAGAGCTCGGCCCAACCGAGCTCTGCGAGCGCCACCTCGAGGCGCTCGTCCCGTTCGTCCCACCAACTGCCGAGCGCCGGCTCGCGCGGCGGCTCCCAGCCGGCAAGCGCGCCCGCGACCGACTCCGCGAAGAGTGCAACGTCCGTGGCGACGTCGAACCTCACAGGATCCCTGCCTCCGCGAGCACGGCCTCGGTGTCTGCCCCGAGCGCCGGCGCCGGCCCGAGCGGGGCTACTCCCTCGAGCCCGAACACGGGCCCGAGCATGGTCGTCTGACCGAGACCGGGCTCTGCGACCGCGGTGAGGAATCCGTTCGCGAGTACCTGGGGATCGAGCAGGGCGCGCTCGCGCGCATGAACCGGGCCCGCCGGAACGCCGAGCTCGCTGAGCCTCGCGACCCACTCGGCGACTGTCTGCTCGCCGAATCGGGCCACGACCCCGGTGGTGAGCGCACGCTTTCGCTCCCGCAGCTCGGCGTCGTCCGGGACCAGGTCGGGGGCGGCGATCGTCGGGTCGTCCAGCCCGAGCTCGGCGGCGAAGGCCTCGCGCTGGCCGAGGTTGAGGCAGGCGACCGCGACGAACCCGTCGGCGGCCGCGTAGCAGCGGTAGTACGGGTTGAGCGCGAGCCCGAGCGCGATCTCGTCTGCGCGCGCGGCCAGGTCGGCGTGCCGCGCGACCGGTGACGATCCCTGCGGGTCGTCGTCGAGCCAGACGAGATCCTGGATCTGCGCGGCGAGCGCTGCCGCAAGCAGCGACACCTCGACCCGGCGGCCGAGCCCGCGCGCAGTCGCACCGACGAGCGCCGCGAGGACGCCGCTCGTCAACAGGAAACCCGCGGTGAGATCGGCGATGGGGATTCCCCCGGCCCGCACGGGTACGGTGTCCCCCGGCGAGGCATGCGAGGTGAGGAGCCCGGATCGGGCCTGCGCGACGAGGTCGTAGGCGGGTGCTCGGGCGAGCTCCCCTTCTGGCCCGAACGACGTGACGACGCCGAGCACGAGTCTCGGGAACGAGGTGTGCAGCTCGTTCCAGCCGAGCCCGAAGCTCTCGGCACGAGCCGCTGGGCTGTTGTGAAGGATGACGTCGGCGCTGGTGACGAGGCGGCGCAGCGCGGTGCGTCCGACGTCGGTCTTGAGGTCGAGGACAACGGAGCGCTTGCCACGGTTGAGCGGGAGAAAGAAGCGCCCAAATCCTTCGCCGACGGGCATCGTCTGCCGGTAGGCGTCGCCGCCCGGCGGCTCGACCTTGATCACCTCGGCGCCCAGCTCGGCCAGAAGCACGCCGGCGAGCGGCCCCGCGACGTACTGCGCGACCTCGATCACCCGGATCCCGGCGAGGGGCAACGCCGTTCGCGAACCGCCGGTCATCGAAGGCCCAGCCCGCGCCTGGCGATGACGAGCTTCTGCACGTCGGAGGCACCGCCCGCGATCGTCGAGCCGGTGCAGGCCCGGTAGAGCGCCGCCGCTCGCCCATCGATCGCCGTGTCGGCCGCGCCGTCGCCGAGCCCCTCGAGTCCGAGCAGGTCGACCGCGGTGTTCCCCACCATCTGCGCAAGCTGCCCGCCGGCGAGCTTCGCCATCGCCGAGAGCGCGCTCGCGGGCAGGCTGCGATCGAGCGCGGCGGCGGCCCGAAACGAGAGGAGGCGGGCCGACTCGACCTGCCCCCGCAGCGAGCGCAACCGCGCACGTGCGGTCGAGTCGAGCCGCCCCATCTCGCACAGGCGACGCTCGAGCGCGTCGAGCACCCAGGCAAAGCCGCCGATCTTCTCCGCAGTCACACGCTCGAAGTCGAGCGTGTACATCAGCACGTCCCAGCCCTTTCCGCGTTCCCCGACCAGGTATCGGGCCGGGATCACGACGTCGTCGAGGAACACCTCGCAGAGGACGCCGCCGCCGAGCGTGCCGAACGTGCGAACCTCGATCCCCGGCGTCGACATCGGGCAGACCAGCACCGAGATGCCACGGTGCTTCGGCAGCTCCGGCTCGGTGCGGACGGCGAGGTAGATCCAGTCGGCAAGCTGCGCGCTCGACGTCCAGAGCTTGTGCCCGTTGACGACCCATTCCTCGCCACGGAGCTCGCCGCGAGTTGTGAGTGACGCGAGGTCGGAGCCGGCGCCTGGCTCGGAGAAGCCCTGGCAGAAGACGAGCTCGCCGCAGGCAATCGGTGGCAGCAGCTCGCGCGCGAGCTCCGGCGCGAAGCGCTCGATTGCCGCCCCGATCGTCTTGTACGAGAGAAGGTACGACGAGAGCGGCAGCCAGTGGTAGCCGAAGACCTCCTCGACGAGCGTCGCGTCGAGCCGGGTCAGCCCGCGCCCACCAAGCTCCGCGGGCCATGACATCCCGATCCAGCCGGCCTCCCCAAGCCGCCGGTTGACCGCGAGCGAGTCGCCGTCGGAAAGCATCCCCTGCCTCCACCACTCGGGGTCGCTCTCGAGGAGTGGCCTGACCTCGCGGCAGAACGCAGCGGCGCCCTCGCGAAGCGCACGTTGGGTCTCGGTCAGTCGCAGGTCCACGTCGGGCGATCGTAGTCGCCGTGAGAAGATGCGCCGATGGAGGAGCGCGCCTGGATCACGATGAGCGACCGCACGCGCCTCGCCGCACGCCTCTGGCTCCCGGAGGCGCGCCCGACCGGGGTGATCCTCGAGGCGCTCCCCTATCGGATGGACGACCTCACGTCGTCCTATGCGGGCGAGTACGAGCGACTCCGCGACGAGGGTGGGCTCGCCGTGTGCCGGCTCGACCTTCGAGGAACGGGCTCGTCGGAGGGAACCGCGCTCGACGAGTATCACCCCTCCGAGCAGCGCGACCTCCACGAGGTGATCGCGTGGCTCGCGGCGCAGGCGTGGTGCAACGGCTCGGTCGGGATGTACGGAACGTCGTACTCGGGATTCAACTCGCTGCAGATGGCGTGCGAGCGACCGGCGGCGCTCAGGGCGATCTGCGCGATCTACGCGACCGACGACCGCTACCGCGACGACGTCCACTACTACGGCGGCGCGTTCAAGGCGATCGACGCGATCGACTACTGCCACTACATGACCTCGCTCGTTGCCCTCCCACCCGTCCCGTCGCTCGCCGGTCCTGACTGGCGCGAGCGGTGGCGTGAGCGCTTCGAGGCGAGCGAGCCGTGGTTTCTGCGCTGGCTTTCCGAGCAGCACGACGGCCCGTACTGGCGGCATGGCTCGGTGCGTAGCGGTCTCGACGCTGGTCGCTGGGTCGGTTACGAGCGCATCGAGTGCGCGACGATGCTCGTCGCCGGCTGGGCAGACGGCTACCGGAACAACTCGTTCCGCACCTTCGAGGCGCTCCGATGCCCGAAGCGGCTGTTGTTCGGCCCGTGGGCGCACATGTCGACTGCGACTTCGCTGCCGGGGCCACACCTGGATCTCGTCCCCGAGCTGTGCCGCTGGTTTCGTCGCTGGCTGCTCGACGAGCAGAACGGGATCGACGCGGACCCTCCGATCCAGGTGTTCGTCCGGCGCCCGACGAAGCCCGAGCCCGATCTCGCCGAGCATCGCGGCGAGTGGCGGCACGAGCCCGGCTGGCCGCTCGAGCGCGGGCGCGAGGTCGTCGTCGAGGGCAGCAGGGGGACGATCCCGATCGTCGGGGACCTCGGCACCGCCGCGTGGATCTCGTGTGCAGGCCGGCTCCCGTGGGGGCAGCCGACAGACCAGCGTGAGGACGACGCGCGCTCGCTCTGCTTCGAATGGCAGCTGACGCCGGAGACCGAGATCCTCGGCTATCCACGGCTCGAGGTGACGCTCACCTCAAGCGTTCCGGTCGCCCAGCTCGCGGCCCGGCTCTGCAGCGTCTTCCCCGACGGCACCTCGGCGCTCGTCACCCGCGGCCTGCTGAATCTCACGCAGCGAACGCTCGGAGCGGATCCCACCCCGCTCGAGCCTGGCGTGCCGGTCGAGGTGATGCTCGAGCTCGAGGCGGCCTCGTGGGTGTTCGAGGCGGGTCACACGCTCCGGCTCGCGCTCGCGGGGGCGGAGTGGCCGAACGCCTGGCCGCCGCCCGAGGCGGGCACGCTCGAGCTCTCGGACGTCCGGCTCACCTTGCCCGTCGTCGACGGACCGCCTGCGATCGCCGGGGCGCCCGCCTTCAGCCCATCGCCGGGCGTCGAGACCCACGGGCCGTCGCCAGAAGACGGCGATGAGATCCCAACCGTCTGGCGCGTCGAGCGCGACGTTCTCGAGCGCGAGACAAAATGCGTGATCTCGCACGGAGTCGACTACGACGGGGATCTCGGCTCGCGGATCGAGGAGCGCTACGAGGGCGAGGTCGGCGTGTCGACCGTCGATCCCGGGCGGGCGTGGGCGACCGCGAGCGCGAGCTACCGCGTGCGCTGGCCCGAGGCCGACGTCCGCACGGAGGCGCACCTCGAGCTGCGCTCCGACGCCGCTGCGTACCACGTCGTCATCGACGTGATCGCCGAGGAAGAGGGCGGCGAGTTCGGTCGCCGGGAGCGCCGCTTCGAGCGGACGATCCCGCGCAACCTGGCCTGAATGGCCTGAACGGACACTTGCGCGGTGCTGACAACACCGGCACCATCGGTGGATGTTCCGTCGATCGCGATCGGGAGCCGTTCTCAGCGAAGGCGAGCTCTACGGTGCAATCAACATGCTCATGCGGATCGACGAGCGAGTGGCCGAGATCCACGCTGCGCTCGATCTCGAGGAGGAGGACGATGGGGAAGATCCCGAAGAGGACACCTGAAGAGCGCGAGGCCGACGAGCACCTTACGACGACGATGAAGGAGTACCAGCGGCAGCGGCTTGCGCGCATCCTCCGCGCCGAGGCGCGCGAGGCTGCGCACCGCGCGAGGCTCCGCCGTTGGACCTTCGGCCTGCTAGGTCGTGAGCCGGACGACGCTTCCGGTTCTCAGACGACGGCGTGACAGGCGGCGAGATGCCCGGCGCCGGCGCCTGAGATCCCGCCAAGCGCCGGATCGTCGCCGGTGCACCGCGCGAGGATCCCGAGCCGCTCGGCCTCGCCCGAGGCGACGAGCGGGCAGCGCGGATGGAAGCGGCACCCGCCGGGGATGCGCTTCGGGTCGGGGGTCTCGCCGACAAGGATCTGCTGCTCCAGCTTCTCGTGCTCGGGAACGACCGAGAGCAACGCCTTCGTGTACGGGTGCTTCGGATCGGCAAGCAGCTCCTCCGTCGTGCCGAGCTCGACGATGCGGCCGAGGTACATCACCGCGATCCGGTCGGCGATGTTCCACGCGAGCCCGAGATCGTGGGTGACGGCGAGGATCGTCACGCCTTTCTCACGCACGAGCCGGAGCATCAGCGCGAGGATCTCGCCCCGCACGGACGCATCGAGCGCCGAGACGGGCTCGTCGGCGATGATCAGCCACGGATCGAGCGCCATCGCCCCCGCGATCACGACTCGCTGGCGCTGCCCGCCGGAAATCTCGTTCGGATAGCGCGCGAAGAAGCGCTCCGGCGGCCGCAACCCGGAGATCGAGAGCGCCTCGGCGACCGTCGCCTCCTCCCCATCCGAGAGCCCGTGGATGCGAAGCCCCTCGGCGACCGCCTCGTAGATCGTCTGACGTGGGTTGAGCGCACCACTCGGGTCCTGGAACACCATCTGGACGCCGCGGCGATACGCCTTCAGCGCCTTCGCGCCGTAGTCGAGCGGCTTGCCCCGGAACCACACCTCACCCGACGAGGGTCTCTCGAGCCCCATGATCGTTCGTGCGAGCGTCGTCTTGCCGCAGCCCGACTCGCCGACGAGCGCGATCACCTCGCCCTCGCGGATCGACAGGTCGACTCCGTCGACCGCACGCGCGATTGCGCCCTTCCGCGCCCGGAACTGCACATGGAGATCCTTGATCTCGAGCAGCGGGCCGGCGTCGGTCACGCAGGCACCTCGAGGTGGAGGCACGCCGCCACGCGCTCCGCTCCCGCCGGCCTCAGCTCCGGTTGCCACTCGGCGCACTCCGGGGTCGCCCGCGAGCAGCGCGGATGGAACGGGCAGCCCGGTGGGAGCTCGCGTGGATCGGGTGGGTCGCCCCCAAGGCCCGAAGGCGCCATGCGATAGCGCGCGTCGCCGATGATCGGGAAGGCGGCCGCGAGCGCTGCCGAGTACGGGTGCGCGGGCGCCGCGAACACGTCGGCGGCCGGCCCTTCCTCGACGAAGCGACCGGCATACATCACCGCGAGCTGGCGACAGACCGACGCGAGCACGGAAAGGTCATGGGTGATGAACACCATCGCGAGCCCGAGATCGCGCTGGAGATCCTCGAGCAGCTGCAGCACCTGCGCCTGCACCATCACGTCCAGCGCCGTGGTCGGCTCGTCGGCGATGAGGAGCTTCGGGTCGCACGAGAGCGCGAGCGCGATCAGCACGCGCTGCTTCTGCCCGCCGGACATCTGGTGCGGATAGTCGTCGGCGCGCGCAGCCGGGATCCCGACCAGCTCGAGCAGCTCCCCCACGCGCTTCCGGATCGCGCCGGCGCCCAGCCCGGGCCGGTGCGTCTCGATCGCCTCGCCGATCTGCCACCCGATCTTGCGGACCGGGTTCAGCGTATGGAGCGCGCCCTGGAAGACGATCGACATCTCCTCCCAGCGCACGGCTCTCAGCGCCCCCGGCTTGAGCTCGAGCACGTCCTGCCCCTCGAGCAGCACCTCGCCCGACACCTTCGTCCCGCGCGGGAGCAGCCGCAGCAGGGCAGCCGCGATCGTCGACTTGCCGCAGCCCGACTCGCCGGCCAGTCCGAGCGTCTCACCCGGGGCGAGGTCGAACGAGACCCCGCGCACCGCGGTCAGCCCCCCCGGATACGTCACGGTGAGGTCGCGAACGGAGAGCAGCGGCTCGCTCACGAGCGCCGCTCTCGCAGGCGCGGGTCGAGGATCTCCTCGAGCGCCTGCCCAATCAGGACGAACGCCATCACGACCGCCATGATTCCGAGCCCTGGCGGCAGGTAGTACCACCAGGCGTTGCGGGTCAGCGCACCGGCCGCGAAGGCATCGTCGAGCATCTTCCCCCACGAAGCCCGCGTCGGGTCTCCGAGGCCGAGGAACGAGAGCGTCGTCTCGGAGAGGATCGCGACGGGAACGGTGAGCGTCAGGTTGGCGAGGATCAGCGGCGAGACGTTCGGGAGGACGTGCCTGCCCATCAGGTATCCGTTCGAGGCGCCGAGCGCACGTGAGCGCTCGATGTAGAGCCGCTGCTTGACCGAGAGCACCTGGGCACGGATCACCCGAGCGGTCGCCGGCCAGCTCGTGATCCCGATAACGAAGACGATGTTCCACACCGACGGACCGAGGATCGCAGCAAGCACGATCGCGAGCGGGAGGAACGGAATCACGAGGAACCACTCGGTCAGCCGCATCAGCACGGCGCCGACCCATCCCTCGAAGAAGCCCGCGACGATCCCGACGAGGGCACCGAGGACGATCGCGATCACCGTCGCGGCGAGCCCGACGAGGAGGCTGATCCGCGAGCCCCACACCACCTGCGCCCACACGCTCCGCGCGAGGTTGTCGGTGCCGAGCGGCCCGAACTCGCTCGGGCTCGCCCACGCGGGGTTCTCGACCGAGTTTGCGGCGCTGAGCGCATCGTGATCGGCAAGCAACGGGGCGGCGAGCGCACCGGCGACGATCACCGCTAGCAGCACCAACCCGATCATCCCTGGTCTCGAGCTGCGGAACTCGCGCCAGGACCGGGCGAGCGAGCGGCGCCGGCGTTGCCAGGCAACTGCGCGACCCGAGACGGTCGGCTGGGTCACGCTCATGCGCGCCGGACTCTCGGGTCGAGATACGCGTACAGGAGGTCGGCGACGAGGTTGAAGAAGATCACCGCTGCGCTGAACACGAGGAAGAGCCCCTGCAGCATCGGGAAATCGGGCGCGTTGAGCGCGTCGTAGGTGAGCCGCCCGAGACCCGGCCACGAGTAGATCGTCTCGACGGCGATCGCGCCGGAGAGCACGAACCCGAAGTTGATGGCGATGAGCGTGACCACCGGAAGGATCGCGTTCGGGACCGCGTGCCGGTTTCGCACGGCGACGTCTCGGAGACCCTTGGCGCGGGCAAGAGTGAGATAGTCCTCGCGCATCGTGTCGAGCAGCGACGAGCGCATCACGATCGAGTACTCGCCGAGGTATGCGAGCGTCAGCGTCAGCGCAGGCAAGAACATGTGGTGGGCCTGGTCGAGCAGATGGCTGAACCCGGAGCTCGCCCCACCCGGGTCGCTGATGCCGCCGATCGGGAAGAGCCCGAGCGTGACGCCCATCGTCGCGAGCAGCAGCATCCCCAGCCAGAAGTCGGGCATCGAGTACGTCGCCATCGTGAACCCGGTCGTGCCGTAGTCAGTGGGCGACCCCCGTTTCCAGGCGGCCGCGATGCCCATCAGGACGCCGATGATCGTCGAGAGCAGCGTCGAGATCCCGACGAGCGCGATCGTCGGCCAGGCCCGAGCGGCGATCTCGTGCATCACGGGCTCGCTCGAGATGTACGACCTGCCGAAGTTGAGGTGCGCGGTCTGCTTGACGTAGGCCCAGAACTGGTCGAGCTTGGAACCGTCGAGCCCGAACTGGTGCCGAAGCTCTTCTCGCTGCGTCTCCGTCAGGTTCCGACCGCGGAAGAGGCTCGCGACCGGGTCACCCTGAACGACCCGGAAGAGGAAGAAGTTGAAGACGAGCACGAACGCGAGCGTGGCTAGCGACCCACCGACCTTCAGGAAAACGAACCTCGAAGCCATGCGAGACGGCTACGCTACTCGCGCTCGTCCTCGCTGCCACGGCGCCGGAGCATGAGCGCGAGCGCGCCGAGCACGGCGACCGCCGCCACGACGATCGCCCCGATTGCCGCACCACCGAGCCCGCCGCCGCCGGCGCTCGAGGCGACCGGCTTGAGCAGGAAGTACGACGGCGACGTGTTCGAGAACATCACGGGACCGGTCTCGGCAGGCTGTCGCACCCAGCCCTCGAACCGGTCGGTGCGGTACGCCTGCAGGTCGGACTCGTAATTCAGGACGTTGTAGCTCGCGGAGTCGTAGAAACGCTTGAGCATCCGCTGGGCAATCTCGACTCGCTTCGCATGGTCGAGCTCGACGTTCTGCAGCTTGTAGTCGGCGTCGTAGGCCGGATCGCACCAGTTGGCGTCGTTGTAGTAGTTCGTCGGATCGTCGGGGTCTTTCGAGAGCTGCGAGCACTGGAAGTACGACAGCATCGGGTCCGGGTCGACGTAGGGCGTCCAGCCCCACTGGAAGAGGTCGTAATCGCCCTTGCCGATGATCTCGGTGAGCTTCGAGCTCGCCACGACCTTCAACGTCGTCCCCAGCCCGATCTGCTTCAGCCAGTCGCGGATGAACTCCGCGTTGCCGGGCGCAGTCTGTGAGTCGGTGAGGATGTAGTAGTCGAGGTTGATGTTCTTCCCCTCGTACTCGCGGATCCCGTCGCCGTCCGAGTCCTTGATCCCGACCCCGTCGAGGAGGCCTCGCGCCTTGTCGAGATCGAACGTGAACTGCTGATCGACCGGCACCTCGGGGATCCACTCAGGGTTGGCCGACGGGCTCATCGTCGTCGCCGGGCGCGCAAGGCCCTTGTAGACGCGATCGATGAGCACGTCGCGGTCGATCGCGTGGGCGATCGCCTGCCTGACCTCGAGCTTCGAGAGCGCTGGGTGACCGTTGCCGATGCCCTCGACCCGCATGTCCTCGGGCCGACCTCCGTTCACGGAGATCTCGGTGAAGCCGCCCTGCTCGCCCTCGAGCGTGACGATGTTCTTCTCTCCCGAGAGGCTCGCATACGACTCGCTTGGCACCTGGAAGACGGCGTCGATCTCGCCGGTCTTGAGCGCCGCGACCATCGCGTCGGGGTTCGTGAAGAGCCGGAACACGATCTCGTCGATTGCCGCCTTCCCCTGCCAGTAGCTCGGGTTGACGTTCATCGACCACGACTGGCCGCGCTTCGCGGAGACGAGGGTGAACGGCCCGGAGCCGACCCCAAAGGTCGAGATCGGCACCGGCTTGGTCACGGCTTTCTCGTCGAACTTGTCCCAGACGTGCTTTGGGAGGATGTAGACGTCCATCGTCGGAAGCTTCGGGTCGGGCACGGAGCTCGCGATCTCGACGGTGGTGTCGTCGATCACCTTGGCGGTCAGATGGTCGACGGTCGGGCTGTAGTTCAGCCACGCCTCTTTCCGTGCACGATTGATCGTGTAGGCGACGTCTTCCGCGGTCAGCGGTTGGCCGTCCGACCACTCGAGCCCCTCGCGGAGCTTGTACGTGTAGGTCTTGCCGCCGTTCGAGGCCGTCCAGGACTCGGCAAGCCCCGGCGTCGTCGCGAAGTCGGCGGCAGCCTTGTCGGTGAGGGTCGCGTAGAGGAGGTTCCACACCTCGAAGTCGGGCACCTCGACACCGACCATCGGGTTGAACGAGTCGTAGTCGTTGGTCAGCCCCATCGTCAGGACGACCTTCTTGTCACCGTCAGCCGCCGAGCCCAGCGAGACGACTGCCAGCGCGACCATCAACACTGCGACGCCGACGAGAACCCTGACGCTACCCCGCACGACCCACTCCCTCCCTCGATTCACCCAGGCCGCGTGATTATCCAGGGGGCTGACCTAGGGGTCAACCAATCCCTCGCAGAACGCGCGAACGAGGCCGCCGATCGTCTCGAGGTCGTACCCACCCTCCTGGACGACGACCGTCGGCTTTGCGACGCGGCCGAGCCGAGTCCCCGCCTGGCGATACCCCTGCTCGGTGACCAGCAGCGGGCTGTTCGGATCTCCCGCGGCAGCGTCGACCCCGAGCGCAATGACAAGCGCATCCGCGATCGCGGCCCACCCCGCGAGCTCGTCGATCGCGGCGAGCCACCCCTCGTCGCTCGTGCCAGGCGCGAGCGGCAGATTGCGGTTCGTTCCCTCCCCTGCTCCGCCGCCACGCTCGCTCTCGACGCCGAGGAAGTGTGGAAACCAGCCGGCGCGCGGGTCGACGTGCGCCGAGCCGGTGAGCACGTCGGCGCGCTCCCAGAAGATTGCCTGCGCGCCATTGCCATGGTGCGCATCGATGTCGACGATCGCGACACGCTCGGCGCCCCGCTCGCGCAGTCGCTGGGCGGCAATCGCGGCGTTGTTGAGATAGCACGAGCCCCCGAAGGCGGAACGCGTTACGTGGTGCCCGGGCGGTCGGGTGCACGCGTAGGCGACACCGCCGTCGCGCGCGACCAGGTCGGCCGCGGTCAGGGCGCAGTCGACCGCGGCCCGCGCAGCCTCCCAGGTCCCCTCCCCGACGACCGTCAAGGTATCGAACGCCCACATTCCCGTCCTCGCCGCACCCGAGACCGGCTCGAAGGGCTCGGCGCCCGCCAGCAGCCCCGGCGTCGGGAAGATGTAGCCAAGCACCCGCGGCTGTCCGGGATCGACCGGGTAGCCGGCGTCCACCCACCCCCCGTACGCCGTGCGCAGGAACTCGACCAGGCCGGGGTCGTGGACGGCGAGTAGCGTCGAGTCGTCGTGCGGCGGTGCGGTGACGAGCCGCGCACCCGCGGCCTCGAGCTCGGCCCGGATCAGCTCGACCCGTTCGGGCAACTCGTCCGCGTCGATCCCGACACCGACCCAGGTCCCGCAGGCGCCGTCGTGCCGCAGGCAGGCGTCACTCCACACGAGCGGCAGCCCACCGAGCGCCCGGCTCACGCCCCGACCTCCACCGGCCGAGCCTACACCGGGCCCGCCCTACCGGCTCGGACGTCGCGGCACGACGCCATTCCGCGCTCACGGGTCCGCGCCCCCGCCTGGGGGCCGCGCGCCCCCCTTCCGGAATGGAAGCAGCGATTGTGTGTCGTGTCTGTGTCAACTTCGTGTCGGATTCCGCGGGCGGCGCGACCGTGACCACGACCGTGGGAGCAGCGCACGGCGGGAACCGGGGCACCAGCGAACGGCGACGAGGCCGGCCGGGGCAGCGAGTAGGCTCGCGCGATGTCGGATGTGCCCGCCCCCCGCGGCCCGTCGGCGCGCGAGCGAGGGATTCGCATCGGGCGGATGCAGCCCGGCCCGCATAATGCCGTCACAGACGTCGCGGGTGTCGCGGTCGGTCACGTCACCGTCTGGCGGGACGAGCCCGATCCGCCGGCAGGTCCCGGTGTCGCACGGACGGGCGTGACCGCGATCGTGCCGGCCGACCCGGCGACGCTGCTCGAGCGACCGCTCGCTGCCGGTGGCGCGGTGCTGAACGCCGCGGGCGAGCTCACGGGCTTCCTGCAGGTCTCCGAGCTGGGTTGCGTCGAGACACCCGTCTACCTGACCGGAACGATGCAGGTGGGCCGGGTCTTCGACGGGGCGATCAACGCCGCGCTCGCGGCGTCGCCGGCCGTCGGGGTCGACAACGTCGTGATCCCCGTTGTCGGGGAGTGCGACGACTCCTGGCTCAACGACGCGCGGACTCTTCACGTCACCGCCGACGACGTCGGGAGGGCGCTCACGGCGGCAGCGGGCGGGCCGATCGCGCAGGGCGCTGTCGGCGCAGGCACGGGGATGGTGACGCTCGGCTGGGCCGGAGGGATCGGAACGGCGAGCCGCGTCTGCCCCGAGGTCGAGGCGACGCTCGGCGTGCTCGTCCTCTCGAACTTCGGCTCCGCGCGCGACCTCCGCGTGAACGGCGTCGAGGTCGGCGCAGTGCTCGAGGGTGGGCTCGAACCGCCCGAGCCTGCGGGGAGTTGCATCGCCGTCGTCGTCACCGACGCACCACTGAGGCCGATCCAGCTCCAGCGCATCGCCCGCCGTTGTGGCCTCGGGCTCGCACGGATGGGGTCCGTCGCCCATCAGGGCTCCGGCGAGATCTTCCTCGCGCTGTCGACCACAGCCCGTGGCGACCGAGCCCGCAAGGCGAACCGCGAGCAGGTGGTCGCCGTCCCGGACGCGCTGCTCGACGAGCTCTTCCTCGCCACCGTCGAGGCAACCGAGGAAGCGGTGCTGAATGCCATGTGGGCGGCCCCGGACGTTGTCGGCCGCGAGGGTCGCCTGGCGCGCGGGCTCCCGCACGACGAGGTGCTGGCGCTGATGCAACCGCGCTGAGGTCGCGCCCTGCTCCGCCTACAGCCTCCCGGACTTCACGATCCCCCACAGCAACCACAGCCCGAAGGCGCCGGAGAGCACGAAGCCGACCACCGACAGCACGTGGAGGCCCAGGATGTGCGGCCCCCCCTTTGCGAGCACCCCGATCAGCGACGAGCCGATCAACCCACCGACGACAACCAGCGCGACCGCGATCCGGTTGACGGAAACGTCGATGTGGTGGGCGAGATCATCGACCCCGGGGTTCGAGATCCGCACTGTCATCTCGCCGTCGGAGAGCTCGTCGAGGACGTCCGCCATCAGCGTCGGGATCCGCAGTGCAGCGCTCCCCACCTCGCGCGCCTCGCGCTGGACGTCGAGCGCGAGCCGTCGTGGCGCGAACCGCTCCGCGACTAGCCGCTTCGCGTAGGGTCTCGCGACCTCGAACACGTTGAAGTCCGGGTACAGCTCGACCGTCACCGAGCCGAGCGTCGCGATCGCCTTGTCGAGCATCACGAACCGGCTCGGCAGCCTGAGGTTCATCGCGTACACGAGCGAGAACGCTTCACGGATCAGCTCGATCGGGTCGATCTCCGAGAGCCGCGCGCCGTAGTAGCGGTAATAGACCTCGCTCAGCCGAACGCGCAGCTCGTCCTCCCGGTCACGGGGATACCGGACGCCAAGGTCCGCCAACCGGCGGGGGAGCGCATCGACGTTCTCGGTTGCCGCGTCCACGAACAGCCGCGTCAGTCTCACCATGTCCTCGCCGGTCAGCCGCCCCGCGAGCCCGAAGTCGATGAGCCCGAGCCGACCGTCGTCGAGGAGGAGGATGTTCGACGGGTGCGGGTCGCCATGGAAGAACGCGTGCCGGAAGATCATCGTCATCCACGTGTCGGTGAGCCGGAACGCGAGCTCGCGACAGCGTTCCTCCCCGAGCGCCGCGACGTCGAGGTCGCGGATATGACGGCCGTCGAGCCGCTCGAGCGTCAGCACCCGCCGGGTCGTATACGGGTGCCACACGCGCGGCACAGCGACGGTGTCGTCGCGCGCGAAGTTGCGCCGGAACGCGTCGGCGTTCGCCGCCTCGCGGCGGTAGTCGAGCTCGGCTCGGATCGAACGGGCGAACTCTTCGACGACCTCGCCCGCGTCGATGAAGTCGAGCTGGCGCACGCGGTCGCGCGCAAGCCGGGCACCCGAGCGCATCAGCTTGAGGTCCGACTCGATCTGCTTCGGCGCGTTCGGCCGCTGCACTTTGACGACGACCGCTTCACCGTTCGGAAGGGTCGCGCGGTGCACCTGCCCGATCGAGGCTGCCGCGATCGGGAGCTCGTCGAGCTCGAGGAACGCCCGCTCGACCGAGAGCTCGAGCTCCTCCTCGAGCACCTGTCGCACCTGTTCGAAGGGCACGGGGGTGACGTCGTCCTGCAGCTTCCGAAGCTCGTCGACGATGTCGGGCGGCACGAGGTCGGGTCGGGTAGAGAGCACCTGGCCGAACTTGACGAACGTCGGCCCGAGCTCGTCGAGCATCTCGCGCAGCCGGCGCCCCCGATCCGGCGCCTGCGACTCGTCGCCGTTTCGGCGGCGGTCGAGGACGTAGCCGAACCCGTGCCTGGTCGCTACCCGGCCGATTTCCGACAGGCGTGAGATCTGCGGCGCACCGTCCACGTCCTGGAAACTGCCAGAACTCGAGGGACCGCGCACCCTCGCGCGACCCACCCGGCCGTCGGCTAGCCCTCGAGCAGCTTCACCCGGTGCTCGAGCTGCGCGACCCGGAGCTCGAGCTCGTCGATCTCGTCTCGCCGGACGAGCCCCGCCTTGCCCACGACGCGCTCGAAGGTGTCGTCGGTTCGGGTGCCGAGCTTGCCCGCCTCGTCACGCCACTTCGCCAGCGTGTCGCGCATCGCCGCACGCATCTCGCCCGTCTCCACGCCGACGCGTTTGGCGAGCTCGTCGGCCAGCTGGTCGGCCGCCTCGAGCCCCTGCGCCGCCCAGCCAACGCCGGCGAGCAGCAGCTCCGAGAGCGGACGCGACTGCGTCTCGGTGCTCATGCGTCGAGTGTACGCGACGGGCGTCTAGCGCGGACGGCCGTGGCGGCGGTTTCGCCGCTCTTGGCGGCGGGCTCGCCCCTCACCCGAGACGGGCGCAGTCGTCGGCGTCGCCGCCGGCGCCACCGGTGCCGACGGACCGGGCGCAGTCGGCGTTGCGCCGGCGAGAGCACCACCGACGGTCTGGAGCTCGCCCGTTGTGAGGTCGTCACGTCGCCGCGCGTACTCGGGCTCGCGCTCCTTGAACCACGCGAGGAGCGGTGCGGCGATGAAGATCGACGAGTAGGCCCCGGAGGCAATACCGACGAACAGGGCGAACGCGAAGTCCTTGAGCGTGTCGCCACCGAACGCAAGCAGCGAGATGATCGGCAGCAGCGTGATCAGCGTCGTCGCGAGCGAGCGCGGGATCGTCTCCCAGAGCGAGACGTTCGCGAGCGTGCGGAACGAGCCGCGCTTCATCAGCGGGATGTTCTCGCGGATCCGGTCGAAGATGATGATGGTGTCGTAGATCGAGTACCCGAGCACGGTCAGCACGGCGGCGACGGTGGCGGTCGTCACCTCCCTGCCGACGAGCGCGTAGATCCCGACGGTGATCACGATGTCGTGCGCGAGCGCGACGATCACGGGCGCAGCGAACTTCCACTGGAATCGCGCGGAGATATAGCCGACGATCAGGAGCAGCGAGACGATGATCGCGACGATCGCGCCGCGCGCGATCTGCCGTCCGAAGCTCGCCGAGACGTTCTTCGTGCCGAACTTCTCTGCGCCCACCCCATTCGAGAGCGCCTGCTGGAAAGCGACGGTCTCGTCCGCGGAGAGGGTCTTCGTCGTGATCTGGAACTGCGAGTACGAATCGACGCCCGACGACGGGCCGCGCCCCTGGATCCGCGCACCCGCCTCCCCGACCTTCGCCGCCTGGGCGCGGACCTTCTCGAGCGAAACAGGGCTCTTCGTTTCGAACGAGAGCTGCGAGCCGCCGCGGAAGTCGATCCCGAGGTTGAGCCCGTTGACCGCCAGCGCCCCGAGCGAGAGCACGACGACCGCGCCCGAGATCGCAAACCAGAGTTTCTTCCTCCCGATGTAGTCGACCTTCAACCAGCCCGGGATGCCACGACCGGCGGCGCCGACGACGCGTGGGTTCTCGAGAATCCGGAACCCGGCGAGCACTGCCAGCAGCGCGCGGGTCGCGAGCACGGCGGTGAGCATCGAGATCGCGGTACCGACGAGCAGCATCAGCGCGAAGCCGCGGACACTCGCGGTTGCGACTGCGAAGAGGACGAGCGCGGTGATCGCGGTGACGACGTTCGCGTCGACGATCGTGTGGAAGCCCTTGGTGTAGCCGGTCGCGATCGCCGCGCGCACGGAGCGCCCGGCGCGCACCTCTTCCTTGATGCGTTCGAAGATGACGACGTTCGCGTCGGCGGCGACGCCGAGCGTCAGCACGAGGCCCGCGATCCCCGGGAGCGTAAGCGTCACGTTGAAGACGAGGATCGCGGCGTAGAGGAACGCGGAGTAGATCCCGAGACCAACGACCGCGACAAGCCCGAGGAAGCGGTAGACGAGGAGTAGGAGCAGCGCGACGGCGAGCAGGCCGACGAGCGCCGCCTGCTTGGCCTCGCGAAGCGAGTCCTTGCCAAGCGTCGCCGAGATCGCGGTCTGGTCGAGCGTTCGGAACTCGACCGGGAGCGCACCCGTCTGCAGGACGATCGCGAGGTCCTTCGCGTCGCTGATGCTGTTCATCCCGGAGATCTGGCCGTTCCCGCCACTGATCCCGCCGGGGTTCTGGTCGAAGTCGATGTACGGGTACGACTTGATCTCACGGTCGAGCACGATCGCGAAGTGCTGGACGTACGCGTCGATCGCGCCCTGTCCCTGGCCGAGCGTGTTGTAGAGGAGCCGCCCGCGCTGCGCGACCGCGCGCGTGAGCTCCTCGAACTTGTTGCCGCCCTTCTTCGTGAACGCGAGCAGCACGATCGGCTCGCCGGTCTGCGTGTCGAAGTCCTGTCGCGTCCCCCCGAGGTCGAGGTCGATGCCGGTGAGCTTCGGGATTGTCGGCGGGTCGTACTTGAACAGGTACCACTGGCGGGCCGTCACCTGAGCCACACCCGGGCACCCGCGTGCATCGATGGCGCACGAGACGACGACGGTTCCCGGTGGCACCGCGAGCAGCTTGAAGCCCTCAGGGACCTTCCCACCCCGCTTCCGCAGCAGCGCCTCACGCGACGTCGCCGGGCCGGCGACGAGCTTCTTGCCCTTGACCCTGAAGAGATAGAACGTGTCGGCCTTCCCATCCGCGGCAAGCGCCTGCTGGCCCGCGAGCAGGTCGTAGAGCTTGTCGTGCGCGATCGGTTGCCGGGTCTGCGCGTCGATCGACGGCGCGACGAGATCGCCCTCGAGATCGAAGAGCTCGAGCTGGGCGGTCTTGCCGATCACGCGCGCGGCCGACTCGGGGTCCTTCACACCCGGAAGCTGAATCGAGATCTGGTCGCTGCCCTGCGTGCGGATCTCGGGCTCCGAGACGCCGATCTTGTCGACGCGGTTTCGCATGATCGTGACCGAGCGGTCGAGGTCTTCCTGCGTCAGCTTGCGGTCCCGCGGCGGCACCGCCTGGAGCGTCACCTCGAGCCCTCCCTGGAGATCGAGGCCGAGGGTCGGCTTCTGCTCGAGCGGGGAGCCGGGGATCGCGATCAGCCCCACGCCGACGAGCGCGGCGAACACGAGGGCGACGACGATGGTTGCTGCTCGACGGGTCATTTGCGGCCGCTCAGGGTAGCTGCGTGTCCGGTTGTGGGAGGTTTAAGAGCTCGGTTGGGAGGGGTCGGCGTCGTGCTCTTCGGTCGCCTCGCCGTCGACGACCTCGGCGTCGTCTGGGTCGTCGTCACCGCCATCGTCTTTGACAACGGCCGCGACCGCGCGCCGGGCGACGCGAACGTGGATTCCCTCGGCGATCTCGACGATGAGATTCTCGTCCTCGTCGGTGTCCTGGACGATCCCGAAGATCCCGCCGACGGTCAGCACCTCGTCGCCGGTTGAGAGGGAGTCGAGCAGCCGCTGCTGCGCGACCTGCCGGCGCCTTGCTGGCCTGATCATCAATGCCCACGCGATCACGGCAACCGCCGCCAGGACGACTACTCCACCCACGTTTCCTCCTTTGGCTCGCCGGCGAGCCTCGACAGCATCGACTCCCTGTACGCAGCGAAGGTGCCGGCCCGGATCGCGGCCCGGGCGCCGTCGGTGAGTCGCAGGGTGAAGGCGAGATTATGCAGGGAAAGCAGCCGCAGCCCGAGGATCTCCCGCTGGGTGACGAGATGACGGATGAAGGCGCGCGAGAAACGCTCGCACGCCGGGCAGTCGCAGCCGTCTTCGAGCGGGCGCGGGTCGCGCGCGAAGCGGGCGTTCCGCAGGTTGAGGCGACCGAGCGCCGTGAGCGCCGACCCGGTACGCGCGGTCCGCGTCGGTAGGACGCAGTCGAACATGTCGATCCCCCGCGCGATCACCTCGAGAATCCCCTCCGCGTCACCGAGCCCCATGAAGTAGCGAGGCGACCCGACCGGGAGCGCCGGCGCGGCCCACGCCACCGTCTCGAGCATCTCCTCCCTGCTCTCGCCGACGGCGAGCCCGCCGAGCGCGAACCCGTCGAACGGCAGCGCCGTGATCTCGGAGATCGACCGCTCGCGGAGCTCCCGGTGGATGCCACCCTGCGCGATCCCGAAGCGCAGCTGGCCCGCGGCCCGTGGGGCGTCCACCTGGCGCTCGGCCCAGAGGCGGGTGCGTCGCACCGCCTCCTCGTGCTCGGTGCGTGTCGCCTCGGCCGGCGGGCAGATGTCGAGGCACATCGCGATGTCGGAGCCGAGCCGACGCTGGATCTCGGCGACGCCCTCTGGAGTGAAGCGGTCGGCAGTGCCGTCGTAGACCGAGCGGAAGGTGACCCCGTCGTCGTCGACCGCGAGCAGCGTGTCGCGCAGCGAGAACACCTGGAAGCCACCCGAGTCGGTGAGGATCGGCCCTCCCCAACCCGAGAACGAATGAAGCCCGCCGAGCTCCTCGATCACGTCCTCGCCCGGGCGAAAGTGGAGGTGGTATGTGTTGCCGAGCACGATCTGCGCCCCGAGCGCGGTGACCTCGTCGGGAGTGAGCGCCTTCACGGTCGCCTTCGTCCCGACGGGCATGAACACCGGGGTCTCGATCTCGCCGTGCGCGGTGCGAAGCGTCCCCGCACGCGCTGCGCCGTCGATGGCGGTGACGGAAAACACGTTCACGGCGCCACGATCTTCGCGGTGTGCCCGTGTGCTCGACCGAGCTTCGCGTCCGTTGTCAAGAGCGGTGAGTCGAGAGCCTCTGCGAGCGCGACGAAGAAGCCGTCGGCGATCGTGATGCTCTGCCGCAGCTCCCAGGTTCGCGCGACCAACGACTCGAGCGCAAAGCGGTCGAGGCCGAGCTCGTCGATCAGGGTCACCGCGGCAAGCGCCGCGGGCTCGTCGATGACGCCCGCTCGCTCGAGTCGGCGCAGCGCGCTCAGCAGCTCGGCGTCGAACGATGCCGGCACCGCGATGAGATCGACGTCTGCGATCGTGTCCGCGACGAAGCGCGCCCGTGGCTCGTTGCGGATCGCGAGGTCGATCGCCGCGGACGTGTCGAGAACGATCACGTGTCGCGGCCGGCGCGCACCGCGTCCGCCGGGAGCGAGCCGAGCTCACGCGCGGGAAGCGCGCGCAGGCGCGCGAGGACCTCGCCGCGAGTCGGGCGCGCGGCGTCACGCTCGACCAGCCGGAGCAGGTAGTCGGAAAGGGAGATCCCTTCCGCGACTGCGCGCGCCTTCACCGTTCGGTGAACGTCCGTCGGAACGTTGCGGATCTGGAGATTGCTCATGCAAACCACATGCTAGCATGCAGAATGCATGTATCGCCTTGCATGCTGCCGCCGACGGATCCGCGACGGCGTGCGACAATCGTTCGTGTGAGCACCACGCCGCAGGAGTTCGACATCCCTCTCTCGACCGGCGCGGTGCTCTCGGACTCGCCATTCGAGATGATCCCCGATGCCGCCAAGCTCGACACCGGCGACCTCACCGGCGATCCGGCGATCGCGTTCCGCCGTACGATGGGCGCGTTCGCCACGGGCGTGACCGTGCTGACGACGCAGAGCGACGGGCAGATCCACGGGATGACCGCGAACGCGTTCATGAGCGTGTCGCTCTCGCCCCCGCTCGTGCTGATCTCGCTCGATCGGCGCGCACGGCTGTGCGGGATGCTCCACCAGGGGATGCGTTACGGAGTCAGCGTCCTCGGCGAGGAGCAGCGCGACCTCTCCGACCTGTTCGCGGGCCGCACGAAGGGCGAGACCGAGCCGCCGTTCGTCGTGATGCACGAGACGCCCCTGGTCGACGGTGCGCTCGCACACGTCGTTGCGCGCGTCGTGCGCTCCTACTGGGGCGGCGATCACTCGCTCTTCCTCGGTCAGGTGGAGTACGCCCGCTACGGCGAGGGCGCGCCGCTGCTCTTCCATGGCGGCCGCTACGAGCGCCTGGGTCGCGAGGAGCCGGTGCTCGCGGCGCTGCCGCCGGAGCTGCTCACGCCGCTCCTCACAGCCGGGGTCGAGCAGCGCTACGCCGACGGCGAGCGGATCATGACGGTCGGCGACGAGCCCGAGATCCTCGCGATGGTGCTCGAGGGCTCGGTCACGGTGACGCGACCGGGCAAACAGGTCACGCTTGGTGCAGGCCAGATCATCGGCGAGATCGAAGCGCTCGACGGTGGCGCACGCATTGCCGACATCACCGCTGTCGGCGACGTCCGGCTGCTCGAGGTTCCCCGCGCGACATTCGTCGACTCCCTCGCCGCCAGCCCCGACGCGGCGTTGGCGTTGATCAGGGTGCTCGCCTCGCGGTTCCGCGAGAGCTGAGGCATGTTCGGTCGCCCGCTGCGGGACGAGTGGCTGCTCGACCCGGACCTCGCCTACCTGAACCACGGCACGGTCGGCGCGACGCCGCGGCGGGTGCTCGCCCACCAGCGCGAGCTCGCCGACGAGATCGAGCGCAACCCGGCGCGGTTCATGCTGCGGGAGCTCGACGACCCTGCCGGGCACGACACGACAGGACCGCGCCTGCGCCAGGCCGCCGCCGAGGTGGCGTCGTTCGTGGGTGTCGACGCCGACGGCCTCTGCTTCGTCGACAACATCACCACTGGTGCGAACGCCGTGCTGCGCTCGTTCCCGCTCGCATCGGGAGACGAGATCGCAGTGACCTCGCTCGGCTACGGCGCGGTCACCTATGCGGCGCAGTACGCGGCCCGACGTGCCGGCGCCCAGGTGCGCACGATCGAGCTTCCTGGGCCGGGCGCGCCGGCCGAGCACTTCGTCGACGCGATCGCGCGCGGGCTCGGCGAGCGGACCCGACTGCTCGTCTGCGACCACATCACCTCGCACACCGCGCTCGTGCTCCCGCTCGCCGAGATCGCCGCCGTCGCGCGGGCGCGCGGCGCCGCTGTGCTCGCCGACGGCGCTCACGTCCCAGGCAACGTCGCGCTCGACATCCCCTCGCTCGGGGTCGACTGGTACGCAGCGAATCTGCACAAATGGGCACTGACACCGAGGAGCTCGGGCTTCCTCTGGGTGTCCGAGCCGTGGCGCGAGATCACGGCGCCTGTCGTCACCTCGTGGGGGTACGGCAACGGCCTCGTCGCCGAGTTCGACCACCCCGGCACCCGCGACCCGACGCCGTTTCTCTCCGCGCCGTTCGCGCTGAACCTGCTCGCGGACCTCGGTGGCGGCTCACCCGAGGCCGTGTACCGGCACAACCACGAGCTCGCCTGCTGGGCTGGTGAGTACCTCGGGGAGCTGGTCGGTGTGCCGTTCACGACTCCCACCGAGATGTTCGGCGCGATGGTGACGGTCGCGCTTCCCGCCTCGCTCGGCGCGACCGCCGACGACGCGGAGCAGGTCCGCCTCGCTCTCGAGCGCGAGCGCATCGAGGCGCCAATCGTTGTGCTGCCCGGCGGGCTCGCGGTGCGCGTCTCGGCCCAGGTCTACGTCGGTCGCGAGGACGTCGAGCGCCTCGGGACAGCGCTCGCGTCGCTCATCCGCTGAGCGCCCCGGGTCTGGCTTGAGCCAGACCCGCACGCTCTCCCCCGCCCGAACTCACCCCCAGGCGCCGCAAGCGGCGAAACGTCAAGCGCACGGGTCAGACTGAAGCCCGACCCGTACCGCGTTCGATCAGTCGATCGCGGGCAGCTCGGCGAGCCAGGGCGTGCGGTAGCCGGACTCCTCACAGATCACCGGGAAGAACGACTCGTCGAGGCTTGCGTCGCCGCGCTTGCGATAGCGGGAGTAGATCAGGTCGACGTTGGCCGGATGGAAACGGGCGGCGGCCGGGATGTAGTGCGAGACTAGCGCCATTCGTGCGACCGAGGCGTTCGTGTTCGGCGCCGAGCCGTGCCAGCAGAGGCCGTGATGGAACGCGCCGCCGCCCGGCTTGACGACGACGGGGACGATGTCGAGCTCGTCGACGTCCGGCGGCGCGGCAGCACGGGCGGGCGAGAGCCAGTCGTCCGGGGCGTGGAACTGCGAGCGCTCGGGAGGCGAGAGCGGCCAGCGGTGCGAGCCGCGGATGTACTCGATCGGGCCGGCGTCGGCCTTCGTCTCGTGGAGCGAGAGCCAGCAGGTGAGCATTACCGGCGGGACGAGGTAGCCGGCGTACGAGGCGTCTTGGTGGTAGCCGATCGCCTTCGTCCCTGGCGGCTTCCAGAGGACGTTGTCCTGGAGCAGACGCGCGCCCGACCATCCGGAGAGCTGCGTCGCGAGCCGCCCGGTGCGCTCGTGGAACACCTGTGCAGCGATGACGTTGTCGGCGCGCCAGCCGTTGCAGATCTGGCGGGTGCGATCTTCGGGGTCGCGGCCGCGCACCCAGTTGACCTCGTCGGGCTTGACCCCCGTCTCGTACTCGCCGTCGAAGAGGCGCTCGTAGCGCTCCTGCAGCAACCCGAGCGCACGCTCGGAGATGAGGCCTTCCTCGACGATGAGAAAGCCGTCACGGTTGAAGCTCTCGACCTGCTCGGGTGTGAGCTCACTGATCACGTGCGCGCCTCCGGTGTCAGACACCGTCGGGTGTCAAGGGCGAACTGGTAAGAAAAGCGTGTCAATCGTCCCCTATGACCGCGGTCTCGTCTTCTCGGGGTCGTAGAACGGGAAGCGGACGACGGTAGCCGGGAGTCGCTTCTGGTGACCATCGAGCTTGCCCACCTCGAGGTGCGTGCCGAGCTCGGCGAAACGAACGTCGACCCGGGCGAGCGCGATCGTCTTGCCGAGAAGCGGTGAGCGCGTCCCACTCGTGACGACGCCAACCTGCGGTCGGCCCGCGTGGACGCAGTCACCGTGACCGACCGCCTCGTTGCCCACGAGCTCGAGCCCCACGAGAACGCGTTGCGGATGCGCGCGCCGCTCGAGCAGCGCGTCGCGGCCGACGAAGTCGTCGGTCTTGTCGGCGGTGACCGTGAACCCGATCCCGGCCTCGAACGGGTCGACCTGGTCGTCGAACTCGTACCCCGCGAAGACGAGCCCCGCCTCGATGCGGAGCATGTCGAGGGCGTCGAGCCCAAGCGGCTGAAGGCCGTGCGGCTCCCCGGCCTGCGCCAACGCGTCCCAGAGCGCCGGCGCGTCGCCCGGATGACAGAAGAGCTCGTACCCGAGCTCGCCCGAGTAGCCGGTGCGCGACGCGATCAGCGGCAGCCCCTGCGCCCCGCCGAGGCGGCCGATCGAGAAGCGGAACCACTTCAGCTCGGCAAACGGTGTTTGCGTCGGCGGCGTCCACACAAGTGGAGTGAGAAGCTCCCGGCTCGCCGGCCCCTGCACCGAGACGTTGTGCAGCTCGTCGGTCGACTCCTTCACCCACGCACGCAGCCCGAGCCGCTCGGCATGCTCGCGAAGCCACACGCCGCCGAGCTCGCTGCCGCCGACCCAGCGGAAGTTCATCGGGCCGATCCGGAAGACGGTCCCGTCGTCGAGCATCCCGCCCGTCTCGGTGCACATCGCCGTGTAGACGACCTGACCGTCGGAGAGACGGCGGATATCGCGGGTCAACGTTCGCTGCAGCAGCTCCTCGGCGTCGGGCCCGAGGATCTCGAACTTCCGCAGCGGCGAGAGATCCATCACGGCCGCCCGCTCGCGGCAGGCCCAGTACTCGGCGACGGACCCGAGGTTGTCGTACGCGGTTGGCAGCCAGTAGCCGTTGTACTCGCTCATCCGCCCGGTCAGCGCCGAGGTGCGCGGGTGGAAGCCCGTCTCCTTGCTCAGCACCGGCGCCGCCCCAGGGGTGACCCGATGCGCGATCGCCGTCGTAAAGCGCTCCTTCGCCGGATACACGCGCACGTGGATCTCGGTCGGGTTCCACGCGTTCGCCGCGTCGATGTCGTCAGGACAGGCGCTCGAGAGGCAGACGAGATCGGTGAGCGCGCGCATCAGCACGTAGTCGCCCGGCCGCGACCACGGCTCGTCGAGGAGGTACACGTTGTGTTCGTCGATCGCGGTGTTGTAGAAGAAGTTGATCGCTGGCCAGCCGCGCCGCTTCTCGATCGTGTACGGATCGAGCTGCGCGTTGAAGTTGTCGGAGCAGTTGACGTGGCCGAAGTAGCCCATGTCCTCGTAGTACTTCGCGGTGCACGCGAGGCCGAACGTGTCGTGGCGGCCGACGGTGTCGCGAACGACCTCGACGAGCGGCAGCAGGTCGACGGTGAAGTACTTCGAGTAGAGCCCGGGCGCCGGATACCCCGCGCCCAGCAGTGACCGCGTCGCGGTCGCATCGATCCCGCGCTCCCGACCGCGATCGAGCTCGCCCGAGTCGAACGCGAGGAAGTCGGAACACTGGCGACCGCAGACGTCGATCACCTGGATGTACTCGCCGGCCTTCACCTCGTACGCGAGCGCCGAGGCGCGGGCAACCTCGAAGTCGAGCCGGGGATCGGCGAGCGGCTCGGGGAGTGCCGGGTCGAGCTCACCGCGCCGGGGACGTGCCCGCCGGAGCTCGAGCTCGAGGTCGGAGCCGGGAACGGCGCCGTCGACGACGCGGCCGCCCGCCGGAGCGCCGACAACGACCACGGCGGCCCGGCTGGCCGTGAACGCGATCTCGGCCCCGGCCGGCGACTCCGCCCCGAAGAGCGCCGTCGCACGGGCCACCTCCGGGTCGAACCCCTGCTCGCGGAGTCGCGCGCCGAGCTCGCCGCCGGCGCCGGAGCGACGGAGCACGGTCGCGTCGGTGTCCGGGGTACCGGCGTCGATCGCCGGGTGGTCGGCCGCGCCCGCGGGCGAGAGCACCGTGAGCTCGGCGCGCTGCCCGCCGTGGAGGTCGCGCACGACGAGTCGATCGTCGGGCTCGACGCCGACGACAACCGCCGCGCCGGGTCGCACCCGGTACGTCTCGCGCGCGGGATCGAACGGGACGAGCCCGGGGACGAGCAGCCGCGGTCGAGGGGCGACGGCCACGCGGGCTAGCCGGCGGGCGCCGGCTGCTTCGCCTCCTCCTCGGCGGCCTGCGCGAGGAGCTGCTCGGCGAGCTCGCGCTTCGCGGCCGCGTCGAGCTTCTTCACCTCGTTCTCGACCGCGCGCCGGTTGAACGACTGGTTCCAGTAGTCGAGCGAGTCGAAGCCGAGGAGCACGGCCTTGCCGACGAACTGGCGCAGGACCTCGTTGGTCGGCCCCATCACCCAGCCGGCCTTGGCGTCGCGGAGGTAGCGCTCGAGCTCCATATCGCGCTTGTAGCCGGAGCCGCCGCAGGCGTGGAGCATCTTGTCGACGACCGTCGCGGTGTTCTGCGCGGCGACGAACTTGATCTGCCACGCCCAGTGAAGGAAGTTGCCACGTGCGAGCTCGCCCACCTCGAGCGCTTTCGTGTTGTTGTCGGTCGCCCCATCGAACGCCTGGGCGACCGAGTACACGAACATCCGCGACGCGTTCGTCTCCATCACCGCCTGGCCGACGTAGTCCTGGATCGTCGGGTAGTCGGCAACGCGCATCCCGACGTCGACGTGCCGCTTGCGCGTCGTGTGCCGCTTGGCGATGTCGATTGCGCCGAGCGAGAGCCCGTTCCAGCACGAGGACGAGCCGACGAGGAACCACGGGTCGACGGCCTCGTCGTTCGAGGTCGCGCCGTCGCCTTCGGGCCCGACGATCTGGGTGGCGGGGATCTCGACGTCGGTGAAGGAGATCGCGCCGGACTGGTTGCCGCGAAGCCCGAGCGCGTCCCACAGCGACGGCTGCGCCTCGCAGTGCTCGGCGTCGACGACGAAGACAGAGAGATCGTCGTACCCCTTGAACTCGGGGCTGGTCGTCTGCAGGACGTAGAAGTCGGCGAAGCCGCCGGAGGTCGTCCACGACGCCTTCTTGTTGATCTTGTAGCCGCCGTTCAGGCGCTCCGCGCGCGACGAGACCGGGTACCAGAAGTGCGAGCCTGTCTCGGGATCGGAGTAGGAGAGCGTCCCGATCTTGCCGCTGTTGAGCGGCCTGATGTACTTCTCGACGATCTCCGGGGTCGGGCGCAGCATCAGCGCCGCGACCGCACCCATGTGCATGACCCAGCACATCGCGGTCGAGGCGCAGCCATACCGCGCGATCGTCTCGGCCGCCATCGCGAAGCCGACGTGGTTCTCGCCGAGCCCGCCCCACTCCTCGGGGACGCAGAGTGCGAGGAAGCCGTGCTCGCCGAGCAGCTCGAGGTTGCGGCGAGGGAAGAGGAGCTCGTCGTCGGAGCGCTTCGCGTTCGCGCGCAGCTCCTTCTCGCAGAGCGAGATGAGCGTCTCGCGGAGCCCCTTCTGCCGGTCCGTGAGCACCCAGTCCGGATCCCAGTCATAGCCGAGGCCCCAGAACGGCTCACCACCCCACATCTTCTCGGACATGCAAACCCCCGGTCATCTCGTCGCGTTACGGTGCGGCCATCGTACGAATGCGCCCGAGCACGAGCAACCTGTCGTTGCCGCCACCGCAACGGTGTGTCCCGGGTGGCGGCAGATGACTGCACCTGGGGAGCTCATGCGGGGCGACACGCACGGCTCGACGCTCAGGCGAGATGCCTCCCATCGTCCCTGGTGAGGTTGAGCCCGACGTGATCTCGATCGCCGTGACCTTTCCGCGATCTCGATCACGAGGTCGACCTTGGACCGTTCCCGGGTCGAAGGTGATCCAGCCCCGTCGGATCCAGGTACTCGCCCGTGAGATTCACGAGGTTCGTCGGCGTCGAGCCTGAACTCGTCTTGATGGCCCCATAGGCTCGTCGGTATGTGAGCGCTGCGCCGAGCCGCTCGGGGACTGTCCCTTGCTCCTCTGTCAAGTTGGGTTAGGCGGCGAGGGGGTGGACCGTCCCGGGTCTGACGCCGGCTAGTTTTCCTGGATCATCGCGGTCTGGGAGAGAGGAGCTGGGTGGGATGGGTCGTCGGTCGAGGTATTCGAGTGAGTTGCGGGAGCGCGCGGTGAGATTGGCGCGGGGGTCGGAGCGTGGGATCGCTGCATCGATCTGATCTGGGCCATGCGCGAGGGTGTCAGAGCAGCCGAGCCCGTAGGCGAGTCGTCGTAGTTGACCAAAGCAAAGCCGGGGAGGCTCGTGAGACCGATGGCCGTCGTGACCACCGCAACGAGCGCGCTCACACCCTGAATATCGTCGAACCGCTCAAGCTCATATGCCTTCAGCAGCATCTCGGTGGCTGCTCGCCCCGGCGTAGCGGACGAGGCCACGGCCTCACATGTGACGTCTCGATTGTCTCGTCGGACGTGGCAACATGGCTAACACCGGCCGAGACCCCCAACCACCAATATGGCGGCCTCCACGCGCGCGCGAGCGCTGCCACGTCCCGCCGCCGTTGGCGAAGTACGGGTGTTCAACGTGGTCGCTTTTCCGTAGCCCTACGAAGCAGCCACTTTAGGCGTATACGCTCAACAAACGGGGCACCGTTGAGCATTGAGCGCAGACGATTTTCTGCCTCTGGGCCTCCGACGTTAGCTAAGCACCGGGCACCCCACTTCCTTGCGTCGACCTGGTCGGATTGAAGCTCTGGCTCGACGAGGCTTAGGACAGTCGAGTCGCCGAGCTCGGATAGGGCGCCGATTGCCCGGTAGCGCGTGTCGGGAGCTTCAGACGCATCCTGGGCAATTTCACGAAGTCTCTGGCGTGCTTGCTCTTCCCCGAGTTTCCCCAATGACCGCGCGGCGGCGCTTCGCACTTGGGTCGACGCATCTTCGAGAAGGGCCATAAGGGAGGTGACAATCTGGGCTGAGTCAGAATGCCACGCAACCCTCGCACCAAAGTATCTCTCTAACTGGACTTGGCTTCTCATCAGTTTCACGCATAGTGTCGGATCTTTTCCCGGCAATAACATTCACACTATTACCAACAATATTCGGAAAGCGTTTGGTGTTTCACTCTGACTCATTTGAATCCGCTAATGGCGTGGGGCATCTCAATGTTTCTCGACAACGACCTGTTGGACGCATCCGATGATGAACTGAGCCACTGTCCCTTCGACCCCGTCGCAACGCCGCTGCTCGCGGCGCTGGCGCTCGTCGCCGCGTTCGACGTCGTGTTCGCGGTCGACTCGATCCCGTCGAGACGAGCGGCGAGCTTGTCGAGGTCGCACAAATGGTAGGGACACACCCAGTACTCAAGCTCCGAGCGAGCGAAAAGCACAGCGCCGCGCCGAAGGCGCGGCGCGAAGCGGGCTCGCGGGAAAATAGCGGGGGCAGGATTTGAACCTGCGACCTCCGGGTTATGAGCCCGGCGAGCTACCTGGCTGCTCCACCCCGCGTCGCGGCGTCTATCGTAGCACCGGATGGCCGTGTTCTGGATAGCGGTGGCGGTGTTCACGATCGGCGTGATCGCGGGGCTCGCGTTCGCGGTGTTGCGCGGGCTCGCGCTATGGCGGCAGGTCAAGCGCTCCGGTGGGGCGATCGGCGCGGAGGCCGACCGGATCGGCGCGGCGGCGGCGTCGATCTCCGATCAGCTCGAGCGGGCGTCGGCGAGCTCGGCGGCGCTGGCCGAGGCGTCGGAGCGGCTCGCGCGCTCGCGCGCTCAGCTCGCGGTGCAGCAGGCCGCGATCCGCGAGGCGCGCCTCGCGGTGAAGCGCGCGCTCTGGTTCCTGCCCGGCGTCTGAGCCCTCGCCGGACTTCGCCGCGCGGCAGAGCGAGCTATGCCGGCGCGATAACTGGAAGCCCGAGGTCGTGCGCCGCCGCCGCCATCCGGCTGTCGTACGTCACGAGGGCCTCGAGACCGTCGCCGAACTCCATCGCGGCGGCAACATGAACGGCGTCCAGACTGCGCAGGTTCCCTGCGAGCTCGCCCGCGAGGTCGAGTAGCTCGTCGTCGAGTTGGACAAGATCGAGCTGCGCCAGGATCCGGCGGCTCGTCGAAAGTGCCTCCGCACCGTGCCGTGCGACGGCCCTTGGCAGCTCGACGCGGGCGAGCGTGCACGAGGCCAGCAGGGGCCGCGGGTCAACGTACGCCCGCAGAGCCGCCGACTCGGCCTCCAGGATGACAAGCTTGACCAACGCCGAAGCGTCGAGGTACGCAATCGGGTTAGCGCTCGTCTGCACGCATGTCCTCGAGAATCTTGGAGGGCAACGGGACGCCGGGCTTCGCCTTCACCGGACGTGGCAGCGGGCCCCCGGTACCAGGGCGCAGCCGCCCACTCGCAATGAGCCTCTCTCTCGTGCCGCCCGTCGGTATCGGGGTGAGGTATGCCACGGGCCGGCCGCGATCGGTGATCTCGATCGGCTCGCGCTGTTCCTCGACCAGGCGGAGATAGCGACTCGCGTGTTGCCGGAGCTCCCTGATCCCGATCGAAAGCGCCATGTGCTATTTGTAGCACATTGCTCTGTTGGCCGGTAGCGGGACGGTTGAAGGCACTCAGGATGTCCCTGATCTCGCGGGCGAAAAACGGGTGGGCAAGCCCACCCCGCACCTACGGTCCGGATGCCGGACGGGCACCGGCGGCTGGGCGCCACCTACTCGGCCGTGGCGGCGATGAGCCCCTGCACGTATCCGATCGCGTGCAGGCGACCAAGGGTCGGGTAGCCGGGAACCACCATGGTGTCGCCGGTGAGCGCCGGCGAGTGGTCGGTGCGGATCGGCGCCTCCACCCCGCTCTCGGCGTAGGCGCGGATGCAGGCGGCCATGTCGGTCGGGCCCTCGTCGACGAAGGTCTCGACGAAGCGCTCGGGTGTGCCGCGAACGTCGCGGAAGTGGACGAAGTGGATCCGCCCGGCCTCACCGAAGCGGCGGATCGCCGCCGGGAGATCGTCGGTCATCAGCGCGACGTTGCCCTGGCACATCGTCATCCCGACGACGGGGCTCGGCGCGAGTGAGAAGACGCGCTCGTAGGCGTCGAGCGAGCGGATGATGCGACCGATTCCGCGCAGGGGCGAGAGCGGCGGGTCGTCAGGGTGCAACGCGAGCGAGACGCCGGCCTCCTCGGCCACCGGCACGGCCCGCTCGAGGAACCAGGCGAGCGTCTCCCAGAGGTGCTCCTCGGCGACGGGAGCGCCCGGGGCGTCTGCGTCGCCGCGCCAGACGTCGAGGTCGAAGCCGGTGACCGACGAGCCGCCGCGGCCGCGGAGCGCGGGTGAGGTGCGCGACCAGGCGACGACGGCCATCCAGTTGAAGCACCACACCTCGATCCCGAGGCGCCCCATCGCTCGGAGGAGCGTCAGCACGTGCTCGAGCTCTTCCTCCCGGCCCGGAAGCCCGAGGCGGAGCCGGTCCATCGGCGGGTTGTCCTCGATCACGCTGAGCCTGAAGCCCGCGTCCTCCACCTGCTGGCGGTAGAGCGCGAGTGGGCCGTACTCCCACGGCTGCTCGGGCGCGTGCGCGCGCCAGTCGGCAAACGCGCGCGGGAGCACGCCCACCGCCTCGGTCACACCCACCTGCCGAAGCTGCGCCCACGCCTCGGTGGGTCGCGGCTCGAGCAGGATCTCGGCGAGGCGGAGCATGTGCGTGAGCCTACCGTGTTGTCCATTTTGGACACTTGCGGACGGTTGGGTGATCCGGCACTCTTGAGTGATGGACGACGAGATGGGCATCTACAGGGAAGAAGCACTGTTGATGCTGGGCATGCTCGGCGACATCAAGGTCACGGTGGCGATCCTCGACTACATCGAGGGAGGTGACGACGATGAAGAAGAAGCGGAGGAAGCTCCTGACGGTTGAGGAGCGCGCCGCCTCGGACGCGCGCACTGAGCAGCTGAACCGGGCGATCACGCGGCTCGAGATCGAGCTCGCGACCGGCGAGCGCCCGGCCGCGGACGACCCCCGCCTGGCCTGACGCCAGGCTTACAGGCTCGCGAGCACTCGCTCGATGTCGAGCTTCGGGACGACGACGACCCCGTCTGCATCGCCGACGACGAGATCGCCCTGCGCCACGGTGCGTCCGGCGCACGCGATCGCGACCCCTGTCTGCCCGTCGAGCTCGGTCAAGGGCGCCGTGGGAACGCTCGTGATCGCGAACACGGGAAACGCGAGCGCCTCGATCAGGCTGACGTCGCGACAGGCACCGAAGATCACGACGCCCGCGATGCCTCGCTCCTGCGCGCGAGCCGACATCCGATCGCCCCAGAGCGCCCGCTCGGTGCTCCCGGCACCGTCGATCACGATGACGTCCCCCGGAGCTGCCGCCTCGAGCGCCTGCTTCACGGCCGGGTGCTGACCCGCTGGCGTCTGCACGGTGAAGGCCGGTCCCTGAACGCACGCGCCGTGCCACATCGGGCGGATTCGCGGGTCGAGCGCGATGCCGCCGCCGGCGGCGTCGCTCAGGTCGGCGGTTGCGATCGGCTGGACGGACATGACCCGATGCTACCCCGGTAGTAGATTACGCGCGATGAGGGGATGCGCGATCGACTCAGGCCGATGACCGGCGAGCCGCGTCTCCCCCTGCTCGCCCCACGGGCGCGGAGGCGGTAGCCGTGGCCGTCGACACGCGCGACACGGTCGACGTGAGGGCGCTGGCGGCGATCGAGCAGCGCGTCCTCTGGCTGGCGGTGCGCATCGTCGACCACGCGAATCGCGAGCGGCCGAAGGAGGATCCGCTCAAGGTGGGTGGACACCAGGCGTCGTCGGCGTCGCTCGTGACGTTGATGACCGCGCTCTGGCTGGCAGACCTCGACGCCCGCGACCGCGTCTCGGTGAAACCACACGCCTCGCCCGTCCTCCACGCGCTCGAGTACCTCCTCGGACGCCTCGACCGGTCGTACCTCACCCGGCTCCGCGACTTCGGCGGGCTGCAGCCATATCCGTCCCGGACGAAGGACCCCTTCCCTGTCGACTACTCGACTGGGTCGGTCGGGCTCGGCTCCGCCGCGCCGCTGTTCGGCGCGCTCGCCGACCGCTACGTCGAGACCCATCTCGGGCGCTCGACAGGTGGGCGATTCATCTCCCTGCTCGGTGACGCCGAGCTCGACGAGGGCTCGATCTGGGAGGCCCTCGCCGAACCGCTCGCTCGCAGGCTCGGCAACGTCCTCTGGATCGTCGACCTCAACCGCCAGAGCCTCGACCGGGTGATCCCCGGGATCAGGGCCGCCGAGCTCGAGGCGCATTTCCGGACGAGCGGCTGGGACGTGATCGAGCTCAAGTACGGGAGGCACCTGCGGGCGGCGTACGCGATGGACGGCGGCGAGCTCCTGCGACGACGCATCGACGAGATGCCGAACGAGGAGTACCAGGCGCTGTTCGGGGCGACCGACGAGGTCGTGCGCGCGACGCTCCTCGAGCCGTTCTCGAGGGCCGACCGCAGCCGGCTCGAAAGCGTCCTCGACGGGCAGCAAGGCGGCGACGCCCGGCTCGTCCGCGACCTCGGAGGGCACGACCTCGGCGACGTCCTCGACGCGCTTGCGCGGGCACGCGAGACTCACGACCGGCCGACGGTGATCTTCGCGTACACGATCAAGGGCTACGGGCTCGAGATCGCCGGTCGGCACCAGAACCACTCGGCGTTGCTCACCGGGCCGCAGATCGACCGGCTGCGGGAGGACGTCGGCCTGACGCCGGTGACCGAGTGGGATCGCTTCGAGCCGGACAGCCCCGAGGGACGCGTGCTCGCGGCTGCGCACGAGCGGCTCGATCGCGGCGACCGGCCACCGGCGGAGCGCTTCGCGGTGCCCGAGCCGCTCGGGGCCCAACCAACCGGATCGCTCTCGACCCAGGCTGCCTTCGGGCGCATCCTCCTCGACCTCTCGCGCACCGACGGCGTCGGGCGCCGCCTGGTGACGCTCTCGCCCGACGTGTCCGCCTCGACGAGCCTCGGCGGCTTCATCAACAAGACGGGCGTCTGGGGCCCCGAGGAGGAGCCGGTCTACGACGCGATGGACGACTCGCCGCTCAAGTGGCGCGTCAGCCCACGGGGACAGCACGTGGAGATGGGGATCGCGGAGATGAACCTCGTGCTCGCGCTGGGCCAGCTCGGTCTCACCTGGGACTTCCAGCGCGAACGGCTCTTTCCGATCGGGACGCTCTACGACCCGTTCGTGCTGCGCGCTCTCGAGGGAGTCGTGTACGGCACGTACTCGGGGTCGCGGTTCATCCTGGTCGGCACGCCGTCCGGTCTCTCGCTCTCGCGCGAGGGTGGCGCCCATCAATCGCTCAGCACGCCGGGGATCGGGATCGAGACGCCAGGGCTGCGCTACGCCGAGCCGTGCTTCGCGCGTGAGCTCGAGTGGCTGCTGCTCGACGCGCTCCGGACGATGCAGGAACCCGACGGCGAGGCGCTGTACCTGCGCCTCTCGACGACGCCGATCGACCAGCGGCCCTTCGAGGCGCTGGCGGACCGGATCGGCGACGATGCGCTCAGGGCCGACGTCATCGGGGGCGGCTTCAGGCTGCGAGACGCCGGAGAGACCGAGGACCGGGTGTTGATCGCGACCTGCGGCGCCATCGTCCCCGAGGTGCTCGCCGCCGCTGACGTGCTCGCCGCCGCGGAGGGCGTCGAGGCAACCGTCCTCGTTCTTTCGAGCCCCGACCGCCTCTACCGGGAGTGGCAGCGGGCACGAACGGCGCCCCTCCGCGGCTCGGCGACGACGGCGTCGTGCCACCTCGAGCGGCTCGTTCGCGACGGCGAGCAAGGGCTCCCGGTGGTGACGGTGATCGACGGCGCGAGCCATGCGCTCGCGTTCGTCGGTGCCGCTCTCGGCACACGCTGCGTGACGCTCGGCGTCGACTCGTTCGGACAGGCCGGATCCCAACCCGCCGTCTACGCGGCCTACGGCATCGACCGTGACGCGATCGCGACGGCGGCGCTGATCGCGCTCGAGCCCTGACGCCAATCGCGTCCGCGTGTCCGCGGTGCGGCACACTGACCGCATGCCCGAGACGCCGACTGCAGCCGAGCTGGCGACGGCAGAGCCCCGCCGTACCGAGATCCTCCGGCTGCTCCGCGAGGCGCCGGCGGGTCTCGGCGCCGACGAGATCGCGAGCCGCCTCGAGCTCCACCCGAACACGGTTCGCTGGCACCTCGGACACCTTGCCGACACCGGCCTCGTCACCGCGGAGCGAAAGCACCGAACCACGCCGGGCCGACCGCGACTCGTCTACCGCGCCGCCGTCGGGACAGCCGAGACGTCTGGCTTCCGTTTCCTCTCGGCCGTTCTCGCAAGCGCCCTCCACGCGAGCGACGACGGCGCCGAGGCCGCCGAGACGGCCGGCACCGCCTGGGGCCGCCACCTCGTCGAGCCACCGCCGCCCTACGCCAAGCTGTCGGTCTCGACGACGGTGGGACGACTCGTCGAGCTTCTCCACGACCACGGCTTCGACCCGACGCTCGGAGGTGACGAGACGACGATCGACATGCGCCACTGCCCGTTTCGGGAGCTCGTCGATGCGTACGGCGACGTCGTCTGCGGGCTCCATCGCGGCCTTCTCCGCGGGGCGCTCGGCGAGCTGACGGACGCCCTCGAGCTCGAATCGCTGGTCCCGTTCGCGAAGCCCGGCACGTGCGTGGCGTCGCTCCGCAGGCACGAGCCCGCCTGATATTTCCAATACGTATTTCCAATACGTATTTCCTACCCATCATGGGAGAGCGATCCCACGATGCCCCCTCCGGCCCGCGCTCGTAGCGTGCGGGACGTGAGCGACCCCCTTCCCCCGGAGCGGACGCCGGGCATCTCGCGACGCAGCCTGCTTCGGCGCGGGCTCGCCCTCGGCTCCGCCGCCGCGCTCGGCGAGGCGATCGGGCCGTCGCGGTTCCTCTCTCCGGCGGCAGCGGCCACGCCGACGGCGCGGGCGGCCGTGCCTGGGAACCCGCTCGTGGTCATGCCGGATCGCGGCTGGGAGGCGATCTACCGCGACCAGTTCAAGGAGGACTCGTCGTTCGTCTTCACCTGCGCGCCGAACGACACCCACAACTGTCTGCTGCGGGCGCACGTCAAGAACGGCGTCGTCGTGCGGATCAGCCCGACCTACGGCTACGGCAAGGCGACCGACCTCGACGGGAACAAGGCGTCCCACCGCTGGGACCCGCGCGTCTGCCAGAAGGGGCTGATCCTGAGCCGGCGCTTCTACAGCGAGCGCCGGGTGAAGGCGCCGATGATCCGCAAGGGCTTCAAGGAATGGGTCGACGCCGGCTTCCCGCGCAACGCCGACGGGACGCCGAAAATGGACACCACCATCCGCGGCACCGACGACTGGATCCGGATTCGCTGGGACGACGCGACCGCGATTGCCGCGAAGACGATCGAGAACGTCGCGCGGGCGTACACCGGCGAGGACGGCGTGGCCAAGCTCGAGCAGCAGGGCTATCACCCCGAGATGATCGAGGCGATGCACGGCGCCGGCGTGCAGGCGATCAAGATGCGCGGCGGGATGCCGCTCCTCGGCGTCGGGCGGATCTTCGGCTTCTATCGCTTCGCCAACATGCTCGCGCTGCTCGATCGCAAGCTGCGCCCCGACGCCGACCCGACCGAGATCGTCGGTAGCCGCGCGTTCGACAACTACGCCTGGCACACCGACCTGCCCCCCGGCCATCCGATGGTGACGGGCTCGCAGACGGTCGACTTCGATCTGTTCTCCGCCGAGCACTGCGACCTGCTGCTCGTGATCGGGATGAACTGGATCTGCACGAAGATGCCCGACGGGCACTGGATCGGCGACGCGCGGCTCAAGGGCACCCGGGTCGTCGTCATCTCGGCCGACTACATGCCGACCGCGAACAAGGCCGACGAGGTGCTGATCATCAGGCCGGGCACGGACACGGCGCTGCTGCTCGGGGTCGCGCGCGAGCTGATCACGAAGAACCTCTACGACCGCAAAGCCGTCGTCGGGCGGACGGACCTCCCCCTTCTCGTCCGCCTCGACAACGGCGAGCGGCTCGATGCCCGGGACGTGATCACCGGCTACAAGCTGGCTTCGCTCGAGAACTACGTCGTCGTGAAGCCCGACGCCGACATCAAGGGCTCTCCGCCTCCGCCACCGTTCACCGCCGGAGCTCAGGTCTTGCCGACCGAGCTTCGCGAGGCGTGGGGTGACGCCATGTACTGGGATCGGGAGGCGGACGCGCCGCGCGCGGTCAGCCGCGACGAGGTCGGCGGGCGCTTCACGGGCGACCCGGCGCTGCTCGGGACGTTCGAGGTGAAGCTGGTCGACGGGTCGACGGTGACCGTCCGCCCGGCCTTCGACCTGCTCAAGGAGTACCTCGACGAGACGTTCGATCTGCAGACGACGAGCGAGATCTGCCGGATTCCGGCGGAGGCCGTCGTCAGCCTCGCGAAGCAGCTCGCGGCGAACAAGCAGAAGACGCTGCTCGCGGCGGGAATGGGCCCCAACCACTACTTCAACAACGACCTCTTCGGGCGGGTGCAGTTCCTCGTCGCCGCGCTCACCGACAACCTCGGTCACTTCGGGGGCAACGTCGGCTCGTTCGCCGGCAACTACCGCGGCTCCCTCTTCCAGGCGATGGGCCAGTGGATCACGGAGGACCCGTTCGACATCGAGAAGGATCTCACGCTCCCGGCGCGGATCAAGAAATACTACAAGGCGGAGTCGGCGCACTACTGGAACTACGGGGAGCGCCCGCTCGTCTCGCCCAAGGAGACGATCACCGGCGCGAGCCATATGCCGACCCCGACGAAGCTCATCTGGTTCGGCAACTCGAACTCGCTTCTCGGCAACGCCAAGTGGTCGTTCGATGTCGTGAAGAACACGCTCCCGAAGCAGGAGGCCGTGTTCTGCAACGAGTGGCACTGGACGAGCTCGTGCGAGTACGCCGACCTGGTGTTCCCGGCCGACTCGTGGGCGGAGTTCAAGCAGCCGGACATGACCGCGAGTTGCACGAACCCGTTCCTGCTCGCGTTCCCGACGACGCCGCTCGAGCGGATCTACGACTCTCGCTCTGACTACGAGGCGCTCGCGCTCACCGCCCAGGAGCTCGGGAAGCTCGTGGGCGAGCCCGCGATGGCGGCGTACTGGCGCGGCGTCCTCGACGGCGACCCGACCCCGTACCTGCAGCGGATCCTTGCCGGCTCCAACGCGACGCGCGGAGTCGCCTTCCCCGATCTCCACGAAAGCTGCAGCAAGGGCGTCCCACTCCTGATGAACCCGCGGACCTACCCGCGCACCGCCGGCTGGGAGCAGCGGCAGGAGGACAAGCCCTGGTACAACGCGACGGGGCGCATCGAGGTGTACCGGCCCGAGCCGGAGTTCCAGGCCGCGGGCGAGGCGCTCCCCGTCTGGCGCGAGCCGGTCGACGCGACGTTCTACGACCCGAACGCGATCGTCTCGAACGCGAAGCACCCCTCGATCAAGCCGCGCGGGCCGGAGTCGTACGGCAACCCGGTCGACAAGCGCGACGTCGAGACGCGCCAGTACCGAAACGTCGTGCACACGTGGGAGGAGCTCAAGCAGACCCGCCACCCGCTCAACGAGCGCGACGAGGCGTACCGCTACATCTTCCAGACCCCGAAGTACCGCTGGGGCGCACACTCGACCGCGGTCGACGCCGACTGGATCGCGATGCTGTTCGGGCCGTTCGGCGACCCGTACCGGCGCGACCCGCGCTCTCCCTGGACCGGCGAGGCGTACTTCGAGATCCACCCCGCCGACGCCGAGGAGCTCGGACTCGTCGACGGAGACTACGCCTGGCTCGACGCCGACCCGGAGGATCGCCCCTACCGCGGCTGGAAGGAGGACGACCCGTACTACGAGGTGGCCCGCGTGATGATGCGCGCGCGCGTTTACCCTGGAATGCCGCGCGGCGTGATCCGAACCTGGTTCAACATGTACGCCGCGACCCCCGGCACCGTCGCGAACCAGAAGCTCGCCGAGGGGAACCCTGCGCACAACCCGGTGACGAACTACGTCGCGCTCTTCCGCCACGGCAGCCATCAGTCGGGCACGCGCGCATGGCTCCGCCCGACCCAGATGACCGAGACGCTCTCGCGCAAGGCCTACTTCGGCCAGGTGATCGGCACCGGCTTCGAGGCCGACGTCCACTCGGTCTCAGGAGCGCCGAAGGAGGCCTTCATCAAGATCGAGAAGGCCGAGGACGGCGGGCTCGGCGGAGACGGTGAATGGCGACCCGTGACGCTCGGCCTGCGCCCCGAGCGACCCTCTGAGGCGCTTACCTCGTATCTCGCCGGGAAGTTCACGACCAAGCGGAAGGGCGGGTAGGGATGCCGAAGGTCGACAACTGGCAGCTCGGCCGCGAGATGGACTACCCGTACGAGGGCAAGAGGCCGGCCAAGCAGTTCTGCATGATCATGGACACGAACAAGTGCATCGCGTGTCAGAGCTGCACGATCGCCTGCAAGAGCACGTGGACCTGGGGCAAAGGCCAGGAGTACATGCTCTGGAACAACATCGAGACAAAGCCGTTCGGCTTCTACCCCTCGGGCTGGGACGTCAACGTGCTCGAGCTGCTCGGCGAGCAAGGCTGGGACGGGGACGTCTACCAGGGCGAAACGCTCTTCGAAGCTGCCCCTGAGGGTGAGCGTGTCCTCGGGTGGACCCCCGACTCGGAGGACTGGAACCACCCGAACCTCGGCGAGGACGAGCCGACGGGCGACGCGAACACGACCGCGTACATCCCCGACGCACCCCACTCGCTGATGTGGATGTACTACCTCCAGCGCATCTGCAACCACTGCACGTATCCGGCCTGCGTCGCGGCGTGCCCGCGCGAGGCGATCTACAAGCGCCCCGAGGACGGGATCGTCCTCGTCGACCAGGAGCGCTGCCGGGGTTACCAGGAGTGCCTCACCGCCTGCCCGTACAAGAAGACGATGTTCAACCTCGAGACGAGGGTCTCCGAGAAGTGCATCGGCTGCTTCCCGAAGATCGAGCAAGGACTGCAGACACAGTGCACGACCGCCTGCATCGGGCGCCTGCGGCTGACCAACTTCCTCTCGAAGCCCGACGAGGTCGATCCGCGCAAACCGGCCGACTTCCTCGTCCATGTGAAGAAGCTGGCGCTCCCGCTCTACCCGCAGCTCGGCCTCGAGCCGAACGTGTACTACGTCCCGCCCGTCCACGTCCCGCTCCCGTACCTCGAGCAGATGTTCGGCCCCGGCGTCGAACGGGCGATCGAGACCTACCGCGGCGCCAAGGACGACGAGGAGCTCCTCGGCCTGCTGATGCTCTTTGGCTCGACCGAGCAGATCATCGCCACCTTCGACGTGAAGGGCGGGATCGCGCGGGGCTACGACGAGCGCGGCGAGGAGATCGTCGCCGTCCCGCTCCGCGAGCCGACGTTCGTCCGCAAGTTCGAGTTCGCAACCGAGGTCAAGGGCGAGCCGGTCACCGGGTTCCGCCACAACACGTGAGGACGAGATGACGACCGAGCTCACCCGCAAAGATCTTCTCACCGCCGCCGGCACCGTCGGCGTGGTCGGGGTCGGTGGCGTCGGCGTCGCGGGCCTGATCGGCCTCACTGACGGCCCCGAGCCAGCTGCAGAGCCCGTGATCGAGGTCGCGCGCTCGCGGGTGACGCTGCCGGTGGCCGAACCAGGGTCGGACGCGTGGAACGACGCGCCCGAGAGCATCGTGCCGCTCCTCGCGCAGCGGGTTGCGCCGCCCTATCTCGACGCGGTCGGCGCGTCGGAGCTCAGCGTGCGCGCCCTCACCGACGGCGGGAACCTCGCTCTCAGGCTCAGCTGGGAGGACGCCTCGGTCGACGACCTCGACGGCGTCCGCCGCTATCACGACGCGGTTGCCGTGATGCTGCCGACGCGCGCCGGCAAGGCGCCGGCGATCACGATGGGCGCAGGCGGAGAGGCCGTCCACATCCTCCAGTGGCGCGCGACCTGGCAGCGCGACCTTGCCGGCAAGAGCGGTGTCGACCAGATCTATCCACGTGTCGTTCACGACGTGATGCCGGACGACATCCTCCCACCGGCGACCGCGGCCAGGTACTGGGTCGGCCGGGCGGCCGGCAACCCGCTCTCCCAGGCCAAGCGCACGACCCCGATCGAGCAGATCGTCGCCGAGGGCTTCGGGACGACGACGCACCTCCGCCGCGACGACGCCAATGGACGCGGCGAGCACGACGGGAAGCGCTGGGCCGTCTCGCTCGGGTTCCCGGTCGCGAGAGACGGGATCGGCGAACCCATCGGCGCGGACGGGGACTGGTCGGTCGCCTTCGCGGTGTGGCTCGGACAACGACTGAACCGCGGTGGACGGAAGCACTACGCCACCTGGGTGCCGCTTCGCTGGACGACCGGATGACCGAGCACCTCGCCGCAACGATCGCGCTGCGGCGGCTGCTCGCGCTCGTGCTCGCCCCGCCGGCGACGGATGCGATCACCGAAGCGGCCGAGCTGGCCGAGGCGCTTGCCGAGCGCCCGTCGGCGCCGGCGGCGATCGCCGCGCTCGCCGCCGAGCTCGAAGTCGCGGAGCTTGCGGCGCTGGCCGCGGAACACGCTCGCCTCTTCGAGGGTGACCCGGTCGTGCCGCCCTACGAGGGCAGCTACGAGCTCGACCCGTTCCGCCAAGGACGGCAGATCGCCGATATCGCCGGTTTCTATGCGGCCTTCGGGGCGGCGGCGCACGGCCTCGAGATCGAGCGGGCTGATCATGCCGGCACCGAGCTCGAGTTCCTCTCCTACCTCGCGCTGACGCGCTTGACGGCGGCCGACCGCCACGACGAGGCGGGTGCCGAGATTGCCCTCGCCGCCGAGGAACGGTTCCTCGTCGAGCACGCCGGCCGCTGGCTGCCGCTGTTCTTCACCCGGCTCACCGAGGAGTCGACGCATCCCGTCTACACCCTGCTCGGCGCGGTCGGTCGCGATGCGATCGTCGCGGAGCTCACGGCGCGCGGGCTGACGGTCGAGGCGGTGCCGACCGACCGGCGGCCGCGAAGCTCGGTCGAGGAAGACGACCTGACCTGCCCGAGCGTCGAGGACCCGGCGGCCGCGCCCGAGATCGCCGGACGCCCATCGTGACGACGACCGAGCGCAGGCTGCTCGGCGGCAAGCCCATCACGCGCGCGCTCAACGGCCGCGATCGGCGGCTCCCCGCGGACGCGACGGTGGCGGAGGCGCTCGAGCTCTTCGAGAATCGGTCGGTGCAGGTGATCCCCATCGTCGACTCAGCCCGCTACGTGGGCGCGGTCGACCGGCGGCTGCTCGGGCGGGCCGCACCGTCGGAGCCGGTGACGGCCCACCTCGAGCCGGGTCTTCTCCCGACGGTCACTGCCCAGGTACCGGCGACCGAGGCGCTCGCGCTGCTCGACCGAGAAGGCGGGACACGTCTCGTCGTCCTCGCCGACGACGGCGTCACGTATCTGGGCCTGGTGTGCCTTCGCTCAGACCGGGCGCGACTGTGCGTCGAGTCGGAGTGTCACGCGGAGGCGTTGTAGGACGGGAGACCGAGGGCGGGCCCGCCCCGCCCTTCCTCAGTCGTCGGCGAGAAGCCGGTAGAGCGCCTTGCGTGCGTCGCGGAGAATCGTCTGCGCAGCGTCGACCTGCCCGGCGCTGCCCGTCGCCGCCACCTGCCGGGTCGCCTCGAGCACCTGACGGGCGAGCTCCCACAGATTGACGACCGCGTCATCGGCCTCCTCGGCGACGGCCTCCCACGGCGCCGGGTTGGCAGCGACGGTCTCACGGCCGGCGTCGGTCAGCGCGAAGACCCGCTTGCCGCTCTCTGACTGGGTCGGCGCGATCAGCTCCTCGTCCTCGAGCTGCTGGAGCGTCGGGTACACCGAGCCGGGGCTCGGCCGCCATACCCCCTCCGTTCGTTCGGAGAGCTCCTGGATGATCTGGTAGCCGTGCATCGGCGCCTCCGCGAGCAGCGCCAGGATCGCCGCCCGGATGTCTCCGCGACGCGCCTTGCGACCACCGAACGGCGGTCCGCCGGGCACGAAGCCGAACATCCCTCGGTGACCACCGCGGCGCCGGCCGCGGCGCGGGCCCCCTTCGAGCCCCATGAAGCGCACATGGTGGTTGCCATGCGCGGGCGCGACATACGTCATTGCCAGCCCCTTTCTCATATCTGACGTGTAACTATCATGTTCCATCACGATATATCGTGATCGCTCATATGTCAACTCAGCCTACAGCTCCCTGGGCAGAGCGAGCGCGACGAGCTCGCCGTCGGGATCGTCCCACGAGTCGAGCTCAATCGTCGCGAGCGCGCCCGTCGGCAGCTTCTCCGCCACCTGCTCGCGCAACGGCGACGGCCGCGAGAGCAGGAGGATCGCGTCCTGGAGCCCCGGGTTGTGCCCGACGACGATCGCGCTCACCCCGTCGAGCTGGCGAACGCGATCGGCGATCGCCCTGCCCGAGGCGAGGTAGAGCTCCGGCTCGAACCGGACGTTGTCGAGCTCGGGGAGGACGCGGCCGAGGGTGTCGCGGGCACGGACGGCGGTCGAGCAGAGCGCGAGCTCGGGATCGACCCGGGTCTCGCGGCAGTGACGGCGAAGCGCCGCGCACGCACGGATTCCGCGCCGTGCGAGCGGGCGATCGTGATCGGTGAGCGCCGGCTCGTCCCAGCTCGCCTTCGCGTGACGCAGGACGAAGAGCGTGGGCACCGGCTCTGGCTACGTCGGTCGCGGTGCCGTTGGCTCGAGCGGACGGGCGGCTCCCGTGCGGCGCAACTCCTCGGCGGCGTCTCCCCCGCGCTCGTCCCAGGTGACCGCCGTCTCGGGCCAGAGCACGAGCGCGACATCGTCCGAGGCGAGGAAGCTCGCCGGCGCGGGGAGCGACTGCCCCTCGGCGGTCACATAGCGATCGTGAACCAGGGTGACGAACGGCTGGGCGACAGCGCCGCGGAAGATCTCGACCGCGCCGCGGATCGACGCACCACAGACCTCGAACCCCGGCCGCGAGTCGTGCAGCACAACGGTCGCACGCGGATCGCGCTCCAGGTTCCGCACCTTGCGGCTGCGGGACCCGGTCGCGAACACGATCGCGCCGCCCCGGGAGGCGAACCAGAGGGCGACCGAATGCACCGACCCGTCCGGCTCGAGCGTCGAGAGCACCCCGACGAGCCGCGCCGCGAGCAGCTCCCCGACGAGCGGGTCGTCCAGGATGCCTCGTCCCTTGAGCGCCCGGCTCGGGGCCGGCTCGCTCATGCCGGAGGATCGTCGGCCGCCGGCTCCTCGTCCTCCGCCAGGCGACGCTTCAGCACGGAGCGCGACAACACTCCGACGAGGCGACCACCCTCGAGCACCGGCACGCGCTCGGCATCGTGCTCCTCGAGGAAGCGAAACGCCTCGTCGAGGGCGACGTCGGCGTCGATCGTGTAGTAGGGCGGCTCCGCGATCACGCCTAGCTCGGTCGTGTTCGGGTCGAGCCCCGCGGCGACCACTCTCGTCACGAGCGTCTTTCGGGTCAGAACACCCGTGAGCGCGCCGTCGGCGTCGACGACGTACACCGCTCTGACCTCGGGCGGCGAGAGCACCTCCCCCGCCTCGCGCGCCGACGCGCCCTCCGGCAGCGACCGGGGCTCGGTGATCATCGCGTCGCGAACGCGGTCGCTCACGGGTAGAGGCCGCGCGCCTCGAGGGCGGTGGAGACCTCGCGAATCCCGGCGACGAGCGCGGCCGTTCGCATCGGGATGTTTCGCTCGTGCGAGATCGCCCACACGCGGTCGAACGCGTCGTTGAGCTTCTCGGCGAGCTTGGCCCGGATCTCGTCGCGCCCCCAGAAGAGGCGGCCGAGGTCCTGCACCCACTCGAAGTACGAGACCGTGACGCCACCCGCGTTCGTGAGGATGTCGGGCAGCACCGGAATCTGGCGCTCGCTCAGGACGGCGTCACCCTCGAGCGACGTCGGCCCGTTGGCACCCTCGGCGATCAGCCGGCACTGGAGCCGGGCTGCGTTGTCGCCGTGCACCTGATCCTCGCGTGCGGCGAGCACGAGGATGTCGCACGGAAGCTCGAGGAGCTGCTCGTTCGTCACGCGAGCACCTTCCGTCCAGCCTTCGAGCGAGCCGTTCTCCCGCGCGTACTGGCTCATCGTCGGGATGTCGAGGCCATCAGGGTCGTACACGCCACCGGAGATGTCCGAGACGGCGACGACCGTGGCGCCGCGATCGACGAGCTCCTGGGCCGCAATCCCACCGACGTTCCCGAACCCCTGCACGACGCATCGCTGCTCTGCCAGCTTCCAGCCGAGCCGCTCGCAGGCACGCGCGACCACCATCACGACACCGGCGCCGGTCGCCTCGTGACGGAAGACCGAGCCCCCGATCGAGATCGGCTTACCGGTCACGATCTCGGGAACCGCATGGCCGCGCTGCATCGAGTACGTGTCCATCATCCACGCCATCGTCTGCTCGTTGGTCGCCATGTCGGGCGCAGGGATGTCCTCCTTCGGCCCGATCACGGGCAGCAGCTCCGAGGTGAACCGACGCGTGAGCCGCTCCAGCTCGGTGCGCGAGAGCTCACGCGCATTGCAGCGGACACCGCCCTTCGCTCCGCCGTACGGAAGCCGAAGCAGCGCGCACTTCCACGTCATCCACACCGCGAGCGCAGCGCACTCCCCGAGACTCACCTCGGGGTCGAACCGGATCCCGCCCTTGGTCGGGCCGAGCACGCTCGAGTGCTGAACCCGGTAGCCCGGGAAGACGGCGCGCCGGCCGTCGTCGAGCCGGACGGGACAGCTGACCATGACCGAGCGCTCGGGATGCCGGAGTCGCTCGGCGATCCCGGGGTCGACGTTCGCGAACGGAACAGCCTGGTCGAACTGCGCGATCGCGGTCCGGTAGAGAGGCGTGTCGTACTCGAGCTGGCTGAACGAGGCGTGATCCGTCGCCGACATCGCGCGGCAGAGTCTACTGCGCGGCTCAGAGCCCGGTGAGCGCCTCGTCGACGAGCGTCGCCCGGCGGGGCCGCGGGACGCCTGTCCCCATCGCCACGACGACGATGACGACGACACCGAGGGCGATCAGCACGTCGCCGACCGAGTAGACGTTGCCGACCGGCATCCAGTCGGGAACCGCGAACCGGTCGACGAGCCACGAAAGCTGCGGGGCCTCGACCCGCTTCGAGTTGTTGCTGACGACGTAGTGCTCGTTCGCAGCAGCGAGGGCGCGCGGGAGCGCGGGCATCTGTCCGCCGTTGGCGCCAACCGCGAGAACGTTCGCCCCAAGCCCGGTGGCGAAGACCGGAACGCCGACGATCCCGCGGTTGCACCACGCAACGATCGCGACGAGCCCGAACGACACGAGCCAGAGCCCCGTCGCGAGCCGGTCGTCGGTCCGCCACGGCAGCCACGGGAACGGGAACGCAACGATCTGCAGCACGAATGCCGCCACGATCAGCTCGAGCCAGCGAAGCCGAAGGGCAGCGAGACGCTCCAGCCGCCCGCCGATGAGCAGCCCGAGACACACACCGAGGAGCGATGCGAACGCGAGGATCATTCAGGCGACCAGCCGGGCGGCGACGGCCTGGGAGTCGAGCGCGAGCACCCGCTCGAGCCCGGCACGGGTCTCGACGGTCTTCGTCTCCTCCATGTGCGCCAGGAACGCTGCGACGACGTTGGGGTCGAACTGCCGCCCCGCCGAGCGGGTGATCTCGGCCACTGCCTCCGCGGTCGTCGCCGCCGGCCGGTAGCTGCGGTCGCTCGTGATCGCGTCGTACGCGTCGGCGACGAGGATGATGCGCGACCCGAGCGGGATCTGCTCGCCCGCGAGCCCGAACGGGTAGCCGGAGCCGTCCCAGTGCTCGTGATGGTGGCGCACCCACGTGTCGACCGGGTCGATCTCCAACCCGAGGAGGAGTGAGGCACCGAGCTCGGGATGCGCCCGCACGAGCTGGAACTCCTCGTCGGAGAGGGCCGACGGCTTCTGCAGGACGTCGTCGGAGAGGAGGATCTTGCCGAGGTCGTGGAGAAGACCCGCGAGCCTGACCTGGTCGACGACGTCGTCGTCGAGGCCGAGCTGGATCGCAATCGCGGCGCTCGTCGTCGAGACCGAGTGCGAATGGCGGCCCGTGTAGGTATCTCGCGCGTCGACGAGCCGAATCAGGCTCTCCGCGACCTTGAGGCGCGTGTGCCGCACCGCCATCCGCTTCTGCATCTCCACCGTCTGCAGCGTCCGAGCGGCCGGGTCGTAGGCCCGCACGCCGTTTCGCCCCCCGGCCTTCGCCGCGTAGAGCGACGCGTCGACGACCCGCTGGAGCTCGTCGAGCTCGCGGGCGTGCAACGGGAACGCCGCCACGCCGGCGCTGATCGTCACCGGGACGTTGGCCTCGAACACCGTCTCCGCGACGCGCTCACAGAGCCCCTCGACGTACGCGCGCGACTCGCCGGGCGACCGCTCGATGATGAGCGCGAACTCGTCGCCGCCGAAGCGGAACGCCCTCACGTCGGGCTCGCCGGTGAGCATCCGGGCGAGCCCGCCGAGCGCCGAGTCCCCGGCCGGATGGCCGAAGGTGTCGTTGATCTCCTTGAAGTTGTCGACGTCGATGTAACAGAGGGAGAACCCGCCACCCGTCTCCCCGTAGCGTGAGGCGGTCTCGTCGAGGTCGAGCTCGTACGCACGGTGGTTCCCGAGCCCGGTGAGGCTGTCGGTGTGGGCGGCGCGGTTCGCGATGCGCCAGTCGAGCGCTGAGCGCTGATAGAGGGTCAGCGCGGCAAGCGGCCCGGTGAGCAGGGCGAGAAGCGCGGCGTGAGCATCCCAGAGCACGACCGCGAGGGCTGCGAGCGAGGCCATCGTCAGAAAGGCGGCGCCCGCGTGCCGCATGTTGTCGAGGAAGAGCCGGCCGAACGGCTGGCGTGAATGGAAACCGACCGCGAGGCAGACGAGCCCGACGTTGACCATCACGAACAGCGCGCCGCCGGTGAAGGCACAGAGCGTCGTCGTCAGCGCGTCGCCCTCGCTGCCGGCGACGAGGCTTGGGAGCGACGAGGCGCCAGCGGCAAGCGCGTAGGCACCGCCGTTGAAGAGAAGACGCCTGACCGGCCGGCGCTCGACCAGCTGGGACGCCGTAACGCTCAACGCGCCGATCACGACGCCGAACGCCCAACCGAACAGGATCGTGCTCGCGAGAACGAACACGAATGCGAGCGAGACCGACCTGCTCCTCGACTCGTCGAGCGGGACCGGCTTCAGGTCGGCGGCGAACGCGAGCGCGCCGAACAGCGAAGCGCCGAAGAGGTCGCGGAGCGACGGCTCCGCTCCGGCGAGCGCGACCACCGCCCCGGCGACCAGCGGCCCCGCGAGCGCGTAGACGCTCGCGATCAGCCACCGGAGCCGGGGTGGGTAGTCTCGTTCGGACGATCCGCTCATTCGCCTGGGGATCCGGTCAGATCAACCCGAGTGGATCGCGACGACCGGTCGCTCCTACCACCAACGCTCGCCGGCGCCGGCGCTCACCGCGAAGGTCGCGAGGAGGGAGAGGACGAGGAGCACACGCGCGCCCATCGGAACCCACTTGATCATCGTTGTGTCTCCTTTCCAGGAGGCCGCAGGACACTTGCTTCGACTCCTCGCAGTCTGATCCGATCGCTCTCGCGATCGTCCCCCTCCGGGGGTATCTGAATCCCCTCGAACGAGGGAGGACGGTACGACGCATGGGACCTTCGCGCGTACCCCTAAAAGGGGGTTCTGCAGCCCAAGGGGCGGAGCCGACCGGCCGCGCGGCACCGGCGCGACGGGCCGAGCGACGGGTCGCGGTCGAGGCAGTGCCGGGGCTGGGATTCGAACCCAGATGTCCCGAGGGACAGCCGCTTTTAAGGCGGCCGCGTCTGACCGATTTCGCCACCCCGGCAGCGTTGGCCATAGCGTGCCGGACCAGACGAAGGCGGGCACGACTGCCTAGCGCATCAGTTCGAGCCGGGCAGCATGGAGCTCGCCGGGAAGCGCTCGTTTCCCTTGAACTGGAACGCGTCGAAGAAGGCCGTGAACGCCTTGCGATCGACGTGCGTACACAGGGCAAGCACCCCTTGCCCGCGCCCCTTTCCCGCGATCCAGGCGCCGAGCGCGATCTTCTCCTCGAGCACCGGGTACGGGGCGACCAGCGTGCCCTCCTTGTGATCGTCGTAGAACGCGGCGATCTTCTCGATCTCGGCGGGAAAGACGTCGCCGCCGTACTGGATGAACGCGCCGCCGTGCTCGAGGTTGTGCACGACTCGCGCCTGCTGGAGGGGCTCGGTGTAGATCCCGTAGACCGCGGTCTCGCCCCAATGCGGCCCCGAGGTCGGCGGGTCGGTGTTCCATTCCGGAGAGATCTCGTCCGGGGACTTGACGTCGGAGTGGTCGCTCTTGTTCGGCACCGCGGTGACGAGACGGAGCGTGCACCCCGCCGCCTCGAGCGCCGCCCGGGCGGCGCTCGGATCGGCTTCCTCGCCGTCGCCGCCGAAGACCGTTCGGCCGATCCCGATCACGATGAGCAGCACCCCAGCGGCAGCGATCGCGATCAGCCTGGTCCTCGCCGGCGTCTCACGCATTCCCGGATCGTAGACGGGCGCCTGCTCTGGCGCGGTGCCGTCCGGTACACGAACTAGAGTTCGATTCAGTGATGCAAACGGTGTTTCTCCTCATCGGGCTTCTCGTCGGCGGCGGTGCCGTGCTTCTTGCGGTGCGAAGTCGGCTGCACGAGCCGGCACGTCTCCGTCTCACCCTCGAGCGGGAGGCGGCCGCCCACGCCGCGACGACCCAACGGCTGAGCACGGCGGAGCGTCAGCTCGCCGCTACCACCGCACGGCTCGAAGCGACCGAGGCATCGTTCGACACGCGGGTCACCGAGGCGATCCGGGCAGCCTCGGCGGACGCCTACCGGCAGACGAACGCGAGCTTCCTCGAGCTCGCGGGAACGAAGCTCGGCGAGACCGTCGCGCCGCTTCGTCAGTCGCTCGACCGTGTCAACCAGCAGGTTCAGGAGCTCGACCGCGCTCGGGCGCAGTCCTACGGCGCGCTCACGCGACAGCTGAGCGAGCTCGGCGAGCGCACGCAGTCGCTCACGACGGCGCTTCGAACACCGCACGTGCGCGGGCGCTGGGGCGAGATCCAGCTCAAGCGCGTCATGGAGCTCGCGGGGATGCTGCCGCACTGCGATTTCGACGAGCAGGTCAGCACCACGACCGACGCCGGGCGGCTTCGACCCGATGCGATCGTGCGACTTCCGGGCGGCAAGCAGGTCGTGGTCGACGCCAAGGTCCCGCTCGCCGCGTACCTCGACGCGATCGAGGCCACCGATGTCGCCGAGCGCGAAGCGAGGCTCGCGGACCACGCTCGTCACGTCCGAGATCACGTCCAGAAGCTCGCCGAGAAGCAGTACTGGGCGCAGTTCGCCGACAGCCCGGAGATGGTCGTCATGTTCCTCCCCGACGAGGGTTTCTTCCGGGCAGCGTGGGAGCATGACCGTGAGCTCGTCGAGATCGCCGTGCGCTCCCGCGTTCATATCGCCTCGCCGACGACGCTCATCGTCCTCCTCCAGGCGATCGCACACGGCTGGCAGCAGGAGAAGATCGCCGAGGACGCCCGTGAGGTGCACGCGCTCGGGCGCGAGCTCTACGAGCGGCTCACTGTTGCGGGGGGACACCTCGGCAAGGTCGGCGGGTTCCTCGACAAGGCCGTTGGCTCGTACAACGAGGCGGTCGGCTCGCTCGAGCGACGGGTCCTGCCGACCGCGCGAAAGCTCGGTGAGGCCAGCCTCTCCGAGAAGGAGCTCGACGTGCTCGAGCCCGTCTCTCGGACCGCCGCGGCGCTCCGTGCGCCCGAGCTCGCACCGCCGAAGAGCCCGGTGCCGCTCGAGCAGGGCCGGCTCGAGGTGATCCCACCCGACACCGACGCCAACGCCGCGTAGGCAGCCGGGTTGGCCTTCACGACACCGCGCGCTGGAACAGGTGCGGAACACGGGCTGCCCGCGGTACGTTCCAGCTATCGGGAGCGTTTGAGAACGGAGAGGTGAGCGATGAGCGATGTTCGCGAGGTGATCATCATCGGCGGCGGGCCCGCCGGGTACACGGCGGCCCTCTACACGGCGCGCGCGAACCTCGAGCCACTGGTGATCGAGGGGTTCAACTGGGGCGGACAGCTGATGATCACGAGCGATGTGGAGAACTACCCCGGCTATCCCGACGGGGTGATGGGCCCGACGATGATGCAAGACTTCCGGCGCCAGGCGGAGCGCTTCGGCGCTGAGTTCGTCACAGACGACGTCACCCGTGTCGACTTCTCCGAGCGCCCGTTTCGGGTTTGGGTCGACAAGGACGAGCATCTCGCCGAGGCCGTGATCGTCGCCACCGGCGCGAGCGCACGCCAGCTCGGACTCGAGTCCGAGAAACGCCTGCAAGGTCGCGGCGTCTCGTACTGCGCGACGTGCGACGCGTCGTTCTTCCGCGACCGGGTGGTCGTGGTCGTCGGCGGCGGCGACTCCGCCATGGAGGAGGCGTCGTTCATCTCCCGGTTCGCAAGCAAGGTCTACCTCGTCCATCGCCGGGAGGAGTTCCGGGCGTCGCGGATCATGGTCGACCGCGTCGAGAACGATCCGAAGATCGAGCTGGTTCTCAACAAGGTGGTCGACGAGGTGCTCGGAGACGACAAGGTCACCGGCATCCGCCTGCGCGACGTCGTCACGAGCGAAACGTCCGAGCTCGCCACCGACGGCTTCTTCGTCGCGATCGGCCACGACCCAAACACCGCCCTGTTCCTCGACCAGCTCGATCACGAGGACGACACCGGCTACCTCGTAACCGCGCCCGGGTCGACCGCCACCAACATCGCCGGCGTCTTCGCCGCAGGAGACGTGCAAGACCACGTCTACCGGCAGGCAATCACGGCCGCCGGCTCAGGGTGCGCGGCCGCACTGGACGCCGAGCGCTACCTGGCCGCGCGCCACGACGTGCCCGCCACGATCTCGTAGCCTCGATCGCCCGGGCCGACGACTAAGCTCGAGCCGTGGATGGACAGTGGTTCGATCTGGTCGATCCCGATGTCGACGAGCTCCTCGCGGCCGTCCCCGATCTCGACCCGGATGCGATAGAGATCCTTACGGCCCCCGCCCGCGACGGCCGCGATGCACGCCCGTCGCTCGAGAGTCATGGTCCCTACCTCGTGGGGGTCTTCCTCCTGCCGATCCACGACGACCCCGCGAACACGTTTCACTATCGCGAGCTGGCGTGCATCGTGACGCCGGACCGACTGGTGACGATCCGCAAGCGCGACCCGACCGGCGAGCATGCGCCGATCGGGCTCGTACCGACAGCGAGCGCGGTGACGGCAGGCGGCGGGCGTCTTCTGCGCGAGCTGGTCGACGACGTCGCCGGGGCACATCTCGATCTCGTCGACGACCTGTACGCGGAGATCGACGAGCTCGAGGACTCTCTCGACCACATCTCAAGCCACGACGCGCGTCGGATGCTCTCCGACCTCCGGCATGAGATGCTTCACGCGAGGAAGAACGTGAGCTCGACGCGCGCCGCGATCCGCCGGATCGTCGATGGCCGCCTGAGCGTCAGCGGCGGCGAGCTGTTCCCCCCGGACGTCGCGGCTTCGTTTGCCGACACATACGACACGCTCGTGCGAACGATCGAGGAGCTCGACGTCGCCCGCGACCTGCTCGCAAGCGTCCGCGACTACCTCCAAGCCCGAGTCTCGGAAAGCCAGAACGAGATCGTGAAGACGCTGACGGTGGTCGCGTCACTCGTGCTCGTGCCGACGCTCATCACCGGCTTCTTCGGGCAGAACTTCGAGAGTGCGTTCGACCACGGCTACTGGAGCCTGACGGTCTCGACCGCTCTCATCGTCGTGACGACCCTTGCGCAGCTTGTTGTCTTCCGCTGGAGGAGGTGGATCTGATGTCGCACGTTCTCACGGGTGGTTGCGGATGCGGGGCGGTGAGGTTCGAGGTGAGCGAGCCCCCGGTCGACGCCTCGTACTGCCACTGCACGCGCTGCCAACATCGCACCGGCGGTGCCTGGTCCCTGTCGGCGCGCCTTGCGCCGGGATCGCTGCGGATCACCGCGGGCGAGGGTGACATCTCCGCCTGGGCACCTGCGGGGGGCTTCGAGAAGCACTTCTGCAGCAGGTGTGGCTCGGCCCTCTTCGCCCAGAGCCCGACCGATCGTTCCGTCGTCGCGGTGAGGTTCGCGGCGTTCGACGTCGCTCCTGACGTGAAGCCGAGCTTCCGCCAGTTCGTCGCATCCGCGCCGGCCTGGGACACGATCCCCGACGACGGGATCCCGCGTTACGACGAGGCACGCCCACCCGGCGCGCCGTAGCCCGGCGCCGGCAACGTCAGCGGCAGCACGCTTCCCAGACGCGCACGCACGCCACCCGCAACCGCACCGCCGTCAACGACGTGAGCCGTGTCTGACACCGCGGAGGCTTCCCCACCGACAAGTCGGCCGCACGTTGGGCACGATCGTCGGGCTCCCGTGTCCGTCCGAACGGACACGTCCCGGTGTCAGACATTGTCCACGTCAGCAACAGACATGGCTTGCGCCGACACCTGCACCCGCGCTGACGGACAGAGATCCGCCAGCACGCATTGGGCGCAGTCGGGCTTGCGCGCGTCGCAAACACGGCGCCCGTGCCAGATCAGCAGGTGCGGGAAGCGCGCCCAGTCCTGGCGCGGAACGAGCTTAACGAGGTCGCGCTCGATCTTCACCGGGTCGTCCTCCCGCGTCAGCCCGAGGCGCTGCGAGAGCCTCCGCACGTGGGTGTCGACGACGATTCCCTGCGCCTCGCCGAGCTCGGCCGCAACCACGTTCGCTGTCTTGCGCGCGACACCCGGCAACCGGAGGAGCTCCGGGATCGTGCGCGGCACGACGCCGTCAAACTCCTCGAGCAGCACGCGCATCGCCCCGTGGATCGACTTCGCCTTCTGGCGGAAGAACCCGGTCTGGTAGATGTCCCGCTCGAGCTCCTCGCGGGGCGCAGCGAGGTAGTCCTCGGGACCCCGGTATTTCGCAAAGAGCGCGGGCGTCACCTTGTTGACGTTCACGTCAGTCGTTTGGGCCGAGAGCATCACCGAGACGAGCAGCTCGAGGTCGCTCGAGAACGTGAGTGCGATCTCGGCGTCGGCGTGCTCCGTCGCCAGGCGGGCGATGATCGGCTCGATCCGCTCGCGACGGCGCCCGAGCCCGCGCCGGCGCGCCTCGCAGACGTAGCTACGCGCCACGCCGTCCCCGTCCGCCGCCCGCGGCGGGGTCGACCCCCTCGCGCAGGGCCGCCGCGATCGCCCCGAACGCCGCACGTCCGGAATGACCGTCGCTGGGCGCCTCGTGACACGCCGTCATTCCCCCTCCGACCGGGTAAGAAGGTCGCGGTCGTCCCAGGGTGCGGTCTCGCCGAGGCTCGGGCCGGCGCAGATCACGTTTCGGGCAGGACATCCCGAGCAGGCGAACTCGCTCGGGCTCGGGCGGAAGTCCCCAGCGGCGATTCGTTCGATCTCCGCACCGAGCTCCCGCTCGAGCACGGCGCGATCGGTGAGCGTATACGTCGCCGCGACGAGGTCGTCGGGCGCCTCGAGGAACTGGTACACGACCTCGACTGACTTCGCCCCGGCATGGAGGCACGCGAGCGCATACACGACGCGCTGGATCCGGTACTCGCGTTCGACGACCTCGGTCGGCGACGCACCGTTGAGCGCGTTCGTCTTGTAATCCAGCACGAGCGCCTCCCGGTCGACAAGGCGAAGCACGTCAAGGCGGCCGTTCAGCAGCGCGCCTCCGAGCTCGAACGCGAACGGGCGCTCCGCGACGGCGCCGCCAAGCGCGGCGAGCTTCCCAGCGAGCCCGGAGTCACAGTACGCCTCGACAGCTCGCCGAATCCGTGCGAGCTCGTCGTCGCCGACCGCCGGGTACCACCCACGAACCAGCTCGTCGGCTTGCGCTGGAACCGCGGGTCGATCGAGGTCGACCAGCTCGAGCAGACGATGTGCTGCGTCGCCGATCTCGGTCGCATGGAGCGCTCCGCCCGACCCACCGGCGGCCCAGGGCGCAGGCTTCATTCCGACCACACGCTCGGCGAAGTACCGATAGGAGCAGCGGGAGAAGAGGGAGATCGCGCTGTAGGACAGCCGGCCAACGCGGTGGATCGAAGGTGCCGGGATCACCGGGAGCTCGCGAAGCCGGGGCGCCGGCGGCGGGAGCGACTCGCCGCTCCCCTCGAACAGTGCGAGCTGACCCGTCTCGCCGACGACCACGTCCTCCGGCACGCTCGGCACGTGCGGAGGAGCCGCGATCGCTGGCTGCCCGCGATCGACGCGGAGAACTACCGCAGCCGCGCCACGTTCGACCTCGACCGGTGCCTCGGGAGCGTCGTTGATCATCTCGGTCAGCCCGAGCCGATCGAGAACCCAGGCGATCGGCGTCTGCTCGCCCCCGCCTTTCTCGGGATCGACCGACCCGGAGACAATGAGTCGCTCCATCGCCCTCGTCATCGCGACGTAGTAGAGGCGCAGGCGCTCGTCCCGGTCGGCCTGCTCCCGACTCGACCTGACGTCGCGATAGCTCGCGGTATCGACGCGCGCCCCTGTCTCGGGGTGGGCGACCTTGAACCCGAACCGACCGTCCGAGAGGCAGAGGATGTCGGCGGGCGCCGGACGCTGGCGTCCGGTGTCGGCGACGATCACGACCTTGAACTCGAGGCCCTTGGCGCTGTGGATCGTCATCAATCGAACCGCGTCGGCACCCTCTTCCTGGGAGACGGCGTCGGTCTCGCGCGCTCCCACCGCCTCCTGCTCGGCAACGAAGCGCACGAACCCCTCGAGCTCGGAGCCACGCAGCTCCTCGTAAGCGCCCGCGAGCCGCGCGAGCTTGCGGAGATTGACGTAACGCCGCGACCCGTCACGACGGGCGAGCACCGCAAGGTCGTAGTCGTGCTCCACGAGAATTCGCTCACACAGCTCCTGGAGCCCGCACCGCGCTGATGCGGCCACGAGCCGCTCGTACCGCTGGCGAAACGCGAGCAGCAGCCGCCGGTCGTCACCGGAGAGCTCGTCGGGAAGGCTACGCTCGACCGCGCGGTAGAGCGGCTGCCGCACCGCGTTCGCGCGGATCAACACAAGCGCGTCGTTCGAGATCCCGACGAACGGCGACGTCAGCACCGTGAGCAGCGCCTCGTCGTCGAAGCGGTTGTGAAGAAGCCGCAGGTAGCTAAGGAGATCGACGACCTGCTGCTGGCCGTAGTAGTTGCTTCCGGCGGTGCGGTACGTGGGCAATCCCGCCGCCTCGAGCTCGAGCTCATACAACTCGGCGTCGGTGCCGGCGGCGAAGAGGAGCACGATCTCACCGGGCGACGCCGAGCCGGCGTCGACGAGCTCCTTGACCCGCCGGGCAACATGTCGCGCCTCGGAGCGGCGCCACTGGTCGTCGGTGACCGCTCGCTTGTCGGTCACGAGCAGCTCGAACGCCCGCCCCAGCAACGGCGATCCGTACCCGGCCGCGGGCTCGAGCGGCTGGAAGTCATTGCCGAACGTGACCCGGAACAGCTCGTTGACGGCAGCGAGAACCTCGGGCCGTGACCGGTAGTTGAGCGTCAGCGGCAGCGAGATCTGCGCCGCGCGGCTGCGCTCGCGAAACACGGCGACATCGGCGTGACGGAACCCATAGATCGACTGGAACTCGTCACCGACCGAGAAGAGGTCAACGTCGCTGCCGTCGGTCAGCAGATCGAGGATCTCGGTCTGGAGCCGGTTCGTGTCCTGGAACTCGTCCACCATGATCGCCCTGAACCGCTGGGATTCGAGAGAGCGCACGTGGCTGTCTCTTGCGAGAAGATCGCGGACGCGAAGCTGGAGATCCTCGAAGTCGAGCGCAGCCTCACGTTCCTTCGCCGCAGCATAATGGGCCGCGAACAGCGAAAGCAGCTCCTGAAGCAGCTCCCGGTCACGCGACGCCAGAAGCTCGAGGGCGATCGCCGCGACCTGCTCGCAGGTCGCATTGAACTCGCCCGTCCGCTCGCTGCGATGGAGCCGCAGCGACCCAAGAGCGGCAAGCCGTTCCAGGGACGGCCGCACGGCGAGGATCTCGAGTGCCTCGTCGGCCCCGCTGCGCTGAAGCACGGTTGCCTTCGGGTCGACGGTGATGGCGCGTGCGGCCGCGACGAGCTCGTCGATCGCCTGGTCGATCGGCTCGATCTCCCCGGGCTCGAGCACGAGCGGAAGCCCGGCGGAGCGAAGCGTCGCGAAGACGCTCGCGAGCATCGAGCGGAGCTTGTCGGCTCCGTAGGTGGCGAGCAGCTGCCAACGCTCCGGCTCGTCCGCGCCACAGAACGCCCGCAGCGCTTCGGTGAACGCCTCGCCCTGGAGAACTCCTGCCTGGGGCTCTGTCAGGACGCGGAACCGGGGGTCGATCTCGGCCTCGAGTGGATACGCGCTCAGCAACCGCCGGCAGAACCCGTGGATCGTCGAGATCCACGCGGCGTCGAGCGCTCGCGTCAGCTCGGGCCGGCCTAGCTCGACGAAGCGCTGTCTGATCCGCGAGCGAAGCTCCCCGGCCGCCTTCTCCGTGTACGTGATCACGAGCAGCGACTCCACGTCGACACCGTCGTCGAGCACCGCCCGGGTGAAGCGTTCGACGAGCACGGTCGTCTTTCCGGTTCCCGCCCCCGCAGCGACGAAGACCCGGCCTCGAGCCTCGATCGCCGCCTGCTGCTGAGGGTTCGGAGCCCGGCTCACGCGCGCTCTCGCCGGCACATCCGCCAGAGATCGCACCACTGCGGGCAGCGGTCCTCGACCGGGTCACGCTGGATGTCCCCCGCCCGGATTCGTTCGACGAGCCCGACCGCCGCCTCGCGGGCTCCGGCGATCAACTCCTCGAACCGCTCCGGATCGACGTAGTCATCACGACTGAACCCCGGAACGCGCTCACCCGGTTCGTCGAGCAACACCCCGCGAGGCTTCTTCGACCCGCCAACCGGGACGTAGATCCCCCCCATCGCCTCGAGCCCCAGCTGCTCGCGGAGCACGAGCATGTAGAGCGGCGCCTGCAGGAGCCGTCGTCGCTCGATCTCGAGCGCCGACGAGGCCGCGCCGGACTTGTAGTCGATCACCATCCCGCGGGCGCTCAAGGGGTCGGCGTCGACCCGGTCGATCTTCCCGCTGATCAGGACTCCGGGCGCGAGCTCGTGCTTGAACGAGACCTCGAGCCTTCTCGGCACGTAGCTCGACTCCCAGCTCGCGGCCTGGCGGACGAGCTGCTCGAGGTCACGCTGCAGGCCCGACTCGAGCTCACGGCGCTCGAGCTCGTCAACGTCGAGCTTGACGCCGGTCGCCACCGCCTGCCGCACGCACTCCCGCACGAGCGCCACGGCCTCCTCGACGTTCGCGTCGGTCACGCGCTCCGCCCCTCCAAGCGCCTTCGAGAGTTGCTGGTAGAAGCGCTGCATCGCCACGTGGAGCACGCTCCCGCGAAGCATCCGATCGATCGACCGATCGATTGGGCCTGGTTTGAGATACCGCTCGAAGAACCAGGCGGCAGAGCACGAGGCCATCCGCTCGAGATCGGACACCGACCATGCCTCCCGACCTCCGAGCAGACCTCTCGCCCGGTCACCCATGACGAGGTTCGAGCGCGTGAACGCAGCCCGGGCGCGGCGGAGCCTCCGCTCCCAGTCATTCGCTCGAGCAAGCGCAAGCGCGCTCACAGGGTCGACCCGATCGAGCGAGACGAGCGCGCGCAGCCTCTCCCGCTCCGTCGTCGCAGACTCCAGCTCGCGGGTCACGTCGGAAAGCGACCGCCGAACGGTCGCACGCCGGACGCTGTCCTCGTCGTAGAGCGCGCGAACGGCATCCCAGAACGGGCTCGGCTCACGCGGAGTACCCTCGTCGGAGACCGCCTCGCGAACAAGAACGAGTCGTCGCCGTGGACGCGTGCACGCGGTGAGAAAGAGATAGCGGTCGCGGGCGGCCGCGTCGGGCCGGACGAGCCGTGCGCCTTCGTTCTCGAGGCGTGCGCGCTCGGCGTCGTCGAGGAGCGGCGTTGGCCGCCCCCGGCGCGGCAACACTCCCTGCTCGAGCCCGAGCACGTAGACGACTTCGAACCGGCGCGTCCGCGCGCGTCGCAGATCGAGCACCGCAACGCGACCGGGCTCGCGTGGGCGACCGTCGCGCACGGTGACCCGCTCGAGTGCCGTGAGCACTTCGAGCCTGGTGACCTCACCGTCGGCGCCGGCAACCTCGTCCAGCTCGTCGAGGGTACGGACGACGGCGTCCTCCGCACGCAGATCCGCACGTGCCTCGGCGGTCGTCGGAGGGCGCTCGAGCCCATGCGCTGAGCGGACCATTCGCTCCAGCAAGCGGCGAACGACGGCCGTTGCGGTTCCTGGTCCCGTCGCAAGCTCGAGCGTCTCGAGCGGTCTCCCACCGCGCAGCTCCGCAGTCACCTCGACGGTACGCTCGGCGGTCCGCACGCCGCGGCCGCGCAAGAGTCCTTCGACCCAGTCGACGTCGCGTCGTGGCAGCGCCGCGTACGGCGAGCGCAGATGTGAATACAGCTGAGGGCGCTCGCCGTTCGCCCAGGCGAACCGGAGAAGCGCTAGCAGGCTGCGACCGAGCGATGTTGCCCGAAGCGGCTCGGCGGCTTCGATCGAAACCGGGATCCCGGAGGCAGCGAAGACGGCCCGGACGGTCGCGCGGTAGGGATCGACACCCGGAACGACGAGCGCGACCTCCGCAGGGTCGGTTCCGGCTCGCACTTGCTGGAGGATGTCGTCGGCGATGAGCTCCACCGTCGAGCGCAACCCAGCGCCCTCGAAGAACCGAACGGTCGTGGTGTCGAGCTCTGTCCTCGGAGCGTCGTCGTCGAAGAGGGTGCGCTCGAGGTGCGCGAGGGACGACGGCAGGTACTCGGTCGCGCGAGGCCCGAGCTCGTCGACACGGTTTGCGATGCCGGCGAGGCTCGCGACTGTCCGGCCGAGTGACTCATACGCGGGTCGCCCGGGCTCGTACGGAATCGAGACGTGCACGTCCGACCGCGCCGCGAGCGCCTCGAGCAGTCGCCACTCGGCGGTCGTCAGATCCTCGAATCCGTATGCGAGGACGGGGTTTCCTGCCCACGAGCCGAACTCGCCCGAGAGCCGCTCGAGCGCGCGTCGACGGAGCGTCCCTCGATCCCAGCAACCGGACCGCTCGAGCGCGGCGTCGTAGCGTGAGACCACCGAGCGGAGGGGTTCAACAAGAAGCTCCCGGTCGACAAGCGACCCTTCGAGCTCGGCGAGCAGGTCGACCATCGCATCAGCAACCCCGGGAAACCGCTGCGCGAGCGGAGCGTCCGCCTCAGCGAGGGCGCGCCGGACGAGCAGCCTACGACCGGCCTCGCCGATCACCGGCCGACCGCGACCATCCCCGTACGCGAGCCGCTCGAACAGCCGATCGAACGTCCCGACCGTCCCGGCAAGCAGCGCACCGCTCCGCGCAACGAGCGCCCGCTCGACGACCTCGACCTCTGCCTGGTTCGGGACGAGGAGCCAGGGGTCGTGCTCGAGTAGCCCGAGAAACCGCTCGCAGAGGAGCGCGACCTTCCCGGCATGTGCCGGACCGACGACGAGCGAGAACCCCACCGGTGCATGGTAGTCCGACGCGCCGGCGGGGCAGCTCGGCGGCTCGCGTCGCGGCGACACCGCGACGCGAGCCTACGCCCGGGCTACTGGATTGACTTGGGCTTACGGCCGCGTCGCGCCACCGCCGCGCCGGGCATCGACCCCGCGCACGAGTCGCAGAGATCCGCCTGTTTTGCGCCACGCCGCGCGTCGTTGAAGGTCACACGGAGAATTGCACCCTTCCCCTCGTCGACCTCTTTGCTGCACTTGTCGCAAACGAGAACGGTCTTTCTGGCCACGATTTCCTCCTACCTGGGATTGCGAGCGCGTAAATCACTCGGCATTGGGGGATGAATGACCGGCACTGTACACGATGGCATTCCTGCACGGGTACGAGCGGCTACACTCCCGCAGATGTCGGGACGCACCATCGTCGTGCTCGAGGGCGACCAGACCGGGCAAGAGCTGCTCGAGGCCTCGCTCCGGCTGCTCACGCCGGACGTGATCGGCGTCGAGCTCGAGCTTCCTCGCTTCGACCTCTCCCTCGCCGGAAGGCGTGCGACGAACAACCAGGTCGTGCACGACGCCGCCCGGGCGATTCGCGAGCACGGCCTCGGGCTCAAGGCCGCGACCGTGACGCCAGAGGAGGCGGGTGACGTCGGCTCGCCGAACAGGATCCTGCGCGAGGAGATCGGCGGCAAGGTCATCGTGCGCACGGGTCGGAGAATCCCCGGTGTCCTCCCCGTCGGGGGCGTGCATTCGCCGATCTCAGTGGTGCGAATGGCGGTCGGCGACGCATACGGCGCGAAGGAATGGCGCGAGGGCTCTGGTGATTCCGAGATCGCGTTCCGAACGGAGCGGATCGAGCGCTCGATCTGCCGCGCGGTCGCCGAGTTTGCGTTCCGGCAGGCTGACCGGATGGGCGCGAAGGTGTTCGGTGGGCCGAAGTACACGGTTTCGCCGGTGTACGAAGGGATGCTCAAGGAGGAGATGGACGCGGCCGCCGCTCGGCATCCCGAGATTCCCTACGAGCCGCAGCTGATCGATGCAACGTTCGCATTGCTGATCTCGTCGAGCGGCGCGCCGATGGTGATTCCCGCACTGAATCGCGATGGTGACATTCTCTCCGACCTCGTGCTTCCGTTGTTCGGCTCGATCGCGGGATCGGAATCATTGCTTGTCGCATTCGGCGACGACTACGTTCCGTCCGCACTAATGGCCGAGGCAGCGCACGGGACCGCGCCCTCGCTCGAGGGCAAGGACGTCGCAAACCCGATGGCGATGATTCTCGCCGCGGCCGCGCTCCTCGGGCACTCGGACGACGAGGAGTGTCAGCAGGCCGGTCGCGCGGTACGTGAAGCGTGTCTCGAAGCGGTCGCGGGCGGCATTCGCACCGCAGACCTCGGTGGGCACTCGGGCACGATCGAGTTCACAAACGAGGTCATCGAGCGCACGCGAACGAAGCTCGAGGTCTGGGCGTCGCTCTAACACGGACGGCGCGCCGGTTCACGACGGGTCGCGTGCCGCCCTCCGCTACGCGACGGCGAGCGCGGGGACCCCGTGCGCACCGGAGCGGACGACGTCGAGAAGCGCCTGGGTCACCTGCGGGTCGAACTGCGAGCCCGCTCCCAGGTGCAACTCCTCGACCGCTTCGTCGATCGACATCGCAGGACGGTACGGCCGGTCGGTCGTCATTGCGTCGAAGGCGTCTGCGACGGCCAGCACACGCCCTTCAATCGGGATGTCCGTCCCTCGCCGGCGCGTCGGGTAGCCCGAGCCGTCCCAGCGCTCGTGGTGGAAGAGCACGTACGGGAGGGCCGGCGCGAGCGCCGGCATCCCGATGATGAGCCAGAGACCCTCCACCGGGTGGGTTCGCATCTCGGCGAGCTCCGCGGGATCGAGCGAGCCGGGCTTTGCCAGCACGCTCGCCCTGATCGAGACCTTCCCGACGTCGTGGAGCACAGCGCCCAGCCTCAGCGTCTCGATCTGACCTCGCGTCCACCCGAGCCGGTGGGCGATCGCCTCGGCATGTGCCGCGACGCGAGCAGCGTGATCCGCGAGCTCGGGGTCCCACTCCTCCATCACCTGCCGGTACGTATCGACACCTCCCACCTGGTGCTGGTTCCCCTCACGGCGCACAATCCCTTCCCGTACATTGCGTAGCGATGCGCGTTCTCGTGCCCAGGGAGCCTCTCGCCTCCGAGTCACGGGTCTCGCTCACGCCCGAGGCGGTCAAGCGACTATCAGGTGGTGGCTTCGAGATCGTGGTCGAGCCGGGTGCTGGAGAGGCTGCCGGGTTCGCCGACTCGGCGTACGCGGAGGCGGGCGCGAGCGTCTCTTCCGGCACGGGCGCCGATGCGATCGTGCTCGTCGGCAAGCCGAGTGAGTCGCAGGTCGCCGGGCTCGCCACGGGGACCCTCGTGATCGCGTTCCTGCAACCGCTCACCGACGACGCCGGGATCGCTGCGCTCGCCGCGAAGGGCGCGATCCCATTCGCGATGGAGGCGATCCCCCGGATCACACGCGCCCAGAGCATGGACGCGCTCTCGTCGCAGGCGACGGTGGCGGGCTACAAGGCGGTGCTGCTCGCCGCTGATCACTCACCGAAGCTGTTTCCGATGCTGATGACCGCAGCCGGGACGATCGCGCCGGCAAAGGTGCTCGTGCTTGGCGCCGGCGTTGCCGGGCTGCAGGCGATCGCGACCGCACGCCGGCTCGGCGCCGTTGTCTCGGCCTTCGACGTTCGCCCCGCGGTCAAGGAGCAGGTGGAGTCGCTCGGCGCCTCGTTCCTCGATCTCGGCGTTCGGGGCGAGGAGACGGAGGGTGGCTACGCGAAGGAGCTGACCGCCGAGCAACAGGCCGAGCAGCAGCGTGCGCTCGAGCAGCGGATCCCGGACTTCGACGTCGTGGTCACGACCGCACTCATCCCGGGGCGACCGGCACCGAAGCTGATCCCCCGCGCCGCCGTCACAGCGATGCGCGCCGGCTCGGTGATCGTCGACCTCGCCGCCGAGACGGGGGGCAACTGCGAGGCGACGACGCCCGGCGAGATCACCGACGTGGACGGCGTCGCCGTGATCGGGCTGACCAACCTCCCCTCGCTGATGGCCGCCGACGCGAGCAGGCTCTACGCCCGAAACGTCGTCGCGCTCCTCGAGCACCTTGCCCCGGGCGGGGAGCTTGCGCTCGACTTCGACGACGAGATCACCGGCGCCGCCTGTGTTGCGCGCCCGACGAGTGGAGGTGCGCCGCAGTGACCGATCTCACGCTCGTGATCGAGCTGACGATCCTCGTCCTTGCGATCTTCCTTGGGTTCGAGGTGATCTCCAAGGTGCCGGCGATGCTCCACACGCCGCTGATGTCGGGCACCAACTTCATTCACGGGATCGTTGTCGTCGGCGCGATCATCATCCTTGGCACCGCCGACGACTCGTTCACGAAGATCGTCGGGCTGGTCGCGATGGTGCTCGCAACCGCCAACGTCGTCGGTGGCTGGTTTGTGACCGACCGGATGCTCGAGATGTTCAAACGTAGGCCCGAGCCCAAGAAGGAAGAGCGTTGATCAGCGACCCGGATGTTGTCGGGCTCCTCTACCTCGCGGCGATCGTCTGCTTCATCGTCGCGCTGCGATTCCTCTCCTCCCCCAAGCACGCCCGGCGCGGCAACTGGGTCGGCGGGGTCGGGATGGCGATCGCGATCGCAACGACGCTCGCGCTCGACGGGATCGGGAACTGGCCGCTGATCATCGTGGGCGCTGCCGTCGGAGCCATCGTCGGCGTCATCGGCGCACGAACGGTGAAGATGACCGCGATGCCGCAGATGGTGGCGCTGTTCAACGGCGTCGGTGGCGGCGCGGCGGCGCTCGTCGCGCTCGCCGAGTTCCATAACGCGAGCGGCGACCTCGTCACCGACCAGGCGGTCTCGACCGTGCTCTCGGCGCTGATCGGCGCGATCTCCTTCGCCGGCTCGATCATCGCCTTCGCGAAGCTCCAGGAGCTGATCGGCGGCCGGCCGATTACGTTCCCCGGGCAAAACCTCTTCAACATCGCGGTGGTGCTGGCGGGCGTCGGCGCCGGAGCTGCGATCGTCGCCGGAGCGGAGGCGCAGTGGGTGATGTGGCTGCTGCTCGGGCTCGCGCTCGCATTCGGCGTGCTCTTCGTCCTGCCGATCGGCGGTGCCGACATGCCGGTCGTGATCTCCCTGCTCAACGCATTCACGGGGCTCGCCGCCTCGGCCACCGGCTTCGTGCTGTCTTCGACAGTGCTGATCGTGTCGGGAATGCTCGTCGGTGCCTCCGGCACGCTGCTGACGCTGCTGATGGCGAAGGCGATGAACCGCTCGGTGAGCAACGTCCTCTTCGGCGCGTTCGGACAGGTCCAGACGGGAGCCGGAACGACGCGCGCCGACGACGGCCGCACGGTGCGCGCGACGACGCCCGAGGACGTCGCGGTGCAGCTCTCGTTTGCGCGCAAGGTCGTCGTCGTCCCCGGCTATGGGCTCGCGGTCGCTCAGGCGCAGCACGACGTCCGCCAGCTCGCTGAGCTCCTCGAAGAGCGAGGGGTCGACGTTGCCTACGCGATCCATCCGGTCGCCGGGCGTATGCCTGGTCACATGAACGTGTTGCTCGCGGAGGCGAACGTGCCGTACGACCAGCTCAAGGAGATGGACGAGATCAACCCGGAGTTCCCACAGACGGATGTCGCGCTCGTGATCGGCGCCAACGACGTCGTCAATCCCGCGGCACGCAGCGATCCCGCGTCGCCGATCTACGGAATGCCGATCCTCGACGTCGACAAGGCCGCAAGCGTCGTGGTGATGAAGCGCTCGATGGCGCCTGGCTTCGCGGGGATCGACAACGAGCTCTTCCTCGAGCCGCAGACGACGATGCTCTTCGGGAATGCGAAGGACTCGATCGTCAAGCTGATCAGCGCGGTCAAGGCGGTCTAGAGGCTTCGGCTCCCGGTAGCGTGCCGGCATGGGGCACCCGCCTGAGCACGTGATCACAGACGAACCGGCGCTTCGTGCGGTCATCGGCGACCCGCTCCCGTTGACGCCGATCAAAATCAGCGATCGGCTGAACGACCTCACGCGGCGGTTCATCGAGCTCTCGCCGTTCGTCTGTCTCGCAACGTCGGGAGCCGACGGCAGCTGCGACGTCACGCCGCGCGGGGATCCACCGGGATTCGTCCGCATCCTCGACGAGCGGACGCTGCTGCTGCCTGATCGCCCGGGCAACCGGCTCGCGGATGCCCACCGGAACATCCTCGAGAACCCGCACATCGGGTTGGTCTTCCTCGTCCCGGGCGTCACCGACAGCTTCCGGGTCAATGGGCGCGCGACGATCGTGACCGACGAGGAGCTCCTCGCCCCTTCCGCGGTCGAGGGCAAGGCGCCAAAGCTCGGGTTGCTGATCGAGATCGACGAGGCCTATACACAGTGCTCGAAGGCGCTGATGCGCGCGCACCTCTGGGACCCGTCCCGGCACGTGGAGCGCAGCGCCCTGCCGACGAACGGCGAGATCATGGCCTCGCTCAACCCCGACGTCGAGCCGGACGAGTACGAGCGAGAGCGGAACGCGCGGTACGTGCGGCGCGAAGGGTTCTACTAACCCGCGCCAGCTGCGCGTGTGCTCGAACCCTCAGTCCGTCCGACGGCGGAGAGTCGCGGCGCCAAGCGCGAGCGCGAGCAGGGTCGCGGCGGCGGTGATGGTGACGTCGCGGACGAACTCGGAGCCGAGCGCGGGCTGGGTCGCAGCCCGGCGCAGCGCGTCGTACGCGTACGTCATCGGGAGGACGCCCGAGATCGCATGCAGCCAACCCGCCATGTTCTCGCGCGCAACGAACAGCCCGCAGAGCATCACCTGCGGGAAGATCAGTGCGGGCATGAACTGCACCGCCTGGAACTCGGTGCGGGCGAAGGCGCTCACGAACAGCCCGAGGGCCATCCCGAGCAGAGCGTTCGCGACCGCGAGCCCGACCACGACCGCGCGCGGATTGACGACCTCGAGGTCGAGCAAGCCGAAGCCGACGATCGAGACGACGACACCCTGCACGAGCGCGACCGTTCCAAACGCGAGACCGTAACCCGCGAGGATGTCGAGCTTCGAGAGCGGCAGCGTCAACAGCCGCTCGAGCGTCCCGGAGGTGCGCTCGCGCAGCATCGTGATCGACGTGACCAGGAACATCGAGATTAACGGGAACAACCCGAGCATCGGAACGCCCACCCGCTGGAAGACCTGCCTTTGCCCCGTAAACAGCTCGTCGAGGAGGACGAGCAGCGCGACGGGGACGAGCAGCAGAAGCGCCACGGTTCGCGGGTCGCGGCGGAGCTGGCCGATCACCCTGGCCGCGGTCGCCACTGTCGCGCGCGCGGTCACGCTTGCGCCTCGATCAATCGGAGAAACGCGGCGTCGAGCCCAGTCGCTCCAGTACGCGCGAGCAGGGCGGCGGGCGTCTCGGCCGCAAGCAGCCGGCCGTCGCGAAGCAGAAGCAGGTCGGCACAGCGCTCCGCCTCGTCCATGACGTGGCTCGAGACGAGCAGCGTCGCTCCGTCCTCGGCGAGCTCGTGGAAGAACTCCCAGAGGTCGCGGCGAAGCAGCGGGTCGAGCCCCACGGTCGGCTCGTCGAGCACCAGCACCTCCGGGCGCCCGACCAGCGCCGTCGCGAGCAGAACCCGCGCTCGCTGACCGCCCGACAGGCTGCTGACGGTGCGATCGGCGAGCGCACCGAGGCCGACACGCTCGATCAGCTCCGAAGTCAGTCTCTTCGGCGCGCGCGTCAGCCTCGCGAAGTAGGTGACGTTTTCGCGAACCGAGAGATCCGCATAGACCGACGGGGACTGCGTGACGTAGCCGACGCGCGAGCGAAGCTCCGCCGCCCCGGCGGGGAGCCCGAGGACGGCAATCGCGCCCGAGGCGACACGCTGGACGCCGACCACCGCGCGCATCAACGTCGACTTGCCGCTCCCGCTCGGGCCGAGCAACCCAGTGACCCGTCCGGCGGTCACCTCGAGTGAGAGGTCGGGGAGCACGACTGTGCCGCCACGAACCACCTTGAGGCTCTCGACCTCAATGCTCGGCGCGTGCGTTGGCATTGAATTCATCAGTCGATGAATTATCATATCGACGTGCCCCGGACTGGTCAACCACGAAGACCGAGGGGTCGCCGTCAGGGTGAGCCCGATACCCGCGGGGAGATCCTCCGCGAAGCGCGAACGCTCTTTGCCGAGCGAGGGTTCGACCGAACGACGATGCGCGAGGTCGCCCGCAGGGCGGAAGTCGACCCGGCGCTCGTCGGCCACTACTTCGCCTCGAAGGCGGCGCTCTTCCTCGACGCGGTCGAGCTTCCGTTCGATCCAGAGGTAGTCCTCCCCGGCCTCGTCGACGGAAGCCGCAACGAGCTCGGGCGCCGGGTCGCGGAGTTCTTCGCAGCGCTCCTCGAGTCGCCGGCCGCCCGCGAGCGCATGACGAGCATCGTCCGCGCCGCAGCCTCCGAGGCGACCGCGGCCAGCCTGATCAGGGAGCTCATCGAGACAAAGCTGCTCGGGCCGCTGGCGCGAGCTCTCGGCCAGCGGGACAGTGAGCTGCGTGCCGCGCTCGCCGGCTCCCAGCTCGTCGGGCTCGTGATGGCCCGGCACGTCGTCGGCGTCGCACCACTTGCGACGCTCCCTCGCGAGCGTCTGGCCAGGGTCCTGGCGCCGACGCTTCAGCGGTACTTCGTCGAACCGCTCGACCTCGATGCGCTCCCACCTCCGAGTTAGGCTGCGCAGATGCTCCCTGCGCAGGTCATTCCCGTGTTCTCGCGGGAGGCGGTGTACCGGGCCGTCTCGCCACAAACCGCCTACGACGCCGTCCGGGACGCATTCGTTGCCCACGCGCGCGGCAAGTGGACGATGCAACCGAAGGTGTACGTCGCGAACTACCCGGCGGGCGACTTCCGCGCGATGCCTGCGCTCGGCGGCGGGTACGCGCTGCTCAAGTGGGTGACCTCGTTCCCGGGAAACCCGGCTCGCGGCCTACCGACCGTGACAGGGGTCGTGCTGCTTTCGAACGCGGAGACGGGACAGCTCGTCGCGCTGCTCGACGCGGCCGCGGTAACCGCGCTCCGGACGGCGGCCGCGGGCGTCCTCGCAGCCGAGACGCTCGGCGTCGGCGGGACGATCTCGGTGGTCGGCTGCGGTGTCAACGGGTCCGAAACCGTGCGCTTGCTTGCGGCCCTTGGTCGCGCCCCGCTCGTGTGTGATCGCGATCCAGACCGGGCCTCCGTAGTCGCAACCGAGCACGGTGCGACCGCCGTGTCGCTTGGGGACGCACTCGCGGCGGACGCAGTGATCACCATCACCCCTGGCTCGGAGGTCCTGTACGCCGCCGGCTCGCTGCGCCCCGGTCAGCACGTGTCGCTGATGGGCGCCGACGGGCCGGGCAAGGCCGAGATCGCCGTCGAGGAGCTCGGACGCGCGCAGCTCTTCTGCGACGATTGGGAGCAAGCGTCGCACGGGGGTGAGCTGGCCGCCGGGGTCGAGGCCGGGCTCATCACCAGGAAGGACGCGACCGCCCTGGGTGACGTGCTCGCCGGGGATGCCGACGGCCGCCGCACACCGCACGAGATCACCCTCTTCGACTCGACCGGGCTCGCGATTCAGGATCTCGCGATCGCGCTTGCAGCGGTTGCGGCTGCCCCGACCGATCTCCCCCGCGTCGAGCTCTGAGATCGCCTGGCAGCGACCGGCCGTTCGTGTGGGGTCGCGCCCGCCACGTCAAGCGTGGAGCAGCCGAGTAGGCGCGAACAGCGCCAGCAGCGGATCCGACTCACCCTGCACTGCCCTCGCCACCAGCCGACCACAGCTGAATCCGAGCACGTTGCCGTGCCCCGAGTAGCCGCCGGCGACCCAGACGCGGTCATCGCCAGGAAGGCGACCGACGACCGGGAGGAAGTCGAGCACGAGCCCGAAGATCCCCGCCCACCTGTAGTCGATGCGCACGTCGCGCCCGGCAAGCTCGCGAACGAACGCTGTGAGCGCTTCCTGGACCGTGTCGGTGAGCGACTCCTGGTCGGTGAACTCGCTGTCGAGCGAGATGTCGCGGAACCCACCAGCAACGAGACGCCCGTCCTCCGCCTGGTGCCAGTAGTCGAAGCCATGGCGGCCGTAGTGCGGCATCGTGCAGCCGAGATCCTCCGCGATCGGCTCCGTTGCTATCACCTGGCCACGGGTCGGCACGATCAGCCCTTCGATCGAGCCCAGCAACCCGCTCGGATACCCGTCGGTACAGACGATCACCGTTGGCGCCTCGAGCTCTTCGACCGATCCGACCCGGTGGTGCTCGCAGATCTCCGCTCCGGCCTCAGCAGCAAGCGACGCGAGTCTCCGCACGAGCCGGGCAGGCTGCAGCGCTCCGTCCGGCGGGTGAAGCAGCCCGGCTGTGAACCGACCCGGCGATGGCCCCACGGGTCTGTCGACCCACTCGGCGTCGATCCCGTCCGCAACCATCGCCTCGTACTCGGCGCGAAGCTCGTCGCGCTCCTCGCCGTCGACGGCGATCCGCAGGCTGCCAAGCTGGCGGAACGCGTCACCTGCGAGCGCGCGTAATGCGACGATCTCGCGCTCCGTCCACTCCCAGAGGGCTTTTGAATTGTCGTTTCCGATCGAGCCGGCCATGACGTCGTATGGCGCCGCCATCCCACGCAGAGCGAAGCCACCGTTGCGTCCACTTGCCCCGCCTGCGATCTCCCGCGCCTCGTGAAGTCGCACGCGCACCCCCGCGGTCGCAAGCGCGTGGGCGCACGCTGCTCCGGTGATCCCCCCGCCGACGATCTCCACCTCGGCGGGGGCAGAGAGCGGCGTCGAAGCCACGGGTGTTTCGTCTTCGGCGAGCCAGTACGGGCGCATCGGGTGGATGCTAGTGGACAGTCGCGCATCGCTTGCCGGCAGCTCGGAGCTCCGTCGGGTTGATCCTGCCTGCCGGCCGATCGCGGGCCTCCCGGGGCGGCGCGCGCGGTCGGGTCGTGGTCACGAGGCCTGCCTCCGGTAACGCCCCTCGAAGGCGAGGATCGCCCCCGCAAGCTCGAGGCGCGAGAGAACACCGCCGAGCGTGCCCGGGCCCTGGCCCGTGGCCCGACCCAGCTCGTCCGCCGTCAGTTCGCCCTCGGCGAGCGCGGTGAGAACCTTCGCGGCATCTTCGTCGCCCGACAGCTCTGGAGCTGCCTTTGTCGCCTGTCGTCGCTCGAGCCCTAGCTCGACGAGGACGTCGTCGATCCGGGTCACGGGGGCCGCGCCCTGACGGAGCAGCCCGTTCGATCCGGCGCTCGCCGCGCTCGTGATCTCACCGGGCACCGCCATCACGTCCCGACCCTGCTCGAGCGCGAAGTCGGCGGTGATCAGCGCACCCGAACGTTCGCGGGCCTCGACGACCACCACAAGGCGAGAGACCCCGCTGATGATCCGGTTGCGCGCGGGAAACCTCCACGGCGCCGGCTCCGTGCCGGGCTCGTACTCCGAGACGATCAGCCCACCGGACTCGACGATTGCAGCGGCGAGCTGCCGATGTGCCGCGGGGTAGTCGCGGTCGATCCCGCAGCCGAGCACGGCGACCGTCTCACCCCCGGCATCGAGTGCGCCGCGGTGCGCTTCGCCGTCGATCCCGCGGGCGAGCCCGCTGACGACGACCGCCCCTGCAGCGGTGACCTCACGCGCAAGTGACCGGGCGACGGATCGCCCGTAGGACGAGCACGATCGCGCACCGACGATCGCGAGACACGGACGATCGAAGAGCGCGAGCGACGCGCCACCTCGCACCCAGAGCGAGGCGGGCGGGTCGTGGATCGCTCGGAGCCTGGCCGGAAAGCCGGCGGTCGCGCGTAAGACGCTCCGGATCACCGTCATCGCGATGCATCCCTCGGAGCTCGATACGAGAGCGCCTCGGCGACGTGCTCGGGCAGCACGATCCCCGACGATGCGAGCGCCGCGATCGTCCGCGCCACCCTCGCGACCCGCGAGCGACCGCGTCCCGACAGCGGCAACCGCTCGACGGCGCGATCGAGCAGCTCCGTCGCTGCCGGCGCACGCTCGGGCGCGCTCTCGGCCAGACGCCCCGCAGCCTCAACTACTCGAGCGCGGACGGCCGCTGAGCGTTCTCCCTCCGGGCCCGACAGCTCCTCGGCGCGCGGTCTCGGCATCGCGACCGTGAGGTCGAACCGATCGAGCAACGCACGGGAGACCCTGTCGCGGTAGGTCGCGATGCGAGCCGCGCTGCACGCGCAATCCAGCCGCGGGTCGCCGCGCGCACCACATGGACACAGATTCATCGTCCCGATCAACCGAAAGCGAGCCGGGAACGTCGCGCAGCCGGCCGTGCGAACCACGGTTACAACGCCGTCCTCGAGCGGTTGCCGGAGTGCTTCGAGCACCTGCCGTGGAAACTCCGGCATCTCGTCGAGGAGAAGTACGCCGTGGTGGGCGAGACTCACCTCGCCCGGTCTCGGGTTGACGCCCCCGCCGACCACCGCCGCCGCCGAGACGCCGTGATGTGGGGCGCGGAACGGTGGCTCGCGCCGGAGCGACGCACGCGACGGCCCTGCCCCAGCGACGGAGTGAATCCGGGTCACCTCGAGCGCCTCTTCGTCGGTGAGCGGCGGCAGGATTCCCGGCAGCCGTCGCGCCAGCATCGACTTCCCTGTTCCGGGTGGCCCCTCGAGCAGCAGGTTGTGACCGCCGGCGGCCGCGATCTCGAGCGCCCGACGACCTCGCTCCTGACCACGCACGTCGGAGAGGTCAGCGCCCGGCGCCGACTCCGACTCCAACCCCTCGCCAGAGGGTGGCGCAGGAGCGACCGGTGCGTCGCCGCGAAGGTAGGACACTGCTTGCGCGAGGTGCTCGATCGGGATGACCTCGACCCCCGCGAGCGCAGCCTCCGACGCCGCCGCGGTCGCGCAGAGGACGCGAGGCACACCGCTTCGCATTGCGCCTTCCGCGACGGCGATCGTGCCGCTGACAGGCCGCACGTCACCGTCGAGGCCGAGCTCGCCGATGCAGGCGTGGCGGGCAAGCGCGCCGTCGGGGATCTGCTGCGACGCGGCCAGCACCGACAGCGCGATCGCGAGGTCGAACCCTGATCCCTCCTTGCGGAGCGCAGCCGGCGCCAGGTTCACGGTGATCGCCTTGCTCGGCCAGTCGAGCAGCGCTGAGATGACCGCCCCGCGGACGCGATGCTTCGCCTCCTGGCACGCCCGATCACCCATTCCGACGATCGAGAAGCTGGGGAGCTGCGAGGCGAGGAGGTGCGCTTCGACGTCTACGCGACGCGGCTCGAGGCCGACCAGTGCGAAGGTGAGCGCACGTGCGAGCACCCCGTTGACGGTACGGACAAAACCGTCACGGGTGTGTGTCGACTTTGTGCCAACTGTGTGTCAAACGATCCACAGCGGCGCCGCGCATCGATCAGTGCCGAGCGCCCCACGCTGCCCGACAGACGAGGACCGACTCGAAGTACTCACCTGAGCGCCGTCCGGTCCGCCGGTTGACGTGCCGCTCGACCCGTTCCTCGAGGCGCAGCCCGGCACGCGAAAGAATCTCGGGGTAGAGGTCACGCCGGTCGTTGACGACGATGCAGATCACCCCATCCTGCGCAAGCCGCGATCGCGCATTCGCGAGAACGTCGGCGACGCCGTCGATGTAGTGGCTGATCGCCGCGCGGCCGGTGCCGCGCGCCGGCCGGCCGAGCTCTTGATCGCGTCGCTGGTCGAGGTCGAGCAGCTCGTAGGCGTAGCGATGCTGCTCGTGGTAGTCGATCAGTCCTGGGTAGGGCGGTGACGTGATCACCGCGTCGAACTCGCCGGGGAGCTCGACCGTTCTCGCGTCGCCGTGGACGACCTCTGCGAGCTGACCTGGCGCGCGCAACGCGGCAAACGTCTCGATCCGCTCGAGCGTGTCGAGCGTGTAGCGCAGGAGAAAGCGGCGTGCCTCCTCGACCGGCCGGCACTCCCGCCGATGCTTGAAGCACCAGTACGGGCCGAGCTGGGGCTCGCGCGGGAACTCGAGGTCGAAGTGGGCGGTGCGCCGGGCTGAACGGGCGGAGCGCGCAAGCACGACTCGAAGCACGTCGGCCGAGCCGACGTGCTCGACGAGCGAGGCGAAGTGGAGGAGCTCCTGCGCTGCCCGCGGCGCGTACCACGCCCGCACGTAGTCGGACGTGCAAGCCGGGTACTCGTCAGGCGCGCGGAACGCACTCGCCTCGGCGTGAACCCACTCCAGGTCACGGCGGAGCGCCTCGAGGTTGTGGGGACGCGTCTTGACCCTCATCAGCAGGCAGTTGAACCCGGCGATGTCGACGCCAAGCGCGTCGTAGCCCGATTCGAGGGCCTGCACGAGAGTCGTCCCAGAGCCGCCGAACGGGTCGAGGACCCTCCCGCCCGGGACGACGAACCGGTCAAGGAGCGTCTCGACGAGCTGCGGGATGAACTTCCCGAGATACGGGTGCAGCCGATGGACGTGCTTCGTCCGCTCGCGCTCGGGCAGGGCCTGCTCCGACCACGAGAGCCCGAGATCGATGCCCTCGTAGAGCGAGGTCTGCGTTACCCCCATGCAACCGCAGTTCGCCCTCCGGCCTCACCTTCCTCGCGGGGTGGGTCGGCCCCCTTGGGGGCCCGACCCACCTGAGCGAGATCACCCGGCGTTCTACGCGGGGAGGGGCGCCATGCCGGTGTGCCTCGCGTCGAACGCCTCGAGGCGTGCGATCCGCGCGGGGATCGGGGGATGCGTCGAGAAGAGCGCCGCCATCCCTCGTGCGGCGAGCGGGTTGGCGATGTAGAGCGACGCCGTCGCAGGGTTGACCGCCATCGGCGCGCGCTCGGTGCCGCGCTCGAGCGACGCAAGGGCGTCGGCGAGCGGCCGGCCCCGGCCGAGGAGCTCGGCCGCCGTCTGGTCGGCGAGGTACTCCCGCTGACGCGAGACGGCAAGCTGGAGGAGCATTGCCGCGAGCGGAGCGACGAGCATGGCCACCAGCGTCCCGGCGATCCCGAGCGGGTTGTCCTCGTCCTCTCCGCCGAAGAGCCACTGGAACTGAAGGAAGTTCGCGACGGCGGAGATCGCCGCGCCGATCATCGCTGCGATCGTCGTGACCAGCACGTCGCGGTTGCGGATGTGCGCGAGCTCGTGGGCGAGCACGCCCCTGACCTGCTCTCGCGGCAGCTCCCGAACGAGCCCCTCGGTGACGGCGATCGCCGAGTGCTTCGGGTTCCGACCCGTCGCGAACGCGTTCGGTTGCTCCGAGGGGATCACGAACAGCCGCGGCATCGGCAGGCCGGCCTTGGCGGCGAGCGCCTGGACGTCGAGACGCACCTCGGGGAGCTCGCCGTCGGCGAGCGGGCGGGCGCGACTCATCCGCAGCGCAAGCCTGTCCGAGAACCAGAACATCCCGAAGTTGAACGCGATTGCGAGAGCGACGAAGGCCACGAGCCCGCCGACGCCGCCGACGAGCCCTCCGACTCCGACAAAGAGGGCGCTGAGCCCTGCGATCAGGATCCACGTGCGAATACGTGTCGTGCTCATTGAGGGGTGCTTCCTTTCCGGCTGACGGTTGTTGGTGTCAGCCGGAGGTTTCTCCCGCCGCATCGGCGGCCGACGAGCCCGGGCACGGGAGCTGCCGCGGGTGCGAACTGCTTCCTGCCGTTCTGACGAGCTCGTCCGTTAGGGGATAGTGCCCCCCGGCGTTGTTCATCGTACTCAACGCCGCTGGGCGGATCGTTTATTCCGCGTTACAGATCGTCGCCGAAACGGAGCCGTTCGACCCGGCCGCGTTCCACGGCCGCGACCTCGAGCGCAACGTCGAGCCCGCGTGTCTCCGGGTGAGCGACGAGCCACGCCTGGGCGGCCCGCCTGACTCTCCGGCGCTTCTCGGCGCCGACCGCCAACGCGGCGCCACCGTAGGCGGCGGTCGACCGTTCCTTGACCTCGACGAAGACGACCGTCCGGCCGCGACGGACGACAAGGTCGAGCTCGTAGCCTGCGATGCTCACGTTCGCGTCGAGCAGCCGGTAGCCGCGAAAGAGGTAGTGGAGACGCGCTCGCCGCTCGCCGCGGTTCACGCCGCGTCGCCGACCCCGTATGCCTTGGCATTGAACGATCGGCGATGCTGGCTGCACGGGCCGTGCGCACGGACGGCCGCGGTGTGCGACGGCGTGATGTAGCCGACGTGCGCCGCAAAGCCGTATCGCGGATGCACAGCGTCGACGGTGCGCATCAGGCGGTCCCTCGTCACCTTCGCCACGATCGAGGCGGCGGCGATTGCTGCGCTCTTCGTGTCGCCGTCGACGACCGCGCGGTGTGAGAGGAAGTCGACGCCGAGCCGGAAGCCGTCGGCGAGCCTGACCTCCGCCTCGTCGAGGTCGGTCAGCACCGCACGGAGGCCCCAGAGGTTGCAGCGGTGGAGGCCGTCGCGATCGATCCGGGCCGCCGGGATCACCCGGATCGAGACCTGCCGGGCGGCGCCGACGACGGCGTGGTAGAGCCGCTCGCGCTCGTCGGGCTCGACCTGTTTCGAGTCGTTGAGAGTCGCCAGCGCCCGGACACGGTGCCCGCGGAGATGGTCGTAGTCGAGCAGGACGCCGGCGACGACGAGAGGCCCTGCGAGCGACCCCCGCCCGGCTTCGTCCGCACCCGCGACGAGCCGCGCCCCGAGCCTACGGTCGAAGCGAAGAAGCCTCTGCCCCGTCGATGTCGCCACTCAGCGAGAGTAGCCACCCGGTCAGGCTGCCGATCGTCACAACTTCGTGTCGATCGTTCCACAGCCGCGTCAGATCGGGAGCGTGCAGTCCGCCTTGCGGCGGTCGAGGCGGACGACGCGCCTTCCGTCGCGAAGGTCTACCCGATATAGGTCGCAGAAGCCCGTGCCGAGCTGAACCGCGCACAGGTAGACGGAGGCCTTCTGCTCAACCAGCCACGGCCGCGGCGTTCGCGTGCAATGCACGGGCTCGTCCGGGTACCCGTGCGCGGCGATCTCGTCCTCCACCGCCCTGACCGCCCGGTCTCGCGCAGGGTCAGGCCCGACCCCGCACCCTGCGGTGACGAGCGCAGCGAAGCCGACGGCGACCACGAGGATCAGCCGCATCGGGCTCGGCAGGCGGCGGCTACTGCTGCCGGAGCTCGCGGATGCGCGCCTTCTTGCCGACGCGACCGCGGAGGTAGTAGAGCTTGGCGCGGTTGACATCGCCGATCATCGCGACTTCGAGCTTCTCGATCTTGGGAGAGTGAAGCGGGAACGTCCGCTCGACACCGACACCGAACGAGTTCTTCCGCACGGTGAACGTCTCGCGCGCACCCGATCCCTGGCGCTTGAGGCAGACACCCTCGAAAACCTGGACGCGCTGGCGGTTGCCCTCGATGACCTTGAAGTGGACACGGAGCGTGTCGCCGGCCTTGAACACCGGGACGTCATCCCGCAGCTGGCCCTGCTCGATGCTGTCGATAATCGTGCTCATAGAAGAGGATCGGCCCTCGGCCGGCGACCGATGATAGCGGAAACGACACGCCGCGGTACCGCCCGTGAGTCAACTGCAGTCGCGGTCTACGGCGCCGCTCTCACAACGCGCCCGAGACGCAACCAAGTTGGGCACCGCTCAGCTTGCCCGCCGCTCAGTGCAGCGAGACGCGGCCCGGGGGCCAGTAGGTCGCGAACACCTTGCCGATGATGTTGCCCCGCGGAACCGTCCCCCATGCGCGCGAGTCGCACGATGACGAGCGGTTGTCGCCCATCATGAAGTAGTGGCCCGGCGGGATCTTCTTCGGCCCGTACGCGTTGTTCGGCGGGCCACGACGGTCGCCCTTGAGGTACGGCTCGTTGAGGCGCTTGCCGTTGATGAAGACGTAGCCGTCGCCCTTGATCGTCTTCACCTGGATCGTCTCGCCCGGCAACCCGATCAGCCGTTTCACGAAGACGCCGTCCGCCCCGCACTCCTGTAGCGCCCTGCTCGGGACGTTGAAGACGACGATGTCACCGCGTCTCGGGCCGTGCAGGTGGTAGACGAACCGATTCGCCAGCACCCGATCAGAGAACCGGGCCTCACAACCGCTCTCGGGCTGTGCGCAATGAAGGGTGGGCTCCATCGAGCTCGACGGAATCCGGTACGGGTTGATCGCGAACTGCTTGACGAGCAGCACGATCGCGACCGCACCGACGATCGTCACGATCCAGTCCGCGGCGACGCGGAGCGGCTCGGGCAGCCCGCCGGTCACCTTGTCGACCGGGTTGTGCGACTCGGGGCGCGGGCGCGCCTCGGTCTCCTCGGAGGGAACCAGCCCGAGCATCGCCGCGGCGACCGCAACCATGATCCAGAGCCCGTCGATCGCCTGGAACGAGACCCCTGGGTTGTCGATGAACAGCCGGAACGTCTCCATCGAGAAGATCCCATGGTCGAACGGGCTTGGCTGCACGGTCGGCTCGGTAGGGACCCCGACGGCGTACAGATGCTCGAACGTGAGGTACTTGCCGAGGACGATGCCGGCCAGCGTGAAGAACGCGGCGATTGCGTGAAGCCCACCGGTGTCGCGGCCCTTGCCGCCACCACTCAGCCTGGTTGCAATGCCGACGAGGAGACCGACGAGGATCGGCGCAGGTCGGAGATCCGCGTCACGAAGATGGACGGCGACACCCCAGAGGGCACCCATCGCGAGCGCGGCGAGCGCGGCACCGACGACGGCAGCGCCGTAACGCGTGCGCTCCTCTCTGCGTTCTGCACGACGCCCGCCACCGGGCTCGACCCACTGGCCATCCTGATAACTGTCGGCGGACGCTCCTGGCGGCGGGCCCGCCACCCACGGCTCGGGATCGAGCTGCGGTGCGCGTGGAAGCGGTGACCGAGAGACATCCGGCTCCGTCTCGGTTCGGGTCGGGAGCTCACGTGCGGCTTCAAGGTCACCCGTGGGCGCCGGCTCGATCTCGTGTCCACCCTCTGTCGGTTCGGGAACCGGTGGCAGCCCGTGCTCGCTCACGAGGCGCTCCGGAGCCGACTTTGCTCGCGTCGCCAATCCTCGATTCGGGCGTGGTTGCCCGAGAGGAGCACGTCCGGGACGTCCCAGCCCTGGAACGAGGCCGGCCGGGTGTAGTGGGGGTACTCGATGCCGCCGGCGAGCGCGTCGGAGAAGCTCTCGTTCTCGCCGGACCCGTCGGCGAGCGCGCCCGGCAGCCGTCGTGCGACCGCATCGAGCAGGACCATTGCGGGGAGCTCGCCCCCGGAGAGGACATATGGCCCGATCGAGATCGCGTCGGTGCACAGATGCTCGACGATTCGTTCGTCGAACCCCTCGAAACGGGACGAGAGGATCGCGATGTGCGGCTCGGCGGCCAGCTCCTCGACCAGGGGCTGGTGGAGCTGGCGTCCCTGGGGGGTCAGTGCGACCACGCGGGCGGGGCGCTCGTCGCCGTAAATCGCCTCGAGCGCCTCGGCGACGACGTCGACCCGCAGCACCATCCCGGCACCTCCACCGTACGGGGAGTCATCGACCTGGCCCGAGCGCAACGGGGTTGTGTCACGGTAGTTGTGGAGCCGGAGCTCCAGCTCCGAGCCGAGGACCGTCGCGAGGGGCTTCTGCTCCGTCATCCACCCGAAGGCGTGCGGGAGCTGGGTGAAGACGTCGACGCGCACGAAGGGAGAGGGTACCGGCTCGATCGTTGGGCGCCCGTTGCGCCTGTTCGCTCAGCCGAGGAACGCGGCTCGCACGACGATCCGGCGGCCGTTGACGTCGACCTCGAGCACCGCGTCGTCGATCAGCGGGATGAGCCTCCCATCCGAAAGCTCGAGGTTGTCGTTGGCGACACCCGGGTACACGGCAACGACCTCACCGAGCTCGTCACCCTCGTCGGTCCGGACGGCGAGACCCTGGAGCTCGAACGCGTACCACGTATCCGGCTCGGGCGCGGGAAGCGCCGAGCGGCGCACGAACAGCTCGGTCCCACGCGTGACCGGACGGTCGAGCCGGATCGCGAAGCGGCCGCGCCCAACACGACGGGAGACGACGATCTCCGCATCTTCTCCGTCGACGACGAGCCGGGCGCCCACGCGATAGCGACCGGGGTCGTCGCTCGGGAGCTCGACGACGAAGGCGCCGTCGAGACCATGTGGCTTGCCGACCCGGCCGACCGCGACCGGCGGATCCGGCTCCGAGCGGGGCACGGTCACCGCGTCAGGCGTCGACGACCTCGAGCATCACGCGCCGGTGCTCTCGCGCACCGGCGGCACGGACGACCGTGCGCAGAGCACGGACGAGCCGGCCCTGGCGCCCGATCACCTTCCCGACGTCTCCCGCCGCGACATGAACGCGCACGACGACCGTCTCTCCGTCGTCGACCCGTTCCACCCGGACAGCGTCGGGCTCGTCGACGAGCCCACGCGCAATCCAGGCAACAAGCTCTTCCACGATCCCAGCTACGAGATCCCGGCGGCCTTGATCAGCTTCGCGACGGGTTCCGACGGTTGCGCGCCCTTGCCGAGCCAGTCGCGGACCTTGTCGGCGTCGAGCTCGATCGTCGACGGGTCAGTCTGCGGGTTGTAACGCCCGACGATCTCGATGAACCGTCCGTCGCGGGGCGCGCGCGAGTCGGCCACGACCACGCGGTAGATCGGGTTCTTCTTCGAGCCGACACGCGTCAGCCTCATGCGTACTGCCATTCCTGAACGTCCCTTTCGTCGGTTGCGGCGTAAGTGTGCCGGAAGTCGGCGCAGCGCGTCAGCGGCGCGGCCTTCCTTTGGGCGCACCGGTCAGCTCGGGTGGGAGCTTCGGGAGCTTCCCCTTCCCGAGCGAGCGCATCATCTTCTCCATCTGCTTCCGTGCCTGGAGAAGGCGATTGACCTCGTCGATGCTCGTTCCGCTGCCTGCCGCGATCCGGCGACGCCGCGGGCCGTTGATCAGGTGTGGAAGCCGTCGCTCGGCAGGCGTCATCGAAAGTACGATCGCCTCGACCCGCGCCATCTGCGTCTCATCGACGTCGAGGCCCTGTAGCTCCTTTCCGAGGCCGGGAATCAGCTTCATCACGCCCTGCAGCGGCCCCATCTTCTTCAGCATCCGGCTCGACGCGAGGAAGTCGTCGAAGGTGAACTGGCCGGCGCGCATCCGCGCTTCCATCTCTGCCTGCTCGTCCGCCTCGATTGCCTGCTCGGCCTTCTCGATCAGAGTGAGCACGTCGCCCATCCCGAGAATTCGCGACGCCATCCGCTCGGGGTGGAACACCTCGAGCTGGTCGAGCTTCTCGCCGACAGAGGCGAACTTGATCGGGCGGCCCGTGATCGCCTTCACGGAGAGGGCGGCGCCTCCGCGTGCGTCACCGTCGACCTTGGTGAGCACGACCCCGTCGAACGCGATGCGCTCCTGGAACGCCTTTGCGACGTTGACCGCCTCCTGGCCGGTCATCGCGTCGAGGACGAGCAGGACGTTCATCGGCTTGACGGTGTCGCGGACGCGCGCGAGCTCGTCCATCAGCTCCTCGTCGATCTGGAGCCGCCCCGCGGTGTCGACGATCACCACGTCGCAGCCGTCCTTCGTCGCACGCTCGAGCCCCGACCTGGCCGCCTCGACCGCGTCGGCGGTCGCGGTGCGGTAGACGGCGATCTGCAGCTGCTTACCGAGCTGCTCGAGCTGATCGATTGCGGCCGGGCGCTGCAGGTCGGCGGCCACGAGCCCGGCGGACTTCTTCTCGTGCTTGCGCAGGTGGAGTGCGAGCTTCGCGCACGCGGTCGTCTTGCCGGCGCCTTGAAGACCCGCCATCAGGATCACCGTCGGGGCGCGACCGAACACGAGCTTGGAGTCGGACGATCCCATCAGCTCGGTCAGCTCCTCGTGGACGATCTTGACGACCTGCTGGCCAGGATTGAGGCCCTTCAGCACCTCGACGTCGAGCGCTCGCTCACGGATCTCGGCGACGAACTGCTTGACGACCTCGAAGTCGACGTCGGCCTCGAGTAACGCCAGCCGAATCTCGCGCGTCACCTTCGCGACGGTGTCCTCGTCGAGCCGGGACGCCCGCCCGAGGTCGCCGAGAGCGTCGGAAAGCCGGTTTGCGAGCGTGTCGAACATCGCAGGAAGTCTACGGGCCGATCACGCGGGGCTTTGTTGGGCTCCGGCAGCTCGGCGCTCGAGTGTCGTCAGCCCGCGTTCCGCCCTCGCCGATCGCCGCGGCGGGATCCGCGTCCTGCGACGCCGCGAAAGGACTAGGAACGCACGCTCCGACCTCGCGACCGTCTCAACGCCCCCCAGGGGGGCACTGAGGCCCCCTTCGTTCACGGTAGCGAGGAAGGCGTGTCGCGTTTGTGCCAGCTTCGTGTCAACTTCGTGTCGACTCCTTTGCCGGGTGGGTCGACGACTCCGCGCGGCTCGTGGCAGCGCGATCGCCCGGTTCGCACACGCGTCGGGTCAACCAGAGATCAGTGCACGGGCGTAGTCGCGCGCGTCGAAGGGGCGGAGGTCGTCGATCCCCTCCCCCACGCCGATCAGCTTCACGGGCAACCCGAGCTCATGCGCGATCGCGATCGCAACGCCACCCTTCGCCGAGCCGTCGAGCTTCGTCAGCACCACGCCCGTGACACCGGCCGCCTGGGCGAAGAGGCGCGCCTGCTGGAGCCCGTTCTGGCCGGTCGTCGCATCGACGACCAGCAGGGTCTCATGGGGAGCGCCCTCGATTCGCGACTCGATCACCCGCCGGATCTTCGCGAGCTCCTCCATCAGGTTCGACTGCGTGTGGAGCCGGCCGGCGGTATCGACGAGGACGACGTCCTTTCCGCGGGCGCGTCCCGCCTCGACCGCGTCGAACGCGACCGCGGCCGGATCGGCGCCCCGCGAGCCACCGACGAAGTCTGCGCCGGCGCGCTCCGCCCAGATCTCGAGCTGCTCCTCAGCGGCGGCACGAAACGTGTCGGCCGCACCGACGAGCACCGAGCGTCCGTGGTGGGCGAGCGCCCGGGCGAGCTTGCCGACGGTCGTCGTCTTCCCGGTGCCGTTGACGCCGACGACGAGGATCACAGTCGGCGCCGCCGCAGCCCGCGCGATCACCGGCGGATCGCCGAAGAGCGCCGCGACCTCCTCCGCGAGCGCGTCCTCGAACGAGGCGAACTCCTCCTGCGCTTCGAGGCGGCGAACGAGCTCGGCCGTCGCAGGCACCCCGACGTCGCCACGGATCAGCGCCTCCTCGAGCTGCTCCCAGGCCGCCTCGTCGGCCGGGTCGAAGCCGGCGGTCAGCTCAGCGGTGAGCGCGCGGCGACTCTTCGCGAGCGAATCGCGTAGCCTCGAAAAGAGCCCGCGTCGCTCCTCGTCCGAGCTCTCCTCGGCCGTGACCTCGTCGCCGAGCAGCTCCGCCCAGGTTCTCGTCATCGCGCGTACGGTATCGCCTTGCGGGCCCGACTCTGGTAGATACGCGCGGATGAGCTTCGACAGTCCGACGACGCGCCGAGGCTTCGTGCTCGGCACGGGGGCCGTGATCGCGGCCGTTGCCGCTCCACGCTCGCGGGCCGCGCGGGTCCGAAGCGTTGCCGAGACCGCAACTGCGCGAACGTACGTGTCGCGTCCGGACCTTCAGCCTCCGTCGCTGACGGTCGCTGCGCGTAACGGCCCGAGCGCCGGTCACGTCTTCCTCGCCCCGTTCGACCTCCAGGCCGCGGTGACCGGCACGCCGAGTGGCGGGCAGTTCGGCGCGCTGATCGTCGACGACAACGGCTACCCGATCTGGTTCCGCGAGAGCAAACCGGGCCTGACGATCATCGATCTCCGCGTACAGCGGTACCGGGGGCAGCGAGTGCTCACCTGGTACGAGGGTCATGTTCTGGACAGCTACGGCGGCGAATGGGTGATCGCCGACCGAACGTACCGGCAGATCGCTCGCGTCAAGGCAGGGAACGGCTACCGTGGCGACCTGCACGACTGCGTGCTCACGTCCCGCGGCACTGCGCTGATCACGATCTACGGCGAGCTGAAGGCCGATCTCACCTCGATCGGCGGCCCTGCCGTCGGAAAGGTGGTCGAAGGGGTCGTGCAGGAGATCGACATCCGCAGCGGCAAGGTCGTCTTCGAATGGCACAGCCTTCCCGATGTCGCCCTCGAGGAGACGTACACCCCGGAGCTCGGCGCCGGGGGCAACGTCGACTACTTCCACCTCAACTCCGTAGGCGTCGATCACGACGGGCACCTGCTCGTCTCCGCGAGGAACACCTGTGCTGTCTACAAGCTCGATCGCAAGACGGGCGCCGTGATCTGGCGGCTCGGCGGCAAGCGCAGCGACTTCGCGCTCGGGCCCGGAGCAGCCTTCGGGTACCAGCACGACGCGAGACGGCATCAGGACGGGACGATCACGCTCTTCGACAACGCTGCGTTCGCACCGGGGCCAAGCGGCGCGCTCGGCCCGACCTCCCGTCCCATCCGCCTCTCACTCGATCTCCCGACGATGGTCGCGACGCTCGTCGAGGAGTACCGTGGGGTCGGCGATCGCGTGGCGTTCGCGATGGGGAACCTCCAGCAGCTCCCGGACGGCTCCGTCATGGTCGGCTGGGGCACCGTCGGCTCCCAGACCGAGCTCGGCCGCGACGGGACGGTTCGCTGGGATGCCGCGTTCGCGCAAGGGACGGCAACGTACCGCGCCTACCGGTCGCGCTGGGTGGGCTCACCGACCGACCCCCCGGACGCGACAATCGCGACGGCGGCGAACGGCCGCCGCTATGTCTACGCGAGCTGGAACGGCGCGACGGAGGTCGATCACTGGCGGCTCAGCGCAGGCCCGGATGCCGCCGGGCTGACGCGCCTCCGCACCGCCAAGCGGCAGGGGTTCGAGACGGCACTCGCACTTCGCGGAGCCCCCGACCGGGGGATCGCCGTCGTCGAAGCGCTCGATCGCCGGGGAACCGTGATCGGCGTCAGCCAGCCGCTCACGTTGTAGCTCCACACCCGACCGGCGTATCTGCCTCGGGCTCCGAGCCGATCGACAGCAGCGACTACGCGGTCGCGGCGGCTCGCTCTTCGCGCGGTAGGCGGCGCGAGACGATCTCCGAGACCCCGTCGCCGCCCATCGTCACACCGTAGAGCACGTCGGCTGCCTCCATCGTGCGCTTCTGGTGGGTGATCACGATGAACTGCGCACGGTCGGCGTACCGCCGCAGCAGCTCGACGAACCGTCCGACGTTGGAGTCGTCGAGGGCAGCCTCGACCTCGTCGAGGAGATAGAACGGGCACGGCTTCGCGAGGAACAGCGCGAAGAGGAAAGCGATCGCCCCGAGGGCCTTCTCGCCACCCGAGAGCAGCGAGAGCCTCGTGATCCGCTTGCCGGCGGGCCGGAGCTCGACCTCGACGCCGCCTTCGCCAACCTCCTCGTCGGGCTCGACCAGCCGGAGGCGCCCCTCACCGCCGGGGAAGAGTGTCGTCGCAACCTCCTCGAAGTTGGCAGCGACGGTTGCGAACGTGTCGTCGAACCGTCGTTGCACCGTCTCGGCCAACTCGTCGCGGAGCTTCTCGATCTCGGCGAGCGACTCCTCGAGGTCCTCGCGCTGGCGGGCGAGCTCGTCGAGGCGCACCTTCTCCGCCTCGTACTCCTCCTTCGCGAGGGGGTTGACCCGTCCGAGGGCCTCTCGGCGAGACTCGAGCCGCTCGATGCGCGCTGCTAGCTCGCCACGATCGACTCCTTCGTCGTGGGTCTCGCCGGTCGCCGGCCCTGAATCGGGATCGTCGGACATCATCGCGAGCGCCTCCGCAAGGCGTCGCCGCGCCTCCTCGGCGTCGGCGCCGAGCCTGGCGAGCTCGACCTCGACCGCGGTCGCCCGCTCGGCGGCCTGCTCGACCTTCCCGCGGAGCTCGACCTCCTCCGCCCCGAGCCGTCGCAGCTCCTCGCCGAGCTCTCCTGCCCGAGCCGCGCCGGCGTCGGCCCGCTCCTTGACGGGCACCTCGAGCCTGTCACCGATCCCGGCCGCCCGGGTGAGCTCGTCGGAGAGCTGGGCGACGGCGCTGCCGAGCCGTTCGAGCAGGTCGACGTCGAGACCCGACCGCCGTGGGGCACGCTCGACCAGCATCGCCTCGGCAGCCCGCGCGCGCTCCGCCGCCTCCCGTGCCTCGCGTGCTGCTTCCTCCGATCTGCGGAGGGCATCGGCCGCGTCGGTGACCAGCCCCTCGCGCGCGATCCCGACCTCGAGCGAAACCGACTCCTCGAGCCCGCCGAGCCGTGCCACGACGACCTCTGCCGCCTGCGCATTCCGACCGGCGTCGCCCGCATCGCGCTGCGCCTCGAACTCGAGCGCGGCGAGCTTTCGGAGCTCCTCCCCGAGCTCGGCCGCGGCCCGTGAGCCCGACTGCACGGTTGCCGCAATCGGCGCCTCGAGCGTCGCGACCAGCTCCGAGCTTCGACGGAGCTGGTGCTGGAGCGCGCCCGCCGCGGTGGCGAGCCGGCCGAGCAGCTCCACGTCGAGCACCCGCTCGCGCAGATGCGCAACCGCCGCGAACGCGGCTTCGGCCTCGCTCGCCGCGACCGCGGCCCGCTCGGCGGCGGCGGTCGACGTAGTGACCCGGGCCTCGAGCTCGGCGACCTCCTCGGCGAGCGCGCGGCGGCGCGCGTCGAGCTCGAGAAGCATCGCCTCGGCCGCCGCCCCCGCGAACCAGAGCTCGCCCCGGTCGGCGTCGTAGCCATGCCCCGCCTCGGTGACGACCACCCCGTGCGTCGCCTCGAGCAGCCGTGCCTCATCGACAAGCCAGACTCCTTCGAGCAGCCGCAACGCATCGTCCGGGCCGGTTGCGAGCGACCGCAGCGGCATCAGCTCGGCGAGCGGCGCGACGCGTTCCGACGTCGTGGAGTCGACCACGACCGTGAGCGGCCCGAGCTCTTCGCCACGGGCTCGCTCGAGCAGCGTGAAGGCCTGTCGCTTGTCGCCGGCGAGAATCGCCGAGGCGCGCCACGCGAGTGCCGCGGCGACGGCGCGCTCGAACCCCGGCCTGGCCTCGAGCGCCGACAGCGCGACCCGCTCGCCGTCGGCCTCCAGCGCCCGCGCTGCTGGCGCAAGTCCTTCCTGAGCCTCGAGCGATCGCTCGAGCGCCGCCAGCCGCTCCCTCGTCGCCCGCGCACGCTCGCTCACGTCGTCCCGCTCGTTCACCGCCGCACGCGCGGACGCCGCAGCCTCGTTCGCTGCCGCTTCGAGCTCGGCCGGCGTCGGCCCGCCGCGACGGGCCACCTCACGAGCCTCGGCATGCTCCGCTGCGAGCCGGGCGACGAGCGCGGTCGCGTTCTCCTGCCGGGCCGCGAGCCGCTCGCGTGCCGCGCCGACAGCGACAAGTCGGCGGTTCGCTTCGGTCTGACCGCCCGACGATTCGGCAATTCCGGCCTCGAGCTGGCGCCGCTCGGCCCGTAGCCGCTCGAGCTTCTCGTCGGCGACCCTCTGCACACTACGATCGTGGGCAGCGAGCCGCGCATGTGCGTGACGTGCCCGTTCGCTCGCCCGCCCGCTCTCGGCGGCGCGGTCGCGGGCCTCGCCAGACGCCCGCGCCGCCGCCTCATCGAGCGCTTGGAGCGCAGCGTCGGTCTTCGCCGACGCGGCCCGCCGGGCTTCGCCGAGATCCTCCGAGACCCGCTCCCCCAGCCCGGCCGCCGACTCGCGCCGTAGCGCGACTCGCTCGGCTGCGCTTCGTAAGCGATAGAGGGAGCCGAGGATCGCCTCGCGCTTGCCGGACGCGTCGGAGAGCTCGGTCTCGGCACGCTCGCGCGTGGCGAGCAGCGCTGAGAGCGATGCCTGGGCATCGCGACGTGCTGCCGCCGATTCCTGACGGCGCTGCTCGGCGGTCGCCTGGCGGAGATCCACGTCGGCGAGGTCGAGGCGTGCGAGCTGCGCGCGCAGTCCGCCGATCTCGAAGCCGAGCTTTTCGGCGCGCTCGGCTGCAGTCGCCTGCAGCGCGAGCGGCCGCAGCCGCTTGCGCACCTCGTCCTCGACGTCGCGGGCGCGCTCGACCTGGATCTGGACGCGCGCGAGCTTGAGCTCGGCCCGGTGCTTTCGCCGTTTGAACTTCCCGAGCCCCGCGGCCTCCTCGATCAGATGGCGACGATCCTCCGGCTTCGAGGCGAGCACCGCATCGACCTTGCCCTGCGAGACGATGGAGTGCATCGAGCCGCCCAGCCCGACGTCCGCGAGCAGCTCGACGAGGTCGGTGCGGCGGACGGGCGCCTTGTTGACCAGGTACTGCCCTTCGCCGCCGCGCACCAGCCGTCGCGTGATCGCGATCTCGGAGTAGTCCAGCTCCTCGCTGAAAGCCCCGTCCTCGTTGTCGAAGAGAAGCTCCACCTCGCAGCTGTCGGCAGCGGCGCGCCCGTCGGCGCCTCCGAAGAGCACGTCGTCCGGCCGCTCCGCGCGCAGCTCGCTAGGCGTCAGCGACCCGGCAGCCCACACGATCGCGTCGGCGACGTTCGACTTGCCCGAGCCGTTCGGGCCCACAACCACCGCCACCCCGGGCTCGAGCTTGACCTCGACCGGCTCGACGAACGACTTGAAGCCGCGCAGGCGGATAGATCGCAGATGCATGAGGATGCGAGGCTAGCCACCGCGGCGGACGGCTCGATCCGGGGCCGGTGGCCGCGCCGAAGAACGATGATGGCATCGATGCCGACGCTTACGCTGCTGTTGCTCGGAACGGCGACCGCCTCGGTCGTGATGCTGGCGATGTGGCTCCTGGCGGTGCGGATTCGCGACGCGAGCCACGTCGATGTCGCCTGGGCCTACGGGGTCGGCGGACTCGGCCTCATCTACGCGCTTCTCGCGGAGGGAACCACCGCCCATCGGCTGCTCGTCGCGATCGTCGCCGGAAGCTGGAGCATTCGGCTCGGAACCTACCTGCTACTCAATCGCGTGATCGGAAAGCCCGAGGATGGGCGCTATCAGGAGCTCCGTCGCCGCTGGGCACCGAACGTCGATCGGGCGTTCTTCGTGTTCTTCCAGGCCCAGGCCGCGTTCGTTGCCGTCTTCTCGCTGCCGCTCGCGCTCGTCGCCGCCGACGCGGGCCGAGTCTCGCCGCTCACCTGGGCCGGGCTTATCGTCGCCGCCGGCTCGATTGCCGGGGAGTCGGTCGCCGACCGTCAGCTCGCGATCTGGCGCGGGAACCCCGCGAACCGGGGACGGACGGCGCGAAACGGGCTGTGGGGCTGGTCACGACACCCGAACTACTTCTTCGAGTGGCTTCACTGGCTCGGCTGGACGATCGCGGCGCTCGGCTCACCACACGGCTGGCTCGCGCTCTGGATTCCCGCGTTCCTGCTCGGGCTGCTGTTCCGAGTGACCGGGATCCCGGAAACCGAGGCCCAGGCACTTCGCTCGCGCGGCGACGATTACCGCCGCTACCAGCGCGAGGTTTCGGTGTTCATACCGCTCCCGCCCCGACGGCGCGTTCGAGACGGCCGCTGATCGTGTCCCGGGTACGCACGGCGCCGGCAGCGGCGACCGCTACGCGACGTCGGTGAGCCGGTGGGGGGCGAGGAGAAGCTCCTCGAGCTCAGCTGCCGGGAGCGGTCGCGAGTAGAGGTAGCCCTGGGCGAGATCGGCGCCAAGCGCGTGCAAGAGCTTCGCCTGGATTCGATGCTCGACGCCCTCGGCGACGGTCGTGAGCCCGAACGTCTCGGCCAGGCGGAGAATGCCTTCGACGAGGCTCGCCGACGTCTCTCCCGCCCGGAGGCGATCCACGAACGGCTTCGGGATCTTGAGGATGTCGAGCGGGAACTCCCCGAGCCGCGCGAGCGACGAGTACCCGGTACCGAAGTCGTCGATCGAGAACGTGATCCCGAGCTCGTGCAGCTCGCGCATCAGCTTGATGCCCGCGAACGCGTCCTCGACGACGCTCGACTCGGTTACCTCGAGCGTGAGGAGCTCCGGCGCGAGGCCTGTCGCCTCCAGGACGCGCACGACCCGCGCGACGAGATCGTCGCTCGCGAGCTCCTCGGCCGAGAGGTTGACCCAGAGATCGAGGCGCCCACCCGGAGCGAGCTCTTGCCACGACCGCACCCGGCCGGCCGCCTTCGTGAGCACGATCTCTCCGATCGCATTCAGCTGCCGCGGATCGGCGAACGGAAGGAACTCGCCGGGCGGGACGACGCCACTATCGGGATGAAGCCAGCGGACAAGGGCCTCGACCGCTCGGATCGAGCCGTCCGCGAACGAGATCGCGGGCTGGAAGTACACGTCGACCTCGCCGGCCTCGAGCGCCCGGTCGAGATCGAACGCAAGCGCCCGTCGCCGGCGCCAGACGTCATGCTCCTCGGAGCGGTAGGCGACCGGGCGGCGCTGGGCTGCGTGCTTCGCCGTGTACATCGCGACATCGGCCCGCGCGATCAGGTCGTCGGCCGCGAGCTCAGGCTCGGACATCGCGATGCCAATGCTCGGTCGCGAGACGATCGAGCGCCCACCGACGACGAACGGGGGCGCGAACGCCGCTTCGAGCCGGAACGCGACTCGCCCGGCGGTCTCCTCATCGACGTCGGCCAGTAGCACGGCGAACTCGTCGCCGCCGAGCCGACAGGGGATGTCGTCCGGACGGATCGCGTGGCGAAGACGGTCTGCAGCGGCCACGAGCAACGAGTCGCCGGTCGCGTGGCCCCACGTGTCGTTCACGGCCTTGAAGTCGTCGAGGTCGAGGAACAGCACCGCCGCCGGGCTGCTCGACGACGCCGCAAGCGCGGCCGAGACCTCGTCGGCGAACAGCACCCGGTTCGGCAGCCCGGTGAGGACGTCGTGGAACGCCTGATGTCGCAGCTCGTCCTTGAGCTCGATCACCCGGGCGAGCGAACGCTCGAGCCGACCGTTCTCGATGATGACCGCCGCATGTGATGCGAACGTCTCGAACAGGGCGACCTCGTGCTGGGCGAACTCCGTCGAGCCGGCCGTCCGATCGCCGACGACGAACCAGCCGAGCGTCCGTGCCTCTGTGCGCAACAGGCATACGAGCGCCGCGGTCAGATCACGCTCGGTGAGCGCGTCGGCGAGCGGCGACCGGGCACCTCCTTCCCGCACCGCGACCGTGACGCCACCTTCGGCGGCCGCAACCAGCACCCGATCGAGCTCGCTCACCGTCGCGGGCTGCATCAGCAGGTCGCCCCCCGGGCTACTCGTCGAGACGAGCGCCCCTGAGTCGCTGTCGAGCGGGAGCAACCCGATCTCGCAGTAGCGCACCCCGAATAGCTCGCGGGCCTGGTGCAGCAACCGCGCGACCGCCTCCTCGAACTCGGGTGCGCTCTGCGCGGACCGCATCGACTCGTAGAGGAATCCGATCTTCTCGCGCTCCCGACGTTCGGCGACGTAGCCCCGGAAGGCAATCGCGAGCGCCGCGACGGGGACGCCGAGCAGCAGGAGGCCCGCCGGTCGCGATCGCGCGAGCTCGGCGGCCGCGGCGGCGAGGCTAATCGCCGCGGATGCGCCAACCGCACCGAAGCCGAGCGTCGCCAGCGACTCGTGCATCGCCGAGCGCCCCTCGGCGACGCGGACGACTCCGGCGACCACGACATTGCCGACAACGCTGAACGTCATGCCGGCGGCGAGCAGCGCGAGCCATTCGCGCGGCGCTGAGAGCTCCGGCCCCGCGAGAAGGCGGAATGTCACGAGGGCGAGGCCCGCGGTGAGCACGAACTGCGCCGCGTTGAAGAGGAGCCTGATGCCGAACTGCCGCCGGCGAAGCGCGAGCGCCACGACCCCGCCGGCGAAGTAGGCGATCAGCACGTCACCGGGCTCCACGAAGAGCAGCCCGAAGACGAGCGGGATCTCGCTCAGGGACAGCGAGTGATTCTGCCTCGTGAAGCGCAGGCCCACCGTCCAGGACTCGGCAAGCGCGAAGCCGAGCACGAGCAGCGGCAACGAGATCGTGACGCTGTCGTCCCGGGGCTCCTGTCCGGCCGCGAGAACTGCGAGCCAGAGCCCGGCACCCGCACCGACGACCGCGAGAACGTACACCCACACCGCGAGCGGCGCGCGAAAGGCTGCCTGGACCAGGCGGAGGCGAGAGCGATCGGTGTCGCAGACCGGCACAACCTGGCAATCGGCCCGATCAGCTCGGCGATGAGCCACAGCCGGGGGACAGAGACCACCAGTGGTCTCTCCGGGAAGTTCGGGTCGTGTTCGTCGGCGAAACCGAGCAGGCCTAGGACGCAGAGCGCATGAACACCGGTGCGGTATTGGTGCGACTGAGGACGCCGGCATGCGAAGCGTTTGCAGCCGCACGAAGCTGGTGCGAACTTCCCGGAGCGACTGCTCAGGTGTTCCCGTCGCCGCGGAGCGCGCTGAGCGCCTGCTCGGCCGCTTCCTGCTCGGCAGCCTTCTTCGTCGACCCGCGCCCGAGCCCTAGCTGCTCACCATCGATCACCGCCGCACAGACGAACCGGCGATCGTGTGCCGGGCCCTCGACATCGACCACGACGTACTGCACTTGGCGCCCCGTTCTTGCAAGCGCCTCCTGGAGCTCCGTCTTGTTGTCGACGTGCCCCGTGAGCGCCCAGTCGAGCCGAGGACCGAACGCCTCGACGACCGCCGGCTCGGCAACCTCGAACCCAACCTCGAGATACACAGCGGCGATCGCGGCTTCGAGCAGCGCCGCGAGCACGTTTCGGCTCAGCGAGATTCGCTCGAGCTCGGCCTGCGGCACCTCCTGGGCGTTCTCGATCAGCCGCTCTCCAAGCCCAAGCTCCTTCGCAACCGTCGCGCAGCTCTGGCGCGACACGACGTGGGCGCGCACCTTTGCGAGCTGCCCCTCGGTGAACTCCGGGAAGCGGTCGTACAGCGTCCGGGCGATCGCCAGCTCCAGCACCGAGTCCCCGAGGAACTCGAGCCGCTCGTAGGATGACTCGCGATCGGACGCCCACGAAGTGTGCGTGAACACCTGCGCGAGGCGCTCCGGCGGGAGGGCGTCGATCAGGCGACCGAGATCTTGCCCTCCCGCCCCGCGCAGGGTTCTACTGGTGCGCGATGACGTAGTCGACTGCCTGGCCGACGGTCGTCAGCGTCTGCGCGTCCTCGTCCGGGATCTTGACGCCGAACTGGTCCTCGAGCTCCATGATCAGCTCGACGAGATCGAGCGAGTCTGCGTCGAGGTCGTCCTGGAAGGAGGCATCGTCGGTGATCTCGCTCTCGTCGACACCGAGCTGCTCGGAAAGCGCCGACTTGACGCGCTCGAGAACTTCATCGCGGGAAAGTGCCACTGGGTGAACCTCGCTGTGATCGATGGACAACGGGCAATGCGAAAGAGCGCGCCGACTCTACCAGCCTCTGCGGGCATCCACGAAATGAACGCGGCGAGCCCGCGGGCGACGGGCGTGTGCCGGGCAGGCTGCGGCGCGCGGGGCGCAATGCGACGCCGGACGATCTACGTCCGCGCCGGTGAGGCGGACGGGAGGCGTTCGGCAAGCGTCGAGACGATGTCGTGCTCGACGCCGGCAGCACCGAGCCGGATCGCGTTCGCGATCGCACGACTCGAGCTCGACCCGTGCGCGATCACGAGCAGCCCTCTCAGCCCGAGGAGGTACGCCCCGCCGTACGTGTCGGGATCGAGTCGCTCGCGCAGTCGACGAGCCGCCGGTCGGATCAGTAGCCCGCCGAGCTTCCCCGTCACCGACGCGGAGATCTCGTCGCGAAGGCTTCCGAGAAGCGTCTTGATTGTGCCCTCGAGCGTCTTCAGCGCGACGTTTCCCGTGAAGCCATCGCACACGAGAACGTCGACCCCACCCTCCAGCAGGCTCCGTCCCTCGACGTTACCGACGAACCGAAGCTCCGTCCCGGTAAGGGCAGCGTGCGCTTCGAGGGTCAGCTGGTTCCCTTTCTCCGGCTCCTCGCCGATCGAAAGCAGCCCCACCGTCGGCGACTGGACACCGAGAACGTCGTGCGAGAAGAGTGCACCCATGTGTGCGAATTGGACGAGGTGTTCGGGCCGAGCGTCCGCGTTGGCGCCACCGTCGATCAAGACAAGCGGGCCCTTGACGCTGGGGATCACGACCCCGATCCCCGGCCGGTGGACGCCCGCAAGCCGGCGGACGTGGAGGAGGCCTGCGGCAAGCATCGCTCCCGTGTTCCCGGCCGAGACGACGACGTCGGCAGCTCCCTCGCCGACCGCGCGCACGGCGCGCACGAGCGACGACTCCGGCTTTGCGCGAACCGCCTCCGCGGGCTTGTCGTCCATCTCGACCATCCCGTCGGTGACGACGTGCTCGAGCCCGCGCGTGTCGAGGTCGGCCGGGCCGTAGAGCACCGGCACGATCTCCGGAGTAGCAGCAGCAAGCGCGCCAGAGACGACCTCGCCGGGCCCGCGGTCACCACCGAGCGCGTCGACCGCGACCCGAATCGCCATGCGGCTGGGTTAGAGCGGCTGGAGTGGCTGCACGTCGCGACCGCGGTACGTCTTGCACGTCGGGCACATGTGATGCGGCCGAGTGGGCGACCCGCAGTTCGGGCACGTGTTCACGCGTGGCGCGTCGATCGCGTGCGTGGCGCGGCGCTTGTCGCGGCGGGACTTCGAGGTCTTTCGCTTCGGGACAGCCATGAGCGACCGGCAATGGTAGCGGAGACGAGCAGCACGCGGGTCGCGGCGCTCGGCGGCGAGTCGCGCGGCGGCGGTGGCACGCCCGGCAGGCCAGGGCGCGCGCGGCCATGTCCGCGGCGGCCTCGGCGTCAAGCCGGGGTCAAACACCTTTTCTCCGTCAAGGGTGAACGTGTGTCAGTTCTGTGCCAGCTCGTCCACACGGGCACCGCAGCACGGCAGTGGGCCTGTGGAAACACCGCCGTCCGACGCGAGAGGTTGCCGCCGGTGTCAGACACCGGTTTTCGGCCCACCGACGCGCGGCGCCGCCACGAGCCCACCAACCGGCGTGACCCGGAGCGCCAGCTCGCGCGTGGGTTGCACGGCCTCCAGGAACCTCCGGTCGTGCGAAACGACGACGAGAGCGCCGTCGTAGCCGCCGAGCGCCTGCTCGAGCTGCTCGATCGCCTCGAGATCGAGGTGGTTGGTCGGCTCGTCGAGGACGAGGAGGTTCACTTCCCGCTGCTGGAGCTCGGCGAGCCGCGCGCGCGTTCGCTCCCCGGGCGAGAGCGTCCCGAGCGGCCGCATCACGTGCTCCGCCCCGAGGCCGAACTTGGCGAGGAGCGTGCGAGCGTCGACTGCCGTCATCCCGGTCTGCGCGACGAACGCGGTGAGCAGCGGAACGGCCCCGTCGTCGCCGCGTCGATCCTGGGCGAGCGTCCCGACCACCGTCGCCGGGCCGAGCTCACGGGTCCCGGTAACCAGGGCGAGCTCACCGAGCAGGAGCGCCAGCAGCGTCGACTTGCCCGAGCCGTTCGGGCCGGTGATCGCCACGCGGTCGCCCGCGGCGAGCTCGAGGTCGATCGGCCCGAGACGGAACGAGCCGCGTTCCGCGACGACCGCCCGGAGCGCCGCGACTCGGTCTCCGGCGCGACGACCCGCTCGCAGGGTCAGATGGAGCTCCCATGGCTCAAAGGGCTTCTCCGCCTCGGGGGTTCGTTCGAGCAGCCGCTCGGCCTGTCTGACCTTCGTCCTGAGGGCGTTGGTTCCGCGCCGGTCGCTTCCGCCCGACTTCTCGCCGAGCCCTGTTCCGAGCGAGCCCGCCTGCGCCCGCCGCGTCGTGAGGAGGGCGGTGAGCTCGCGACGGCGCTCGCGGCTCTGGTCGTAGGCGGCGTACGCGGCCTCGCGGGCGCGCTCGCGGGCCGCCGCGAACTCGCTCCATCCGCCCGCCCACATTCGTAGCGTTCGTGACCGCTCGTCGATCTCGGCGATCCGGGTCGCGATCCGATCGAGAAACGCCCGGTCGTGAGAGACGACGACAAGCGCCCCGGGGAACGATTCGACAAAGCGCTCGAGACGTGCAAGGCCGGCGAAGTCGAGGTCGTTCGTGGGCTCGTCGAGGAGCAGGACGTCGAAGCGGGCGAGCAGGATCGCAGCGAGCGTAAGCCTCGCAGCCTGACCACCCGACAGAGACGCGACCGGCGCGTCCAGCTCGGTCGAGAGCCCCAGGGAGGTGAGAGTCGCCGAGGCGCGTGCGTCGAGGTCGGCGGCCCCGAGCGAGAGGAGCCGTGTGAGCGCAGCGTCGTAGTCGTCCGCTGCGCGGGGATCGCTCGCCAACCGCAACGCGGTCTCGGTCAGCGCCCGCTCGGCCCCCGCGACACCTGTGCGCCGATGGAGGTAGCCGCGAAGGGTCTCGTCTGCTCTCCGCTCGGGCTCCTGCTCCAGGTAGCCGACAGCAAGCCCCGCGGGGGAGCGGGTGATCGAGCCGGCGGCGGGGTCGAGCTCGCCAGCGAGGAGCCTGAGAAGCGTCGACTTCCCGAGACCGTTGCGACCGACTACGCCGAGGCGGCTGTGATCGTCGACGGTGAGTGTGACGGCGTCGAGCACCGTCTGCGCGCCGTGGGAGAACGAGACGCGATCGAGCTGGATGAGCATGTGGACAGACCTCCTGCGAACGCAAGGCACACCGCCGCGCGGGTGCCGGTGATGGATGCGTTTCGCTCAGTCCGTCATGGAGAGCGCCGAGGCGCCCCGCAACAGTACCTGTTGCCGGTACGCCGCGACCCAGACGGGCGGGACGGTGCAGGCCGGGAGCCGCGTGAGCGGTTGAAACCACCTCATAGTCAGCCGGGGCAGCGTGCCCCGTCAGGATCGCGGCTGACGTAGCGCCTCGAGGGCCGCCCAGCGGGGATCGGACGGCGCGTCGTCGTGCTCGTGCGGCTCGTCGTTCAGGTTCTTGCCGCACACCGCGCAGAGCCCGGCACAGTCGGGTCGGCAGAGGATCTGCTGTGGGAGCTCGAACGCGAGCTGATCGCGCGCCCAGCCGGAGACGTCGAGGTCGCCGTCGGCGACGTACTCGGTTCGAAGCTCGGGTGGCGCTGTCGCGCTCGCATCGTTGTATTCGGTCGCGTCGACGTCGGCCGTGACGCGGGCGTCGGCGAGACAGCGCATGCACGGGCCGACGAGCGTGGCCGCAAACCGAAGCCGGAACACGTCGCCGCCGGTGGCGCGCTGGATCGTCAGCCGGGCCTCGGGTGTCGGCGGATCGACGACGTAGGTCTGGCCGCCGAGCAGGAACGGCTCGTGCGCGACGGCAAGCGTCACCTCGTGCTCCTCGCCGGGGCGAAGTCGCAGATTGCGCAGCGCGAACGTCGTCACGGCCCCAAGCGTACTCACCCTTCCCACACAGGATTTGGGCGAGGAACGGATCTCGTCAGGGTTCTGTGAAACGGGCCTCAGGAGCCGCCGTTCGGGTGTATCACGCGGTTGTCAGCCTCTACGAGAAGGAGCGCCTCATGCGACAGGCATCGCACACGACACGGATTACGGGGATCGGCGCAATGGTCCTCGCGCTCGTGGGAGCGATCGCCGCGGTGCTGGTCCTCCCGGCGGGCGGCGCGGCACGGAGCGCGGCTGCTCCTGTCAACACCGCTGAGCCGACGATCTCCGGCAGCGCTGCGGTTGCCTCGACCCTCACCGCCTCGCGCGGCAGCTGGACGAACAACCCGACGAGCTACGGCTACCAGTGGGTGCGCTGCGGCTCGAACGGCGGCAAGTCGGACGGCTCCGACTGTGCCGCGATCAGTGGTGCATCCACGACAAGCTACGTTGTCGGATCAGGAGACGTGAATCGGCGCTTGCGGATCCGGATCACCGCATCGAACGCGGACGGCTCGAGGACGGCCGCGTCGAATCCCACCGCCCTGATCTCGTCGACGACGACGGGGAAGCCCGTGAACCGGGTGCGCCCGACGCTCTCGGGCACCACCGTTCAGGACGAGACGCTGCATGTCGTCCCGGGAACCTGGTCGGGTCGCCAGCCGATCACGTTCACCTTCAACTGGCTCCGCTGTGACTCTGCAGGCAACAACTGCATCGTGCAGCCGGGGTTCACCGACGACTCGTACACGCTCCGCCCAGGCGACATCGATCGGACGATGCGGGCGCGGGTCAACGCCGACAATGGCGACGGTCAGTCGAGCAGCATGACGCTCCCCTCGGCGAGGATCGTCGCGGCCGCCGGCCCACCGGGAATGATCGTCTTGCCGAACGGCGAGAAGTCGATTCCCACGACGAGCATTCCGGCGGACCAGCGGCTCGTTGTCGACCAGGTCGCGTTCTCGCCCGGTGTCATCCGCTCGCGCACCGACCCGATCACAGTGCGGATCAAGGTGAAGGACACCCGGGGCTACGTCGTTCGAGACGCCGAGGTGTTCTTCCGCTCGACACCCCTCGTCACCCGCAATCCCCAGAACCAGAGGACCGGGCAGGACGGCTGGCTGCAGCTGCAGACGCTGCCCGAGCGCGACTTCCCCGAGCTCCGCGGCGCGTACTCGGTGCAGTTCTTCGTCAAGGTCGGCCGCACCGGCGACCCTGAGCTTGGCGGGATCTCGGGGAGCAGGCTCGTTCAGGTGCCCCTCTCGCGATAACGAGGAGCCGGTCCTGGTGGGTGAGATGCGTGTGCTCAGGCGAGAGCCTGAGCACACGCACGTCCGGCTCCGGGACGGTGGGCGCGGGTTGCTGGGCGGAGTGACGCGGCTAAAGCCACGTCACAAGCCAGGCGCGTCCCGGGGTTGAGGGGTTCGGTGGTTCGTCCGCGAAGCGGCCCCGGCCCGTCCGGCCGAGGGGGTTCGGCCACGAAGCGGCCCCGGCCCGTCCGGCCGAGGGGGTTCGGCCACGAAGCGGCCCCGGCCCGTCCGGCCGAGGGGGTTCGGCCACGAAGCGGCCCCGGCCCGTCCGGGCCGAAGGCCCAGCCGCGCAGCGGCCCAAACGGGCCCAACGATGAGCAAGCCGCGAAGCGGCTTCCCTCAAGGATCTGGCCAAAGGCCAGATCCTTAGAGATACGAGTCCTCGTCGCCCGGCGCGCTGCGGTCGACCGGGCCGATCCCGGCGACCACCGTCTCCTGCGAGCGCTCGTGGAGCCGCTCACGGCCGCGCCGCACGGCGCCAAGGAACTTGTCGAGGTTGACCTCGAGCGTCGAGAGGATCCCGTCGGCCCAGTCCTCCATCTCGAGCCGCGTCTCGCGCGCCTGGCGTCGAGCCTCCTCGACGATGTCCTGCGCCTGGCGCTCGGCGATCTTGACGATCTCCGTCTGGGACGCCTCACGCACGGCCTGCTCGCGCGCCTCGCCGATCAGGCGGTCGCACTCGCGCTTGGCCTCGGCGAGCATCTCCTGGCGCTCCTTCACGATCCAGCGCGCCTGCTTGATCTCCTCCGGAATCGTCGCGCGCATCTGGTCGAGGAGGTCGTAGATCTCCTCGCGCTCGATGCGCACCTGGTCGGTCATGGGGACGGACTTGGCGTTGTGCACCAGGTCGTCGAGCTTGTCGATGAGAACGAGGACATCCATGCTCTGGATGGTACTCGCGTCGGCGGACGCATGGGTGGCTTGCACGCACCCCGCCTCCCGGAAGACCCCCAGGCGTCAGCGGTGATGTTCCGCGCTGAAGCCACGGAGCGTCGACGTCGCGGGCGCGGACGCGCACACTGGAGTCATCACGCGACCGGGTCCGTTTGGGCAGGCGCGCCGGCGCCAGTTCCGAGCCGGTCGCTCAACGCGACTGCGTGGGCCCCGCTGCCGGTCTTGGCTACTCAGCCGGGCTCAGCGGCGCTCCCGGCCTCCCGTTCGGGTACAGCTCCTTGAACCTCGCCGCGACCGCCTCCGGGACGAGGTCGTCGACCTTGCCGCCGAACGCCGCGATCTCCTTCACCCCGCTCGAAGACACGAACGCGAACTCCGGGCCTGACATCACGTACATCGTCTCGATCTCGGGTGCGAGGCGCTGGTTCAGGCGGTTCATCTGCACCTCCCACTCGAAGTCGGCGAGCACGCGCAGGCCCTTCACCATCGTGCGGGCGCCGTGGCGGCGGGCGAAGTCGACGACGAGCTCGGCGAACACGTCGACCTCGACGTTCGCGAGCCCCTGCAGCCCGTCCTGGAGGAACCCGACGCGCTCCTCGACGGTGAACGTCGTCTGCTTGTGCAGCGGCTCGCGCACGACTGCGACCACGACCTTGTCGAAGACCGCAGCCGCGCGGCGGATCACGTCGACGTGCCCGAGCGTCACCGGGTCGTAGGTACCGGGGCAGATCGCGACGATCGGGTCGGTGCGGTCGGTCATGGGTGGTGGTCAGGCGTGAAGATCGTGATGCGCGCCGAACCGTACCGTCGCGTCGTCTCGAGGGTGAGCGGGAGCGTCGGCTCGATCTTCGCGGCGGTCTCGACCACGACGCATCCATCGTCCGCGACGACGCCGGGGAGCGCAATCGCGAGCCGCTCCTGAAGGCTCGGCCAGGTGTCGTAGGGCGGGTCGAGGAGGATCAGCTCGTGCCGCCGGCCCGCGTGCGCCTCGTCGCGGAGCACCGAGAGCGCATCGCGCTGCAGGACGAGCGCACCGGTGACCCCGAGCGTCGCAAGGTTTGTCTTGATCGCGCGACACGCGCCCCCGTCGACGTCGGCGAACACACAGCGCCGCGCGCCGCGCGAGAGCGCCTCGAGCCCGAGCGCGCCCGAGCCCGCGTAGAGATCGAGCACCGATACGTCGTCGATCGGCCCGAGGATCGAGAAGAGCGCCTCCCGCACCCGGTCGCCGGTCGGGCGCGTGCCGGCGCCCTTCGGGGCGACCAGCCGCCTGCCCCGGTAGGTGCCTGCGATCACGCGCACGTTCGCTCAGCGCCCCTCGGGAGCAGGAATGCCTAGCTGCCGACAGATCGCGCACGCTGTCCCGAGCGGGACCTCGCGGTGCCGTGGGAGGGACGTTCGGCGGTCACCGGAGGCGTCAGCCCAGATTGAGTGCCGAGCGCCCTCACGCACGACGGAACAGCCGTGCTCGCGCAGATGACGCTCGAGCGCCGCGCGATTCACGCAACAGCGAGCTCGATCGTGATCGACTCGGCATGGCCGCCGCCGATCGGCAGCGGGCGCCCTTCGTCCTGATAGGACGCGATGAGCTCGTGGGCCGCGTCGAGCAGCATCTCCCTCGCCTCGTCGACGGTCTTCGCGCAGGTGACGACAGCCGGCCACTCCGCGAGCTGCGCCATCGTCCAGCCGTTGTCCTCCGGCGTAAACACCGCGGTGAAGGTGAGCGACTCGGCCATTGTCATAGGGTACGCCACGTCGTCGTGGAGCGGTAGTGGCCTTTCCAGGCAAGATCTCGCGATGGATCTGCACGTCGCGCAGGTGAACATCGCCGTGATCCGCGCCCCGGTCGGCGATCCGGGCGTCGCGGAGTTCGTCGACAACCTCGACCGGATCAACGCGCTTGCCGATTCCGCGCCGGGATTCGTCTGGCGGCTGCAGACCGCCGAGGGCAACGCGACGTCGATCCACGCGTTCCCCGATCCGATGCTGCTCGTGAACATGAGCGTGTGGGAGTCGGTCGAGGCGCTGCAGGAGTACGTGTACCGATCGGAGCACCGCGACTTCGTGAAGCGTCGCCGCGAGTGGTTCGTCGACGGCACGACGCAGCTGGCGCTGTGGTGGGTTTCCGCCGGCGAGCTCCCGACGCTCGATGATGCGAAGCGCCGGCTCGCGTTCCTCGCCGCGCACGGCCCGTCCCCCTACGCGTTTCGCTTCGGGAAGCCACACGCGAAGGCCGTCGTCACGCGGACGACCTTCGCCGACGAGACGACCGTCGCGCTCGTGCATCGCCTGAACGACGAGCTCACGGCGATGTACCCCGAGGACGGCGCGAACCACTTCACGCTCGACCCCGACTCGGTGCTCCCGCCCGCCGGGGTGATGGTGCGCGCAACGCTCGACGGCGAGCCGGTCGGCTGCGGCGCGATCCGCCGCCTCGACGAGCGCACCGGCGAGCTCAAGCGCATGTACGTCGACCCCGCGGTGCGCGGCCACAAGCTCGGCGCCGCGATCCTCGATGCGCTCGAGCACGAGGCGCTCGCCCTCGGGCTCGAGGAGCTCTGCCTCGAGACCGGCACCCGCCAGACCGCCGCGATCGCGCTCTACGAGAAGGCCGGCTACACGCCGACGCCGCTGTGGGGCGAATACCTGCGCTCACCCGAGACGAGCCTGTGTTACCGCAAGGTGCTCGGACCTGCGTCGAGATGACGACCAACGACGGCTTCGAGTTCCACTCTCACTGGTTTGCTGCATCGCAAGTGCTGGAACTCGTGCCGTCTTTCTGCGTCCGCGTGCGCAGTAGCGGAATTCACATCGGCGCGAGCGATCGGCTACCGATCTCCGTCATCCTCGAGGTCGACGTGTGCCGGCAATGGCCCCAGGCATGGGTACTCCGATCCTCTGCAATCCACGAGGGATTGCAATTGCGATTGGCCCGTGCCCGCGGGCTCACGAGTCCCCAAGGTGCTCCGCCTCCCCGAGCAACGCGTCGACCGCGTCCGCATACAGCCCCTCGTCGGGCAGCTCGGCGGCGAGCGCTCTTGCCTGCTCGATGAGGTCGCGGTCATTTCGCAGCCGCGTGAAGCGCAGGTCGGAGAGGCCGGACTGGCGGGCGCCGACCATCTGACCCTCGCCGCGCAGCTCGAGGTCCTTCTCGGCGAGGACGAAGCCGTCGGTCGTGTCGACCATCGCCTGCAGTCGCTCGAGCGCGCTCTCGGAGAGCTCGTCGCGGTGGCGTGAGATCAGCAGACAGTACGACTGTTCTCCCCCACGCCCGACGCGGCCGCGCAGCTGGTGCAGCTGCGCGAGACCGAAGCGGTCGGCCTCCTGAACGATCATGATCGTCGCGTTCGGGACGTCGACGCCGACCTCGATCACGGTCGTCGCGACGAGCACGTCCAGGTCGCCTGCCGCGAAGCGGGCCATCACCTCGCGCCGGTCGGCGGTCTTCAGCCGGCCGTGGACGCAGCCCACGCGGTGCCCCTCGAGCTCGCCGCCACGAAGCCGCTCGGCCTCATCCTCGGCCGCCTTCGCGAGCGCGGTCTCCGAGCCCTCGACGAGCGGGCAGACGACGTAGGCCTGGCGCCCGTCGTCGAGGTGGCGGCGGAGGCGGGTGTAGGCCTCGGAGCTTCGCTCCTCCGTGACCCAGGCGGTGACGATCGGCTTGCGGTCGGCGGGTGGCGCCGCGATCTCGGAGACCGCGAGATCGCCGAACACGGTGAGCGCGAGCGTGCGCGGGATCGGGGTCGCGGTCATGTGGAGGACGTGCGGGCTGCGGTTGTCGGCGAGCGCGGCACGCTGCTCGACGCCGAAACGGTGCTGCTCGTCGACCACCGCGACCGCGAGGTCGCGGAACTCGACCTCGCGCTGGATCAATGCGTGTGTGCCGACCGCGATCTCGACGTCGCCCGAGGCGATCAGCTGCCTCACGACGCGGTGCTCGCGCGTGCCGAGCGAGCTCGTCAGCAGCGCGACGCGCACCCCAAGCTCCGTGCAGAGCCGCTCGATCGTGATGAAGTGCTGCTCGGCGAGCGTCTCGGTCGGCGCCATCAGCGCCGCCTGGCGCCCGTTCTCGACCGCGCGAAGCAGCGTGTAGAGCGCAACCACAGTCTTCCCCGAGCCGACGTCGCCCTGCAGCAGCCGCTGCATCGGCGTCGCCAGGGCGAGGTCGGCGTCGATCTCCGCGATCGCGCGCTCCTGAGCCTCGGTCAGCGTGAACGGCAGCGCGGGCCGGTAGCGCGCAATCAGCTCGCCCGCGGGGGCGAGCGGCTCGGCGACCAGGCGCTCTCGCTCGGCCGCGCGCCGGCGGAGCGCGAGCTGCATCGTCAGGAGCTCGTCGAGCGCGAGCCGGCGACGCGCCTGCTCGGCGCGCTCGGTCGAAAGCGGATGGTGAAGCGCCGCGACCGCGTCGGGACGGAACGGCAGCCCGTCGCGGGCCCGAATCGGGGCCGGCAACGGATCGCCGCCCGTCCGCACGAACGCAAGCGCATGATCGGCGATCGCGCGCAGCTGTTTCTGCGCAAGATCAGCGGTCGCGGGGTAGACGGGTGCGAAGTCCGCGGTCGCCGAGGCATCGCCGAAGTCGTACGATTCGACCTGGAAGCCGAACCGGTTGTGCTTCCCGCGGAGCCGCAGCCGCGCTCCCGGAACGAGCTTCGCCTCGAGCCACGGCTGGTTGAACCAGCTTGCGCGGATATCGCCAGTTCCGTCGGTGACATGCGCGGTCACGATGTGCAAACGGCCGCGAGCTCGCCGCCCCGAGGCGCGACGCACGGTGACGTCGAGTGTTGCCTCCTCATCGCCGAAGAGCTGCGAGATTGTGCGGTCGGGCGCCGCGCTCTCGTAGCGGCGCGGCGCATGTGCAAGGACGTCACCGACGGTCGCAAGGCCGAGCCGCGCTAGCTTCTTCCGCACGGAGGGGCCGACGCCCGGGAGCGTCTCGATCGGCGCGGCAAGGGCTTCTGGCCTCAGGCCCCCATGGGGCCACGGGAGGGGCGCGGTCGGGACCACGCCGCCGAAACCGGCGGGCAACCGGATCGAGGTCGCCGTACGGGACACCACGACCGAGTCTACGGTCTCGCGGCGCCCGGGTCCAGTCGCTCGGGCCGCGCAAGCGGCAGGCGGACGACCGCGTCGAGACCGCCGCCGGGCGCGTCGAGAAGCTCCAGCATGCCGTGGTCGATCTCGACGAGACGCTTCGCGATCGGAAGCCCCAACCCGGAGCCCGGCGTCCGACTCGCCCGCCAGAACCGGTCGAGAGCCCGCCGTTTGTCGTCGTCGACGAGGCCCGGGCCACCGTCCCGCACCCTGAGCTCACCACGATCGCCGACGGTCGAGACGAGCAAGCGGACGGTGTCGCCGTCCGGGCTCGCCTCGATCGCATTCGCGATGAGATTGTCGAGCACCTGGTCGACCCGGTCGCGCGCGACCCGCACCGAAACCTGCGAAGCGGGCTCGACCACCACCTCGATCCCACGCTCGGCCGCGAGGGCCTCCCATGCTTCTGCCCGGTCGGTGGCAACCTCGGTGAGGTCGACCGCCGTCGCGGGCGTCGCACCGCCGTCGGCGCGGGCGAGGGCGAGCAGGCCATCCATGATCTCGGTGAGCCGCCCGGCCTCGGCGACAGCCGCCTCCAGCCCATCGCGCATCTCGTCGCTCGCGGCCAGCTCGAGATTGTCGAGCCGCAGGCGGAGCGCCGTCAACGGCGTGCGCAGCTGATGTGAGGCGTCGGCGACGAACTCGCTCTGCGAGGTGACGAGTGACTCGAGCCGCTCGACCATCTCGTTGAACGCTGCTGCAGCCGAGCGCACCTCGGGTGGGCCGGTCAGTGGCGCCCTCGCTGCCCGGTTGCCGGCGGCGACTGCGGCTGCGGCCGTCTCGAGGCCGACGAGCGGCCGCGACGCCCAGCGCGCAAGCCAGACGGCGAGCGAAGCGGCGACGAGTAGCGCCAGGATCGACACCACTCCGAGGAGCATCCAGGCGCGATGGACGCGCGCGTCGGCGGTCGTCGTCGGATAGGTGATGCGCACCGCCCCACGAACGACTCCCCCTGAGGCAACGGGAACCGCGACGAAGATGATCGCTGAGCTCAACGTTGCCGACCGCCGGCGGCCGCTCGCGACCTCACCGGCAAGCGCGCGCCCGACCTCGGGGCGCGACGCGAAGCTCCGCCCCGACTTGCCCTCGCTGTCCACGATCGAGACGCCGGCGACTCCGACGACGACGATCCGGCCACCCGTGTCTTTCCGATACCGCTTCGCAAGCGTGTGAAGCGCCGGCGGTGCTGGCGCCTTTGCCTCGAGCGTGTCCTCGGCGAGCGACGCGACGGCGGTCGCATCCCGCTCCACCTTCGCCTCGAGATCGCGACGCTCGCTCCGGGCGCTCGCAATCCCGAGCGGGATGACGAGAACGGTGAGGAGCACACCCGTGAGGGCGAGCATGGTTAGCAGCAGTCGGACGCGCATCCGGTCGCGGCGTCTAGTGGGGTCTTCCGCAACTCATCATCTGCGGTCTATCGTTGCGGAACATCCCACTAGACACGCAGCCGGAGCCCGACGCCGCGAATCGTCTCGACGAGGGACGGGTCGCCGAGCTTCTTGCGTAGAGAAGCGACGTGAACGTCGACGGTCTTGGCAGCCCCGAGCCAGTTGACTCCCCACACGTCCTGGATCAGTCGGTCCTTGGCGATCACCGCCCCCGGCTCCGCCGCAAGCGCGAGCAGAACGTCGTACTCCCGCGGGGTCAGCTCGAGCTCGTCGCCGTCGACGGTTACCCGGCGCGCGGCGCGGTCGATCTCGATCGGGCCGGCGCGAACCGGCTCGAGCGGGTCGTGCACCTCGTGGACGCGGCGGAGCACGGCACGCATCCGCGCGATGAGCTCGCGGAGGCCGAACGGCTTCACAACGTAGTCGTCTGCCCCGAGTTCGAGACCGAGCACGCGGTCGATCTCCTCCCCGCGCGCCGTGACCATGATCACGGGAACGCGGGAATGTGACCGCAGCTCGCGACAAACCGTGAGCCCGTCGATATCCGGAAGGCGGATGTCGAGGAGGACGAGGTCCATCCCAGGTGCGCGCTCGAGCGCGTCCGCCCCGGTCGAGACCCGATCGACCTCGAATCCCTCACGCCGAAGTCCCTCGGCGAGCGGCTCGGCGATCGCGTCTTCGTCCTCGACAAGAAGCACGTGCACACCCCAATCGTACGCGTTGCCCTTCGCGGCAAAACCCGTCCTTCACAGAACCTTGGCGATGGCTTGCCGACTCGTAGCCCACCGACCGGCGGCTCAGCCGTACCTTCGAGATATGAACAAGAGCGAAGCAGGTACCCCAATCCGGCGCGGTCGCTCGCGGAGCTCGCTTCACGCGGCAGTCGCCAGCCTCATCCTCGGCATCGCCACGATTGCCGGCGTCGTCGCGCTCTCGCGAACGCTGGCACTCGGCCCCTCCCGGACCGACGCGACGAAGGCGATCGCGGTCAGGCAGTCCCAGCTCGCCCGGGCGTCGGCCCAGCTTCGTGCTCTGCGGAAGTCAGGACCGCCGTCCCTTCCGCCCGTGACGCGCAAGCGAGAGCCCGCGGAGCAGGTGATCTACGTCCGCGGCCCGTCACCCCGCGTCACCACCGCCTACCGCGACGACGACTACGGCGAGAGCGAGCACGAGGGTGGCGAGCTCGATGACTAGTCACGTCGGCCGGATTTACGTCGCTGCGCTCTCGGTTCTCCTCTTCTTCGTGCTCTGGGCGTCGCTCGCGGCCCATCCGTGGGTGAGCGCCGCCCCTGACCCCCGGCTTGCCGCTCTCGACGCGAAGCAGCGGCTCCTCGGAACGCAGCTCGCGCGAGCGCAGGCCGACCTCGCCGACCGCTGGGCGACCTATCGGGCTGCCGAGGCGAGGCGGCGCGCCCTGACGGCTGCACCCGCGCCCACACCGGTCGTGCGGGTCGTCCAGCTGCCGCCGCTTGCGACCACACGGACGTCGTGATGTTGCAACGTGCCTTCAGCGCGATGGGGACGGAAGTCACGGTGCTTCTCGACGCCCCTGACTCCCAAGTCGCGGCGGCGGCGCTCGCCGACGTGGAGACGACGTTTCGAACGATCGAATCGCTCTGCACGAGATTCTCGCCCGACTCGGCTCTCTCTCGGCTCAACGAGGCCGGCGCCGGCGAAGTGCCGGAGCTGCTGGCCGAGGTCGTCCGCGCAGCCCTCACTGCCCGGGAGTCGACCGCGGGCCTCTTCGATCCGACCGTGCACGACGCCGTCGTCGCGGCTGGCTACAGCCGCTCCTTCTCGGAGTTGGAGGGGGAGCTGACGGCCCCGGGTTTCGCCCCCGCATGCGGGGGCGACGCCCGGGTTGAAGGGACGACGGTCGAGCTCGCGCCCGGCGTCCGCCTCGATCTCGGCGGCATCGCCAAGGGGTTCGCGGTCGATCTGGCTGTCGAGCGCCTGGCGCCGCTCGGCCCGTGCCTTGTCGACGCAGGAGGCGACATCGCGGTCCGCGGCACGTGGCCCGTCGCCGTCGACGGCGGCCCGACGCTCGAGCTCGTCGACGCGGCAATTGCGACATCCGGACGCGACAGGCGCCGGTGGCGGCTGCAGGACGGGAGCGAGGCCCATCACCTGATCGACCCCGCAACCGGCCGTCCCGCGGCGACGTCGACGTTGCGAGCGACGGTCGTTGCGGGGACGGCAACGGAGGCGGAGGTGGCGGCGAAGGCCGCGTTCCTTCGCGGCACGAGCGACGTGCCTCACGTCATCGTGCGTACGAGCGGAGAGGTCGTGATCGGCGGGGGGATCGGATGAAGCACGATCCGACGTTCTGGTTGCTCGCGCGGACGGCGGGGTTCGCCGCGTACCTCTTGTTGACTGCGTCGATGGTCGCGGGGCTCACGCTCAAGAGCCGCCTCCTCGGGCGGGCGGTCCGGCCGGCCGCGGTCACCGACGTGCACCGGTCACTCACGGTCGCCGGCCTCGGCGCGCTCGCGGTGCACGGGGCAGCACTGGTCGCCGATGCGACCGTGACGATCTCGCCACTCGCGCTGATCGTCCCCGGCCTCTCGTCGTACCGGCCGGTGTGGACCGGTGTCGGGGTCGTCGCCGGCGAGCTGATGGTGCTCGTCGCCGCCTCGTTCTGGGCTCGCAAGCGCATCGGCGCGAAGGCCTGGCGGCGGCTGCATTGGCTCTCGTACGCCGCGTTCGTCGCCGCGAGCATCCACGGGATTGCAAGCGGCTCGGACAGCGGCAGGCCGGCCGTCGTCGGTGTCTACGCCGCCGCGCTCGGTGCCGTTGTCAGCGCCACCTGCTGGCGCGCCCTCACTGCGCGCGGCGGCATGCGATCGAAGGCCAGGGTGGGTCGATCGGATGCGCTACGCGCGTAACCTCGCCGTGCTCGCTCTGCTCGCGCTCGGCGGATTCGTCGCCGCAGACCAGCTGATCGCCGCGGGACAGCCGCAACAGGACGATCCGGTCGGGAGGTTGACCCCGGTCTCTGTCACCGTCGGTCGCCCGACCGTGACCCAACCACCCGTGGTCGACCACGACCGGGACGGCGACGACGACTGAGGCGATTGCGCGCGCGGCTTCGGCCCCGGCGTCGTCGCCGTCCCTCGGAAGCACACGGGTCTGGCTTTAAGCCAGACCCGATGCTCGGGCGGCCACGGCTAGGTCTGGCTTCGGCCAGACCCGCAGGGCCAGAGGCCGACAGGGCCTTCGAGCAGTCAGTCCTGGAACCAGAAGAAGCCGACCGCGCCGGGGCCGGCGTGGGTGCCGACGACGGCGCCGAGGATCTCGACGAGCTCGATGTCCGCCTGTGGCCGCGCGCGGCGAACGAGGTCGGTGAGGACGTCCACCCATTCCGGGGCGTTCGCGTGTGCGATCGCGACCCGCAGGCCCTCGCGGTCGGTGGTTGCCTCGCCGAAGAGCTTCGCGAACTCCGCGAGCGCCTTCTGTCGCCCGCGGACGCGCCCGATCGGGTGGATCTCGCCGTCGGCGACCGAGAGGATCGGCTTGACGTTGAGCAGCGAGCCGGCCAGGGCCTGAGCCTTGCCGATCCGTCCACCCTTCTGCAGGTACTCGAGCGTGCCGACGGTGAAGACGACGCCACAGGTCTTCCGGAAGCGATCGATCAGCTCCTCGATCTCCTCGTCGCTTGTTCCCGCTTCGAGCCGCCGCTGAACTGCGAGCGCGAGCATCGCGTCGGCGAGGGAGGCGGTCTCGGTGTCGACCACTTTCACGCGGCCGCCGCCCGCGAGCTCTGCGCCGAGGCACGCCGACTGGTACGTCCCCGACAGCTTCCCCGAGACGTGGAGCGACCAGATGCGCTCGTAGCCGGCGTCGGCGAGCTCCTGGTAGCAGTCGGCGAAATCCTGTGGTGTGGGCTGGCGCGTGGTTGGGAGCGTCGGGGCCTGCTCGAGTCGCTCGTAGAACGCCGCAGGCGCGATCTCGACGCCGTCCTTCAGGCTCTCGTCGCCGAAGAGCACGTAGAGCGGGACGACGCGCATGTTCGGATGAACGTCCCGCGCCTCCGGGAAATCGGAGGTCGAGTCGAGGACGATCGCCGTGTTGTCGCGGGTGAGGCGCACCCGGGGAGCCTACTACCAGCCCGCCGCCGAACGGATCACGGTCGCGAGCTCGCCGATCGGCACACCCTTCTCGACGAGCGCCACCGCCCCGGCTGCAAGCACGGCCTCGCCCTCCGCCTGGGTCGCCTCGGCGGTGAGGCAGATCACGGTCGGGCTCGCGTCGGTCGCGCGCAACGCATTCGTCGTCGAGACACCATCGGCGTCGGGAAGGCGGAAATCGGTGACGACGATATCCGGCCGGAGCTGGTCGACGATCGCGCTTGCCGCACGGGCCGTGTCGGCGACCCCGACGATCTCGATCCCGTGCTGCATCCCGAGGAGGAGCTCGAGCGACGACCGGTAGACCTCGTTGTCCTCGACGAGGACAACCCGAACGGCCTGGCTCACGGCTCCGACCAGAGGAGCAGCGGGTAGTGCGGCTGTCCGCCGTCGAGCACTTCGATGTCGACGAGCGGACGCCCAACCTCTAGCCGGGAGCGAAGCTCGTCGCCGTCCGGCCCGCCCTCGCCGACCAGCACCCCGAGGATCGACTGTCCCTCGCCGAGAAGGGTCTCGACGACCGCGTCGACCGCGTCGTCGAACGAGGACGTGCTGACGATCGCTCGACCGTCGGCGAGCCCGAGGAACTCGCCTTCGCGCACGTCGACCCCATCGAGTGTCACCGTCCGGGACGCCTTCGTGATCTCGCCGGTTCGGAGCTCACCGATCGCTGCCGTCATCCGCTCGACGTTCGTCTCCGGGTCGGCCTCGGCCTCGTACTCGTGCGCGGCCCTGATCCCCTCCTGCACGGTGCGCGTTGGGATAACGCGAACGTTCTTCCCGTCGCTGAGCCCGATCGCCTGCTCGGCGCTGAGGATCACGTTTCGGTTGTTCGGCAACACGATCACGTGCGGCGACGGCGCCGCCTCGACGGCAGCCGCAATCTCGCCGGTGGACGGGTTCATCGTCTGGCCGCCCTCGACCACGCGCGTCGCGCCTGCCTCCTCGAACAGCATCCGGGTCCCGCGACCGGGAGCGACGACGACGAGCGCCGTCTCGAGCGTGGGGATCTCCGCGAGCGCCTCGCTGACCGCCGCCAACCGCTCCTCGCGCTCGACGGTCTGCGCATGCATGTTGGCGATCTCAACCCCCGCGATTGTCCCGAGCTTGACGCCGTAGCTCAGCGCAACCCCCGGGTCGTCGGTGTGCACGTGGATCTTGAGGAGCTCGCTCGTCCCGACAACGAGGAGCGAGTCACCGAGTGGCTCGAGCTGCGACTCGAGCGCATCGGCGTCGAGCTCCTCGCCCTCGACGAGAAAGACCGTGCAGTACCGGTACTCGGACAGCTCCTGGTGGATCGCGTCGATCCCGAGCTCGTGGCTCTCGACCGGCTGGTCGGGTGGTGCTTCGCCGGCGACACCGGCAGCGAGCCCGCGGACGATCTCGAGCAGCCCGGCACCGCCCGCGTCGACGACGCCTGCCTCGCGCAGCACAGCGAGGAGCTCCGGGGTGCGGGCGACGGCGAGCTCGCCACGGGCAACGACGCGACGCAGCAGGTCGAGCGTCGACAGGTTGCGAACGTCGGGCTCCTCGGCCTCTTCGGCCATCTCGCGAATGACGGTGAGCATCGTGCCCTCGACCGGCCGGCGGACCGCGCGATACGCGCTATCGGAGGCGCTGCGGAATGCGAGCGAGAGCACAGGGCCGTCGACGATCGCGTGCTTGCCGAGGACGTCCGCGAAGCCGCGGACGATCTGGCTGAAGATGACACCCGAGTTGCCGCAGGCGCCGCGGAGCGCGGCATCGGAGAGCTCCTTTGCGACGGCCTCGGGACCGGTCGCGTCGGAACGCTCGAGCGCGTCGACGATCGCGCGCACGGTGAGCGTGAGGTTCGTTCCCGTGTCGCCGTCGGGCACCGGATAGACGTTGAGGTCGTTGATGCGTTGCCGGCTCGCTTCGAGCCAGGCGAGCGCCGAGCGGGCAAGCTCTCGCGCGCGAGCCCCGTCCATTACGACTTGCGCGCTCCGTCGATGTGCACGGTGACGGAGGCGATCGGCAGCCCCGTGATGCGGGCCACCTCGTAGTTGACGCGGGAGCGGACGGTGGCCGCGACCTCCGCGAGCTTGAGCCCGTACTCGACGACGACCTTGACGTCGATCTCGAGCCCGTCGGCACCGCGCTTGACGCTGACCCCGTCGGTGAGCCGATTCCGCGTCAGCCGTCGTAGCGGTCGCCGGCCGGCGGTGCCGACGACGCCGTAGCTCTCCGCGAGGACGAGCCCGACGATCTGCGCGAGCGCGTCGGACGTGATCGCGACAGGGCCAAGCTCGGTCTCGGCGAGGACGTGCGCGCCCTTTTCCATCTCGCGAGCTTAGACCCTGTTGCGGGCGGCGAGGGTTGCAACGAGCGCCGTGACGTCGCTTCCGGCCGCGTCAGCCGGGCCGGAGGGGACAGTGCGAACGCACGGCCCCGCAGAGCACGGTGCCGTGAGCGCCGTCAGCAACGGGGGAACCGGGCACCGCCCGGATCCACCGGTGCGACCTGGGCGTCAGACGGCTTTGGTGACTTTGCCGGCCTTAAGGCAGCGCGTGCACACGTAGCCGCGCGTCGGCGAGCCGTTCAGGATGAGCCGCACCTTCTGCAGGTTCGGCTCAAAGCGACGCTTCGTCGCGACCATCGAGTGGCTTCGGTTGTTGCCCGTCGAGGGCTTCTTTCCACAGATGACACAGACGCGCGACATGCAGTCGCCCATTGTAGCCAACGCCCGCCGGCGGTGTTACGACTGCACACCGGAGCAAGCGCACGGGTCTGGCTGAAGCCAGACCCGACCCCCGCCAGCGCCCACGGAAGCGCGCACAGGTCTGGCTGAAGCCAGACCCGACCCCCGCCAGCGCCCACGAAGCGCGCACGGGTCTGGCTGAAGCCAGACCCGACCCCCGCCAGCGCGGACGGGAGAACACCGCAAGGGTCTGGCTTCAGCCAGACCCTTGCGCTTCGCGTGGCGCCCAGCCGAGCCGTGTCGGCAAGTGACACCTTGTGGAGCGCTGGTCCCGTCGTCACGATTGTGAGATGCGCAGGCCGCGCGCGGAGGCTGCGGGGGCCATCCATCACGTTGTCCCCACAGGCCTCCGGCGAGGGCCGATCGTGCTGGACAGCCGGGATCGTGCGGTCTATCGAGACAGGTTCTTCAGCATCGCGCGCACGCGCGAGTGGGTCGTCCACACCGACTGTCTGCTTGCCACGCACCACCACGCCGTGGTGGAGACGCCGAACGCCGATCTCGGCGTCGGAATGCAGCGGATCCTCGGTGGCTACGCACGCTGGTTCAACGAGCGGCATGGCTTCGAGGGGGCGCTGTTCACCGGTCGGTTCTGGTCGCGCCGGATCGTGGCAGCCGAGCAGCTCCTGGCCGCGTGTCTCTACGTCGACCTGAACCCGGTCGCGGCCGGGCTCTGCCGCCATCCGCGCGAGTGGGCGGACGGCACGTACGCGCATCGTCCGCGGGCGGAGCAACCGACGTTCCTCGAGCTGCTGGCGCTGCTTCCCGGAGAGGGCGGCGATGTCCCGTCGGTTGACTATCACGACCTCATCGACCTCGGCTCCACCGGGTTCGCTGCGCGGCATGCCGCCAACGCAAGCGAGGCCTGGGAGCAGGCTCTGGGTCTCGCGTACACGTGGTTCCCGCGGGACGCGGCGTCGAGCACGGCGAGGCGCCCGGACGGAGAGCAAGCACCCGGGTCTGGCTAAAGCCAGACCCGGGGACAGCCCCACGCCACACGACGGGTCTGGCTAAAGCCAGACCCGGGGACAGCCCCCACGCCACACGACGGGCCTGGCTAAAGCCAGACCCGTGCGCTCGCGGTCAGCGCGACGCGGCGGCGCGGAGGTGGGCGAACACGTCGGCCATCTCGAGCCCGGTGCGGACTGCTTCGGCACCTTTGTCGTAGCGGGCTTCGGCCTGGTCGGGCCGATCGAGCGTGAGGACACCGAAGGCGACGGGAACGCCTGTCTCGATCGCCGCGAGCTGGAGACCCGAGGCCGCCTCGGCGGCGACGTAGTCGAAGTGCGGCGTGTCGCCCCGGATCACGCAGCCGAGAGCGACGATGCACGCGAATCGCCGCGTCTTTGCGAGCGCCATCGCGGCGATCGGCAGCTCGAACGCCCCGGGAACCGGCATCACCGTGATCGACGTGTGCTCGACGCCGCGGTCGGCGAGCTCGGCGAGCGCCGACTCGAGAAGCCTTGAGGTGACGTCACCGTTGAAGCGGCTCACGACGATCCCGACGGCTCTCCGCTCGCCGCGAGGCTCGCCCTCGAGCACCGGCACCCCGGGCGGGATGCTGAGCTCGCCGGGCGCGTGCTCCGAAACGCCCATCATCCCGGCCGGCTCGTCGATGACGTTCCCTGCGTCCGGATCGTCCTCGTCCCAGGCGCGCTCTGGCTCCGGTTCTGGCGCGGCGGTGCGCCACGACGGCGGCGCCGCCTCGTCTGCGACCGGCGGCACGGCCGGCGACCGCTCCTCGGGCGGCGAGGGTTGCGCAGGTTGCCACGTTGCTGGGGGTTGCTCGCTCGCGGAAGGCGTGTCCTCGTGGCCGAGCTCCGGCGGATCGTCGAGCGACGCCTCAGGCCAGCCGTCGAACACGTTCTCGCTCGCGCGCTCGGCCGGAGTGCTCCCCTCGCGATCGCGCTCGAAGTCGTAGGTCCGGTCGCTCATGCTTCGGCTCCCTCGTAGGCATCGACGGGAAAACGGGTTCGCTGGTGGTGCACGGGGCCGCTCAGCGTGTGCCCGAGCTTCTCGCGCTTCGTCTCGAGGTAGCGAACGTTCTCGGCATTCGCGCCGATCTCGATCGGCTCCTGGGAGACGACGGTGAGGCCGTAGCTCGCGAGCCCGAGCATCTTCTTCGGGTTGTTCGTCAACACGCGGATCGTGGAGAGGCCGAGGTCGACGAGGATCTGCGAGCCGACGCCGTACTCGCGCGCGTCGGCCGGAAAGCCAAGCTCGAGGTTCGCCTCGACCGTGTCGCGGCCTTGCTCCTGCAGCTCGTAGGCGCGGAGCTTGTTCAGCAGCCCGATCCCCCGACCCTCCTGCGAGAGATAGAGCAGGACGCCTCGCTCCTCGTGCTCGATCCGCTCGAGCGCGAGCGCGAGCTGCTCCCCGCAGTCGCAGCGAAGCGAGTGGAACACGTCGCCGGTGAGACACTCCGAGTGGACGCGAACCAGGACGTCCTCGACACCCGCGACCTCGCCCTTCACTAGCGCGACGTGCTGCTTGCCGGTGAGGAGCTCGCGGTACGCGACCGCGCTGAACTCGCCGTGCTGGGTAGGCATTCGCACCGAGACGACGCGCTCGACGAGCTGCTCGTGGCGGCGGCGGTACTCGATCAGGTCGGCGACGGTCACAAGCTTGAGCCCGTGGCGCTCGCAGTAGGGGATCAGATCCACGACACGGGCCATCGTCCCGTCCTCGTTCATGATCTCGCAGACCACGCCGGCGGGCTCGAGCCCTGCGAGCCGGGCGAGATCCACCGCGGCCTCGGTCTGGCCGGCGCGCTGGAGCACCCCACCCGGCCGTGCCCGCAGCGGGAAGACGTGGCCGGGCCTGACGAGGTCGTGAGGCTCCGAGCGAGGGTCGATCGCGACCTCGATCGTCCGTGCCCGGTCAGCGGCGCTGATCCCCGTGGAGATCCCGTCGCGCGCTTCGATCGAGACGGTGAACGCCGTGTTGTAGGGCGTCTCGTTCTGGTCGGTCATCTGTCGGAGGCCGAGCGCGTCGCAGCGCTCGCCGGTGAGGCACAGGCAGATCAGCCCACGCCCGTGGGTTGCCATGAAGTTGATTGCCGAGGCGTCGGCGAAGCCCGCGGCGATCGTGAGGTCGCCCTCGTTCTCACGATCCTCGTCGTCGACGACGACGACGAACCGTCCCGCGCGGATCTCCGCGATCGCCTCCTCGATCGTCGCGAACGGCGAGCTCGCCTCGGCTGCGGCGCGATCCGATGCCATTCGCTGATCGTAGCCGCGGCTAGCGAGCGACGAGCCGTTCGACGTACTTCGCGAGCACGTCCACCTCGAGGTTCACGCGGTCACCGGGAGCGACCTCGCCGAGCGTCGTCGCCGCGAGCGTGTGCGGGATCAGCGCGACCGCGAAGCCGCCCGGCTCGACCGCGGCGACGGTGAGGGAGACGCCGTCGACGGTGATCGACCCCTTCTCGACGCAGTAGCGAACGAGCTCGGCGGGAGCGGCGAGCGTGAGTCGCGCACCATCCCCCTCGTCGGCGACCGTACGCACCGTCCCAACCCCGTCGACGTGCCCCTGGACGATGTGCCCCCCGAGCGGCTCGCCCGCCCGGAGCGCCGGCTCGAGGTTCACGGCGTCACCGACCGCGAGCGAGCCGAGGGTCGTCCGCGTCAGCGTCTCGGGGACAGCGCGGAACGTGAGCTGTGGTGGGGCGACGGTCTCGGCGGTGAGGCAGACGCCGTCGATCGCGACGGAGCCGCCAACCTCGATCGTGCGCGCGGTGTCGGGGGCGGCGATCGTGAGCTCGAGCCCGGCGGCACCGCCTCCGAGCGCAGCAACCCGCCCCTTCTCCCGGACGATCCCCGTGAACATCGGCTTACCCCTCTCTCCGGGCGTCGGCGGTGAGGATGACGTCGTCGCCGCACTGCTCGGCCCGGAGCGGCCCAAGGTCGACGGGAAGCGGGATCGCGCCGAGCGCGGCCCTGCCGCCGCCGGCGAGCACGGGTGCGACGAACACGACGACTCGGTCGACGAACCCGTCCTTGACGAACGACCCGGCGAGCGTCGGCCCGCCCTCGAGCAGCAGTGACTGGACCCCTTCGGCGGCGAGCTTCTCGAGCTCCTGGCGCACCGGCCCCGAGCGGAGCTCGAGCTCGGATCCCTCGGGCAGCGGGCCTCGTCCGAAGGCGAGCCTGCGGGGCTGGCGGACGACCTCGACGTCGCGCGCGTCGAGCCGGGGCGCGTCGGCCCGCACCGTCCCCATCCCAACCGCGACCGCGTCCGAGCGAGCTCGCAGCTCGTGAACGCGCCGTCGCGACGCCTCGCCGCTCACCCAGCGACGCCCCGGGATCGTGACCCGGCCGTCGAGCGAGGCTGCGAGCTTGAGCGTGACGAACGGGCGCCCCTTCGTCGCCCACGTCATCCACGCCTCGTTGAGCGCGTGGGCCTCGGGCAGCTCATGCACGTCGACGGCGATCCCGGCCCGTCGAAGCGCCCGGACGCCGTCGACCTTGTCGGTCGGATCGAGCGCGGCGATCACGACGCGGGTGACGCCCGCGGCCGCGATCGCGTCGGTGCACGGCGGTGTCCTCCCGTGATGCGAGCAGGGCTCGAGCGTGACGTACAGGGTCGCCCCTCGCGCACGCTCGCCCGCGCGCCTGAGCGCCTCGACCTCGGCGTGGTTTCCGCCCACGGGCTGGGTGTAGCCCTCGCCGACGAGCAGCCCGTCACGAATGAGCACCGCGCCGACCGCAGGGTTCGGGGCGCTCGTGCCGCGCGCCTGCTCGGCGAGATGCAGCGCTGCGTGGAGCCAGAGATCGTCGCTCATTGCCGGGCAGTCTCGCGCAATGACGCGTACGCGGTCGCGGGCGCGGCTGTCCCGAAGACCGAGGTCCCCGCGACGAGCACCGATGCGCCGGCGGCCCTGACGGCGGCGACATTCGCCTCGCCGAGACCGCCGTCGACCTCGATCGGCGTCGTGACGAGGTCGCGGAGCTCGGTGATCCGATCGAGCGCCTCCGGCATGAACGGCTGTCCCGAATAGCCCGGAACGATGCTCATGCAGAGCAGGAGCTCGGCGCCGGCCGCCGTCGCGAACGCCGCCGCCTCGCTCGGGCTCGTCCCCGGGTTGAACGCGACCCCGACCGCGAGCCCGTGCTCGCGCGCCGCGGCGCCGACCCCGGCCGGGTCGGTGGTCGCCTCGACGTGGAACGTGACCGAGTCCGCCCCGGACGCCGCGAACTCGGGGAAGTGGTGGACCGGGTCGGAGACCATCAGGTGGCAGTCGAGCACCGCCCCGGAGGCATGGATCGCCGGCGCGATCGAGCGGAGCACGATCGGCCCGATCGTCACCGGTGGGACGAAGTGGCCGTCGCCGCAGTCGAAGTGGAAGATGCGGCAGCCGGCGGCGAGGAGCCCGTCGATCTGCTCACCGAGCCGCCGGAAGTCGGCCGCGTACAGCGACGGTGCGATCTCGATGTCGTCGCGGATCCACTCGGCCCAGCTCACGAGCCGACCGTACCAACGGCGGGTGTCAGCGCGTTCGCAGCCGGGCGATGAAGAACCCGCTCGTGTGGTGCACGTGCGGGAGCGTGAGGAGAAGCTCGGGGCGGTCGGGGTGGCGAAAGCGCGGCCACTCGTCGCCGAGCGTTGGGTCGACCTCGACGCGACCGGTCGCGGCCGCGGCCTCGACGATCTCCTCGCCTTCCTCACGGTTGAGCGTGCAGACCGAGTACACGACCGTCCCGCCGGGTCGCACGCGGTCGATCGCCGCGGCCAGCAGCTCGTGCTGCAGTCCGGGCAGCGGCTCTGCGCGCCAGCGCAGGTCGGGCCGGGCGGAGAGCACTCCGAGCCCCGAGCAGGGTGCGTCGACGAGGGCGCGATCGAATCCCGTGAGCTCCGGTGGCAGGGCCCGCCCGTCGGCGTGAACGACGCGGACGTTGCCGGCTCGCAGCTGTCGGACGTTGCGCTCGAGGTCGCGGGCACGTCCCTCGTTCGCCTCGACGGCGACGACCTCGCCGCCGAGCATCGTCGCCTTCCCGCCCGGAGCGGCGCAGAGGTCGAGGATGCGATCACCGGGCCCGCCTGCGGCCGCGAGCCCGACGATCTGGGAGGCCCGGCTCTGCGGCCAGACCCGACCCGCGGCGACGTCGTCGGGATCGACCCGGGTGACGCGGATCGCACACGGTACGTCCGTCGGCTCCCCGGCGACGTCGCCGCGCACGCGGCGTACGACGGTCTCGGCCGGCTCGTTCTGCGCCTTCAGGCACGCGATCGCGCCGGCGGCGCCGAGGTCACGCCAGAGCACCTCCGCGATCCAGTCGGGATACGAATGGCGGAGCGCAGCCTCGGCCGGCGTCCGATCCGGGAGCGCGTCGAGAAGCTCGCGCACCCCCTCCCCCACCCGCCGGAGCACGGCGTTCGTGAACGGCACCGCCCGCTCGACGCGCGCGCGCCGGACGAGCTCGACCGACTCGTTCACCGCCGCGTAGCGCGGGACGCCGTCCATGAAACCGAGCTGGTACGCGCCGAGTCGCAGCGCTGCGCGCACCGGCGGGTCGAGCTTCGACACCGGGCGCTTGCCGAGCCGCTCGATCGCGTAGTCGAGCGTCCGCACGCGCTGCACCGTCCCATAGGCCAGCTGGGTTGCGAGCGCGCGATCGCGATCGTCGAGCTTCTCCGTCGCCGCCCTGGTCGCGCGGTCGGCGTAGGCGTCATCCTCGAACACCCGCAGGAGCACGGCGTGGGCGGCGAGGCGAGATGGGGAGATCGTGCTCATCGCAGGCCTCGTAACCAGGCGTCGTACGCCATTCGCCGGCCGCCTTCGGGCTGAACCTCGAGCGGCGCGAAGGAGCCGTCGGCAGCGACCTCCGCGCGCCAGACGACGACCGGACGGCCCTGAAGCACCGCGCGCGCGCCGACGTGCGGCGCCAGCGCCCGGACGCGCCGCACGCATTCCGCCGCGGGCGCTTCGAGGTCGAGCACCCGGTCGTCGGGGCCGAGCTTCTCGGCGTACGTCACCCCAACGGCGCCCTGCGGGACGAGAGTGAGCGCGTCGCGCTCGGCGGCGCCGAGCACGTCGTCGAGCAGCTCGACCGCGACCTCCGCCGCGCGTGTGAAGACCTCGCCCGCGTCTGCATCGCCGATCGTGAACGCGTGTTGCGCGGCGATCGGCCCGGCATCGAGCTCCTTGACCGTCTCGTGGATCGTGACGCCGGTCTCCGGGTCACCGGCGAGGATTGCCCGCTCGACCGGCGCCGCGCCGCGCCAGCGAGGGAGCAGCGACGGATGGACGTTGAGCCAGAGGCGCTCGGCAAGGAGCGCGTCCGGAACGAGCAGCCCGTAGGCGCAGACGATGACGATCGGCGCCTCGAGCTCGAGCCCTGGCTCGGGACGCTCCGGCTGGCACACCTGGATCCCGCGTTGCTCGGCGACGAGCTTCGCGGGCGGCGCTGCGACCCGGCGGCCGCGCCCCTGCCGCGAATCCGGTCTGGTCAAGAGCATGGAAACGTCGTGGCGAGCGGCGAGCCGGTCGAGCACGTCCGCCCCGAAGGGCGCCGTCGCGGCGACGGCGATCCGGGCCATCGTTACCGAAGGGCGAGCTTCGGACGGAGCCGGCGGAGCGCGTCGCGACGCGCGTCGGGATCAGTCCGGTCGATCGTGAGCGTTCCGTCGAGGTGGTCGAGCTCGTGCTGGACGATCCGCGCCGCCATCCCCGCGAGCTCGAGATGCACCGGGTTTCCGTCGAGATCGACGCCGTCGAGAGTCACTTCGATCGGACGCTCGACCGGGACGCGCACGTCCCCGAGGGAGAGGCATCCCTCGTCGTCGGTCTCGGTCTGCCCGCTCGCCTTCGTGATCGCCGGGTTGACGAGCGCGCGGTCCTCCCCGTCGAGCGTACAGACGAAGAAGCGTCGTACGATCCCGACCTGGTTCGCTGCGAGGCCGACGCCGTCGGCCTCGTGCATCAGCGCGACCATCCGCTCTGCGAGGCTCTTCAGCTCGTCGTCGAAGCGCTCGACCTCCTGCGCACGCATCCGCAGGGCCGGGTCGCCGTACTGGCGTACCTGTGACAGTGCGAGCTGGCGCCGTAGCGCGCGCTCGGCCGCCTCGCGCTCGGCGGCCTCGTCGCCGTGCTCGTCGAGCTCGTCGTGGTCGTGACCGTCGTGGTCGTGATCGTGGTGGTGGTCGCTCACGGTAGGCCAGTCTACCCGGGTCGCCGCCGGGCGCCGGGGCCTCAGATCCCCTGCGGGTCGACGTCGACCACGACGGTGATCCCGTCGCGGCGGAGCGCCGGCGTCGCCGCGGCGAGCAACCGTGACGCTTCTTGTGCAACCCGGCGCGGTTGCGTGGTCTTCACGAGGAGCTGAGCCCGGGAGCGATTGCGGAGCCGAAGGAGCGGTGCCGGTCCGAGCACGCGCTCCTCGACCTCGCGGAGCCGGTCCCGCAGCTCGCGGAGCGCCCGCAACGGGGGCTCCGGCGCGGGCGCAGCGGCGATCACCGCGACGAGATGGCCGAACGGCGGGTAGCCGAGCGCTTCGCGACGCTCGAGCTCACCGGCGAGGAAGCCCTCGACATCGTGGCGCATCGCGTGGCGAAGCGGCGTCGAGTCCGGTTGGAACGACTGGACGACGACCTTGCCGTAACCGTCGCGCCCGCTCCTCCCGGCCAGCTGGGTGACGAGCTGGAACGTCCGCTCCTCGGCGCGGAAGTCGGGCAGCGCCATTCCCGTGTCGGCGTCGATCACGGCCGCGAGCGTCACCCCCGGGACGTGGTGACCCTTCGCCACCATCTGCGTCCCGATCAGCACAGCGCCGCTGGTCTCGCGGAATCGGGCGATCGCCTCGCGCACCGCGCCGGGCCGGGCTGAGACGTCCGCGTCGAGCCGGATCCGCTCGAGCTCGGGGATCGACCGGGCGAGGTCGCTCTCGACCTTCTGCGTGCCTGCACCGATCCGGGCGATCTCGACCGAGCCGCACGACGGGCACGCGCCGGGCACGGGCTCGCTCGCGCCGCAGTGGTGGCAGTGAAGTACGCCGTCGCGGTGAAGCGTCAACGCGACGTCGCACGACCGGCAGCGCCTCGAGGTCCCGCACGCGCGGCAGTGGACGGCCGGCGCGACCCCGCGCCGGTTGAGGAGCAGGATCGCTCGCGATCGCTCCTCGGCGACCCGTCCGAGCTCCGCCAGTAGCGGCGCCGAGAGCGGGTAGCCCGCCTGGCGTTTGAGGTCGACGACCTGCACGTGCGGAAGCGCGGCGCCGATGCGCTTCGGGAGCGACACGCGCTGGAGGCGCCTCCAGCTTTCGGGGCGCGGTGTCGCACTCCCGTAGACGGCGACTGCGCCCTCGAGCGCGGCGCGCTTCGCGGCGACGGTCCTCGCGTCGTAGCGGGGATCCGATTCCTGCTTGTAGGCGGTGTCGTGCTCCTCGTCGACGACGATGAGGCCGACGCGGCGCATCGGCGCGAACACGGCCGAGCGGGCTCCGACGACGATCCGTGCCTCACCGCGCGCGATGCGATCACGCTCGTCACGTCGCTCGGCGTCGCCGAGCGACGAATGGAGAATGGCGACCTGGTCGCCGAACCGCTGCCTGAATCGTCCGACTGTCTGGGGTGCGAGCGCAATCTCAGGCACGAGGACGATCGTCCCGAGGCCGCGCGCGAGCGCTTCGCCGCAGGCCTGCAGGTACACCTCGGTCTTGCCGCTGCCCGTCGGCCCGTCGAGCAGCAGGTGCTCGCCCACGCCCTCATCGAGAGCCGCGATGATCCTGGCCACCGCCTCGCGTTGCGCGTCGGTGAGCTGCGCGGGCGCATCTTCGCCGGCGAACGCCTCGCGTGCGCTGGGCGATTCACGCTCGCCGCGAGGCGTGCGGCGCACGGGCGCGACGAGCTCGAGCGCGCGAGACGGCGTCGTCCCGTAGTACTCGGCGAGCCAGAGAGCAAGATCGACGAGCGTTCCCGGGATCGTGTCGAGGACCTTCCCGGCGGAAACCGGCCGGATCCCGTCGGGCGCCTCCACCCCTACGTCGACAACAACGCCGCGGGTCTGCTGGCGTCCGAGGCGGACGGCGACGACCGCACCCTTCCCGACGTCGTCCGGCACCTCGTAGGTGAACGGTCGCGCAAGCGTGCGGGTCGAGACGAGCGGGTAGACCTCGGCGAGCATCACCGCCGAGGGTAGACCTCGGGGCGGTGGACGGTCAGGCGGTCGCGGTCGTCGCGCGCGGCTTCCGGAAGAAGAACCAAAGCGTCGGAGCCGCAAGCGCGATGAACGCGCCCCACAGCAGCGCCTCGTTCTCCGGGATCACGCCACCCTCGGCCAGCTCCTCGATCCCGCCGGCCAGCAGCCAGCCCGCGAAGAGCAGCAGCAGCCCGCTCGTCACCTGGAAGAAACGCCGGAGGTCGAGCCGGTGCGAGCCGCGGTAGAACAGGTACCCGAGCCCGAGTGCAAGCACGAGTCCCGCCAGCGACGAGACGAGCGAGACGACGGGGCTCGACTTCTCGGTGGTCGAATAGAGGAAGAGCGCGGTCTCGACGCCCTCGCGCAGGACGCCGATGAAGGCGACTGCCGCGAGACCGAGCGCAGAGCCGGAGGCAAGGGCGGTGGTGACCTTCCCCTCGAGCGACTGGCGAATCGTGCGGGACTGCTTCCGCATCCAGAACACCATCCACGTCAGTAGCCCCGCGGCGAGGACCATCGTCACGCCCTCGAAGATCGCCTCGGCCTTGCCCTCCAGCTCGGCGCCGACGACGAAAAGGACGGTGCCGGCGAGCGCGCTCAGCGCTACTGCTGCGATCACGCCCGCCCAGACGGCGCCGAAGCCGTCGCGCCGTCCGCTGCGGTCGAGGAAGGCGAGCACGATGCCGACCGCGAGCGACGCCTCGAACCCCTCGCGAAGCACCACCAGACCCGATCCCATGTCCACCGCTCCTATCCTCGAAAAGTTGCCGAGCTTGTCTTCGAATGTAAGGCCTACCTTACACGCCTCGCAAATATAGTGATTGCACCGGAGAGACGCAACAGAGAGGCGGGGCATGGCGCACGGACAGGGACATTCGGTCGACGACTACCTCGAGGTGATCTACTTCCTCGCCTTTCCGATCGGGGAGTACCGGCCGGCGAGCGGCTCGGCCGCGATCGCGGCACGCGTGGCCGAGATGCTCGGCGTCTCGCGGGCCTCGGCCGGCGAGATGCTCAAGCGGTTGGAGGCCGACGGGCTCGTCGAGCGGGGTGAGCACAAAGAGGCGATCCTCACCGCACACGGGATCGAGCGGGCCGAGAAGGTCGTCCGCAAGCACCGGATCATCGAGCGATTCCTGACCGACTTCATGGGGTACACCGCCTCGGAGTCGCACGTTCAGGCCGATCTGATGGGCGACACGTTCACCGACGAGATGATCGAGCGGATCAACGAGCGGCTCGGACATCCGGATCGCTGCCCGCACGGCTGGCCGGTCGAGCCCGATGTCGAGCACGCGGAGAACACCGGCCTGCTCGCGCTGGCGGAGCTGTCACCAGGCCAGGAAGGCGAGATCGTGCGCCTCGCCGAGCACGACGGCGACCTGCTCCACTGGTTCTACGACGAGGGCTTCGCACCCGGCGCTCACGTCAGGCTGCGCGAGGCGCAGCACGCCGCGGGCCAGTTCAAGGTCGAGGTCGGTGGCGAAGAGCGCGCGATCGCCGAGAAGGCGGCGCTCGGGCTGTACGTGCGGGTGTAGCGGCTCGCTCGCAGGAGGCCCGAAGCACGCTCACAGCAGGTGCACAGGGTGAGCGGCTTTGCTTCGAGGGAGATACCTACCGGCATCACCCCGAGAGGAGCACCGATGGAACAGCCGTCTCCCCCCTCGAACCCACCACGGGCAAAGCGAAAGGCGATCATCCTGGCACTCGTCACCGTCGCGATCGCCGGGATCTTCGCGGTGTTCCTCGTCGAGCGCGGCACGAGCGAGTCGACGAGCTCCGCCGCCCGTGGTCGTGGCTTCGGACCTCCCGGTGGGGGACGAGACCTCGGGCGAGGATCCGACGAGCTCTCGACATGTCTCAAACAGAACGGTGTCGATCTCTCGACGCTCCGTCGCGGCTCTCGCCCGGACAAGACGACCTCGGACGCGATGCGCAAGGCATTCGACGCATGCCGCGACGAGCTGCCCCAGGGCGACGGCAGGGCTGGGCCGGAGCTCGGCGGGCCCGGTTCCGGGAGCGCACCAGGCTTCGGCGACGGATCCGGAGACGGGCAGGGCTTCGGCGATGGCTCGGGCTTCGGGGACGGGTCTGGCGGGATGCCGGACGCACAGCAGGGTGGCGGCACCGGGACGTTCGGGCCGTCGAGCTCGCCGGGAGCGTCTGGAGCAACGGGTGCCGGAACGAGCAGCTTCTAGATGAGTAGTTCCACGACGCCCGCGGCCGGAGAGTCGAAAGCCAGGGTGCTCGTCGTCGACGACGAGCCGTCGATCGTCGACGCGGTTTCGACCGCGCTCCGTTACGAGGGGTTCGACGTCGTCGAGGCGGGCACCGGCCGCGACGCTCTCGCCGCGGCCGCGCGCGAGCAGTTCGACCTCGTCGTCCTCGACTGGATGCTCCCCGATGTCGACGGCGTCGAGGTCGGGCGCAGGCTGAGAGAGCGTGGCGATCAGACGGCGATCCTGTTCCTGACCGCGAAGGACGCCGTCGAGAACAAGGTCGAGGCCCTGCGGGCGGGTGGCGACGACTACGTGACCAAGCCGTTTAGCCTGGCCGAGGTAGTCGCAAGGGTCGAGGCGATCCTCCGCCGGACGGGCGGAGAGCTTCCAGGCGACGTTCTCCGCTTCCGTGACATCGTGCTGGACGAAGCTCGTCACGAAGTGAGACGCGCCGGCGTTCCCGTCGAGCTCACCGCGACCGAGTTCGCACTCCTGCGCTACTTCCTCCTCAATCCGCGGCGCGTTCTCTCGAAGAGCCAGATCCTCCAGAACGTGTGGCGCTACGACTTCGGCGGAAACGCCAACGTCGTCGAAACGTACGTTTCGTACGTGCGACGCAAGCTCGGTGACACTGATTCGACCGTCATCCGGACGGTGAGACAGGCCGGGTACATCCTCGACGGGGACTGACGTGCGCGTGTCGCGCGTCTCGCTTCGTTCCCGGCTGCTGCTCGCAGTGACGGCCCTGAGCGCCGCCGGGCTCGTGGTCGCCGCGCTTATCACGGTCACGGCGCTCAAGGGGTTCCTCGTCGACCGCGTCGACGACTCCCTGCGAGATGCAGCGCACTCGCTCAGCGAGCGCGAAGGCTCCCTGCGCTTTGCGGCCCCCGGAACTGCGGTCCAGCTCCGCTCGCTCGACGGCGAGCGAGTGATCATCTCGCTGACCGCACGACCGGATCTTCGCGGCGACGTCGCTCGGCCGCAGCTTCCGGACCGGATCGACCCGCCGGCCGCCACCGACGGCTTCGATCGCGTCAGATACCTGTCGGTCGCCGGGAGCGACGGCGACCGGTATCGGGTGCGCGCATCGATCGAGCCGGGCGCCGAGGCGATGCTGGTCGTCGCGACGTCGCTCGCAGACGTCGACAGCACCGTCCGCCGACTCATCACGATCGAGGCCGCTGTCACCCTCGTCGTGCTGGCGGCGCTCGCAGCGCTTGCGCTCTGGCTCGTGCGAGTCGGGCTGCGGCCGCTCGACGCGATCGAGACGACCGCCGCTGCGATCGCCGCGGGCGATCTCACCCGGCGAGTGGAGCGCGCCGAGCCGGGGACTGAGGTCGGAAGGCTCGGCCTGTCCCTGAACGGGATGCTGAGCCAGATCGAGACCGCGTTCCGCGCGAAGGAGGAGTCGGAGCAGACGCTCCGGCGCTTCGTGGCCGACGCGTCTCACGAGCTGCGGACTCCGCTCGCGGCGGTGAGGGCGTACGCGGAGCTGTTCGCGCGGGGAGCGGCGGACCGTCCCGACGACCTCGCCCGCTCGATGACCGGGATCAGCCGTGAATCGGAGCGAATGAGCGTTCTCGTCGACGACCTGCTCCTGCTTGCACGGCTCGACGAGGGCCGACCGCTCGAGCAGGAGCCGGTCTGGCTCGATGCGCTCGTCAAGGAGGCCGTCGAGACTGCCCGGATGGTCGACCCGGAGCGGCTCTTCGAGCTCGCTGCGATTCCCGTTTGCGTGCGAGGCGACGAGGTGCGCCTACGCCAGGTGGTCGACAACCTCCTCGCCAACGTGCGCACCCACACCCCGCCCGGAACCAGCGCCTCCGTGAGCCTGTCGAAGCAGGACGAGAAGGCCGTCCTGACCGTCACCGACGACGGGCCGGGCTTCGGCGACGAGCCCGAGCAGGTGTTCCAGCGCTTCTACCGCGCCGATCCGTCACGTGCCCGTACGAGCGGCGGGGTGGGGCTCGGGCTCGCAATCGTCTCGGCCGTCGTCGAGGCGCACCAGGGCTCCGTCACCGCGTCGTCGGGCCCTGACGGGGGCGCGGTCGTGACGGTCGTGCTCCCTCTCTCGTCGTCGTGATCCCGGGCGGGCTCGCCCGCCCGACCGGGCGGCGACCGCTCTAGGACCGGCCACAGGACGGTCTCAGATGCTTCACAGACGCGCCCCGCATCCTGGGTGGTGAGACCAATCAACGGAATGAAGGGAGCCCACCGTGAACGTGAGCACAGAAGCCACCGAGAACAGCCTCAGGCGCCTGCTCGTCATCGCCGACGGCGACTGGGCCGCGCCCCACCTCCTGCCGATCCTCGCCAACCGCGGGGACGCCGGGATCGAGATCCTCGTCGTCGCACCCGACGACGACGGCGGCGAGGGCAATCGCAAGGCGGAGCTGACGCGGCTCGTCGAGACGCTTCGGCTGCCCGGGCGCGTCGTCGAAGGCATGCTCGGCTCGGGAGACTCGCTCCGGTCGATCCGCGACGCACTCGCGGGCTTTCGGGCAGACGAGGTCGTCGTCGCCGTGCGGGGCGCCGACGGCCAGCACGTCGTGCACATCGAGATCGGGCGCGACATCCGTACCGGCAACCGCACCGTCCACCCGGTCCGGGAGGTCGTGGCGGCATGAGCGCGAGCGCCTTCGCAACCCGTTACCCGGACGCGACGCTGCCACGTCTGCTCACACCGACCATCGACGTCGTCGTTCCCGTCTTCAACGAGGCGAAGACGCTGCGAGCGAACGTCGAGCTGCTCCTCGACCACCTCCGCCGGGAGTTCCCGTTCGGCTTCCGCATCGTGATCGCCGACAACGCGAGCACCGACTCGACTTCGGCCGTCGCCTTCGAGCTCCAATACGAGCACGACGAGGTCGACGTGCTCCGCCTCGAGCAGAAAGGACGCGGGCGCGCGCTGCGTGAGGCGTGGCTCGCGAGCAACGCCGACGTCGTCGCATACATGGACGTCGATCTCTCTACGAACCTCGCGTGCTTCCTCCCGCTCGTCGCGCCGCTGCTCAGCGGGCACAGCGAAGTCGCGATCGGGACGCGGCTCGCGCACTCGGCCCACGTTCGGCGCCGGCTGAAGCGGGAGCTTCTCTCGCGCGGCTACAACCGGCTCGTTCGCACGCTGTTCCGTACGGGCTTCAGCGACGCGCAATGCGGGTTCAAGGCCGTGAGAACGGAGATCGCCCAGGCACTCGTGCCGCTCGTCGTCGACGACGGCTGGTTCTTCGACACCGAGCTGCTCCTGCTCGCGGAGCGCAACGGTTTTCGGATCCACGAGGTACCTGTCGACTGGATCGAGGATCTCGACTCGCGAGTCGAGATCCTGCCGACGATCGCGGCCGATCTCGCGGGCCTGCTTCGGGTGCGCTGGGCGTTCTGGCGGGATGCGCCGGCGACTCAGCTCTCCCGCGCAACGGTGATCGCGCCGTGAGCAGCTCGACCCTTCCGCTCCCGGTCGAGAACGCGCTGCTCAAGCGGGTAGCGGGAGCCTGGCACCGGCTCGTGCTCACCGGCATCCTCGCCCTCTCCGCCTGCCTCAACCTCTCCCAGCTCTCGCAAAACGGCTACGCGAACACGTACTACTCGGCCGCCGTCCACTCGATGCTCGAGAGCTGGCACAACTTCTTCTTCGCGTCGTTCGATCCTGGTGGCCTCGTCTCGGTTGACAAGCCGCCCCTCGCGCTCTGGCTGCAGGCGGCAAGCGCGAAGTTGCTCGGCTTCTCCGGGTTTTCGATCCTGCTCCCGCAGGCGCTCGCCGGCATCGCTGCCGTCGGGCTCCTCTACCTGCTGGTGGCGAGGGTGTTCGGTCGGGTCGCGGGGTTGGTCGCGGCGCTCGCACTCGCGGTCTCGCCGGTCTCCGTCGCCGTCAATCGAGACAACAACCCGGACGCGCTCCTCGCTGTGCTCCTCGTCGCCGCCGCCTACACGGGGCTTCGGGCCGTTCAGTCCGGAAGGCTGCGGACACTGGTGCTGACCGCCGTGCTGGTCGGGCTTGCGTTCAACACGAAGATGCTCGCGGCAGGGCTCGTCGTCCCGGGCATCGGCGTGGCGTACCTCGTCTTCGCGAAGACACCGCTGCGCAGCCGGCTCGTTCACGGTGTCGTTGCGCTGGTCGCTCTGGTCGTGGTCTCGGGCGCCTGGATCGCGGCGGTCGAGCTCACACCGGACGCCGATAGGCCATACGTCGGCTCGACGAGCGACAACAGCGCGCTCTCGCTGGCGCTTGGCTACAACGGGCTCGGTCGGGTCACCGGTCAGGAGGGTGGCACGTCGTTCGGCGGGGGTCTCGGGGGAGCGTTCTCCGGCACCCCGGGCCCGCTGCGATTGGTGAACGACGCGCTCGGTGACCAGGGCTCGTGGCTGCTGCCGCTCGCGCTCGTCGGACTTCTCTCGGCGGCGCTGGCCGCCGGGCAACGCCGAAACCGCCGCGAGGGAGCGGCGCTTGTGCTGCTCGGTGGCTGGTTCGTGACGGCGGCGGCAGTGCTCTCGTACTCGAGCGGGATCATCCACACCTACTACGTGTCGGCGCTCGCCCCCGCACTCGCAGGGCTCGTCGGGAGCGGGACGCTCGCGCTGTGGCGAAACGCTCGGCGCGGCGGCGTGGCAACGCTCCTGCCGCTGGTTGCGATTGCGGCGTGCGGATGGCTGCAGCTCGATCTTCTCTCGCGGTACGACTACGCGACCTGGCTTCGCTGGGTCGTGGCTGCCGGTACGGTCGGGGCGCTTGCGATCGTCGCAGCGCTCGCGTCGGCGGAGGCGTGGACGACCCGAGCTCGGGCCCGCCTCGCAACGGTGACCTCCGTCGTTGCCATTGCGACCCTTCTCGCCGCGCCGACCGTCTGGGCGGCAAGCACCCATGACGCCCCGGTCAACGGCGTCTTCCCGGGTGCCGGCCCGGCGTATCTCGGGGATGGCGGGTCTGTTCGTGCCGGTGGCGGCTTCCCGGGAGGGCCCGGGGGTGGCGGTTCGCCTTCGGGTGGGAACGGGTTCCTCAGTGGCCGTGGCAACGGTGCGGCAGGGCCCGGCTCCTCCACTGCTGCCGGAGGGACTGACCTGGCGTCGGCAATCGCCTACACCGAAGCTCACCGGCCTGGCTCCCGCTTTGGGTTGATCGTGCAATCCGAGCAGCAGGCAGCCTCGGCGATCATCGAGGGCGCATCCGTTGCCTCGATGGGAGGCTTCACAGGCCGGGAGACGGTGCTCACCGGGGACTACCTCGCGCGGCTCGTGCGGACCGGCGAGGCTCGGTACTTCCTGCTCGGGAGCAACGGCGGCTTCGGGCTCAGAGCGAGCAGAAACGCCGCGGTCTCGACGATCGAGAGCGTGTGCACACCGGTCGCCTCGAGCGCGTGGTCTAGCGGGAGCACGTCGTCGACGCTCTACGACTGCGCGGGAAAGGCGGATGCGATCGCGAAGATCGGGGCGTGAAACCGCTCGCTGGCCAGTTCGGACGCTTTCTCACCGTCGGAGTCGGAAATACGGCGATCAGCTGGATCGCCTACCTCGTGCTCGTCCGCCTCGGTACCCCTCCTCCCGGGGCGGCGGGCGCGGCGTTTGCGGCAGGGGCAGCCAACGGCTACGCGTGGAATAGCCGCTGGACGTTCGGCCGGAAGGTCGGCGTCGACACTCTTCGGCGCTACCTCGCCGTCCAGGCGGGAGGGGTCGCCGGCTCGGCTGCGATCGTCGCGGCGCTCGCAGGAGCGCTGGGCCAGCTCCCGGCGTACGCGGTCGCGACCGTCGTCGTGACCTTCGCGACCTTCGCTGCCAACCGCTCCTGGGCGTTTCGCCGCAGCGGCTCGATCTGAGCCGAGCGCCGTCCGGCTCCACCGTGCGCTTGCCGAATCCACACGTCGGTCACAGGCGATCCACAGGGAGCCCTGGTTTCGTGAGGGTGTGGGCCAGCGAAGCGAAGCGATCAGCGGAATCGATCGGCAGACGATGACAGCCCCGGCCGGGCGACTTCCGACGCGACTCGGATTCTGGGCGCTTGCTGCGCTCGCAGCCGCCAACATGGCTGTTGTCGTCGTGATGTGGGCGCACGGTGGCAACGTGACGCGGGTCCACAGCTCCGGCGACCTCGTCACGAGCGTCGCGCGGCTCACCGGCCTCCTCGGGGCGCAGTCTGCGCTGCTTCAGGTGCTGCTCCTCGCGCGGCTGCCGTGGCTCGAGCGCGCCGTCGGCTTCGATCGGCTGACCGTCTGGCATCGCTGGAACGGCCATACGTGCCTCTACCTCGTGCTTGCGCACGTCGTGTTCTCGATCTGGGGCTACGCGCTCCTCGACCGGCTGCCGCTGACAGACGAGGTCTCGACGATGATCTGGGGCGGCGTCTATCCGGGGATGATCCTCGCGACCGTGTCGACGGCGCTCTTCCTGGGCGTCGTCGCGACGTCGATCGCGGTCGCCAAGCGCCGCTTGCGCCACGAGCTCTGGCACGGCGTGCACCTCGCGTCGTACGCGGCAATTGCGCTCTCGTGGGCGCACCAGATCCCGACGGGCAATGAGCTCGTGATCGACCGGCTCGCAGCCGCGTACTGGCGCGGCCTCTACCTCGCGACGCTGGTCGCGCTCGTCGGGTTCAGGGTCGTCGTCCCCGCCGTGAACGCCTTCCGCTATCGCCTTCGGGTCGCCGAGGTCGTCGAGGAGGGTGGCGGCGCCGTCTCGGTCAGGCTGACGGGCCGCAACCTCGACCGGTTGGATGCGCGCGCCGGCCAGTTCTTCCTCTGGCGGTTCCTGACACGCCGAACCTGGTGGGAGGCGCACCCGTTCTCGCTCTCGGCCGCCCCCGACGGACGTTCACTGCGTATCACGGTGAAGGCGCTCGGCGACTTCACCCGCAGGCTTGCCTCACTCCCGGTCGGGACGCGCGTCGTCGCCGAGGGGCCGTTCGGGGTTTTCACCGCCGCGAGCCGCAGAGCCGTGAAGACGCTGCTCGTCGGGGGCGGCATCGGCATCGCCCCGATCCGCGCCCTCCTCGAGGAGATGCCTGGCGACGTCGCCGTTATCTACCGCGTTGCGAGCCACGACGACCTCGTGCTCGAAGCCGAGCTGCGCGAGCTCGCCGCCAGCCGTAGCGCTGCGCTCCACGTCGTCGTCGGAGACCACCGGACCGAGGCCGGACGGGCGCTCCTCTCGGCGGAGCGGCTCCGGGCGCTCGTCCCGGATCTCGGTGAGCGCGACGTGTTCGTGTGCGGCCCACCGGCGATGGCCGACGCAGCGCACACCGCGGTCCGAGACGCGGGCGTTCCCCGCAGCCGCATCCATACCGAGCGCTTCGCGCTCTGAGCCTGAAGGAGGCAGTCAGATGAAGAGAGCCATCACCGCCGCGCTCGCAATGGTCGTGCTCGCGGTTCCCGTCGCCGACGCCGCTGCAACGGTCGCACGCAACGCGGATGCCGCGGCGGTGAAGCGAAAGGTGGTCGTCGTCAAGAAGGTCACGGGGCCGGCCGTCGCCGCCGACCGCTGGGGAGAAGTGACCGTCGTTCTCAAGGTGCGAAAGACGACGACGATCACAAACGGCGTCAAGAAGGTGACCCGGCGCTGGTTCGACATCTCGGGGTCGTTCACCTACCACACCGACCGCACGCTGTTCATCATGCAGGAGGCGCTTCCGACGCTCCGCCAGCAGGCGCTCGACCGTCACAGCGCCGATGTCGACATCATCTCGGGCGCGACCTACACGTCCGAGGCGTTCATCGAGTCGCTCCAGGGTGCGATCGCGAAGGTCTCGACAGTATGAACAGCGATTGCGACCCGCTCCCCGGTCACCAGGCGGTCGAGCAGATCATGGGGATGCCGATCATCGTCGACGTGCGCGACGACGTCGACCGGCGCGCCATGACTCGCGTCTTCGACTGGTTCCGCGCGGTCGACCGGACCTTCAGCACGTACAAACCCGACAGCGTGATCAGCCGCCTCGACTCCGGAGCGCTCGATCCGACCGAGGCGCCGGCCGCCGTCCGGGAAGTGCTCGAGCTCTGCGAGCACGCTCGCAAGACGACGCTCGGGTACTTCGATGTCCGGGCGACGGGTCGCCTCGACCCATCGGGGCTCGTGAAAGGCTGGGCGGTCGATCGAGCGGCACGGCTCCTCGAGGAGGAAGGCGCCGCCAACTACACGATCTCGGCCGGCGGCGACCTCGTGGCGAAAGGCGATGCGCTTCCCGGGGGCGGCTGGCGCATCGGCCTCCAGCACCCCCTGGACGAGCGGAGCCTCATGTGGAGCTTCGACACGACCGATGCGTCGGTGGCGACTTCGGGAGCGTACGTTCGCGGCCAGCACGTTCTCGACCCGCACTCGCAGCGACCGCCCACCGGCCTGCTCTCGGTCACGATCGCCGGGCCCGAGCTTGCAACCGCCGATATCTATGCGACCGCTGCGTTCGCGATGGGCGAGGCGGCGACGCGATGGGTAACGACCCTCGCGCCGTACGAGGCGCTCGTGGTCGACGACGACGAACGGGTGCTCACGACCCCAGGCTTCCCGGCTGCCGACCGCGGGATCGTGGAGCTCGTCTAGCCGGCGATCGCTGCGAGCCCGGCGGCTCGTCGGAGGATGTCTGCCTTGTCGGTGTGCTCCCAGGTGAAGCCGTGCTCGTCGCGGCCGAAGTGGCCGTACGCGGCAGTGCGTTGGTAGATGGGGCGGCGGAGGTCGAGATCGCGGATGATCGCGCCGGGACGCAGGTCGAAGTGCTCGGCAACCAGCGACTCGATCGTCGCGAGCGGCACCGCTTCTGTGCCGAAGCAGTCGATCAGCACGCTCATCGGGTGCGCGACACCGATCGCGTAGGCGACCTGCACCTGGCAACGATCCGCGAGCCCCGCCGCAACCACGTTCTTCGCGACATACCTCGCCGCGTACGCCGCAGAGCGGTCGACCTTCGTCGGATCCTTCCCCGAGAACGCACCACCACCGTGCGGCGCCGCACCCCCGTAGGTATCGACAATGATCTTCCGCCCGGTCAAACCCGTATCACCCATCGGGCCACCGATCACGAACTTCCCGGTCGGGTTGACATAGAGGAAGTCCTTCTCACCGAGCCGAGCCGGATCGAAGAGATCGCGATACTCCGCGTGCAGAATCGGCTCAACGACGTGCTCGAGCAGATCCGGCTTGATCATCACGTCCGAATCGAGCCCATCCCGATGCTGCGTCGAGATCAACACCCTCACAATCTCCACGGGGCGCTGCCGCCCATGCTCATCAACCTCATAGCGCACCGTCACCTGCGACTTCCCATCCGGCCGCAGGTACGGGAGCACACTCGCCTTACGCACCTCGGCGAGACGCCGCGTGAGCTTATGCGCAAGCATGATCGGCAACGGCATCAACTCGTCCGTCTCACGACTTGCGTACCCAAACATCATCCCCTGATCACCAGCACCCATCCGGTCGACCGGGTCGCTATCGCCATGCTGCGCCTCGAACGACTCATCCACACCCTGAGCGATGTCGGAAGACTGCTCATCAATCGCGACCATCACCCCGCACGTCTCAGCATCAAACCCAAACTTCGCCCGCGTATACCCAATCCCCGCGATCGTCTCACGAACCAACGAGCGCACATCAACATACGTATCAGTAGTGATCTCACCAGCGACAACCACCAGCCCCGTCGTAATCAACGTCTCACACGCCACCCGCCCCATCGGGTCTCTCTCGAGCACCGCGTCAAGAACCCGATCCGAGATCTGATCGGCGATCTTGTCCGGATGCCCCTCCGTCACCGACTCAGAAGTGAACTCGAAGCTTCGCGTAGACATTGCGTCGTAGCTTAGTCACCGGGCGAGGGTTGACCAGACCGCCTTGCGCGGTTCTGAGCCTTCCGCCTACTCCATCGTCGGGTCGCGGCGCATCAGCATCTCCGCGAGCTCGGTCAGGGGTTGCCCGTCGATCACCGCGCATACCCCTTCGGTGATCGGGAGCTCGAGGTGGAGCTCGTGCGCGAGCGCGCGGAGGAGCGGGGCGGTCGTCACCCCTTCGACGACATGGCCGATTTCGGCGATCGCCTCGTCGATCGTCTTCCCCTGCGCGACCAGCTCACCGCAGCGCCGGTTGCGGCCCGACTTCGACCAGCAGGTAACGATGAGGTCGCCCATCCCCGCGAGCCCGGAGAACGTCTCGGGCTTCGCGCCGACCGCGTGGGCGAGCCGGCCGAGCTCAGCGAGCCCGCGGGCGACGATCGCCGCCTTCGCGTTGTCGCCGAGCCCGAGCCCGTCGGCACCGCCTGCTGCTAGCGCGATCACGTTCTTGGCTGCGGCACAGAGCTCGACCCCGGCGAGGTCGTCACTTGCGTACACGCGGAACGCGGGAGAGGTGATCGCGAGCTGCAGCTGCACCGCGAGCGCGAGGTTCTCGCAGGCGATCACCCCGGCCGCCGGGAGGCCGCGGGCAATCTCGCCGGCGATGTTCGGCCCGGAGAGCATCGCGAACGGCCGATCGCGGACGAGCGTCGAGAGGCGCCCGCCGGTGGCCGGATCGAGCCCTTTCGTCAGCGAGAGGATCGGCGCCTCGCCCGGGAGCCCGGCGACCACCGAACCGAATGCCTTGCTCGGCACCGCGACGACGACGAGCTGGGCGTTCGCGACGTCCGCCTCGACGAACGTGGTGATCTCGATCCCCGCGAGTCGGATTCCCGGCAGGTATCGCTCGTTGCTCCCGCGCTCGCGCGTCGCCGCCGCCTGCTCGGGATCGCGAAACGCGAGCGCTACGTGATGGTCGTGCTCGCGGAGCACGGTCGCGAACGCCGAGCCCCACGCCCCGCCACCGAGAACGACGACCCGCATACGAGATCAGACGGCAGTGGTCACAGGTCGGTTACTCGCTCTTCTTGAAGTCGATCGACACCGGGACGCCTTCGAGCTCGAGCCGTCGGCGCAGCTCGTTCTCGACCCAGTAGCCGTAGTCGCGGGTGACGAGCGACGGCGCGTTGACGAAGACGCGAAACCGGGGCGGCCGCGTCGCAGTCTGGGTCCCGTAGAGCAGCTTGAGCCTGCGACCGCGCTCGCCCGCCGGCCCGGGGCGGGCTTCCTTGAGCTCGTCGAGCGCCCGGTTGAACACCGGCGTCGGGATCCTCGTCGTGTGCTTCGCAAAGAGCTCCTCGACGTGGTCGAGCAACCGGCCGAGCCCGCGTCCCGACGTTGCCGAGACCGCGATCACGGGAGGCCGTTGCCGGAGCCGCCGGTGGAGATGCCCTTTCGCCTCCTGGAGGTCGGTGTCGTTGATATCCCATTTGGAGAGCACCACCAGCGTCGAGCAGCCCGCCTTGCGGGCGACGTCGGCCACCGCGAGGTCCTGCTCGACGATTCCTTCGGCCGAGTCGACGAGCACGAGCGCGACGTCTGCCCGCTCGGCGGCGGCGAGGGCCCGCAGCTCTGAGTAGTACTCGATCCCCTGTCGCTGGCTGCGCTTGCGCCGCAGCCCGGCGGTGTCGACGAGCACGAACGTGGTATCGCCGCGCACAAGCACCGTGTCGATCGTGTCGCGCGTTGTTCCGGGCACGTCCGAGACAATCACGCGCTTCTCACCGACGAGCGCGTTGAGCAGCGACGACTTGCCGACGTTCGGCCGGCCGAGGATCGCGACCCGGATCGCGTCGTCGCCGGGGACCGGCTCAGCGTGCCCCGGGAGCGCCGCGACGATCAGGTCGAGGAGATCGCCCGTTCCGTGCCCGTGCAGCGCCGAGAGCGGAAACGGATCGCCGAGCCCGAGCCGGTGGAACTCGACCGCCTCGAGGTCTCGCTTCGGCTCGTCGAGCTTGTTGGCGACAACGATGACCGGCTTCCGAACCGGCCGGAGGATCTCGGCAAGCTCCTCGTCACCCGGGCTCACGCCGGCGCGCGCGTCGACGACGAAGAGCACGAGGTCGGCCTCCGCGATCGCCGCCTTCGCTTGCTCGGCGATGTGGGTTCCGAACGGCCCGCGATCCTCGACATCGACGCCGCCGGTATCGACGAGGCGAAACCAGGTTCCCGTCCACTCGCAGAGGAGCTCCTTGCGATCGCGGGTAACCCCGGCGGTCTCGTGCACAACCGCGGCCCGGCTCTCGGTGAGCCGGTTGATCAGCGTCGACTTGCCGACATTTGGAAAGCCCACGATCGCGACAGTTCCCGCGAGCTCGACGGGGGCGATCTCCCCTTCGGAGGAAGCGTCGGCCGGGCGCCTCCGCTCACGCATGGCTCTGTCTCGGGCGCTCGCGCAACGAGAGCCCCTCCCACAGGCGGTAGATCTCCTCCTGCAGGAGGAGAGATGCTTCCTTGTATCCCCTGCCGCCCTTCGGGAGCCCGTCGAAGCGCATCGGCCTGCCCCACTCCAGCGAGACGCGCTTGAAGTTACCGAGCCGCCATTCGTGTGAGCCGTAGATCGCCGCCGGGATCACGGGAACGTCCTCCTGGATCGCGACCATCGCCGCGCCGGGCTGCACGGGCCCGGGCACCCCGGAGAGCTGGCGCGTCCCCTCGGCGAAGATCCCGAGCGCCTTGCCCTCCGCGACGAGCTGGCGCATCATCCGCACGGCCTCACGATCAGACTCACCGCGGCGCACCGAGAACGTCCCGAACGACCGGATCAGCGCCCCGAGCCCTGGCACGCGGTGCGCCTCGATCTTCGCCATGAAGTACACGACCCGGGGTGAGGCGATCCCGAGCACCGGCGGGTCGACCCAGGAGAAGTGGTTGCACGCGAGCACGCACCCGCCCTCGAGCGGGACGTTCTCCTTGCCGTAGACCTTCGTGCGGGTGAGACCGGCGAACAGCGGATGGATCGTCTTGCGGCCGATCGCCCAGGCGAGATCGACGCGGTTCACCGGAGGGTCTCCGCAAGCTCGGCGATCCGCTCTACGACCTGCTCGAGGGTGAGCTCTGTCGTGTCGACCTCGATCGCGTCGGGCGCGCGATGGGTGTTGGCCGCGTCGCGCTCGTCTCGCCGCCGGAGCTCCTCGGCGAGCGTCTCGTGCTCGATCCCGTCGCGCTCCGCATGCCGGCGGCGCGCACGGACGTCTGGATCGGCGGTCAGCCAGATCTTCAGGCTCGCGTCCGGGACGACCACGACGCCGATGTCGCGCCCCTCGATAACCGCGTGGTCGCCATGCGCCAGCTCGCGTTGTCGCTCGCGCATCACGGAGCGCACTTCCTGATGGCGCGCGACGACCGGAACCGAGGCGTCGATCTCGGGCTCCCGGATCTCGGCGGTGACGTCATGCCCACCGATCGCGACGCCGCCGTCGGCGCCGAAGGTCACCCGCTGGGCCCGCGCGAGCGCGGCAAGCGCCTCGGCGTCGTCGAGCGCGACCCCATCGTGGAGGGCAAGCCAGGTCAACGCCCGGTACATCGCGCCGGTGTCCAGGTAGCGGATCCCGAGCCGGGCGGCGACGGCGCGAGCGACAGAGCTCTTGCCGGCACCGGCCGGCCCGTCGATCGCGACGACGAGCAGCCCGCTCACGGCGTCCACCCTCCGTCGGGTGGCGCGCTCACTCGAAGCGCCGCGAGCATCTCGAAGAAGCCCGGGAAGCTCACCGAGACGGCGTCCGCGTTCTCGATCCGGACGCCCTCGCTCGAGGCGAGCCCCGCGACGGCACCGAGCATCGCGATCCGGTGGTCGCCGCGCGAGTCGACACGGCCACCGCGGAGGCGAGCGGGGACACCGGTGACGACGAAACCGTCGTCGGTTCCGCGGATCCTGACGCCGAGACCGCGAAGCGCGTCGACGGTCGCCTCGATCCGGTCGCTCTCCTTCGCCCGCAGCTCGGCTGCGCCGCGCAGCGTGCTCGTGCCGCGGGCGCAGGCGGCGGCGAGCGCGAACAACGGCAGCTCGTCGATCGCCAGCGGTACTTCTTCGGCACCGACCGCGGTCGCCACGAGCTCGGCGCTGCGGATCTCGAGATCCCCTCCGGGCTCTCCCCCGATCTCGCGCCGGTTGTAGACGGTGATGCTCGCGCCCATCCGCTCGAGGATCTCGAGCAGCCCAGTTCGCCGAGGGTTGAGGTTGAGCCCATGGATGTGGAGCTCTGAGCCGGCGACGAGGGTCGCCGCGACGATGAACGGAGCGGCCGAAGAGACATCGCCCGGGATCGCGATCTCGCCGAGTTGCAGCCGCTCGGCGGCCTCGATCGAGACCGAGCTCTCGCGGCGGCGGATCCTCGCGCCGGCTTTCTCGAGCATGCGCTCGGTGTGGTCGCGGGTCGGTTGCGGCTCGACGACCGTCGTCTCCCCGTCAGCGTAGAGCCCGGCAAGCAGGATCGCCGACTTCACCTGCGCGCTCGCCATCGGGAGCCGGTAGGTGATCGCGTGCAACGGTCGGCCCTGGATGCCGAGCGGCAGCTTCCCGTCGGCGGCCTCGATCCCGGCGCCCATCTCCCGGAGCGGCTCCACGATCCGCCCCATCGGTCGCGAGCTCAGCGACGCGTCGCCCGTGAGCTCGAACTCCTGCCACGTCTGGCCGGCGAGGATCCCGGCGAAGAGGCGCACGAGAGTGCCGGCGTTGCGGCAGTCGATCGGTGCAGTCGGCGCCTGGAGGCCGTGAAGACCGACACCGTAGATCCGGAGGGCGTCGTGGCCGTGCTCGTACACCTTCACCTGGCAGGCGCGTACCGCGGCGATCGTCGCCTCGGTGTCGGCGGAGCGACCGAACCCGGTGATCTGGGTCTCACCGTCGCAGATCGCCCCGATCAGCACCGCGCGGTGCGAGATCGATTTGTCGCCGGGAACTTCGAGATGCCCGACGAGCCGCGGGACCGGCTCGACGACGACGGTCTCCGTTCCGACGCTCATTCCTCGATCACCGGCGCGACGACGGCGCTGTACCCCTGAGCCTCGAGCAGGTCGGCGGCCCGCGCGGCCTCGCGCTCGCCGGTGACGAGGACGGTGAGCGTGCCCCCGCGGTCGTGCGAGAGGTGTTCGAACTCGAAGTCGGCAACGTTGATCCGCTCTGCCCCGAGCGCCTGGAAGATCCCGGCGAGCACCCCGGGCCGGTCGGAGACGTGGACGCGCAGCCGCTGCAGCGCGCCGGGGTCGTCGTAGGCGGTCGCGAGCATCCGGCGGCGATTGCCTCCAGCCTCGCCGATCCAGCGGGCGATGAAGCCGGCGTCGCCGTCGCGAAGCGCTGCCTCGAGCTGCTCGACGCGGCGGCGGTGCTCGGCGAGCGCGCCGAGCAGCGCGTCGCGGTTGTCGAGGAAGATGTCGACCCAGATTCGCGGGTTCGCGCCGGCGATGCGGGTCATGTCCCGCAGGGAGCCGCCCGCGGCCTGGAGAGGATCGTGGCCGTCGACCCGCGCCTCGCCCGCCTGGTTGAGCAGCGCGTTGGCAAGCGCGTGCGGGAGATGGCTCGTGAGCGCGACGAGGCGGTCGTGGGCGCCCGGGTCGATCGCGACCGGGCGCGCGCCGAGCCCGGCGACGAACGCGTGGAGCTCCCGGAACCGGTCGGGCGGGGTCGCGGCGACCGGGGTCAGGAACCAGGTCGCGCCCTCGAAGAGCTCGGCGCTCGCGCGACCGGGCCCGCGGGTCTCGGCGCCGCAGATCGGGTGGCCGCCGACGAACCGGGGATCGCCTGCGGCGGCGGCGACGATTGTCCCCTTGGTCGAGCCGACGTCGGTGACGACACACGTCTCGGGGGCGGCGGCGAGCACCTGCGCTACGAGGGTCGGCAGCTCAGCGACAGGCGCGGCGACGAGCGCGAGCTCGGCGCCGGCGAGCGCCCGCTCGAGGCTCGAGGTCGGCGTCACCGCCTCGCGCTCGGCGGCAGCGGCGAGCGCTTCCGGATCGGGGTCCCAGCCTGCGACCTCGACCCCGTGGCGCCTGGAGGCGAGCGCGGCAGAGGCACCGATCAACCCGGTCCCGATGACGGCGATGTGCTTCATATGACTCGAAATCTAGTGGTCTCTCCGGGAAGTTCGGGCCGTAATCGTCGGCGAAAACCGAGCAGGCCTTGGACGCAGGGAGCGCCAATACCGGTGCGGTATTGGCGCGACTGATGACGACGGCATGCGAGGCGTTTGCAGCCGCACGAAGACGGTGCGAACTTCCCGGAGCGACCACTAGGCGCTTGGCGGCCGACGGCCGTCACGAGCCGCGCATCAGCTCGGCGACGCGGAAGGCGAGGTCGAGCGACTGGCGCGCATTGAGCCGGGGGTCGCAGAGCGTCTGGTAGCGGTGCTCGAGATGCTCCTCGGCGACCGCGTGCGAGCCACCGAGGCACTCGGTCACATCCTCGCCGGTGATCTCGAGGTGCACGCCGCCGGGCCACGTTCCGACCTCGCGGTGGGCGGAGAAGAAGCCCTCTATCTCCCGGAGGATGTCGTCGAAGCGGCGCGTCTTGTGCCCCGAGCTGCTGACGAATCCGTTGGCGTGCATCGGGTCGCACACCCACAGCACCGGGCTCCCCGCCTCGCGCACGGCGCGCAGCAACGGAGGCAGAAGCTCCTGGACCCGGTCGGCTCCGAGGCGAGTGATGAGGGTGAGGCGACCCGGGATCCGGTCGGGGTTGAGCTTCTCGACGAGCGAGACGAGCTCGTCCGGCGTCGCCTTCGGGCCGACCTTGCAGCCGACCGGGTTGTGCACGCCCGAGAGGAACTCGACGTGTGCCTCGTCGAGCCCGTGCGTGCGTTCGCCCGCCCAGAGGAAATGGGCAGAGCACGCGTACCAGTCACCGGTGGTCGAATCCCGACGCGTGAGCGGCTCCTCGTAGTCGAGGAGGAGAGCCTCGTGGCACGTCCAGACGTCGACCTCGTGGATCGAGCGCTCGTCGCCGAGATCGATTCCGATCGCCTCCATGAATCGCATCGCCCGACCGATCTCGTTCGCGATCACCTCGTAGCGCCGACCCTCCTGCGAGGTGGCGACGAACTCCTGGTTCCACGTGTGCACCTGCGTGAGGTCGGCGAAGCCGCCCTTCGTGAAGGCGCGCAGCAGGTTGAGCGTCGAGACCGCCTGGTAGTACGCCTGCACCAGCCGCTCGGGGTCAGGCGTGCGAGCGGCGAGGGTCGGCTCCTCGGAGTTGACCGCATGACCGCGGAACGACGGCAGCTCAACCCCGTCGACGAGCTCGACGGGCGACGAGCGCGGCTTTGCGAACTGGCCCGCGATCCGGCCGACCTTGACGACGGGGAGCGTCGCGCCGTACGTGAGGACGGCGGACATCTGCAACAGGACCTTGAGCCGCTCGCGAATCGCGACCGCCGAGACCTCGGCGAACGACTCGGCGCAATCGCCGGCCTGCAGGACGAACCCGCGACCCTCGGCGGCCTCGCCGAGGGCGTGGCGAAGTGCGCGCGCCTCGCCGGCGAAGACGAGGGGTGGAAGCTGAGCGAGTCTCGCTCGCACGGCCTCGAGTGCCGCCGCATCGGGCCATTCGGGTTGTTGCAACGTCGGCAGCGGGCGCCACGAGGCGGGTGTCCAGGGCGAGACGGCCATCCAGTGAGTGTAGAGGCGCCGCCTGCTCAGGCCTCGGCGAGCCGCCCGCGAGTGACCTCGAGGGCCGTCAAGTCGAGCCCGGGAAAACGCGAGGCGACGAGGCGCTCCGTGAGGTCGAGCAGGCCGAGCGCGTAGGTGTCAGGCGCCTGCCGGGCGAGCGAGGCGAGCTCGGCGCCGAGCTCCGGGAACGCTCGCTCGAACCGCCGGAACGCGTCGAGATCGTCGAGCACGACGTTCCGCGGCGACTCGCTCGAGGCGACGAGCGAGAGCAAGTGCCGGAGGGCGACGGATCCCACCAGCTCCCGCCCGCTGGCCGACTCACCACGACGGTGACGCAGGGCGCCGACGAGCGCGCAGGTCACGATCTCGGCGAACCGGTGTTCCGGGGAGGGTGCGGCGGCACTTGCCGCGACGGTCTCGGCTGCGATCTCCCGCATCGTCTCCTCCACCCCGTCGCGGTCGAAGACGACGCGATAGCGATTGACGCGCGCGACGTCCCGGAGCTCGGCCAGGTCGAACACGGCGAGCTCCACAAGGTGCCCGTTTCGACCGAGCACCTTGAGCCCATGGGCGGTGTCCCTGAGGACGAGCACGGGGTCGAATGACGGCGGGAGCCAGGAGCGATCGTTCTTGAGCTCTTCTTGCGCAGCGGTGACCGAGATGATGAAGAGGTCGTGGTCGGAGAAGCGGTCGTGCCCGCCGGCGGTCGAGCCGAGCAGCACGAGGCCGACGACCCGGGGATCGTTCTGGAGCCGTTCGGCGAGCGTTCGCGTGAAGCTGTCGTACTCGGAGTCTTCCATGGCGGTTGCGGCAATCGCATTCTGTCCCTATCCTCGGGTGATGGCACTCGCGACCCTTCGCCGGCACTGGTGGCGCCCCGGGGCACGCGGGAGCCTGCGCGGCTAGGGTCGCGCCCACTCCGTAGGAACGAAGAGGCGCCCTGGCTTGCGTGGCTGAAGGGGGCCGTGTCAACGAGCGCGAAGGAGCAGAGCGGACGATGAGGATCTTCTCCGGGATCCAGCCCACGGGCGACAAGCACCTCGGCAACCTGATCGGCGGGTTCCGCCAGTACGCGCGAACCCAGGAGCAGGGTGATGCGGTGTTCTGCATCGTCGATCTCCACTCGATCACTGTCGAGCACGATCCGGCAGACCTGCACGCGCGCACCCTCGACCTTGCGGCGATGCTGTTCGCGACCGGTCTCGACCCCGACCGGTCGATCGTGTTCGCTCAGAGCCACGTGCGCGCGCATGCCGAGGCGGCTTGGCTGCTGGCAGCGGTGACGAGCTACGGCCAGCTCGGGCGGATGACCCAGTTCAAGGACAAGGCCGACCAGCGCGACTTCGTCTCGGCTGGGCTCTTCACCTACCCGATCCTGATGGCAGGCGACATCCTCCTGTACCGGACCGACGCGGTCCCGATCGGCGACGATCAGCGGCAGCACCTCGAGCTCGCGCGCGACATCGCCGAGCGGTTCAACTCCCGCTTCGGCGACACGTTCGTCGTGCCGGCCGGCATCTATCCCGAGGTTGGGGCGCGGATCATGGACCTGCAGGAGCCGACGAAGAAGATGTCCACCACCGGGGGCACCGAGCAGGGAACCGTCAAACTCCTCGATTCACCCGAGGTGGTCGCGAAGAAGTTCAAGACGGCAGTCACCGACTCGGGGCGCGAGATCGTCCGTGCGCCCGACAAGCCGGGCGTCTCGAACCTGATCGACATCCTCTCCGTCGCAACCGACCGTCCACCCGAGGAGATCGAGCGCGCGTACGAGGGCGCGGGGTACGGGCAACTCAAGACGGATGTCGGCGAGGCCGTGATCGCGATGCTCGCACCGATCCAGGAGCGCTACAACGCCCTGCGCGCGGACGAGGCAGAGCTCCTCGGGCGCCTGCGCACGGGTGCCGAGAAGGCGGCCGCGGTTGCGAAGCCGACGCTCCAGACGATGTACGAGCGGATGGGGTTCGTTCGGCCGTAGCCCGTTCCGGCAGGGTCCGCGTCGCCCCTCGTCACGACCGCGACCCGAGAAGACATGTCCACCTCGGGCGGTCCTCCGCTACGAGTACTCGACAACAACCCTCTCCGGGGACGTACCGATCCTGAGACGGGAACGCCATCCCGAGTGGGTACGTTGCCTCGTGCGACAATGTCTGACACCTTGACACGTCCCACGCCACCATGTCTCGTGCTGACAACCGCGAGCGCCTGCCCCACAATCTGACGTGCGACGATCGCGAACCGTGACCGCTCGGGACACGTCCAGGTGTCAGACATTGTCCACGGTGACAGCGCCCGCCCCGGTGGTCGCCGCTACCGGCCGTGCCGCTGCAAGCGCTCGACCTCGGCGGCGCTGAGGTTCCGCCACTTGCCCGGCTTGAGCGTGCCGAGCTCGAGGCCGCCGTACGCCGAGCGATGCAGGGTCTTCGCCGGATGGCCGACGGCCTCGCACATTCGTCTCACCTGTCGATTGCGCCCTTCGTGGAGGACGATCTCGAGCAACCCTGGTGCGAGCTTGCGCACCTTGGCCGGGGCAGTAACGCCGTCGTCCAGCTCGACGCCGCGCGCCAGCGCCTTGACGGCTCGAGGCGCAGGATCGCCGTCGACTTCGACCAGATAGGTCTTCTCGACGCCATAGCGCGGGTGGGCGAGCCGGTTCGCGAGCTCGCCGTCGTTCGTCAGCACCAACAAGCCGGTCGTGTCGAAGTCGAGCCGGCCGACCGGAACCACACGGATGTCACCGCCAACGAGGTCGACCACGGTCGTGCGCCCACCAGGGTCGGAGACGGTTGTCACGACGTGCCGCGGCTTGTGCAGCAGCACGTACCGCAGTGCCTGGCCCGCGACCACCTGACCGTCGACCTCGACGCGATCGCCGTCGGCGACGGCAGTGTTGAGCTGTCCGAGCTCGCCGTTCACGACGACGCGACCGCCTTTGATGAGCTCGTCCGCGCCGCGTCGAGACGCAACGCCTGCACGTGCGAGAAATGCATTGAGTCGCATCACGGCATTCTCGCGACTACTCTCCCGCCGATGCGCGACTACGGCGATCTCACCCGCCGCCTCGCCGACCTGATCGTCGGCTGCGGCGCCAACGTCCAGCCCGGCCAGATCGTCCACGTTTCGACCTATCTCGGGAACGAGGACCTCACCCGCGAGGTGACCCGCGCCGCGTACCAACGCGGCGCGAGCTGGGTCGACGTGCTCTCGACGGACCTGTACGTCAAGCGCGAGCGGCTCCTGCACGCCGCCGAAGACACGCTCGACTTCGTCCCGCCGTGGCTGATCGACCGCCTCGACTGGCTCGCCGACGAACGTGGCGCGCGCATCTCACTCGCCGGGCTCTCACAACCCGAGGCGCTCGACGGCGTCGACCCGACCCGCGCAGGGCGCGACATGCTGCCGTACGTCCCGAACCTGGGCACGGTGATCAACCGCAACACGACCCTGTGGTGCGTCGCGCCCTGCCCAACGCCCGCGTGGGCGAGAGTCGTGTACCCCGAGCTCCCCGAGGAAGAGGCATTCGACCGCCTGTGGGACGCGATCGCACATATGTGCCGGCTCGACGAGCCCGACCCGACCACCGCCTGGAAGGAGCGAAGCGACGCGCTCAAGGCAGTCGCGGCGAGACTCACCGAGCGACGGTTCGACGCGATCCGACTCCACGGCCCGGGCACGGACGTCACCGTCGGCCTGCTGCCGAGCTCCGCCTGGAACGCGGGGGCGCACACGCGTGACGACGGTCTCAGCTACATGGCGAACATCCCGACCGAGGAGATCTTCACCTCACCCGATCCGCTCCGCGTTGACGGTCACGTCACGTCGACCCGCCCGCTCGAAGTGTACGGGGCGAAGATCGACGGAATTCGGGTTGAGTTCGCTGGTGGCCGCGCAGTGCGCATCGACGCCGACACAGGCGCAGAGATGCTACGCGGCTACGCGGCCACAGACGATGGCGCGAGCCGGCTCGGCGAGCTCGCGCTCGTTGACGGCGAGGGCCGGGTCGGGCCGCTCGAGACGACCTTCCACGTGACCCTGCTCGACGAGAACTCGGCGAGCCACATCGCGCTCGGCTCGGCCTATGAGACGGGCATCGAGACCGACGAGGACAAGGCACGCCTCAACAAGAGCAAGATCCACATCGACTTCATGATCGGCTCGCCCGAGCTCGACGTCGACGGTCTCACCAAGACCGGCGAAACCGTCCCCCTTCTCCGCAACGGCAGCTGGCAGATCTAACGCCGCCGCCGAGCCTTCGTGCCAACTCCCACGACAACGTCCCGCCGCAGCCGGAACGTTCCGCGTGCCGCCAACGCTGGAGCGTAAGCAGTTCTCGCGCAGCGAGAACTGCTTACGAGGCGCGTGCCTCAGCAACCTGCAGCAGCCGCTCCTTGATCGCCTCGGGCTCTCCGCCGAGGTCGTCGAGCCGCGGGAGCTCGGCGAGCGAGTCGAGCCCGAAGACCCGCTCGAAGAGCGCCGTCACTCGGTAGCGCACCGCGCCACCCGGGCCACTCTCGCGACCTGCCTCTGCGATCAGCCCTCGCTCGACGAGCGAGGCGACCGTGGAATCGGCGGCAACCCCCCGGATCCGTGCGATCTCCGGACGGGAGACCGGGCCGAGATAGGAGACGATCGCGAGCGTCTCGAGCGCCGCCTGCGAGAGGCCCCGCTCGACGGGTCGTTCGAACAGGCGACCGCAGGCCTCAGCCGCCTCGCGCGCTGCGCGGAACGCGTAGCCACCCGACACCTGCTCGAGGACGATCCCGCAGCGCCCCTCGCTGTAGCGTTCACGGAGCAGTCCGAGCGCCGTCTCGACCCGGTCGACGACGTCCTCAGTCGCAGCCATCAGCTCCGCCACCGTCAGAGGTTGCGATGCGACGACGAGCAGCGCCTCGATCGTGCGCGCAAGCTGGTCGATCGGGTTCTCGGCAAGTGCGGTGGAGATCAGGCGGAGCGGGCGGTCCACGCGGCGGTCCTTTCTTCGCTGGGCTCTGGCTCGGGGTGCTCGACAACGGATTCGACCTCGGCACGTGCCCTTCCTTCGGCAGCACGCGACACGCGAATCGGGGCGAACGGCTGCGCTTGCGAGAGCTCGACCTCACCCGACTTGCGCAGCTCGAGCAGCGCGAGGAAGGCGACGGCCTGCTCGACACGCGAAAGCTCCCGCACCTCGGTGTCGAAGTCGAGGACGCGGCGGCGGCGCAGCAGCGAGCGGAACCGCTCGACGAACTGCCCCACCGGTGGGAAGCGCAGCGCCATGTGCGACAGCGACACTCGCGGCGGCTCGACCGCCAGCGCACGTAGCGCCGCGCCAAGCAGCGTCGCGTCCTGGTCGGCGAGGCGGCGTTCCGGGCGCGGCGGCGCAAGCGGTGCCGGCCCGAGGCGAAAGAAGCGATCGCGCTCCGCCGCCATGCGCTCGCGCAGCCACGCGGCTGCCTCCTTCATCCGCCTGTACTCAGCCAGCCGCCGCGCGAGCTCCTCGGCGGCCTCCTCGGGCTCCAGCTCGGAGAGCTCGGCCTCCTCCTCGGGGAACAGATGCCGAGCCTTGATCTCGAGCAGCGCCGCGATGAGCACGAGGAACTCCCCGCAGGCGTCGAGGTCGAGCTCGTCGCGCTCGGCGAGGTTCTGGACGAAGGCGACGACGATCGCAGCGATGTCGACGTCGGCCGGCTGGAGCTGATCCTTGAGGATCAGCGTCAACAGCAGGTCGAATGGGCCCTCGAACGCATCGAGGTCGAGCTCCAGCTCTCGCACGGAAACCGCCATCCTGCTGACGGTACCGGCGCCGTCGGATGACCCCGGCGCAGCGGCGACCGCTTACGAGGCTCGGCACGGCGTGTGAACCGGCGACGTGCTACCGCGAGCGACCGCGCGGGATCGCCATCTTCGGCGGCGGCTTCTCCTCCGGGGCTCGGCGGAGCCGGCGAAGTCGCGACGGGCCCTTCGGCCGGGGCCCGCGCGCGCCACGCCACGCCCGGAGGAAGACGAGCGACGCGGCGACGAAGCCGATCAGGGCGACCCAGTTGTTGACGCGCATCCCGAGGATGTGGTTTGCCTCGTCGATGCGCAGGAGCTCGATCCAGAAGCGCCCAAAGCAGTACAACGCGACGTACGCGGCGAACAGCGCCGGGGGCCGCGGCTTGAACCGGCGCTCGAGGACGAAGACGAGAAAGGCCGCAACGAGCAGGTTCCAGAGCAGCTCGTAGAGGAAGGTGGGATGGAACGTCGCGCTCTCGATCGCAGACAGCGGCCGTTGCCCGGGGTCGATCTCGAGCCCCCACGGGAGACCGGTCGGGCGCCCGTAGAGCTCTTGGTTCCACCAGTTGCCGAGCCGGCCGATCGCCTGGGCGACGAGCAGCCCGGGCGCGAGGCAGTCGGCGAGCAGCGCGACGTTCGCCCCGGCACGCCGGGCGATGATCGCTCCGACAAGACAACCAGCGGCGATCCCACCCCAGACCCCGAGACCGCCCTTCCAGATCGCGAACGGGCCGGACCAGCCGTCCGGGACCTCGTTCCAGCTCGTGGCCAGGTGGTAGGCGCGCGCGCCGACGATCCCGGCGGCGACACCCCAGATCGCGCAGCGATAGATCAGGTCCCATTCGCCGCCGTGGCGCACCCATCGCCGTCCGCAGACGGTGGTTGCGGCCGCGATCGCCAGGAGGAGCGTGAGCCCGTAGAGGTGAAGCGTGAGCGGGCCGAGGTCGATCGTGCCCGACGAGGGCGAGGGGATCGAGGCGAGCGCCGGCACCGGCGCGATTCTAGACAGGATCGGGCCGTCGATTTCGGCTCTCGTGACCGGCACGAGCACGTTCCCCCGGGACGGCAGTGACGCGGCTGGAGGCCACATGTCGGGGCTGCGACGCGGCTTCAGCCGCGTTGCTCCCACCCGCAGCATGGAGCGGTCTTGTGTCGGCGGCTGCGCCGCCGACACAAGACCGCATGACGCGCCTAGACCCCTGTGGGGTCTAGTAGCGGTAGTGGTCGGGCTTGTAAGGGCCCTCGACCGGGACGCCGATGTAGGCGGCCTGGTCGTCGCGAAGCTGGGTGAGCTTCGCGCCGAGCGCCTCGACATGAAGCCGAGCGACCTTCTCGTCGAGATGCTTGGGAAGCACGTGCACCCCGATCGGGTACGCATCAGCGTTCGTGTACAGCTCGATCTGCGCGATCGTCTGGTTCGAGAACGAGTTCGACATCACGAAGCTCGGATGCCCCGTCGCGTTGCCGAGGTTCAGCAACCTGCCCTCCGACAGCACGATGATCGCGTGTCCGTCGTCGAACACCCACTGGTCGACCTGCGGCTTCACGTTCACCCTCGTCACATCCGACGCGTTCGCAAGCCCGGAGATATCGATCTCGTTGTCGAAATGACCGATGTTGCCAAGCACCGCGTTGTGCTTCATCCGGCGCATCTGCGCGAGCGTGACGATGTCACGGTTGCCCGTCGCGGTGATCACCACATCCGCCTCACCGATCACGTCGTCGAGAGTCACCACCTCGTAGCCCTCCATCAACGCCTGCAACGCGCAGATCGGATCGATCTCGGTGACCGCGACCCGGGCACCCTGCGCACGCAGCGACTCGGCCGACCCCTTGCCGACGTCACCGAATCCGCACACCACGCACAACTTGCCCGCCAGCATCAGATCAACCGCCCGGTTGATCCCGTCGACAAGCGAGTGCCGACACCCGTAGAGATTGTCGAACTTGCTCTTCGTCACCGAGTCGTTGACGTTGATCGCGGGGAAGAGCAGCTGACCCGCCTCGGCCATCTGATACAGCCGATGTACACCGGTCGTCGTCTCCTCTGTCACGCCCTTGATCGCGGCAGCGATCCGCGTCCACTTCTCCGGGTCACGTTCCAGCGAGGCCTGCAACGTCTCGAGCACGATTCGGAACTCGTCCGATTCCGCGCCTGCCGGATCGGGCACCGCCCCGGCCTTCTCGAACTCCACGCCCTTGTGCACCAACAGGGTCGCATCACCACCATCGTCCAGCAGCATGTTCGGCGACCCGTCAGGCCAGGTCAGCGCCTGCTCCGTGCACCACCAGTACTCCTCGAGCGTCTCACCCTTCCACGCAAACACCGGGATCCCGCGCGGCTCATCCGGAGACCCATCCGGACCAACGACCACCGCCGCGGCCGCATGATCCTGCGTCGAGAAGATGTTGCACGACGCCCACCGCACCTCAGCGCCGAGCGCGGCAAGCGTCTCGATCAACACCGCCGTCTGGATCGTCATATGCAACGACCCCGTGATCCGCGCCCCCCGCAACGGCTGCGCGGCGCCAAACTCGCGACGAAGCGCCATCAAACCCGGCATCTCGTGCTCGGCAAGCAAGATCTCTTTGCGGCCCCACGCCGCCAGCTCGAGGTCAGCGACCTTGAACTCGGTAGCGGGAAGCTCGCGAACGGCCATTTCGGTCATCTCGGCTCCAGACTGGATTCGGCAACACTGCGAACGATCTGCGCTCTACATCGTAGAGATCAACGAGTCGCGCGCGAGCGCCGCCGGGCCCGACGCAGCTCGTCGACACCCCAGACCAAGATCGGGAACGGGGCGATCGTCGCGAGCTCGACGGGGCCGAGCGCAGCGGTGTGGAAGACGTCCTGCAGGGGCGGCAGGTAGATCAGCAGCGCGGCGAACACGACCTCGAACACGATCCCCCAAAGAAGCAGCCGGTTCGTAAGGAAGCCGATGCTGGCGGTCGCGGCCAGCTCGGTGCGCGAGGCCATCGCGGTGCCGATCTGGCAAGCGACGATCCCGGCGAAGGTGAGGGCGGTCGCGACGTGGTACGGGTGCGAAAGCTGCGTGCCCGCGTCAACGTCGTCACCCGGCCGCCAGCCGGCGCGCAGCAGCACCGAGAAGAACCCGGCGAGGACGAGCGCGGCCGAGACCATCCCCATCACGCCCCACGCGCGCACGAGCATCTCGCGGGTGACGACGCGCTCTCGGCGGGGTCGGGGCGCACGCGCCATCAGCCCGGGCTCGGCCCGTTCGCGCCCGAGCGCAAGCGCTGGAACCGTCTCGGTGCCGAGGTCGATTGCGAGGATTTGCAGCACCGTGAGCGGGAGCGGCACCAGTCCCCCCGAGAGTGCGAACACCAGGAACGGCACGACCTCGGCGGGAGCGTGAGCGAAGATGTAGACGATGAACTTGCGGACGTTGTCGTAGACACGGCGACCCGCTTCAACCGCAGCGACGATCGAGGCGAAGTCGTCGTCGGTGAGGACGAGCGTCGAGGCCTCCCGCGCGACGTCCGTCCCCGAGCGGCCCATCGCGATCCCGATGTCCGCCCGCCGCAGCGCCGGCGCGTCGTTCACTCCGTCCCCGGTCATCGCGACGACGTGCCCCTGATCGCGCAACGCGTCAGCGACTCGGAGCTTCGCCTCGGGTGACGAGCGCGCGAAGATCAGCTCGGGCTCCTCGGCGAGGAGCCGGTCGAGGGCGCGCTCATCGAGGCGCTCGAGCTCGGCGCCGGTCACGACCCGCGGCTTGCTCGCGATCCCGACCTGGCGGGCAACCTCGGCCGCAGTGAGCCCGGCGTCACCCGTGATCACGATGATCCTGATCCCTGCCTCGCGGCAGCGGGCAACGGCGGGCGCAACATCCGGGCGCGGCGGGTCGAACATCGCGACGAGCCCGCGGTAGACGAGCTCCACCTCGGCCTGCTCACGCCGCGTGGGCAGCGTCGCGCCGAGGTCGCGCGTGCCCACGGCGAGGACGCGAAGCCCGTGCTCGGCGTAGGCCGCAACCTGTGCCTCGATCGCAGCGCGGGTCTCGGGCGTCAATGGTTGCGTCACACCCGCTGCGTCGGTGAACGAGACGCTTCGCGGGAGGATCTCCTCCGGCGCGCCCTTGATGCTGAGGATGAGCGAGCCCTCGCGCTCGTCGACGGTCGACATCAGGCGGAGCGTCGGGTCGAAGTGGAACTGCCTGCGCCGACGGCTCTCACGCGGGCCCACGCGGACATCGACTCCGGCGGCGGCCGCGACATCGAGAAGCGCGAGCTCGGTGGGGTCGCCGGTTCCGGTTGCCGAGGTGACGTCGGCGAGCTCGGCGTTGTTGCACGCGGCGCACGCGCCGAGGAGACCGGCGAGGGCGGCATCCGTCGCGCACGTGCTCGCGAGCTCGGGGTCGTCGCGCTCCACGGTCGTCGCCGGTGAGGCGAGCGAGACGACGCGCATCCGGTTCTCGGTGAGCGTGCCCGTCTTGTCGGAGCAGATCACGGTCGTTGAGCCGAGCGTCTCGATCGCCGAGAGCCGCTTGACGAGCGCGCCGCGGCGGGCGAGCAGCCGTACCCCGATCGCGAGCGCCAGGGTGATCGTCGGGAGCAGCCCTTCGGGCACGTTCGCGACGATCAGGCCGATTGCGAAGCTCGCGGCGTCACTGAGCGAGAGCCCGGCGAGAAGCCCGAGCGGTACGAATGCGGCGCCGGCGACGACCGCGACGATCGCGATCAGCCATGCGACGCGCCTGACCTGGATCTCGAGCGGGCTCTCCTCGCGCTCGACGCGCTCCGAGAAGGCGGCGATGCGGCCGAGCTCGGTGTGCATCCCAGTCGCGAACACGACGGCGCGCCCGTCGCCTCCGGTCACGGTCGTGCCGGAGAAGACGAGGTCGCGCGATTCGAGCAGCGGCCCGCCGTCTCCCTCGCCGGCGGCGCGGTAGGCGGGGAGCGACTCGCCGGTGAGCGTCGAGAGGTCGACCTCGACGGCTCCGTCGAGAAGGCGCGCATCGGCGGAGACGCGATCACCCGCTTCGAGGAGAAGGATGTCGCCGGGGACGAGCGTCTTCGCCTCGACCACCGCACGGTGACCGTCACGGACGACAGTCGCCCGTTGCGGCAGGTAGGCCGACAGCGCCTCGACCGCCCGCTCGGCCTGACGCTCCTGTGCGAACGCGAAGGCGGCGTTGAGAAGGATGACCGCGACGATCGCGACGCCGAGGGTCGGCGTTCCGCCGACGAAAGCGAGCGCCGCCGCGAGCCAGAGCAGCAGCGCGAGCGGGTGGATGATCTGACGCAGGAGCGCTTCAGGCCACGTTCGCTTCGCGCGGCGCTGGAGCTCGTTCGTTCCGAACCGCACGAGCCGGCGCTCGACCTCGCGCTGGGAGAGCCCCGCCGCGGCGACACCAAGCCGATCGAGGAGCGCCGGCACGGGCTGACGCGGATCGGCGAGCAGCCGAGGCGCGTCGCTCGCTTCCGGCGCGGGATCGCTCGTCACCATCGGACTTCTGAACAGACTGTGCCGCCTTGGCGGGCGCGGCGCATCGGGTCAAGACCACACGGTGGCCACGGGATTCGACGCACCCGAGGCTACGATTGATTGCCGATGAGCGCACCGGCCCTTCCTGCGTTCGACGGGCCTACGCTGCGGATCGGCGGGACGTCGTACCCCGTTTTGCTCCCTCGCGTCACCGACCCGCGACTGCATCTCGCCGCGGTGATCATCTCGCTGCACGTGCTCGGGCAGGTGGCGTTCGAGTTCGAGCTCTCGATCGCGCAGATCCTGATCTCGCTCGGCACCGCCGGGCTGCTCGAGCTCGTGATCACGTTCTTCCAGCGACGGGTGATCATGTGGCCCGCGAGCGCGCTCCTCACCGGCAACGGCGTCGCGTTCATTCTCCGCGCCGGCGGCACCGAGCACGGCGACTGGTGGAGCCTCCACGCCTGGTGGTTGTTCTCGGGCACGGCCGCGCTCGCGCTGCTCTCGAAGCACGTGATCCGCGTGCGCGGGCGCCACATCTTCAACCCGTCGAACTTCGGGCTGCTCCTGTGCTTCCTCGCGTTCGGGCCGGAGCGGGCGGAGCCGCTCGACTTCTGGTGGGGGCCGATGTCGACGTGGATGGCGCTGGCGCTCGGGATCATCGTCTGCGGCGGGCTTGCGATCCTGCTGCGGATCGGGCTCTTCCAGATCGCACTGACGTTCTGGGCGACGTTCGCGGTCGCGATCGCGGTGCTCGCCGCGAGCGGTCATGCGATGACGGCCCGCTGGCACCTGGGCCCGATCACCGGCCTCGAGCTTTGGCGCGTGATCGTGTTCTCGCCGGAGGTGCTGATCTTCCTCTTCTTCATGATCACCGACCCGAAGACGATCCCGTCGGGCGGGATCGGGAGGCGCTGGTACGCGGGCGCGATCGCGCTGCTCGCGACGCTGCTGATCACGCCGTTTGCGAGCGAGTTCGACAGCAAGGTCGCGCTGCTTGCCTCGTTGACGGTCGTCTGCGCCGCCTGGCCGGTGGTTGGCTGGCTCGTGCCGCGGCTCGCAGAGCGGCGCCTCGCAGCGGTGGGCCGCTCGCTTGCGGGCCGCGGCGCGGTTGCGCTCGTCACGAGCGGCGGCGCGCTCGCGCTCGTCGCGGCGATCGGCAGCGCGACCCCTGCCGGTGTTGCGGCCGCCGGCTCGGCGGGCTCGCCGGCGTCGCTACCTCGGATCACGATCGCGCGCAGCAACGACGTCGCGGGCGAGCTCGACCCGGCCACGGCGCGGAAGCTCACGCGGGATCTGGTCAGCGATCTCGACGGTGCCCGCCGCGCGCTCTGGGAGCGCGACGAGGAGCGCGCGGCGACCGTGGCCTCGGGCACGTGGCTCGCCTCGCTGCTCGCGCGGATCCAGACACCGACGTCGGTGGTTCAGCTCCTCCCCACCTACCGCGCCCGAACGGTGACGCTCCACCTCGAGGCGGGGGCCGGCCAGGGGCCGCCCACCGCGGTCGCCGAGCTCGGCGGGACGGTACGGCTCCAGAGCTTCCGCGGGTCGCCACCGAAGGCGCGCGACCACGCACGCACCGAGACGTTCCGCCAGACGTTCGAGCTCGCCGAGCAGCATGGGCGCTGGGTGATCGCGCGCTCCCGATCGGCAACACCGCCTCTGCTCGCGCTCGCGGGCCCCAACGCGGCTCCGGTGCCGGTGCGCGCCGGCGCCGGCGGTGTCAAGCTCACCGACGTTGCGCGAGCCCGCGGGCTCGTGTTCGAGCACGGCGTGTTCAACTGGAAGGCGAGCGCAGATCCACCGGCGATGATGGGTGGCGGGGTGTGCTGGCTCGACGCCGACGGTGATGGCTGGCTCGACCTCTACGCCGTCAACTCGCATGCGGATCTCGAGATCTGGCGCTGGGATCAGCAAGGCGGGCTGCCGCGGAACGCGCTCTTCCGCAACGACCACCGGAGGTTCGTGGACGTGAGCCACGGCTCGGGCGCGGATCTCCAGGTGCGAGGGAACGGCTGCGCTGCCGCCGACCTGAACGGCGACGGGCACACGGATCTCTACGTGAGCGCGGTCGGCACCGACGCGATCCTCTGGAACGACGGCGACGGCACCTTCACCGAGGGCGCCGCCGACGCCGGGGTCACATCCTGGGGCTGGCATGCGGGGGTGACGGTCGGCGACGCGAACGGCGACAACCGGCCCGATGTCTTCGTTGCGGGGTACACGAACATGTCCGCGTCGATCACAGGCTCGAGTGCGGGCTTCCCGACCGATCACGAGGGCGTTGCCGACGCGCTCTACCTCAACCTCGGAAACGATGATCACGGCCGGGCACGCTTCCGCGACGTGGCAAGGCTGGTGGGGATCGACCGGATGGTCGAGCATGGGCTGGGCGCGTCGTTCACGGACGTCGACGGCGACCGCCGCCTCGACCTCGTCGTGGCAAACGACGAGGACCCGAACCGGGTCTACCTCAACCGTGCCGACCCGGGCGAGCTCGGTTTCCGCTTCGTCGAGCGGGCGAGCGCGCTCGGCGCCGACGACGGCAACGCCGGGATGGGGATCAGTCGCGTCGACTACGACAGCGACGGTCACCGCGACCTGATCGTCACCAACGCGCGGCGGCAGCTCCATGCCGTGTACCGCGCGACGGGCTCCCGCTTCGCCGACTCGAGGCCCGACTTCGCGACCGCCTTCGACACGAAGCTCACGGGCTGGGGGGTCGCCTGGACCGACCTCGATCGTGACGGGACGCCTGAGCTCGTGATCGCGAACGGTGGGATTCCCGTCCTGAGCGTCCGACGCGACGCGCAGCGGCTGCTGGTGCTGCGCAGGCTCGGCGACGGCCGCTACGGCGACGCGTCGCGGTCGCTCGGCCTCCGACCCGGCCCCGTCGTCAACGGCCGCGGGCTCGCCGAGGCCGACTTCGACAACGACGGCGCCCCCGACTTCGCGCTCGGCTCGATCGGCGGGCCGCTGTCACTTCTGCGCTCGTCGGGCGCGAAGGGCCACTGGCTCACGGTCGCGCCGTCACCCGTGCAGGCGGGGACGACCGTGACGATCGAGCTCGCCGACGGCCGCCGCTTCGTGCGCGAGGTCGCGCTCGGGTCGAGCTACCTCTCGAGCGAGGATCCGCGCCCGTCGTTCGGGCTCGGGGGAGCGACCCGGGTCACCCGGGTCACGGTGCGGTTCCAGGACGGAGCCATCCGCGAGCTCCGCGACGTGGCGGTAGACCGGATCGTCGCCGTCACACGGTAGGCCGCGCCTCGATCCCCATCTCCGCAAGCATCCGCGCCACGCCCGGCAGCCCCGCCGTGCGGTCGTAGTGCGCGGCCAGGTTCGGGCGGTCCCAGCCTCTTGGATCGAGGTGGCGCGCCCAGCGGGTGACCATGAACAGGAAGAGGTCGGCGCCGGAGCGCGCCTCGCCGACGAGCCAGTCGCGACCGGCGAGGTGCGCGTCGACCCGGTCGAAGAGCACCGCCGCGTCCGCGCGCGCCTGCGCCTCGACCCCGGCGGTGCCGTAGCGCTCGGGATACAAGACGTGGAGCATCGTGGGTTGCACGGTGTTCGTCAGCCAGAAGAGCCAGCGCAACGCGTCGGAGCGCTCGTCGGTGCCGAGCGGCGGGAGCAGCGCCGCGTCGGGGAAGCGGTCGGCGACGTGAACGACGATCCCGGCCGACTCGGTGAGCACGAGCGCACCGTCCTCGAGCGTCGGAACCCGGCCCGACGGGTTGAGCGCGAGATATTCGGACGTCGCACGCCCGTCGTCGTCTCGCACCGCACGCACGAGCTCGTAGTCGGCGCCCGCCTCGGCAAGCGCGGCGTGCGGCGCCACCGCCGCCGAGCCGGGAAGGTAGTGGAGGCGCATGGGCCGACGTTATCAGCGCTCAGGAGACCGGCGAGAAGAGCTCGGTGACCGAGCGGATCACCCGATCCGGAATGACGGCTGCGCCCTCAGGCAGGCCCACTCCGTGTTGATCGAGCCAGATCGCGTGGATCCCGACCGCCTGGGCGCCCGCGACATCCCAGCTGAGGTTGTAACCATCCACGCCTCCGAGGCGTCGCACGAGAGCTCGGCAAGCGCCCGCTCGTAGGCGCGCGGATCGGGTTTGCCGAACCCGACCTCGCCTTCGATCCCGATGTCGTCGAGCAGCGTGTCGTCGAGGTCGAAGAGGACGACGGGCGGAAGCGTCGTCATGCCCGTGACAGCGCCGCGTCGAGCCGCTCGACGAGCAGGTCGGCGTGCTCCCGGGCGAAGACGAGCGGGGGACGGATCTTGAGGATGTTGTCGTGCTTGCCGCAGCGACCGACGAGGACGCCGAGCTCGCGCAGCTCGTTCACGACCCGCGCGGCCCGTGAGCCGTCCGGTGTGCGGGCGTCGCGATCGGAGACAAGCTCGACGCCGATCATCAACCCACGGCCGCGCACGTCGCCGACCGCGTCGTGCTCCTCCGCAAGTGAAGCGAGCTGCTCGCGGAGATAGGCGCCGACGACGCGGGCGTTCTCGACCACGCCCTCCTCCTCGATCACGTCGAGCACCGCGAGCGCGGCGGCGCAGGCGACCGGGTTGCCGCCAAAGGTCGAGAAGTACGTCGTCCGCTCCGCCATCGCGGCTGCGATCTCGCCGCGCAGGAGCACCGCTGCGACCGGGAAGCCGTTCCCCATCGGCTTGCCGAGCGTGACCGCGTCGGGCACCGCACCGCTCGCGGTGAAGCTCCAGAGGTGCTCGCCTGTGCGACCGTGACCGGCCTGCACCTCGTCGGCGACGAAGCCGCCACCTGCGGCGCGGGTCTGCTCGATCAGCGTCGCGAGATACTCAGGCGGCGGCGCGAAGATGCCGTCGCTCGTGTAGCCTGAGTCGGCCACCACCGCCCCGGGGCCGAAGCCGCGATCGCGCAGCTCTGCGAACGCGGCGGTGAGCGTCGTCGAGGCGCGCTCGCCCCAGCCGCCGTCGAGCCGATAGGTGTCGGGCGCGGGGATGCGCACGATCTGCGGCGGCGGCGCCTGTGCGTACCACTCCTCCGGCGAGAGCGCCGCAGTCGCGGTCGTGACGCCGTGGTAGGCGTGCTCCGTCACGACTCCCCCACCCCGGCCTGTGACCGCCGTGAGGATCCGCCAGGCGAGCTCGTTCGCCTCGCTGCCCGAGTTCACGAACAGGCAGGTGTCGATCTCGGCCGGAGTCGTCGCGAGCAAACGCTCGGCGAGCTCGATCGCAGCGCCGTGGAGGTAGCGCATGTTCGTGTTGAGCAGCCGGCACTGCCGCGCGATCGCGTCGACGACCCGCGGATGCGTATGCCCGACCACGGGCACGTTGTTGTACGCATCGAGGTAGCGGCGCCCCTCGACATCGGTCATCCACACGCCGCTCGCCGAGACCATGTGGATCGGCCGGTCATACGTGAGCGACTGCATCGCCGGCCCGAGCACCCGCCGGCGACGCTCGACGAGGTCGGCGGTCGGGTCACGGGTGAGTAGCGCCGCGGTGGTCGCCTCAGGCCCGGTGGCAACCAGCTTCGAGAGCAGCCGCCGGAAGCGTGGCGAGTCTGAGGCAATGTACTCGGCGTTGTCGGGATAGAGCGCCGTCCGCCAGGCCGCGATCACCAGGCTCGTCGCGAGACGCATCTGGACGAACAGCGGCAGCAGCTCGAGCTCCTGCGTCGTCAGCGGGGTGATCGTGTCGTAGGCCTCGAGCGTGATCGCCCCGGCGCGCAGCGGATCGGCGCGCCCGCCCATCGTGCTGACGAGCGCGACTGCGAGATCACACAGAAGCGCGGTATGCACCGTGTCGCCGAAGTCGATGACGCCCGAGACGCTGCCGTCCGGCCCGAAAAGGGCGTTGTCGAGCGAGAGGTCGCCGTGGACGACCTGCGCGCGCAGCGCCGCAAACCCTGGGGCGACGCCCTGCTCCCAGCGCGCCAAGACCTCTCCGGCGAGCGCTCGGTCGTCGTCAGCGCAGTAGTCGATGAGCCGGCGAAGCCCCGAGGCGTGCCGTAGGTCCCACTGGATCGTTCGGGTCGCGGCCGGGTGAAAGAACCCGCGAAAGGCCTGCCCGAGCCGCGCGCTCGTGCGCCCGAAGTCGCGAAGCTGTGCCTCGGTCAGCTCCTCCGCCGTAAGGAGGCCACCCGGCATCAGCTCGACGAGCCGCGCGAGGTGCCCGTCGACCATCGCGATCGTGCCGCCCGCTCGCGCTTCGCGGAGCGCCGGCACGGGGAGTGAAGGGTCGGTGGCGCGTACATGGGCCATCGCCGCGTTCTCCATCGCGAGCACGTCGGGGTCTTCGCCCGCGTTCGAGAGCTTCAGCACCCAGCTCCCGCCGATCAGGAAGTTCTGGTCGCGCTCGCTTCGCAACGGGGTCGCCTCGCCGGCGACGTCGAAGAGCTCGGCGGCGATCCGCGACGCGTCCTCCCCGGTGAAGGAGGGTGGCGGCGCGGTGAGCACGGAGCCTGGCTCGCCCATCGCGGTGACGCTAGCGAATCGCACGAGCGGTCCGGCTCGAGCCGGAGCCTCGAGGCGGATCGAGTAAGGTGGCTCGATGCCGCACATCGACCTCGAGCCCGGCGTCCCGGGGATCCGCGCCGCAATGCAGTTCCGCCCCGAGACCGCGAAGCCGTTGCTCGAGCTCGCCGAGGCGCTGCTCCGCGCCGACAACACGCTCGGCCGCGGTGAGCGTGAGCTGATCGCCTCCTATGTCTCGCATCTCAACCGGTGTCGCTTCTGCCATGCGTCGCACCGCGCCTTCGCCGGTGCGCAGCTCGAGGAGGGGGCCACCCTCGTCGATCAGGTGGCCGCGGATCTCGAGACGGCACCGGTGAGCGAGAAGCTGCGGTCGCTGCTCCGGATCGCGGCGAAGGTGGCCGAGGGCGGGCTCTCGGTACTCCCTGCGGACGTCGAGCGGGCGCGCGGCGAAGGTGCGACGGATGTCGAGATCCACGACACGGTGCTGATCGCCGCCGCGTTCTGCATGTTCAACCGGTACGTCGACGGGCTCGCGACGTGGGCGCCCGACGACGAGGCCGCGTACGAGGCGATGGCGGAGCGAATCGTCACGCAAGGCTATCTGGCACCGGCGCGGCCTTGACTTCCCCCCGGGTCAGGCTTCAGCCTGACCCGCGCGCCTGACGTTCACCCACCGCACACGCCGAGACCAAGCACACGGGTCTGGCTCAAGCCAGACCCGAACCAACACGCACGACCGGGGTCAGGGTTCAGCCCGACCTCGAACACCGACACGCCCATGGTGAACCTCAGCGCTTCCAGGGCGCTCCGGACTCGGTGTCGAGCCCGTAGCGCTCGATCGCGCCCTGCACGACCGTGGGCTCGATCGTGCCCTCGTCAGCAAGCGCTTTGAGGGCGGCGACGGCGACATGGTGGCGATCGACCTCGAAGAACCGCCGCAGCGCGACCCGGTAGTCGCTCCGGCCGAAGCCGTCAGTCCCGAGGGTCGTGTAGCGGCCGGGGAGCCAGGGGCGGACCTGCTCGGCGAACGCGCGCATGTAGTCGGTCGCGGCGACGAACGGCCCGCGGCGTTCCGCGAATGCCTCCTCGACGTACGCGCGCCTCGGCGTCTCGGTCGGATGAAGCCGATTCCAGCGTTCGACCTCGAGGCCATCGCGCCGGAGCTCCGTGAAGCTCGTCACGCTCCAGACGTCGGCAGCGACACCGAAGTCGGCCGCGAGCAGGTCGGCGGCAGCCTCGACCTCGCGGAGGATCGCGCCGGAGCCGAGCAGCTGGATGCGCGCCCGGCCGCGTCGCCGGCATCACGGAGGAGGTAAGCACCACGGAGGATGCCTCCTCCGCCGCATCGGCAGCGCGGGATGCTGGTAGCTCCCGTTCATCACCGTACGCGGGTGGAAGACGTCCTCCTGCTCCAGCACATCCGCCGCAGGCCGTCGTGACGATCACGGCGAGCTCGTAGCCGTAGGTCGGGGTCGTAGGCACGGTGCAGTTCGGGATTGTCGCCGCGAGCAGGTGCGAGTGCCCGTCCCCGTGCTGAAGGCCCTCGCCGTTGAGCGTCGTTCGGCCCGAGGTGCCGCCGATGAGGAACCCGCGGGCGGCGGGGCTGTCGCCGGCGGGCCCAGGCGAGGGTCGCCATTGGCCGCTGGAACCCCGAACATCGAATAGAAGATGTAGAAGCGCACCATCGTCACGCCGATTCGCGTACGATGGCGGGCGGCGATCCACGACGACATCGCCCTCGCCTCGTTAATCCCCTCCTGAAGGATCTGGCCGTGCTGATCCTCCCCGGTAGAACATGAAGTCCTCGGCGTCCTCGGCTGGTACAGCTGGCTGACCTGGGAGAAGATCCCGAGCTGACGGAACATCCCCTCCATCCTGAACGTGACTCGTCTGGAACGATCGGCACGACCCGCGGGCCGAAGTGCTCGTCGCGGACGAGCTGCTGGAGGATCCCGACAAACGCCATCGTGGTCGCCTTCGCCCTTCGGTGCCTTCGAGCGACGGTGGTGAATGGCCCGGGATCGGAAGCTTGTCGGAGACACGGCGCTGCGCGAGGAGGCTGCCGCCGAGCGCACGCCGGCGCTCGCGGAGGTACTGAGCCCGGCTCCCGTCCGGGGGTCGGTGATAGTCGAAGTGCCGGTCGCCTGCTCGTCGGTGAGGAGCCCTCGAGCCGGTCGCGGATTCGCGAGGCGCGCCTCCTCGTTCATCATCGACTTCGCTGGTGATGTTCTTGCTCGTCGGCTTCACCATCCCGAAGCCCTTGATCGTCTTCGCGAGATCACCGTCGGCCGGCCGGGCTCTTCACCGCGGCGGCATAGGCGGCGTAGACCTTCTGGTGATCGTGGCTTACCGCGGCGAGCGCCCAGATCTCTCATCCGACCAGTCGGCAACCATCGCGCGTCTCCGGATACTTGCCGAAGAAGTGCTCGCGAACGTACGCGAAGGCGCCGTCCTTCGACTTGGAACGTCTGGTACCCCGTCGACCGCTTCCTCCATGCGGAAGTGGAGCCAGCCGTCGGTGTCGGCCTCGAGCAGCGGGTCCCAGTTCGAGCCCCAGATCACCTTGATCACGTTCCAGCCAGCGCCGCGGAAGTTCGTCTCGAGCTCCTGAATGATCTTCCCGTTGCCGCGGACAGGGCCGTCGAGGCGCTGGAGGTTGCAGTTGACGACGAAGACGAGGTTGTCGAGCTTCTCGCGTCCCGCCAGCGAGATCGCGCCCATCGACTCCGGCTCGTCCATCTCGCCGTCACCCATGAACGCCCAGACCCTGCGATCACCCGGGTCGATCACCCCGCGCGCGGCAAGGTACTTCATGAACCGCGCCTGGTAGATCGCCATCAGTGGCCCGAGGCCCATCGACACAGTCGGGAACTGCCAGAAGTCGGGCATCAGCCATGGGTGCGGGTACGACGAGAGCCCGTCCCCGCCGACCTCCTGGCGGAAGCGGCGGAGCTGATCCTCGCTCAGCCGCCCCTCGAGAAACGCGCGCGCGTAGATCCCGGGCGAAGAGTGCCCCTGCATGAACACGAGGTCGCCGCCGTGCTCGGGGGTGCGGGCGCGCCAGAAGTGGTTGAAGCCGATCTCGTAGAGCGTCTCCGCCGACTGGTAGCTCGCGATGTGCCCGCCGAGCTCGGTCGATTCTGCGTTCGCCTGCAGCACGATCGCGATCGCGTTCCAGCGGACGAGCGTCGTCGCGAGACGCTCGAGCTCCTGGTCGCCGGGCAGCGCCTCCTCCTCGTCGACCCGGATCGTGTTGACGTACGGTGTCGAGAGACCGGCCGAGACCCTGACCCCGTACTCCTGCGCGTGGTCGATCGCGTTGTCGAGCAGGTAGCCCATGCGCTCGCGGCCGTCGACGTGGACGACGGCCTCGACCGAGTCGAGCCACTCCTGCGTCTCGAGGGGATCGGGGTCGGACGTGTCGGCGCGGACGCTCACCCGCTAAAGGCTACCGCCGCTGCGCGGCGTCTCCGCGGGAGCTCGAGCGATCGTGCCCGCGAGAGGCAGTGAACGCGGGCGTCGACGAGGGGCGGGGCACGAGCCCGCGGCGGTGGCTCGTGCCCCGAGGAGTCCTGCTCGGCGAGGCGTCCTGCTAGGCCGGTTGCGGAACGATCCGGATGTACGGCTTGGGCTCGTCCCAACCCTCCGGGTAGATCTCCTTCGCCTCGTCGTTCGAGACGGAGCCGGCGATGATCACGTTCTCGCCCTGCTGCCAGTTGACCGGCGTCGCCACTCGATGCTTCGCCGTGAGCTGGAGGGAGTCGACGACCCTGAGCACTTCGTCGAAGTTCCGGCCCGTCGTCATCGGGTACACGAGCACGAGCTTCACCTTCTTGTCGGGCCCGATCACAAAGACGTTGCGCACCGTCTGGTTGTCAGCCGGTGTGCGCTCGAGCGGGTTCCCCGAGGTCGCGGCAGGCAGCATCCCGTAGAGCTTCGAGACGTTGAAGTCGACGTCGCCGATGATCGGGTAGTTCGGGCGGTGGCCCTGAGTCTCCTCGATGTCGTTCGCCCAGTCGCCGTGGCGGTCGACCGGGTCGACCGAAAGGCCGATGATCTTGACGCCGCGACTGTCGAAGTCGGGCTTGATCTTGGCCATGTAGCCGAGCTCGGTCGTGCAGACCGGCGTGAAGTCCTTCGGATGCGAGAAGAGGACAGCCCACGAGTCGCCGATCCACTCGTGGAAGTCGATCGTCCCCTCCGTCGTCTCCGCCTGGAAGTTCGGTGCAGTGTCGCCGATCGTCAATGCCATTCCTCGTGCCTCCCCAAGGTCGGATACGGACTCCGTGCGCCCCGCCTCCGGGGCCGCGAGACCGCGAGTCTATCGCATTACTTCACTTTGTAAAGTCAAAGCGTACCGATGCGTCATCTCGTCGTGGAGCGCCCGCGCGAGCACGAACGGTCAGGGACGGAAGCACGCCCCCGACTCGTTCCGCCGGCCGATACCGACGGGCGCCGCGAGCGAATAGACTCGTTCTCAGGGGAGGAGGTCGGTGGCCCGGGTTGTTGCTGCGCGCCAACGGACATGTCCCTTCCGGTCAACGACTTGCCGCGAGGCCCGGGCGGGTGCGCGAGTCGGCGCTACCAGTCGACGGGACGGTAGTCCTTGAGGAACTGGCCCCAGATGTGGGTGCCGGTGTTGAAGCCGTCGATGATCGGATCGACGATCCGGGCGGCGCCGTCGACGATGTCGAGAGGCGGTGAGAAGCGATGCTCGGCGGCCTTGCGCTCCGCGATCTCGTGCGGGTCCTCGTCGGTGACCCACCCCGTGTCGACGCTGTTCATGTGGATCCCGTCAGCGAAGTAGTCAGCAGCGGAGGTGCGGGTCATCATGTTCAGCGCAGCCTTCGCCATGTTCGTGTGCGGATGCCGGGTGGTCTTGTACTTGCGGTAGAACTGCCCCTCGACCGCCGAGACGTTGACGACGTGCTTGTCGCGCTCGGGTGTCCGCAGCATCAGCGGCTTGAGCCGAGCGTTCAGGACGAACGGTGCGACCGCGTTGACGAGCTGGGTCTCGAGCAGCTCGACCGTCGAGACCTCGGCGAGCAGCAGCCGCCACGAGTTGCGGCCTCGCAGGTCGACCTGCTGGAGGTCCTGATCGAGCCTGCCCTCGGGAAACAGATCCGCCCGTCCGAGGGCGTCCTCGGGCAGCAGCTCGGCCTGTGAGAGCTCCGCCGCCCGGGTCACCCCGACGAGCGCGTCGCCCTCGATCTGCGCGAGCGCCTGCCCGGACGGGAGCATCTCGTAGCGCCGCAAGCCCTCGTACCCCCCGAGGAGCCGTCGAAGCTCCACCGGCAGCGTCTGCTCCGCGCCCAGCTCGCCCTCGAGCATGTGCCGGTAGAAGTCGGGCGGCCTTCGCACCGTCTGGCAGGCGTTGTTGACGATGAAGTCGAGCCGGTCGGTGACCTCGAGCAGATGGTGGCACAGCCCTTCGACGCTCGGCGTGTGCCGGAGATCGAGACCGTACACCTGCAGGCGATCGCCCCACTGATCGAAGTCGGGCTCGCGCGCATAGCGGGCGGCTGCATCGCGCGGGAACCGGGTCGTAACGATCAGCCGGGCGCCACAACGAAGCAGCTTGATCCCTGCCTGGTAACCGATCTTGACGCGACCGCCGGTGAGCAGCGCGACCCGCCCGGAGAGATCTGCGAGCTCCGTCCGCTTCCCGAAGTTGAAGGTTGCGCACGCCGAGCAGAGTTGGTCGTAGAAGGGATGCACGTCGAGGTACTTCCGTTTGCAGACGTAGCAATGCTGCGGCTCGATCGCCTCGCGGAACTCCGGGTCGTCGAGCTCGACCTGTTCGGCGCGCACCGGAGGCGCGGGATTGGGCGTCGTGAACACTGGTCGCTCGCGCAGAGCGCGGATCCCGGTCTCCGCGAGGACGCCTTCGTCTCGATCCCGCCGGGCCGCCTTCTCCTGCCGGCGGATCCGCTTTCGTGAGCGGCGGCGCGCTGACGCATCCGGATTGAAGACGTCACCGGCGGCCGTGAGGAGCCGCGTGCGCTCGTCAACGCTCAACCCCTCGAGCAGGCTCCGGTCGGCGACGATCGCCTCGAGCTCCCCGGTGAGTCGCCGGAGCGCTTCGGCCGCCTCGGCCCTTGCTCGCGCCCGATCGCCGTTTGCATCGTTCGCCATCGCGTCGCTACGCCGCCGAGGCCCCGCCGACAGCGCCGACAGCCTCGATGAGCGCGGCCGGAGTCGGCGCAAAGGTCGAGTCGAACGGTTCGAGCGACCACACCAGCTCGGCCCCCAGCGGCAGGCAGCGGGCGTAGGACGCGAGCTCGGCACGCAGCACCTGCTGGTCCGTGCGCGTGATCAGAGCGAGCTCGGCCGTGGCGAGCGGGCCATCCGCCCATTCGAGCACCTCCCGCGCCGCCGCCGGGAACGGCCGCCGCTCGCTCCCTGGTGCGAGGTTCGCGATCACGGCTTCGTGGGCCTCGATCGGATTGAACCCGGGAAGTGAGAACGTCCCGTGCTCGCTCGCGTACTCGTAGCTGCCCGCGGAGTAGCGCCTGCCACCGACGCGGCCGCCCAGCTTGTGCTCGAGCCGCCAGGCGGCCTCGGACGGGCTGCGCGCATGACGCATGTCCTCGGCGAGCGCGGCGGTGACGCGGTCGGAGACGAGCCACTCTGCCAGCGTGCCGGGATCGAGGCCGGCCCCGAGCGCGGCACGAGCGATGAGGTCGGGCTCGTCAAGCAGGCCAACCCCGCCGTGCCAGAGCACCGCCAGCCGCCGGTAGAGACGAAGCTCCGACCCGGGCGAGAAGAGTCGCGCCGCGACGAGCGCCCGGGCGGCAGGCTCGGTCGAGATCGGTCGGCCGCGCGGGACGGGGACGATGGGCATCCCGTAGAGACGCTGCAGCGTCGGCGCGCCCTCCGCCAGCCGGGCGGCCTCCTCGGGGTCAGAGTCGGTCAGGTTGATCACGACGAGGCGCCACGCGAGCTGGTCGCCGTACACGTACTCGAGCCGCATTCGCACCGCCTCGGCGGAGTACGCGAACGGGCAAGCCGGGTCTGAGATGAGCGTGATCTGCACGAGCGCTGACATCGACGCGAGCGTACCCGCACACGCCCTGGGAATCCGAGCACACCGCGACGACGACCGTTCGCGCGAGCAGCGGCTCGCGCCTGGCAGGATGAGCCAATGCGCGTCGGGAGACAGTCGCGGGTAGGGGCAACAGGCGCATGAGCCCCGTCGCGGTCGTCACGGGGGCGGGAAGCGGGATCGGCCGAGCATCGTCGCTCGCGCTCGCTCGAGCCGGGTTCACCGTCGTGCTCGCCGGGCGCAGGCGCGAGCCGCTCGCGGAGGCTGCGGCGCTCGCGGGCGGCGACTCAGTCGCGCGCGAATGCGACGTCCGCGACGAACATGCGGTCACGGCGCTGTTCGCCGACGTCGCAAACCGGTTCGGGCGACTCGACTTCCTCTTCAACAACGCCGGGATCGGCGGTCCACCCGTCCCGCTCGCCGACCTCGAGCTCGCCGACTGGCGCGCGGTGCTCGAGACGTGCGTCACCGGGACGTTCCTCTGCACCCGCGAGGCGTTCCGGCTGATGTCCACCCAGGAGCCACGCGGGGGCCGCATCGTCAACAACGGCTCGATCTCGGCGCACGTCCCGCGTCCCCACTCCGCCCCGTACACGGCCGCGAAGCATGCGATCACCGGGTTGACGCGCTCGACCTCGCTCGACGGCCGTGCCCACGGAATCGCGTGCGGACAGATCGACATCGGCAACGCGGCGACCCCGTTGACCGAGCGGATGTCGCGTGGCGTCCCGCAGGCCGACGGCGCGATCGCGGTCGAGCCGACCATGGACGTAGCGGACGTCGCCCGGGCGATCGTCTACATGGCAACGCTTCCACCCGAGGCGAACGTCCAGTTCATGACGGTGACGGCAACGACGATGCCGTTCATCGGTCGCGGGTGAGGATCCGGGGAAATCACTGTTTTGCACGGCTCTCGAAACGTGCGAGGGTAAGGCGTGATGGCGATCGACCTGGCGGCGCAGGATCGCTCTGACGACCGGCTGGAGAACGAGGCGAGCTCGTTCAACGCGCTGTACGCGCACTGGGAGCGCTGTCACTGGTCTCCGCTCGAGCTCGACCTGAGCCGCGACGCCGAGACGTTCGCTGCGATGAGCCCTGAGGAGCAGAACGGGTTCGTCTGGATGTTCGGCAACCGCTTCCACGCCGAGTTCAACGTGGCGCGACTCCTCGCCCCCTTTCTGCTCGCGGCGCCGAGCTGGGAGATGCAGCTCCTGCTCGCGACCCAGGTCGCCGACGAGCACCGGCACATGCAGGCGGTGCTGCGGATCTACGAGCAAGTGTTCGGCGTCAAGGGCGGGCTCCCCGCGGTCAAGGCGCTCGCGGACTCTCACCTCGACCCGGTTTCGAAGCTCCTCCTCTACGACACGCTCGAAGCCTGGACGCTCCCGCTGCTCGAACGCCAGGACGAGACGACCTTCGTCCAGGCGGTGTTCGCCTACCACCTGATCGGCGAGGGGGTTGTGGCCCGCACCGGCCAGCACCTCGCCGCAGCGCAATACGAGCGCTACGAGGGCTTCCCGGGTCTCGTCGAAGGCCAGCGTCTCGTCGGGCGCGACGAGGCGCGGCACATCGGGATCGGCGTCACCTACGTCCGGCAGCGAATGGACGCCGAGCCGGAGCAGACGCGCGCCGTGATCGGCGACCTCACCGAGAAGCTGTTCACGCTCGCGTCGGCGAGCCTCGAGCAGGCGAACGAGAAGATCGCCGAGATGGTCGGCTCGGGCTACGGCGTCACCCCGCAGGAGTTCTACGACGAGGCGATGCGCCTGACGATGATCCGCCTGCGCTCGATCGGCTTCGTGGGCTAGTGGTCGTTCCGGGAAGTCCGGGCCGTGTGCGTCGGCGAGAACCGAGCAGGCCTAGGACGCACGGAGCACCAATACCGGTCTGGTATTGGCACGACTGAGGACGACGGCACGCGAAGCGTTTGTAGGCGCGCCAAGATGGTGCGAACTTCCCGGAGCGACCATTTGGAGAGTCGTTCGATGCTCAACAGCTCGAACGTACGCGATGCGTCCGCCGCCCGAGCGCCACGCCTGCAGCCGACGCGACCTTCGCCAACCGCCCGCGGTACTCGTCCATCGCTACCCGCGGGAAGTCACCGTGCGTCTGGCAACGCCACCCCGGATACCGCTCGCGATGGTAGGGGCTCGTCAGCGATTCGTTGTGCCCGATCACGTCACCGAGCTGGATCCGGTACCGGCCCATCAGCCACGCGGTGAGCGCCAGCGACGAGCGCATCTGTGCCCCGTTGTCGAGCACACCCCGATCGGACGTCCCCACGTGCTCGATCCCGATTGCGGTGAAGTTCAACCCGACCGTGTGCCGGCACATCGTCGAGAGCGGCACCAGCTGGTAGATCGTCCCGTCCCGGTCGATCACGAAGTGGGCGCAGACCCCCGGTTTTTCGTGCAGCTCCGCGTCGGGCTCGTCGGAGGCGAACGTCCAGTACGCCGACGAGAACGTCGTCGATGCCGTGTAATGCTGAACGATCACGCGGGGTCGCACCAACCGCCAGCTCGCAATTGCATAGTGCCGTTTCGAGTAGGCCGCCATCTCCGCGCGCCGTTCCGGCGGAAACGGAATCGGCTTCGAGACGATGGTCGGTCGGCGGGGAACGCTCGCTCCCACTGCCGGAGGTATTGCAAGCAGCGCGACCAGGCAGATGATGAGTAGGTGACGCGGCGCCACGACCCGAGGGTAGCGAGGACGCCTCCACCCAATCGCAGGGCGGACGGATTCCACCTTGATACAGTTCCGCCCGGCGGGGAGGCCGGGAGCTCAATCGAGATTGGTGGACGGCTTGGCTCTCCAGTGGTCATCCCTCTTGTGCGACCACGCTCGGCGCAGACGGGCCCCCGCGTGAGGCCCTTCGTCGAATCGCCAGCAACAGGGCGTGCGCGCGCGGGCGCGCTGACGACCCGGGTCGCACGCTCTGTCGACGAGATCGAGAGCCTCCGTTCGGCCTGGTGGGCGCTCGGTACCCGGGCGCTTCCCACCGACATCGACTACTTCCTCACCGTCGCCAGGCACCACCGGGAGATGGAGCGACCACACGTCGTCGTCGTCGAACGCGAGGGCGTGCCGGTCGCGATCGCCCCGGGCTACGTGCAACAGGGCTGGATCGGGCACCGGCTCGGCCCGTGGACCCCGTACCGGCCCACCGTCCGCGCGGTCACCCTTGCCTACGGAGGTCTCGTCGGCGAGGACGGTGAAGACGTTGCGGCCGCTGTCGCCGAAGCGCTCGAAGAGGCGCTCGCCGCCGGCGAGGCGGACGCCGTCCACCTCAGGTTCACCGATCCCGACGGCCCCCTGACGGCGGAGCTCACGGGCCGCGCGCACGCGCTTCGCAGAGAGCACTTCGTCCCGCTGCGCCCGCACTGGGGGCTCGGCATCCCCGACTCGCCCGACGAGTTCTTCACGCGTCTCTCGCCGACGACGCGCGAGGGGCTCCGCCGGACTGCGCGCCGGCTCGAGCGGAAGTTCGCGACGCAGATGCGCGTCGAGATCCACCATACGCCGGACACGTTCACCCGGCTCGTCACACAGGTCGACACCGTGGCGCGGGCGTCGTACCAGTTCGAGGGCGGCACCGTGTTCTCGGACTCGCCGCTCGACGTCGAGCTCGCGAGGCTGGGGCTCGAGCGCGGCTGGTTCCGCGCCTACGTCCTCTCGCTCGGCGCCAAGCCGGTCGCATACTGGACGGGCTTCGCGTACGGCGGCACCTTTGGCTGGCGTGGGGCGACCGGCTACGACCCCGACTACCGCTCGCACAGCCCTGGCACCTTCCTCCTGCTCAGGCTGATCGAGGACCTCTGCCACGACCCGGGCATCCATCGGTTCGACCTCGGTGGCGGCGACGTCGAATACAAGCGGCGGATCGCCGACCAGTTCTGGGAGGAGGTCGACGTCCGCGTGTTCGGCTCGGGGCCGCGCAACGTCGGTCGCGCGCTTGCCGGGTCGGCGATCGGGGCAGCGCACGTCGTGACCCGCGCCGTCGCCGAGCTCGTGGGCGCCCGCCGAGCTCCGACGCTCGCCCGGCGCCGGAAGCTGAAGCGCCAGGCGCTCTCGCGCGCCGCCGACGGTTAGGCTAGTGATCGCTCGGCGAAGTTCGCATCAGCTTCTTGCGGCTGCGAACGCTTCGCATGCCGTCGTCCTCGGTCGCACCAGACCACGCGGTATTGGTGCTCCCTGCGTCCTAGGCCTGCTCGGTTTTCACCGTTCACCGACGAACACGGCCCGAACTTCCCGGAGAGACCACTAGGCAAGCATCTGGAGCAACTCCTCGGGGCCGACCTGGTCGTGAACCTCGAGCCGGGGAAGCCAGAGCGGCTCGTCTTCGAGCAACGCCTGCCGCCCTTCGGTCGTGACGGCGAGCTCGAAGCCTGCGGCACCGACGAAGTGTGCGACGACGCCGTCGGCATCACCGTAGGGGTAGGCAAACGCGAGCGGGTCGCAACCGAGATGCTCGAGAATCGCACGCCGTGACCGCGTCGCCTCGATTGCGATCTCGGCGTTCGAGAGGCTCGACATGAACGGATGCGTCGCGCTGTGGCCGCCGATCTCGAGCCCCGCGCGATGGAGCTTCTCGAGCGCCTCCCAGCCGAGGAGCTCAGTCGGCTTACCGAGCCCCGTGTCCCAGGCGTTCGTCCCCCCGACCCGATCGGTGACCACGAAGAGCACCGCCCCGAAGCCGAACCGCTCGAGCAACGGCCAGGCATGGGTCGCGAAGTCGACCGTTCCGTCGTCGAACGTCAGCAGCACCGGACGGCCGGGAAGCGGGCGGCGCCGATGCAGCGCCTCCCGTGCCTCGGCAAGGCTCACCGAGCGACAGCCGCTGCCTCGAAGCGCGACGAGATGTCGCTCGAGCATCTCCGGCTCGACGGTGTACCGCGCGAGTGGCCCTTCGACTCCGGAGACGACCCGGTGATACATCAGGATCGGAAGCCGGCGTGACACGGTGGTATACGCGGGCCCGCGCCGTCGACGGACGTAGTCGAGCGGCCTCGCGAGCCTTGCGCTCAGGGCACGGGCGGCACTCGGCCGTACCACCTGCGGACGGATTGCGACCTCGGGGGCGTAGTGGACGGCGCCTGCGCCCGAGCCCTCGACGGGCTCGCCGGCCACGATTGCGGTCATCCTCAACTCGTCGGCGGCGACCTCGGGGAACGTCGCGCGGCGCGAGCCAGGGCCGCCGATCAGCAGCGGCCGGCGCCGCCCGAGCACGAGCCCACGTTCGACGTGCGGCGTCTGCGCTCGAGCGGCTGCGGCCGCTGCGCGCTGACGAAGCGAATCACCCGTGCGGAGCGGGCTTCCGAGCACGCACTCCCGGACGGCAACCCGTGCGAGCTCGAGCCCGCAGGCAGTGGCAATCGTCGCGACGAGGGCATCCGCCGGCCACGGCCCCGGTCCGAGCTCGATCAGCCCGAGTGGTGCCCCGGCGAGGGTCACGGCGACCGTCCGCCCCGCCCCCGCAGCCAGGGTTGGCAGGTCGCCCGAGATCTCGATCGAGTCGACGACCGTGCGCTCCCGAGGGATCGCCTGGCGCGGGAACCGGTCGTAGAAGCGCTCTCCGTCCCAGTCGGGACGCGCGAAGAGCTCGCGGAGAAATGCGTGCCACGCTTCCTCCCCCTCGCCGCGAGCTTGCGACGTCGTGGTGGTGGAGTGGGCGCGGAGAAATCGCGTGAGGATCGGCCAGGCAAACGAGGCCGCGACCGCATCGCGGATCACGTCGGCGCCGACCGCGCCGTCGACCACGGGCAGCACGAGCTCACCGAGCGGTGAGCCCTCGAGCATCACCCGGCACGCGACCCGGGTAACGAGCGGCTCGACCGCGACGGCAACGATCGGCGAGGTCACCTCCAGCTCATGCGCTGCCGTGCGACCGATCGCTCCGGTGCTGAGGGCGCCGGCGATCTCGTCCTCGAGCCGGTGACGCGACCGAATCGCGAGCATTCGCGCACCCGACTGCCGCTCGAGTGCCTCGAGAAACCGGTCGATTGTCGCACCGTGCTCGACGAGAAGCGCGGGCCAGTCCTCCGGCCCGAGACAGCGAGGGAGCGGTGTCGCCGCGTGGAGGCACCCCGCGACGATCTCAGGGTCGACCAACGGTGAGCGCGTGTCGCCGACGGCGGCGACGAGCGGTACCGGGTCACCGCCCGAGCCGAGCACGAGCCCCGCCGTCCAGCAGACGTGATGCAGGCGGTTCGCGTCGAGGTCGCGGATCACCCAACCCGCGTGGTGCGGTGCGTCGGAAGGGACTCGCGCGTCAACGGCCCGGGCGCGCTCGAGCACGAGGAGCCCATCGGCGAGCATCCGGTGTCCGTCTTGCGAAGCCGAGCGCTCGCGCATGCGGTAGTACGACAGCACCGCCGGCTCGAGCGCGAACGGGCGACCCGACCTCGCGACCCGCAGCCAGAGATCCCAGTCCTCGCAGGTCACGAGCGCCGTGTCGAACGCGCCGAACCGGCGGACGACATCGGTGCGCACGAGGCAGGCGTGGATTGGGAAGACACAGCTGTGGGCGAAGGCTGCGAACAGGTCGCCGTCGACCGTCGGGTGGACGACGACCGAGAGCTCGCCGCTCGGGTTGAGCCGCGCCCAGCCACAGTGAGTCGCGACGGTCTCCGGGTCGCGGTCGAGCGGCGCGGAGGTCGACGCGAGATGCTCGGGAAGGATGAGGTCGTCGGCATCGAGGAAGAGGACGTACTCGCCCATCGCCTCTGCAAGCCCGAGGTTCCGCGCGGCGCCGACGCCCTTGCCCTCCCCCGTGACGACGCGCACCCGCGGCTCGGCCTCGGCGAGCCGACGCGCTAGCTCGGGCGTTCCGTCGCTCGAGCCGTCGTCGACGACGATGGCCTCCCAGTCAGGATGGGCCTGGGCCCGCAGCGAGTCGATCGTCTCTGCCAGCGTCGCCTCGGCGTTGCGAGCGGGAATGACGACCGAGACGAGCGTCACCGCGTCGCCCAGCTGCGCCCCGTGCCCCGCCCGTCGTCGACGATCTTGAACGGGTAGGCGTTCCAACGGTAGTCGTACGTGACCTCCCAGTCGTGTTGGAAGACGCCGACCGAGAAGGAGTAGTCGCCGGGGCGGAGGTCGATCCGGTCGAGCATGAGCGTCACCGTCCGCGGGCCGTCGACGGCCCCGAGCTCGATCTCGTCATGCTCGGTGTTGATGTCGACCATCGTCGCGAGGTCGGGCCGGCGCTGGAGGGAGACGGAGACGATCGGGTCGCGTACCGCAACGTGCGGGAGGAGATCGAGCTCGACCGTGATCGGGGTCGTCCCGGCGACGACTTGGGCAGGGCTGATCCGCACATCGGTGATCTCGACCTCGAAGGTCCCGGAGCGGTCGACGTTGTCGACCTCGACGATCGGGTCGATCGCGAGCTCGCGAGCCCGGACGTCGGTCTCCAGATGCATCGAGTCGGCGTAGGCACGAAGCACCTCGTCGGCGGGCCCCTGCGCGACGACCGCGCCCTTCCGGAGCCAGACGACGCGGTCACAGAGCTGTTCGACGTGTGACTCGTCGTGGCTCGCGAAGAGAATCGCAGTACCGCCGGCCTGCAGCTCCCGCATCCGCCTGAAGCACTTCTCCTGGAAGCGGAGGTCACCGACCGAGAGCACCTCGTCGAGAAGCAGGATCTCGGGCTCGATCGTGGTCGCGGCGGCGAACGCGAGCCTCAGCTTCATTCCCTCGCTGTAGGTTCGGAGCGGCCGGTCGAAGAAGTCGCCGAGCTCAGCGAACTCCGCGATCTCGTCGAGCCTGGCGACGATCTCGCGTCGACGGAGCCCGCCGAGAACGCCCGTCGCGATCGCGTTCTCCCGCCCGGTGAGATACGGGTCGAGCCCGTCGCCGAGTGACAGGATCGCGTCGACGGGGCGGGCGGTGGTGATCGCGCCGGCGCTCGGCCGCCCGACACCGCCGATCAACCGGAGCAACGTCGACTTCCCCGAGCCGTTCGGCCCGATCAGCCCGACGGTCTCGCCCTCGGCGACCGAGAGGTTGACGTCGCGGAGCGCCCAGAAGCCGTCGCGGCGACGCCAGGCGAACGGGTCGCGGATGAGCCCCTTGACCGTCTCCGGTCGCGGCGCCCGGCGCACGAACCGTTTTGAGACGTCGGAGACCTCGACGAGGGTGCGACCGTTCACAGCTGCTCCGGGACTCGGTCGCGAAGCGAGTGGTAGACCGCGTAGCCGGCGGCAAGCGTCGCGAGACCGCCGAGCGCGAGCCCGACGATCGTCACGGGGCTCGGCCATGAGCCGGAGATGAGCGCCGAGCGCTCGCTTCCGACGATGTAGGCCATCGGGTTGACGGTGTAGATCCACGAGAGCGAATCGGGGACCTGGGCACGGCCGTAGAAGATCGGCGTGATCCAGAACCCGACCGAGACGAGCAGCCCGACGATCTGGCGAACGTCCCGGAGAAAGACCTGGAGCGGGGCGACGAGCATGGCGAGACCGACGCAGTAGAGCCCCTGGAGCACGACGAGCACCGGGAATACGAGCGCAGACGCGTTGAGGCCGGCGGTGAGCGCGACCGCGACCAGCATCACGGGGACGGCGAAGAGGTAGTCGGCGGCCGCGACCAGGACGCTGACGATCGGGAGCAGCGCATTTTCGAACCCAGGCCGTCGCACGAGCTCCCGCCGCTGCTCGAACGCGACCGCGCCGTCGTTCAGCGACCGTGCGAACCAGTTCCAGGAGAGGATTCCGACGAGCAGGAACACGGGGTAGTCCTCGACGTCGAGTGGGATCACCCGGGTGAAGACGAAGTACGTCGCCACGAGCTGCATCACCGGCGGCGCGAGCGCCCAGAGCCAGCCGAGCGCAGACCCGCGATGGCGAGTCGCGAGGTCGGTGCGGACGAGGTGGACCGCAACGTCGGCGAGATAGCCAAAGCGCGCGCGGTGCCCCGCGCGGCGACGAGGATCGGCGGCGAGCGCACCGCTCACGTGCCGCGCCCCCCGGTCGCGAGCCGGGCGGCTGCACGGCGCGCCCGGCGATACGCCCAGACGCCGCGAAGCGCTCCGTGAACCTCGGCGAGAATCAGGCGCATCGGGAGCCGCTCCCTGCGAACGACCCGACGCACGACCCGCATCAGCTGCCACTGGATCATCCATGCGCAGTATCGGCGCACGATGCGGGCCCGGTCGCGCCCCTGCGCGCGACCGAAGGCGGCGAGGAGCATCGCGACGTACCCCGACCCGTTGTCGCGCAGCTGCTGACGGAGCTCGGGCATGGTGCGCCGATGGAAGTGCCGAACGACCGCATCGGGTCGGTACGCGATCACTTCCCCGCGCTCCATGACGCGGACGAACGCGTCGAGGTCGCCCCCACCGCGCGTTGCAGTCCCGACGTCGAGCGCCGGGTCAAAACCCCCGAGAGCCTCGAGCGTCGCACGGCGAAACGCCATGTTGCAGCCGGTTCCGACGAGCTCGGGACGCAGTGCGTGTTGCCGGTTGTGACCGCCCAGCATCCTGAAGTCGTACCCTTTTCCCATTCCGCGGTAGACGTTCTCGAACAGGCGCTGCGCGTCTGTCTCGAGCTCTCCCGGGATCACGAGCCCCGCCGCGGCGGCGACCGCTGGGCTCTCGAACGCGCGTGCAAGCCCGCGGAGCCAGCCCGGCTCGGGTCGCGCATCGTCATCCGTGTAGGCGACGAGCTCGGTTCGCGCCGCGACGAAGCCCGTGTTACGTGCCCAGTCCAGACCGGGCTTCGGCTCGAGGACGTAGCGGACGCCATGTTCATCGGTCACCCGCTTCGTCGAGTCGTCGTCGGGAGCGTTGTCGACGACGACTACCTCGAAGTCGGGGTAGTCGAGCGCCGCGAGCGACGCGAGGCACTCGCCCAACCCTTCGGCGCGACTGCGCGTACAGACGACGATGGTCACAGGCGGCCACGTCTCCGGGTCGGGCACTTCAGGGAGAACGAGCTCCGCGAGCAACCGCCGGACGCTCTGCCTGACTGCACGCTCACGGACCGGGCGGGGATCCCGCCCCGGGAGGTTGAGCGTTCCGAGCACACGATGCCTGAACCGGACGATCACGCGCGCCCGGGCACGCTCATCGATCGTCGCCCTGCCGGCGAGGTCGAGATCGACGACCGCCGCGCCGCTTTCCGGAGAAGCGCTCACGCCCGCGCCTCGCTTGCTGCGAGCTCGCGAAGCCGTTCTTCGACGTGGGCCCGGCGGGCCGCGCGCCAGCAGTGGCCGTAAAGCTCGGCTCGCACGCTGTCCCAGTCCCACGGCACCCCCGGACGACCGGACGGGATCACTCCCAACCGTGAGCCGCCGAGTCGCACGTCGAACTCGACGACCCCGACGGGGGGGATCTCGATCCGGCTGGCCCCACCGAGCTCGAGCCGGACGCGGTGCGGGCGGGTGGCATGGATGAGGCGGGAAAGCTCGTCGTAGTCGTCCTCGGTCGCAAGCTCGTCCTGGATTCCGGCGAGGTACGCGATCCGGAAGGTGTCGTTGGTCAACTGCCGCCACGCCCGCCGGCGCCCCTCGCGCTCGAGCCGCGCAGCCCGGTCGAGGTAGTTGTCCGGCACGAACAATCCGCGCGCGATCCGGGCCTCGAGGTGGCCGGCGAGTGGGAGCTCGAGGGCGACGTCCGGGTGAGCTCGAGCGAGCATCACGTCCGACCGCGCCTCGTCCCGGGCCCGGTGAACCGCGCCCGCGAGGCTCGTGTCGAGGTGGTGCATCGCGACCGCGTCCGCGGCGTAGCCGAGCCGAAGCCCGTGACGAAGCGCCCGAACGCCAAGCTCCCAGTCCTCGTGGCGCCGCGAGAAGGCCGGATCGAAGCCACCGAGCGCCTGCAGGGTCGTGCGCCTGAAGGAGCTGTTGAGCGTGACGACGTCGCTCCAGCGAAGCGGCAGCGTCGGGTCGGCTTTGCGGCGAAAGTGATCCTCCCACCAGGCGCGGAGCACGAGGCTCCACCAGTCGTCCCCGACGACGGGGGGCGCGTAGCCGAGCAGGATGTCGGCCTCGCCGGATGCGTGCCCAACTGCATGGCGAGCGAGGCAGTCGACATGCGGGACGACGTCGTCGTCGAGGAACACGACGACGTCGCCGGAAGCGCGCTCAACTCCCCGGTTTCGTGCGATCGCGACGCCCGCGCGCTCGATCGGCACAACGGCGACCCGGTAGGGCAGCTCGAGCGCCTCGACGGCATGCTTGCTGTCGTCGGTGGCGCCGTCGAGGACGACCACGGCCTCGAGCCTGTCTGCCGGGAAGCTCTGTGCGGCAAGGGTCTCGAGGAGCCGCCGCAGCGAGGCACTCCGACCGACCGTCGGCACGACAACCGATAGCGACGGCAGCTCGCGGATCGGCCCGAGCTCGACGCGGCGGCCGGTGCTCGTGTGAGCTCCGAGCTCGACCGGGGGGATCCCCTCGCGGCTCCGCCGTGACTGCCGGAGCGCCCGCCGGCCGGCGAGTGTCCCGCCGATCTCGGCGAACACCATCGACAGCGGCAACCGGTCGGGCGTTCTGCGTAGCGCCTTCTTCAGCTCGCGTGGGAACCGGTCGAGCCACCACCACCGCATCACACGCCGGGCGCCCCGATCGCGTTTTGTCTCGAGGCGCTGGGTTGCGAGCGCCACTGACGAGAGCCCGTAGTCGCGAAACGTCGAGCGGAGAGTCTCCAGCTCGCGACGATGGCGATGCCAGACCAGCTGGCGCGGGCTGAACACGATCCGGTCGCCCGCGTCGAGGAGCCGGCAGAACATGTCGTAGTCGTCGGCCGCTCTCGCCGGCGTTCCGGGACCGAGCCACTCTGCGAACGGGCCGACCCTGACCAGCGCCGTCCGACGGAAAGCGACGTTGGCCCCGACGCCCACAAGCCCGACCTTGACGATCGGCTCGACGCTGGTGCCGTCGATGACGAGGCGCCGGTTGCCACGCCCGTGCCCGCCGTTCATCTCGAAGAGCCATTGCGCCGGCGTCCCGAGCTCGAGTGGGACGACAGCCCCGGTGACCGCGGCGACGCGTGGATCGGCGAGCTCGTCCGCGAGCGCGGACAGCCACCCGGGGTCCGCGACGCAATCGTCGTCGGTGAAGGCAACGACCTCGCCGCGGGCGGCAGCGATCCCCCGGTTTCTGGCACGCGACTGGCCGATCACCGGCTCGTGGAGATAGCTCACGGCGAAGCGCTCGCATACTTCGCGAGCCTCGGGCCCGGTTGGCGCGCTGTCGACGACGATCACCTCGAGCGGCGCGGGCTCGAGCCTCCCCAGGCTCTCGAGGCAGCGCTCGAGGTCGTCGGGTCGATCACGAGTGCACACGACCACGGACACCGATACCAGGGGCCGGCAGGAGGCGTCGTCGGCCGTGACCGCCTCGTGGAACAGCTGCTCGAGCTCGACGTGCCAGACGTCGTCCGGGAGCTGACGGACGACCGCCGCCCGGAGGACGTCCGCGGGAACGACGCTCATCGCCGGGAGCACGATCCGGCCGAGGTAGGTACCGCGGCGGATCGCGATCCCGACCAGATGTCGGTACCCAGGCTCGACCACGACCGGCTCGAGTGGCCGATCGAGATCGATCCGCACGACCTTCGCAGTTGGGACCACGCGCTTCATCCCGGGCGCCGACCGCATCACTCCAACGGTAATCGGTTCACGGCAGATTGGAAGTCGTCTTACGGTGTTCGGCAAGCCATGCCTCGGCACTGGCCCGCCACCTCGGATCCATCGCCGCGAGCCGCGCCTGCTCCCTGCGCTCGAGCCATCCCGGGCGGATGCGCATCGAGAGCCCACGCGCGAGTAGCCGCGGCGACCGGCGCCTGATCGCTGCGCGCCACGTCTGGAACGTCGGCCCGAGGCGAGCGCCGCCGCGATAGGCGACTTCGGCGAACCACAGCTCCCACGCGGCCTCGTCGACCGCGACGCCGTGCTCGACCCTCGCGCGCGCGTGCTTCCGCCTGACGCGCTCGAGCTCCGGCGCGAACCCCCGGGGGGTCGTCGTCATGTTGGCTCCATGCAGGACGTAGGCGACGTGTGGCTCTGAGACGGTCACGAGCGGCGCCGCGAGCGCAAGCCGCGTCCAGAGGTCCCAGTCGGCGAGGATCGAGAGCTCGGGATCGAAGCCGCCGAGCTCCCGAACGAGCGCGGTCGAGGCGAGGACGCCGGAAGCGCCGCCAGGGATGCAGTTGTAGCGGAGGACTGCGCCTGGAAGTGCCCCCGGTCGCGGCGGACGCTGGGCCCCGATCAGCCGCAGCGCGTCGTCAACGACGACGGCGCCGCTGACGGCCCACCCGCACTCGTTTTCCGCGAGCGCGTCGAGCTGCGCCCCCAGCCGGTCAGGCGCCCAGAGGTCATCGTCGTCCAGGAACGCGACCCACGTTGTCGTGACCGACGCCAGCCCACGGTTCCGCGCCCTTGCGACGCCGGTCGGCGCCTCGTTCCTTACCACGCGCACCCGCTCGTCGCCGAGCTCGGCGACCAAGGTGCTCGTGTCGTCAGTCGAGCCGTCGTCGACGACGACGACCTCGAGTGGAACACCTCGCTGCCCGAGCGCACACCTGAGCGCTCGCCCGAGGAGCACCCGGCGGTTGTGGGTGGGGATCACCACCGTCACTTCGGGGACGGTCATCGGCCGGTGGCGTCGGGGGTGCCGAGCGGGCGCTGCCCGATCTGGAGCAGACCTCCGCGCGACGCGTGGTCGACCTGGAGCGTGGTGTGGTCGATCGAGAACCCCTCGTCGAGAATGCGCTCGAGCACCGCGCGAATCGCGTGGCAGTCGGCGCCCGGCTCGACGAGCACGTGTGCCGAGAGCGCCGGGAACCCGCTCGAGATCTCCCAGAGGTGGAGGTCGTGCACCTCGACCACGCCCTGGTGCGCGGCGAGAGCGCGGCCGATCTCGGTGACGTCCATCCCGGCCGGCGCGATCTCGAGCAGGATCCGCCCGGAGTCGCGGAGCAGGCGGACTGCTGCCACGATCATCGTCGTCGCGATCAGGAGCGAGGCGATCGCGTCGGCCCGGTCGAAGCCCGTTGCGAGAATGACGCCGCCGGCGATCGCGGTCGCGACGAAGGCGAACAGATCAGTGAGGAGGTGCTGGAACGAGCCCTCGATGTTGAGCGACTCCCGGTTCGCTCGCGCGAGCTGCCAGGTCGCTGCGAGGTTGACGGGGATCCCGGCAAGCGCGACCGCGAGGATCGGGAGGCCGAGCGGCGCGGGCGGATCGAGCAGCCGGTGAATGCCCTCGTAGGCGATCAACACCCCGAGCACGAGCAGCGTCGCCCCGTTTGCCTGTGCCGAGAGGATCTCGGCCCGCTTGAGCCCGAAGGTGAGGTTCCCCTCTGCTGGGCGGGCGGCAAGCCGGAGCGCGACGAGCGAGAGCGCGAGCGCACCCGCATCCGTGAGCATGTGCGCGGCATCGGCGAGCAGCGCGAGCGAGTCGACGATCAGCCCGACCACGACCTCGACGGCCATGTAGGCCACGATCAGCGTCAGCGCGACGAGGAGCCGCCGCCGGTCGCTGTCAGCGCTCACTCCATGGTGGTGGTGATGCGGATGTGCGTGCGCGTGGTCCGCTGCCATGGACGCGATCGTATGCGCCGAGCGACTGCGCGGGGCAGGTGCCAGACGATCACGGCGCGACGAAGCTCACCCATGGAGCGGTGGCAATGACGCTTCAGCTCGAACGCACGCCGCCCGAATCGGGTCAGGCTTTTGGCCTGACCCGTGCGCGCGAGCTCCTGTGCGCCGCGTCCGTAACGAGCGGGCCCCGTCCGGCCAAAGCGCCCGGGTCTGGCTAAGCCAAACCCGGGCGCCGCACATTCGCCTTCCCGTCCGCGCGGATCGTGCACTTCGCCCGACGCAACGGCTAGCAGCTCGACGAGCTCGTCCGCATCATCCAGGACGCCGGCCGAGCAAACGAGATGTCAGCGAGACGTCGCGACGCGTCGACGCGCGTGTTCGACGTCCCACATGTCTGACACCCGGACACGTCCCAAACAGACGTGCATCGTACGCGGAGCCTCCAATCACAAGCCGCAGTACCCGAACGAACACGTCGCGTGCGGACGTGTCCCGGTGTCAGACATTGTCGCACGAGGCAACGAGGCCGCGGCAATCGCAGGTCTCGCCTCGAGGTTCGTGCGTTGGACGCACCGCCACGCGCAACCCTGTCCCCAGGGGAACTGCCCGTGGCGGACATGTCGATGCAGACGCTCCTGGCGTCAACGACCATCAGTCTCACACGGGTCGGTGACCCAGCTCGAGCCGGTCGGGCCTCAGCCCGACCCGTGCGCTCCCGTCCGTCTCTGACACCTGCCGAATGAGGCTCCTTCGCCAGCCCCGCCACTGACTGCAAATCCAAAAAGGCTCGATGTCGGTCGAGCACATGGTCCGTGGCCGGCTCCCCCGTCGGGAGGAGCGTCAAAGCAGCCGCGGAGGCGCCGTCCGGCTGCTGCGTAGTTCTAGGTAGCCCGCCTGCGAATAGGCCCCGATGCGCACATCGAGCACAGATGGGAGCATCGAGCGGATGCCTCCACACGCGCGGGGTCGCGCGCGGGAGTCGTTGACGAAGGAGGTTGCGATGACGACGGCACGCACACCCGGGACGTACGCGAGGCCCAACACCCCCGTCGCTCGTCACTCGGCCCCGGCGATCTCAGAGTCGTTCGCCACGCGCGCCGGGCGTGTGTCGCACCCGCGGCCGCTCGCTCGGGTGACGACCCGGCAATCAGCGATCTGGGTCGGCGTGCTCTGGATCATGGCGACCGTGTTTCCGGCAGCGAGCATCGTCCCCTGGAGTGGCCTAGACGACGGCGAGGGAATCCTCACCAACGCCGCGACGCACAAGGGCCAGCTGATCGCGTGGGCGCTGCTGAACCTGGTCGGGGCAGTCGCCGCCAGCGGTGTGGCGCTCATGTTCTACCCCGTCCTGAGTCGGGTAGCCGAGACGAGCGTCGAAAGAGGGCTGGCGCTGTGGTACGTCGGGACGAGAATCACGGAGGGCGGCACGTACCTCGTCGCCGTGCTCGCCACGTGGGCGTTCCTCCCGCTGAGTCGAGAGTTCGCAGCCGCGGGGGCGCCTGACGCCTCGCACTTCCAGACGAGCGGCGCACTCCTGCAGTCGACGTCCGATCTCGCCCTGACGCTGGCACAGTCGGTCTTTGCGATCGGCGCCGTGATGTTGTACTACCTGCTATTCCGGTCGAGGCTCGTCCCGCGGTGGCTCTCGCTGTGGGGCCTCGCCGCGGCGCCGTTGTTTCTCATCGCGAGCCTATCGCTGCTCTGGACCGGCGACCCGAACTCGACCCTGGCCAACATCCTGTTCGGCCCGCTCGCCGTGCAGGAGATGGTTCTGGCGCTCTGGCTGATCGTCAAGGGCTTCGACACGGCTGCTCTCGCCTCCCGGTAGACGATGGCCGAACCGGCTGAGGGGGCGCCCCACGCCTGTCGAAGGCGGCGAACGCTTCAATCCCGGTGTGACCGCACGCGAGGAGCACGCGCCGGCGAACGTCCTACATGACGTCGACGACGTCGCACGGTTTCACGGACGCTGTAGCGACCTGATGCGGGAGCTCCTCGGCGAGCTCGCTCGACGGCCCGACAACCCTCGGCCGTTCGGCGAGGTCGAGGACGCGCTCGGCTGGCCACGCGGGCGCATCGCAAGCATGCTCGGAGGCGTCGCACGGCTGCGCCACCGGGAGTTCGCGGGCCGCCGCCCGTATCACCTCGCCGACGCGCGCGACGCCGCGTCGGAGCGCTGGGAGATCTGGGTCGACCGGGCGCAGGCTCGAGCGATCCTGGGAGAACAAGCGATGCTCGCCACCGAGACCTCCCGAGACTAACCAGCGCCGACTCACCCCTCGTCGTTGGCCGTGCCGATCAGCGCCCCCGGGGGCGCGTCGTCGCGCGAGCGGCCCTCCGCCGGCTGACCAGCGAGACTCCCGCGATCACCACCGGCACGAGGATGAACGCCGACGAGAACGCGGCGACCACGACGACGAGCGCCAGCGATGCAACCGCGGCCAGGCGAAGCCGGCCCGAGAGCATCCTCACCGCCGCCGTGAGCGCAAGAAGGTAGACGGCGACGAAGCATGCAGAGCTCGCCCGGACGAGCGAGGTCGTCGTCCCGACACCCACCGCGAGCAAGAGGAGCAGGCCAGGGGTCGTCACGCTCAGCACCGCGAGCGGGCGCCACGGGACGGTGCGCTCGCGGCCGGCCCCTACCCAGGCGGGGAGAGCGCCGTCGCGCGCAAGCGCCGCCGCGAGGCGAGCCGTCCCCGCCATGTAGACGTTCATCGTCCCCATCGTCAGCGCGGCAGCGAGGATCGCGGCGACGGTGCGACCCGGATGACCGAAGCCGGCCTCGATCAGGTCCGCAAGCGGCACCTCCGAGCGAGACCCTCCCGTGACGGTGATCGTCGCAACCGCCAGCCCGAGATAGAGCACGGCGATCACCGCGTACGCGATCGTAGCGGCGCGTGGAAGCTCGAACGCGGGGCGGCGGAACTCGCCGGCGAGCTGCGCCATCGCCTCCCAGCCGACGAACAGCCACATGAGGATGTTCGCAGCGGTGCCGACCGCAAGCCACCCCTGCGGGGCGAACGGGTGCCAGCCCTCGCCCGCGTGCGCCGGCAGCGTCGCTCCGACCGTCAACACGATCACGACGACGAGCACGCTGGAAAGACCCAGCTGAAGCCCGGAGGAGACGCGTAACCCGAGCGCGTTTGCGCCGATCACGCAAGCGCACATCACGAGCGCCGCGGCCGTCGCGGTGCGCGTCCCGGAGTCGGTGAGATCCGCGATGTAGTTCCCCCCGATCCGCGCGACCGCAGGGCCACCGATCACGCCTGCGCCAATGAACCAGGTCCCAGTGATCGCGGCCGCCCGGTGACCAAGACCCGCCCGTGCGTACGCTGCGACGCCACCACTGACCGGGTGTCTGACACCGAGCGCGACGAACGTCGCCGCGAGCGGCGCCGAGAGGACGAGCAGGACGACCCACGCGACGATCGACGCCGGCCCCGCCGCCTTCGTCGCGAGCGCCGGCACGAGCAGGAGCCCCGGCCCGACGAGCGCGCCAACGTAGAGGGCGCCACCACGCCAGATCCCGAGCGAGTGCGAGCTGGTCATCGCGTGACCCTACGACATAATTAGGGCGTGTTTAGCCCTCTATTGGTGATTGACTTCGGTTGCGATGGCATCGCCGAGCGCCCGCCTCCTCGAGCTCCTCGAGCTGCTCCAGAGCCGCCCGCTCGTCACGGGCGGGGAGATCGCCGACCGGCTTGGCATCGACCGGCGCACGGTTCGGCGCTACGTCACCGCGCTCGAAGCACTCGGTGTTCCGGTTGAAGGTCAGCGCGGCGTCGGCGGGGGCTACCGCATCCGCCCGGGGTACCGGTTGCCGCCCCTGACCCTCGATGACGATGAAGCGGCCGCGGTTGCGCTCGGGCTCGCGCTCGCCGAGCAGCGCGGGCTCGCCGGTGCCGAGGCGGCGCTTACGAAGCTCACCCGTGTCCTTCCGCAGCGACTGGCGACCCGGGCAAGCCGGCTCGTCGAGCAGGCGACGCTCACGACGCCGAGTGGCGCAGTGCCAGCAGACAGCGCGACGCTCTACGCGATCGCCGAGGCCCTACGTCGCGGGCGCTCCCTCGAGCTCGACTACACACGGAGCGACGGCGACCGCCGCCGCCGGACGCTCGATCCGCTCGGGCTCGTCGAGCGCAACGGACGCTGGTACGTCCCTGCCCGCGACCACGCGCGCGGTGACGTGCGGACCTTCCGCGCCGATCGCATCGCCAATCCCACGATCGGCGGGCCGGCCGAGCCGCCGCCGGCGGGATTCGACCCAGAGCGCCACGTCGTGGAGATGCTCGTGCGCCTTCCCTGGCAGTGGCGGATCCGGGTGACCTTGCACGCGCCGATCGAGGAGATCGCCCCCCGGCTCCCGGCCACCGTCGCCGAGCTCTCCCCCACTCCCACCGGCACCGAGCTGACGATGCGCGCGCAGTCGCTGACCTGGGCGGCGAGCGTGATCGCGGGTCTCGACACCGATTTCCACGTGATCGAGCCCGGGGAGCTCCGCGCCGAGCTGCGCCGGCTGGCGGCGCGGCTTCGGGCCGCGGCGACGAGCTCCGAGGCCCGGTAAGGCCGCGCTGCCCGTGAGGAATCCGGATCCGCTCGCGCGTCGGGGCCCGGCTCGGCCCCGACGCGATCCTCGTGCGATTCCGCGCTACGGCTTGCCGACCGGCGCGCCCTGTCCGTCGAGCACCCACCACTTCGCACCGAGCCCCTGGCCGAGAACGTCGCCGGCCTTCGTGTCCTTGGCGAAGAAGTAGAGGGGGTGGCCCGCGTAGGTGACCTGCGAGGTGCCGTCCGTGCGCCCGATCGTGCCGAGCTGGGCGGTCTGGAGACCGCCGGCAGCGTGCAACGGCCCGGTCGCGAGGAGCGGTGGCCACGCGGCCGCGCACCCGCCGTAGCATGTGCTCGACGTCGCCGTGTCCGGCGTGAACATGTAGAGCGTCATCCCCTTGCCGTCGACGATCGTCGAGCCCAGCGTGGTTTTGCCGAGCGTGACGGTCGCCGCGGGCGCCGCCGTCGACACTCGCTTGCCGTCGGCGGACATCGCGTACCAGATGTTCTGCAGTCCCTGACCGTTGACGTCGCCCGGCGCGGTGTCGAGCGCGAAGAAGTAGAGCGGGCGTCCTGCATAGGTCACCTGGAGCTTGCCGCCCGTGCGCTTGGTCGTCCCGAGCAACGACTTCTTCACCCCGTGCGCACCACGGAGCGTGCCGCTCGCATACAGGGGTGGCCAGAACTTCGCGCACTGGCCGTAGCAGGTGCTCTTGTTCTTGCCGTCCGGCGTGTACAGGTAGAGGGTTCGGCCGCGCGTGTCGATCAGGATCGACCCGAGCGGCGTCGACCCAACCGTGACCGTGGTGCGCCCGGCGGTCGAGCTGGAGGGAGCTGCAGCCGCAGCGAGCGCGCCAATCACGAGGAGCGACGTGACTGCGAGGGCAGCAACCAGCGCGGCCCGGCGAGTACGGGACCTGGACATTCGATACCTCCCGAAGCGGGGGAACTACCCGACACAGGACGTACGGAAGCCGCCGCCAGACGGATTGGCTCTGGCTGAGAATGCGCGCCTGACGGCGCTCAGGATGGGGAGGCGACCGGCGCGCCGCCGTCGAGCGTCAGCCGGACGTCGTCGCCCACGACCGCGTCGACTGCCCTCGCGAGAATCGTCACCGAGCTCGTGGTCAGCGCGACTTCGGCGACCGCCGCTCCTCGGTGGTGCGTGACGTGAACGACGCGACCTACGGGAGCCGGGGTCGGGTCGAGCGCGCGAGCCGCGCAGCCCGCGCAGAGCTCCGGTCGCGGGAAGTGGGCGGTACCGCACCGCTTGCACGTATAGACGCAGAACGTCGTCACGCTGCCTCCAGCACGGCCGCCGCGGCGCAGGCGCCGTAGCGGTAGAGCACCATGCCGTACCCGCTCACGAGCGCCCGCCGAGCGGCGACCTGGCGATCGCCGGCCCGCCCGAGAAGCTGCGTCGCCGCCTCGACGAGCCCGTGCATTCCGCCTGCGGTGCCCGCCTGCCCACACGAGAGTTGACCGCCCGAGGTGTTGAGCGGCCAACCACCGGCCGAGATGCGCTCGCGAACGAGACGCTGAACGTCGCCTGAGGGGGCGAACCCGAGCTCGGCGAGCTGGGTGAGGACCATCACCGGATAGTCGTCGTAGACTGCGATCAGGTCGATCGCCTCAGGGCCGAGCCCTGCGGTGTTCCACAGTTTCTCCACGATCGAGGCGAGCCCCGTCGTGAGACCATCGCCGCGCTGATTGTCGTGGTTGAAGCTCGCGGCGATGGCTCTGACCTGCACGCCCGGCCGCGCTGTCTGGCGGCGCGTGAGGACGAGCGCGTCGGCGCCGCTGACGACGGGCACGCAGTCGTAGCGGCCAAGCGGGTCTGCGACGATCGGGGCCGCGAGATACTCCTCCAGCGTGAGGGGCTCGCGATAGACGGCGAGTGGGTTGCGCGATGCCCATCGCCGTTGGTGGATCGCGACGGCGCCGTAGTCCGCTCGGGTGAGACCGTGGCGGCGACTGTGCTCCTGGGTGAGGAGCGCGAACTGGGCGTTCGGGCCGCCGGTCGGAATCGGTGCGAGGTGGTCGGCAGTCGCACGGTTGTAGCGCGCGACCAGGTGCGGGAAGTCGTCGCCGCGAAAGCAGTCGCCGGCGATGAGGACGATCGTCTCGGCGTCTCCCGCCTCGAGCGCCCGGACCCCGTGGGAGAGGAGATTGAGGCCTGACACCCCACCGTGCGGATCCTCCATCAGCCAGCGCGTCGAGAGCCCGAGGCGCCAGGCCAGGTCGACCGCGTGATCGGGACCAAGCGTGAACGAAGCGACGCCCAAGCCGTCGACATCATCACGGGAAAGCCCGGCCGCGTCGAGCGCGCGAACGAACGCATCGGCCAGGAGCGAGGTCGTCGTCACGCCCTCTCCCGGACGACGCGCGTACGGAGACTCGGCGGCGCCGACGATCCGAGCGGACGACGAGCTGGCGGTCATGTCGATCCGACTCTAACCGAGACTCTGGACAACGAGCATGTTGCATGTAACATGCAAAAATGCCAAGGATCGAACGAGCTGCAACCGCGAGCTGGGCCGGCAGCATCGCGCGCGGGACGGGCTCGCTCTCCGCCCCTTCGGGGGCGCTCGAGGCGGTGCCGTACACGTTTGCCGGGCGAACGACACCCGGGCAAGTCACGGAGACGAACCCCGAGGAGCTGCTCGCCGCAGCGCACGCCGGCTGTTTCGCGATGGCGATCGCGGCGCAGCTCTCACGTCGAGATGCCCCGCCCGAGGCCCTTGCCGTCACCGCAACCGTGGCGCTCGACGAAGTCGACGGGGCAAACCGCATCGTCGCCAGCTCGCTCGCGGCCACGGTCTCTGCCTCGCTCACGGACGCCGACCTCGCGGAAGCCGTTGCCGAGGCCGATGCACGCTGCCCGTTCAGCGCCCTCGTCCGCGGTGCGGGGGGAATCGTCACCGTCGCGGTCACCCGCGCGTCAGCCGGCGCTGGCCGCTGAGCCGCCCGCTACACCGAACCGGGCGAAGCGAGCGACGAGCTCGTTGAACGCTGACGAGTCGGGCTCGAGGAACGGGAAGTGCGCGCTGCGCTCCATGATCTCCGCGCGACCATCGGGGGCCGTCCTCGCGATCCAATCGGCCAGCTCGACCGGGTAATACGGGTCGTGCCGCCCATAGATCGCGAGTACCGGCACGCGTAACGTCCTCACGACCTCGCGATGGTCGAGCAGCGCCTGGGCCCTGACGGCCTTGAGCACGACGTCGAGCGGCGTCTGGAGCGCGATGTCGAGGATCCACCGGACAACGTGGTCGACTGGCTCGTGGAACGTCGCGCGCTGGAACTCGAGCTCGCCCTCGGGCCAGCGTTGCTCGAGGTCGTGCAGGTATGCATCGAGCTCCGCCTGCGTCAGCGACCACGGGAAGTCGTCGCTGCTTACGAGCTTGACAGGGCCATTGACGAGCACCAGGCGACCGACGCGGCCGCCGCCCGCGCGCATGTGCTCGAGCGCGACCGAGCACCCCATCGACCACGCGACGAGCGTCGCGTCGGTGACGTCGTAATGCTCGAGCACCGCGGCGAGGTCACTGGCGTGCTCGGCGAAGTCGTAGGTCGTCGAGGGCTTCTCCGAGCCACCCATCCCCCGCAGGTCGTACGCGATCGTCCTGAACCCGCCTTCGAGCGACGCAATCGTCCGGTCCCAGATCCGGTGCGAGGCCTTCCACCCGTGAACGAGGACGATCGGAGGGCCGGCTCCGCGCTCGACCGACCGAAGCCGAACTCCGTCGGACGTGACGACGTCAGGCACGCAGGGCAACCCTCGCCGCCGCGCCCGTGCTCGGGCTGAACCGCCGGCGGCTCATCCGTTCCGGCGCCGGAAGCGGTCGATCATCACCGACGCGAACAGCACTGCGCCGGTGATGACGCCCTGCCAGTAGACGGAGATGCTCGAGATGATCAGGCCGTTCTTGAGCACTCCGAGGAACATCACCCCGAGGAACGTGCCGAGCATCGTGCCGATGCCGCCGACGAAGCTCGTGCCCCCGAGAAGAACGGCGGCGGCCGCCGTGAACTCGATCCCCGTGTCCGCGTCAGGCGAGGCGGCGGCAAGCCGGCCGGCTTCGAGGACACCCGCGAACGAGCTGAGGCTCGCCGAGATCGCATAGGTCGAGAGGCGCACGAGCCGGACGTTGATCCCCGCCAGCCGCGCTGCCTCCGGGTTTCCGCCGACCGCGTAGAGCATGCGCCCATATCCGGTGTAGCGGGTGACGACGATCGCCAGGACGAGAACCGCGAGCGCGATGATCACCGGGTAGCTGACGTCACCCACCCGGCCGTTGCCGAGCTTGCGGAGCGCTTCCTCCTCGTAGAGCCCCTGCACCTCGCCGTTCGCGATCACCGCGGCAAGCCCGCGCGTCGCCACCAGCACGCCCAGCGTCACCACGAAGAACGAGACGTCCAGGTAGGCAATCGGGAGACCGGTTGCGAGGCTGCCGAACACACCGCCGCTCAACACGACGACGGGGATCGCGACCCACAACGGAACCCCGTGCGAGAGCAGGAGCCACAGGCCGACGCCGGCGAGCGCGAGGACGCCGCTGAGCGAGAGATCGAAGCCGCCGACGAGCATCGTGAACGTCAACCCGATCGAGATGATGAGGAGGATCGAGCTTCCGTCGAGGACGTTCCAGAAGTTCTCGATGGTGAAGAAGCGCGGCTGGTTGTACGAGAACAGCGCGACCAGGATCACCAGCACGCTGATCACGCCGACGTAGTTGAGGAGCGCGTCGCGCAGCCGTTGCGCGGCACCGCCCGATGCTCCGAGGCTAGGCAACGAGCGCCTCCTCGCCGCCGGCACTGAGGAACGCGATGCGCTCCTCCGTTGCCTCCGCGCGCGAGAGCTCGGCGGCGACGCGGTGCTCGTGCATGACGAGCACCCGGTCGGCCAGCCCGAGGACCTCCATCAGCTCGGAGCTGACGAGCACGATCGCGATCCCGTCCTCGAGCATCTCGCCGAGCAGCTGGAACATCTCCTCCTTCGCGCCGACGTCGATGCCGCGCGTCGGCTCGTCGAGCAGGAGCACCCGTGGCTCGCGAGCGAGGCACCGCCCCACCACGACCTTCTGCTGGTTGCCACCCGAGAGCGAGCGGATCGGCGCGGTCTGCCGGCTCGTTCGAATCTTCAACCGGTCGATCATCCGCTCTGCGGTTCGCCGCTCCCGCCTCCCGTCGGCGCGGGCGATCCCCCAGGATCCGAGCACGATGTTCTCGCGCACCGAAGCACGGAGGTTGAGCCCCTGGCGATGCCTGTCCTCGGGAACGAGCGCGATGCCGTGCTCGAGCGTTCGCCGCGGCGATGAGCGTCGCAGGCTCTTGCCGGCGATGCTGACGGTGCCGCCGCGAGGTCGGCGGGCACCGAAGATCGTCTCCACGAGCTCGGTGCGTCCGCACCCGACCAGGCCGGCAAGCGCGACGATCTCGCCGGATCGAACGGTGAACGACACCGGCTCGGTGGTGCCGTCGACGATGAGCCCATCGACCTCGAGGACCGGCTCGCCCGGAGTGATCGTGCGCTTGTGGAAGTAGTCCTTCAGCTCACGACCGACCATCATCGAGGCGACGCGCTCTCCGGTGATCTCCGCCCGGCCGATCTCGCCAACACGACGCCCGTCCCGGAGAACGACGGCTCGATCGGCGATCTCGGTGATCTCGTTCAGCCGGTGCGTGATGAGGATCGTGGCGACCCCGCTCTCGCGAAGAGACCGCAGGATCGCAAACAGCCGTCTCACGTCGTGCTCGCCGAAGCGGCTCGTGGCCTCGTCGAGAATGAGGACGCGTGGGTCGGTGGCTAGGGCCTTCGCGATCTCGACGAGCTCGCGATCGCCGGTGCCGAGCGACCCGAGCCGTGCGGTTGGGGACGCGTCGACGCCCACCCGCTCGAGCAGCAGCTTCGCGCGCTGGTTGAAGCTCCGCCGCCGGAACGGCGCGAGCGGGCGCGGCAGCTGGGTCAGCAGCAGGTTCTCCGCCACGGTGAGCTGGGGGACGTCGGTCGGCTCCTGTGCGACCAGGGCGATCCCCCGGTCGAGCGCATCCCGGGGGCGCTGAAAGCGCACGGGACGCCCGTCGATCTCGATCACGCCCTCGTCTGGCGTGGTCACCCCGGCGAGGATCTTGGCAAGCGTCGATTTCCCCGAGCCATTCTCGCCCGCGAGTGCGACGATCTCCCCCGCGCCGATCTCGAAGTCCACCTCGGCGAGCGCGTGGATCGCGCCGAACCGCTTACCGATCTCGCGTGTGCGAAGGAGTGTCTCTGACATCACCGGTGGAGGGGTTGCCCCGAGCTGCGGCCGGGGCTCCATGGCGTGGCTGCAAGGAGGGCAGCATTACCACGCCACGGAGCCCGTGTGGTGCTACTTCAGGGTGTAGTCCGGGGCGGTCTGGAAGTACCAGCTGCCCGCCTTCGAGACGAACCGCACTGTCAGCGCCTTGCGGTTCCGAACACCCCATGGCACGTACCGGGCGGCGTTCGCCTTCGTCACGACGTCGCACCTGCCGAACAACGCCTTCGGGACCTTCTTCCCCTTGACGATCAACGAGCCGGCGTAGGCCATCGCGTTCCCCATCTCGGGGTTCGGGATGGTCGTCGTCGCGAGCATGTCGCCCTTCTTGATCGCCTGGATTGCGGCCGGATCGGCGTTCATTCCGGTGACGACCGGCTCGAAGTCACCGCTTCGAGCGGCGACCGCGCCGAGGGCGCTGGGGTCGTTGTACGCGAGGATCGCCGTCATCTCGCTGCCCCACTTCGTCTTCCACGCCTGGACGATCGGGAGGGCGCCATCAGCGCTGTCCTTCTCGTTGACCTGCTGCTCGAGGATCTCGCAGCCGGCCGCCTTCGCGCCAGCGGCGAGGGCGTCGTTGCGCGCCTTGAGGATCGGCACGACCGGGAGCCCCTGGATGATCCCGACCTTGCAGCTCTTGCCGCCCTTCTTCACCTCGGCTCCAGCAAGCGCAGCGACCTTGCGCGCGGCCGGGCCTTCGGCGTACTGGAAGTCAGCGACCTGACCGACCGGCGCCGACGTCCACATTGTGACGACCTTGATGCCGGCCTTTCGCGCGCGGTCGAGGGCAGGACGGATTCCCTTCGGATCGAGCGGCCAGATCGCGAGCACCGCGACGCGACGCTGGATCGCAGCGTTCACGGCGGTGATCTGGGCCTGCGGGTTGAACTCGCCACCGAGCATCACCGACGGGTAGCCGAGCTTCTGGGACTGCTTCTTGAACCCGATCACGATCGCCTGCTGCGCGGGGTTCGCCGCGACGGCGGGGATGATCGCAAACGTCTCATCTGCCACCCGCTTCTCGGTCGACGCGGCCGCGGGCAGGGCCACCGCGAGCACGACGAGCGCAAGCCCCACAGCCGCCCAGGACTTCCTCCTTACCGTCATCCGTCTCCTCCTGCTGCACTGGACACGTGAACAAGCGATGGTGACCATAACATTCAACATGCAACATGACAAACCGCGTTACGATGCGCCCGTGACCCAGAGCGACGCCCACCCGCAGGGGGCTCCTCCCCTCACCCGGTTGCTGCACCCGCCCGAGCGCACCCTGCGCCATATCGTCGAGCTTCAGGCCGGCCGGCTCGGCGATCGGCCTTGCCTCTCGGTCGGCGAGCAGGCTCTGAGCTACCGCGAGCTCGCCGCCGCCGCGGGCCGGTTCGGGGCGCTGCTGGACGAAGCGGGGATCGGACGCGGCGACCGCGTCGCCGTGATGAGCGAGAACCGCTGGGAGCTTCTCGGCCTCCTGCTCGGGTGTGCGTGGACGGGCGCCGTCCTCGTGCCGATCAACACGGCCAGCCGAGGGCCGCAGCTCGAACACATCCTCTCGAACTCCGAACCGTTGCTCGTCGTTGCCGAAGCCGCGACGCTTGCGACAATCGCCGCGACGCGTCGGCCAGCCTCGGTCGCTCACTTCTGGTCGCTCGACGACGTCGACGCGGCGATCTGGGACGGCCTCGCATCCGCCGCGATGCCGCCGGGGAGCCGCGACGACCTCGAGCCGGCGCCGATCACCGCCGCCGACCCGGTCGCGATCCTCTACACATCGGGCACGACCGGCCCGTCGAAGGGGGTCGTCGTCCCGCACGGGCAGCTGTACTGGTGGGGCGTCGTGGTCGGCGATGCGCTCGACCTCGGGCCCGACGATCGCCTCTACACGTGCCTGCCGCTCTTTCACACGAACGCTCTCACCGCCTTCGTGCAAGCGCTCGTGCACGACGCGAGAATCACCGTGGGCCCGCGGTTCTCGGCGTCCCGGTTCTGGGAGCGCGTCGTCGCAGCCGAAGCGACCGTCACCTACTTGCTGGGCGCGATGGTCTCGATCCTCGTCGCTCGCCCGCCGACCGAGACCGACCGGGCGCACCGGGTGCGCATCGCGCTGGCGCCCGCGACCGCGGAGGCGCACTGGAGCACGATGCGCGAGCGCTTTGGCATCGACGTCGTCGAAGGGCACGGGATGACCGAGACCAACGCGGCGATCGGCCGCGTCGATGGCCAGCAGCGCCCGGGGTACATGGGACGGGTCGTCCCCGGCTTCGACGCGCGGGTGGTCGACGAGCACGACAACCCGGTCCCCGCCGGGATGGCGGGAGAGCTCGTGCTCCGCGCGAACGAGCCGTTCGCGTTCGCGAGCGGCTACTGGCGCATGCCGGAAGCAACGGTCGAGGCGTGGCGCAACCTCTGGTTCCACACCGGCGACCGGGTCGTGTGCGACGACGGGTGGTATCGCTTCCTCGACCGGATGAAGGACGCGATCAGGCGCCGCGGAGAGAACATCTCCGCCTGGGAGGTCGAGCAGGTGCTGCTGATGCACGACGACGTCGAGGCGGTGGCGGTCGTCCCGGTGCCCTCAGACCTCGGCGAGGACGAGGTGCTCGCGTGTGTCGTGCCCTCCGCGAACGCGGTCATCGATCCCGTGACGCTGATCGCGTTCTGCGCGGCCCGGTTGCCGTACTTCGCGGTACCGCGCTACCTCGACGTGGTCGCCGAGCTCCCGCTCACCGAGAATGGCAAGGTGCGCAAGTTCGTGCTGCGAGAGCGTGGCCTCACGCCGTCGACCTGGGATCGCGACGCGGCCGGTGTCGAGGTTCCGCGCTAGTGCGCCGCCAAACGGCAACGGAGCTGGTCGGGCTCCTGGACCGTGGCGCGCTCTCTTCCGAGGAGTTGGCGAGCTCGCTCGTCTCGCGGATCGAGAAGCTCAACCCCAGCGTCAACGCCGTCGTGCATCTGGATCCCGAGCAGGTTCTCGCCGACGCTCGCGCGGCCGACGCGGCGCGCCGCCAGGGGGCACAGGGCCGTCTGCTCGGCCTGCCCCTCTCGATCAAGGACTCGATCGCCGTCGCCGGGATGCCGTGCCGCTCCGGGTCGTTTGCCCGGGCCGGCGTGATCCCAGCCCACGACGCGACGGTTGTCGCGCGACTTCGGGCCGAAGGCGCGATCGTCCTGTGCAAGACCAACGTGCCCGAGTACACGTGGTCGACCGAGACCGACAACGCGATCTCGGGCCGCACGGGCAATCCCTACGACCTCGACCGCACCGCGGGCGGCTCGAGCGGTGGCGAGGCGGCGCTCCACGCTCTCGGCGGCGCCCCCGCCGGGATCGGGTCGGACGGGCTCAACTCGATCAGGGTGCCCGCTCATTTCTGCGGCACCGTCGGCCTTCGCCCGACAGCCGGGACGGTGCCGGAGACGGGTGCGTGGCCGCCGACCAAGTGCACGGGGATGCTCGACATGAGCACGCTCGGGCCGATGGCGGCGAGCGTGACGGATCTCGACCTGTTGCTGCGCGTGATCACCGGGCCCGACGAGATCGATCCGTTCGTCGCCGCCGTGCCGCTCGAGGACTACCGGACTGTCTCGCTCGTGGGGCTTCGGGTCGGTGTGTATACGAACGACGGCATCACCTCACCGACCGAGGGAACCCGCGCCGCGGTGCTCGGGGCGGGCCAGGCGCTGGCAGAGGCGGGCGCCGAGGTCGTCACGGCCGAGCCGCCCAACCTTACGGCTGTGCCCGACATCGCCTTCCGGATGATGGCGGCGGACGGCGGCGCCCGGGCGCGTAGCGATCTCGCGCCCGCAGCGGGACGCCACCATCCACAGCTCGCCGGACTGCTCGAGGCGCTCGAGCCGCTCGCCCTGAGTGCGGCGGCGTTCTTCGAGCTGATGGAGCAGTGGGCGTCGCTGCGGAGCGCCATCCGCCGGTTCGTCTCCTCTCACGACGTTGTCCTCTGCCCGGTCGCTGCCGGCCCGGCGCCGCTGCACGGCAGGCGTCCAAGCGACGACGGACCGCTCGAGTCCTACGACGAGTTCGCGTACTCGTTCGCCTACGCGATCGCAGGGCTCCCCGCAGCGTCGGTGCCGTGCGGCGTCGAGCGAGGGCTGCCGGTGGGCGTCCAGGTCGTGGGCCCAGCGCACCGCGACGGGCGAGTGCTCGCCGTCGCCGATCACCTCGAGCGCGCGCTCTCAAACCAGGTGCCACTCCCCGCGCTCCCCGCGTAGCCGGCGGTCAGCGCATCGTCAGGACGACGCGACCCGGGCTCGGCGAAACGCGAACGCGGGCAATCGCCTCGTCGAGCTGCGCGAACCGAAACGGCGTGAGCGGCAGCGTCAGGCGTCCCGAGTCGATCTCGTCCAGCCAGCGCGCCGCCTGGGGCAGCGAGCTCGGCTCGCGGTTCATGCCGTTGAGGGCGTGGATCGAGACGTCGTGCACGAGCAGCCCGACGAGGTCGAGCGTCGTCGAGGTGCCGGCGACGTAGCCGACGACGACCACCTTTCCGCCCGGGGCCAGCATCGGGATCGCCGCCGCGAGGCCCTCCCCACCCACGGTGTCGACGAGGATGTCGACATCCCGACCGGCGAGCTCGGCGAGCGCGGCCGCGTCGGGTGCGACGACGACGGTCGCGCCACGCGGAGCTGCGTCCTCGCGGCCGGCGCTGCCAACGATTGCGATCACCTCGCCGGCGCCGGCAGCAAGGGCCAGCTGAGTCGCTACGGAGCCGACCAGGCCGTACGCTCCCCGGATGGCGACCCGGCCGCCCGGCTCGAGCCCGCCGATCCCGAACAGCGCCTGCCAGGCGGTGCTGCAGGGAACGAAGAACGCGGCCGCGACCGCCGGATCGACGGTGGCACCGAGCGGGTGGATCGCCGCCAGCGGAACCCGCGCCCGCTCGGCCCAGCAGCCGTCGCGGGTGATCCCGACGCCTGCGCCGCGAATCCATACGCGCTCGCCGCGCCGCTCCGGGTCGCCGGCGAGGATCGTCCCGCACCCGTCAGTACCGGGGGTGAAGGGCACCGGCGGCCGCGCCGGAAACCGTCCTTCGACGATCTGGACATCGAGAGGCGAGAGCCCCGCCGCCTCGATCTCGACGACGACCTCGCCCTCTGCGGCCGCTGGCTCCGGCAGGTCGGCGAGCGCTGCGACCGTCCCCTTGACCCGCGCCGCTCTCACACGCCACCCGCCAGCCTGATCCTCGGGAGCACGTCGCGGGCGAAGCGGTCGACCTGGGCGAGCTGGTCGACCGACGCGAAACGGCAGATGAACGCCCCCACACCGGCGTCCGCGAACTCCGTGAGCCAGCGGAGGATGTCGTCCGCAGTGCCGGCCGGGCCCCAGTCCGCGAGGTCGACCGCCTCGCGGAAGCCCGGGTAGTACGCATCGATGTACGCACGCTGGTCGACGAGCGCCGCGTCGTGGTCGTCGCCGAGCACCATCGTCACCTGGTAGGCCACGGTGAAGGGTGCGCCCTCGCGGCCGGCGTCGGCACGAGCGGCGTCGATCGCGGCCCGGAACTCCACGACCTCCTCTGGGTGTCGAGCACGGCAGCACGTGAGCCAGCCGTCGCCGACGGCGGCGATCCGGCGGGCGGCCCGCGAGGGATCCGCCGCCTGCGCGCGCCCGATCGAGGGGTTGGCGACCACCCAGATCGGCGGCCGTCGTGCGGGGGTGAGCGGGACCGGCTCGAGACCGGTGGTGAAGCCGACGTCGTCGAGGTCGAAGTGCTTGCCGTGGAAGGTCGCCGAGCCGGTCTCGAAGAGCTGCCGCAGGATGTGGAGCCCTTCGTCGAAGCGGGAGACCCGCTTGGTGTGGTCGATGCCGAGCTGGGCGAACTCCGCCTGTACCGCATCCTCGGCGATGTTCCCGGCACACGCGCCGAGGATCGTCCGCCCGCCCGAGAGGCGGTCGACGGTCGCCCAGGCCTGGGCGAGCTGGAGAGGGTTGCGCTGGGCGGTAACGAGGCACGCCGTACCGAGCTCGACGCGGCTCGTGCGCATCGCAAGCGCCGCCATCAGCGCGAGCGGCTCGTACCGCGGCTTGGAGAAGAGGCTGTCACCGACCCAGACCGAGTCGAAGCCGAGCGCCTCCGCTCGCTCTGCGAGCTCGAGCAGCCCGTCGAGCCCGTAGCTCGGCGCGATCAGCGCTTCGCGGTTGTTCAGGTTGACGCCGACGTGCGTCACCGTGGGCGCTCGCTCGCACCCGCGGCCTCGATCGCGGCGCCCACCGAGAGCACCCGCCGTTCGGCAAAGCGCGCGCCGATCACCTGGAGAGAGGTGGGCAGACCGTCGGGATCGGTGCCCGTCGGGACGGCCAAGGCCGGGTGCCCGGTGACGTTGGCAGGGACGGCGGGAAGCACCTCGGAGACGATGCGTGACATCGCGACGGCAGGCTCGAGCCGCCCGGCGGGGAGCTCGGTCGCGACGCGGGTCACAGTCGGTGCGAGAAGGACGTCGAACGACCCAAGGGCCGCATCGAGCTCGGCGCGCAGGCGCAGCCGTTGGTTGTGTGCGCGCGCGAGCGGCACCCCGTGGTAGCGCTCGTGCAGGTACGAGTCGAGCAGGAGCGCGAGCTTGAGCGTCGGCGGCAACAGCCGTCCCTCGTCGCCGAGGACGACGCCCGCGGCGTGGACGCGATCGACGTCGACGAGGCCGAGGTGACCGGTGCCACGACCGTTCGAGCGCAGCATCGGCGCCCACCCGCCGATCAACGTGCCGAGCCAGATCGCAAACGACGACGTCCAGAGGGGCAGCGAGACCTGCGACACGGTTGCACCCGAACGCTCGAGCGCGGACGCGGCGGTGGCCAGGTTCTCGACGATCGGGCGCTGACACGCGGGGTCGGCGAACGCCTCGCTGACGATTCCGACGCGAACGCCGTCGACACCGTCGCCGAGAGGAGCGAGGTAGTCGTCGAGCGCGACGTGGCGCGTCCATTGTGGGTCGCGCCAGTCCTCCCCGGCGATCACGCCGAGCATGAGCGCGACGTCCGCCACCGTGCGCGCCATCGGCCCGATGCAGTCGAGCGTGTGGTCCATGTGGGTCACGCCCGTCGTCGGGACGAGCCCGTGCGTGGCCTTGAGCCCCACGATCCCGCACTGGGCGGCGGGCATGCGAATGCTGCCCCCCTGATCGACGCCGAGCGCAATGTCGACGAGGCCGCTCGCGACCGCAGCCCCCGACCCGGAGGAGGAGCCACCCGGGGAGTGGGTCGGGCGGACGGGGTTGCGGGTTGGGCCGAACGCACCCGAATCGCCGAACCCCGAGGCGCTGAAATCGTCGAGGTTGAGCTTGCCGACGATCGTGCCGCCGGCGGCGAGGATGCGCTCGACCACTACCGCGTCCTGCGTCGGGGTGAAGGAGAGTGTCCGCGACCCGTTCGTGAGCGGGACTCCGGCGACGGCGATGTTGTCCTTGATGCCGATTCGCCGTCCCGCGAGCGGCCCGTCCTCGGCTCCGCGAACGTCACAGAGCCGGATGAACGCGTTGAGCGGATCCTCGTCACGTGACGGGCGCCGCCCGCTCGAACGTGGCGAGCCAGGCTCGACGACGAGCTCCGGCAGCGCCTCGACATCGTCGAGCGCCCGCACCCACTGCGCTGCGAACGGCGCCAGCGCCTCGCACTCCTCCTCGGTCAGCCCAAGCCGCTCACGCGTCGCGCACTGGTGGAGATCGCCTGGAGTCGGCGCCCGGAGGTGCCCGAGGACGCGATCGTCAGCTGTCATCGCTCACCTCCACTCCGTAGATTGCCCTTGCTGCTTCGGGAGTCACGCGTCCCTCGCGTACGTCGTCATCCACGAGCTCCGGGTCGCGCTCGCCGGGTGGCCCGAAGCCGCCGCTACCCGAGCACCGGAAGCTGACGAGATCGTCGCGCGCAAGCCTCACCGTTTCCTTCGAATGGAGCTTTCGCTCGTTCTCGGTGCCAGGGTTGAGAATCGTCGCACCGAGTGTCCCGACGCTGCCACCGGCGAGGCCCCATGGGGGAACGACCTGGCGATCGGTGAGGTTCGAGAGCACGACGTCGTCTGCGAGCACCCGCACGTCCTTGCGCACGCCGAGGCCGCCGCGGGCCCGGCCCGGGCCGCCGGAGTCGGGAATCAGCTCGTAGCGCTCGACGATGATCGGGTTCCGCGCCTCCTGCGCCTCGACGGGAATGTTCTCTACAGAGACAACGGAGGAGATCGCGTCGATTCCGTCCTTGGTCGCGCGCGCACCGACTCCGCCCATCACGTAGTCATAGAAGATGAAGGGACGGCCTGTTGCCGGGTCGCTCCCGCCGAAGATGGGATTCATCCACTGGCCGCTCGCCGCGCAGACACGATCGGGCAACACCTGGGCGAACGCGCCGAACAGCAGCTCGACGATGCGCTGGTTCATCAGCGCGCGCCCACCGAGCGCCGCCGGCGGCACCGGGTTGAAGAACGAGCCCGCGGGCGCGGTGACCCGAACCGGTCGCAGCTGGCCCGCGTTCTGTGGAATCCGATCGCCTGTCGTGATCGCCTTCGTCGCCCAGTAGCAGTACGCGCGCGCATAGGAGAGCGTGCAGTTGAGCGACGACGGCGTCTGAGGATCCGTTCCCGTGAAGTCGAACTCGATCTCGCCGTCACAGATCGTGACCGTCACCTCGATCCGGATCGGCGGCGTGCCCGGGCCGTAGTCGTCGATATGGTCGACGAACGTCGCGCGGCAGTTGCCGATCGCCGACAGCTCCGCACGCACTGCCGCCTCCGACCGAGCGAGGAGCGTGTCGGCGACCTCGGTGATCGTCGCCGAGTCGCGGGCGCGGTGGAGCTCGGTCAGCTTCGTCACCCCGACGTGCAGCGCGCCGCGCTGCGCGCGGATGTCGCCGAGCACGGGATCGGGCACGCGGACGTTCGCCCGGATGAGCTCGAGCACCTCACGCACCGGCTCACCCTCGCGGTAGATGCGGGTCGGCGGCAGTCGGAGGCCTTCCTGAACGAGGTCGGTGACACCAACCACGGCCTGGCTGCCCGGGGCAGGGCCGCCGACGTCGGTGAGATGGACGCAGCTGACGACGTAGCCGACGATCCGCTCGTCGAGGAACGCCGGGCTCATCGCGAAGAGGTCGGGGAGATGCCCGGCCCCCATGTAGGGGTCGTTGAGGACGACGACGTCCCCCGGGCGCAACGTCTCGGGCGGATAGGCGGCGAGGAGGTTCGTCACCGCGTGTGGCATCGAGCCGAGGTGGGCAGGGCTGCGATTGGCCTGGGCAAGCATCCGCCCCTGCTCGTCGAACACGGCGGTCGAGTAGTCGCCGCCTTCCCGTACCTGATCGGAGTAGGCGGTGCGCTGCTGTGCCTCTGCGACCTCCTCGGCGATCGCCGCGAGCTTCGCCCAGACGACGCTGACGGTGAGCTCGTCGATCACGACTCCCCCACCTCGATCAGCAGTGACCCGTCGGCGGCGACTGACACCGTGTCGCCGCGGAGGACGACGGTCGTCGTCGTGGTCTCGGTGACGAGACAGGGCCCGAGCAGCGTGTCCCCCTCGACGAGGCGTGCCCGGTCGTGCACCGGGACGTCGGCAACGCCGGTCTCGGGGAAGTACGCCGGGCGCATACCGTCGGGGCGCCGTGGCGGACGGAGATCACGCGACGACACGACGGTGTCGCGGGCGGGATGCTGCGCGACGGAGACCTGCCAGGTGACGACCTCGACGGGCTGATCGTCGGTGGCGTAGCCATAGGCCTGGGCATAGCGGTCGTGGAAGAGCTGCTCGAGCCGTGACGGCGTCAGGGCGTCCTCGGCAACGGGCACGCGCAGCTCGTACCCCTGACCGACGTAGCGCATCCCGAGCGCGACCCGGACGGCGCCGTCGGCACGCGCCCCGTAGGCGCTCGACCGAGCCTCGCCGACCAGCGCCTCGCGCAGCGAGGCACAGGTCGTCTCGGCGGCAGGGTCGTCGAGCCGAAGGTGATGCGTGCGGGTCAGCTCGACCGACTCGGTTGCGAGCAGCAGCCCCTGCGCAGAGCCGCCGCTGGCCGCAGGCGGGACGATCGCGACGCGCGCCCCGAGGGAGCGCGCAAGTCGAGGGCCGTGCGCCGGGCCGGCGCCGCCGAGGCAGACGAACGCGTGCACACGGGGATCGAAGCCGCGGTTGATCGAGACGAGGCGGATCGCGTGCTCCATGTCGAGCGTCGCCACCTCGTGAACTGCCCACGCCGCCTCGACTATGCCGAGCCCGAGCGCCGACGCGAGCGCGCCGAACGCGTCGGTCGCCGCTTGCCGGTCGAGGCGAAGCCCGCCGGCAAAGACGTCCGGGTCGTAGTAGCCGAGAAGCAGATTCGCGTCGGTGACCGTCGGCTGGGCGCCGCCGCGCCCGTAGCAGGCGGGGCCGGGTTGCGCGCCGGCGCTGCGAGGCCCGACACAGAGGCGGCCGTCGCGGATCTCCGCGATCGACCCCCCACCCGTGCCGACCTCGACGAGGTCGATCGCCGGGATGTCCACCGGCAGCCCGCTTCCACGCCGGTTCTCGACGCGCTCCAGCTCGAAGTAGGTCGTAAGCCCGGCAACACCGCCGGTCGCAACCGCCGCCTTCGCGGTCGTGCCGCCCATGTCGAACGAGATCACGTCGGCATGGCCGACCCGGAGACCGAAGGCGGCCGAGGCGATCGCCCCCGCCGCCGGTCCCGACTCGAGCGTGCGGACGGGTCGCTCGGTCGCCTGCTTCACCGACGCGAGACCGCCGCTCGATTGCATGACCCAGAGCGGTGCGGCAACCCCCGCCCGGGGCAGGCTGTCGAGCAGCTCCTCGAGGTAGGTCGAGAGCGCCGTGGCAACATAGGCGTTGACGACTGCGGTGTTCGCCCGCTCGTACTCGCGCGCCTGCAGAGAGACGTCGCTCGAGGGCGTCACCACCGCTCCGGGCAGCGCCGCCCGGAGAATCTCCGCGGCGCGGCGCTCGTGGGTCGGGTTCGCGTAGGAGTGCAGGAACGCGATCGCGACCGCGCTCACGTCGAGCTTGCGCAACCGCAGGCCAAGCGCCTCGAGCTCGGCCTCGTCGAGCGCCGTGTGCAGCGTGCCATCGGCCAGGGTCCGCTCGGCGACCTCGAAGCTGAGCGACCGCGGCACCAGCGGCCGCGGCTTGTCGAGCTGGACGTCGTACATGCTCCAGCGCAGCGCGCGCTGGATCTGCAGCACGTCGCGGAACCCGCGCGTGGTGACGAGAGCCGTCTTCGGGCCCGCGCGCTCGAGCACGATGTTCGAGCCCCGGGTCGTCGCGTGGATCACCTCGTCGACGACCGCGCGCGCCTCGGGCGCGGCAAGAAGCCGGTCGAGGCCACGGGTGACGGCCCCGGCGATGTCGTCGGGCTCAGCCAGGACCTTCTCGAAGCACACCGTCTCGTCGTCATGCTGGAGGACGATGTCGACGAAGGTCCCTCCGACGTCGATCGCGAGCCGCGGCATCCGCCGAGACTAGCGCACTGCATGCAACATGCCATAGTCTCACGGCGATGACGGTCACCCACGGCTTCGTCGACGTCGACGGCACCACGATCCATTTCGTCGAGACGGGCACCGGCGTGCCGGTGCTGTTGCTCCACCAGACGCCGCGATCCTGGGACGAGTACCGCGACGTGCTGCCGCTCGTCGGTGAGCGCCGCCGGGCGATCGCGATGGATACCGCCGGGTTCGGCGACTCGCAGCGGCTGCCCGCGGGCACCGACTCGATCGAGCGGTGGGCCGAGATCGCGGTCGGGCTCCTCGACGCGCTCGGGCTCCCGGAGGCGGCGGTCGTCGGTCACCACACGGGCGGCTATGTCGCCACCGAGCTCGCCGCCGCCCACCCGGCGCGCGTGTCCGCGCTCGTTCTCTCGGGGGTCGCCCTGCACGCCCGGGAGGACAGGCTCGCTCACGCAGCAGGACGGGCGGTGGTCGACGACGTCGACGCCAGCCTCGACGGCAGCCACCTCCTCGAGCTGTGGCGGATGCGTGCCCCGCTCTACCCACCGGACGTTTCGCTGCTCGAGCGGTTCATGCGCGACTGCCTGCGCGCCGGCGACCTCGCCGCCGAGGGGCACCGTGTCGTTGCTCGGTATCCCCTGGACGAGCGCGTAGGCCTGGTCACGTGCCCGACCCTGCTGGTCGCGCCCCTCGCCGACGCCTACGCGTTCCCGGCCGTGCCTGGGCTCGATGCCGCGATCCCGCACGCGAAGGTCACCCCGATCCCCGGCGGGATGGTGCCCCTACCCGACCAGCTGCCCGACGCGTTCGCCGCGGCCGTGAACGACTTCCTCGACGAGCTCGGCTAGTGCGGCGCGACTGAATCAGATCACGCCGCCGGCGCTCTCGATCGCCGCGGCGAGGATCTCCTTGCCCGCCTCGGCGTTCACGCGAAGCGCCTCGCGCGCTGCGGGAAGGTCTCCTTTCTCGTAGGCCGTGAGGATCGCGTTGTGCTGCTCGCTCGACCCCCCGGCCGCAGCCTCGTCGCGCACGAGCAAGGCGCGCTCCTGCAGCTGAAACACGCAGAGCCGGCGGTACATCTCCGAGATCGTCGAGTTCCGAGCGAGGTCGACCTGAAACTCGTGGAACTCGCGGTTGGCACCCACGTACGCGGCGATGTCCGTCATCTGGCTGCGGCGCACCGGTTTGATCGTCGCCTCGAGGCGCGCCCGGAACTCGGCGAGGTCCGCGGCGGTCACGTGCCCCACCGTCTTGTCCGCGCAGTAGAGCTCGAGCGCCAGGCGGGCGTCGTGGAGCTCGCTCATCAGCTCCACCGTGAGCGGGCGCACGACGTACCCGCGTGGCTCGCTCACGACCAGCCCCTCCGTCGCGAGACGCGTCAGCGCGTGATGCACGGGCGTTCGCGAGACGCGAAGCTGATCGGCAAGCGTCTGCAGGCTGATCTTCTGCCCGCCACCGAACTCCCGCGTGAGGAGGCGCGCCTTGATCGCGGCATACACCTGCTCGTTCAGGTCGAGCCTGACGACCTCGTGCAGCGGCGGAGCCTCCGTCACGTCACGGCTCCTCTCCCGCCCGCGACGAACGCGCGGAAATCGTCGATCGCGCCCTGCGGAGCCCGGGCGAAGCTCGGGCCACGGCTCGGGCCGAGCCCGGTCAACCGGGCGATCCGGGTCGCGGCCTCTGCGAGCTTCAGCGCCACGACGACACAGTTAACTACAGGGGCATGACCGACCGTCATCCCGTGCTCCCGGGCGAGCAGCAGACCGGGGAGCGCGCCGGCCGGGATGATCACGTCGGCACCGTCGTCGACGAGCGGCTGCGCGATCGCGCGAAACGACGAGACGAGCCGCGCGTACGCGTCGTGATCACCGGCGAATGCCGGCGCGAAGTCCTCGACGACGACACCCAGGCCGCGCACGTGCGAGACGCGCCCCGCAAGACCGTAGAGGTCACCCTGCTCAAGGTGCCAGCGCTCGAACACCGGGTCGATCGAGATCAGCGCCAGGTTCCGGCCGAGCTGGGCGGCCCAGTGCATCGTCACCTCGCCGAGCCCGATCACCGGGATGTCGACCGCCGACCGGGCCTCGTAGAGCCCCGGGTCCTGGAAGTGGCCCATCACGAAGGCGTCGAACCCCTGCGCCTGCGCCTCGATCGCGTTGTCGATCGCGATCGCTGCGCACCTGAACTCCGTCAGCCGGCCGAAGTGCCGGTCGGGCGGCGTGATCCCCGAGACGTCGACCGTCGTGCCGTCGTCGGCGATCTCGGCCAGATGTCCACCGAGCCGCTCGATGTAGGGCCTGTTCTGCGCGCCGTCGACGAAGCTCTGCCACCAGATTCTCATCTCGCCTCCTCGGTGCTATTGCATGTCACATCATGCATGCAGTGCTGGGCGTCCGCCAGGCGGCTGCCTCACGGCTGGTCGCGAGCGTCGCGCCGCAGCGGCGCGAGCTCCCACGCCTCGGCGCGCGCGACGACCTCGCGGGCCGGTTTGGCGTCGATGTGGGCGAAGAACACGGGTGTTCCCGAGTCGGCGACCGACGCGAGAAACGACCGCCTCGTCGCCAGCGCTGCGACCGGATCGAGGTCACCCAGGTGATCCCACTCCGGATGCTCTGCGTGCAGAACGTGGTGCAACACATCCGCCGCGAACACAACCGGCGCGATCCCACCTTCGAGGCGCACGACGCTGTGCCCGGGGCGGTGGCCCGGCGCCGGCGCGACCACGACCCCGGGCGCGAGCTCGGTCGTGCCGGAGAAGGTGCGCAGCACACCCGCGGTGTCGAGCGCTCGGCAGACATGCGTCGCAGCGTTCAGCTCCGCGTCCGGATCGTCGGCCTGGGCCGCCTCGACGGCCTCGAGCGCAGCGACCACGGGAATCCCGGGAAACGCGGGAACGAGCTCCCCCGGCCACGCGCCGCCGACGACGCCGCCGACGTGGTCGAAGTCGAGGTGGGTCAGGACGACCATGGTCACCCGCTCGCGCCCGAGCCCTGCTCGGCGGAGCGCGCCGTCGAGGTCGCACCAGCACCCCGCGAACGGCCACCACGCGCCGAGCAGGCCCAGACCGCTGTCGACGAGCAGAACGTCGGCTCCCACCTCGATCACACACACGTTGATCGGCGACCAGAGCCACTCGGCCACCGCCGCGCCGGGTCCGACCCAGGCACCGGGATGCCGCGCCCGCCCGGCCTCGAGCACCCACAGCCGCGCCGCTCCCGCCTGGATGACGGCGTCGTGCAGGTCCTCGTCGGTTGGCGCCACGCCCCGACCGTACGCCTCGGCGGCACGGGGCGCAATCCGCCCGGCACCCTCGCGGTCTCGACGAGCCAGCGAGTCTGAAGAGAGGCCTCGATCCGCGGACATCGCGATCGACGTCACTGTGCGTCGAGCCAGTCGCATGCCCGCCGGGCTCGCCGAGCCAGCGTGGGCGGCGAGCGAATCCCTTTGGATATCCCTGCCTCCACGTCAGCCAGGCCTTCGCGGTAGCCGCCAGGCGATTGTGGCAAGCCCCGGCGCGACGTGGTTCACTCGGCGTGTGCTCGTCCCCGTACGTGCAAACGAGGAGGAATGATGTCCAAAGTGCTCGTCAATCTCGCGACCGGGCTCGAGGATCCAGAGCGTGTCACCGTCGCCTTCCTGGTCGCCACCGCCGCCCTGGATCAGGGAAACGAGGTTGTCGTCTGGGCGACCAAGGACGCCGTGAGGCTCGGCCTTCCCGGCCACGCGGTCGGTGAGGCGTGCGACGGCTGCCCTCCGCTCGAGCGGCTGTTCGAGCAGTTCGCCGCCGGCGGCGGCGAGCTCTGGCTCTGCCCGATCTGTGTCAACTCACGAGGGCTGGCCGACGAGCCGAAAGTCGAGAACGCCAAGATCGCCGGCGCAACGCCCATGTGGGAATGGGTCGGGGACGAAGCAACCGTGTTCAGCTACTAGCGGTCTAGATCCCGGGTTGTGGGCACGTTTTTGTTGCCTCTAGCGTCAACAGTCTCCAGGGTTCACGTCCGCATCCCGGTTGGCGGAACGGGTGGCTCGCGCACCACCTCGGGTGGGGGTTTCGGTGTCGCCGGGAGCGGCATGCCGGGAGGGATGAAGAGACACAGGACAAGTCCGTCAGGCCGGGCTGCGCTCGGCGAGAGCAATCCGCCCCACCCCTCGCGGTGAAGCGTCTCGCCGATCGCCTGAAACGACGGCCACCCGTGGCGACCGGGACGCGGTCGGTCGAGACCTACCCGCACGAGACGCTCGTCGGTCGTGAGGTCGGCGATCGTGAGCCGGCCGATCTCGAAGCTCCAGACGTCCCGAGGCAGCTGATAGAGCGGTGGGATGCCCGCCTCGGCGAGGTGTCGGTACCACTCCGCCCAGAGCGTCGGCTCGGCGTCGGCAAGGTAGAGGGCATCGACGACGTCGCCGCGCTGCCAGCGGTTGTCCGGCGGTGGGTGCGGGCGCGCGCGGGGGTCGGCTCCGTGCGACACTTGCCGAAGCCAGGTGCCGACGACATCGACCCGCTCGACCTCGAGCGCCAGCCGCTGACCCTCAGCTCGCGCCCGGCGACTCGATCCCGGAGACGACCTTCGCAACCTGGCGCGCCTTGCCCCGCGCGATCAGGTCGAGCGGCTTCTGGTCGTCGAGCGCCTCGATCGGCTTCGACAGCCACACGGGAATGAAGCCGGGTTCGATCACGCGCGCGAGGCGATCAACGATCTCGGCTAGCTCGGCGACCCGCTCGGCCCGCTTGCCCGTGGGCGAGGTTCGGCGAGCGAACCAATCCCGAACCGTGCTCGGTGCCGCGCCGACGGCGCGCCCGATCTGCGCGTCCGACAGGCGCGTGAGCTCGTGGATGCGGACGACCTCGGCGGAGAACGCGGTGGCCATACGCGGAGCATAGCCTCTCCGTCGTCTTTCCGTCAAGATTCCGCGGGAGTTACCACACACGGACACGATGTCGGACTTCCTCTCCTTTCGCGCTATGTGATCGACGACCCGCCTTCTCGAATCGGTGCGCGAGATGCGCGAATGCTTGTGCCAACTCGGCCGCGTGGACGTCTTCGATCTCGGCGGGCGGCGCTGGCCGCGAGTAGGTCGCGCTCAAGACGCCGCGAGAGATGCCGGTGGAGGACTGCCCCGCACAACAGACACCAGCCACGAAGGCAATTAGGAAGGTAGAGCGAGCCCCGCACGACGGGCTCACAATGACACTGGCGTTGGGTCCACCAAAGACTCGTAACTCAAACCGCGAGGCCTCTCCACGGGGGTCTCGCGGTTTCTTTGAGTGTCTGGGGGCGCTTTGGGTGGAGGCGGTGGCGCTCGCGGTCGCGTTGCAGACCGCTGCGGGGTCGGGAGCAGGCATCGGCGAAGCCGCGACTCGAGCTCTCACCACCGCTGGCCGTGAGCCCGCGGTCCGGGCACGTGAGGTCCTGCGCTTCGACTGCCGGCACCCGAGGTCTCGCCGTTCGCTGGAGACGGCGTCGTCGAGCTGATCGGGCCCGATCGCTGCCGGCTGATCTCGGGCTCCTGGTCGTGGATTGTCCTCGCGGCGTCGCTAGGCCGATTCGACCGCGCGACAGCGAGAGCGTCGATCGGGTCGCTCTTGCCGAAGGTACGGGCACTGTCGCCCTCGCGAACACCCTCGGTCGCTGATCCCAGTCTACGCTCCTGCGCCAAGATTGACAACGCCCGCTAGCCACGCAATCGGGAGACGACCACGCGTCAATATACGTGCAAAAGTGGCTACTCCGCAGTCTGATCGATGATGCGGAAGTTCGAGCCCGTCGCTCGACCGAAGTTATGGGTGCCCGTTCGCCGCGAATACCGGATCGTCAGGGTGGCCCTGCTGATACACGAAGAGGTTGTTTCGATAGAAGTACACGGAATACTTATGAGATCCCTTGCGGTGACAGATAAGGGTGGGATCTCCCCCCTCCGCACTCGCCGTACACGTCACATTAGCCGCCGGATAGGTGATGCGATCGCCGAGACGTATGAGAATCAACCGCTCCTTCTGCTGCTGCTTTGCTGGCGCCGCATGTAACATCGGAGTGGCGAACAACAGAGCAACGACCGCGCCGGCGACAGTGAACGTGCTGGCAACCACTCCAGCTCTGAGCCTCGAAATCATACGCGCTGGGCATTGCTGATCGAGACAATGATGCGAACGCCCTTGTTCCATTGTGCTCCTCGGTTACTAGTAGTTCGCCCAACATTTGCGCCTAGGTGAAGATGATCTAGCCCGCCGAATTTCGAGTGGGCATGTTGTCCAACAGAGACCGATCGCGATCCGAGGTGTCGGTGCAGGACAGCGGATTGGGGTTGTTGGTGAGTGTAGTAGTAATCCACACCCGAGTCACCTCGCAGGTAGATCGACCAACCAAACGGACCATGGATTCCTCCGACTGGTCCTCCCGACGGGTCATGACCAGAGAATTGACGGATATTCCCCGCTTCGACAGCGACTACCGCGGCACCGGCTGCGGCCGCGAAGTCGATAGCCGGATACCCATCAAGCCCTTCCGTTGGGTGAACCCCGTCAGGAGCAGGGACTCGCACAACCCGACTTGAGTAGTTGCGAGCGATCGGGTAGACCCGCCTAACGGGCGTGTTTCCACCGGTGTCGTCAGGCAGGTAGACTGCGAGGCACCGATTTTTACTCGATGTTGCACACCTTGCCGACGCGCTGCTCTCTGAGTACGGAGTCAGCGTGCCCAGGCCACTCGGATCATCGAAATGCACTGGCGAATCGCTGGCATATGCATACGGAGAATCGAGATACCGGTCGGCCTTTCCTCCGAGCGGATCTGGAGATAGAAATCTTCCGATATTGACATCGTATTGCCGTGCGCGGAGGTGGTAGAGGCCGGTGGGGTCGTTGTATTCGCCGGTGAATTTGAGGAAGTTGGTCGGCGATGTACCGGTGCTTGTTCTTACGGTGCCGTAGGGTTCGTAGTCGTAGGTGAGCTGCGTTGCGCCTGGTTGTGAGGTGACGTTGCGCACTGAGCCGAGTGGGGCGTAGTGGTCGTTCCGTATTCCACCAGGCGTCACTCTGCGACGACTGTGAGTTCACTGGGCTGGAGGGAGCGCAGAGGCAAGTCGGCCGACCGGCGCTATTTCTTCATCGTCTTCAGGACACACCCAGACGGCAGAACCACTTGCATGTGAGGCGAACAGCGGGTGCGGGTGGGAAGGACACGGGGGCCAAGCGACGCCGAGTGAGGTGATCATGTCGTCCTGCAGATCCTCGATTAGGAGCTGGCACGCAATGTCTGTTTCGGCGTCACGTGGGAGCCAAGCGATCGCAACCAACGCGTCATCAACGACGAGACCACACGGTACGAGATCTGGTGGTTCGACGAACGGGCGATTTGCCATTGCGCGAAGTTCCTCGATTCCCGTCTTAAGCTCGACACTCCGAAAATCGACTGTGTTTTTGAGATCGATCGAGATTCGGATTGCCGCTTCTCTAATCCCCTCCGCATTCATAGGACTTTTACTTCTCGTCGACACGACATGCCACCGGGCCGATTTCCTCCTGCCCCTTTATTCCTCCAGTTAGGAACTCAAAGGCAAGAAGATCACCGCGTTTGAGATACTTTGTCTTCCACCCACGACCGGCTCGCACCTGGTATTTCCATACACTTCCATGAAACGTGTATCCGGCGGGTTCAAACTTGGTGCTTGGAGGTCGCGTAAGCATGCCATTTACGGCATAGAACGGCTGGAGTACGACTCTCCGCACAATGTTTGGGTCGGTGAATCGAAGCCCCCAAGGAACATGCCATGTTTCGTTGGAAGGATGTCGATAAACCTGGGTGGAGAACACCGTCTTGTACTCGTTTGTCCAACGGTGGTTTTGACAAGATCCAAACTCAGGGTCTGTCAGGTTCTTTGTGTAGATAGCGATGGTCATGTTGGTTCGGTCAGCCGGTGATCCGGTCGCCGTAGTGGACGTGCAGGGTGTTGAGGATGCTCTTCCAGCCGCTGATTCTGCCGGTCATGTCTTGCTGGTTCTTCCGGGTTTGTGTTGCTGGACGGCCCCCGTTTGTCGGTCCGGTCGTTATGAGGGTTTTGTTGTCTGTTTAGCTTTCAGGTGTGCCGCGTAAGCGGCGGGGGTTTGCCAGTCAAGGCTCGAGTGCGGCCTGCGGGTGTTGTAGATGATTCGCCAGTCCTCGATCACGACCTTCGCCTCGAGCAACGTGTCGAACGCTTCGACGGCGAGGACTTCGTCGCGGAGCCGGCCGTTGAACGACTCGATGAACGGGTTTTGCCACGGCGAGCCTGGCTCGATGAAGCTCTGGCCTCTGTTTCCTTCTCGGCACCAGCCTCGCAGCGCGTTGGCGGTGAGCTCGGGCCCGTTGTCCATCCGCACCAGCTCCGGGCCGCTGCCGCGCTCACGCACGACCTGGTCGAGCACGCGGACGGTGTGATCGGCATCGATCGACCGGGCGACGTGGGTTGCGAGCGACTCCCTGGTGTGCTCATCAATGATGTTCAACAGCTTCAGGATCCGCCCGTCGGTCGTCGTGTCGAACTGGTAGTCCAACGCCCACACGTGATCGGGACGCTCGGCCCGCAGCCGCTCGGCGGGCACGGTCGCCTCGCCAACCCGCTGTCGCTTGCGTTTGCGCTGCGGCACCCGCAACCCCTCCTCACGCCACAACCGCTGGATCTTCTTGCGATGCACCAGCCAGCCCTCCTCACGCACAGCACCCCACGCCAGCCGGTAGCCCCACCGCGGGTGCTCCACCGAGACCTTGCGTAACCGCGCGCAGCGCGTCATCCCGATCCGCACTGCGGCACGGCTGGTGGCGTTGGGTCGAGCGATGCTGCCCCACGATCCGGCACGCCCGCCGCTCAGACACCCCGAGACGATCCTGCAACATCGCCACAGCGGCGCGTCTGCGTGACGGGCTCACCAGTTTCCCTTCGCAACCTCGTTCAACGCATCGATCTCAAGCAGCTGATCCGCGACGATCCGCTTCAGCTTCCCGTTCTCCTTCTCGAGCTCTTTCAGCCGTCTCGCGTCATCGGCCTTCAACCCACCGTACCGAGCCCGCCAACGCTGCAACGTCTGCTCCGACACCTCCAACTGCTTCGCCACCGCGGCGACCTCCAAGCCCTCACCAAGCAGCCGATCGGCCTCACGCAACTTCCTGACGATCTGCTCCGGCGTATGCCGCCGACGTCTCCCATGTCCCATCGCTCCGATTGTCCTCCTCCGCCCAACACGAGCAGTAAAGACTCTCGCAACGACCGGACCGACCCCAGGGGGTCACGCCATTGCCACCAGGAACAACACTTTGAGGGCGGCCTGCTCTGTTGGGAAGTGGCCGCGGTGGCGGACGGCGCGGCGGAAGCGGGCGTTCAGGGACTCCACGGAGTTGGTGGTGTACACGAGCTTGCGCAGCTCGATCGGGAACGCGAGGAATGGCACGAACTCTTCCCAGACCGATTCCCATGCGTTGATCATCGCAGGATAGAGCGGCCGCCACTCGTCGGCGAACTCGGCGAACCGGGTTTCGGCGGCCTCGACGGTGGGGGCCGTGTAGATCTCTCGCATCTGTCCGGTGATCCGCTGCCAGTGCTTGCGGGAGGCGTAACGCAGGCTGTTACGGACCATGTGCACCACGCAGGTCTGGACGGTCGCTTCCGGCCACGTCGTCCGGATGCTCTCCGGCAAGCCCTTGAGCCCGTCGCAGCAGACGATCAACGCGTCCTGCAGGCCGCGGTTTCGCAGCTCGGTCAGCACCGTTGCCCACTGCTTCGCGCCCTCACCCCCAGACGGCCCGAGCCAGAGGCCGAGCACGTCTCGTTCGCCGTCGAGGTTGACACCCAAGGCGACGTAGACAGGCCTGTTCGCGACCTGGGAGCCCCTGACCTTGATCACCAAACAGTCGATCACAAGCACGGCGTACACCGGATCCAACGGTCGGTTTTGCCAGGCGACCATGTCGTCAACGACGGCGTCGGTGATCTTCGAGATCGTCTCCCGCGACACCTCCGTCCCATAGATCTCAGCGAGGTGCTGCTGGATGTCGCCCGTGGTCAGGCCTTTCGCGTACAGCGAGATCACGTTGCCCGACAAACCATCAAGCCGACGCTGATACTTCGGCACCGTCACCGGCTCAAACGTCCCCGCCCTGTCACGCGGCACCCGCAACTCGACCGGGCCGATCTCCGTGATCACCGTCTTGTCGTAGGCACCGTTACGCGCGTTGCCACCCTCGCGCACACCGCGCTCATACGGCCCGTAGCCGAGATGATCGGTCATCTCAACATCAAGCCCCGTCTGCAACACATGCTGCATCAGATCCGTCAGCAGCCCGCCCTCACCCGTGAGCGCGACCCCCTCCTCACGCGCCCGAGCGACCAGCAACGCAGCCCAGTCACGCATCGAATCCACATCACCCGCCGGCACCAGCCCACCACCAAACGGCCCCGCCGACCGATCATCAAACGCTCCTCCCATGGTCTGTACTCCCTCCCCGCCAGCCCTTCAGGCCGACGCGATCAGACCACAGCTATCTACACAAACATCCGGACAGGCCCCGAGGAACCGGTAGCCGAACTGCGGGTCATCTCGGTGCGCATCAAATAACGCGTCCGCTCGGTACGCACGGGTGATTGGCTAGACCGCCCCACACCGTCATGCAATGACGAACTCACGCTGGTTGGGCCACCACGACGTCACATCACAAGTGTGCCCACGGTGAACGGAAGAGCTAGCACGTTGAAGGCGAGCGCAAGCCGAAGACCGATGCGACGCGCACGTCCGGGGACTCGAGAGAGACGGTTGCCGCCGATCAGAACGACCGTCGCGGCGATGTTGACGAGGATGAGCACGATTGAGAACGCTAATTCTGAGAACGAATTACCCCAGCCTGTTGCCAGTATGTTTACACTTAAGCCAACGTTGCAAATTGCAAAGACAATTAACACTCTTGCTAACAATTCTCTACTCCGGCCATTTTCCCGTTGTAAACACGTAGAAAGCGATTCGTATTTGTCCTGCTAGAAGATCCCATGTTTGCTTCGCGATCCAGTTATTGACGTACGAAGCAGGTGGTTTAGTAACGGCCGATCCGTCACCAGAGGTAGCCACGTTTAGATAGTTCGCATTACCCTGTCGGATAAATCTGAATGTGATTCCGCGGCCAGTGCCCTCCGGGTGTCCAGGGAGCGAGACGAACGAGAACCTAGTCTCGCCAATTGCAGTTACTCGTACTGGGAAGTGTGGGTCAGGCAGAAATGGCAGATCAAGGTGGAGATCGAGTTTCATTCCGGACGCGAAATTGTTTCGACACCCTGCGAGCGGAAACACCAGCTCGCAATTTCGATGCGTGAATCGAAGTAGTACAGACGGACTTCCGCGAGATCCCAGGCCGAACGTATACGAGTACTGAGTGGGCCCTGGGATCGAGATCGCGCCGACTTCTGCGATAGAAGCTGACGTTCTCGCTGCGACTCTATACTCTTCCGCCACCTCGAAGGTTTTCCCACCTGGATCAATCATGACGGCCGGTCGATCACCTGCATACACATACGGTGAACTCGCCGGGTCGCCGCTCCCAGAGACCACAGGATCAGTCGCTAGGAGTCTGCCGACCGCTGGGTCGTACTGCCGTGCCCTGAGGTGGTACAGCCCGGTCGGGTCGTTGTACTCCCCGGTGAACTTGAGGAAGTTGGTCGGCGATGTACCGGTGCTTGTTCTTACGGTGCCGTAGGGTTCGTAGTCGTAGGTGAGCTGGGTTGCGCCGGTTTGTGACGTGACGTTGCGGACGGAGCCCAAGGGGTCGTAGTGGTAGAACCACGCGTTCGACGCTGTGGTCGACATGTAGATGAGGCGCTGTCCGTAGACGTAGCGGCGCTGGAGGGTGCCTGATCCGTTGCTTTCGCGAGCGAGCATCGGGAGGTTGTTGTTGATGTCCCAGATGAAGTTCGTCTTCGACGCGGCGGTGGTGCCGGTGGAGGCCTGGGTGCGGACACTGTCGCCGTCGTAGGTGTAGGTCGTGGTCGTTGAGCCGCTCACGGTGGTCTTCATGCGGTTCGCGAGGTCGTAGGTGAACGACCTTGTACCGGCGGAGAGCTCGTTGCCGTTGCGGTCGTAGGTGTAGGCGGTTGCGCCGGCGGTGAGCATGCGGTCCATGTTGTCGTACGTGTACGTCGTGGTCGCTACCGACGGGCGAGCCTCGGTCAACCGGTTGCCGACGCCGTCGTATGTCCAGCGGATATACGGATCAGTCGCGTTGGGGCACGTTGTGGCGAGGAAACAGACACCGGTGAGACGATCCATGTTGTCGTACTGGAACGTCTTCGACACCGCTGATGCGCCTGTGCGTGTTTCGGTGAGCGGGTTGCCGACGGGGTCGCGCACATACGTGATGTCGGCCAGCGTCGATGCGCCCTTCACGTTCTTCACCTCATTGAGGCGCCCCGCCCGGTCATACAGCCGGGTCTCCACGTACCCGTTCCCTGACGGCAACGTGGTGGTGGTGAGGTTGGAGGCGACGTCGTATGCGTAGCTGGTGTTGAAGCTTGTGGTGCCCGCCGAGGCCATCCGGCCCAGCGGGTCGTACGTGAGGTTGACAACGGTGCCGTCCGGGTAGGTGCGCTTCGTGAGGTTCCCTGCAGCGTCATACACGTAGGTGAACGTCGAGGTTCCACGAGTGACGGTGAGCAGCCGATCCAGGTTGTCGTAGGTTCGGGTTTGGGCTCCGGAGATCCCGTCGGTCATCGACAACCGGTTACCGACATTGTCAAGGGTGAATGTGACGTCGGGGGTGGTGTCGGAGTAATCGATCCCGGTCTGCCGATTCGCCCGGTCATACGCAAACGTGGTGGTGCCATCCCCAGCCGCGGGGGTGTTGTTGCCGTTCGCGTCGGTCACAGTCAGCTGGTTGCCGTTGGGGTCATAGGTGTAGGAGGTCACCGACGAGGTCAACGCACCCGCACCATCAGGATCCGGCCCGGTCACACTCGTCACCCGATTCAACCCGTCATACGCGGTCGTCGTCGTGTGGCCTTTCGCGTCTGTCTTGGTCAGCTGGTTCCCGACGGGGTCGTAGGTGTAGGTGGTGACCGGTGCGGTGAGTGCGCCGGCCCCGTCCGGGTCGGGCGCGGTGACGGTGAGGATCCGGCCCTGCGCGTCATAGGTGTACGACGTCACATGCCCGTTTCCATCGGTGACGGTCGCGAGGTTCCCGACGTTGTCATAGGTGTTCGTCGTCGTCGCCGCGACCTGCGACCCCGCCCCATCAGGATCCGGGGCTGTGGTGGTGAGCACCCGGCCAGCGGCGTCGTAGGTGTAGGTGGTCTTGTAGTCGTCGGGGTTCGCGCCGGAGACGTTTCCGCGCGGCTCAACCGTCGAGGCGAGGTTCCCGTTGCTGTCATACGTGTTTGTCGTCACCGGCGCGGGCAGCGGGCCGGCACCATCAGGATCCGGTCCGGTCGTTGAGACAAGCCGGTTCGCGTTGTCGTACGCGAACGTTGTCGTGTTCCCGCGCGGGTCGGTCTCCGTCAGCTTGTTGCCCGCATTGTCATACGTATAGGTCGTCACCGGAGAGGTGAGCGCCCCCGCGCCGTCAGGGTCCGGTTGCGTCTCGGTCAGCACCCGGTTCGCGTTGTCGTAGGTGTACGAGGTCGTGTGGCTGTTCGCATCCGTGGACGAGCTCAATCGGCCCGCGTCGTCATACACGTTCGTGGTCACGTGCCCCAACGGGTCGGTCTCCGTCAACTGCTGCCCAGCCAGGTTGTACGTGAACGTCGTCGTGTACTGCGCCGCGCACCCACAACCACTGACGTTGCCCTTCGGATCAACGCGGGTCAGCACGTTCCCCTGACTGTCATACGTGAACGTCGTCACCGGGCTCGCCGACGGCCCGGCACCATCCGGGTCAGGTGCGGTCACCGACGCCACATTCCCATTCGCGTCATACGAATAGGTGGTGGTCTTCCCGTTCCCGTCGGTTGAGGTCGCGACCCGGCCCTGACCGTCATAGGTGTAGCCGGCGACCTGCACCCCGTCCTGTGTCACCGTGTCAACGTTCCCACCGGTGTACGTGTACGAGGTCACCTTCCCCCGTGCATCCGTCACCGTCAACGGATCATTGTTCGCGTTGTAGGTGAACGTCTTCGACACACCGCCAAGCGACGGCGGCGCCGTCGCCGACAACATGTTCCCCGACGCATCAAACGACATCGTCGTCGTCTCGCCCGTCGGGCCGGTGACCGAGTCGCCGTTCAGATCAGCGTCATGACCAAGCTGGGTGGTGTTGTTCGCCCCGTCGATCCGTGAGGACAGGACATTGTTGACATACACGTCCTTCCAGACATGGTTGTTCGGGTCGGTCACGGTCGCCGTCTGCGTCGGCGCATCCCACGCAAACGTCGTCGTCTTGTTGGTCGCGTCCGTCTGCGACGTGACCCGCCCCGACGTCGGGTCATACACGTTCGTCACCTGCGTATGCGACAACGGATCAACGATCGTCGCCAACCGCCCGCCCCCGTCATAGGTGTACGTCCAGCCCTTCCCGCGCACATCCGTAAACGACGTCAACCGACCCGACGTGTACCCATACGACACCGACCTGCCATCCGACAACGTCACACCCGTCACCAACGTCCCCGCACCCGCATACCCGTAGGTCGCCGTGTGCCCTGCCGAGTCCGTCACCGTCGAAAGCCGGCCACTACCGTCATACGCAACCGTCACCCCGACCCCGTTGCGATCAACCTGGCTCGTCACACGCCCCTGCGAATCGAACGTGTAGACGGCCTGATCGTGACGTGTCAGCCGGTAACCACCCGCGATCGACTCGAGCTTCGAACGCGCTCCCGGCCCACCATCAAACGCGCCACTTGCGGTCAGCGTGTACATGAGGATCTGGCCCTCGCCACCGCGAAGCTTGACATCCCCGCCCGGCTGCACCGAGAGCGAGACCGAGTAATTGTCCGTCCAGCCAGGCCCAAACCGGGTGACCGTCGAGTCAGCAGACGTGTAGGAACGGGTCAGTTGGTACCCAAGCCCGGTCGAGGCAAGCGACAGATCGGTCTCTGCGTGCGTGAACGCGCCTGTCAGCGTGTTTACCGGGTCGCTCATCAGCTCGCACGCAGCCTCACCGTTCTCGAGATCACCGCAGCCCCCGTAGGTCTGCTCGATCGGCTGCGTGATCTGGCCGCCACCGGCCGCAAAGTGGGCGGCGATCTGGGCGGGCGTCAACGCGGTGTTGTAGACGGCGACCTCATCGATCCGGCCCTGGAACTGGCCACTTCCCCCCGTCCCATCAAACTCATCACCGATCGCGGTGCCACCACTCGTGATCGCGTTGGGTGCCGGCTGCCCCGTCGCCTCCGCGGTCTTGACGCCGTTCACATAGATCCGCCACACATTCCCGGCACTGTGCGTCACGACAAGATACGCCCACTGGTTCGCCGGCAACACCCCGCCAGGCCCATCACCGTTACAGGTGATCCCACCAAGCAACACATACAACTGAGCAGCCGCCCCGCACGCCCAGCCGCCACCGCTCGAATACAGCAGCCCGAACCCGTTCGCGCCCGAATGCCCGTTGTACAAGACAACAGGGCCGGCACCCGTCGAGGTGTTGTTACAACAGCCGCCGTAGTACACCCACGCCTCAAGCGACACATTCGACGTTTGCGTCGTCACCGGTGCCCGATTCACCCGATCATCGATCCCATCAAACGACGCCGACGTGTCCGTACTGCCCTGAAGCGCACCCGGAGCGCCAAGCGTCACACCATTGAAATACGTCGAGTCGTTCCCGTGCCCGCTCGAATCGACCGCGACCGACCCCGACGACTCGCCAAGCCGCCAATACGCAACCGGTGAATCGGCCAACACCGCATCCGGGTACGTCGAACTACCAGGACTCAGCGTCGTAACGCCACCACCCGGTGCGGGAGTGCTCCCCGGAACGCTCTTCCCCGGCGGAAGCGGCCCCGACGGGCCCGAAGGACCAGACGGCCCAGCAGCAACCGTCAACCAACTCGCCCACACCCCTCTGCCGGACACGCCTCGCGAACCCACAACGACCGACCCACCTGACACCCGCGACTGTGACGCGACACGATCGCTCGCAGCAGACGTGCCCGTCGAGCCGTTGCCGCTGCCGGAGGCCCACACGATCCCCGGTACAGCCGCGAACACGAAGACCACGAGCACAACCTGAACAACGCGGGTCGAACGAGTCAATCGTGAAGCGACAGCACGCATCGGGATCCTCCCCGGTGGAGGAGCAGACTTGCCGCGACGCGACTATCGCACAACATCCGTCACAACGTCAACACCGCTCACCACACGTTCACATTCACTCTCGGGCGTTCAGCGGGGTCGACCGCTGTCGACGAGCTCGACCCAGTCAAACCGCCGGCCACACAACGACAACACGTCGTCTACCCGCCGCAGCCGCTGAACCCCGCGCGCCGCGAGCGCGACAAGCCGCTGTGGCACCAGCCCACCCTCAGCACCAGGTCGGATCCGGCTACCCGTCTGCTCAACCTCCACCGAGTGCGTCCCCGCGCCGAGCTTGAGATCGATGAGGTGGATCCACTGTCCCGTCGGGTTGATCAGCGCCTGCACCCTCACCCAGCCCGCCCCATCGATGCGAGCCCTCACCGGGCGGCTGCTCGACCCCGCAACCCACACCGAGAACGCGCCAGCACGCACAACCCGAAACACCCCGCGCCCTTCACCATCAACCGACACCAACACGGGTTTGCGCTGCTCGGACACAAGCAGATCCGCGCCACGGATCCGCGCGCGGCGGGCAAGCTCACGACCGCTCGCACATGACAGCCGTCCCGTCGGATCAAGCGGACTGCCAAGCCCAACATGCTCAAGCACCCGCCTACCAGGATCCTGCCTCCACACGTCATACCACTCGCCCCTGAACACGAGCCGAAACACAGACGGGGGGCGGCTTGCGACCGGCGAGCGACGCAACACCACGGTGCGATACACCAACACGTCGGAGAGCCGGAAGCGGTCGAGGTCGGCGAACTCACCCTTCCCAAGAATGCTCCCGTCGACGAGTCTGACTTGGCGTTCGCGCAGCTCGGAGGCGCCTTCCGGATCTAGCCGACGCAGCAGGTGTCGCACGCCGTACGGTTGGAACTCGGTCATCAACGCAGGGCCCTGACCGGCAAACCGCTCACCAATCGTCTCGAGCTCGCGCAACTGGGCGGCCGGCGCAAGCCACACCCCGCGATAGGCGGCCACATCCGAGGCCAACACCCCGGCAGCCAAGAGCCCCGCCAGCGCGACCCCGACCAGCGACCACCGCGCAGACGACACCACCACCGACCACCCCGCGAGTGCGAGTGCGAGCACCACGGGAGACGAGATCGCAAGCGCCTTCCCCGCACTCCACGGCGACCCAAACCCCACCACCACGACAAGCCCCACTGTCACCGACCCAGCCAGCCCGAGAACCGGCCACGCCCGTAGGCGCACCGCGCTCCACAGACCCACGACCACGCCGGCCGCGGCGATCGCGACCAACACCCCGCTCAGCACAGGGTTCGCGGGGTCGAAGCGGAAATCGCCGGTCGGCCACACCCCAAACAGCTGCCACACCCTTATCGGCGCCACGAGATTCCCAAGCTCACGCTGCGCACGAAACAACCCGACGTTCGAGCCACGAAGAAACGACGGCGCCACCACCCGCACCGGCAACACCAGGACACCCACGAGCCCGACGAACCAAAGCAGCGGCCGCCAACCACACCGGGCGCAGATCACCGCAGCCAGCGGCACCAGCCAGAACACCGCGCCGACGCTCAACACCGACAGAAACGCCGCCCCAAACAACGCCGGAACAGCCACGCTCCGCCACGACCGATTAACCCCCTGGATAGACGCGGCGAGGAGCACGAGTAGCGCCGCGGCGCAGAGCTCCTTCACGCCGCCCCACAACGCGAACCCATACAGCAGCGCCGACAACGAACCGACCGCCGCAACCCCCGCCCGCGACCACACCCCCACCACGAGACCACGCAGCACACAGAACAGGCCGCCGGCAAGAAGCGCCGCGAGAAACGACAGATACGGCTGCCACACCCACAACAGATCAGACCGCACCAGCCGCGCGGCCACCCCGACAGGCAACACCGCGCCCAACGGATACCCCTCCGCCAGATTCACCCGTAACACCGCCTCATACGAGGACGGGGCAAGCCCGGAGATGTCCCGGCCGTGCGACAGCGCACGACCCCCGAGCGCGACGAACGACGCCGTGTCATCCAACTTCACATACCCCGCAAACGACGCCTCCCCAGACAACACAACCGGCAACCCGAACGCTACAAACACGACCACCATCACCACGACCGGCACGCGCCACTCCACCGGCCGCCACGACCGTGCCCCCACCACAAGACCGGCCAGAGCCAGCACCACGACTGTCGGCACTGCCAGCGGCGCCGACACCGACCATGCCGTCCACAAACCAGACAACACCACGACGAAGGCGAACCCCGAGCCCACCACGACCGGCACCCCACTAGCCCCACCGTCGCCCACCACACGACGCACCAACAGCCCGCAACCCACACACACCAGCGCCAGCACGGCCGGGAACGCAACCCACGCTACGAACACGAACACCTCCCGAACCGAGCGTGGGCCCTCAACCGCGCACGAGAGGAGCGTGTTGCCATAGAAGACAAGATATGATCAATCATACGCGCGGCGAACCTCAAGCCCGAGGGATCGATCCTCACCCCCGCCGGCTCATCGCGCCCGCTTCGCCCGCCCCTCGAGCAGCACACCCTCGAGCACGGTGCTCCCGGCAGGGGTGAGCCAGTACAGCACGAGCTTTCCTTCACGGCGGGAAGCGACAAGACCCTGAGCGCGCAAGGTCCGGACGTGGTGAGAGACGAGTGCGTGGGGTTTCTCGATCACCCAGGCGAGATCACCAACACAGATCTCGTTGACCTCACGAAGCACCGTGGCGATCAAGACCCTGGTCGGATCAGCAAACGCTCGAGCTCGACCGGCTGCGTGGTCTGCGACCGTTTCGTGCAGACGATTTACCCGGAGCCTCAGAGCTGTGGCTTCGGTGAGACGGAGCAGGTCGCCCTGTTCGGCTTCCATCCTCACACTCTAACAATGGTTAGAGCGTAAGGATGAGATCCGAAGCGAACGAGCTGGGCGCCCTGAAAGCGCCTGCAAACAGCGGTGTTCACAAGCCGCCAAGTCAAGGTAACCAAGCGGACTCGAATCACGCCTCGCCCTCCGAGCGAGCGGAAAGCACAGCGGCGAAGCCGCGAAGCGGGCTCGCGGGGAAATGGAGCCAGGCGGGCTCGAACCGCCGACCTCCTGGGTGCGATCCAGGCGCTCTCCCAGCTGAGCTATGGCCCCGGGAAGCCGAAAGTGTAGCGCGCCGTCAGGCCTCGCGACCGAGGCGACCTTCGCGGATTGCGGCCGCCATGTCCTTCGACTCCTCCCGCCACCAGGTGCCGTCCTCGAGCTCGATCGCCGGGACGGCACGCTGACCGGTCGCAGCGATGACCGCCGTGCGCCGGCTGCGGAGCGGCCACGCCTCTTTGACGATCTCGTACTCGACGCCCTTGTCCTGCAGCGCCTTCTCGACGACCCAGCACGGGTGGACGTTTGCCCTGAACCACGTCGCCCCGCAACGATGGAGCTTGACCGCCACGCGAATCTCCTTTCCGGGATACGACCTACGATACGCGGGTGCACGCAGTCGTCGTCGACGCAAGCGGGGCGCCCGCGCTCGCCGAGCTCCCGATGCCGGCCGGCCCGGGCGAGCTCGTCCGGGTTCGCGCGTGCGGGCTCTGCGGTTCGGATGTCGAGAAGCTGACACCCGCGAACGCCGGCCTCGTGCTGGGGCACGAGGTCGTCGCGGAGACCGCCGGCGGGCGCCGGGTTGCGCTCGTGCACCACCACGCTTGCGGTGAATGCCGGCAGTGCCTTGCCGGGCACGAGTCGCTCTGCCCGTCTTTTTCCGCACCGACAATCGTCCCCGGCGGCTTCGCCGAGCATGTCGCCGCGCAGGGCTGGATCGAGCTCCCCGACGAGGTCGACGATGCGCGCGGAACGATGGTCGAGCCCCTTGCGTGCGTGCTGCGGGGCGCCCGTGCCGTGCCGCCCGGACGCGCCCTCATCGTCGGCAACGGCTTCATCGGGCACCTGTTCGGCGCCCTGCTCAGGCACCGGGGTGACGCGGTCTTTGCGATCGACACCGACGAACGGCGCACCGGGCCCGAGCCCGACGACCTGGTCGACACGGTGATCCTCGCGGGCCGAGGCGGTGTCGAGACCGCTCTCGAGTGGGCTCGCTCAGGTGGGACGATTCTCGTGTTCGCCGATGCCGGCGAGATTCCGGCCGCGCCGATCTACCGGCGCGAGCTCACGATCGTCGGCGTCCGCTCCGCGTCGCCGGCGGTGATGCGCGACGCACTCGCGCTCCTCCCCCACCTCGAGCTGCCCGAGCCCGTGACCCTTCCGCTCGCGCGCTTCGCCGACGGGCTCGAGCTGTTCCGGCGCCGCGACGCGCTCAAGGTCGTCTTCACGACGAGCTGATGCAAATTCACCTCGCCGTCGGGGTCGATCGCAGATACCTCACGCCACTCAAAGTGGCGCTCGTCTCGCTCGCCGACCAGCTCGGCCCCCGTGCCCAGCCGGTGCTCCACCTAGTGCACAGATCGCTCCTCGCAGACGACGTTGCGGCGATCGATCCCCGCTTCGAGGTTCGGCCGATCACCCCCGACGCGGCCCTCGTCGACCGGATCTCCCGGCATCCGCGCCTCCCTCCCGAGACAGCGTTTCCCCTGCTGCTACCCGAGGTTCTGCGGGACCTCGACCGCGTGATCTTCCTCGACGCCGACATCCTCGTCCTCGCTGACGTTACGCCGCTGTGGGAGCTCGACCTCCGGGGCTGCGCCGTCGCCGCGGCCCCGGACGGCGCGATCCAGAAGTGCTCCGATCGCCGGGGCCTCGCCGAATGGAAGGCGCTCGGGATCCCGGCGGACACCGTGTACTTCAACGGCGGCGTGCTGGTCATGGATCTCGGCGCCTGGCGTGACCGCGACGTAACCGAGCGAGCGCTCTCATACCTTCGCGACAGCGCCTTCACTGCCGAGTTCCTTCACCAGGAAGCGATCAACGCAGTGCTGTCGGACGACCGGCTACTTCTCGATCAGCGCTGGAACGTCCTCGGCGCTGCCGCACGACGCCAGGCGGAGAGGGCGAGGCGACCGTGGATCGTTCACTTCGCGGGGCGAATCAAGCCGTGGCTGGCCCCGATCGGTGGACCCTACGAGGCAACGTATAGAGAACTGCTGCGCCGGCTCGAGATCTCTCGGCCGGTACCCGACCGAAAGACGCGGGCGCGCTCCCTCTACGACCGCTACCTCCGCCCGGTTACCTACCCCCTCGAGCACGCCGTCTGGAGTCGTGGATGGCTCTGACGTTATCGGCGATTCTGTATGCCCCCCGTGGCCTCAGCTCTGTCGTCGCGGCGCTCGATGCGTGGCGCGCGCAGACGGCGCGCGAGCGGGTGGAGCTCGTCGTCATCTGCCCCCCGTTGCCGCCGGACGAGCCGGTTCCCACGGACGTCCAGATCATCGACGCAACAGAGCTAGCACTTCACACGGCTCGCTCCCTCGGAATCCGCGCTGCGAGGGGGGAGCTGGTGATGCTCGCCGAGGATCACTGCCTCCCCGATCCCGACGCCGCTGAACGTTTCCTCGCGCGAGCGGAAGAGGGCTGGGACCTCGTCGGCCCGTCACTCCGCAGCGCTGACCCCCGGAAGCTGGCGTCGCGCGCTGCCTTCGTTCTCGGCTACAGCGAGTGGATGAGCCCTCTGGTTGCAGGCCCGACAACGGTCCTTCCCGGCCACAACTCGGTGATCCGGCGTGAGCTGCTGATCGCGCTCGGCAATCGGCTAGAGGAGGAGCTGCGCGGCTCCGCGTTCGTCGCGACCCGCCTGCTGAGGTCGGGTGCGAGCGGCTTTGTCGACCCCGCAATCCGGATGCGCCACTTCGACAGGCCGTCCTGGTGCTTCCAGTTCCCGCTGTTCGCATGTGTGGGGCTCGGGTTCGGCGCTATCCGCACGCGGGACTGGCCTCTGCTAGCGCGGCTGCTGTATCCACTCGCGATCCCGGCGATCGTCGCCCGGCACTTCTGGCGCGCGCATGCGCAGCTCCGGCGAGCGGAAGGATTCCCGCCGTCGCGGGCAGGGGTCGCCGCATTGGCGCTCGCGTGGGGGCTCGGCGAGGGCGTCGGCGCACTGCTCGGCCCTGCCCGCACGACGTCGGCGATCGAGCTCACGGAGGTGAAGCCGATCAGCTCAGACGATGTCGCGCGATCTGACCGGTATGAGTGCGAGCAGATATGAGGGCACTCGTCTTTCACGGCCCGGGCGATCTCCGGGTCGAATCGGTGCCGGACCCACAACCGGGCAGGGGCGACGTGCTCGTGCGGGTCGAGGTGGCGCTCACGGACGGGACAGACGCGAAGGCATTTCGCCGCGGGCATCCAGTGCTGCTCGGGCCACCGCCTTCACCGTTTGGCCACGAGCTCTGCGGGATCGACGTCGCAACGGGCAGGCGGGTCGTGACGGCGAACTCGGCGCCGTGCGGCTCGTGCATCGCCTGCGGCCGGGGTGAGGAGACGCTCTGCCCGCACCTGTTCCCGCTGCTGAACGGCGCCTACGCCGAGCTAATCGTCGTCCCCGAGCGGATCGCGCGCGTCAATCTCCTACCGGTGCCGCCGGGCCTCGAGCCGGAGGTCGCCGCGATGGTGGAGCCGCTCGCGTGCTGCCTCCACGGAGTCGAGCGCGCCGGCGTCAAGGCAGGCGACATGGTCGCGGTCGTCGGGCTCGGCCCGATCGGGTTGATGCTCGGCGCCTGCCTCGCCGATGCGGGAGCGGTCGCGATTGCGGTCGGGGGCAGGCCCGAGCGGCGCGCGCTCGCGCCGGCGTTCGGCTTTCGAGCGGGCGACCCGGAGGGCGCGGACATCGTGATCGAGGCGGCGGGGACGGTCGAGGCCTGGCAGCGTGCGCTCGAGCTCGTGCGGCCCGGCGGCACGGTGCTCGCGTTCGGCGGGCTTCCGCGCGACGCACGCGTTACCGTCGACCCGTACCGGATCCACTACGAGGAAGTTCGGCTTCTCGGCTCGTTCCACCACACGCCGCGCCACGTGCGGGCGGCGCTCGTGTTCCTCGCGAGCGGTGCGTATCCGTTCGAGCGGCTCGTGACGCACCGCGTCGGGCTCGAGGGCGTCGCAGGGCTGCTCGCCGAGCCTCCCGACGACTACCTCAAGGCCGCCGTGATTCCCTGACCCCGGCGATGCCCGCCGCCACCTCTGCCTTGACGATCGCAGAGGACACGCTCGGACGGTCCTCGAGCCCGTTGCGGAGCGCGTCGAGAGATCCGTCCTCGCGCACGTGCAGCTCAACGAGCGCGGACGCATCAAGTAGTTCGACATCCCGCCCAGATGAGTTGTCCCACGATCTCGCGGGCCGGCTGCGGGTGCCAGACGCACGGGGCCGCTCGTGGGTTGGGGGCGGTCGCTCTGGCGACCACCCCCAACCCGTCCCCTTTTCGCGGAAAACGGGCACCGTTGCGTCACGGTCACTGCACCTTGGTGCGTCCTGATTCGGTGACGACCACAGTGTCACCGGCCGACGCGTGGTCGAGCCACTCGCTCAGGTTCTCGCTGAACGCACGGACGCTCACCTCGACGATCACCCGCGGGACGTGTACGCCAGCGCCGCCCACGTGTCCACAGCGGACATGTCTACGAGAACAGCGTCAGATCGGGCTCGCGCTCACCGCGGAGAACCTCGAGGTCGACCTCGACGCAGCCGAGCCCGCGCGCCTCGCAAAGCGTCCGCGCCTGCGGCTTGACGATCTGGGCCGCGAGGATCCCGCGGACGCCGGCGAGCGCCGGGTCGCGACGGAGCACCTCGAGGTAGCGCGAGAGCTGCTCGACCGCCTCGATCGTCCCGACCCGCTTGATCTCGACCGCGACCCAGCCGTCGCTGACGTCGCGGCACATCAGATCGACCGGGCCGATGTCGGTCGCCCACTCACGGCGCACGAGCCGCAGCCCCTCCTCGAGCGCGCCGGGTTGTGCCGCGAGCTCCTCCTGCAGATGTCGCTCCACTCCGTCCTTCTCGAGCCCGGCGTCCTCGCCGAGGTCGTGGCTGACCTCGGCGATCAGCTCGAGGATCCGGATTTCGAGCCTGTCCTCGGTTCGACCCGCACGCTTGCGGACGACGATCACGTCGTCGCCGTCCTCGATCACGGTCGGCGGCGTCATCCAGTTGAGCGGCTTGTAGCCGCCAGAGTCCGCATGGACGAGCACCGAGCCGTCGGCCTTGAAGACGAGCAGCCGCGTCGCCTCCGGCAGCGTCGCGGTGAGCCGCCCCGTGTACGTGACCTCGCAGCGGGCGACGACGAGCCTCATCGGGGCAACCCTACTGGGACCGTCGGGTCAGGCTTGAACCTGACCCGCGCGCTCGACCTTCCCCGGGTGACCACAGGCCGCAAGGAAACACACGGGTCTGGCTCAAGCCAGACCCGAACCCCCGCGCCACACCACCCCCTACCGGGTCAGGCTTGAGCCTGACCCGCGCGCTCGACCCTCCCCCGGGTCAGGCTTGAGCCTGACCCACGCGCTCGACCCTCCCCGGGTGACCACAGGCCGCAAGGAAGCACACGGGTCTGGCTCAAGCCAGACCCGAACCCCCGCGCCACACCACCCACCACCGGGTCTGGCTCAAGCCAGACCCGAACCCCCACGCCACACCACAGGCCGCAAGGAAACACACGGGTCTGGCTCAAGCCAGACCCGAACCCCCGCGCCACACCACCCCCCACCGGGTCAGGCTTGAGCCTGACCCGAACCCGCGCGCCCGCGGGCTCGGTCAGTCGGTGATCGCGACGCGCGACGCGCCGAGGATGCGCTCGGTGCCGTCGTCGAAGCGGACAAGCACCTTGCCCTTGCCGTCGTAGTCGGGCGACCAGACGAGCAGCGTCGCGGTAACGTCGCCAACGGTGCAGCGGCGACCGTCGGCCGGAGCGACACCCGACCAGAAGCGGGCGAAGGGGTTCTCCTCCCGCTCCCTCCCGATCGTCGTCTCGTCGGTGTGGCCGGGGAGCACGCGGGTCTCCGGGGGGAGTGCGAGCAGCTTCTCGACTGAGGCGCGAACCTCGTCGGCAGGGCCACCGCCGACCGCGTCTTTGAACAGTGTGTCCCCGGAGAAGAGGAGCGAGCCGTTGACGAGAAATGCAACGCCGTCGTCGGAATGGCCCGGCGTCGCGATCGCCTCGACAGCCAACCCACCCGAGGTCACGGGCCCCGTGACGACAGGGATCCCGAACCGTTCGCACACCTCGTCCTCGTGGACGATGTGATCGGTGTGCGTGTGGGTGCGGAGGACGTGAGTCGGCGTGAGCCGGTGCTCCTCGATCGCGGCGAGGAGCGGCGCGAGCGGCGCTCCCGTGTCAACGAACAGCGCAACGCCGCCCGGCTCGTCGCCGACGACGAACGCGTTCGACAGCCAGCTCGGATCCATTGAGCGCGCGACGATCACCGGCTCATCATCGCAGGTGTGGGCCGGCACGCGAAACTACCGGCGTGACTCGCGCCGCCGTCGTTGTCGCCGCCGTCGTGCTCGCGCTCGCAGGCGCGGCCGACGCCGGGGTGCACGTCGTCACAGGCGAGCTCCCCGAGGACTGGACGCGCGGCGCGATCGGGCTGAGCGTGCCCGGCGCGGGTGCGACCGTCACCCGCGGCTCGGCGATGCAGACCCTGCTCACGGGCGTCGTTCGGAGCTCCTACCTCCCCGGGCGCGGCTCGACCGTCCCGAAGCTGACGCTCGACGACCCGGCGCCCCCGGTCGTGCTGGTCGCGCTCCCGCCGCCGGGCCGGACGCGGAACACGACCCGCTACCCGATCGGCGTTCGCGGCGCCGGCTGGAGCGGGCTCCTCACGTCCGACTCGACCAGGATCGCGGGGCTTGTCTCCCTGGCGGACGTCGCGAACGGCACGCTGCGGACTGTCTCCTCCGACGACCCGGTCGCAGCGCTGCGGACGCTCGACGACCGGATCAAGCGCAACGCGAGGATCAGGCTGCCGCTGACGCTCGTGCTCGTGGCGGCAGGGCTGCTGGGCGCGGTCGTCGCGCCGCGCTTCGCGCCGCGGCTCTTCCTGCTCGCGCTTGCGGCGAACCTCTGGCTGGCCGGTTGGTGGCTCGTCGCGCTGCTCGCGCTCGGCGCGCTCGTGCTCCCGGTCGGCGTCGCCGGAGCCGCCGTCGTCACCGCCTACCTCGTCGTGCTGGGGCCCGAGCCGGAGGCCGTCGCGCTCTCGCCGTTCGGCCCCTCGCAGGCCGGGCGGTTCTACGGCCTCTCGAACCTCCTCGCGACCATCGTCCTTCTCCCGGCGGTGCTCTCGGTCGCCCGGCTGACTCGGTGGGCTGCGATCGCGCTCGCATTCGTGTCGCTCGTCGCTACGGGGGGAAGCCGGTTCGGCGCCGACGGCGGCGGCCTGCTCGTCCTGCTGGCCGCGTATGGCGTTCTCGCGCTCCGACTGCACCGAACGCGTCTGACGATGCGCACGATGGCGCTGCTCAGCGTGCTCGTCGTCGTCGCGGGACTCGCGGTCGTCGGGCTCGACGCCGCGGTTGGCTCGTCGAGCCACGTGACGCGCGCCGTCGGCGACGGGCCTGTTGCGGTGATCAACGACGTCGTCGATCGGCTGCGCATCTCCTGGACGAGGGCGACGGGAGGGATCGGCGCTGTGATCGCGGTCCTCGCCTCGCTCGTCGGCGTTGCCTTCGTCGCAACCCGCAGGTCGAGAGGGCCCGCGACGGACGCGATCCTCGCCGGGCTTGCCGTCTCGATCGTCGTCAACGACACACCCACCGACGTCCTCGGAGTCGGCGTCGCGGCGGCGTTTGTCGCGTGGCGGTTCGAGTGCGCCTCCCCGGGCAAACGTCCGTCGCTCATGGCTAGACTCACGCCGATGCGTCGCGCCACCACCCTCGTCGCTCTCCTGGTCGTCGTCGGCACGCTCGCTGCCGCAGGGTGTGGCGGCGACGTCGTCGAGGCTACGCCGGAGACCGTTATCGGCGAGCTTCCGACAGACACCGGTGGAAGCACCGAGGATCTCCCGGCGCTCTCACTCGAGGGCGACGCAGCTGCTGGCAAGGACTTGTTCGCGGCCCAGGGCTGCGCCGCCTGCCACACGCTCACCGCCGCGGGTGCGTCGGGCACCGTTGGGCCGAACCTCGACGAGACGAAGCCGTCGTACGAGCTTGCGGTCACGCGCATCACCCTCGGCCAGGGCGGGATGCCGAAGTTCGGCGACAAGCTCGAGGCCCAGCAGGTTGCGGACGTCGCCGAGTTCGTCGCGTCGTCCGCCGGCCAGTAACGCTCTGGCTCTCCCGGACGGCTTCCCCACCGATATCGCCGCCTTCGCGTGCGATCTCGACGGCACGCTCATCGAGAAGGGCGGCCCGCTCGGCGAGCGAACGCTCTCGGCGATTGCGCGGTCGCGGGCGGCAGGCGTCCCTGTGATCCTCGCGACCGGACGCATGTTTCGCTCGTTGCGGCCATACGCGGAGACCGCCGGGATTATCGAGCCGGTCGTCTGCTACCAGGGCGCCGCGGTCGTCGACCCGGTCAGCGGCACGTTTCTCGTGCACGAGCGAATCGAGCTCGACGTCGCTCGGGAGACGATCGCGATCCTCGCCGAGCTCGGCTCGTCTCCGAACGTCTACGTCGACGACGAGCTGTACGTCGCCGAGCACACGCCGTACTCGAAGGCCTACGCCGAGTTCCAGAACCTCCCCGTGACCGAGGTCGGCGACCTGCTCGACTGGCTCGAGCGTCCGCCGACGAAGATCGTCTCGGTCGCCGAGCCCGACGACATCCCGGCGATGCGCGCCCGGCTCGTGGAGAGCCTCGAGGGGCGCCTGTTCCTGACGCGGTCGTTACCGTTCCTGCTCGAGATGGGCAACCCCTCCGTCTCGAAGGGGACGGGGCTTCAGGATGTCGCTGCACGCCTGGGACTGGCGCTGGAGGGCATCGTTGCGTTCGGCGACGGCGAGAACGACATCGAACTGCTCGAGACGTCGGGCTTTGCTTTCGCGATCGATGGCGCCGACGACGGGCTGCTCGCGGTGGCCGACGCGACGTGCGCCGGCCCGAGCACGGAGGGCGTCGCCGGCATCATCGAGGCCGCGCTCGCACGCTGAGCCGCGATACACGTCGCACGATGTCTGACACCGGGACACGTCCGGAAGGGACGAGGGTCGTCCGCGTCGATCCCGTGGACGTGTCCGACGTCATTGCAGCACCTGGCCTCGTCGGACGTGTCCCGGTGCCAGACATTGTCGACGACCCCGCACGGCGCTTGGGCTCGCGGGCAGGCGTTGGCGTTTTCGGACAGCTCCTCGAAGACGTGACCGCGTGGGGAGGAGCCTGGTCGCCCGCCCGCGTAGAATCCACGGCGTGATCGACCTCAGGGCAGCCCGCAACGACCCGGCCGGCTGGCGGGCGGCGCTCGCGCGCAAGGACGCCGCTGCCGCGTTCGATCGCCTCCTCGCCGCCGACGAACGCTGGCGCTCGCTCGTGCCGCGGATCGACGAGCTCCGGTCTAAGACGAAGCTCAAGGGCAAGCCAACCCCGGAGCAGCTCGCCGAGCTCCAGGGCGTGAAGGACGAGCTCAGGCGCGCCGAAGAAGAGCTCGCGACGGCGGAGGCAGAGCGGGATGCCGCGCTCGCCGAGGTCCCGAATCCACCCCACCCCTCGGCCCCCGACGGCAGCGCCGATGAAGACGCCGAGACGCTCCGCGAGGTGGGAGAGCGACCCGCCCTGGACGACCCGAAGGAGCACACCGAGGTCGGCCGGTTCGACATGGAACGCGCTGCACGGCTCTCCGGCTCGCGGTTCGGCTACTTGATCGGCGACACGGCGCTGCTTGCGATGTCGCTCTACCGCTTCGCCCTGGACCACCTGCACCAGGCCGGGTTCATCCCGATGATCCCTCCCGTCCTCGTACGGGAGGAGGCGATGTACGGGAGTGGGTTCTTCCCGACGGAGCGCTCCAACATCTACGCGCTCGCAGGCGACGACCTCTACCTCACCGGCACCTCCGAGGTCGCGCTCGCCGGCCTCCACATGGGCGAGATCCTCGAGGCCGACCAGCTTCCGCTCCGTTACACCGCCTTCTCACCGTGCTTTCGCCGCGAGGCAGGCGCGGCCGGCAAGGACACCCGAGGGATGTTCCGGGTGCATCAGTTCAACAAGGTCGAGATGTTCGTGTTCACCCGGCCCGAGGACTCCTGGGCCGAGCACGACCGCATGGTCGCGCTCGAGGAAGAGTTCCTCCAGAAGCTTGGGCTCCCCTACCGCGCGGTGAATATCGCCGCCGGCGACCTCGGCGCCCCGGCGGCGAAGAAGATCGACCTCGAGGCGTGGTTTCCGCCGCAGGGCCGCTACCGCGAGGTTACGTCCTGCTCGAACACGACCGATTTCCAGGCTCGGCGACTCGGGATCCGTCTGCGCGGAGAAAGCGGCACCGAGCCGCTCCACACGCTCAACGGAACGATGGTCACCGACCGGGCCGCGCTCGCGATCCTCGAGAACTTCCAGGGCGACGTGCCGGACGTGCTGAAGCAGTACGGGGCGCCAGCGCGGATCGAACGTTAGCGAACCAGCTCGATAGCTTCGCAGTGGGCAGGCTTCGACCGCCCCGAAGTGCCGTGAATCAAGGGTCGCCATCCACGTCTCACCGAGGCGCTCGCGGGCGGCGTTCACCACCGCGTTCGACAAGCCGGGGCGGAGATCCGCGTAACGACGCGTTGTCGGCCGTGGCCGATGAGATCGAGGATCTCCTTCGGGAATCCGCGGCCCAGCAGACGTTCGTGGCCGTCAAACGGCTTCGAGCCGTACAATCCCCCTGCTCGGCGGGGTGCGAGAGCGGTCGAATCGGGCGGTCTTGAAAACCGCTGAGGTGCAAGCCTCCGTGGGTTCAAATCCCACCCCCGCCGCTCGGGGGTGTGGGGAAACCTGCGGTTTCCCCACACCAGCCCCCTTTCCCTTGCGTCTGCGACCGGCGGGTCGGTTCTGGTCTCCCGGCTGGTCAACCCAAACGGATCGAGCGCGCGTGCACACGCAAACCAACCGTTCCCGTCAGAGACTCGCTCGAAGTCGGCGACCTCCGTCTGTGGCTCTACCGGGCCACCCCCGGCAACCCACACAAATGCGTAGGCGCCGACCACTCTCAGCGAACGGTCGGATGCTCCATCTTGTCTAGGGATCCGCGAAGCTGACGCCACTCCAGGTGTCGCCGAGCGCACCCGCAAGCAGCTTGCCGCCGCTCCGCGCAATGAAGCCGAGCGGCGCGACGCGGACGCCGTCGACGTCGAACGGCGTCTTCGTGCTCCAGTTTGCGATGACGGAGTAGTCGCCGAACGCCGTCTCGCTGACATCCGGGGCGAGCCGCCGGTACGACGTAAGCGCCTTGCCAGCGACGCGCGGGCCGAGAAGCCGTTGGAGCTTCCCGACGAGTGGCAACCATGGGCTGTCGAGCGAGCGCGTCTCGCCGTCCCAGTTGTACGAGAGCTGCATCCCAAACGCGACGTTGAAGAGCAGCGTCTCCGGGTCGGCTGTGAACGTCCCCTCGTAGAGGTCGTGCTGGTACATCAGGACCTTGTCGTGCAAGAGCAGCGTCGCGATCGGGTAAGGCTCCCAGTTGCCGACGCCGAACCGCTGGGTTTGCCAGTGCACCTCGCGTTCCATCTCGAGCGCGCCGCCGTTGAAGCCGACGAAGTCCGCGGCGAGACGATCCCAGCCGTCCTCGGTCATCAAGCAGCGATCGCGATAGGGCGCGAGGTTCGCGATCCAACCGTCGGCGTACGCCAGCGGCGTCGGCGCGGCAGGATTGAAGTCGCGCCGCCACGGGCGCGCGCCGATCTGGTCGAAGAAGAGGCACTCGACCGGCGCGTCGGTCCGCCATTCCTCCATCAGCCGGTCGACGCGCGCCTTCACGGGCGCGGCGTATGGCGAGACGACGTAGCCGTCCTTCACCCCAAACTGCTCCCGCACGGCCTTCCCGTCGGCCGCCTGCATCGCGATGTCCTTCGGCGTGAACCGCGGCCCGAGCGTCCGCACGCTCGGCGACTGCGTGTCCCACCAGCTGACGTTCAGGTAGGGCATCACCATCATCCCGAGCGAACGCGCATCGGTGAACACGTTGTTGAGCTCGGCAAGGGTGCCCCACTTCGGATCGGGAGGCAGGAAGTCGGGGTAGTCCTCGTCGTGACCGTGTGACTGGAACGCGACCGGGTGCAGAAGGGCGGGCGACGGCAGCCGGCGCAGCGACGGCCCCCAGCTGCGAAACGCCGGGAGGCCTTTCCACGGGTCGGCCTTGATCAGCGGCGCCTTCGCGAGAACGTCGAGACGTGACCCGAGCTTCTCGACGAGCGACGGGAACCGCGCGATCCCACTGTCGGCCCTGAAGCCGAGAAGCGAGTCGGTCACCGAGCCGCCAACGCGAAGCCGGACGATGGGGCTCGTCCACGTTCCGCCCGGTGCGACCCACGTCTGGAAGATGTGTGTGAAGCAATACGTGCGACCCGAGCACGGGTCGGGCTGGGCGTCGTAGATCACGCCGACGTCGACAGGCGCGATCGGGCTCGGCGGCGGATTGACGGAGTGCATCGCGAAGTGGCTGCGACCGACATCGGCGGCGAGGAAATCTGCGAATGCCCAGCGCGACGGGTACCTCTCGACGTTCCGGTGCGGGCTCGCGAAGAACGACGGGCGCAACCTCAATCCCGGAAGAAAGGTGGGTGTGTAGACGCTCCGCGTCGCCTTTACGTCTACCGCGAGGTCGGGTGGAAGGTGGAATGAGGCAATGGGGCGTGTGAGGCGCGACTCCGCGGTAAGCTGCAGGTCGATCGAGGCCTTGCCTGGAGTCACCGTGAGCGTCGAGCGGACGCCTTCCCCCGCCGGGGGCTCGTAGCGCAAGGTGAGAGCCTGCGTCGCCTTCGACCAGCGATAGGTGAAGCGTTTGTCGCCGGTTGGAGAGAAGTCGCAGCCACCGAGCGTCTCGAGGTTGGCGAACGTCGCGGTCCACCCGCACCCGTGCTGGCCACCAACGAGCCTGTCACCCGTACGCCGGTCGACAAGCGCGAGCAACGCTCCGTTCTGCTTGCTCACGTACAGCCGGTAGGCCGCCGTGCTGAGCACGAGGTTGTCGCGGGGACGCTCGTTGAACGAGACCGTCGGTCGTGGCTTCGGGTGCACTACGAGACCGGCGTGCGGCTGGGTGCCGAGCGACGACGCGCAGATGCAGACCCCGAGCACCACGGCACCGAGTGACCAGCGGCGTCGCACGAACGCGAGCCTACCGAAGCGCCACGACGTAGAAACAGCAGGCTCCGCTGCGTCAGCGGCCCCACACCGTCAAGGTAGGGTCGAACCGTGGTCCCGCTCTCGATCCTCGATCTCGCGCCGATCGTCGTAGGCGGGACGGCCACCGAAGCGCTCAACCGGTCGCTCGATCTCGCCCAGCACGCCGAACGTTGGGGATACAAGCGCTTCTGGGTAGCCGAGCACCACAATATGGCGGGGATCGCGAGCTCGGCAACCTCGGTCCTGATCGCGCATCTCGCAGCCGGAACGACGACGATCCGTGTGGGCGCCGGCGGGGTGATGCTCCCGAACCACTCGCCGCTCGTCATCGCCGAGCAGTTCGGGACGCTCGCGGCGCTGTACGGCGACCGGATCGACCTCGGCCTCGGGCGTGCGCCAGGCACCGACCAGCTGACGATGCGCGCGCTGCGGAGCGACCCGCTGAGCTCCGACCGGTTCCCCCAGGACGTCGTCGAGCTGCGGGCGCTTCTCGGCGACCCACAACCTGGTCAGCGGCTCCATGCGATTCCGGGTGAGGGCACGAACGTCCCGCTGTGGATCCTCGGGTCGAGCCTGTTCGGGGCCCGCCTCGCCGCGATGCTGGGGCTGCCCTACGCGTTTGCCGCGCACTTCGCACCCGATGCACTGCTCCCGGCCCTTCGGCTCTACAGAGCAGAGTTCGAGGCCTCGGAGCAGCTCGCGCAGCCCTATGTGATGGTTGCGGCAAACGGGATCGCTGCCGACACGGACAACCAGGCACGCTGGCTCTTCACGTCGGTCCAGCAGCGCTTCACCGACATGGTTCGCGGTCAGACGGGCCAGCTAGGGCCGCCGCTCGACATCGACACCTACTGGACGCCTGCTGAACGACCTCACGTCGAAAGGATGCTCGCGCGGTCGTTCGTCGGCTCGCCGGCGACGGTCGCCGCCGGCCTTGCGGACTACGTCGCCGAGACGCAGGCCGACGAGATGATCGTCGCCTCGGCGATCCACGACCACGCGGCCCGGCTGCGCTCCTACGAGCTGCTTGCGGCACAGGCTGGACAAGCCAGCACTGCTAGCGTCGGACGATGAGCGCTCGCGCCACGAACCGGACGGCGCCGAGCCTCGTGCTCGTCGTGCTCGCGCTCGCAGGTGGCTCGTACGCGATGATGCAATCGCTCGTCGTGCCGGCGCTGCCCGTCCTGCAACGGGAGCTCGGCACGACTCCGACAGGCGTCGCCTGGATCTTCACGGCGTACCTCCTCGCCGCCTCGGTTGCGACACCGATCGCGGGGCGATTCGGTGACATGTTCGGGAAGAAGCGGGCACTCGTCGCCGTGCTGCTCGGGATGGCTTTGGGCACCCTCGTCGCCGCGGTCGCGACGACGCTCCCGGTGATGATCGCCGCGCGAACCGTCCAGGGTCTCGGCGGTGCGATCTTCCCGCTTGCGTTCGGAATCGTCAGAGATGAGCTGCCGCGCGAGCGCGTCGCGGGAGGAATCGCGCTGATCTCGGGCCTGCTCGGGATCGGGGGCGGGCTCGGAATCGTCCTCGGCGGCCCGATCCTCGAGCATCTCGACTACCACTGGCTCTTCTGGATCCCGTTCGCCGCGATCTGCGTCTCCGCCGCCGCTACCGTCGCGGTCGTCCCCGAGTCGCCCATCCGCGCGCCAGGAACGGTCAACTGGAGCGGCGCGGCGCTCCTCACCGGCTGGCTGGTCTGCCTCCTGCTCGCGATCAGTGAAGCGCCACACTGGGGGTGGACGTCGACCGCGACGCTCGGGCTGATCGTCGCTGCGATCATGCTCGCCGTAGTGTGGGTGGGTGTCGAGAGTCGATCGGCGAGCCCGCTCGTCGACATGCGAATGATGAGGCTGCGCGGGGTCTGGACGACCAACCTCGCGGGTCTCCTCCTCGGGGTCGGGATGTACAGCTCGTTCGTGCTCATTCCGCAGTTCGTCCAGAGCCCCGTCGAGACCGGCTACGGCTTCGGAGCGAGCGTGACCGAATCCGGTCTCTTTCTCATTCCGACGACGCTCGCGATGCTCGTCGTCGCCCCACTCGGCGGCAGGCTCACGAATCACTTCGGCGCGAAGCTGCCGCTCGTCGTCGGCACGGTCGTGACGCTAACGGCGTATGTGTTCGTCGCCGGAGCACACACCCGCCATTTCGAGATCTACCTCGTCTCCCTCCTGATCGGGGTCGGGATCGGCTTCGCGTTTGCCTCGATGTCGAACCTGATCGTCGCGGCAGTACGACCGGAGCAGACCGGCGTCGCGACGGGGATGAACGCGGTCGCGAGGACGATCGGCGGCGCAATCGGCAGCCAGGCGGCGGCGAGCGTGCTCGCCGCGAACATTGCCGCAGATGGCTATCCGGCGGAGCGCGGATACACGCTGTCGTTTGCGCTGATGGCTGTCGCGATCGGCGCATGTCTCGTCGCGTCTCTAGCGATCCCCGGCGGCAGGTCGGAGTCGGCGCCGGCGACGATCATCGCCGGCGAGCCAACGGCGGCGCTCGAATGAGCGCAGCTGCGCCGCGGGTGGTGGTCGGAGTCGACGGCTCGGCCGAGAGCCTCTCGGCTCTGCAGTTCGCGGCGGAGGAGGCTCGTCTGCGCGATGCGCAGCTCGAGATCGTCTACGTCTGGTCGGCGTCGAGCGCCGACTACGTCGGTGAGGCGTTCGCACCCACGCCCGATGCATTCACCGCCGCGGAGCGCCACGCCGACGACGCGCTTCGCGCCGCGATCGCGCAGCTTCCGGCTGACGTGAGAAGCACCGCCAGGAGGATTACGATCGAGGGTCACGCGTCGACGGAGCTCGTCGCACACTCGGACGGCGCGGCGCTCCTCGTCCTCGGCTCTCGTGGGCGTAGCGCCGCCGCAAGCCTGCTGCTCGGCTCGGTGAGCCAGGCGGTGGCGCACCACGTGCGCTGCCCGCTCGCGATCGTCCCGCCCGCGACTCGCGACTGCTGTCGCTGAGCCGCGCGCTGCGCGTTCAGCGGTCGAAGACGGCGGCGGTGGCGGCGCGATGCCGGCGCGAGCGCTCCTCGGCGCGACGGGCGAGAACCGCCTCGCACGCGGCGCCCACCAGACGGTCGACCTCGATCCGCTCCGCACCCAAAGCCGCCTCGAGCTCGCGCAGCCTGCGCACACGCTCGCGGGTCGGCGCGTCGAAGATGCCCGCCCCACGCCGAACGGCGTCGAGCCTCTCCGCCAGGCTATGGCGGAGGTCCCACATCTCGCGCTCGGCCGCCTCGAGGCGCGCGAGCCGCTCGTCGATCGAAAGCGCTGACGTCATGCTGCTCGACGGTATCGGGGAGAGAGCCTGTGGCGCTATCCCTCGAACGGGTCGAGTGACCAGAACCGCTGTAAAGGTTCCGTTGGGGATGCCTCGGGGAACGGTCCGCACGCGATAGCTTCGCGCCGTGCCCCCCGCCTCGACTGGGATCTCGCCCCAGGATCCCTCCACCAAGGGGTGCGCAAGCCGTGCGCGGTTGCCGATGATTGCGCAGATGCGCGTTCGTGGTGCGGTTCTGGGAGCGGTGGTGGCGACGTTCGCCCTGCTCGCGCTACCCGGAGTCGCGTCGGCGTCGCAGCTCATCGGCCGGAACGCGACAAACGTCCAGCTACGCGTGAACCAGCAGGGCGAGGCGCTCCTCTCCTACTCGACCGCGGGCAAGCGCGTCAACGTCCTCGCCTGGGGCGCGATCAACGCCGCCCACCCCACGCTCGGAGCCCAGCAGGTCAAGCTCAAGCTGGACTACGCTGGCGGTTGGGGCAAGTACCGGCGGAACCTCGCCTCGTCGTTCAGGAACGCCTGCCGACCGTACACCGGGCCGCAGCTGGCGTGGTTCGTTGCAGGCTGCACCGCACCGGACGGGAGCCACTGGGCCATCCAGAGCTGGCAGCGAGGCCTCCCGAACCTCGGCTTCGACCCGTGGAAGCCGATGCAGAGCTCGTGGGAGCTCCATCTCAGCCACTGGAACACAGAGCTGCCGAAGCTCGAGGGCTGGATGAACTGGGCCTACAGCAAGCACTTCGAGCACTTCTTCGGCCGGTTCACCTACCTCGGCCAGCCGGTCTTCGGCTTCGCGTCGACGCGGAAGGGTGAGCCGACCGACACGTTCGGCCGGAACGTCTACCTCGACACGTTCGACTCGGCCTACGGCGCGGGCTGGAAGCGAGAGAACAGCTTCCTCACGCACCGCAACACGGGCGCGTTCTGTTACGGCTTCTACGAGCACGATCCGTATCCGGGCTACCCGAGCTCGGGCCGGCGGCCGCAGGGTAAGGGCCAGCTGTATCGCGCGACGGTCATCGGTCCCGGCGTCACCCCTGACGTGACGTGGCAGGGCACCTCACTCGGCGCCTACAACCCGCAGCTCGATGAGCAGCTCAAGCAGACCCAGCGCGACGTGTACGGCAGCGACTCGCTCTGCAAGCCGCTGTAGATCGCGTCTCTTCCGCGCCCGGCTCGCGTACGATCGCGCCGGTGAGCGATCACACCACCGCAGCCGTCGTGTTCGACATGGACGGCGTGATCGTCGACACCGAGCACGTCTGGGACGAGGTTCGCGAGGAGCTCGTCCGCGACTGGGGCGGCCGACATGTCCCAACCGCCCAGCTCGACATGATGGGGATGAGCTCGCCCGAATGGTCGGCGTACCTTCACGACGTCGTCGGGCTGCGGCAGTCGCCACAGGAGATCAACGACGAGGTCGTCCGCCGGATGCTTGCCCGGTACGAGATCGAGCTCCCGGTCGTTGCTGGGGCGGTCGACGCGATCTCCACGCTCGCGGATCGCGGGCTCCCACTCGCCGTCGCTTCGTCCTCGAACCGGCCGCTGATCGACGGTGTCCTCGAGGCTCTGGGGATTGCCGATCGTTTTGCGGTCACCGTGTCGTCGGAGGAGGTCGCCCGGGGCAAGCCGGCGCCCGACGTGTACCTCGAGGCGGCCCGGAGGCTTGGCGTGGCCGCTGCTCGGTGCGTCGCGGTGGAGGACTCGACGAACGGGATCACGGCCGCGGCTGCGGCCGGGATGCGCGTGTTCGCCTACCCGAACCGTCACTACCACCCGAGGCCGGAGGCGCTTGCGCTGACCGCGGGCGTCCTCGACAGCCTCGAGGAGCTTCCCTTCCTCATCGCGTAGCGCCACTCCGCCGTCGCGAAACCAGCTTGTGTTGCAGCAACACAAACCCAGGCCCTCGCCGCCGCATCCGCCCCCGCTTGTGTTGCAGCAACACAAACTCCGATCTGCCCCGCCGGTGCGAAACCCAGCTTGTGTTGCAGCAACACAAACCCAGGCCCTCGCCACCGCACCCGCCCCCGCTTGTGTTGCAGCAACACAAGCCGCGGCGTTCGCTGCCTGACCGAACGCCGGTGAGGGTCGTCAGACGCGAGCGATGACGACGCACGCGTTGTGGCCGCCGAGGCCCATCGCGTTCGAGAGCGCCACGTCGACTTCGACCTTCCGGGCGACGTTCGGCACGTAGTCGAGGTCGAGCTCGGGATCCGGGTTGCGGTAGTTGATCGTCGGGGGCAGGACACCGTGGTACAGCGCCCGAGCGCACATCATCGCCTCGACGGCGCCAGCCGCACCGAAGCAGTGCCCGGTCACGGACTTCGTCGACGAGATCGCCAGCCGGTAGGCGTGGTCGCCGAACACCTGCCGAATCGCTCGGGTCTCGGCGAGGTCGCCGAGCGGCGTCGACGTGCCGTGCGCGTTGACGTACCCGACGCGCTCGGGCGCGACTCCGGCCCGGTCGAGGGCGTCGCGCATCATCGCAGCAACCCCTGTTGCCTCGGGCTCCGGTTGCGCAAGATGGTGCGCGTCGTTCGAGGCGCCATAGCCAACGACTTCCGCGTAGATGGTCGCCCCACGTGCTCGCGCATGTTCGAGCTCCTCGAGGACGAGGATGCACGCTCCCTCCCCCATCACGAACCCTGCCCGCGTCGCGTCGAACGGGCGTGAGGCGAGGGTCGGGTCGACCTCCTCGGCGACGAGCCCGCGCATTGCACAGAACCCCGCGAGGATCACGGGTGTCATCGCCGCCTCCGTCCCACCGGCGAGCACGACCTCCGCCTGGCCGCGCTTGATCATCTCGGCGCCCTCACCGACCGCGGTCGAGCCGGTTGCGCAGGCAGACACGGGCGCGAAGTTCGGCCCGGTGATCCCGAGCTGGATCGCGATCTGACCGCTCGCCGTGTCAACGAGAACGGACGGAATGAAAAACGGCGAGACACGGTCGAGCCCGCGCTCGAGGAGCGTCGCATGCGACTCGACGATGCTGGAGATCCCCCCGATCGCTGATCCGACCAGGATCCCGACCCGGCGCCTGTCGATCTCCTCGAGCCCCGATGCCTCCCACGCCTCCTTGGCAGCAGCAACGGCGAGGAGCACGTTGCGGTCCATCCGCCTGACCTCCTTGGCGGGTGCGACCGTCTCGGGGTCGAAGCCCTTGACCTCGGCCGCGATACGTACCGGGTACGCGGAGGCGTCGAACGACTCGATCCAACCGACGCCGCTGACCCCGTCCCGAGCCGAGGCCCACGTGCTCTCGGCGTCGAGGCCGATCGGCGTGACCGCCCCGAACCCCGTGATCGCCACCCGTCGCATCGCAACACCCTAAAGGAGCAGCCCGCCGCACCGGGCGACTATCGTCGGTGGGATGCCGAAGCCCGAGGTCGCGAGCCCGGTCGCCGGGCTGCCGTTCCCACCGATGGAGGCAAATCTCGTGCGCGCCCTCCCAGAGGGCGGCGCGTGGGTGTTCGAGCCGAAATGGGACGGGTTTCGCGGTGTGCTCGAGAACCTCGAGGGCGAGCTGCACCTGTGGTCGCGCAATGCACGCCCACTGCTCCGCTACTTCCCGGAGCTTGCGCCGCTCGGCGAGCTTCTCCCGCCGCGCTCGGCACTCGACGGGGAGATCTTCATCGCGCGCGACGGGGTCGTCGACTTCGACGCGATGCAGATGCGCCTTCACCCCGCCGAGAGCAGGATCAGGAAGCTCTCTGCCGAGATCCCGGCAGCGTTCGTCTGCTTCGACGTGCTCGTCTGGAGGGGCGAGACGATGACGCATCACCCCCTTCGCGAACGACGCTCGCTGCTCGAGCGCGACGCGACGGGGTTCACGCTCTCGCCCGCGACGACCGACCGCTCGGTCGCCGGGTCTTGGCTCGCGTCGTTCGAGGCGATCGGCCTCGACGGCGTGATCGGCAAGCGCCTCGACCTTCCATACCGCCCAGGTGCGCGCGACGCCGTGGTCAAGGTCAAGCCCGTAAAGACCGCCGACTGCGTCGTCGTCGGCGTCCGCTGGAAGCAGCGGCCCGAGCGGATCGCGACGCTGCTCCTCGGCCTCTACGGTGAGGACGGCGCGCTCGACTACGTCGGCTCGGCCGCGGTCGCCGCCTCGCGGCACGACGAGATCGCCGCGGCGGTGAGGCCCTTGCTCACGGAGCGCGCCGAGTATCGACCTGGTGAGCCGAACCGCTGGGGCACGGGTGAGCTCGAGGAGTCGCCCGTCCGCCCCGAGCTCGTCGCCGAGGTGCGCTACGACAAGGTGCAGGGTCGCCGGCTGCGCCACGGAACGAAGCTCCTGCGGTTCCGGTCCGACAAGGAGCCGGCGCAATGCACCTGGCGCGAGCTGCAGCCGCCGGCAGACCAGGGCACATCCCTCGCCGCCCTTCTCCCGGAATAGGCGCCGTCCTCGCGCCGGGCGCCGGGGCCACACCCGGGTCTGGCTTCAGCCAGACCCGGGCGCTTCCTCACGGGCCACGCGCGACAGGCGCGGTCAGGCTGAAGCCCGACCCGGCCGATCAGCCGGCCGGGTCGGTGGAGACCGGAAGCTCGGCGTTCTGCTCGGACGAGGCGACGACGTGCTCGAGCAGGCGAAGGACCTGGAGCGGCTCCTCCGGCGTGACGGCGAGCTCCTCCTCGCCGCGCACCGCGCGCACGAACCCCTTGACGCCCTCGTGCCACTGGTCGCGTTCGCCCGCGAACTGGTAAGGCGTGCCGACCACGCGGTCGGGCCCTTCCGGCGCGAAGAAGCGCAGCGGCTGCTGGTCGCCATAGAGCGTCGGTGACCAATCGGCGCCGCCCTTGGTTCCGAGCACGGTCACGCGCTCGTCATCGCCGCAAAACGAGGCCCAGGCGACGTGCAACCGGAGCGTCCCGCCGCCGGCGAGCGACAGCGTCGCGACCGCGGTGTCCTCGACGTCGAAGCCGGCGGCACCGCGGTCGGTTCCCCAGTCGCCGAGCCCCACACGCTGCTCGCCGAGGTACCCGGAGATCCGGCCCGTGATGCGTTCGACCCGGGGAAACCCGAGCACCCACAGCCCGAGGTCGAGCATGTGCACCCCGATGTCGAAGAGCGCCCCAGCCCCGGCGAGCTCCTTCCGCGTGAACCAGCTGCCGTAGCCCGGGATCCCCGCCGAGCGCATCCAGCGAACGTCGGTGAAGTACACGTCGCCCAGCTGGCCGGTCGCAACCGCCTCGCGAATCGCGCGCGCAGTCGGATGGAAGCGCATGTGCTGGTTGACGCTCAGGAGCTTCCCCGCCTTCCTCGCCGCGGCGATCATCTTCTCGCCGTCGGCGCTCGTCGCTGCCATCGGCTTCTCGCAGAGCACGTGGCGTCCCGACTCGAGCGCGGCGATCGCGATCGGGGCGTGAAAGACGTTCGGTGCGCCGATCACAACGAGGTCGAGATCGGGAAGCCCGAGCAGCTCCTCGTGGGTCTCGAGCGCGTGTGGGATCCCGAACTCCGCGGCGACCTCCGCGGCCCGGCCAGGGGCAGGGTCACAGACCCCGGCGATCTCGACGCCGGCCCCGAGGAGCGCAGGGATATGCCCATGGCGCGAGATCGCGCCGGCCCCCACAACCCCCGCTCGCAGCTTCGTCGACGTCACCCGCTGACCGTACCGAAGACCGGTTTTGCGGACCTCGGGAACCGTCAACGCCGTAACCTCGCCCCGCCGAGACCGGCGGGGGACGCGACCCCCGCGATCGCGCCGAGCTGATAGTAAGGCGAGCCAGTGCGGCCGTATGCCCACTCCCACTCCGCCAGCGCGAGGATCGCGAGATCGTGGTCTCCATCGGACGTAGAGCTGGCCTGTTGTCAAGCGTCCGTTACATCGTCCGGGCTTTTCCTCGCTCGCGACGGCTGCACGCGCTTCGGCTCACCGGGCATCTTCGGGAAGTTCGGCGGATAGGGTGCCTCGCCAAGCCCCTCCTTCTCGTCGCGCTCGACCCACTCGAGCAGGCGCTCGAGTGGGGACACCGTCTCGTCGATCGCCGCCTGGACGTCACCCAGCGCCGCGAAGCGCGAGGGCATCGTCGCCAGCGTGAAGTCCTCGCTCTCGACATCGGGAAGCTCGTCCCAGGTGACCGGCGCCGACACCGGTGCGTGCGGAAGCGGGCGGACGGAGTAGGCGCTCGCGATCGTCCGGTCCCGGGCGTTCTGGTTGTAGTCGATGAAGACCTTCTCGCCTCGCTCCTCCTTCCACCACGCCGTGGTCACGAGCGCGGGCGCCCGCCGCTCGACCTCGCGCGCGAACGCGAGCGCACACCGGCGCACGACTGGAAACGGCCAGCGAGGCTCGATCCGCACGGCGACGTGGATCCCCCGGCTGCCCGAGGTCTTCGGCCAGCCGACGTATCCGAGGTCGGCGAGCACCTCTCGGACGATCGCGGCGACCCGCTTGCCATCGGCGAACGTCGTCCCAGGCTGCGGGTCGACGTCAATGCGGAGCTCGTCGGGATGCTCGACGTCGGGACGACGTGAAGGCCACGGATGAAAGTCGATCACCGCGAGGTTGGCGGCCCACACGACCTGCGCGAGCTCGGTGACGCACAGCTCGTCTGCGTGCCGACCGGAGGGGAACGTAACCCGCACAGCTTCGACCCACTCGGGCCGCTTCTCGGGCACGCGCTTCTGGTAGATCTCCTCCCCCTCGATCCCGTCGGGGAAGCGACGGAGCTGCGTCGGGCGCTCGCGGAGCGCGCGAACGATCCCGTCACCGACCGCGAGGTAGTAGTCGACCAGGTTGCGCTTCGTGTACCCCGCGACCGGAAAAAGCGGCTTGTCAGGGTTCGTGACCTTGACAAGCCGAGAGCCGACCTCGAGCTCGATGAACGGCGACGGCATCCAGGCAACGTAACAGCGCCGCGAGGCGACGCCGACCTCACTTTACGAAGTAAAGCGAAGCAGAGTGATGTGCTAGCCTCGCGCCCTCGGAGTCCTCGGTGTTTTCAAGGAGACAGAGAATGCGGAAGCTCGTTTTGGGAAGCCTCTCCCTGATGGTCGCGGCAGCGATGGTGGTCGGCGCGACCGCGCTTGGCGCAGGCCCCGTTACGGCGGCGAAGGCCGCGATCCCGGGCTGCGCGGTCGGGTCGCTCAACCTGCTCGACGACGGCGTCCTCACGGTCGGGGCCGACAACCCCGCCTTCCCGCCGTGGTTCGGCGGCGCCGAGAAGAAGCCGTGGAAAGTGTCGAACCCTTACTCGGGCAAGGGGTACGAGTCGGCGGTCGTCTATGCCGTCGCGGCGGAGCTCGGGCTCAAGCGCGCAGCCGTGAAATGGGCATACGTACCGTTCAACAACTCGTACAAGCCGGGCAAGAAGCCGTTCGACTTCTACGCGACCCAGGTCTCGTACACGCCGGAGCGCGCGAAGGTGGTCGACTTCTCACGTGGCTACTACTTCGTTAACCAGTCCGTCGTCGCCCGCAAGGGCACGCCGCTCGCGAAGGTGAAGACGATCGCGGGTCTCAAGAAGTTCAAGCTCGGCGCGCAGGTCGGAACGACGAGCTACGGCTACATCACGAAGTACATCAAGCCGAGCTCGAGCCCGAGCGTCTTCGACGACAACGACAAGGCGATCCAGGCCCTCAAGAACGGACAGATCGACGGGATCGTCGTCGACCTTCCGACCGCGTTCTACGTCGTCGCGGTCCAGCTCGACGACGGCACGATCGTCGGGAAGCTCCCGACGAAGGGAACGAAGGAGCGCTTCGGCCTCGTGTTCCAGAAGGGCAACCCGCTCCGCGGCTGCGTCGATCGGGCGATCGGGAACCTCTGGGCGAACGGCACGATCAAGAAGCTGCAGGACCAGTACCTGGCCAAGGCCGGAGCGCCCGACCTGAAGTAGCACCACGGACGAGCGCAGCTCCCGCATCCTCGGCGGTCGCACCGTCCGCGTCTCGAAAGAGGCGCGGACGGTCGCGATCGCCACCTTCTCGACGCTCGTCGTCTTCGGAGCCGTTGCGTTTGCGATCACGCGGACACCCGGGTGGGGGGAGTTCCGTGCCTACTTCTTCGACGGGGGAATCTATCGCGACTCCTTCCCCGACACGGCACGCGCGTTCCTCACCAACGTCAAGCTCGCGCTCGTCGCGGAGCTCTTCATCCTGCCGGCAGGGCTGCTTGTTGCCGTCCTGCGCAGTCTCTCCGGGCCCGTATTCCTCCCGTTCCGGCTGCTGGCGATCGCGTACACCGACTTCTTCCGCGGCGTCCCGACCGTGATGGTCGTGATCATGCTCGGGTTTGGCATGCCGGCGCTCGGAGTGAGCTGGCTCCCGCTTTCGGCGTTCTTCTGGGCGGCGCTGTCGCTCGTCCTCGTGTACACCGCGTACGTCTCGGAGGTGTACCGCGCCGGGATCGAGTCGGTCCACCCGAGCCAGGAGGCTGCGGCGCGCTCGATCGGGCTCACGCGCCTCCAGGGGCTGCGCTTCGTCGTGATCCCCCAGGCGGTGCGGCGCGTGATCCCGCCGCTCCTCAACGACTTCATCGGGCTCTCGAAGGACACGGCGCTCGTCGCCTACCTCGGGGTCGTCGAGGCGTTCCGCCAGGCGCAGATCGACAACTCGGCGAGCTTCAACGGAACCCCCTACGTCGTCGCGGCGACGCTGTTCCTCGTCTTCACGATCCCGCTGACGCGATTCACCGACTGGCTCGTCGCGCGCGACCGGCGGCGCCAACAGGCGGGGCGACCCGCGTGACCGCCGCAGCACTCGAGGTCGTCGACGTCCACAAGTCGTTTGGCCGGCTCGACGTGCTTCGCGGGATCGATCTGACCCTCGCCGAGCACGAGGTCGTCTGCCTCATCGGCGCGTCGGGCTGCGGGAAGTCGACGCTCCTGCGGTGCATCAACCGGCTCGAGCCGGTCAACCGGGGATCGATCCGGCTCGGCGACACCGACGTTACGGCCCGCGACGCCGACGTCAACGCGCTCCGCCGTCGGATCGGCATCGTCTTCCAGAGCTTCAACCTCTTCCCCCACATGACCGTCCGCCGCAACGTAACCCTCGGCCCGCGGAAGGCGCTCGGGCTCTCCCGGTCAGCCGCGGACAGCCGAGCGATCGAGCTGCTCACGCGGTTCGGCCTCGGCGACAAGATCGACGACTACCCCGACCGGCTCTCCGGCGGCCAGCAGCAGCGAGTCGCGATCGTGCGAGCGCTTGCGATGCAGCCCGAGCTCCTGCTGCTCGACGAGATCACGAGCGCGCTCGACCCCGAGCTCGTCGCCGAGGTGTTGGACGTGATCCGCGAGCTCGCGAGCGGTGGCATGACGATGCTGCTCGCCACGCACGAGATGAGCTTCGCCCGCGACGTCGCAAACCGCGTGTGCTTCCTCGATCAGGGCCGCATCCTGGAAGAGGGGCCGCCCGGGCAGATCTTCGGCGACCCGACGGAAGAACGGACGAAGCAATTTCTCGCCCGGATCGTCGCGGCCGGGCGCCTGTAAGCGACGGGATACGCCCGGTGGCACGGCGTCAGCCTCGGCCGGCAAGGCCTCGTTCGGATCAGCGGCGGAAGCTGCCCACGTACCCGTTTCATCCGAGGCAAGCCCGCGACAGGCGTTGCGTCTATCGTTCCTCCATGCTTCGCGATTCCCAGCATGTCGACGTCACGCTCGAGCCGCTCGACGAGTACCTCGTCGTTCAGCCGACGAGCGACGAGACAGAGACGCGAGCCGGGCTGATCCTCCCCGCGTCCGCCGCCGCAGCTGCCGCCTGCCGGACGGGCATCGTCACCGCCGTCGGCGCGGACGTCACGGGCGTCGAACGAGGTGAGAAGGTGCTCTACCCCCGCGACGCGGGCTTCGAGGTTCGCCTCCAGGGGATCGAGGTCAGGGTGCTGAAGCGCGACGAGCTCATCGCGCGCATCCACGACTGACCGTTGCCGTGGTTGGGCTATTGGACTAGAGATCGCGCCAGGTGACGAGCTCGTGGCCGAGCTCGCGGGCAAGGTTCGCGAACGCGACCACCGAGGCACCTTCGTCCGCCCGCCAGCCATCCGCAGCGCCGGGATGGACCCCGACCTCGAGCGTCGCGCCGCGAAGTGCAGGAAGCCGGTGCGCGAGCGCCTCCGCCCAGCCGAGATCGTGGGCGCTCGACGGCATGTAGAAGTGGTCGGTCGTCGCAAACGACCGCGCGAGACCTCGCTGCCACCACGGGCCGACCCAGTAGGTCGGCGTCTTCAGGGGTCGGCGGAGGAAGACGTCCTGCACGCGGCGGACGCGCCTGAGCCCGAATCGCGGTAGCGCCCGCGCGAGCGCCTCGCACACCTGCGCGACCTTGTGCAGATGCCGGTGCGAGTCGACGTGGGTCACCGCGAGCCCGGCCGAGACGGCGATGTCGAGCTGCGCCTCGATCTCTCGCTGCAGCTCGGCGCTCGAGAGCCGGCGCAGCATCGCCCGCTTGCGCACGACCCCCGTCGGGAGCAGGCGACCATCCTCATCGACCAGCGTGGGAACGCTCGCCGGGTCGGAGACCGGACGCTCGATCCCGTCGCCGACGAGCTGCAAATGCACGCCGAACCCGTGCTCGGGACGTGTGAGAGCGTAATCGAGCGCGGCTCGCGTCTCGGGCATCGCGACCATGATCGTCGCGCTCGTGAGCGCGTCCAACTCGAAGCACTCGATCGTCGCCGCGAGGGTGTCCGCAGACGCGCCGAAGTCGTCGGCGTTGAGAACGATCCTCATGGGGTGGCTCTCAGGAACCGGTGATCTTGAATGGCTTCGAGATGAAGGTGACGAAGCCGGGGTTGACCGCCGACCGGGGAATGCTGACGCGGTATTGCGTCGGCGCCTTCGTCGCTTTCACCGAGAAGGCGACGACACCCGTGGTCGCGCTGACCGGCGTGACCTTGACCTTGACCCAGCGCTTGCGGAGGGTGAGATAGCTCTCGAGCGTGGCCGTTCGCGCCGCGCCCACCGGGCTGACCTTCACCGAGATCTTCGCGGGCTTTCCGTCCTTGGGCCGCCGCGGCGTGACGGAGATCGTCAACCTCGGGATCACGGAGACGAGCAGCGTCTCGGAGCGCAGCTGCCCGGCGGCGGTGGTCGCCTGGATCCGGCCGCCCTTCTCGAAGGGGATCGACACGCTGAACGAACCGTCGCCCGCTGGGGTGACGGTCGTTACCTGCGCCCAGTCACCGCCGCGCCCGGGCGGCCGCGTCTCGATCGAGACCGGCGCCTGCGGATACGGGGACGTCCCGGTCAGGACAAGCCCCTTACCGGACTGCAGGGTCTGGGGCCCCTTGAGCGCGAGCGTCCCGGAGACGGTCACCTCGAGCCGGCCGTTGTAGGTGCGGTTCGAGTGCCGATCGCGGATCTGGTACGAGCCGTCCTCCTTGTCGAAGATCTGCGAGAACGACTCCCCCGGGTTGAGATCCTTGGTGAGGTCGAGTCGCGGGATCAGGAGGGTGTGCTTCGTGGAATCGTTGTTCTTGAAGACGACCGTGTCGCCCCAGTTGACCGGCGACGTCTCGGGCTGGAACCCCGAGCCGACCAGACTCACCTGGATCTCGGCCGCACCGGCGGCGAGCCCGAGACTTGCGAGCGCGAGCGCGGCGACCACGGCGGCACCGACGAGAAGCTTCCTCATGAGACCCCTCCCCTGATCGACTCCCCAGTCGATCCCTCAGATTGCTCAAGGAGCTCGACCCCGCGATACCCGAGCGCAATGATCATCACGCAGACAAGCGTCGCCTGGACGAACGCAAACGCGTCGAAGAACAGCATCGCCGCGGAAAACCCGGCGGCGGCGATCCCGCAGGCAGCGGCCAGGTCGGATTCGGCCCCAACCAGCCTTCGCGCACGACGGATCAGCCCGATCGCGCCACCCCAGAAGAACACGAGAATCGCACCCAGACCGAGCACGCCCGTCTTCACGAGCGAGTCGAGATACTGATCGTCGAAGATGATCGGCGGGGGCGCCTTGCCCGGGTAGAAGCCCGCGTCCTCGGTCGTCGGGAACTCGTTGCCGAGCCCGTGACCGAGCAGCGGCGAGCGCTCCCACAGTCGCATCGCCGGGTCGATATCGGCGAGGCGCCCGGAGCCGCCCTGTCCCGCACGACCATTGAGATCCGCGATCAGGCCCCGCTTCGGGAAGAACTGCTTGTACAGCCCGCCGAGCGCCCCTGGCGCAGCGAAGTGGATGACGAACGGGACGAGGAGCAGCACCGGCCAGTAGCGGGCGACCTCGCGTCCGCGCAAGGAGAGCGCGGCCACGGCCATCACGACCGCCATCGCGACCGTCGTGCGCGAGATCGTCGCTGCCGCACCGACCGCGAGCAGGCAGGCGACTACGACCCACAGCCTCGCCTTGACGACCGTCGCGGCGCGACCGCTCAGGTAGAACGCCATCGGCACTGCAAGCGTCAGGGCAACCCCGAGCGCGATCGGATGCTGCGAGGACGCGAGCACGCGCAGCCGCCCCCCGCGGACTTCGACGATGTCTCGGTACTGCCGCTCGATCCCCGGAAGCCACTCCGCGAGATGGTTGAACGGGTTGTACCCGGTGCGTGCCTCGTACAGCGCGGCGACCGCGACCACGCCCGCTCCCGCGACGAGCACTCGAATAACCCGGTCGATCTCGAGTCGCGAGGCGAGCGTAGAGCACACGAGCATGTAGACGATCAGGTAGGCGAGAAAGTACGAGAGCGACTTGATCGCCGTCCCCGAGACGCCCGTGTTCGCATCGATGTCGCCGAGGTTCATCACCTGCGTCGTGAGCGCGACGCCGGCAAGCACCGCGACGACCCGCCCGCGGCCTGCAAACCCGAAGCGCATCCGCTTGGAGAGCACCCCGGCGACGAGCGCAAACAGCAGCAACAGGATCGTGACGCGGTAGTGCTCGAGCTGGAAGGGCAGGTCGACCGGCAGCGCATAGCCCTTGATCGGGATCAGCCAGACGACGAGCAACAGCAGGCCGACCGCGTTCGGCCAGGTCGCGAGCTCGCTCACCCGCTCGCCCGCGGCGACGAAGAGGATCGCGGCAAAGGCGACGAGCCCGAAGCCGATCGCCTTCGGCCCGAACGGGATCGAGATCGCGACGGTGAGCAGCGCGACGACGATCAGCGCAACCGGCAGATCGGTCTGCGGTGTGCGCGGCCCTCCCCCGCTCGGGCCTTGCTCGAGGGCACTCACGAGCAGTTACCGCCGGTTCTTCGGGGCGTTCTGCAGTCGCGGCCGACGCGGACGGGACCGACCGGGTGGGTTGTCGAGCGGGCCACCGGGTGGCACGCTGCCGGGCGAGCCCGGGTAGATCGCGACCGTGCCGCCGGCCGCCGCCGACGGGAGCTCGGCCTCGAGGGCCTCCTGTTCGGGCGCAGTCGCCGGGACGATCGTGGCGACGATCCCACCGGTGCCGCCGTCGTTTCGCGTGAACCGGTCGAGGACGATCGCCAGCAGGCAGAAGGCCATCGCGACTGCGAGGAACACGAGAACCCCCAGTGACGGAGACGTCGTCCGCGACGGCGTCGCCTCATATGGTGTCTTGATCGCCTCGATCACGATCCGCTGGCGCGGCGGGATCTTCGCCGCGTCCTGCTGCCGCTTGAGGTAGTTCATGAATGCCTTGGTGGTCTGATCGGTGAACGAGATCGCCTGGGCGGCGGTGTTTGCCGTTCCGAAGACCTGGACGACCGGGACCTCCGAGAGCCGGAAGCGTCCGGGGGTCGCAACCTGGTAGATCGCGTTCGCGCTCGCGATCGCCCCCTGCGGCGCGGGCCCGAACATCCGCTCGCGCATCGCGGCGACCTGATCCGACTCGATGATGAGCGGGAACGTGTTCGCGGCGCGGATCAGCGTGGTCACGTCCGGAGCGAACGTCTGCGACGTCTCACCGCTCCCCGCCCGTGTCCCACCGGCCGGCTTCGGGACGTCGGCGCGCGTCGTCGCCGTGCGGAAGTACGGCGCGTCGGAGCCGGTGACGAGCATGCGTGCAGTCGCGGTGTAGACGGGCTGGTTGCGCTTTGTGAACGAGGGAAGCTCGTAGATCGATGCAAGCCCGGCCACCACGGCTGCGACGAGCCCGAGGGCGATGATCCACCAGAATCGGCGAAGGGCGGGTAGGTAGGCGCTCACAGTGCTCCCTCGGTTCGCAATCGTGCCACGGCCGCGGCGGTTGCGCGGCCCCCGTCAACGGCCTTACTCGTCTGCGTCGTGCAGCTCATCTCTCTCCCCCTGTCTCCCGCTCTCCGTCGGGACGCCGCAGATTTGTCGGGACGTCTCTCGTAGAGATGCGTCTCGACGCTCCCCTGATACCTCCATATAGTGCACGAGAACGCCTTTGTCCAGTCCGCGCCTCACTGTTCTGGGCCTCGACGCCTCAACCCTCGACGTCATCCGCCCGATGATCGCGGCCGGCGAGCTCCCCAATCTCGCTTCCCTGCTCGGGGAAGGGGCGTCCGGCGTGCTCCGCTCGACGACGCATCCGCTCACGCCGCACGCCTGGACGACGATGGTGACGGGCGTGAACGTCGGTCGCCACGGGATCTGGGACTTCACCGAGCGCGATGAGACCGGGTATCGCCTTCGCGTCGCGAACGGCAGCTTTCGGCGGGCGCCCGCGCTCTGGGACAGGTTGACACGCTCCGGCCGCCGCTGCGGCCTCGTCAACATCCCGTTCACATGGCCCGCACCCGAGGTCGACGGGTTTGCGATCGCCGGCTTCGACGCAGCCGCCCGTGAGGCGGGCTGGACGAGCCCCGCGACGCTCGTCGGTGAGCTCCGCAGCCGTTTTGGCTCGCTCGAGCTCGACAACCGCTTTCCGCTCGCCGAGGACGGGGCGGTCGACCTCGCCCAGGTGAAGGCGGCCGCGGTCCAGAAGGTCGAGACCGTGCGCTGGCTGACCGAGCGCTACGACCCGGAGCTGCTCTTCGTCGTCTTCATGGCCGCCGATCATGTTCAGCACCTCTGCTGGGACGCCTGGGAGCGAGACGGCGTCTCGAGCCCGGTCGCAGAGACGTACCGGATCCTCGACGACGCCGTCGGCGAGCTGGTCGAGCTCGCCGCTGGAAACGACGTGCTCGTAGTCTCGGACCACGGCGCCGGCGCCCTCGAGGGGGTCGTCAACCTCAACGCTTGGCTTGCCGGGCTCGGCCACCTCGAGTTCGCCGGGGCCTCCGCCGACGTCGCCCGGCGGACCGCCGACCGGCTCTTTGCGCTTCGACGCATCGTCCCGCCACGCGTCCGGTACGCCCTCAAGCAACGGCTGCCCGGCCTCCGCGAGAAGGCGTACACCTCTACCGACTGGTCGGCGATCGACTGGGCACGAACGAAAGCGTTCTCCTACGGGACGTTCGGGAACATCGTCGTCAACGTGCGCGGGCGCGAGACGAGCGGCATCGTCGAGCCGGGGGCCGAGTACGAGCAGGTGAGAGACGAGATCGCGGCGGCGGCACTCGAGCTGCGAGCGCCGGACGGCCGCGCCGTCGTCACGGCCGTCCATCGCCGAGAGGATCTCTTCGAGGGCCCCGAGCTCGAGCGCGTCCCTGACCTGCTGATCGAGTTCACCGACTACCGGTGGCTCGGCAAGGGGAACCTCAAGAGCAGCTCGACCGAGCTCTGGGATCGCATCGAGATCGAGCCCGGGAGCTCGCACAGCTACGTCGGCTCACACCGTCATGAGGGGATCGTCGCGCTCGCCGGCCCGTCCGCAGCCGCGGACGTCGAGCTCGAGGCGTCGATCCTCGACGTCGCGCCGACCATCCTCTACCTGCTCGGGGAGAAGATCCCGGCGTCGCTCGAGGGTCGCGTGCTGTTCGAGGCGATCTCGCCGGACGTCCTCGACACCCGGCCGCCCGAGTACGACGACGAGCCCGACGACGACCCGGTGCTCACCGAGCGGCAGTCGCTCGGCGACCAGGCCGAGGTCGAAGAGCGCCTCCGGGGTCTCGGATACCTCGAGTAGGCGCGAAAGCCAGACCCGAAGCGCGCCCGCAGGCCGGGACAGGCTCGAGCCTGACCCAAAGACGCGCCCACGCAGGCCGGGTCAGGCTTCAGCCTGACCCGTGCGCTTGACGCTCGCCGAGGCCCCCAGCCACCCACACCCCAACCGAGCACACGGGTCTGGCTCAAGCCAGACCCGTGTCGCGCCCGCAGGCCGGGACAAGCTCGAGCCTGACCCAAAAACGCACCCACGCAGGCCGGGTCAGGCTTCAGCCTGACCCGTGCGCTTGACGCTCGCTGTCGAGGACGGTGGCGAGGTCGGCGCGAAGCGCGGCGACGAGCGCCGGTGACGGCCCGAGCGTGATTGGCTCCACCGCCTCGGTCGGCTCGAGCGCGTCGCGTAGCTCGGCGAGATCCTCGACGACCCGGACGAGCCCGGTCGAGCCCAGCTGTCGCGCGAACTCGACCTGGTGGTCGTCGACTGCCTCCCCGAAACGCCGCAGGCGCGGGACGACGACCGGTCGCTTCCCGACGGAGAGCGCGGTCAGGACCGAGCCCACGCCGGCGTGCGTGACGACGATCGTCGCCTCACGCATCGACGAGACGATCTCGTCGTAGGGGAGGAACTCGACGCAGCGTGCGTTCGGCAGCTCGACGCCGGCGCCAGCCGTCTGAACGACGAGCTCCTGCCCGAGGTCGCCGAGCTGGGCGAGCGCGGTCAGCAGCCGCGAGAACGGCGCTTCGTTGGTGCCGACGGTGACGAAGATCACGGTTGGAACACGTTCCCTTCGTACCGCGCGCCCTTCAGCACCTCCGCGAGCTCCGGCCACTGGACGTAGAGCCGGTGTGCGAATGGGCGGATCGCGCGACATGCGAGCGACGGGCCGTGCACGCGTGTCAGGCTCTCGACATAGATCACCTTCGCTCCCCGTAGGCGCGCGACCAGCGCGAAGGGGACGGCCAGCCCGGCGCCGGTCGTCAGCACCGCGCGGGGGCGATGACGGCGAACGAGCCGGACGGCGAGCCGGAGGTTTCGGACCTGGTTGCGAAGCGCCCGCAACCCGAACGTCCAGTTGGTTGGCCCGTTGGCGTAGACGACGTTCTCACCGGCGAGGAGCGAGCGAGCGTCGCTCTTGTCGAAGGTGACCCACAGGCGCTCCCGGTCGGTCCAGGCCGGTCTGAGCGCAAGCAGCTGTAGGAGATGTCCACCTGTCGAGCAGACGAGCAGCAGCTCGGTCGTTTCTTGCCGGGCAGCAGGTTGAGAATGGCGGCGCACCAGAAGGTTCCCCCCGTGATCGATGCGCGAAAGCCCGCGCCCCTCCAACTCTTACTCATTTCTAACAACGTGCAAGTGCGGCATGAACACTGGCCTCTGCCGCACATCGACGGCGACTCGCGACCTCGTGCAGCCAGCAGCGACGAGCGCCGGCGGGCCGGCAAGGTAGTCTGCGACCGGATGCGGAGGCGGGCAATCACCACGGCCCTGGTGCTTGCGGGCGCCGCTGCATGCGTCGTCGTCGCGATCGCGACCGGCGCCACGGAGCAGCGGTACTCGAAGACGCTGCGTGGATCGTCGAAGATCGACACGATCGTGGGGTCGGGCAAGGCAGATCGGATCTACGGGTTCAGCGGTGCCGATCGCCTGTACGGCAAGCGCGGCAACGACCTGATCATCCCCGGTCCTGGCCGGGACAAAGTGTGGGGCGGCGAGGGGAGCGACACGATCGTCGTTCTCGACGGCGCCCGCGACTATGTCTACTGCGGGCACGGCCATGACGTGGTGGTCGTCGAGCGGCTCGATGCCGTCAGCGCCGACTGCGAGAAGGTGACGACGCAGAAGCCGAAGCTCCCTGCGCCGCCGCAACCGGCCCCGAAGCCGGTCGACGCGCCCCCACCGGCGACACCCCCGGCGCCCCCGCCGACGACGACCCGGACTGACATCAAGACGGTCACGCTCAACGCCGTCGTCAACGGCCCGGGCACGATCACGAGCGATCCGGCCGGGATTCAGTGCCCGTCGCGCTGCCGAGCGACGTTCGACGACGGCGCGCCGATCAAGGTCACGGCGACACCCGCAAGCGGAGAGCGCTTCAACGGTTGGAGCGGACGGTGCCGTGGGACGCAGCCCACCTGCGTCGTCCGTCTCCACGAGACCGGCACGGTCCGCGCGAGCTTCGGTGGCCAGGGCTCGACCCCACCACCCCCGCCACCGCCCGGCCCGCCGCCGCCCCCACCACCTCCGTCACCGCCGCCCCCGCCGCCGCCCCCGTCGGGCTCGAGCGTCATCCGCACCGGGAGCAACTGGACCTGCAACGGCCCGGTCAACCTCGACCTCGTCAAGATCACGAACCCCGGTAACGACGCGATCGTGCTCGCCGACGGCTGCACGGGGCGCATCGGCCGGATTGAGGTCGAGACCGGAAGCGCCGACGGCGTCAAGATCCAGAACCAGTCCAACCCCGCGCACGACCTGACGATCGATGGCGGCTACGTCCGCTGCTGGGCGATCGCCGGTGACAACCATCAGGACGCCGTGCAGGCGATGGCGGGGAGCCGGATCACGTTCAACAACGTCAGCTTCGACTGCCTCGGCAACTCGAACTTCTTCGTCAACCGGGCGTCGGGCGGCAACACGCCGACAGACGTCGTCTGCAACGGGTGCACCTTCGGTGGAAAGTCGTCGACCACGGTCCGAATCAACGTCAGCGTGCGCTCGGGCGTCCGGAACAGCGCCGGCTGCCCCGGCCGCAACGTGAAGGACCCGTTCTACTTCACGGGCTCGGCCCAAAGCCCGGTCAACTCGGGGAACCGCACGCTTCCCGACAGCGACCCGCTCTGCTCGCGCTGACCTCGGGCTGAGCCACTTCCCATCCGGCGCGATCCGCGTACCCTGGGAAGGGGATGTGCGGGATCGCCGGGATCTACTCGCGCGCTGGTGCGGATCGGGAGCTGCTGCTCGCGATGGCCGGCGAGCTTCGCCATCGCGGCCCCGACGGGACAGGGCTGTACCTCGATCGTCGCTTCGGGATGGTCAACACGCGCCTTGCGATCGTCGATCTCGCCGGGGGAGACCAGCCGCTCCCTAGCGCCAACAGACGATTCTGGGTGATGCAGAACGGCGAGATCTACAACCACGTCGAGCTCCGCGCGGAGCTGACGACACTCGGGCACCGGTTCCGGACGACGAGCGACACCGAGGTCATCGCGACCGCGTACCAGCAGTGGGGCGTCGCTGCGCTCGACCGGCTCAACGGTGATTTCGCGATCGCGGTCTGGGATCGCGATCGGAGCGAGCTGCTACTGGCACGTGACCGTTTCGGCGTACGACCGCTCTTTCTCTCCGAGGCCGGCGGCGAGCTGTCATTCGCGTCGGAGGCGAAGGCCCTGCTCCGACACCCGGCTGCGCGCCGAGAGCTCGACCCGCTCGCGCTCGTCGAGGCGCTGACGACATGGTCCGTGCTCCCCGACCGGTCGGCGTTCGTGGGGATCAGGGAGCTCGCGCCCGCCCACCTCCTTCGCGCCGGCCCGGACGGGGTGATCGAGGAGCGACGCTGGTGGGACATCGACTTCGCCGGCGGCGCGGGGGACGGCAACATCGACGCCGACGCCCTCGCCGAGGAACTGCACGCGTTGCTCCGAGACGCCACCCGCCTGCGCCGCCGCGCCGACGTTCCGGTTGCCGCCTACGTGAGCGGGGGCCTCGACTCCTCGGCGATCGCGGCACTCGCGCTCGAGACTTCGCACGAGGAGCTTCTCTCGTTCGGGGTCGGGTTCGAAGACGAGAGCTTCGACGAGAGCGAGTTCCAGGACAGCGTCGCGACGGCGCTCGGGATTCCGCTAACGCGGATCACCGTCGGCGGCGCCGAGATCGCCGCGCTCCTACCGCGTGTCGTCGAGCTCTTCGAGAAGCCGACGCTACGGACAGCGCCCGCGCCGCTGCTCGCGCTCTCGAAGGCGGTGCGCGACGCGGGGCTCAAGGTCGTGATGACGGGAGAGGGCGCGGATGAGCTCTTCGCCGGGTACGACCTCTTCCGCGAGGACAAGGTTCGGCGCTTTTGGGCGCGGCAACCGTCGTCGACGCTCCGACCGCTGCTCTTCGCGCGGCTCAACGCCTTCCTCGCCCGCGACCTCGCCCGCTCGGGGAGGTTCCTCTCGAGCTTCTACGGCCGCGGCCTCACCGACGTCGACGATCCCCTCTATAGCCACCGGATCCGCTTCGTCAACACGGGCCGCTGTACCGCGCTCCTCACCGCCGACGTGCGCGCAGCGGCACAGGCGCTCGGTGATCCCCTCGAGCGCGTCGCGGCCGCGCTTCCGGCCGACCACCTCAAGCGGACGCCGCTCGGCCGTGCGCAGTACCTCGAGATCATGACGTTCCTCAATGCGTACCTCCTCCACGCGCAGGGCGACCGGATGCTGATGGGGAACTCTGTCGAGGGTCGCTTCCCGTTTCTCGACTACCGCGTCGCCGAGCTCGCCGCGCGCGTCCCCGACTCGCTCCGGCTGCGCGGGCTCGAGGAAAAGCACATCCTCCGGCGCGCGGTCGGCCCGCTGCTCCCGCCGGCGGTCGTGGCCCGCACCAAGCGGCCGTACCGGGCCCCGATCGCAGCGGCGTTCGCCGGGAAGGGCGCGCCGGACTACGTCGCCGAGCTGCTCTCGCCGCGCGCAGTGGCCGACGCCGGGATCTTCGATCCGCAGACGGTCGAGCGCGTCCACGCCAAGGCCGTCGCCAACGTCGAGTCCGGGCTCGCCGAGACAGACGAGATGGCGCTGGTCGGAGCCGTCTCGACGATGCTCCTCCACGAGACGTTCATCGCCAGGCCGAGGCTGGCTGACCCGCTGCCGGCAACGCGGGTGGTCGTCGGCGCAACCGTCGAGACGGCAGCCGCCGCCTGACGAGATCCGGAGGCTCATGTGACGACGACGATCAGACCGCTACGCCTGCTCCACGACACCCTGCTCCGCTCGGCGGAGGCAACACCCGAGAAGGTCGCCCTCGTCACGGGCGAGAGGCGCACGACCTACGCGGAGCTGCTCGACGCCGCCGTCCGCTTCGCGAACGCGGTGACCGCGCTCGGGGTTCGTCGCGGCGACCGCGTCGCGCTCTACCTCGACAACTCCCGCGATTGCGTGGTGGCGTTGTACGGGACACTGCTCGCCGGTGCGGCCTTCGTGGTCGTGAACCCTCAGACGAAGGAGGACAAGCTCGAGTACATCCTCACCGACTGCGAAGCCCGAGTGCTCGTGACCGAGGGCCCGATCGCGGTCGCCGGGCTCGCGGCAGCGTCCCGGGCGCCCTCCGTCGCCGCGACGCTGGTCGGCGAGCGGCCGGCGGGAGCCGACGGCGGGCTCGATCTCGCGGCAACGCTCGCGGACGCTTCGGCGCACCTCGTCGATGCGGGAACGATCGCGCTCGACCTCGCGGCGCTTATCTACACATCGGGCTCGACAGGGCTGCCGAAGGGCGTGATGCAGACGCACCAGAGCATGCTCTTCGCCGCCGAGTCGATCGCCCAGTATCTGCGGCTCGCTGACGACGACACAATCCTCGGTCTGCTTCCGCTCGCGTTCGACTATGGCCTCTACCAGCTCCTGATGAGCATTCGACTTGGCGCCACGCTGGTGCTGGAGCGGTCGTTCGCATACCCGGCGCAGATCCTGAAGCGGATCGACACCGAGCAGGTGACCGTCTTTCCCGGCGTGCCCACGGTCTACGCGACGCTGCTTGCAAGCCACGAGCGAAGCCCGATCGCTGCGCCCTCGGTTCGTCGCGTCACGAACACCGCCGCCGCCTTGCTGCCCGCGATGCAAAAAGGGCTGACGGAGATCTTCCCGAACGCACTGATCTTCGCGATGTACGGCCTCACCGAATGCAAGCGGGTCAGCTACCTCGAGCCCGAGCTGCTCGTCGAGAAGCCCTCGTCGGTCGGCCGGGCGATCCCGGGCACGGAGACGATAGTGCTAGGTGCCGACGGCAACCCCGTTGCCCCAGGCGAAACCGGGACGCTGTACGTCCGCGGGCCGCATGTGATGCTCGGCTACTGGCGCAAACCCGAGCAGACGGCCGAGATGATCGTCGAGGGCCCGCTGCCCGGGGAGCGAATGCTCAACACCAACGACCTGTTCACGGTCGACGAGGACGGGTTCCTCTACTTCGTCGGACGCACCGACGACATCATCAAGACGCGGGGCGAGAAGGTCAGCCCGCTCGAGGTCGAGAACGTGCTCTTTGCGATGCCGGGCATCATGGAGGCGGCAGTCGTCGGGGTGCCCGACGAGCGCCTCGGCGAGGCGATCCGCGCGTTCGTCGTCGCGGCCGAGGGCACCGAGCTCACAGCCCAGGACGTAATCAACCACTGCCGGACGCACATCGAGAGCTACATGGTCCCGCGCGACGTCGTCTTCATCGACGAGATGCCGAAGACGTCGAGCGGCAAGGTGCGAAAGAAGAGCCTCCGCGAGCCGGGCGCCGAATAACGACGAGGGCCACACGTCGTGTGGCCCTCGTCGCGCAGAGAGGTTCAAGGGTGTGGGGCGCGACGCGTCAGCGCCGCGCCCCACTACCCGCTAGCTGCAGAGCGGGTCGCTTGCCGGAAGCTCGCGGTTGCCGGTGTTCACCGGGGAAACCGCTGCATCCGTGAAGAAGAACGGCTGGTCGACGTTCCGGCCGGTGCACCCTGCGCTGTTGCGGATGCCCGAGCGGACGGCGTTGTTGACGCGAACCGTCGTCGACGACTTTCCACCGAAGTTGCAGCCGTCGCAGACGATGTCGGTCGGCGTCGTGGTGCCGGCCCCAGCCTGGTTGACGAAGAAGTTCGAGTTGCCGAGGCAGTCGAACGTGATGTTGCGGAACGTGATCCGCGCGCCACCCATCGCCTGGACGGCATCCTGATGCGCGCCCGGGGTGATGTCGTGGCAGGTAACGTAGCCGCCCTCGACCACGAGGTCGTGGGCCGGGCTGTCCTGGTTCTGGATCTTGACGCCATCCTGCGTCCAGGTGTCGACCTCGATGCGGCCGATGCGCCCGGTGCAGCCGTCCCCGAGGACGATCGCGTCACCCGACGGGCTGGTGACCTTCACGAGGTCGAGATCGACCGGGCCGCTACAGGTCCAGGAGCCGTTGTTGACGATGACGTTCTTGCCACCGGTGCTCGGCACCGTGACGACGGCGGACGGAGCAGACGTGCTCGTCGCCGCACCGCCGGCGTTGCTTGCGGTGACCGCGACGCGGAGCGTCATGCCCGTGTCGCTCGCGGCCGGCGTGTAGCTCGCGCCGGTGACACCGGCGAGCGTCGCGCAGGCCGAGCCCGACGCGTTGCAGCGCTGCCACTGGCGGGCGTACGCCATCGGGGTGCTGCCCGACCAGGTGCCGGTCGTCGCGGCAAGCGCGTCGCCGACCTTCGCCGTGCCGCTGACCACCGGGGCCGCGGTCGCCGCCGGGGCGACGACGACGGGCGGGGCCGGCTGGACGGCGGCGGTCGCCGCCGAAGTCGCAGCGGTGGAGCCGGCTGCGTTCGACGCCGTCACCACGGCGCGAAGCGTCTGGCCCTGGTCAGCTGCGACTGCAGCGTACGTCTTCGCGGTCGCACCGGCGATCGCTGCGCACGAGGTGCCACAGCGCTGCCACTGGTAGGCGTACGTGATCGGGGCGGTGCCCGTCCACGTGCCGTCGGTGAGGCTCAGCGTGCTGCCGACCTGAGCCGTGCCCGAGATTGCGGGAAGCACCGTGTTGGCGGGCTTCACCGCGGCGGGCGGCGGGGTGACCGTGCCCGAGCCCGGGCGAAGGACGACCAGCTGGCCGAGATCACAGGCCGCGATCGCAGACGCCTTGGCGGACTTGTTGCCCGTCGCACCGGCAACAGCCTGGGTCACGTCGGCGACCGTGAGGGCGGCGGCAGGGCCACCACCGGTCGAAGCCGCAGCACGCGCGGTCATGCCCGACGGCGTCGGGATCGCCGACGCGTCGCTGTGACCGAGAACCGCGACGACCATGCCGTTCGCGATCGGGGAGTTGACGCTCAGCGCCTTGACGTACGCGGAGTTGCGGATGTAGCCACCGCCGCTGACTGCGACCGGCGATGCGGCATCGACGCCCGAGTAGGCGACGACGGCGCCGACGGCGCCACCGGCGCCGCTGAACGACCAGCCGTACGAGCCCGGCTCGGAGCCGCTCGCAAGGCGGGTGTAGACGTTCTGGGTCTGCACGACCCCACCGGGGCCGGCGCAGCTGTCGGAGCGAACGAGCGTCCAACCGGACGGGGCGCTCACGGAGACGGCGCTCGAGGACCGGTGCGACACCGCCGCAAGCAGCAGGTCACCGGACTGGACGCCCGCAGGCCGGGCGAGACTGAGCGCCGACGCGGCGGCCTTCGTGCCACCGGAGACGGCGGACCGCGGAACGACGGCACCGACCGCGGTCGCAACGAGGATGAGGGTGATCCCGACGACGGCGGCGAGCGCAGCCCGCGACCGGTCGAATCGGAAGGTACTTCGCATGGTGTGGCGACTCCTTTGCAGGGTTCAGCTTTAGGGGAGGGGTGTGACCCTGCTGCCATCGGAAGCCAATGGGGGACGAGCGTCCCCAAAACGAGGGGAAACCCCCAGCGAGGTGCGCCGATCACCCACCGCGGGGGAGGTTTTGTCCCTGAGTCGGGGGATCGGATGCGCGTTTGGCGCTTGATCAGGTGCCGAGAAGGCTCGTGCCACGCATCGCTGCAGGCACCGGAATCCCGAGCAGCGTGAGTGCCGTCGGGGCAACGTCGAGCAGCTGTGCGCCCTCGCGCGGGCCCGGCTCGACGCCGGGGGCGACGAGCACGAAGAGACCGTCCTGCGCGTGGTTCGCATCGTCCGGCCCGGTGTCGTTCTCGAAGACGTGGATCCCGTCGTCGCCGCCGATCGTCCCGACGGAGCGCCAGCGCAGGTCGCCGAAGTGGACGATCAGGTCGGGGGCGACCCCGTTGACCTGCGGGTAGAGCTCCTCGGGCACGAACACCCTCGTGCCGAGCGGCTCCCCCCGGTCGTCCGGGATCGCCTCGAGCAGCGACCGGAGCCGGTCACGGACGACGGGCACGTCGCCGGGCGGGATCGTGCCCTCGGGCTCGCGGCCTGCGACGTTGAGAAACACGCGTGCGTAGTAGCCACCCTCGCTCCAGGCCGTCGTCCGCGCCCAGTCGATCCCGACGTCGGCCAGCTTCTCGACGCCGACCGGCTCGCGCATCGTCGCGAGGAAGCCTTCACGTCGCAACCACTCGTTGACGCGGATCCCGCCGTCCATCCGCTTGCCGCCGTGATCGGAGACGACGAACACCGCGGTGTCGTCGTCGGCATGCGCGAGCACGCCGGCGAGCTTCCCGTCGAGATAGCGGTGATAGTCGAGAATCGCGTTCTCGTACGGGTTGCCCGGCACGTGATCGCGGTGCCCCGTGTCCATGTGCTTCCAGAAGCCGTGGTACATCCGATCCGGCCCCATCTCCACCATCGCGAACAGCTGCCAGGGATGCGACGTGAGCAGGTGCTCCGCAAGCGCAAAGCGCCGGTCGGTCATCTCGTAGACCTGCCGCAGGAGGTCGTCCTTGTCGTCGGTGCGGAAGTCGGTGCAGTCGAAGCGGTACTCGCCGACCGCCTTCTCGACCTCGCGCTTGAGCAGCGGCGGATACGTGTACTGGCTCTCGAGCGACGGCGTCAGAAAGCAGCTCACCATCACACCGTTCAGTGGACGGGGCGGGTACGTGCCCGGAACGCCGAGGACGATCGACGGCTTGCCTGCCCGGGTCGCGTAGTCCCAGAGGCGCGGCTCTTTGACCGCGGCGCCGTTCGCGATGAACAGCCCATCGTAGGAATGGTCGGCACGGTTACGAAAGCCGTAGATCCCGAGGTCGCCCGGCGTGCGGCTCGACATCATGCACGACCACGCAGGCACGGTGATCGGCGGCACGACCGAAGTGAGCGTTCCGTAGGCGCCGCGCTCCATCAGTGAGGCGAGCACCGGCAGCTCGTCGCGCCAGCGCTCGAGCACGAGCGAGGGCTCGGCACAGTCGAGACCGATGATCATGACCTTCATCGCAAGGGCTCCCCGCCTCGCAGTCTATGCGGCGTGCCGCGCACTTCCAGTGGGCGTGGCGCTTGACGCCTCTCCACGATCGCCTACCCTGTGTGCGGGGAGAAACCGCGCGGTCACGCGCGGCTGCCAACTGTGACGCCGACCCAAGGGGGACGTCGGACGATGGGGAGAAAGCTATCGCGCGCGGTCATCTCGTTTCTCGACCCGCGTACGTACTTCCAGATCGTCCGGCTGCTGCACTTCTACCACTACACGCACATCGAGCCGCGCTCGAAGGCGACGCTCGGGCACGATGCGCGCCTCGCGCCCAACGTCTCGCTCCGCAACGGCGAGCGGATCTCGATCGGAGCCCGCTCGCGGATCGGCGAGCACGCGTTCCTCTGGGCCGGTGACTCGAGCGGCCACATCACGATCGGCGCCGACTGCCGCTTCGGCCCGGGCGTCTTCGTCACCGCGTCCGATTACGGGCTGATGCCCGACGAGCTGATCGCGACCCAGGAGAAGAACGAGCAGGACATCGTGATCGGCAACGACGTGTGGCTCGGCGCCAACGTCTTCGTCGCGGCGGGCGTGAACATCGGCGACGGATGCGTCGTCGGTGCCGGCTCTGCGGTGACGCGCTCGTTGCCGGCCGGCTCGATCGCAGTCGGCGTGCCTGCCCGCGTCGTGCGGCGCCGTGAGGACTACGCGCCGGCGGCCGGCGACAAGGCCGAGGCGACCGCCGAGGCCGAGGCCGCGACGACATGAGCGTCGACGTCTCGGTGGTGATCGTCTCGTACCACTGCCGGGACGAGGTGCTTGCCTGCCTCGCCTCGATCGCCGAGGGCGCAGCATCGACGGCGGTCGAGGTGATCGTGCTCGACAACGACTCCGGCGACGGCACCGTCGAGGCGATCACCGAGCGCTTCCCCGACGTCCGGGTTCTCCCCGAGCCGGTCAATCTCGGGTTCGCGCGCGGGGTCAACCGCGCCGCCGAGCACGCGCAGGGTGAGTTCCTCCTTCTGCTCAACCCCGACACGGTCGTGCACGAGGGCGCAATCGACAACCTCGTCGCGTTCGCCCGCGCCCATCCCGAGCACGGTCTGTATGGAGGTCGCACGCTCGATCCCGACGGTACCCCCCACCCGGCTTCGTGCTGGGGCGCGCCGACGCTGTGGAGCCTCACCTGCTTCGCAACGATGCTCTCGACGGTCTTCAAGCGCTCACCGGTCTTCGACCCGGAGTCGCTCGGCCACTGGCAGCGCGACACCGTTCGCGAGGTGGACATCATCACGGGCTGCTTGCTGCTCGTCAGGAGCGCCCTCTGGCGCGAGCTCGGCGGGTTCGACGCTCGCTACTTCATGTACGGCGAGGACGTCGACCTCGCCCTCCGGGCTCGCTCGCTCGGCTACCGGCCGGCGATCACGCCGGACGCAGTGATCACCCATGAGATCGGGGTGTCGTCGGAGAGCCGTCCGGAGAAGTTCAGGCTGGTGCTCCAGGGCAAAGTGACCGTGATCGACCAGCACTGGTCGCCTGCCCGCCGGCGGCTCGGGCGGGCGCTGCTCACCGCCGGGGTCGGCACCCGAGCGCTCGCCGCGGCGGTCACCCGTCGTGGGGCGACCCAGGGAAGCGGCGCGGGCGCCGCAACCTGGCGGCAGCTTTGGCGCGAGCGGTCGACCTGGCTCGCCGGCTTTCCCGCGCACCAGGACCGCTGATGGCCGACCGCTGGAGCATGCGTGGCCCCGTGCTGTGGGCGTTCGTGATGAGCTGGGGGCAGCGGCTCATGGCGCTGGTCGTGACGTTCGTGCTCGCGGCGCTTCTCGGCCCCGAGCGCTACGGGATCGTCGCGATCGCGATCGTCTTCGTCGCGCTCCTCCAGGTCTTCCTCGAGCAGGGCCTCAACACCGCTGTGATCCAGCGCGAGGAGCTCGAGCCGGAGCACGTCGACGCGGCGTTCTGGATGAACCTCGTCTGGTCGATCGTGCTGACGCTGCTCGCAATGGGCCTTGCCTACCCCTGGTCGCGACTGACTGACCCGCGGGTCTTCACCGTCATCATCGCGCTCGCCCCGACGCTGATCTTTCGCGGGCTGACGATGGTGCAGCAGGCGCAGATGCAGCGATCGTTGCGGTTCAAGGCGCTTGCGGCCCGCACGAACGCCTCGATGTTCACGAGCGGCGTCGCCGGCCTCGCGCTCGCGTTCGGCGGCGCCGGGATCTGGGCACTCGTCGCGCAGCAGGTTGTGTACGACTTCGTCTCGGTCATCGTCCTCTGGACGGCAAGCTCGTGGCGACCCCGGCTTGCGTTCTCGCGCCGTCACGGCCGCGAGCTGCTGAGCTACTCCCTCAGCGTCTTCGGAGCGAACCTCGGCGGGTTTCTCAACCGCCGCGCCGACGCGCTCCTGATCGGCGCGTTCTTCCACCCCGCGATCGTCGGGATCTACCGGCTTGCCGATCGGATGGTCGACGTCGTGCTCGAGATGACGAGCCGGCCGATCGGCTCCGTTGCGCTACCCCGGTTCTCGCGATTGCAGAACGACGCCGAGGGGCTCCGCGCGAGCGTGCTCGGGGCGGTCCGGCTCTCGCTGACCGTGACCGCACCGCCGCTGCTCGTGATCGCGGCCTGCAGTCCCTGGCTGCTCGGCGCGCTCGGCAAGGACTGGGCGGGCGGCGCCACCGCGCTGAAGCTGCTCTGTGTCGTTGGGATCGTCAAGGGGCTCGTCTCGTTTGCCGGCCCGGTGCTGTTCGCGGTCGGTCGCCCCAGGCTCCGGGCGAGCGTCTCGTGGACGCTCGCTGCAATCAGCGTCGCGGCGACGCTGGTCGCCGGTGCGCTGTTCAGCGACGAGGCGAGGCGGCACCAGCTGCTCGGGATGTCGGGGATCCGCGCGGCGATCTTCATCGGCGCCGTCGCCCCGCTCAGCCTCTGGGCGGTGCAGCGCGCCGTTCCCGGGTTACGGCTGGCAGCGTTGCTCCCCCTGTTCCGGGCGCCACTGATCTCCGGCGGTGCCGCGCTCGCAACCGGGTACGGAATCGAGCGAAGCGGCGTGCTGGACGATCTGGGAGCGCGCACCGCGTTGCTCATTGCCGGCCCAACCGTCGCCGTGGTCGCCGTCGCGATGCTCAGCCTCACCGACCGCCGCGCCCGACGTGAGCTACTGCGGATCGGTGGTCGCCTGAGCGGCCGTCGGGTGCGTCACCAGTCCTCGGCTGCGTAGAACGCGTCCGCGGTCTCGCCCGTGATCGCGCGGACCCTGGCGATCTCTTCGGCCGAGAGATGCTTCTTCCAGCTTGCAACCGCAGCGCGACTGTCGAGCTTGATCGCGTGCGGCCTCGAGAGCGCGTCGGCGTTCTCGGCGCTCGAGTTGGCGGCGACCTCGGCCCGGACGGCGCCGTCGAAGGACAACCCGAGGCTCTCGAAGAGCGCCGCGTAGAGCGTCAGCGGATCGCGTGCCAGGTCTTCCTGCCGGACGAGCGTCCAGTCGGGATGACGCTCGCGATACCCGACGAGGACGTAGGCGATCAGGCGCCAGAGAAACGCGCCCGACTCGAGCGGCGGCTGCGGCCCTCTTGCGTACTCGTGCAGCTCGGCGGCAAACGGCGACAGCAGCCCGTCCACGAGCGCATCCTGCTCGGCGAGAAACCGGAAGCGCGGCTGCCAGCCGAGGCGCTTGAAGCTCCCGGCGACCGCGGCCGGATGCCTGATCGTGAGCACGACGTCGGCGGCGTAGCGACTGGCGAACCACTCCGCCGAGAACACGGCGATCGGGTCCTTGAGCAGCGGTCGGCGGCCCTCTCGTCGCGCGATCTGAAACCGCCGGCGATCCCTGAGCACCCGAGCGAGATCGCGGGGCGAGCGCGCCTCTGCGAGCGCCGGTCCGAGCGCGTGATCGAACCGCATCGCGCGTTCGAGGCCCGGAGCGTAGCGTGCCTCATTGCGCTCGTCGACGTGCTGGAACATCCGGGTGAACCGGCTCGGGCTGACGCCGTGGCTCGTGAGGATGTTGAAGGGCTCGTGGAGGTACCCGAGCGACGGATCGAGCGCGAGCGTCATCCCGACCCACGTCGTCCCCGACCGCGGTGGGCCGGTGACGAGGATCGGCGTTGTGCGACCGGTCGACACCCTTCGCACCATAGAGGCTCGCGGACGCCTGTCGACCCTGGCAGAAGCGCGCGGGACCACTACGATCTGTGCGTGGGGTTCCTCAGCGACGAGTTGGCGGCGTGCGGGCCGTATGTCATCGGTGCAACCGGTGGCTCTGGCACGCGCGTGACTGCGCGCATCGTGCGTGACGCCGGGATGTTCATCGGCACCGACCTCAACGCCTACGAGGACGCGCTGACGTTCGGCGAGCTCTCCGACACCTGGATCAACCGGTACGTCGCGGCCGACGCCACAGCCCGCGAGGCGCTCGAGCCGTCGATGCTCGAGGATCTCCGCAAGCGCCTGGACTATCACCTTTCGACGAAGCCGGCAGACGCAGTCGCCTGGGGCTGGAAGGAGCCGCGGAGCATCTACCTGCTCCCGTTCCTCGACAAGCACATGCCGACGCTCAAGTTCCTGCACTTCATCCGGGACGGCCGCGACATGGCGTTCTCCGACAATCAGAAGCAGCTCGAGAAGCACGGCCGGACGGTGTTCGACAACCGCTGGCCTGCCTGGCGCCGCCCGCTGCGCTCGATCGAGCTCTGGAACCGGGTGAACCTCCAGGCGGCCGACTTCGGCGAGCGTGTGCTCGGTGAGCGGTACCTCTGCGTCCGCTTCGAGGATCTCTGCGGCAAGCCGGCCGAGACCGTCGCGCGGATCTTCGACTTCTTCGGTCTCGAGGGCGACGCCGAGGCGGTCGCTGCCGCCGAGGTTCGCCCGCCCGGCTCGCTCGGTCGCTGGCGCGACGAAGGTGCACGCCTGGTCGCGGACATCGAGCGCCGCGGCGCCGAGGCGCTCCGCCGCTTCGACTACGCGTAGCGACCAGCGCCCCCTACCTCGCCAGACGGCGTGGTGACGACTCTCAGGAGGAGCCGGCGCGGGCCTGCTCGGCGACGCGACGCCGCCAGACCTTCTTGACCCGGTCGACCTTGCCGACGTCACGGACGAGTGAGCGGCCGACACCGACCCCGCCGTTCAGCACCGACCTGACCGTGTGGATCCGCATCGCCCGAAGCGTCGGTGAGAACACCGCGACGTCCTGCTCCTCCCAGCGATCGTCACCGAAGCGCCGCTTGTACTCGGCGTCGCCGAGGCCCCAGTCGATGTAGTGGGTCTCCTGATCGTCGCAGAGCTCAGCGACGAGCTTCATCAGGACGTACGTGCCGATGTTGAGCTTCGAGTACTGCGGGTCGAAGCCGGGAACCATCGTCCTGAACGTCCCGCGGTAGGCGTAGCCGTGCCAGTACGCGGCCGGCTCCCCCGCGAGGTGAAGCATGTACGCCCGGAACCAGCCCTTCTCGATCCCGAGGCGGACGAGCGCGCGCTGGAGATCGTCCTCCTGGCGGACCCCGACCCCGAGCCCACCCTGGTACGTCTTCGCCGAGACCGCCTCCGCGTCGGCGAAGAACCCGTCGACCTCGTCGAGCGAGGTGATGCGCCGGAGCTCGAGGCTGTCAGCGAACTCCTTCTCGAGCTTCTTGGCGTACCGCTTTACGCCCTGGCGGGTGCTCGACGAGAGCTGTTCGAGGAACGCGTCGAACGATCCCGGAAGCGACGTGCGCCAGTGCGCCCGCGGGGCGGTCGTGCTGCGCCTTGCGCGGGCCGAGAGCTGCGAGACCGCCGTGGAAAGCGAGGTCTGCGTCCGCACCGCCGGGAAGTTGAGGGCGTCGACCTCGCCACGCCGCACGGACGACGCGAGCGACGAGAGCAGGACGCTAGGGCTCTCCTCGACGAGCGGCCCGAGCATGCCGCCGTTGACGACCGTGACGACCTTGATTGCGGGCTCGTAGAGCTTGCGGTACCCGAGCCGGCAACGCAGCTCGACGTCCTGGAACCGGCCGAGGATCATCCCCTGCGGCTCACCCTCGCGGCTCACGTAGACGACGTGCGGCCGTTCCGCGCGCGGGTCGTGCTCGACGGTTGTCAGGAACCAGTCGAGATCGCTCGTGAGCTGGGTCCCCTGCAGCCTCTCCCAAGCGGGGCGGAGCGCCTCGACCTCGGTCGGCGTTCGCGCAATCGCGACCTCGTATCCTTCGCGCTCGGCGCGGCCCAGGCTCATCGGAAGCCAACCTCCTGCCCGCGCACGGCGGGTCGTCGCAGTGTGTAGCGAAGCGCGCTCACGCCGAGAAGCCACTCGGCCGCGACGAGCCGCGGCCAGTGTCGGATGAATGCACGCTTCGCCTCCGGATGCGCTTCGAGGCGGCGGTAGATCGGAACGAGCCTGACCAGCAAGAAATAGTGCACGGGCACGCGTGAGAACAGCCGTTGCCGGAGCCCCTGGCGCTGCACCGGCCCGAGCCGGGCGAGACCGTACGCCAGGCGTCGTTGCTGGCTGCGCAATGCCGCAAACGAATTTCGCTGGTGATCGTGAAACGCGTTGAACCTCGGGTCGAAGACGAGCGGGATCCCAGCCTCGATCGCATCGATGCAGAAGATTCCATCTTCACCGCCGTAGCTCTCGTCCCAGCGCAGCGGGGCCGTGCGCGGCACGGCCATGCAGTACGACGAGACGAAGCGCACCTCGCGCGGTGCGCCGTTCTCGAGGTACGGGGTCTCGACCTGGAGATGGGCGACCCAGCCCCACGGCGAACGTCCCGTGAAGCGGCGGGCACAGCCGATGATCGCCCCCGGATGCTCCGCGAGCGCCCGCTCGAGCCCGGCGAGCCAGCCTGCGTCGGGGATCGCGTCTGAGTCGAGGAAGACGACGACGTCGCCCGTCGCGGCGTCCCAGCCGGCGTTGCGCGCTGCGCCCGCCGAACCGGTGGACACTCCGGGAGAGACAACCGTTGCGCCAGCGGCTGCGGCGAGCTCCGCGGTGCGGTCGCTCGAGCCGTCGTCGACGACGATCACCTCGTGGATCCCATCGCCCTGCGTCGCGAGCGCCGCGAGCACGTCGCCGATCGTTCGTTCCGCGTTGTACGCGGGAACGACGACGCTGACCGTCGGCGAGATCGCCGTTTCTTCCACGTCAGTCACTGGGTCTCAGCAGCTGTGCGAGCGGAACAACACGGGAATCGTACGCAGGATCAGCTTGAGATCCTCGAACACGGTCCAGTTGGTGACGTAGACGTAGTCGAGCTTGACCATCTCGTCGAAGGGGATCCCGTCCCGGCCGAGCACCTGCCAGAGCCCCGTGATCCCCGGCTTGAGGTTGAGCCGGCGGCGTCGCCAGTCGACGACGTGCCGGTCCTCGTCGAGGATCAGCGGCCGCGGGCCGACGAGGCTCATCTCGCCACGAACGACGTTGATCAGCTGCGGGAGCTCATCGAGGGAGTAGCGACGCACGAAGGCGCCCACGCGGGTAACCCGCGGATCGTTCTCGATCTTGAACATCCGCGAGTCGCCGTCGGCGTGCTTGCTCAGGTGCGCCACATCGTCCTTGATGTCCTCGGCGTGCGCGACCATCGTCCGGAACTTGAAGATCCGGAACTCCCGCGCGCCAGCCCCCATCCGCACCTGGCGGAAGAACACGGGGCCACGCGTGTCGAGCTTGATCGCGATCGCCACCGCGAGAAGCAGCGGCGAGAGCACGATCAGCCCGGTGATCGCCATCGTCAGGTCGAAGCCGCGCTTGACCATCAGCGACGAGCGCGGAAGCTTGCCCGGCGGCAGGGAGACGAGTGGTAGCCCTTCGACCGTGTGAAGATCCGCGCCGGTCGGCAGCACCTCGAAGAGCCGCGGGACGATGTCGACCTGGACGCGGAGGCCGTCCATCGCCCGGATCAGCTCGACCGTGTCCTCCGCGCGATCGTTCGAGAACGCGACGATCACTCGCTCGATCCCGTGCTCGGCGATGAGCCTCTCGAGCGAAGAGGGCACTCCGAGGATCGTCAGCTCGCCGAGCCCGCGCTGCCGCTCCTTCGGCTGGGCGTCGACGAACCCGACGACGTTGAGCCCGTACTCGGGATGCTGGGAGATCTTGCGGGCGATCGTCTGCCCGACCTCGCCGGCGCCGACGATCACCGTGTTCTGGATGAACGCCTTCGAACGACGCACCAGCAGCCGTGAGACCGCCCGGAGCGTCGTGACGAGCACGATCGCCGCAAGCCAGAACCAGAAGAAGCGCGCGATGCTCGGATGTGCGGCTTCGCTCATCTCGAGGCTGACCAGCATCGCGAACGTGCCCACGGTCACGAGATGGAACACGCCAGTGAGGTCATCGGCGGTCGAGTGATCGGCCCGCTCCTCGTCCGAGTCGTAGAGCCCGTGCATGCGGGCGACGAGGCACCAGATCGGAAGCGTCGCCGCGAAGATTCCGAGCTCGGCGAGATCCGAGAAGTCGTTCACCGGGCCCGAGCCGGCAAACCAGACCAGCGAGATCGTGAAGGCGACCGTCAGCCCGATCAGATCGGCGCCCACGAGGGCGCGTCGCATGAGCCAACCGCGCCGCCCCTTGAGGACGACACCCTGGCGTGGCCCCTGGTCGTCGCTGCGGAAGGCCGGAGCCCCCGGTCCGTCGGCAAGGGCTTCCCCGACCCCGACGGTGGTCGAAAACGAAACGAACGAGTCGCCTGCGCTGCCGCTCATCGACGGCAAACCTCCCCCAAAAAAACGTTCCCCCTGGTGGCGTCCCCCACCACCGACTGCGCTGACGTTACTCGCAGTCCGCCGATAACGCAATAGCGGATCGTCAACGAGTTGCAACGGTCTCGTCAGAAGCCGGCGGCCGACACCCCGATCGTGACGAGCGGCACGAGGAACAGCCCCGCCGTGAAGAGAGCGAGGCGTGGCGTGGAGTCGACGACCCACCGTTGCACGGCCCACAGCGCGCGCCGCACCTGAGCGTAGAAGAACGTCAGCAGAATCACGCTGATGAGGGTGGTCGCGATCACCTCCGCGAGCACGATCCGCACCGCTCCCGGCGAGTCGAGGGCAAACGCGGCGAGCATCGTGTCGCCGAGCGTCGTGATGTTCGCGCCGAAGATGTACGGAAGCACGTTCTCGCGACGTACTCGACCCCTCGCGACGAGCGGCACGAGCACCGTGAGCGCAACCGACACCGACATCGTCACGAGCGCAACGAGCGAGCCGAGCGCGAACATGGGCCACTTCCGCTGCAACCAAAGCACCTTCGGCCCGAGGCTCTTCTCGTCGAACTGGGGCAGCACGGTGTCGATGACCTTGAACGCGACGAGGAGCGTCGCGAGCGCGACGACGAACGTCAGCCAGGCGGGCCAGGTCTTCGCCTCGTGAACGAGGTCGCCGTAGATCAGGTCGATCACGTCGACGAACTGCGTCGGCAGCCTCGCATCGACGTGCCGGAACGGCGTCTCCGTAAGCAGGAAGCCACCGATGAAGGCGGCGGGCACGTAGACGAGCGCGGTGCCGGTGAGCGCGAGCACCGCGGTCGAGAGGGGTGCCGCCCGCCGCCCCTTGCCTTCGCGCAGCGCCCAGATGACGGCGGTGACGAGCACGACGAAGGCCGCACCGAGCCGCGAGCCCGTGAGCATCGTGAACCCCTGGAGCTCGGAGAACCCAGAGCCGCTCTGCTCGCCGCCGGCGACGAGCGCGAGCGACGTCGCCGCGACCGGCGAGCCGGAGAGCACGAGCAGCGCCCCGAGCCAACCGAGCCCGAGCGAGGTCCCGGGGTTCTCGACGAGAATGCCCGAGTCGAGCACCGAGAGCCCGGTTGCTGCCGTCTTCAGGAGCTGAAGGGCGCCGACGAAGAGCAGCAGCCCGACGCAAAGGCGAGCAACGCGATAGCTCCCGGCGACGAGCCGGGCGATCCCCTGACGGTCGAGTGACGGCGTGCTCGTGGCGTCCACCTCCTGAGTGTGATCGATTCTCCCTGACGAACCAGTCTTGTCAGATCACGATTCTGTGCCTATCGTGAGCCCGTGCGGGTGGCGGCACCCGCCCATGGGGAGCAACTCAAGGGGGAGTGGGAATGCATCACGGTGTTCGCTGTCCGCGGCTCGTCGGACGGATCTTGATCGTCGCGGCAGCGTTCGTCGCGGTCGGGGCGTATCAGGTCGCGACGGCAGCGGCCTCGTCGTGCGTCTTCAACGCGACGACCCACGAGCTGACCGCGACGGTCGACCCGGGGACGAGCGCGACGATCACTCTCTCGGGCAACCAGATCCTGTTCGGTGCCGTCCCGACGACGTGCCTCGGGGCGACAACCGCGACGACCGACACGATCCGCGTCTTCGGCAACACCGGTACGAGCGAGACGCTCACGATCGACGAGCGGGGCGGGATGTTCCAGCCCGGGTTCAGCGCCGACGGTACCCCGATCGCCGAGATCGAGTTCTACCTCCAGCTCGGCGATGCAGCGGACAAGCTCCGGATCTTCGCGACTGAGGGCGACGACCTGATGGCTGCGGGCCAGAACGGGATCTCGCTCAACGGCGACGGCGACGTCGACGTGACGCTCACACCGAACCCGGTCGCTCTCGAGGTCAACACGCTCGGGGGCGTCGACTTCTTCAACGCGCGCGGCCAGTTCGGGGCCGGGCTCCACTACCTCGGGCCGGTGACCATCGACGGCGGTGACGGCAGCGACTCGCTGCTGCGCGGCTCGACCTCCGCCGACACGATCACCGGCGGCAACGGCAACGACACGATCGAGGGGAACAGCGGCAACGACACGATCGACGCCGGCCCAGGCAACGACAGCGTCAGCGGTGGCGGTGGGAATGACGACGTCACGGGCGGCTCCGGCGCCGACTCGATCGACGCGGGCACCGGAAACGACATCATGCGCGGCCAGGACGGCGAAGCCGACGTCTCCTTCAACGGCAACTCGGGAGCCGACACCGCGTACATCGACTCGGGGCTCGATCCCGCGCCGACGCTGACGGAGACGATCGTGGGCGGGTCTCCGCCTCCGCCGCCTCCACCCCCACCGCCTCCACCCCCACCGCCTCCACCGCCTCCGCCTCCCCCGCCGGGAGGGTGCACCTTCGACGGCGGCACGAAGACGGCGACGCTCTCGATTCCGGCGAACGGAAGCGCAACCCTCGCGGTCTCGGGCGGCGCGATCCAGGCGAACGGATCGGCGTGTGGCGCGGCGACGACGGCGAACACCGACACGATCGTGGTCAACGGCGCCTCAGGCTCGGTCGAGACGCTCACGGTCGACCAGTCGACCGGCGCGTTCGCTCCCGGCGCGACCTCCGAGGCGACGGGGACCAGCGAGATCGAGATCCAGCTCGCCCTCGGCGACACCAGCGACCGCCTCGTCGTGATCGGGACGTCGGGCAACGACACGATCCTCGCCGGCACGACCGGGGTCGACCTGAACGCGGACGCTGACGGTGACGTCACGTTCTCGCCGATGGTCGGGTTCATCGAGCTCCGAGGCGGCGACGGCGTCAACTCGCTGAGCGCGATCGGCGGGACCGGCGCTGGTGCCAACTACACCGGCTCGGTCAAGCTGGTCGCCGGCAACAGCGGTGACACGCTGACCGGCGGCAAGGGAGCCGACGAGCTGGTCGGCGGCAACGGCAACGACACGCTCGTCGGCGGAAACGGCAACGACTCGCTCACGGGCGGGCTCGGCGCCGATTCGATCACCGGCGGCAACGACGACGACACGGCGTACGCCGCCGATGGCGTCGCCGACACGCTTCTCTCCCTCGGTGGGGGAGCCGACACTGCCTACTACGACGGCGCGCTCGACCCGAGCCCCACCGGCGCCGAGACGAGGTTCCCGTCATGAGCGCACCCGGGGGTTTCACCGTCTGGCTGACCGGTCTCTCCGGCGCCGGGAAGTCGACGATCTCGGGCGCGCTGACGCTCGAGCTCGAGTCGCGCGGAGTCGTCATCGAAGTTCTCGACGGCGACGTCGTCCGCACGCACCTCTCGAAGGGCCTCGGGTTCTCGCGAGAGGATCGGGATACGAACGTCGAGCGGATCGGCTGGGTCGCGGGTCGGATGACGCGGCACGGTGCCGGGGTCGTGGTCGCCGCGATCTCTCCGTACGCGAGCGCCCGCGCCGCGGCACGGGCGATGGTCGAGCCGCACGGCTCGTTCGTCGAGGTCTGGGTGAAGGCACCGGTCGAGGAATGCGCCCGCCGGGACGTCAAGGGCCTTTACGCGAAGGCGCTCGCGGGCGAGATCAAGCAGTTCACCGGGGTGAGCGACCCGTACGAAGCTCCTGTCGACCCGGAGATCGTGGTCGACACGGAGGTTCAGACACCCGAGGAGAGCGTCACCCAGATCCTCGAGTACCTCGAGCGGGCAGGGCTCCTCCCCGCGCTCGCGCGGGCAAGCGCAAACGGCGTCGGACACTGAGCAGCAGGCGTCTGGCGACCGGGCTCCCGGTCGCCAGACGCCTCAGTGCTCGATCTCCGGCACGGGGGCGACGAGCTGCGGGCCTAGCTGGAGGTAGGCGGTCGTGCGCCGCTTCTGGTCGATATCCCTGAGGACGCGCTCGGCGTCGTCCTCCGCGAGGCCGGTCACGGCGGCGACCTCGGCTGCGTCGTGCCCGTTGTTCCGCGCGTAGAGGCAGACGTCCATCACGTCGTACGGGACGGAGAAGTAGAACTCCTCCTGGCTCTGCTCGAGCGCGTACGTGTCGGTCGTCGGTGGTCGGCTGCGAATCGTGGCGGGCACGTCGAGCGCCTCGGCGAGCTGGTAGACCTGGGTCTTGTAGAGGTGGGCGATCGGCTTGACGTCGGCGGCGCCGTCGCCGTTCTTCACGAAGAAGCCCTGGTCGTACTCGAGCCGGTTCGGTGTCCCGACGACGGCGTAGTCGAGACGGTCGGCATGGTAGTACTCGATCATCTTCCGGGCCCGCTGCTTGAAGCTCGTTGCGGAGACGACCTGCCGGTAGGCGCTCGACGAGAGCCGCTCCTGAACGCGCTCGCCGCTCGGGCTCTCGGCAACGACCGAGAAGAGGCGATAGCTCTCGCCTCCGAGGAGGCTCGGTAACACGATCTTCGCCTTCCAGCCCACGCCGTACTCCGGCACCGCGGTGCGAAACGCCTCGTCGCGCCGCCGGTAGCAGCCGGCCGCGTCGAGAAGCCCCGTGATGTCCTCGAGCACCGTCTCGACGCCGAAGTGATCGGCAACGAGCTCTGAGAGCTCGAGCGTGTCCGCGGCAGAGTCGGCCTCGGGCATGAGCACGCCGAGCACCTTCTCCGGGCCGAAGGCCCGGGCGCAGAGGGCGACACAGACGCTCGAGTCGATCCCGCCTGAGAGCCCGAGCACGGCCCCGCGCCGGCGCAACCGCGAGTGGACGGCTTCGCGCAGGCCGGTGACGATCTCCTCGATCGCGCGCTCGGCGTCCAGCACCAGCGCATCCCGAGTGAGCGTCCCGGCCAAGGGCGCTACGCGGCGCGCTTCTCGGTGACGAAGCGCACGATCGCGTCGATCGAGTCGAGGTTCTCGGGAAGCACCTCGTCATCCGAGATCCGGATCTCGTACCGCTCCTCGAGGAACTCGATCAGCTCGAGCACGCCGGTCGAGTCGATCGCGCCGACCCCGATCAGCGAGTCCGACGACGAGTACGCAAAGCCAGCCGAAAGCGGGAAGTTGTCGGTCAGGAAGTGCCTGACCTCCCCGGAGATCGTCTCGGTCTCGTTACCCACGGTGTCGTTGGTCACAGGAATCCTCTCGTTCATGAACGGGCCGCAGTCAGGACGCCAGGGGCTACCGAGGGTACCAGGGGCGATCTTGCCGCCCTTCGGTTACCGCGGCGCCGCACACGCCTCTCTAGAACATCGGCTGCACCCGCCCCGAGGTTGAGCGAAGCGCGACATCAGACGGGCGAAGCCCGCCTCCGGTCCGTAGGGTTTGGGACGTGAGCCGACTCGCCGATCGCCTGCGACACGGACCGCCGCTGGTCGGGGACGGCGGCGTCGGGGCGGTGCTGTCGGGTGCGATTCCGGGGCTGCGGATCGCCGAGGAGGCGAACCTGGTCGCGCCCGAGAGCGTCGTCTCTGTCCACGCCGGGTACCTCGCGGCCGGGGCGGACGTGATCCAGACCAACACGTTCGGCGCGAACCGGCGAAAGCTCGCCAGGGCGCTTCTCGAGCATGAGCTGGAGCGGATCAACTCGACCGCAGTCAGGCTCGCCCGGGAGGCGCGCGAGGTGTCGGGCCGGGACGCGTTCATCGCCGGCTCGATCGGTCCGCTCGGCGAGCCCGAGGTGTTCGACCCGAGCGAGCATGCGCCGCTCTACGCCGAGCAGGCGCAGGTGCTCGAGGGTCGCGGGGTCGACCTGTTCATGGTCGAGACGTTCTTCGACCTCGACGACCTCGTCGTCGCGGTCGACGCGGTACGCGGTGTCTCGTCGCTGCCGATCGTTGCCCTGCTCACCTTCGACGAGGACGCGGAGCTCGCCGGCGGGATCGACGCGGCTGCGGCCGGCCGCCGGCTCGCGGCGCTCGACGTCGTCGCGATCGGCACGAATCACGGTGCGGGCCCGAGCAACGCGCTCGCGGCGCTCGCCGGGCTTCGCGAGGCCGGGCTTCCGCTCGCGGCCCTCCCGAACGTCGGCCTCGCCTCGCTCGCCGGCGGGCGCATCGTCTATCCGCACACGACCCCCGAGTACTTCGGCGAGTTCGCGGCGCAGGCGATCGCGCTCGGAGCGCGGCTCGTCGGGGGCTGCTGCGGCACGACTCCCGCGCAGATCCAAGCGGTGCGCGAGGCCGTCGACGCGAGCCGCGTGCCACGCGAGCCATACCAGTCCGCGCGCCCGGCCGCGCTCGCTCCCGCGCTGGCCGCCGAGGGCGAGACGCAGCTCGAGCGTGCGTTTCGCGAGGGCGAGTGGGTCGTCTCGGTCGAGCTTGACCCGCCAAAGGGCGGCTCGCTCCGTGGGCTCATCGAGGTCACGCAGCGCCTGCGCGACTCGGGCCTGGTCGGGTTCGTCGACGTCAACGACAACCCGATGGCTCGTGCCCGGATGAATGCGGTGCTCGCGTCGGCGACGCTCCAGCGCGAGGTCGGGGTCGAGACGATCCCCCACGTCACCCCGCGCGACCTAACGGTGATGGGGCTCGAGGGACTGCTGCTCGGCGCGCACGCCGAGGGGGTGCGCAACCTGCTCGCGGTGACGGGCGATCCTCCCCACGTCGGCGACTATCCCGGCGCGCGCGGCGTGTACGAGCTCGACTCGATCGGCCTCGTCCAGCTCGTCTCTGCGCTGAACCGAGGCGAGGACTACGTCGGGAAGACGATCGACGCGCCCACATCCTTCTTCTGCGGGGTCGCGGTGAACCCCACCGCCGACGACCTGGAGCTGGAGTTGGAGCGGTTCCGGCAGAAGCTCGACGCCGGGGCGCGGTTCGCGATGACGCAGGCATTGTTCGAGCTCGACTCGCTCGAGCGCTTCGGCGAGCGCCTCGGCGGCTGGCCGGTTCCGGTCTTGCTCGGGGTCTGGCCGCTGCGAAGCCACGCGATGGCGCTCCGATTGCACAACGAGGTGCCGGGGATCTCGGTGCCGGCACCGCTTCTCGACGCCCTCGAAGCCGCCGGCGCCGACGCGCCCGCGCTCGGCCTCGAGCGGGCCCGTGAGCTCGTCGCCGCCGCCCGAGGCCGGGTTGCTGGGATCTACGTGATCCCGCCGTTCAAGCAGCCCGAAGCGGCGCTCGACCTCTTCGCCTGAGCACGCGGGAATCCGGTCCACAGGCGGGCGCGTAGACCTGGACGAGCGCCGAGTCGTCGCGACCTCCCTCCGCTAGCCAGTCGCGCCGCGCCGGCAGCACCTCGCGTCTGCCGGCACGGCTCGATAGCGGGCCGGGCACGCGTCGGGCGTTCGACAACCCATCGCGCCCGGAGCGCTTGGGCCGCGGTCGGCCCTCTTCAGGGATTCTCCGCGGGCGGGCGTTCCGCCCCTGCGGAACGCCCGCCCTGCTCGATAGCGGAGAGGGAGGGATTTGAACCCTCGAAGAGCTTGCACCCTTAACGGTTTTCGAGACCGCCCCGTTCGACCACTCCGGCACCTCTCCGGGGACAGTGATTATGCCGATCGGCGGCGGAGAGGTCGTCTTGAGCCGCGGTCGGGGCTGGATCAGCCGAAGAGGCGGGTGGCGACGTCGTCCGGCGACGGCATCATCGCGATCTCGGCGGCGATCCGGTCTGCCGCCCGCGCGAACACCGGCTCGGCGAGGATCTGGTCGATCCGCTCTCGGACCGCCTCCGGCGTGAGCTCGTGTGGAAGCAGCGTGAGCGCGGCTCCGGCGCCGGTCGCGGCGTCGGCGTTGTCGAACTGGTCGGCGCCCTGGGGCACGAGCAACAGCGGGCAGCTATGCGCGAGCGCGCCGAAGAGCGAGCCTGCGCCTCCGTGGGAGACCACGAGCCGGGCGCGGCCCAGCACATCGCCCTGCGGCACGAACTGCTCGATGCGCACGCCGGCGGGCACGGCGCCGAGGGTCGCCGGGTCGAGCGTTCGGCCGACGGTGACGAGCACGGTGTCTGGTGGGTCGATGAGCGCGTCGAGGAGCACCCGGAACGTGGCGGCCTTGTTGTGCGTCGTCCCGAGCGTCACGTAGATCAGGTCGCGAGCCGCGCCACTCGTGCCGGCCTCGACCGGCCGGAGCGGCTGAACCGGGACGCCGTCAGGCACGCCGACGCGCTGAAGGCTCGGCGGGCAGACGTCGAGATAATGGCCGCGATAGACGCCCGCGTACTGGTCGATCTCGAGCCCGGCAGCGGCCCAGGCCGCAGCAAGCGCAGCGGCGGCACCGGCGAGCGGCCGCGCCGGAACCGCCTGGCCGACCGCGTGGTGGATCACGGTGAGCTCGCGTTCGGCGGCGACGAGCGCGCCGGCGAGGTCGGCCGACTCGTGCACGACGACATCGGGTTGCCAACGTTCGACCGCCGCTCTCAGCCCCGGCAGCCGCTCCGGTGCGACGAGCTCGGCGAAGCGCCACCGGAACACGCTCTCGCGCCGCACCGGGATCGCCAAGGCGCGGATCTCCGGTTGGCGCGCGGCGAAGCGACGGATCACCTCTGCGTCGGTGGGCCCGACCGCGATCGGCTCGATACCGAGCGCGGCGATGCGCTCCCGATGCTCCGACGAGGTCGCGAACGCGACCGCGTGGCCCTTTGCGGTGGCGGCTGCGAGCGGCAGCATCGGCAGCACATGCCCGTGACCGGGCGTTGCGGTGAAGAGGACGCGCATCGAGCGGCGTGTGGAGTATCGCGCAACCCGTGTCGCTGGTTCGGCGCCGGGTGAAGAGCCTTGGAAGCGGAGAAGGAGGGATTCGAACCCTCGAGGCAGGGATTACCCCACCTAACGCCTTAGCAGGGCGCCGCCTTCAGCCACTCGGCCACTTCTCCGGGTCGCGACAGCGTACCGAACGCAGAACGCAGTCCGGCATCGCGACTCGTAGAGTGGCGCCCACGCGCGGCGACGTCAGCCGGGGGCCTCGGGGTGGTGGCCGGCAGCCTCGCGGGCGCGTTGGAGCTCGCGTGCGACCGGCGAGTCGCGCTGCTCCCGGTCGAGCCACGCCGCGAGAAACGGCTCGATGATCTGGTACTCCCCGCTCTCGGCCTTGCCGACGAGCTCGTCCCTGACGAGCGTCGTCAGCGCGCGTTGCACGTTCGTGCTGGCGGCAAGCCCGTGTCGCGCCTGAAACTCGCCCGAGTACGGCCGGCCGGGCTCGGCGGCGAGCGCGAGCAGCAGCAGCCGCTGGTGCTCGGTGGCCGAGTCCCAGATGCGGGCAAAGTGGTTGTGCTCGCCACGAAGGACTTTCGTCACCGCCTCCTCGACGTCGGCGAGGTGGGCGTAGTGACCGGTGGGGACGAGTTCCCAGGCCGTGTACGCGAGCTGCTGCGTCGCGTACGGATGCCCACCCGTCACCTCGAGCAGCCGCGCGAGGGCGTCGCCGTCGATCCCCTTGTCCGTCGTCTCGAACCTCTCCCTGACATAGCTCGCGAACAGGGCGACGGGGATGAGACCGATCTCGAGCCGCTTCGCGCTGCGCCAGAACGCCTCGTTGCGATCGTTGAATATGCCGTCGAGGATGTGGCGCTTGCTCCCGAGATAGACATGCCCGACCTCGGGTTGGGTCTGGAACACCGCGCGCATCAGGTTCGGGAACTCGCGATCGAGCTTCAACACCTCCTGGAACTCGTCGAGGACGAGCACCGCCCGGCGACTACGGTCGGCGGCGATCTGCTGCGGGAGCTCGAGCAGCCGTTCGATCGTCGCGTCGATGTCGCCGCGGCCGCGCGCGGTGTCGAAGGTGAAGCTCAGGCTCGCAGAGTCCGGGTCGAGCTCGACCGTCGGCTTCACCCGCAGCCCGCGGAAGAGCGAGGCGGCACGCTCGAGCAGCTGTCCCGTTGCGGAGGCGATGTCCTCGGAGATCGTCTTCGCGAGGGCGGCGGCGAAGCGCTCCTTCGTCGGGGTCTTCATCAGGTCGCAGTAGGCGACGAGCACCCCGTCGGCGAGCGCCTCCTCGGAGGCGCGAAGCACGAGCGACGACTTGCCGTAGCGCCGGGGCGCGTAGACGACGACGTTCTGGCCGTTTCGCATGTCTGCGGCGAGCTCCGCAACCTCCTCGGAGCGGTCGGTGAACGCGTCGTCGAGCGCGAGATCGCCGAACCGGAACGGGTTCAGGACATGCATCTCCGTATCATACGGATTTGAATGATGATTTCAATACGAAATTGTATTATCCAACCGGGTATGGACCGTCGGCGCGAGGCGAGGGCGTCCGGCCCACCCGCTCGCGACGGCGAATAACGACGACCTTCGTGTACGGCCGCTCGAACCGGGCAGCATGTCGTTCCACACCAACCTCGCACACCAGCTCCCGGGCCGCGGGCAGCCCCCGGCGGTGCCCACACCAACCTCGCACACCAGCTCTTGGGCCGCGGGCGCCCCCCGGCGGTGCCCACACCAACCTCGCACACCAGCTCTTGGGCCGCGGGCGGCCCTCTCTCGCACACCAGCTCCCGGTGGTGCCCACACCAACCTCGCACACCAGCTCTTGGGCCGCGGGCGGCCCTCTCTCGCACACCAGCTCCCGGTGGTGCCCACACCGACCTCGCACACCAGCTCTTGGGCCGCGGGCGGCCCTCTTCAGGGATCTTCGCGGTCAGGCGTTCCGCGTCTGCGGAATGCCTGACCTGCGCAACAACGGAGAGGGCGGGATTTGAACCCGCGACGCAGCTTTCACCACGTACGCGATTTCCAGTCGCGCTCCTTCGGCCACTCGGACACCTCTCCGGGGAACCGGATGGTACCGCGCGCTACTTGCCGGCGACCGTCGAGACGTACGCGGCGACGTTCGCGATGTCCGTCTCGGAGAGCTTGTCGCCGAAGCCCGGCATTGCTCCCCGCCCGCCGGGGACGATCGCGGAGACCATCTCGGCGGTCGGCTTCAGCTCGTCGAGGTTGGGTCCCACGGCACCGGTCGCGCCCGCGTCGGCGAGCGTGTGACAGCTCGCGCACCCGGCACTCGCGAAGACGTCCTTGCCCGCCTCGACGTCCTCCGCGGCCGTCTCTCCGCCGCTCGCGCCGTCGGTCGTCTCGGTCGCGACGGCCTCCTGCTCCTCGACCTCCTGCGTGCCCGTCACCCAGACGACCGCGCTCATCTGCGCGAGGAAGAGCACCGCCGAGAGAACGAGGAACAGGTCGAGCCGGCGCGGGAAGCTCGGGTAGCGCTTCGGGATGACGAGGGCGGTCACGAGCGACCAGACGATGAACGTGATCGCGACTGCGAGCAGGACGGACTTGCCGAGCGTGGTGATCGCGGCGAGTAGCACGCCGGGAAGCTACCACGGTCGCCGGAGCGGAGGGGTGGGAACAACACCCCAGGCGCTGAGTCGCCCGAGCGGTTGCCTGTCCGGCAGGCTGCGCCGTCCGGCTGGTATACCCGCGGGACGGATGCAAGCGCTCGTCAAAGCCCACGCCAAGCCCGGCCTCTGGCTCGAGGACGTGCCGGAGCCCGAGATCGGGATCAACGACGTCCTGATCAGAGTGCGCAAGACCGGGATCTGCGGCACCGACCTCCATATCTTCTCCTGGGACGAGTGGGCGAAGCGGACGATCCCGGTGCCGCTCGTGATCGGGCACGAGTTCGTTGGCGAGATCGTCGCCGTCGGGTCGAACGTCAGCGACTTCCATCCCGGTGACATCGTCTCGGGCGAGGGCCATGTTGTGTGCGGGCGCTGCCGCAACTGCATGGCCGGGCGTCGCCATCTCTGCGCGCACACGATCGGGCTCGGGGTGCAGCGGCCGGGCGCGTTCGCCGAGCTCGTCGCGCTGCCGATGACGAACATCTGGCACCAGTGGGACGGGATCCCCGAGGAGGTGGCCGCGATCTTCGACCCGTTCGGCAACGCGGTGCACACGGCGCTCGCGTTTCCCGTGCTCGGCGAGGACGTGCTCGTCACCGGGGCTGGCCCGATCGGCTGCATGGCCGTCGCGATCGTCAGGCACGCCGGCGCCCGGCACGTCGTCGTCTCGGATCCGAACCCGTACCGGCGGGAGCTGGCCGAGCGGATGGGCGCGACCGCGACGATCGACCCGACGAGCGAGTCGCTCGCCGAGCTACAGCAACGGCTCGGGATGACTGAGGGGTTCGACATCGCGCTCGAGATGTCAGGGCGGCCGGAAGCGCTGCGCCTCGCGATCTCGTCGATGGCGCACGGCGGCAGGCTCGCCCTGCTCGGGATTCAGACGGGCGAGGTCTCGATCGACTTCGACCCGATCGTCTTCAACATGCTCACGCTGAAGGGGATCTACGGTCGTGAGATGTACGAGAGCTGGTACCAGATGTCGGTGTTCGTGCAGTCCGGCCTCGACGTCACTCCCGTGATCACGCACCGCTTCCCGTACACCGAGTTCGAGGAGGCGTTCGCGGTGGCGGCGTCGGGCGAGTCGGGCAAGGTCGTGCTCGACTGGACGGCAGAGACGGTGCGTTCGCACCGCTTTGCCTGATTCGAGAGGGGGAGTGCGGGTGTACGGGAACGTCAAATCGGAGATCGCCACCGAGCTCGAGCGACTCCGGGACGAGCGACTCTACAAGGCGGAGCTCGTCCTCTCGTCGCCGCAGTCGGCCCACGTCGAGGTCGAGGGGATGGGCTCGATGCTCAACCTCTGCGCCAACAACTACCTCGGGCTTGCCGACCATCCGGCGATGATCGCGGCGGCGCGCGACGCGCTCGATCGCTATGGCTTCGGGATGGCGTCGGTGCGGTTCATCTGCGGGACGCAGACGCTCCACAAGCAGCTCGAGACGCGGCTCTCCGAGTTCCTCGGGACGGAGGACACGATCCTGTTCGGCTCCTGCTTCGATGCGAACGGCGGTCTCTTCGAGGCGCTGCTCGGGCCCGACGACGCGGTCATCTCCGACGCGCTCAACCACGCGTCGATCATCGACGGGATCCGCCTCTGCAAGGCGCAGCGGCTGCGCTACGCAAACGGCGACCTCGACGAGCTCGAGGCACGCCTCGTCGAGGCGGCGGGCGCCAACCGGCGGCTGATCGCGACCGACGGCGTCTTCTCGATGGACGGGCACATCGCCGAGCTCGCGGCGATCTGCGAGCTCGCCGAGCGCCACGACGCGCTCATGATGGTCGACGACTCGCACGCGGTCGGCTTCGTCGGGCCGAACGGCCGCGGGACGCCCGAGCTGCACGGCGTCGTCGATCGCGTCGACGTCGTCACCGGCACGCTCGGCAAGGCGCTCGGCGGCGCCTCTGGCGGGTACGTGTCCGGTCGCCGGGAGGTCATCGACCTGCTTCGCCAGCGCGCCCGGCCGTACCTCTTCTCGAACAGCGTCGCACCGCCGATCGCGGCCGCCGGGCTCGCCGCCCTTGACCTCGTCGACGACGCGCCCGAGCTGCGCGAGCGCCTGTGGGCGAACACCGCGCGGTTCCGTACCGCAATGGCCGAGGCGGGCTTCGCGATCATTCCCGGCGAGCACCCGATCGTTCCGGTGATGATGGGTGACGCCGCCGAGTCGGCTCGCTTCGCCGAGGCGCTGTGGGCAAAGGGCGTCTACGCGATCAGCTTCAGCTTCCCGGTCGTGCCCCGAGGAGCGGCGCGGATCCGGACGCAGCTCTCCGCGGCGCACAGCGACGCAGACATCGACTTCGCGATCGCCCAGTTCGTCGCGGTGCGCGATGAGCTCGGCTGAGGCTCTTGTCGATCCACTCCCGCTTCTTCGTGCGACGATCCGGACGCACCCAAGCCGAATCACGAGCGGACCCTGAGTGCGATTGCGCTGATCGAGCGTAGCGGTGAGCTCCTGCTCGAACGCCGAACCGATGCCCCCCTGTGGTCACTCATCGCGGGCAGGGTCGACTATGACGAGCCGCTCGGGGACGCGCTCATCCGCGAGGTGCGCGAAGAGACGAACCTCGAGGTCACGGCCTTCGAGCTCTTTGGGACGTTCAGCAACCCCACCAGGATCGTCGCCTACCCCGACGGCAACGTGTACCGGGTCGTGTCGTTCGCGTATCTCGTGACCGTCGCATCCTTCGAGGGGATCCGCGCGAGCGACGAGTCAGAGGAGTTGCGGTTCTTCCCGCGCGACGTGCTACTCGATCTTGGCGTGCCTGCGACGCAGCGGCACATCCTCGAGTTGTACGTTCAAGGCGGCCCGTACCCGCACCTGCACTAGCCGAATCAGAACTACTCATCGGCGTCGTCGGGCGTCTCGCCGAGCTCGACCAGCACCTCGCCCTGAGCAACCGCTGAGCCGACGACCGCATTCACCGCCACGACGACACCCGCCTGGGGAGCATCGATCGGCATCTCCAGCTTCATCGCCTCGAGCACCAGCAGGCGCTGGTGCTTGCGCACCTGCTCGCCCACCGCCACCTCGACCGCGATCACGGTTCCGGCGATGGGCGCGACGATCCGGTCATCGGTGCCAGGCGCGCCCCGGCCCGTCTCCAACTCGCGTGGCGGCGGGAGCACCGGCGCGTCGGTGAGATTGACGCGGAACGGCCCCGCCCAGGCCGCGGCTGCCCGGCGCGGTCGGCGCGAGAGAGGTGGGTGGTCTTCGAGGAAGCTCGTGGTCGTCTCGCCCGCGCGCACCGCGGGGTGCGCGACGAGCCAGCGCAAGAACGGGAGATTGGTCCGGACACCCCGCACCACGGTTCGTTCGAGCCCATCTGCGAGCGCAGCCAATGCCTCCTCGCGGGTCGGCGCATGCACGATCAGCTTTGCGATCAGCGAGTCGAAGCGATGGCCGATCTCGTCGCCCTCGGCGACGCCCGCATCCACCCTCAACGCCTCCGGAAAGCGCAGCTCCTCGATCGTCCCAACCTGCGGAGCGAACGTGAGCGGATCCTCGGCGCACAGCCGCGCCTCGATCGCGTGACCGCGGCACGTGCGGGTTTGAGGTTCGAGCGGGAGGCCCTGGGCGATCCGCAGCTGCTCGGCGACGATGTCGATGCCCGTCACCGCCTCGGTGATCGGGTGCTCCACCTGGATCCGCGCGTTCAACTCGAGGAAGAAGAGCTCATCGCCTGAGACGAGGAATTCGGCAGTCCCCGCACCGACGTAGTCGATTTGCCGGGCGAACGCGATCGCCGCCGCGAGGATTGCCGCCCTGGTCGCAGCGTCGATCCCCGGCGACGGCGTCTCCTCCAGCACCTTCTGATGCCGGCGCTGGATCGAGCACTCGCGCTCGCCGAGCGCGACGACGTTGCCGTGCGTGTCGGAGAGAAGCTGCACCTCGACGTGGCGCGGCCGTGCGACGTACCGCTCGCAGAACACGGTGCCGTCGCCGAACGCCGCCTGCGCCTCGCGGGAGGCGGCCGCGAGCGCCTGGTCCAGGTCGGCGAGGTCGTGGACGATACGCATTCCCCGCCCACCGCCGCCGGCCGCAGCCTTGACGATCAGCGGCGCACCGACCACGTGCGCCGAGCCGGAGGGCAACACGGGAACGCCCGCCTCGATCGCGTGCGCCTTGGAGGCGAGCTTGTCGCCACCGAGGGCGATCACCTCAGCGGGCGGCCCAACCCACGAGAGGCCTGCGGTGACGACCGCTTCGGCGAACGCCGGGCTCTCGGCGAGGAACCCGTAGCCGGGATGGATCGTGTCCGCTCCCGCCTTCAGGGCAGCGGCGACGAGCGCCTGGGGATCGAGGTACGACTCGACCTCGACGGCCTGCTGCGCGACGCGAACGTGGAGCACGTCGCGATCATCGGCGGTGTAGACGGCGACCGTCTCGAGATCGAGCTCGCGGCACGTGCGAAACACGCGGACCGCGATCTCGCCCCGGTTGGCGACGAGCACCCGCTGCATCGTTACATCCGGAAGACGCCGAACGTCGTCTCGGGGACCGGCGCGTTCGCAGCCGCGGCAAGGCCGAGCGCGAGCACGCGCCGGGTGTCGAGGGGGTCGATGATCCCGTCGTCCCAGAGCCTCGCGGTCGAGTAGTACGGGCTGCCCTCCCGCTCGTACTTCGCGCGGATCTCGTCCTGGTCGACGTCACCGACGATCGCGAGCACGGTTGCGGCCTGCTCGCCGCCCATCACGGAGATGCGCGCGTTCGGCCACATCCAGAGCTGGCGCGGGTCGTAGGCCCGACCGCACATCGCGTAGTTGCCGGCCCCGAACGAGCCGCCGACGACGACGGTGAACTTCGGCACCTGCGCATTCGCGACCGCCATCACGAGCTTGGCGCCGTCGCGCGCGATCCCGCCTGCCTCGTACTCCTTGCCAACCATGAAGCCGGTGATGTTCTGGAGGAACACGAGCGGGATCCGCCGCTTGCAGCAGAGCTCGACGAAGTGAGCGCCCTTCTGAGCCGACTCGGCAAAGAGAACGCCGTTGTTCGCGATGATCCCGACCGCATGGCCCTCGATCCGCGCGAAGCCCGTGACGAGCGTCGCCCCGTATCGCTCCTTGAACTCGTCGAGGCTCGAACGGTCGACGATTCGCCCGATCAGCTCCCGGGCATCGACCTGACGGCGCAGGTCGCTCGGGACGACCGCGTAGAGGTCGGCAGGATCGAGCAGCGGCGGCTCAGGCTCGGTCACGTCCCAGGCGGGGCCCGCGGCCGGCCCGCCGAGATTGGCGACGAGCGTCCGCGCGATCGCGAGCGCGTGCTCGTCGCTCTCGGCGTAGTGATCGGCGACGCCCGACCGCCGGGTGTGAACGTCCGCGCCGCCCAGCTCCTCAGCGGTCACCTCCTGACCCGTCGCCGCCTTCACGAGCGGCGGGCCGCCGACGAAGATCGTCCCCGTGCCCTGGACGATCACCGTCTCGTCGCACATCGCCGGCACGTACGCACCACCGGCGGTGCACGACCCCATCACGATCGCGAGCTGGGCGATCCCGAGCGCGGAGAGCTTCGCCTGGTTGAAGAAGATGCGACCGAAGTGGTCGCGGTCGGGGAACACATCGGCCTGCAGCGGGAGGAACGCCCCACCCGAGTCGACGAGGTACAGGCACGGCAGACCGTTCTGCAGCGCAACCTCCTGGGCCCGGAGGTGCTTCTTGACCGTGAGCGGGAAGTACGTACCGCCCTTGACGGTCGCGTCGTTCGCGACGATCACGCACTCGCGGCCCTCGACGACCCCGATCCCGGTGACGATCCCAGCGGACGGCGCTTGGGACTCGTACAGCTCCCAGGCGGCGAGCTGCCCGAGCTCGAGGAACGCCGAGCCCGGATCGACGAGCCGGTCGATGCGCTCGCGCGCCGTCAGCTTGCCCCGCGAGCGGTGCCGCTCGACCGAGGCCGCACCTCCACCGATCGCGACGAGCTCGGCCCGGCGACGAAGCTCGGCCACGAGACCCTGCATCGCCTCCGCGTTGCGGCGGCATTCGTCCGACCTGACGTCGACGTTCGAGGCGATGACCCCCATGCCTCAGAGCCCCAGATGTCTCGCGATCACGAGTCGCTGGATCTCGTTCGTGCCCTCGCCGATCTCGAGGATCTTCTGGTCACGGTAGAAGCGTGCGATCGCCGACTCCTCGCTGAACCCGTAGCCACCGTGGATCTGGAGGCCGATGTTTGCGGCGCGGTTCGAGAGCAGGCCCGTGAAGAGCTTCGCCATCGCCGCGGCCTTCCCGAACGGTCGCCCCTGATCCTTGAGCCACGCCGCGCGATACACGAGCGCCCTCCCAGCTTCGATCTCCGTCGCGAGGTCGGCGAGCGCGAAGCGGACGGCCTGGAACTCCTTGATCGGCTTGCCGAATTGGTGCCGGCCGTGCGCGTGGCGCTCGGCGAGGTCGTAGGCTCCTTGGGCGAGCCCGACGCCCATCGCGGCGACAGAGATTCTGCCGCCATCGAGGATCTCCATGAACTGCTTGAGCCCGTTGCCCTGCGGACCGAGCAGGTTCGCGGCCGGGACCCGGGCGTCGTCGAACGAGAGCGCGCGCGTGTCGGAGGCGCGCCAGCCGAGCTTGTCCATCGCCGGCGAGATCGAGTAGCCGGGCGTCCCGTTCGCGACGATCAGGTTCGAGATCTCGTCGGACCCGGTGCGGGCGGTGATCGTGACACAGGCGGTGATGTCGGTGCCGGCGTTGGTGATGAAGATCTTCGAGCCGTTGACGACCCACGTGTCGCCGTCGCGCGAAGCGGTGGTGGCGGTCGCGCCGGCATCCGAGCCGGCGCCGGGCTCGGTGAGGCCGAAGGCGGCGAGCTTCCGGCCCGAGGCGAGGTCGGGGATCCACTCCGCCCGTTGCTCGTCGGTGCCGAAGCGCCAGATCGGCATCGTCCCGAGGGAGTGGTGAGCAGCGACGGTGATCGCGACCGACGAGTCGACCCGCGCGAGCTCCTCGACCGCGATTGCGTACGCGACGGTGTCGGTGCCACCGCCCTCACACTCGGCGGGGATCGTCATCCCCATCAGCCCGAGCGCCGCGAGCTCGGCGACGAGCTCGTACGGGAACCGGTGCTCGCGATCGAGCTCGGCCGCAACCGGACCGATTCTCTGCTCGGCGAGCTCGCGGACGGTCTGCCGAACCAGCTCGTGCTCGGCGGTGAGATCGAGGTTCATCCGCTCGCTGCTCCTTCCGACGGGTCAAGCCTCATCGCGCGGTCGCGCACGGTCGCGTCCAAAGCGTAGTCGAGCCACTCGGAAGGCTGGCGGCGCCCGCCCGATACGATCGCTCGTGCGGCGCGCTCCCGGCCGGCGCGACCCGCCGCGACGATGGCCTCGACCTCGACACCCACGATCTGCGACGTCTCGCCGAGAGACGGGCTCCAGAGCCTCGACGTCGTCCTCGCCCCCGAGGTCAGGGCCGAGCTCGTCAGGCGCCTTGCCGCCGCGGGGGTGCCTCGGGTCGAGACGGTCAGCTTCGTCGACCCGCGCCGCGTGCCCCAGATGGCCGACCCCGATCGTGTGCTCACCTCGCTGCCGCCGCTCCCGGGAGTCGTGCTCAGCGGGCTCGCGCTGAACCTCACCGGCTGCGATCGGTTCCTCGACACCGCTCTTGACCGGCTCAACTACTCGGTGGCGGCGAGCGAGACGTTCTCCCAGCGGAACACGGGCAAGGCGATGCACGATGCGTGGGACGAGGCGACGACGGCCGTCGGGCGCTCGCTCGCGGCGGGCCGTCCGGTGACCGTGACAATCTCGGTCGCGTTTGGCTGCCCCTACGAGCACACCCCGACGCTGGCTGCGGTGCGCGAGGTCGCCGCCCGCCTGAGCGCCGCGGGTGCCGACGAGGTCGTGCTCGCGGACACGGTCGGCTCGGCAGCCCCGTCACTCGTCGCGGACGTCGTCGCGCGGGTCGTCGAGGTCGTCGAGCGCGGTGCCCGAGTCGGCGTCCACATCCACGGCGCAGGCGCGGAGGCGACCGTCGCGACCCTGGCGGGCGTCGACGCCGGCGCCCTCGTCATCGACGCCGCGGTCGGAGGTGTCGGCGGGTGCCCGTTCGCACCGGCGACGGTCGGAAACGCGGCGACCGAGGCGGTCGTCGAGGCTCTCGAGTCGCGGCACCTCGGGACCGGGATCGACGCGGAGGCACTCGCCGCGACGGGCGCGTGGCTCGAGGCTGCGGTCGCTCGGGCCGGGAGCGAGCAGGACCCGAGCTAGGCTCCTCGTCCCCTACTCGCCCACCGTCCAGGGGTCGGCGGTCGCCGGGAAGACGTCGCTCACCTCCGGCGCGCTGGCCTTGAAGACCATGAAGCTCCGCGTGAACTCGATCACGACCTCGGCGTGCTGGTTCACGCCGCGCGTGCGGATCGAGACGATCCCGCACGACGGACGGGACCGCGACTCCCTGACGCCTGTCACCTCGCTCTCCGCCCAGAGCGTGTCGCCGGCGAACACCGGCTTCGGGAGCTTGATGTCGCCCCAGCCGAGGTTCGCGACCGCGTTCTCCGACGTATCGGCGACCGAGAGCCCGAGCACGACCGCGAGCGTCAGCGTCGACACGACGAGCGGCTGCCCGAACTCCGTGCGCGCCGCGTATTCGCGGTTGAAGTGCATCTGGTTCGTGTTCATCGTCAGGCACGTGAACCACGTGTTGTCCGTCTCGGTGACCGTGCGTCCGAGCCGGCTGCGATAGACGTCGCCGACCACAAAGTCCTCTAGGAACCGCCCGCGCCATTGCCCGGTCATCGCTCTTCACCATCCTTCCCGTCCCCGAAGACACCGGCGGCGGCGAGGGCACGAAGCCGTTCCTCCCCGTACCCGCACAGGTCGCGCAGGACCTCGTGTGTGTGCTCGCCGAGCATCGGCCCTCGACGCGCCTCAGGAGGGCCGCCGGCGAGCCGGAACGGCGAGGCCGGCCCGCGGACCACGCCCAGCGTCGGGTGCTCGTACGCCACCAGGTCGCCGCGGGCGACCGCCTGCGGGTCGGTCAACGCCGCCCCGACGTCGTTGACGGGGGCGCTCGGGACGCCGTGTGCGGCGAGCGCTTCGAGCCACTGGGCGGTCGGCCGGGCGCGCAGGAGCTCACCGAGGAGCGGCACAAGGACGTCTCGGTTCCGGTCGCGGGCGGCGAAGTCGGAGAAGCGGTCGTCGGCGGCCAGGTCGGGTCGCTCGAGCGCGTCGCAAAATCGCTCCCACAGCCGCTGCTTCGGACAGGCGACCATCAACCAGCCGTCGGCCGTCGGGAACGCCTGGAACGGCACCATCGTCTGATGGGCGGAGTCCGGCATCCGACGCGGCGTGAAGCCACGCGACGCGACCCAGGCGCCGATGTAGGTCAGCTGCGCAAGCGCGGTCTCGAAGAGCGAGAGGTCGGCGTCACAGCCTCGCCCCTCGCGCCGCGCCCGCCAGACGCCGGCGAGCGTCGCGAGCGCGAGGACGTACCCCCCGCAGAAGTCGACGAGCGAAAGGCCGCTCTTCGTCGGCGGCTGGTCGGGCCCGCCCGTGAGCTCCATCCAGCCGGCAAGCCCCTGCACGGTGTAGTCGTAGCCGCCTTCCTTCGCCCGCGGCCCGCTCGTGCCGAACCCGGAAAGCGACGCACACACCAACCGGGGGTTGACGTGCTCGAGATCGGCGAAGCGGATCCGGAGCTTCTCCGGCTGATCGCCACGGAGATTCGAGACGAGCGCATCGGCGTCGCGGACGAGATCTTCGAGCACACCGCGGGCCTCTGGATGGCGGAGGTTGAGCGTCAGCGACTGCTTGTTGCGATTGAAGCTCTCGAAGAAGAGCGAGTCCGTCCCATTGCGATACGGAGGCACGTAACGCGACACGTCCCCACCGACCGACGGATCCTCGACCTTGATCACCTCGGCCCCGAGGTCGGCGAGCTGCATCGTCCCGAACGGGCCGGCGCCGTACTGCTCGATCGCGATCACCCGGACGTCGGCAAGCGGCCCCGTCACGCGCCCAGTCCTGCAGCCCTGCCGCGCGCCGCCGTCTGCTCGGCCAGCTTCCGCGAAGCCTCGTCGATCATCTCGCCCTCGAAGAGCACCGCCCCGCGCCTCTCTCCCGCGGTCGCAGCGGCGTACGCCGCGAGGATGCGCTCGGCCCGCTCGAACTGCTCGACGCTCGGAGCGTACACCTCGTTGCAGATCGCGAGCTGGTCGGGGTGGACAGCCCACTTCCCGTCGAAGCCGAGGGCGTGCGAGCGACGAGCGACCTCGCGCAGCCCGTCGAGGTCACGAATCGCTGCGAACGGCCCGTCGATCGCCTGGAGACCGTGGGCGCGCGCAGTCGTCACGATCCTCATCAGCACGTAGTGCCACTGGTCACCCGGGTACACCGGGTCGACGGCGCCGACCGAGAGCTGCGGGGCGCCAAGCGCCGCGGCAAAGTCGCCGGGACCGAAGATGATCGTCTCGGTGCGGTCGCTGGCCGCCGTGATCTCCTCGATCGCGGTGAGGCCGCGGGGGCTCTCGATCTGCAGCTCGAGCCCGATCCGGCGGTCGAGCGCGAGATCGGCCTCGAGCTGCGAGAGGAGGTGATCGGCGAAGTGAACGTGCGCCGCGCTCTCGACCTTGGGGAGCATCACGCAGTCGACCAGGTCGCCCGCCTGCTCGACGACGTAGACGATGTCGCGGAAGCACCAGCGGGTCGCGACGCCGTTGACCCGCACCACCCGCGTCGGCGCGACCCAGTCGCGCTCGCGCAGCGCCCGAACGACCTTCGCCCGGGTCTCGTCGGTCTTCTCGAGCGGAGCGACCGCGTCCTCGAGGTCGATGAACACCATGTCCGCGGGCAGCGTCGTCGCCTTCGCGAGCATCTTCTCGCTCGACCCCGGCACCGCCAGGCAAGAGCGGCGCAGCCGCGCTCCTCGCGACCCGGGCGGCATCGTGACGTCCACGGAGCTCATCCGGGCGGAGGCCCGCAGCTCGGCCGCGCGAGGAACTCGGTCGGCAGCACGAGATCGGTCGGGCCCGTTCCCTCACGCAGCCGGCCGAGCAGGAGCCCGGCGCTCGCTCGCCCCATCGCGATGTTGTCCCGCCGGACGATCGCCACGGCCGGCTGGTAGAGGTCGGTGATCGCGGTGTCGTCGCAGCCGACGAACGAAAGCTCTGTCCCGAGGCGGATACCGCGCTCGCCGACGACCCGGAGGGCGCCGAGCATCAGCTGGTTGCCACCCGCGATCACCGCCGTTGGCGGCTCCGGCAGGTCGAGAAGCCGCCGCATCGCCGCCGCCCCTGCCTGGACCGCGAACGACCCCTCGTCGAGCACGTAGGTCGTCGGCAGGCCGCGCTCGCGAAAGGCGTCGATCAGGCCGGCGCGACGCTCGACCGCAGGGCGCATCTCGGACCCGCCGATCAGCCCGATCCGCCGGTGCCCGAGGTCGAGGAGATGGAGCGTCGCCGCCTTCATCCCGCTGCGATGGTCGGAGAGCACCCGGCTCACGCCGAGCTCGGTGGGCACGTTGCGGTCGAGCACGACGACTGGGAGATCGAGCTCGCGCAGCCTCGCCAGGGTCGCGACGTGCGTCTCGTCGAGCACGGAGATCACGAGCCCGTCCACCCGGCGTTGCGCGAGGAGCTGGATGTGCGCCGCCTCGAGGAGCGGGTCGCCGAGGGAGTTCGTGAGGAGCATCGAGTAGCCCTCGGCATGAAACGCCGACTCGGCACCAGTGACGATCTCCGAGAACAGCGAGTTCGAGATGTCGCCGACGACGAAGCCGATCGTGAGCGTCTCCCGGCGCCGAAGGCTCTGCGCAAGCATGTCCGGCTGGTAGGCAAGCTCGGCGACCGCCTGCATCACCTTGGCGCTCATCGTGGGGCTCACGTCAGGGTGTCCCGAGAGGACGCGCGAGACCGACGACATCGCGACGCCGGCGCGCTCGGCCACCTCCCGCATGCTTGCGCGACCGCGACGAGGAACGCGTCGGTCACTCATCAGGGCACCCGTCCGACACGCTCATCGAGGAGCCGAGGATACGCGGCAAGACGGATGAGGAGACCGTCCATTACGGTGCGTAGACGTCCTCGAACACCGACCCCGGCGCCGGCACTGGGGCGCCCTCCGCCTCCGCGCGGATCACAGCGGTGCGAGCACGAACCTCGTCGTCGATCGCGTCCAGGTCGCCGGGCCCCGCCACGTTCCACTCGATCAGCGCCTTGCGGAACCGTGGGATCGGGTCGACCCGCTGCCAGGCGCGACGCTGCTCACCCGGGTCGCTGCCGCCGGCCGAGAACGCCGAGTGCCGCTCCCAGCGCACCGTCTTGCACTCGACGAACGTCGGGCCGCCGGCCGTCCGCGCTCGGGCGACACCCTCGGCGACGGCGGCGCGCACCGCGAGCACGTCGTTCCCGTCGACGATCGTCGCGGGCATCCCGAAGCCGCGAGCCCGGTCTGCGATGTCCGGGGTCGCCTGGCTCTTCGAGGTCGGCACCGAGATCGCCAGCCCGTTGTTCTCGCAGACGAAGACCAGCGGGACCCGCCAGAGCATCGCCATGTTCATCGCCTCGAAGAACTCCCCCTCGCACGAGGCGCCGTCGCCGAAGAAGCAGACGACGACCTGGCCGGTGCGCCGGAACTGACACGAGAGCGCCGCACCCCCGGCCATCGGGATGTGGCCTGCAACGATCGCGTTGGTCGAGACGAGCCCGACCGACGGTTCGGAGAGGTGCATCGAGCCGCCCTTGCCCTTGCAGACTCCGGTGGCCCGGCCCATCAGCTCGGCCATCACGCCGACGGGATCGACGCCCTTGAGCAGCGCCTCCCCATGACCGCGGTACGTGGCGAAGACGAGGTCGTCGGGCTCGAGAGTCGCGAGCACCCCGGCCTTGATCGCCTCTGCGCCGATGCAGGGGTGCGTCGAGCCGGGGATCAGCCCCTGTGCGAAGGCATCGATCACCTCCTCCTCGAACACCCGCACGCGCACCATGTCCCGGTACAGCCCGAGGAGCGCTCGATTGTCGAGGTCGGACGGCCGGGGACCAGGGACGGCCTCGTCGACCGGAACCGGGGCGATCGTCGAGCCGGTCGGCGCCAGCAGTTCCCTTGCGGGCTCGACGTGGGGCCTCGTGGGCTCGGGCTCCGGCGCGGGGGCGACCGCTTTGTCGCCGCCTCCGCCGCCTTGCTCGAGCTCGGCGAGGACACCCTCGACCGGCACGATCGCGCCCTCGACGGCGACGATCCGCAACACCCCGTCGGCGGGCGACTCGATCTCGACGGTCGCCTTGTCGGTCTCCACCTCGACGACCACCTGGCCCCGCGCAACGGGCTCGCCGTCGGCGACCAGCCAGCGGCTCACTCGGGCCTCCTCCATCGAGATCGAGAGCTGCGGCACGGTAAGCGAGCTCATGCGACGAGGCGCTCCACAGCGGCGACGACGTCGTCGGCGCTCGGGTACACGGCCTCGATCCCGCTCGGCGTGCACGGGATCGGCACATCGAGGCACGCGACCCGCTCGACCGGCGCGTCGAGATAGTCGAACGCCTCCTCCATGCACCGCGCTGCAATCTCGGCGCCGAACCCGAGCGTCCGGTGCGCGTCGTGCGCGACCGCGAGACGCATCGTCTTTCGCACCGAGCCGAGGATCGTCTCCATGTCGAGAGGCGCGAGCGTGCGCGGGTCGATCACCTCGACGGAGATGCCGCGACCGGCGAGCGTCTCGGCGGCGGTGAGCGCTTCGTCGACCATCCCCGAGAGCGCGACGACGGTGGCATCGGTTCCCTCACGCGCGATCCGCGCCTTGCCGAAGGGAACGCTCTCCCCGATGGTCACCTCCGCGCGCCTGCCGTAGAGGCGAACGTTCTCGACGAAGAGGACAGGATTGCGGTCGAGCAGCGCGCTGCGCATCAACCCGTACGCGTCCGCCGCGTTCGCGGGGACGGCGATCTTGATCCCGGGGACGTGCATGAACCACGATTCGAGGCTCTGCGAGTGCTGCGGGCCCATCCCCATCCGCGCGACGATCGGCGTGCGAATCACGAGCGGCACGGTCAGCTTGCCCCCGGTGAAGTAGTGCAGCTTGGCGGCCTGGTTGAAGATCTGATCCATCGCAACGCCGACGAAGTCGAAGAACTCCAGCTCGCACACCGCACGCACGCCCGTGATCGCGAGGCCGATCGCGTAGCCGACGGTCGCGGATTCGCAGAGCGGAGCGTCGCGGATCACCTCATCGCCGTAGGTCTCGTGCAGGCCTCGCGTGACGCCGAAGGCGCCTCCGTACGCGCCGATATCCTGCCCGACCAGCATCACCGGCTCGGGCCGGTCGAGCGCCTCGCGGAGGGCGCTGTTGATCGCCTCGCTCATGGTCAGGCTCGTCGCGCTCATGAGTCTCAGATCGGCCGGGATCATCCTCGTAAACCGTTTCCAGGCTCGATTCCAGGAACCTATCACAGCCCCTTTCCAGGAGATCGAGTAGGATCGCTGGAACCGATGCCAGCGCTACCTCCGCCATCCCGGGAAACCGAATGAGCTCTGTGTGCGCGCCGGGTGGGGGCGCACCTGCGACGTCGCCGACCGTCGGCGTCGACAGCTACGCCTACCACCGGCTGCTCGGCGAGATCAGGCCCGGCGAGACGACCACGGCGCAGCGCTTCGCGCGGGGCTCGCTCGATGTCGTCGCCGAGGCACGTCGGCTCGCGCTCGACTTCGTCTTCCTGCAGACGAGCTTCCTGGGTGACCCGGAAGCGTTTTCTCCGTACGCAGCCCTCGCCGAGGCCGGCGACCTCGCGCTCGGCCTCTCCTGGGGCGCTCCCGCGGGCTTCGAGTTCGGCGACCGAGGCGACGCCCTCCCTGACCTGCTCGCCTGGCTGCCGCACGCCGCGACGCTGGGTCTCCCGGTGACGCGCATCGTCGCCGGCGGCCCGGCCCAGCGCGGCCGCTCGGAGAAACCACTACCGGGCCTTCTGCGGGAGGCCTGCGCTGCCGCCCGAGACCACGGGCTCCGCCTCGCGCTCGAGAACCACGGCGACCTCACCGCCGCGCAGCTCGAGCGGCTCCTCGAGCAGGTCGACGGTCTGCGGATCTGCTTCGACACGGCGAACGCGCTGCGCGTCCGCGACGATGTCGCGGCTGCGGCCCGCCGCCTGGCGGAGGCGATCGAGATCATCCACCTGAAGGACTGCGAAGGCGCGTGGGACGACGAGCTGGCAGGCCCCGCGTCTGTTCCGCTCGGCGAGGGCGTGATCCCGATCGAGGCCGTGCTCGATGCCTGCCCCAGCGCCCTCGTCTGCATCGAGCTCGGTCAGCTCGGGCCGTCGACGCACGAGCGCGCGCTGGTCGGGGCCTACGTCGACTACCTGCGCTCGCGGTGACCTCACCGGGGCTCTTCGACCTCACGGGCCGGCGCGCTCTCGTCACGGGCGGCGGCGGTGGCCTGGGTGCCGGGATCGCCGACGCGCTCGCCGGCGCGGGAGCGCGCGTCGCGGCGCTCGGGCGCTCCGAGACGGTCGAGACGACCGCTGCCCGCGTGGGTGGCGTCGCCATTCGCGCCGACCTGTCGGTGCGGGATGAGCTGCGCCGGGGCTTTGCGGACGCGGTGAAGGCGCTGGGTGGGCTCGACGTGCTGGTCGCGGGCCATGGCACCGTGCACGCCGGGCCGGCCCTCACGCTCGAGCTGAACGACTGGGACGAGACGCTCGAGGTGAACCTCACGTCGGTCTTCGAGCTCTGCCGGCTCGCCGGCGCGCTGATGGTGCCGCGCGGAGCGGGCAAGATCGTCACCGTCGCCTCGATGCTCAGCTTCCAGGGCGGCTTCAACGCCTCGGCGTACGCCGCCTCGAAGGGCGGCGTCGCACAGCTCACGAAGGCGCTAGCGAACGAGTGGGCACCGCACGGAGTGAACGTGAACGGGATCGCGCCCGGGTACATCAAGACGCCGCTCAACCGCCACATCTGGCAGGACGACCCCGACCGCGCCGCCGCTGTGCTCGCCCGCCTCCCCGCGGGTAGGTGGGGCGAGCCCGACGATCTCGCGGGCGCCGTCGTCTTCCTCGCCTCGGCCGCGTCGGACTACCTCCACGGGGTCGTGCTCCCGGTCGACGGCGGGTGGCTGTCGCGATGAGCCCGAGACCGGGCCGCCTCGCCTCCGAGCGAGGTTACCGCGCCGGAGGCCAGCCGCTCCCCACCACGGCGGAGCGTCGCGGATGACCGGGTTCCGGGCGGGCGCCGCCCGCCTCCCCCTCGATCCTCCGCTCGATCTCCCCCTCGTCGGGTTCGTTCGCCAGACGCACGATGCGACGGGCTACGGACGGTTTCCGCTCGAGGCGTCGGCGGTAGCCCTCGAAGCCGGCGGGTGCCGGGCCGTGCTCTGCGGCGTCGACGTCGTCGGGATCGGGGAGCCGGAGATCTCGCCGCTTCTGCGACGCGTCGCCGAGGCCACCGGTGCCGACCCGGCGGGAATCCTGCTCAACTGGAACCACACCCATCTCTCTGTGTTCGCCGGCGCCTGGGGCGGACACTGCACCGGCCCTCCCGACGAGGCCCGTGACGTGCGCATCCGTCGATTTGCGGATCGCGTGCAGGAGATCGTCGTCGAGGTCTGCCGGCTCGCCTGTTCGCGGCTCGAGCCTGCGCGTCCGGTCTGGGGAGTCGGGACGGCCGATCTTGCGGTCAACCGCAGGGAGCGGACCCGGGACGGCCGCACGATCCTCGGCTGGAACCCGGACGAGCTCGTCGACACCCAGGTGACCACGCTCCAGCTGCGGCGACCCGACGAATCCCCGATCGCAACGGTCGTCGGCTTCGGCTGCCACCCGGTCACCACCGGCTTCGACATGTACGTCTACTCGGCCGATTTCCCGGGGCCGCTCCGCGAGACGGTTCGGCGAGCGACCGGAGGCGAGGCGGTCTTCCTCCAGGGGGCGGGCGGCAACGTGCTCCCCAAGGTTGCGTTCACAGACGACGAGCGCGAGGCCGAGAGCATGGGCTACCGCCTGGCGATCGAGGCGCTCCACTCCGTCGCGGGCCGGCATGCGTACCCCATGCGGATGGCCTGGCGGGCGGAGCGCTCGGTCACCGAGATCTCCTCCTATCGGCGTGTCCCGGTCGAGGACGTGCCTGCGCCCCGCCTGGCCGCGACCGTCCGCACCGCCCGGTTCCCGCTGCGGCCGCTCCCGAGCCTCGACGAAGTGCGCGCGGTCAGGGCGGAGTGGGAGCCCGTGCTCGCCTCGGCCAAGGTCCGCGGGGCCGGTGGCGAGGCGCGCGTCGCCTGGTGGCATCTCGGCTGGGCGCGGGCGACCGAGCAGGCGCTCCTCGAAGGCTCGGCGCCGACGGAGCGCGTCGGGCCGGTCCACGCGTTGCGGGTTGGCGACGGCGTCGTGGTCTCCGGCCCGGGCGAGGTGTTCACCGAGATCGGGATGGCAGTGAAGGAGCGAAGCCCTGGCCGGCCGACGCTCTACGCAGGGTTCACCAACGGCCTCGTCGCCTACTTCTTCACCGACGCCGAGCTCGCCCGGGGCGGGTACGAAGCCGACCTCAGTCGTCGAGGGCACGGGAACCCGTCACACCTCGCGGCGGGGTCCGATCGGGTTCTCGTCGAGACGGGCGTCCGCGCCGCGGAGGAGCTGTTCCCCGACCGCGAGCCATGGCCAGAAGCTGCCGGCTGGACGGCGACGGGCGCGCTTCCTGAGCCGCTCCCCGCCGACATCCTCGAGCACCCGGGAACGCCGTGACCACCGGTCGGCTGTCTGCCGGCGCGGCGCGGCGCACGGTCAACCCGCCTCTCGGCAGTCGGCAAACGGGCTTTCGCCTGTTCGGCAACCCCGTGCAGGCAATCGAGAGCGATCCCACCGCAACCGCGCTCGTGCTCGAAGCCGGTGACGTGAAGGTGGTGGTGATCGCAATCGACTTGTCCCTCGTCGGTATCGACCTCTCGTTTCGCGGGGCACGACCGACCGATCGCCTACGACGGGTTGTGGCCGACGCGATTGGCGTCCCGCCCGCCCACGTCGTCCTGACGACCAGCCACACGCACGCGGGCGTCGCCCTGCCCGACTATGTGCCGGACACCGACGAGCAGCTCGAGCTCAAGCCACGGTATCGAGAGCTGCTCGAGGCGGCGCTCGCGGGCGTCGCCGCGGATGCCGACGCGCGCCTCCGGCTCGCCCGCATCGGCACCGGGTGGGGCGAGAGCGGAATCGGCGTCTACCGACGCGAGCAGCGAGATGGACGCGACGTGCTCGGCGAGGTCCCCTGTTCCCCCACCCGGCGGCTGGGACGTCGAGGCCAGGTACGCGGTGCCCGACCTCATCTTCCAGGTGCATCCCCACCCGGTGGCGTTGCATCCCGACTCGGAGCAGCGCGCGCTCGACGCGAGCGTCGCTCTGCTCCACGACCTCGCCCGAAGGAGGATCTCGATGACGCACGTACTCACCGCCGGCGCCGCCCGGCGGACGATCAACCCGCCGCTCGGCACCGGCAAGGCCGGCCTGCGCCTGTTCGGTAGCCCGATCCAGGCGTTCGAGAGCGACCTCACTGCGACCGTCCTCGTTCTCGACGACCGCGGGACGAAGGTCGCGATCGTCGCGACCGACCTGTGTGTGATGAGCCTCGCCGAGGCCGACCGCCTCCGTGCGACGGTCGCGACTGCGCTCGGGATCTCGACCGCCCACGTGCTCCTGAACTTGAGCCACAACCACAGCGCGCCCGCGCTCCCAGAGTTCATGGCGATGACCGACACGGCCGAGGACGTCCCGTTCCGCACCCGGTACGAGCGCGACCTCTCCACCTGGCTCGCGGAGGCGGCACGGGAAGCAGGCGCGCGGCTCCAGCCCTCGCGAATCGGCTGCGGCTGGGGCGAGAGCGATATCGGCGTTTACCGACGCGAGACTCGCGACGGACACGACGTCCTCGGGGAGGTGCCGGGGCACCCGATCGACACGTCGGTAGGCGTGATCCGCGTCGACGACCTCGACGGCAACCCGATCGCGACCCTCTTCCGCTACTCCGCCCACCCGGTGACAGTCGGGAGCCGCTCGCAGGTCGCCTCGACCGACTACCCCGGCCCCGCGCGGGACGTGGTCGAGCGGAACCTCGGCGGGCTGGCGCTCTTCCTCCAGGGTTGCGGCGGCAACGTCAATCCCCGCGTCGGCATCGGCTACGAGGTCGACTGCAGCGACACGAAGAACCGAGTCGGGCTGGAGCTCGGCGGGGAGGTGCTGAAGGTCGCCGCCCGCATCCGCACGAACACCCGGCCCGGTGCACGCCGCCCCCTGGGCAACGTTCCCAACATTCTCTTCACGCCCTGGGAACGGATCGAGAGCACCGACACGTGCACGTGTCTCGCGGCCGTCGAGACAACTGTCGCGCTCGACTACGACGTGCTCCCCACCCTCGACCGCGCCCGGGAGATCCACGAGCACTGGCGGCGCCTCGTCGAGGAGCGATGCGCGGGCGGGGCGCTCGACTGGGAGATCCGCGCGGCGCGGAAATACGAGCACTGGGCGGCGAACCTCGTCGCCGCCGTCGAGCACGGCCACCCGACCCACGAGCTGCGTGTTCAGGCGATCCGGGTAAACGACATCGTCGTGAATGCGCACAGCATGGAGGTGTTCTTCGAGACGGGTCTCGACATTCGCGCGCGCTCCCCCCACCCCGACACGTTCGTGCTCGGCTACTCGAACGGTCTCCACGGCTACCTCCCCCGCGCCGAGGACTACCCGGAGGGAGGCTGGTCGCTGGACGAGAGCTACGCGGTGCCTGACCTGATCCCACAGGCATGGGGGATGCCGGTCATCCTCCACCCCGACTCGGCCGAGCGGGCGGTCGAGGCGAGCCTGGAGCTGATCGGGCGGCTGTAGCGCACAGGGGGCGATGAGCGCTCAAAGGCTGTTTCGGAGGACTCGTTCGAGCAAGGTGCCGTCCACCGGGAGCGGTGCGCACGCGAGCAGGCGCTGCTGCATCTCCGCCCCCGCGACGAGCGCAGGCACGTCGTCTGCGCCATAGCCGACCTCCTCGAGCCGGGCGGGCAGGCCGATCCGCTGCATCAGCGCGCGGACGGCCTCGCCGAGCGGATTCGGGTCATCCGTGTCCGGCTCTCGTCCAGTCAGCAAGCACGCCGCCTCCCGGTGACGCTCCGGCTGGGCAGGGTGTGTGAGCCCGAACGCAGCAGGCGCCGTGAGCGCACACGCGATTCCGTGCGGAACGAAGCGTCCCTCGCCCGGGTAGCCGGGCGGCTTCCACCCATGCTTCAGCCCCGCGATCGGATACGCGCACGCGTGGGGCACGTGGACTCCTGCGTGCCCAAACCCGATCCCGGCAGCAGTCGCGGCGAGCATCATCCCGGCTCGCGCCTCGCGGTCGGAGCCGTCCGCGACCGCACGCTCGAGGAACCGTCCGACAAGCCCGATCGCGTGACGCACCCAGACGTCCGCCAACGGGTGCGCGCCCTGGTAGTTCGGCCGCGCGGCGGGGGTCGCGGGCGCGGCGCGGTGCGTGTGGGGGATGGCGGTGAACGCCTCGGCCGCATGCAGGAGCGCGTCAATCCCCGTGGCCGCGGTCACCGCCGCGGGCACGCCCGCGGTCAGCTCCGGATCGCAGAGGGCGACGAGCGGGCGGAGCAACGGGTGCGCGATCCCGGTCTTCACCCTCTCGTCGGGCAGGTCGAGCACAGCGACCGCGGTCACCTCCGAGCCGGTCCCCGCCGTCGTCGGGACCGCGAGCAGCGGCAGGAGCGGGCCGGGTGGCGCGAGGGCTCGACCGAGCGGCGCGTTCACGTAGTCACGCACCTTGCCGCCATGGGCGCCGAGCAACGCCGCCGTTTTCGCGGTGTCCAGCGCCGAGCCGCCGCCGAGCCCGATTACCCCGTCGACGCCGGCCTCGCGAGCGGCTGCCCCCGCACGGGCGAGCGTCGACTCGTTCGGCTCACCAACCGGGATCAGGTGCGCGACAACCTCGACGCCCGCCTCTGCGCACGCTGCCACGACAGGCTCGTGAAGGCCACGCTCGGCGAGAAAGGCGTCGGTGACGAGCAGCGCACGGGTGCTCCCGAGCGCAGCCGCGCGCCAGCCCGCCTCACGCGAGGCGCCAGGCCCGAAGACGAGCCCGGGCACGGAGAGCGTGCAGACCGTCTCGGTCACCGCTCAGAGATCGACAATCCGTACCGGAGCCCCGGTGTGCGCCGACCGCCACGCCGCGTCCATCACCGCGACGGTGCGGACCCCGAGATCGACCGGAGCCCGGTTGACGGTGGTGCGCCCGAGGCAGGTATCGACGAGGAACTGGGCGGCGTCGTCGCAGTCGTACGCGGCGTCGGGCTCCGCCGCCGGAGGATCAGGCTCCAGCGTCGTCCATTCCATCCGCTCCGTCATCGCCGCGTCCCCCGCGAGCAGGAGCTGCGCGTGCGTGCGGTCGTAGTCGAGCGTCAGCACGCCGTTCTCCCCCGCGATCCGCAGGTCACACGCGTGCCTCCGCCCCCACGGCTCATGGCCCTGACCGCCGAACGACGCGACGATGCCGCCTTCGAGAGCGACCGAGACCTGGATGTCGAGGTCGACGCCGTTACCGAGCAGGTGGGCGCGCGCGAACACGTCCTCGGGCTCGTCGGGAACCAGCCACAGCGCAATCGCGATGAGATGGCACAGCTGCCCGTACAGATAGCCGCCGCCGGCGTCGGCCTTCGCCCAGGTCGCGGCCTCCGCCTCGACCGGAAAGCCGCCGACGTCGAGGACGCCGTACCCCGACCGGCCGCTGAAGAGATCGGTGAGACAGCTCGACATGTAGCCGGTCACCGAGGTGATCCGACCCAGCCGACCCTCGGCGAGCAGGTCTTTCGCCCAGTTGGTGAGGCGCTGGTAGTTCCAGCCGTGGGCGACGCCGACGGTGCGGCCCGTGGCCTCGGCGACCGCGGCGACGGCTCTTGCGTCGGTGAGCGTGATCGTCATCGGCTTCTCGACGAGCACATGTGCGCCGGATTCGAGCGCCGCGATCGCGTGCTCACGATGAAGCGTGTGCGGCGACGAGACGACGACGCCGTCGAGCCCGGCCGCCAGGAGCTCCGCCACCGAGCTCGTCGCGATCTCGAGACCGAAGGTCTGCTTGAACGCGTCGAGCCCCTGCTCGTCCTTGCGGACGGCCCCGACGAGCTCGACCTCCGGGTGGTCCCGAAAGAACGGGAGGTACTGGTACGAGGCCCAGAAGCCGGCGCCGATCACGCCGATGCGCGCGGTGCTCACCGGAGCACCTCCTCTCGGGTGCGCGAGGGGTGCTCGAGCGGGGTCGGCTCCAGGCGCGGCAGCGCGCCGCGGGCCAGCCAGCCCTCCGCGCCGTCGTATGGCTTTGCCTTCGGGAACAGCCGCTCGGCGAGGCGCACGCCGGTCTCCACGAACGTCTGCTCGACGCTCGGGGCGAACAGCGACGGCAAGCCGACGCTCTTGTACCCGTACCCCGCCTCGTAGCCGCCGTACTGATACTCGTTCGCAGTCGGCAGGTACCCGATCAGCTCGTTCGTATAGCCGGCATAGAGCGTCGGCAGGCCAGGGGAGCGCTCCTTGACCGCGATCCCGTACTCGGTGAACGTCTCCCCCGGCCCGGTCACGATCACCCCGTCGCCGATTCGCACCGCGTGCACCGGCCCCGAGACCGCGGTCGGGGCTGTGCCCGCGCGGAGCTGCGCCTCGATGGTCCGTGCCCACGACGCCTGGTAGTAGGCGAGCTTCACGCGGCCGCGGTTTCCGGAGGCACGCGCCTCCTCGAGCGCCGCCTCGTGCTCCTCTCGCTGCGCGACCACGTCTTCGAGCGCCGGATGGGGCATCAGCGGGATCGAGACGGTCTCGCTCACCGCTGCGAGCTCCGGTGCGGGCACGTCTTCGTAACGGCGTCGGTAGCGGGTGATCGGCGTGACCGACCCCTCCTGCTCCGGGACGACCGTGACCGGCCGGCTGTGGCGGTCGGCAACTGCTGCAAGCGCCGCGAGCGCGAGCCTCGTCCCCATCCGGTGCGCCTCGTCCTCGGAGTCGGTGAACGCGAACTTCGGCAGGACGTTGCCCCCGGCACCCTGGAAGAAGACGCACTCGCCTCCGGTCACCGCCCGCACGACGTCGCGCATGGGTCCGGGGAAGTCGGCGGAGTAGACGTCCATGTCGTAGCCGGTCGTCACGGGGTGGCAGCCGAACCCGACGAGGGTGCAGATCGCCGACTCGTCCGGCCGGCGCGCCTGGAGAACCGTGACCTCGTTGTCGACGAGCTCGTCGGGGTTCCAGCCAAGGATCGACCCGCCGTTGTAGCCACCGGTCGTGCGCTCGCGCCGGTTGACCGCGAGATCGGTCGTTGCCTGCCCCCAGACGACGCCCGCTGGCTCCAGCCGCTCGACTGCCAGCCGGCAGACGGTGACGATCTTGTCGTGGATGACCCGTGAGAACGAGGTGATCGCCTGCGCGAGATCGTCGTCGACATCGCCGTACACCGCACCGTTCGCGATGCCGCCGGGTGGGGCGAGATGCGTGTGGCTCCAGTTGAGGAGGACGCCGGCCGGATCGGCGCCGGTCGCTTCGGCGACGCGCGCGATGAGCGGCTCGATCTGAGGGCTGATTACGCCGACGATGTCGACGCCGCAGAGCACGACGCGGGTGTCGTCGCGCTCGAGCGCGAGCGCCCCCACCTCGAGCGGCAGCCCGTAGCCGTTCGCGTTCCACGGCTGACGGACGAAGCCGACCATCGGCAGCCCGAGCGGTGGTGCAAGCTCGAGCGACGCTGCACCGGCGCGAAACACGGTCATGGCGAGAACGTCCTTTCGATCGGCGGGACAGACGTGAAGAAGGCAGCGACCCCGTTGGCAGCGGCGTCGAGCAGGCGCTCGCCGAGCTCCGCGGTCGCGGCGCCGGGGTCGCCGAGCACGCCGCTCTCCCCCATCTCCGGATAGAGCAGCGCGTCGCTCTCCTGCGCGATTGGCTCGAACGCCGTTGCCGCCATGCCCACGAGCGCCGGGAGGGCAGCGAGCATTGCGGAGGTCTCCATCTGCCCGGCATGACCAGGTGAGCCCCGGTCGGCCGGGACGAGCTCCCGCAGCGTGTCCGGGTCGACCAGCTCCCAGTAGGAGACCGCGGGGCAGCGGTGCTCGAGCGCGAACGCGGCGAGCCAGCCGCGGTTGCCTCCGTGGCCGTTGACAACGGCCACCCGCACGAACCAGCGGCGCAGCTCGCCCACGATCGCCCCGAGCTGCGCGATCAGCAGGGCGGGCTCGAGCGACACCGTGACCCCGAGCCGGACGTGGTGAGGGCTCTGCCCTGCCCAGACGGTCGGCGCGAGGATCACGTCGCCGGCCGCGCGCGGCGCGGCCCTCGCGCAGACCTCCTCGACCAGCAGCGTGTCGGTGGCGAGGGGAAGGTGCTCACCATGCTGTTCGAGCGCCCCGACCGGAATCACGCACAGCGCGCCCGCCTCGGCCCGCAGGCGGGCCTCTGACCGCGTCAGCTCGCCGAGGCGGACGCGCGTCATGGGATGAGCGCCTGGGCGAACAGAGCAACCACGGGGTCGTCTCCGACCGCCTGCAGCGTGTGCCGGGTACCGGGTGGGAGGAACACGACGTCAGACGGGTGCGCGAGGAGGCTCCGGGTGGCGGTGAGGTTGACCGAGAGCATGCCGGACTCGACGTAGAGCGTGGTCTCGTGGTCGCCCGCGAAGGGCTCCGACTCGCGCCCCGCGGCGACCCGCACCTGACCGACCCGGATCTGTTCGTCGCTGTAGAAGAACGAGACGGGCAGCGTCAGGCGGGGGTCCTGCCCCCGCAGAACACGCAACCACGTCGACGGCGGCAGGTGCTCCATGTCGACACCCGGGAGCTTGGTGCTCGCGGCCGGCGGCCACCGGCGGAGGTCGTCGAGGTGAGACGGGAACCCGTCGTTTCGGTCGTGAGGCCCGTCGAGCATCACCGCGCTGCGCGGATACCACTTCCACTCACCGTGGCTGCGGTTGGAGATCGCGTCCTTGAACTCGTCGGTGTGCATCTCGCCCGGGACCCACCACAGGATCTCGCAGGTGTCGGTCCCGACGTTCCAGGCGTGGTGAAAGGCGAACGCCGGGATGTTCGCGGCATCGCCGGCGCGGATCTCGATCACGTCGGAGGTGTCCGGGTTCGAGAGCCAGAGCGAGCCGCGCAGCACGTAGTACGGCTCGGGGTTGGGATGATTGCCCGCGTCGAACCAATGCCCAGGCTCGACGTAGAACGTGCCCTGGTTGAGCCGCCTCGTCCCGACGTACACCCAGGTCGCCATCGCGTTCCCGGGTTCCGGCGACCACGAGAGGTAGGTCGCATCCGAACGCGTGATCACGCACGGGACGTGTTCCTCCCCGAGCTCGAAGGGCTGCCGGTGATGCCAGGGCGCCGCCTCCTCGTACCCGCGGTAGCGGTCGTAGTCGTACGGGTCCATCTCACGCCACCCGTGCCATCCCGATGACGGCGGTCGCCCCCGTCTCACCGACGGTCATGAACGTGTGCTCGACGCCGGCCGGCATGAAGACGACGTCGCCGGTCTCGGCGCGGAGGACGTCGGTCGTGCCCGTGAGGGAGACGACCATCGTTCCCGACGTCACGTAGAGGACCTTCTCGAACGGGACGGTCTCGGGCTTCGTGTCGCGGCGCACCGGCAGGCGCATCTCCCCTGCCCGGATCCGGTCGTCGCAATACCAGAACGACGTGAGGTAGGCCTGCCTCGGCTCGTCGCCCGTGATCAGGTGTAGCCAGGTCGAGCGATCGAGCTTCATCATGTCGACCGCCGTCTTCGCGCCGCCCGGCCAGGCGGCGAGCTGATCCAGCCTGGAAGCGAAGCCCTCGTTGCGGTCGTGCGGCCCGTTGAGGACGACGGGCGAGCGCTCGTACCAGCCGAGGTCGTAGAGGGTGTCGTTCTCGACCTTCTGCTTGAACAGGTCGGTGTGCATCTCGCCCGGCACCCACCAGGCGATGTAGCAGTCCTCGTCGCCGAAGTTGTAGCCGTGGTGGTACGCCCAGGCGGGGATGTTGGCGGCGTCGCCGGCACGAAGCTCGATCACGTCCGACGTGTCGGGGTTCGAGAGGTGGAGCGTCCCTCGGACGATGTAGTACGGCTCGGGGTTCGGGTGGTCGCCGGGATCGAACCAGCAGCCTGCAGGTACGACGAACATGCCGGCGTTGATGTTCGGGGTGGAGACCCAGGTCCACGACGGCGTCGCGTTCCCGGGCGCCGGCGCCCACGCGTCGAAGCGGTGGGTGCCGTTCTTCAACAGCGCCGGCTTGGGCTCCTCGCCCGGGCGAAACGGGGTGCTCTGGTACGGCGGCCACAGAGCGCGATACTTCGGGTAGTCGGTCATCGGGGCCTCCTTGCGTGACGTGGGGCGCTGCTCGGGCAGCGGGGGCGAAGCGAAGGGCGAACGGGGACGCGACCACGCACCTCAGCTCACCCGGGCCTGCCGAAGGCGTGCAGCTCGACGACGTCGGAGGTATCCGGGTTCGAGAGGTGCAGAGCGCCTCGGGCGGCGCAGAGGCCGGGCGGCTCGTCCTGCGCCCGGGTGCTCACTCCACGTTCTCCGGGAAGTGGCACGCGCTGAGATGCAGCCCGCCACGCTCGACGAGCGCGGGCGACTCGATCGCGCAGCGCTCCTGCGCCTTGGCGCAGCGCGACTCGAACACGCACCCTGGGATGGGTTGGGTCAGGTCGGGAACCTCGCCGTCGAGCCGGATGCGCCGTCGCTCGCGCTCGAGCGCGGGGTCGGGAATCGGCACCGCCGACAGCAGCGCGACCGTGTACGGGTGCTGCGGCGACCGGAAGATCCGGTCGGCGTCGGCGACCTCGACGAACCGCCCCGCGTACATCACCGCGACTCGGTCGCACACGTGGCGCACCGTCGAGAGGTCGTGCGAGATGAACAGGTAGGCGAGCCCGAGCCTGCGCTGGAGATCCATCACGAGGTTGAGGATCTGAGCCCGTACCGACACGTCGAGAGACGACACCGCCTCGTCGCACACGACCAGCGACGGATTGGTGGCGAGCGCCCGGGCGATCGCCACGCGCTGGCGCTGTCCACCCGACAGCTGGAGCGGGCGACGCTTGCCGAAGTCGGCGTCCAGCCCGACGAGCTCGAGGAGCTCGGGCACCCGCCGCGCGTTCCGCCGGGCCTCGTCTCGGTCGAGAAGGCGAAGTGGTTCCGCGACGATGTCCTCGACCGTCATCAGCGGGTTGAGCGAGTCGCCAGGGTCCTGGAAGACCATCTGCACGCGTCCGCGCTGATCCTTTGCAAGCCCGCCTCGGCCCGCCTCGAGCGGCCTCCCGTCGAACGTCACCGTTCCGCGGTTCCGTCCGGTGAGCCCGAGGAGCAGCCGTGCGACCGTCGACTTGCCCGACCCGGACTCGCCGACGAGCCCCAGCGACTCGCCCCGCCTGATGTCGAACGAGACACCGTCGACCGCCCGGAGCCATCGCTTGTTGAACGTCGAGCTGCCGCGTGCACGGTAGTCCTTCGCGAGGTCGTCGACGGCGAGCAGCGCCTCACCCACCACCGGCTCGCCCAACGCAGCCTCGGCGGCGCGACCGGCCTGTGCGGTTGCCCGGGACTCGTCGGCGAAGTGGCAGGCGACGCGAAGAGACGTGTCGTCGAATCGAAACGGTGGCCGCTCTTCACGGCAACGCTCCCGCGACCCGGCCAGACGGCACCGCGGCGCGAACCGGCAACCGCCCGGAATCGCATCGGCCCGCGGCAGCGCGCCGGGGATCGACGGCAGCGTCGTCGCCCGATCGTCGCCGAGGCGGGGGACGGCCGCGAGCAACGCCTGGGTGTACGGGTGCCCCGCCCTGGCGAAGACCTCGTCGACAGCCCCGTACTCGACGGGCGCTCCTGCGTACATCACCAACACGTCCTGGGCGAAGCCGGCAACGACGCCGAGATCGTGCGTGATCAGCAGCACCGCCATGTTCCGCTCCTCGGCAAGCCGGTGGAGCAGGTCGATCACGCTTGCCTGGGTGGTCACGTCGAGCGCGGTCGTCGGCTCGTCGGCGATCAGGAGCTCCGGGCTCGAAGAGAGTGCGATCGCGATCATCACCCGCTGCCTCATCCCCCCCGAGAACTCGTGGGGGTACTGCTCGAGTCGTTGCCGCGGCGCCTGGACGCCGACCTCCGCGAGCAGCTCGACGGCGCGATCCTCCGCCTCCGCCTTCGTCGCGGCCGAGTGGAGACGGATCGCCTCGGTCAGCTGCCAGCCGATCGTCTTGACGGGGTTCAACGAGCCGAGCGCGTCCTGGAAGATCATCGAGATCCTCGCCCCTCGCACACGCCGCAGCGCCTCGTCGGGGGCACCGACGAGCTCCAGCTCTGCGAGCCGGGCGGAGCCCGCGGTGACACGCCCGGGCGGCTCGAGGAGGCCGAGCACCGCCATCGCGATCGTCGACTTGCCCGACCCCGACTCACCGACCACGCCGATCCGCTGACCCGCGTGGACGTCGAGCGAGACGCCGTCGACTGCCCGCACCGTACGCGCGCCGAGCGGAAAATCGACGACGAGGTCGCGGATCGAGAGCACCGGCGCGGCCGGGTCGGGATGCTCCGCCGCCCGCGCCCGCTCGGCGCCGACGCTCATGCCGGGCTCCCCGTCGCGGTCGTGCCTGACGCCGGGTCGATGTCGGCGAGCACCACCGCGCTCGCGCTTCGACGTACCGCGTGCTCGATCCCTTCGCTGATCAGCATGTAGCCGAGCGCGACGAGCACGATGCACAGGCCCGGCCAGACGCCGTACTGCCAGTCCTGGAAGAGCGTCCCGAACGACGCCTGGAGCATGTTGCCCCAGCTGGGCGCGGGTGGCGGGGCGCCGAGGCCAAGATAGGAGAGCGTGGCAGCCGCGAGCAGCGTGTAGGCGGCCGTGAGCGCGACGCCGACCAGCGTCGGCCCGATCGCGTTCGGGAGCAAGTGCCGCCAGACGACGTACGAAGGCCGTGCGCCCGAGATCACGCTCGCCTCGACGAAGGCGCGCTCCCTGAGGCTGATCGCCATCCCCCGGGCGAAGCGAAGGAAGCCGGGGAAGTACAGGACGGCGAGCGCGCCGAGGACGATGTAGTCGCTCGGGCCGATCACCGCGACGAGGAACAGCGCCAGGAGAATCGACGGGAACGCGAGCATCACGTCGGTGAGCCGAAGCGAGATCGTGCTGAGGAGCCCACCGCGGTAGCCGACCCAGAAGCCGATCGACGTCCCCACGACCGCGGCGGCCAGCGTCGCGCCGAGGCTGATCTTGAGGTCGGTGCGCGCGGCATACACGAGGCGCGAGAAGATGTCGCGCCCGAGCTCGTCGGTGCCGAGGAGGAACTCGGACGACGGCCCCTGGAACGGCACGCCGACGAGGTCGGTCGGGGAATACGGGGCGATCACCCCCGGGATCGCGGCCGCGACGAGGAACGGCGCCAGCAGCAGGAAGCCGACCTGGAGGCGACGGTTCCGCCTGAGCCAGGACGGCATCAGGCCCTCCGGATCCGCGGATCGACGAACCGGTACGCGAGCTCGATCGAGGTCGACGCGACGACGTATGCGGCCGCGATCGAGAGCACGCAGGCGACGAGCGTGTTGAAGTCCTGCCGCTCGACCGAGTAGATCAGCAGGCCGCCGATCCCCGGCCAGTTGAAGATCCGCTCGACGACCACGACACCGCCGAGCAGCTGCCCGAACTGGACGCCGAGCACCGTGAGCGACGGCAGCAGCGCATTCGGCAGGGCGTGACGGTAGAGCACGCGGGTCTCGCTCATCCCCTTCGCCCGCGCAGTCCGAATGTACTGCGTCCCGAGCGCCTCGTTGAGACTCTGCCGGACGAAGTGAAAGTAGAGCGCGGTCGTCGGGATCACGAGCGTCAGCAGCGGCATGATCAGCCGCTGGGCGTGCGGGAGCGGCGCGTCGCGGAACGACTCGTAGCCGCCCGCGGGCAGCCAGCCGAGGAACACCGCGAACAGCAGCACGATCAGGATCCCGAGCCAGAACTGCGGCACCACGAACCCAACCGTCGCGAGCTGGCCGGCCGTGATCGAGAAGAGCTTCTTGCCGCGGCGCACGGAGCGCACCGCGATCAGCGCCGCGAGCGGGAGGCTGACGAGCAGGGTGAGGATCGCAAGCTCGAGCGACGGGACGATCCGCTCGACGACTGCGGGGCCGACGTCGCCGCCGCCCTCCTGCTGGCCGAAGTCGCCCCTCACCGCCTTCCCGAGCCAGATCGCGAACTGGACCGGCACGGGCTTGTCGAGACCGAGCCGTTCCCGCTCTGCCTCGACGAGCGCCTCCCGGGCCTCGAACGTGAGGTCGTCGCGCTTGCCCACCCGGATCTCGGCGGGGTCGCCCGGCAGCGCGCTGGCGATCGCGTACGTGATCGCCGAGATCGCGACGAGCACCGCGATCATCGACAGCAGCGGGCTCAGGAACCGCATCGCTCAGCGGGCAGGGGGGGCGTGTGGGCCCCCCTGCCGGTCGTGACGGTGGATGTCAGGCCGAGGCACTACGCGAAGTAGGCCCCGTCGAAGCGTTGGTCTCCGATGAGCGTCGAGTCGACGCCGAGCAGGTTCTTCGGGGCGACGTTCTGGTTCGACGCCATGATCGTGTGGAAGACGGCGGCCTCCGTGAGCATCAGGCGCTGAACGGCCTTGAGGCTCGCGGCGTACTCGGCCTCGGTCGAGGACGTGAACGCCTTGTTGTACGCCGCCTCCAGTGCCGGGATCGCCGGCTTCGGGTACTTGGGCGGGTTCTTCAGCAGGCTCGCCTTCATCATGTAGTTCGCCGCAAGCGCCCACGGGAACGGGAGGGTGCCGGCGTTGACGGCGATGCCCTGGTGGATCCGCTTCGTGTAGAGCTTGTCGAACCACTGCGACGACGGGATCGACTCGATCGACGCATCGATCCCCGCCTTCTTGAACCCCTGCTGGAGAGCCTGGGACTCGCGGGTCCACGGGCCGTTCTCCTTGAGGATCATCATGTTCAGCTTGAGCTTGGAGGCACCGGCCTTCTGGAGCTCCCGCTTGGCGCGTTCGGGGTCGAACTTCGGGGTCGGCCCGCCGCCCGGCCACTTCTTGCCGATCGAGTACGGCGTCTTCTCGAACGGGTTCCAGGTGACGTACCCCTTGCCGTTGAAGGCGACCTTGTTGCCGGTCTGCTTGTCGAACGCCCACTGCAGGGCACGGCGCACGCGGGCGTCCTTGAGCGGCCCGGAGTACATCTGGGGCTGCCACCACTGGAACCAGATCCCGGACGGGATCAGCTTCGAGTTGCGCTTGCCCTCGACCTGCGGCAGCGTCGCCACGGCAAGGTCGTGGAGGTAGTCGACGTCACCCGAGAGGAAGTTCGCAACCACCGTCGCCTCGTCCGCGACGAAGCGGAACGTCAGCTCGTCGAGGTACGGGCGGTCGCCGTTCCAGTAGTCGCCGAACCGCTCGAGCTCGAGCCGATCGCCCTTGACGAAGTTCTTGAACTTGAACGGGCCGGTCCCGATGGGCTCCTCGCCGAGGTTCAGGTCGTCGGCGTTCTCCGGCATGATGAACCAGAACCGGAAGCTCTCGACCATCCGCGTCGGCTTCTTCGTCGTGATCCGCAGCGTCGAGTCGTCGACCTTGACCGCCTTGCCCCAGATGTCCTTCGGGAGGGCGAGGAAGTTGTTCGACGCGGGCTTGACCGGATCGTGGATGCGGTTGAGGCTCCAGACGACGTCCTCGACACGCAGCGGGTTGCCGTTGTGGAACTTGACACCCTTGCGGATCGTCACGAGGGTCGTCTTCGGGTCGGTCTGCTTCCACTTGGTGGCGAGTAGCGGGATTGCCTGACCCTTCGAGTTGAACTTGACGAGCGTGTCGTACATCGCGTAGGCCATCAGCTGGCCCCAGCGGTACCCGAAAGCCGTGAGGACGTTGATGTCCTCGAAGACCTGGCCAATGCCGACGACGAGCTTGCCGCCAGGCTTGGGCGCGGCCAGTGCGGCGCCGGCCACGTCGGCGCGCAGGAGCGCATCGGCGCCGCCGATCGCCGCCGCACCAAGGGCCCCTCGCTTGAGCAGCTCCAGGCGGCTGAGACCATGCATGAACTCGTCCACGCCGAAAACCCCTTCCTGGTCGTGACTCTGAGTACGATTCCAGCCGATTGAAGCCCATGACAGCGCGGGTGTCAAGCGATTGGTCTGACAAGATCGCCGGTGTCTGCCGCGGCGTCAGTACATCAACCAGCCGCCGCTGACGTTCAGCGTCGCGCCGGTGATGTATCCCGCGTGATCCGAGGCGAGGAAGACGACCGCCGGGGCGACCTCCTCAGGCCTCGCAAGGCGCCCGAGCGGCACCTGCTCGACGAGGCGACCGAGCGCGTCGGCGCTGATCGCGTCGTGCAGCATCGCGGTGTCGACCATCCCCGGTGCGACGGTGTTGACGCGGATTCCGGCGGCGGCGTATGTCCGCGCCAGGCCACGGGTCATCGTCACGATCCCGCCTTTCGTCGAGTTGTAGACGACCGAGCCGCCGAAGCCCCCCGTCCACCACCCCTGAGAGCTGAGGTTGACGATCGCACCGCCGCGCGCCTCCTGCCGGAGGAGCTCCGCGAAGGCGCGGTCGAGGAAAAACGTCGCTTTGAGGTTGAGGTCGACCTGGGCGTCCCAGTCGGCCTCGTCGACGTCAGCGACGTCGTGCGCGCGGCGCAGGACGGCGGCGAGATGGGCGAGCGCGACGAGCGGCCCGACCGTTGCCTCGGCCTCCTCGATGAGCGCCGGCAACCGGTCGATCTCGAGCAGGTCGGCACCGATCCCGACGTGCCCGTCACCCGGAAGCCCTGCAGCGAGCGACGCAGCGCTCTCGGCCGAGAGGTCGATCGCCGCGACTCGCGCCCCGGACTCCGCGAATGCGCGCGCAACGACCGCGCCGATCCCCCCAGCTGCCCCGGTGACGACCACGCCGTTTCCTTCCAGGCCCGCCCCGAGCGGGATCGACGCGCTCATGGACGCGGTGGGATCCGGTGCGCCTCGAGGTACTCCTCGTCGAGCTCCCAGCCGAGACCGGGTGCGCTCGGGAGCGCCAGGTGGCCATCGGCGATCGTCGGACGGTTCGCGACGAGGTTCCACCAGATCGGGTCGCGGTCAGGGCTGAAGATCTCGAGGAAGGTCCCGTGTGGGATCGACGCGAGCAGGTGCGAGGCGATCTGAGGTTCCTCGTGGTGAGCCATCGCGACGTCGAAGGCGATCGCGGCGGCGGCGACTCGCCGCCACTCGGTCGCTCCGCCCGACCAGGACGAGTCGAAGTTGCAGAAGTCGATCGCGCCCTCGACCATCAGGTCGCGACAGCCGCCGGCGGAGAGCTCGCTCTGCCCCGCGCACACGCGGACGCCGCCTCCGAAGCGCACGTCCCGCATCGCGCGCCGGTCGTTCGACCAGATGCACGGCTCCTCGAACCAGTGGAGGTCGAGATCGGCCACGAGCTTCGAGAAGCGGATCGCCTCGGCCGGCGACCAGCCCTGGTTGGCATCGGCACAGAGGACGAAGTCGGGCCCGGCAGCCTCGCGAGCGACGCGGAAGCGCGCCGCGTCCTCCTCGGGTGACAGCCCGCCAACCTTGAACTTCATCCCGGCGAGCCCCGCCTCGCGCAGCGAGGCAACCTCCTCGGCGATGTCGTGGACGTCGTAGTACCCGCCGATCGTGATCACGGGCAGGCTGTCGCGGTAGCCGCCCCACAGCCGGTGCAGCGGCTGCCCGAGGGCCTTGCCGATCGCGTCCCAGATCGCCGCGTCGACGCAGGCGGTCGCGACGAGGCCGAGCCTGCGGTCGCGGAGGATGTCGTAGGTCGCCGGGCGAGCGAGCGCCCAGCAACGCTCGACGCGGTACGCGTCCTCGCCGATCAGCCGCGGGGCGATCTCGACCCGCACGATCTCGTCGATCTCGAGCAGGCCCGGGTCCTCATCGCCGCAGTAGGCCTCACCGACGATGCCCTCCGCCGTGTAGATGCGCGTCACGATCGTCGAGCGATGCGTCATCTTGTAGCGGCTGCCGCGGTATGTCCTGGCGAGCGGCACTCGGATCGGAATCGTCTCGATCCGCGCGATCGTGAGGCTCGTCGTGGCTGCGGTGATCCGATCGGTGTCGAGTTCGGGCACGAATTCTCCACGCCTCTTGGTAACGGTTCCAGCGCACTGTAGGGGTCCCGGTCTCCTGTTGTCAACGCCGGGCCGTAGCCCCGGCGTGCGGCACCTTGGTCTGACCACGACGGTGAGTGAATGGCAACCGTTCCCGTTATCGTTTCCGGCGATCGCACCCCGCGGGGCGTACCTCCGCGCGCAGCTCGACGCGGCTAGAACCGGTAGCGCTCGACGACGTCCTCACGGACCTCGATGCCGAGCCCGGGCCCGGGAAGCGGCGTCACCCACCCCCCGCTCTGACCGATCGGCTGCTCGACGAGCTCGTGCTGCATCGGGTTCTCCTCCGGCTTCAGCTCGAACACGAGCACTCGCGGCGTCGTCAGCGAGAGCGCGAGGCTCGCGGCGGTGACGATCGCGCTCGACCAGGCGTGGGCGTTGAACCAGGCGTCCGCCTCCTCGACGAGCTCGATCACGCGCCGGCCGCCGGTGATGCCCTCCGCCCGTCCCGGATCGAACCCGATCACGTCGGCGACGCGGGCCGCGATGAACTCCCGGTAGCCCTCGACGTTCCACTCTCGCTCGCCCGAGCCGACGAGCGTCGAGCACGACCGCTTCAGCCGCCGGAAGGAGTCACGGTCGCCCGGCTCGAACGGCTCCTCGATCCACGTCAGGCCGAGCGCCTCGAGCGCGTTCGTCAGCCTGATCGCAAACGACACGTCCCACGTGAGCGTGTTCACGCCTCGGTCCCACATCACCATCGGCTCAGGACCGACGCGGTCGCGGAGCAAGCCGACGAACTCGACGTCACGGGCGATCTCGTGGCCGAGCCGTGCCTCGCCCTTCTTGCCGAGGCCGAGCTTGCACCCCCGGAACCCGAGGTCGGTGATGTACGCCGCGTGCCGATCTGCTTCCGCCTCGAGGCTCGCGAGCCGAGGGTGAGTGCTCGCGATCGCCGGCAGGCGCTCGTGATGCACGCCGCCGAGCAGCTGCGTCACCGGGACGCCGAGCAGCCGCCCCTTCAGATCCCAGAGGGCGATGTCGATCGCGGAGAGCGCAAACGAGGAGATCCCACCGCGGTTGCCGTACCACCACGCCCGGCGGCGGCACGCACGCCACACGTCCACATTGTCCATCGGATCGCGCCCGACGACGAGCTCCGCACCGATCCCGTCGATCATCGCCTCCGTCGCGCGACACGCGTCGGGCCACGAGGTGACCGCCTCACCCCACCCGACGGTGCCGTCGTCGGCCTCGACGCGGCACAGCGTGAGATGCCGCAGCGCGCCGTTGTCGTTCGGCTCCGGATACCTGACCGAGATCGGCGTGACCGATCGGATCTTCGTCACACCCTGACCTCCTCGATTCCCAGCGCACGGGCGAGCACCGGGATCTCGACGTCCAGCCGGCCGGCCGCGAGCGCGTGGTGATGGGTCGCGCCGGACTCGATCCAGCGGCTCCCGGCCTCGAAGGCTGACCCGGAGTCGAAGCGGAACATCCCGTTGGGCCCGCCCATGCCGTTGTAACGTGCTTCGACGATCTCGCCCGTCGCCCACGCCAGCCGCCACGTGTCGCCGACGGGCGAGAGCGAGAGCGCCGTTGCCGGCCCCTGCTCGAGCCTGAAGGACAGAGAGGTGCCGGCGCCGTGCTCACCGGGGTAGTGATCGTTCGGCTCGACGACGATGGGCTGCGCCGGGTCGGCCCAGCCAGGGTCTCCCTCGCCTCCGGCCGCGAGCAGCATCAGGCCGGTCTCGCGCTCAGGCGTGTAGAACTCGCAATAGAGCGCGCGCCCCGAGAGCCGCTGGGCGAGCACGCAGGCAAGCGCCGTCGGCAGGTCGCCGGTGCACGAGACGGGCACCCCGGCACCCGTGAGCAGCGAGGCACCGAGGCACGCGGTGATCCCGACCGTGGGGTTCCAGCGCAGAACGTCCGAGTGGCAGTTCACGGTCACCGCGACCGACGACGTCGAGCGAACGAGGTCGTCGAGCGCGAGCGCGAGTCGCATGCTCCGCTCGTCGGAGGGCCCTGGCCGGTGGGCCCACCCGCGAGCCGAGAGCGCCTCGAGACCCGGTGCGATCCGCTCAGTCGCGACGGCCGCGAAGGCGTCGTTCAGCTCGGGCGCGCCAACCGCGCGCTCCCTCACGCCGAGCCGAGCGAGCTCAGCGCCGCTCGACTCGACGTCGTGGTACCCCGGGAACAAGGAGCCGACGCGAAGCACGGTCGAGCCCTTGAGAGCCGAGGCGGCGGCGGCTCCGCGGATCGTCCGCGTCAGCGTCTCCACCCCGGCGGGGTCGGCCGGTGAGGCCGTGACGGTTGCGAAGGGACGGCCGGCGCGCACATTCGGGTTTGCGAGCATCACCGCCGCGACCTGGGAGGAGTTGACCGTCGCCTGCGCCTGCGTGAGGCCGTCTGGGAGCCGGTCGATCGTGAGCGCGTTCCAGATCACGAGCGGCAGGTCGAGCCCCTCGAGCGCGTGCATCGTGTAGCTCGGTGGAGCTGCCATCGTCGGCGCGAACACGACCGCATCGAGCCGCGCCTCCCGCAGGAGCGCGTTGGCCCGATCGCCGTCGTCCTCCGAAGTGAGCATCCCGGCGTCGACGACGTCGAACGCGCTCCCGAGCAGCTCGGAAAACGAGCGGGCGACGCTCGCGCGCTCCGCGCGAAAGCCCGACGGCATCTGCGAGTCGAACAGCGGGAAGTAGCAGGAGACGACTCCGACGCGAGGCCGACGCTCAGGCAAGGTGCCAGTCCTCCTCATATCGGTACAGCTCGCCGTTCTCGTCGACGAGATCGAGGACCATGCCCTCCATGTAGGCGCCCCAACGCGCACCGACTCCGAGCTCGGCGAACCGCGCCTGGCACGTCGCGACGTCGGGCTCGCACTCGCAGTAGCCGATCACCTCGAGCCCGCGGCGGAACAACGTGTAGTTGCCGTAGCCGGCCTCCTTCATCGCCGCCACCATCTCGGGCCAGATCTCGACGTGCCGGCGAACGTACTCCTCCTCCGTCCCCGGCGCGATCCGGAAGACGTGGCACAGTCGCTCCATTCACCTCACCCCCAGCTCTTCGAGAGCCCGCCTGGTCGCGAGCGCCTCGGTGACGACGTCCATCTCGTCGCACCGCCATTTGGGCATCGGGACGTACTCTACGCAGAAGGCACCGGTGTAGCCGTGGGCGCGGAGCGCCTCGAGCGTGGCGGCGAAGTCGGTCTCGTTGTCGCGCCAGCGCACCTGGATCGCCCCCGGCTTCGCGGCGCGAACGTGCAGGTGCCCGGCGAGCGGCACCAGCGTCAGCGCCCGGTCGAGCGTCACGGACTGGAGCTCGAAGTGCGACAGGTCGAGCGTGAGGCGCAGCGCCGGGAGCTCGGCACAGAGCCTGGTGACGAGCTCCGGGACCGCAACGACCGAGCCCGCGTGCGCTTCGATCCGGGTTTCGACGCCGAGCGCGGCGGCTTCCGCGACCCGCCAGCCGAGCTCCTCGACGCAGCAGGCCCAGGAGCCGTCGGGATCCTCGGCCCAGGTCACGCCGGGCAGGATCGTGAGGCCGGGCACCTCGAGCTCGGCGGCGACACGCGCGGCGGCCGCGAACGCACGCCGGCCGCGCTCGCGCAAGGCGGGATCACGTTGGTTGGGTGCGATCTCCTCGATCGTCGACCCGACCGAGAGGAAGACGTCCTCGGACGCAAGGCCGTGGCTGACGAGCGAGCGCCTCAGCGCGCCGGCGACCGCGCCGGGGTCGGCGACGAGCTCGGCGTCGTCGGCGAGAAACAGGGCCAGGTCGACGAGCTCGAAGCCAAGCGCCCTCACGATCGCGATGCGGTCGTGCTGGCCGGAGACAGCGGGGAACGAGTACTCGCTGCAGGAGATCCTGGTCATCGTGCTCACCGCTCAGGCTCCTACGCGGGCGCCGGTCGCAGCCGAGCCGACGAGCCGAGCGTATTTCGCGAGGACGCCGGTCGGGCAGCGCGGCGGGGGGTGTTCGACGCGCGCGAGCCTCGCAGCGATTTCGTCGTCTCCCAGCTCGACGTGCAGGCGCCCGCCCTCCGGGTCGATCTCGACGACGTCGCCGTCCCGAATGACCGCGAGCGGGCCGCCGGCAGCGGCCTCGGGCGAGATGTGGCCGACGGAGGTGCCCTGGGTGCCGCCGCCGAAGCGCCCATCGGTGAGAAGCGCGGTCTGCTCGACGAGCCCGGCACCGACGATCGCCGCTGTCAGGTGCGTCATCTCGGGCATCCCGGGCCCCCCCTTCGGCCCCTGGTAGCGAACAACGACCACGTCGCCCGCAGCGATCTGCCCCGCGGACACGGCCTGAAACGCCTCCTGCTCCGTGTCGAAGACCTTCGCCGGGCCGCGATGGCTGTTCGACTCCTGGTTCGCAACCTTGATCACCGCACCGTCGGGCGCCAGGTTGCCCCAAAGGACAACATAGCCGCCGCTGCGCCTGACAGGCTCGGCGACCGTGTGCAGCACGGGCGTGCGGGGCTCGGGTGAGCGGGTGACAGTCGCCAGCGCCTCAGCGATCGTCTGCCCGGTCACGGTCATCGCCTCGCCGTCGAGCAGCCCGGCGTCGAGCAGCTCTCTCATCACGACCGGGACGCCGCCTTCGACGTGCAGGTCCTGCATCATGAAGCGCCCGGCCGGGCGCATCTCCGCGATCTGGGGTGTGCGGCGTGAGATGCGATCGATGTCTGCGAGACCGAAGTCGATGCCCGCCTCGCCGGCTAGCGCCGGCACGTGCAGGCACGCGTTGGTGGAGCCTCCGAGCGCGGCGGCGACGGTCATCGCGTTCTCGAACGACGCTTTCGAGAGCACGGTGGATGGCCGCCGATCATGCTCGAGGGCGTCGACGAGCGTAGCCGCGGCTGCCCGGACGATCTCCTCCCGGGCCGCGTCCTCCGCCGCCGGGGAAGCCATCCCGGGCACCGTCAACCCGAGCGCTTCCGAGATGCTCGCCATCGTGTTCGCCGTGTACATGCTCGCGCAGGAGCCCTTGCCCGGCAGCGCGACGCACTCGAGCTCGGTCAGGTCGTCGAGGCTCATGCGCCCGGTTGCCTGGGCGCCGATCGCTTCGTAGACGTCCTGGATCGAGACGTCCTTGCCGCGGAAGCAGCCGGGTCGGATCGAGCCGCCGTAGGCGAAGACCGCCGGCAGGTCCAGCCGGATCATCGCCATCATCATCCCCGGCAGCGTCTTGTCGCACCCGGCGATCGCAAAGAGCCCGTCCATCCGCTCGGCGACCATCACGAGCTCGACGCTGTCGGCGATCCAGTCCCGCGACGGCAACGACGCCCGCATCCCGTCGGTGCCCATCGCGATCCCGTCCGAGACCGAGATCGTGTGGAAGACCAGCGGGAGGACGCGCAGCCGCTTCAGCTCGTCGGCGGCGGCGAGCGCGAGTTCGTCGAGGTGCATGTTGCAGGGGGTAACGCGGTTCCAGGTCGCTGCGACCCCCGCTTGCGGCAGCTGGAGCTCCTCCGTGGTCCACCCCATCGCCCGCAACATCGACCGGGCAGCGGCCTGCGCCGGCCCGCCGGTGACATCGAGGCTCCGCTTCCTTCCGCGATCTACGCTCATGGGTGCTCCTCCTCGACGATGACGATCTCCTGCGCGTACCGGACCTCGACCGAGGCCGCGAAGTCGTCCCGGGTCCGTGCAAGCCCCGCGGCGAGCTCGGAGTCGGAGAACGCCCGCTCCGCATCCTCACGTGAATCGAAGGTTGTGATCGCGATCCCGTCGTACGGCGGGTCGTCCCCGTCGAGCACATGGATCACGTAGCCGCGCAGCCCTGGCAGGCGCTTGGCGAGCTCGACGTGCTCGCTCGTCCAGCGCTCGACGAGCTCCTCGCGAGTCAGCCCTGGGAGCTTCCGCACGAGGCTCAGGCGGCGGATCACGGGTCGGCCTTCGTCGCCGTCTCCTGCGTCGCCGCGTAGCGCCTCGCGACCTCGATCATGTGTTCGCGGGCGAGGCGCGCGGCATCGACCACATCCGACACGGCGAGGGCGTCGACTATCGCCTGGTGTTGCTCGATCGAGCCCGCCGCGGTCGCGGGCAGCGAGAAGACCGCGTAGGCCCCCTTGCGACTCGCTTCGATCAGCCCGTCCATCAGCGAGCGCAGGGCAGTGTTCTTCGTGTACGAGCACTGCACGCGATGGAATGCCGCGTCGGCCTCGGCGGCGGCGACGGCGTCCCCACGGGCGACGGCGTCGGCCTGGACCCGGACGAGCGCACCCCCCGCGCGAGCGGCGTCGATCGCGTCCCACTCCGACATCGACTGGATCGCATGGGCCTCGAGCACCGACCGGATCTCGTCCACCTCGAGCAACTCCCGCGCATGCTGGTGAAGCCACGCGGTCACGAGCGTGCGGCTGCGGTCGGACGAGCCACCGGCGGCGACGAAGCGGCCGGCGGTGCCGCGCGTCTCGACGAGGCCTAGAGCCTCGAGGCTGGAGAGCGCCTCGCGGAGCACTGTGCGCGAGACGCCGAGCTCCGCGACCAGGCTCCGCTCGGTCGGAAGGCGATCGCCAGCGGCGAGATCGCCCCGGAGGATCCGCTCGCTGATCGCCTCGGTGGCCTCGTCGACCAGCGATCCCTGCCGGCGCGCGGGGCTCGGGTCAGACGCCATCGGCAAAGAGCTCCTCGGTGAGCTCGAGCGAATGCCGGACGAGCAGCTCCCCCGCCTCAGGAGCAAACGGCGCAGGCCTGCCGAAGTGCCGATGCGAGACAACGGGCTCGTACCCGCCGAGCGGATACTCCCGGCGCGTCGGAACGTAGCCGACGAGATCGTTCGAGTAGCCGAGCGTGACGGGGAACGGCGCGTTCGAGCGCTGCTTCACCTCGAGGCCGAGCTCGCAGAACGGCTCGCACGGCCAGGCCGTGAGGCACGCGCTGCCGATCCGCAGCGCCTGCACGGGCACGTCGACTGCCCGCTCGACGGTTCCGGCGGCGACGCGCTCCTCGATCGCCTTCGCCCAGCGAGCGTGGAGGACGACAGGGTTCCAGGTCGTGCGGGGCTCGGCCGCAGCCTGCAGGTCGGCGGCCCGGCTCTCCAGCTCCGCCCGAAGGCGCTGGATCTCCTCGAGCGTGGGGGGCTCGAGCAGCGGGAGGTCGACACGCCGCTCCGCCGCGGCAAGCGTGACGTCGTTTTCGCCGGTGGGGACGTGCCGCCACACTGCGATCGGGATCGCCGATGCAAACGGCATCTGCTCGGGGTTGGTCGGTTGGAGGCTTGCCACGGCCCGCGCCCGCAGCGCCTCGAGGGCGAGACGCTCGCCAAAGAGCCGTTCAGGCCCGGGCGCGGTGTGGAACGACTCGAACGGGACGATGTTCCCGGCGCAACCCTGCAGAAAGACGCACTCACCACCCGTCCATGCGCGCACGCGCTCGCGGAGTGGCCCCACGAAGTCGGACGACGCCTCGGGCACGTCGGGCCCGATCACGACCGGGTGCGATGCGAACGCGACGACGGTGCAGATCGCGCCGCCGGCGATGTCGTCGACACGGATGACGGCGACGTCGCGATCGCACTCCTCCTCCGGGTTCCAGCCCAGGATCGTGGCGCCCTCGTGGCGTTGCCTGCGGTTGACGGTGATCTCACCGGCGACCGTGCGCCCGAGCCCGAGACGCGCCGGGCGCGTGCGCCGGGCCGCCTCGATCGCAGCCGAGACGAGCAGGTCGCCGACGGCATCGCCGTACCGGATCTCCTCGTCGTTCCAGTCGGCATCGCCGCCGATCTTCGCCCACCCCGGTGTCGGCGGCGCCGCATGCGTGTGTTGCGAGTTGAGCAGGACGTGGTGCGGCGGCGTGCCGAGCGCAACACCGACCCGATCGCGAACCGTCTGCGCCCACGCACCGGAGGCGCCCACGAGATCCGCACCGATGAGCACCAGCCGCACCGCTCCGCCCTCGAGGACGAGCGCGGTCGCCTCCATCGGCTCTCCGTACCCGCGCGCGGGCTCGGAGCGGCGAAGGTAGCCCATGAGGTCGACCCCCACCGGAGGCGGGATCGGGACGGATGCCGCGCCGGCGAGCAGGCCCGACGAGCTCACAGGCCGAAGGCGACGTCGAGCCTGACTCCGCCGCCGGCAGCAACCTGCTCGCCGACCTCGGCGATGCTCTCCTCGAAGATGTCTGCGATCTCGGTGACCTCGGTTGCGGTCACGACGAGCGGAGGAGCGAGCGTCGCATTGTGGGGGGAGGCGCGGACGAGCAGCCCTCGTCTCCGGGCCGCCTGCTGCACGGCGGTTCCCACCGGTTGCTCGGGCGCGAGCGCACCGCCGCCTTCCGGGTCGACGAACTCAATGCAGTACAGAAGCCCACGCCCGCGGAGCTCACCGGCGATCGGATGGCGCTCGGCGATCGCGCGCAGCCGGGCCTCGAGCTCGGCGCCGCGCTCCCGCACGTTGTCGAGCACGCCGTGTTCCTCGAAGTAGCGGATCACCGCGAGCCCGCACGCGGCCGAGACGGGGTTGCCCGCGAAGGTGTGCCCGGCCTGGTACTGCAGCCCCTTCGCGGCGTCGCCCCAGAAGGCGCTTCCGACCCGCTCGCTGAGCAGTACCGCGGACAGTGGCGCGTAGCCGCTCGTCAGCCCCTTGCCGACGCAGAGGATGTCCGGCCATACGCCCACCTGCTCGGCGGCGAACCACGAGCCCAGGCGTCCGAACCCGGTCACGATCTCGTCGAAGATGAGCAGCACTCCCGTCTCGTCGCAGATCGCCCGCAGCCCTTCGAGGTACTCACCGGAGAGCGGGTGGACGCCGGCCGTCAGCATCACCGGCTCGACGATCACGGCCGACACGGTCTTTCGGCCCTCGGACTCGATCACGTCGCGCAGCTGCGCGAGGCAGTTGAGCGTGCACGACCCGGCACAGGCGCGGCAGGTGCTCGGGATCGGCGGATGCGTGTGGAGGCCGCCCGTAAGGAAAGGCTCGTAGGGAGTCCGCAACTGCGACCAGCCGGTCTGCGTGAGCGCGCCCATCGTCGCCCCGTGGTAGGAGCGATAGAACGAGATCGTCTTGTACCGCTCGGGGCTCCCGCTCTGGCGATGGTATTGCCGGGCCATCTTGATCGCTGCCTCGGTCGCCTCGGAGCCACTAGACATCTGCTTGACGACATCGAACCGCCCACCGGTCAGCCGGATCAGCTCACCGGCGAGCTCGAGTGCCCTATCGGTCGTCGTCATGATCGGTGACGAGAACGTGAGGCGGCGGTGCTGGGCGGTGATCGCGTCGATGATCTCCTCGTTGCCGTGACCGAGGCTCACCGCGAACACGCCGGAGAGCCCGTCGATGTAGCTGCGACCTTCGTGGTCGGTGAGCCGGATGCCGCTCCCCTCCACCATGATCAGCGGGTCGGAGGTGAACGTCCGCATCTGGTTGAAGTCGACCATCACGTGGCGCGCAGCCTCACGGAGGTCGGTCGTCGCAGCGTAGGTGCTCGTGGTCTCGGTCATGGCGGAAGTCTGTCTTTGTCAGACCAGACTGTCAAGCGTCTCGTGTGCCCTGGCGTATGCTCCTGATCAGGCGGAGGACACGGTCCCTTCACTTGTCTGACCAACATCGCAGCCTCGGTCAGGCGGCCGCGCGTGCGGTGACTCAGCCTGCGGCGAAGAGCGGGTCTCGCTGCTCGCGCAGCATCTCCCTCGCGATCACGAGGCGCTGCACCTCCTGCGTTCCCTCGTAGATCTGAGTGATCTTGGCATCGCGCATCATCCGCTCGACCGGGTAGTCGGTGACGTAGCCGTAGCCGCCGAGGATCTGAACCGCCTCCGTCGTGACGAACATCGCCGCGTCGCCGCAGGCGAGCTTCGCCATCGCCGCCGCCTTCGTCAGCTCGGCACCGTCGCGGCCCTCGTCGAGCATCCGGCCGCAGCGATAGAGGAGGCCGCGGGCGGCCTCCGTGCGCGTCTCCATCTCGGCGAGCTTCGCCGCGATCAGCTGGTGCTTCGCGATCGGTGAGCCCATCGTCTCGCGCGTCCTCGCGTACTCGAGCGCATAGTCGGTTGCGCCCTGAGCGATCCCGAGCGCCTGAGCTGCGATCCCCGGGCGGGAACGATCGAGAATCCTCATCGCAAGGCGAAAGCCCGCGCCCTCATCCCCCAGCCTGTTGCCCACCGGGACACGGACCCCGTCGAAGACGAGCTCGCCGGTGGTCGAGCCGCGGATCCCGAGCTTCTCCTCGAGCCGGGCGACCTCGAACCCGGGCGTGTCCGGCTCGACCAGGAAGGCGCTGATCCCGGCGTGACCGGCCTCGGGGTCGGTCTTGGCGAACACCGTGTAGAGGCTCGCGACCCCCGCGTTCGTGATGAACCGCTTCGAGCCGTCGAGCACGTACTCGTCACCCTCGAGTCGCGCAGTCGTTCGCATCGCCGCGGCGTCGGTTCCGGCGCCCGCCTCGGTGAGCGCATAGGCGGTGAGCACCTCGCCCGACGCGAGTCGCGGGAGCCACGCACGCTTCTGCGCATCGGTGCCGGCGAGCCGGAGGCCATACGAGCCGAGGCTCTGCATCGAGAGGATCAGCCCACTGGTCGCGCAGACGCTCGACACGTCTTCGATCGCGATCAGGCCGAGAAGCGCGCCCGTTCCGGTGCCGCCGTGCTCCTCCTCCAGGAAAAGTGCGAACACGTCGTGCTCGCGAAACGCGTCGACGACATCCCACGGGAAGCTGTGCGAGCGGTCGATCTCCGCGGCACGTGGCGCAACCCGCTCGCGGACGACCGTCCGCACGAGCTCGCGGAGCTCACGCTGCTCGTCCGAAAGCCACTCGCTCAAGCCGAACCTCCACGCAGATGCCAATCGAGCCCCGAGGAGATCGTCCCCGCGCAGGCGGATCATAGGCGCCGTCGCAGGCATCGCCGCACCCTGCGCACCGTTGCCGTTCGGTAGATGTCTGGCACCAGGACATGTCCCATGAGACCGTCGTTGCCTCGACGGTAAATGTCTGACACCGGGACATGTCCCTTGGGGCCGTCGCGGTTGCTCGCACAGCTCGCCCGGCCTTTACCGGTTCTTCCTCGCGCACACCTGGACCACCCGGCTCCTCCTGGACGGAGACGACCGGCTCGAGGGCGTGAACGATCTGTAGCTGCGGCGCCTTTCGGGCGCTCGGCAGCGCAGGCTGTGGGTGGGGGCGCGCTACCCCCACCCACCGCTGTGTCGGCTAGGCGCCCGGAACGCGAACGAGGACGAGCTGCCCACCCTCGCGCTTATTCGTCCAGTCGGGCGCGCCATTGCCGTTGAGGTCGTCACCGTCGCCCTTCTCGACCCACAACGTGTGTGCCTGAACGTCCAGCAGGAACGCACCCGAGCCGAAGACGCTCGAGGCGTCGACGATGCCGCTGGTCTCCCACGCTCCCAGCGAGCCCGGCGCCCTTCCGTCGACGTCGGTCGGCCCACCGTCAGCGGACTGATCGACCTTCACCGCCACTTCGGGCGCGGCTGCGCCCTCGAGCGGCACACGCCAGAGCCGTGCGGTTGTCGCGGCGGGGTCGGTCGAGCCGAAGGGGAACTGCTGGCTCGAGCTCGGATCCTCGGTCACGAACAGGCTCGCACGCGTCGTCTCGAGGTTGTCCGGCTGGTGGATCTCACCGAGCGTCTTGACCGGGTTGTCGTCGCCCTCGACAAGAATCGACAGCGAGACGACCTTGGTTGGGTCCTTGCGGTCGAACACCATCTTCCAGATGCGGCCGTTCGTCGACTTGCCTGCCGCGGGAGCGCCCGTCGAGGCGCGGCCGGAGTCGGCGAGATAGACGACGTTCGACTGACCGGGCCGCTTGTCGTATGCGATGTCCTCGATGCGGACGAACCGGAACGCGGTGATCGCGTCGCCCCACTTCTGGAGCACGTACTGCGGCCCGTCCGTCGGCAGCCCGAGCGCATCGGCGGCGAACTCACCGACGAGCGGGGCGGCGTATCCCTTGTCGGCCGCCATCAGATCGCGGCCGGTGCCGTCGACTCGTCCGGTCGCGATGTCCTTCGGGACCTTCACGAAATGCCCGGAGATCGACTGCGTCGAGCCGGGCACGAAGTCGTAGTAGTCATCGAACCCGGCGGTGTCAGACACGAACGCCCAGAGGTCGCCCTTGTCGGCCCAGACGTCCCGGCTGTTCCGCGCGATGTAGGCGTAAACCTGTGATTGCGCGGGGTTCGTGAGGAATGTGTCGTCGCCCGAGAGGACGACGATGTCCTTGAAGCCGGGCACGGCGACGCTGTTCTCGTGGTTGTGCCTCCCCATCCCCCAGATCGGCTGGCGCTTGCCCGACTTCGGGTCATAGGCGACGACCACGCCCGACTGGCGGGCACCCGGAGCTCCCTGCGCCGAGGGCCAGGCTCGACCAGCGGTGTTCACCCACTCGATCGCCTCCTCGTTGGTGAAGAGGATGTCGCGATCGAATCCTTGCTTGGAGGTGGCGAGGAAGTTCGAGCAGAAGCGCTGGAAGCCCTCGACGGAGGCGATCACCATCTTGCCGCTCAAGATCGTCGCGGTCTTCCCATCGACGACGAGCCTGCTCAGCTGCGCGTTGTCGAAGTCGTTCTCACCGTTCGCGGCGGTCGGGTCCGCAGGGACATAGGGGAACGGAACCGTCGACGTCTCGTGATTGACGTAGAGCGTCCCCCGTCCCCGCTCGCCCTTGTCGACGCTGATCCCGTCAGGGATCGACTCGAATCGGTAGCCGCCGGCGAGCGTCTCGCCGACGGTGATTAGCGGCGTGATCGTGACGTCGGATCGATCGCCGAGCGTGACCATTGCGGGCTGGCTCGTCCGGAATCCCTCGGGCTTGTCGTCCGCGGATGCGACCGCGGAGCCGGTGGCGGCGGTGGCGACGGCCACCGCAAGCGCAAACAGCGCACGGCTAGAAGGCATTTGCCCCTCCCCTCGTCGATTGCGCGTCCGAGTCTCGCAGGTCGCGCCTGAGGCTGCTCCGACTCAGCTCCTTGGCCAGTCAGGACGTGTCCCGGTGTCAGACATTGTCGACAGGGAAAACGGAGGGCGCCGTTCGCGCCTGCACCGGGCTCGCACTGCGTCAAAGGTAGGTCGGGTCGTCTCGTGACATGGTTGGATCCTGCGGCCGCGTGATCGCTGTCCAGGTGAAGGCCTTCTCACCAATCCCTGCCGCGCGATCATGCGGCTGCGATCGAGCTCGAGGACGTGTCGCATCGTTCGATGACGACGTGGTCGGGCTCGCGGCCGAGTGCCTCGAGCACGCGGACGAGGTCGCCAGCATGTCGGGCACTCGGACGGCGGCGCGCTCATCTATCGCCCCTCCCGGCACCTCTTCCCGAGCGAGATCCGCGAGGCGTCGCGAGATCGACCGCCTCGCAGCCGACGCATCCCACGACGACACCGGAGTCTCGTGTGGTCAATCTGTGGTCAGCGACCCGACCGACCCCGCGCAAACCCCGATGCTCTCGGGGACCGAGGGAGTGGGCGCACCTGGGATCGAACCAGGGACCTCTCGCGTGTGAAGCGAGCGCTCTCCCGCTGAGCTATGCGCCCGGGAGGGCACTAAGGCTAGCCGACCTGATCGCGCTCCGTCACGGCTCCGGCGACGAGCCGCCGCCGCCCTGATCGAGCTCCCGCTTCGCCTTCCCGACCCGTTCCGCCTCGGCGCGCTCGGCCTCGGCCTTGCGAGCCTTCCCGATCGGGTAGCGGCGCCACCAGCGCATCCCGACGGCAAGCGCGGTGAGCGCCGCCGCCGGGAGAACGACGAGGAAGAGGATGAACAGCTTCCACATCAGGGATTGCCGCCGCCCGTGTCGACCGGCAGCGCACCGGTGTTGGGGATGCACACCGTCCGCGGCGGACAGACGATGACCTGGACCTTTGGATTGAGCTTCTCGATCGCCTGCTGCTGCACCAGCAGCGGCGTAAGCGACTGCTGCCGCAAGCGGTTCGCCTTCGCGTCGCCTTGCGCCCGCACGATGTTCGCCTTCGCGACACCCTGCGCCTCGGCGATCTGCTGTTGCGCGACCGCCTGTGCGATCTGCACCTTCGCCTGCTCGCGCTTCGCCTGCTGCTCGGCCTCTACGGTCTGCTCGATCGCCTGCGAGAGGGCCTCGGTGAACGCAACGTTCTTGAGTGAGACGTTGTTGACTCGGATCGCGTCGAGCTTCTGGCCGCTGTCGCCGGTGACTTGCCCGACCTCCTTCGTCAGCGCCTCCTCGATCTGCTGGCGAATCGCCTCGCGGTTGGCGGCGAACTCGATCGCCTTGTATTTGGCGGTGATCTCCTTCGTGATCTGGAAGACCGCAGGGTCGAGGATGCGCTCGACGTACTCGCCTCCGGTCTCACGGTAGAGGTCGACCGCACCGTCGCGGACGAGGGAATAGTTCACCTGGACGACGAGGAACACGGGCTGCGAATCGCGCGACACGGCCGACCCCTGGCCACCGCCTTCGCTGTGGTCGTTCATCGTGTACGTGCGCAGCTCGTTGCGAACCGAGACCTGGATGAGCGACTGCCATGGAGCCGTGTTGACGAGACCCTCTCCGGTCGTCCCGATGATCGAGCCGAACTGCTTGACGATCCCGATGTGACCGTTCTCGACCGTGTGGAACGACATGAGGGCGGTCAGGCCGAGCCAGCCGACCACGGTGAGCGCCGCCACCCCGAGCGCACCGGCTCGGGCTTCCCCCTTCGCGACGGTGCGCGCAAAGCCGACCGCGGCGACGAAGACGACGATCGCGATGCCTGTCAGCACGAACCACCCCATCCGGCTCCTCCTCATCTCGTCGGTATGCGCCGAGGGTACTGGGGGGCCCGGAACGCACCGGTCGCGCGCCGGCGTGTCGCGCTCTGGTGACCAACCGACATCGAGCTGGTGACCTTGCCCCCACGGAGACGCTGCAGGGCCTACCGTCACCGGTAGTCGACCGAGGAGGAGAGGTGTCGCAGCACGAGGACGTCGTCGAGCGCATCCGCGTCCGGGCCTACGAGATCTCGCAGCGTCAGGACGCCGGCCTGCCCGAGGAGAACTGGTACCGCGCGGAAGCCGAGATCCGCGCCGAGGACGCAGCGCGCCGGGCGGCGATCGCCGAGGCAGAGGAGGAAGCTGCGATCATCCTCGAGACGAGCCATCGAAACGCGTTCACGCATCCGTAAGCGTGCTGCAGCTCGCCGAGCACTCCGTTCAGTGCTAGCCTCCATCGGCCCGGTCGCGCTAGGTGGGGAGTCAGCGGTTCCCTGAACCCGAAATCCGCTCCAGCGGGACTGAACGCCGTCCGAGGGCGGCTTCGTCGGGATTGGGTCCGAGCACGTGGTGTTGACAGGTCGGGTCCCGCGCACGGAGAGCGTTCGAACCGCGTCAGGTCCGGAAGGAAGCAGCGCTAAGGACTCCCTCTTCGGTGCCGCGGTACCGCCCGGCCCGAGCTGGCGGCCCGGGTACCTCCGGTGAGGTTCGTTCGACGACGGACTGCGCGACCGGGCGCACCCCCGACCGGTCCGACCGAGCGCCCCTGGCAGCACCCTGACGCTCATTCGAGGCTCTCCGCCGCCCGAACGCGGAGCTGCAAGGCACGCCCTCAGCTTGTTACGGAGCTTCGCCCGATAAGGGCGAGCGGCCTGCCGCGCACCCCCTGCGCCCACGTGAGCAGATCGAGCCCCTCGGCGCCCGACCGCTCCCGCGCGGCAAAGATCGCCTCGACCTCAGTGTCGGGGAGCACCTCGACCATCACGGACAACCCGTCGCAGTCGCTGACGTGCGGGAGGATCTCGCGCACGAGCTGAACCGCGTGCTCGACATCCGTCTCCTCGAGGTGTTCCCGGCCGGCGAGCGCCACGAGCGCCGCAGCTCGCTCGATCGCGCCGTCGTGCTCCTCGAAGAGGTGGTCGATGTACGCCTTGCCGAAGACGGAGACGAGCGAGGGGTAGAGCGTCTCTTCCTCGTAGCGGAAGTGCGGCCCCGTGAGCTCGGCGGTGTGGCCGAGCAGCACCCGCACGCGGTCGAGGTCGCGCGCCTCGAACGCCGTGATCAATCCGAGGAGCGCATCGCGCACCGCTCGATGCTCGGCCCGAAACACGGTGGAGAACTCGTCGGCGAGAACGGACATGCTGGTACCTCCCGTCGGTCGGCAGCCGGCTAGCTGCTATCTGAAGTAAAGTCGGTATGAAAAGTAAAGTGGCGTCGTCGCGCGCGCATGGTCAACTTTGACCAGACGCGACCATCCGACCGCGCCTGCCAACCGAAGGGGATCGGAAGAGGCGCGGGGCGCCACCGCGGACGGACGGGGACCGAGTATCGTCCACTCGGTGACCGCGCTCTATCGCACCTACCGCCCGCTGACGTTCGCCGACGTCGTCGGGCAGGAAGCGATCGTGCGGACGCTGCGAAACGCGATCGGGACGGGCCAGGTTCGGCAGGCGTACCTGTTCGCCGGTCCGCGCGGAACGGGGAAGACGTCGATGGCGCGCATCCTCGCAAAGGCGCTCAACGCCGAGGGCGGGCCGAGCGCCGAGTTTGACCCGGCGACGCGCATCGCACGGTCGATCGCCGACGGGGTCGCGCTCGACGTGATCGAGATGGACGCCGCCTCGCAACGCGGGATCGACGACGTGCGCGAGATCCGTGAGCGTGCACTCCTTCAGCCGGCGGAGGGCACGTACAAAGTCTACATCGTCGACGAGGCGCACCAGCTCACCGATGCTGCGTGGAACGCGCTGCTCAAGCTGATCGAGGAGCCCCCTCCCCACCTCGTATTCGTCTTCTGTACGACCGACGTCTCGAAGGTCCTGCTCACCGTGCGGTCGCGCTGCCAGACGTTCGTCTTCCAGCGCCCGCGCCTACGCGAGCTGATCACGGCCTTGCGGCGCGTCTGCGACGGTGAGGGGATTGACGCACCCGACACCGCGCTCGCGATGATCGCCCGCGGCGCCCGTGGCTCGTTCCGCGACGGGATCTCGATGCTCGATCAGCTTGCCGCGGCAACCGGCAAACAGATCTCGGTGCAGGACGTCATGCAGCTCGTCGGCACAGTCGAGGAAGGTGCGCTGTTCCGGCTCTGCGATACCGTGGTCGACCGCGACACCGCCGGCGCGCTTCTCGCGATCGAGGAGCTCTCCGACCAGGGCCAGGATCTCGGCCGGCTCGTCACCGACCTGATCGAGCATCTGCGCCACGTGCTGCTCGTGCAACACGTGGGTCACGTTCCCGACTCGCTCCCGCTCACCGACGACGCCCGGGAGCGGCTGCGCGAGCAGGCGAACCAGCTCGCTGAGCCGGCAGTGCTCCGGTTGATCGACCTCCTCGCAGTCGCGGTCGAGGACATGCGCCAGGGCGGCGATCCGCGACTGCCGCTCGAGCTCGCGCTGGTCAAGGTCACGAGACCGCAGGCGGATCTCTCGCGCGAGTCGCTCGCACATCGAGTCGAAGTGCTCGAGTCGCGAGTCCACGGCGGGCTCCAACCAACTGCCGGGCCAAGCCGGCCAGCGGCTGAGACTTCACCGAAGCCCGAGCCCGTTCCAGCGTCGGCCGGTATTGGGACTGCGACCGGGCCGCCGGCCGAGCCCGCGGCCGCCGACGGCTCACCACCCCAGCCGCCACCCGCAGCACCGCCAACAGCGCCGGAGGTCACACTCGACCAGCTTCGCGACGCCTGGACACGCAGCGTGATTCCCGCGCTTCGAGAGCGATCGATTCCGACCGCGACGCTGCTCGAGGCCGCGGTACCGACCGCCCTCGACGAGAGCAGCGTCACGCTGTCGTTCCCGGCGGCAGCCGGCTTCCATCGCACGCAGGTCGACGAGCCGCGCAACCTCGGGCTCATCCGCGATGCGCTCTTCGAGGTCACTGGGCGGAAGCTCGCGGTCGTCACCGCGGAGTCGGACGCCGCGCACGCGCACGAAGACGTCGATGACAAGGTCTCATCCGAGGATCAGGTGATCACGCTGCTGATGGACACGTTCAATGCGACCGAAGTGGAGGGTCCCGCGTGAAGCTCGACATGAACGCGCTGATGAAGCAGGCGCAGCAGATGCAAGAGCAGATGGCCAAGGCGCAGGAGGAGGCGCAGAACGAGGTCGCGGAGGCGTCGGCGGGCGGCGGGATGGTCACCGCGCGCGCGAACGGGGCCGGCGAGCTGCTCTCGTTGACGATCGACCCCCGGGCGGTCGACCCGGACGATGTCGAGATGCTCGCCGACATGGTCGTGGCTGCCACGAACGAGGCGCTGCGGAGCGCCCAGCAGGCGGTCGAGGCAAGGCTCCGAGGCTCGATGCCCGACCTCGGGGCGCTCGGGCTTCCGGGCTTCTAGCCCGGCCAGGACAACGACCCCCTGGTACGGCTTCAGCCGGGCCGAGCGGGCGCCAGCCGGGACCTCCAGAAACGCGTGAGGGAGACGGACGCAACTCGAGCCACGTCCGACCCCGCCAGACCGACCGTGCCCCTGGCGCGACTTCAGCCGCGCCGGCCGGGCCGACGTCGCGCTCAGCCCAGGTTGGGGCCGGCCGCGATCGGCACGGGAGCATCGCGAGGATCGAGCATCCCGCCCCGCGCCCCCGAGAACGCGGCCGAAAGCCGACCGACGAGAGCATCTGGCACCTGGAGCAACACGATCGCTCCGACGACGAGTGCCGCACCCGTGAGCTGGGGCGTCGCGAGGCGGTCGCCGAGCACGATCCCGGCGAGGGTGAGCCCGATCGGGACCTCGATCGTCACGAGGAGTGACGCCGTCCCAGGACCGACGAGCCTGATTCCCGCCAGGAAGGCGGTGAGTGCGAAAGCGCTGCCGACGAGCGCGGCGACGACGACAATCGCGACGCCCGGTGTGCCGCCGAGATCGGAGAGGTCGCCCCGGAGAAACCCGATCGTCAGAAACGACGTCGCCGCGCCGGCGGTCAGCACCGTCGAGTATGCGACCGGGTCGACGTCGCGAAGCAGCCGGTCGGAGGCGAGGATGTAGATCGAGTAGACACCTGCCGAGGCGAGTGCGATCGCGAGCCCGGCGGTGTCGACGCTGACCGCACCGCCGCCGACGAGGGCGATACCGAGGAGGATGAAGGCAAGCGCGGCGATCGGTTTCGCGCTCAGGCGTTCACGGCCGAGGAACGCCGCAGCGCCGACCACGATCACAAGGTGCGCGTAGTGGAGCAGCGCGGCGAACGGCGCCGAGGTGCGCTCGACCGCGGTATAGAAGAGGAACGAGTCGGCCGTGTAGAGCACCAGCCCGAGACCGAAGGCGGCGAGCACGATCCGGAGTGGCATCGTCCGCAGCGAGCGGCGGGCGACGACCGCAAGCGCGAGCGCGGCGATCAGGTAGCGCCAGCCGAGCATCGAGACGATGTCGGCGCCCCTGTCGAGCGCGAGCGACCCGAGAATCGGTTGCACGGCGAACGCAATCCCGCTCGTGAGACAGAGGAGCACACCGAGGCGTGAGAGACCGTTCGTTCGCATGGCACCATGGAAGCCGACACCACTGGTAGGGCGTACTCGCAGTTATCTGTGCTATCCATAGGAATAACCTATGAATCTGCAACAGCTTCGCTATTTCCTCGCAGCTGCTGAGGAAGGCTCCTTCACCGCCGCGGCGCGCTCGCTCTACATCGCGCAGCCGTCACTCTCAGAACAAATTCGGCAGCTCGAGGCAGAACTTGGGGTCGAGCTGTTCGCGAGGGTGGGTCGCGGCATCGTCCTGACCGCCGCCGGACGCACGCTTCGTCCGGAGGCGGAGCGCGTGCTCGCTGCCGTCGACACCGCGCGCGATGCGGTTCGAGACGTTCGCGAGATCCGCGGCGGGACGATCAGCTTCGGGATGTTCGGAACCGCATCGGCCTACCTCGTCTCGGGGCTCGTCGACGACTTCCGCAAGCGCTATCCCGACGTGCGGCTGCGGCTCGTCGGCCAGAACTCGTCGCTCGTCGCCGACGCCGTTCGCTCCGGCCGACTCGAGGCGGCGCTCGTGGTGCTTCCGGTCGAGGATGACGGCCTCGAGCTCCGACCCGTCCACCGCGAGGAGCTCGTCGTCGTCTCGAAGAACGCGGATCACGTCGCCGAGCCGATGACGATGACGCGGCTCTCGACGATCCCGCTGATCCTCTACGACGCCGAGTACGGCTGGGCCGACCCGACCCGACGCCAGCTTGCCGAGCGAGCCCAGACCGCCGGCGTCACTCTCCGCCCCGTGATCGAGGTCGAGGACATGGAGGCTGCGCTCCAGCTCGCGCAGCGCGGCCTCGGCGCGACGGTCGTCGCGCGCGCGACCCTCCGCGATCGGCGCGGTGCGCGGTCGCTGCACGTCGCGGCGTTCGCCGAGCCGATGTGGGAGATGTTTGCCTTCATCGGGAGGCGGGATGCGCCGGTCTCGCCAGGGACGCGTGCGTTCGTCGAGATCGTCGAGAAGCGCCTCGAGTCGTTTGGCGAGATCAGCCTCTACGGCTCCTCCACGTCCGAGCCTGCGGGATAACGTTGCGGGGCACGTGCTGAGCCCCGCCATCGAGAACCTGATCACGCAGCTCACGCGCCTGCCGGGGATCGGCACCCGGACGGCACAGCGGCTGGCGTTCCACCTCCTTGCGGTTCCGCCGGAGGAAGCCAATGCGCTCGCGGAGTCGATCCTCGACGTCAAGGCGAGGGTGCGTGCCTGTCGAACGTGCGGCAACCTCACCGAGGAGGAGCAGTGCGCGATCTGCCTCGACGCCCGCCGAGACCGCTCGGTGATCTGCGTCGTCGAGCAACCCGTGGACGTGATGTCGCTCGAGCGGACCCACGAGTACCGCGGCCTCTACCACGTTCTCGGCGGTGCGCTCTCGCCGCTCGACGGCGTCGATCCCTCGGACCTGCGGATCCAGGGCCTCCTCGACCGCGTCTCACAGGGTGGCGTCGCGGAGGTCGTGCTCGCGACGAACCCGAACATGACGGGTGAGGCCACGGCCTCGTACCTCGCCGACCGGCTCCGCGATCACGTCACGGTGACGAGGCTCGCGAGCGGGCTCCCCGTCGGCGGCGATCTCGAGTACGCCGACGAGGTCACGCTCGGTCGCGCCCTCGCGGGTCGCAGGCCTGCGTAGCGGGCTCCCGCAAGGCCCGAGATCCGGCGTCAGCTACCGTCAGAGAAACGTGGTGCGAAAGGAGAGCGGAGGATGAGCAGCCCAACCATCGGTGTCGTCGGCGCAACGGGCGCGGTTGGGACGATCACGCTCGACCTCCTCGCCCGTCGCGGTCACGACAACGTGCGCGCCTTCGCATCGGCTCGTTCCGCCGGCACGCAACTCCCGTTCGGGAGCGGCACGGTGACGGTCGAGGAGGCGACGAGCGACGCGCTCGGTGCAGGCGACATCGATCTCTTCCTCTTCTCTGTGGGCACCTCCGCAAGCCGCGAGCTCGTCCCCGTCGCCTCCGAGGCCGGAGCGATCTGCATCGACAAATCGTCGGCCTACCGGCTCGTCGACGGCTACCCGCTGGTCGTTCCCGAAGTCAATGGTCGGCGCGCGGTCGAGTCACTCGCGCGCGACCGCATCGTCGCGAACCCGAACTGCTGCACGATCCCTCTCACCTGCGTGCTCTCGGCGCTGCACCGCGAGGCCGGGCTCAGGCGGGTTCACGTCGCGACGTACCAGTCGGTGTCGGGCGCAGGCGCTCAGCGCATGCAGGCTCTCGCCGCCGAGGCGCCCGCCGACCACAACCTCGTGATGGACTGGTCGTGGGAGGGTGACGACTCCGATGAGGAGGCGAAGCTCCGCGCCGAGACGCGCAAGATCCTCGAGCTGCCCGACCTGCCGATCTCGGCGACCTGCGTCCGCGTGCCGGTGATGGTGGGCCACTCTGAGGCGGTGTGGGCGGAGTTCACGGAAGCGCTCACCCCGGAGCGGGCGACCGAGGTGCTGCGCGGGACGCCGAGCGTCAAGGTGCTCGAGCTCCCCGAATACCCCACCCCGGCGGCCGCGGCGGGCGGCGACCAGGTGCTCGTCGGACGGATCCGCCGTGACTCCGCTTCGGACAACGGGCTCGCGTTCTACCTCTCGAACGACAACCTCCGTAAGGGCGCGGCGCTCAACGCGATCCAGATCGCGGACATCCTGCTCGAGGCCGCCGGCCGCTCGTGACCCCCCTCCGCAGGGCGGGCCTCGCCCTTGCGCTCTGCGGGATCGTCGCCACCGGCGCGACATCGCTTCCCTCATTGGCGGCACCACGCGCCGCTCGGCTCGTCGCGGTCGGCGACATCGGCGACTGCACGTCGCGCGAGGACGAGAAGGTCGCCGACCTCGTCGCGACGCTGCCGGGAACGATCGCGCTGCTCGGCGACAACGTCTACGAGAACGGAACGCGGGCCGAGTACGACGAGTGCTTCCGGCCGGCCTGGGGGCGGCTCCTCTCCCGGACGAGGGCGGCGCTCGGCAACCACGACTACGGCACCGGCAACGCCGACACCGCGATCGAGCTGTTCGGGCTCCCGAAGACGGGCTGGTACACGTACCACCTCGGCACGTGGCGGGTCATCGTCCTCAACTCGAACTGCCGCAACGTCGGCGGGTGCGAGCGCGGCTCACCGCAGTGGACGTGGCTCCGCTCAGCGCTCGCACGCGAGCCGAGCCCCCGATGCACGCTGGCGTACTGGCACCATCCGCGGTTCAGCTCGGGCAAGCACGGTTCCGACCCGACGTACGCGGCGTTCTGGGACCTGCTCGCAGCGGCGAAGGCCGACGTCGTCCTGGCCGGCCACGACCACGACTATGAGCGGATCGGCCTGAAGAAGGGAATCCGCTCGTTCGTCGTCGGAACCGGCGGCCGCCTGAACTACGATTTCCCGGGCGCCCCGATCCCTGGGAGCGAGGCCAGGTCGGCCGACGTGCACGGAGCGCTGCAGCTCTCGCTGCTCCCGCGCTCGTACACATGGCGGTTCCGTCCGGCGGCCGGGTACAGGTTCACCGACGCCGGTTCGGGCCGTTGCCGGTAGCTCAGCCGCCCGGTCCCGCCGGCGACGGGACCGGCGAGGTCGAGAACGCCTCCTGCACGACGCGGATCACCCGCGCGCGCGTTCCCTCCTCGATCGGTGCGAGCCCGCCGAGCTCGAGCCGGCAGAGCTCGACGCGGCCCTTGCGACGGAGCGTGAGGAACCCGAAGTCGTCGAGGAAGTCGCGCGGGAAGACGGTGCGATGGACGAAGAAGCGCTCGTCGGCGGTCGCATCGCCGTCGTGGCGGTAGGCGAAGACCTCGATCGCCTTCGCACCCTGGTCACGAGCCTCGCCGATCGCGGCGAGCATGAGCGACTTCTCCGTCCACTCGGCCGCCTGCCGCATGAGATAAGCGCAGGTGACGAGCACCGCATCGTCGCTCGGTGGGCCAGCGGGAAGGTCGGCGGCGCGAGGAAACAGGTACGAGGGGCCGAACTGCATCGAGCCCAGCAGCGCGCCGTTGTCGTCGAGGTAGATCGTCCCCCACTCCCCCCACTCGTGCTCGGCGCGCTCGATCCAGCGATCCTTCGAGGCGGTCTTGTTTCCGCGGGACTGCCACCAGACACAGTCGCGGCACACGTCGGGCGCGTGCTTCAGCGACCCGCGCGAGAGACCCGAGACCCGCGGCGCCATCAGGCAGCGGGCGGCTGGGCGACCTCGGCGATCACCACGTCGACCCGGTGCGGCGTCACCGCCGCCATCTCGCCGAGGTAGGCGGCGACTCGCTCCTGCACCTTCAGCCCGACCTCCGGCGCCGACGCCGTCCAGTCGAGCTCGAGGTGGAGCTCGATTGTGATCCCGTCGTCGCCTTCGACGACGCGAACGCCGCGGTGACGAGGGAGCGGGCTCTCGACGAGGCCCGCAACCCCGGGGATCTCGCGGGCGGCGTCAGCCGCGTAGGCGGCCAGCACGTCCGACGAGATGACGGAGTGACCCTCCACGCCTCGGAGTCTACTCCCCGCGTCGCAGGACGAGCTCCGTCACCTCGGGCCGGGCGAAGAGCCTGAACGGGACGAGCGTCGTCCCGGTTCCCGGGGAGATGTGAAGTGCGCCCGCGGGCGACGGGTACAGACCGGCGACGCGCTCTGCCCGCGGGTGCGCGAGCGTGACGCGGCGACGACGCCCGAGCGGGACGCAGATCTGCCCGGCGTGGAGGTGGCCGGCAAGCGCGAGCTGAAACATCGTTGGGGGCACCCGTTTGACGAGGCTCGGGTAGTGGCAGATGAGGATGTTCAGAGCGGCCCGGGAATCGGCGAGCGTCCACGGCGCGGTCGTCCGCTTGCCGTGCTTCTCCGGGTCTGAGCCGGCGAGCCGGATCGACGTGCCGCGAACCTGGAGCGTGACGGCGCTATCGCGGAGCAGCACGGCACCGGCGAGGTCGTCGAGCTCGGCCTTGCGCGAAAAGGGGTCGCGCGTGATCGCGACGTCGTGATTCCCGAGGACGACGACCGGCCGCTCGAGCAGGGCGAGAATCCGGCGGAGGCGTGGCTCGCCGCGAGGATGCGAGACGAGATCCCCCGTGATGCACACGAGATCAGGCGCGCGGCTTGCGACCCAGGCGGCGGCGCGTTCGCTGGCGGCGCTGCCACGCGAGAGTGGGGCCCCGAGGTGGAAGTCCGAGAGATGCCCAATCCGCAATCCGTCGAGCTCCGCCGGCAGGCGCGGCACGACGACCTCCAGCACCCGCGTTCGCAGCCACCCCGCCTCGAACCACGCGTACGCCGCGACCACGACGCCGATCGCGACGGCCGCGGCAAACACGACCGCGATCACGAAGCCAGTCCTCCGCCACCGCACGACCGGCCCCTGAGCTGTGCTCCGAGTTGTCCTCCGGGCCCACGTCCAGGCCGGACATTACTCCTGGGCCGCCGACCTCCACCCCACACTGTCGATTCTATTCTGAAAACAGCGGCGGCGCCAGATGTCCTTTGTGTCAACTTCGTGTCAATCGCCCCACAGGGACTACCCGGGCTGTGGACAACGCGCGTGCTCGGCACTCGTCCGCGTGCACGGGCGGCCTCGGCGGCTAGTGCAGCACGGCTGAGTCAACAGAGGAGTGAGGTGCTGTGCAACGCATCATTGGCGGTCTACCGCTACAGGACACGGCGCTAGACCGACAGCTTGTCGACGACCGGCTGTACCGAGACGACGTGGCGACGGAACTTGAGCTCCGCGTCGGTCAGCCCGGCAGCGACGCCGACGAGCTGTGACAGGTGCAGGATCGGCATCTGGAAGTCCTTGCCGTAGCGCTTCCTGAGCTTCGACTGCCAGGCGTCGAGCGAGAGGTGGCAGAGCGGGCATGGCGTCACGATCGCGTCGGCGCCGGCTTCCTTCGCCTGTTCGATCGGCTGCACGAGCTCGGCAAGCGCGGTGTCCTCGCGCGCCTGGATGATCGGGAACCCGCAGCACTTCACCTTGGCCGGGTAGTCGATCGCCTCACCGCCGCACGCGGCGATGATGCGCTCCAGCGAGTCCGGGTTGTTCGGGTTGTCGAAGCCCATCAGCTTCGACGGGCGCAGGATCTGGCAGCCGTAGAAGGGTGCGACCTTGAGCCCCTTGAGCCCGCGGTGCGCGGCCGCCTGCAGCAGGTCGTACTTCTCGCCCGCCGCGAGCCAGAGGAAGTGCTTGACCTCGACCTTGCCCGAGTACGGCGGCGCTCCCACCGAGGCGAGGTTCTCGTTGACGCGCGCGAGCAGCGCCGCGTCGTTCTGGAGCGTGTGGTTCGCCTGTCGCAGGTTGAGCGTGCAGACGTTGCAGATCGTCATCAGCGTGTCGCAGCCCGTCGCCTCGGCATAGGCGAGGATGCGCGCGTTGAGGTGGACGTAGTAGTCTGGCTCGGCCTCGTGGATGTCGCCGGCCCCGGTGCAGGTCACCTTGGTCAGCTCGACGAGCTCGAGCCCAAGCTTCGGAGCGAGCGCCTGCGTCGAGATGTCGAGCTCCTTCGCCGAGAGGCTCGCGAGACAACCTTTGTAGTAGGCGACCTTCGTCACGATGCTCCTATGCGTCTTCGGGGAGGTAGGGACGGGCGAAGGAGCCCGGCGAGTCGTACGGGTCGCGCCCGGAGTCGTCGGAGGTGTGCTCGAGGTGCATCAGCGCCTTCTCGCCCTGCACGATCCCAAGCGCTCCGTCGACGCCCTGCTGCTTGACGAGGTCGTAGAGGCCGCGCGCCTCGTGGACGTCCTCGGCGACGTGCGGCGGGAACGGGGGCGGCACCTTCCCCTTTGGCAGGAGCGACATCGCGAACTTGATCTCCTTGATCGCTTTCACGACCCCCTGGGTCTTCGGGACGAGCTCCGTTTCACGCAGCCAGCCGGTGGTCTTCGCCGAGGTGACGAACCACTTCGCGTGGCGCGCGCCCATGTCGCGGTCGATGCCCTCCTTCATCGCCTCGGCGCCGAGCTTCGCGATCGCGTCGCGCGGGTCGACGCCCTTCGGACAGCGCTCGTTGCAGAAGTAGCAGCGTGTGCAGTCCCAGATGCCGTGCGGGTCGGAGTAGCGCTCGAGGCGCTCGATCGTGCGGCCGTCGCGCGGATCGCCGACAAAGCGCATCCCCTTCGCGAGCGCCGCCGGCCCGAGGAAGTCCGGGTCGGACTCCATCGAGTTGCACTCCGAGACGCAGCAGCCGCAGTTGATGCAGAGCGACTCCTTGTGGATCACGTCCATCTGTGGCTGGGCGACGATGTTCTCGATCTCGGTCGCCCGGTCGTATCCGGGCTGGAGCCACGGCTCGACCGAGCGCATCTTCTCCCAGAACGGGGCCATGTCGACGACGAGGTCCTTGACGACCGGGAGGTTCCCCATCGCCGAGATCACGGGCACTTCCCCATCGGCGAGGAGGTCTGCGATCCGGGTCTTGCAGGCGAGCACGGCGCCCCCATTGACGCGCATCCCGCACGAGCCGCAGATCATCATCCTGCAGCTCTTGCGGTAGGCGAGCGAGCCGTCGACCTTGTCTTTGACTGCGTCGAGCGTGTCCAGCAGCGTTGCCTCGGCCGAGACGTCGACCTCGTAGGGCTTCAGCGCTTTCTCCCCGGTCGCGCCGTCGTAGCGCCAGATCTTGAGCTCGACCTTCATCGCCTAATACTTCCGTTCCATCGGTTCCCACTGCGTCATGCGCACCTCACGATACGAGAGCTCAGGGGCGGATCCCTGCCAGCGCGAGATCGAGTGCTTCATGAAGTTCTCGTCGTCGCGGTTCGGGAAGTCGTGGGGGCGCGAGTGGGCGCCGCGGCTCTCCTTGCGCGCGACCCCAGCCTGGAGCATGCACGACGCGAGCTCGAGGAGGTAGCCGAGCTCGATCGCCTGCGTGAGATCGCTGTTGAAGATGTCGCCCTTGTCCTCGATCACGACCCCGCGCTCGTAGCGCCCGCGAAGCCCGGCGATCACCTCGACCTGCTTCTCCATCTTCTCTGCGTGACGGAAGACGCCGAAGTTCTCGAGCATCGAGACCCCGAGCTCGTCGCGGATCTGCCAGGGCCGCTCGCCGTGCTCGACCGCGAGCAGGCTCTTGATCCACGCCTCGGCGTCTGCCCTCGCCGCCTCGCCGTTGCCGCCAGGCGTCGAGGCCGTGACCGCGTATTCCGCGGCGGCCTGGCCGGCGCGACGGCCGAACGTGATCGTCTCCATCAGCGAGTTACCGCCCAACCGGTTGGCACCGTGCACCGAGACGCAGGCGACCTCACCGGCCGCATAGAGCCCCTCGAGCTCGGTCAGACCCCAGTTGTCGCACTCGACACCACCCATGTGGTAATGCGCCCCCGGCCGAACCGGGATCGGCTCGTAGATGGGGTCGACGCCCGCGTAGGTCATCGCAAGCTCACGCGAGCCCGGGAGCCTGTTGAGGATCTTCTCGGCGCCGAGGTGGCGCAGGTCGAGGTAGATCGAGCCGTTGACGCCACGGCCGGCGTCGATCTCGGTCTGCTCGGAGCGCGAGACGACGTCGCGCGACGCGAGCTCGAGCGCGTTCGGGGCGTAGCGCTTCATGAAGCGCTCGCCGTCCTTGTTGATCAGATATCCGCCCTCGCCGCGGCAGCCTTCCGTGATGAGGATCCCCGACGGGAACATCGTCGTCGGGTGGAACTGCATGAACTCCATGTCCTTGAGCGGCAGCCCGAGCCGGAGCGCCATCGCCATCCCGTCACCCGTGCAGGCGTACGCGTTGGTCGTCGCCCGGAACAGCCGGCCGGCGCCGCCCGTCGCGAGGATCACGGCTTTCCCCTCAACGAGCTTGACGCCACCGTTCATCAGGTCCCACGAGATCACGCCGGTACAGCGACCGTCCTCCTCCACGAGCCGGAACGCGAAGAACTCCTCGAAGACGACGAGGCCTTCAGCCATCCGCTTCTGCAGCTGCTCGTAGAGAACCTGGATCAGCACGTGGCCGGTGATGTCGGCGGCGTAGACCGTCCGCGGCGAGCCCGCGGCGCCGAACGGGCGCTGGGCGAGCTTGCCCTCGTCGTTGCGCGAGAACACGCAGCCCCAGTGCTCGAGCTGGTAGATGTCGCCCGGCGCCTCCTGAGTGAAGATCTCGATCGCGTCCTGGTCGCCGAGGTAGTCCGACCCCTTGACGGTGTCGAACGCATGTGTCGCGGGGCTGTCCTCGGCGGTGTTGCCGAGCGCCGCGTTGATCCCGCCCTCGGCCGCGCCGGAGTGGCTGCGCGTCGGGTGCAGCTTCGAGATCACGGCGACGCGGGCGCCGCTGTCGTGCGCCTCGATCGCGGCGCGCATCCCCGCGCATCCCGCACCAACGACGACGACGTCGAACGAGTCCATCAGCCGGAAACTAGCGGACGCACGGGATGTGCAGCCGCCGAACCGCTCTCGCGCACGTCACCGCAGGAAGCGCGACCGCTCCGCGTCGGTGAGGGTCCGGCCGGTGGCTCTCTGGTGCCGCGCGGCCAGCTTCAGCAGCCCATCGCCCCCGGTGCAGACAGCGCACACGTACTCCCGCACCGTGCCGGCCGTCTCCAGCGTGGTGACCGTTTGCCCGTCAGCACCGAACGCTGCCGCAACGAGCCGGCTCGTGGGGCCGTACAGGAAGCTGAGAAGCGCGCCGGTGCGTACGTCCCAGATTCCGGCCGCAATCGGCCCGGCCGTGACGACCCAACGCCCGTCGGGACTGAACCGGGCGTCGGCGACGGCCCCGAAGTGTCCCTCGAGCCGATGCAGGACGACGCCGGTGCGGGCATCCCAGATCACCGCAGCGTGATCCCGACTTGCGGTCACGAGCAACCCCCCGTCGTCGCTGAACGACACGGAGCTGACCCGGTCACGATGACCGGTGAGCAGCAAGGTCCTCCCGGTCACCGTCTGCAACCGGACCTCGTCGCCGGCCGCAACCGCGACGGCGCCCGTCTTCGCCTGCGCTTTCAGCACCGGGACCCGGGGCGCAGGGCTCGTGCTCGCGACGAGCTCAGGCATCGCCCCACTCGCCCACAGCCGTATCGTGCGATCGAGGCCGCCGGTGGCGACCTGGGCCGCGTCGGCCGAGAACCGCGCATCGACGACGACGTCGCCGTGCCCGGTCAAGACCGCGACGAGCCGGCCGCTGCCCGTGTCCCACACCTTCGCGCTGCGATCGGCACTTGCGGTGACGGCGAAGCCGCCATCGCGTGAGAGCCCGACGGCACGAACGGTGTTGCCGTGGCCACCGGGAAGACCGACGACGGTTCCGGTCGCGAGCGAGCGGACGACCGCCGAGCCGTCTGCCGAGCCCGTTGCGACCAGGTCGCCGCGGAGGTCGAGATCGAGGATCCGTCGGGTGTGCGCGACGTACGAGGCGACGAGACGACCGCTCCCGGCATTCCAGACCCTGACGCTTCCGTCGACGAGGCCGGCGGCAACGAGCTCTCGGTCGGGGCTTGCAGCGATCGTCGAGATCGGCCTGTTCGGGCGCAGCTCGCGCATGAGCCGACCCCTCGCCGGGTCGACGATCCAGAGTCGATCACCGGCCAGCGCGACGACCTTCCCGTCACGCAGTCGAGCGAGCTGCTCGATCCGCGCGCCGAGCTCGAGCCCGTCAAGCCGGTGGCCCGAGGCTGCATCCCAGGTCACGATCGTTCGCCCGCCGGCGGTCGCGAGGCACGGCACCTCCGAGCCGCACCGAAGATCCGCGACGAGCCCGACCAGGGGCGCCGGGTGGCGGAGGACGAGCGCCGGGCCCTCGCCCGTCCGCCTGACGACACCTCGCCGGTCTGCCGACCAGGTCTCGCGACCCGAGGGAACGACCGCGACGATTGCCCCGCGGTGCCGAGCGACCACGGTGAGCTCGCGACTGCCGGGTGAATAGCGCTCGACGAAGCCTGTTTCGGTGCCGAGCACGAGGTCTCGACCGACGTAAGCGAGCGCCGTCACGGCCGACCCCACGGGGACGATCCGCTCGAGCCGATCGGCAAGAAGCGCCCGACGGAGCGCGTCATCGGCGGCAGCTGACGGCGACCGTCGCGCCGCCTCCGCAGCGAGGGCGACCGCGAGGCCCGAGTCGGTCGCAAGAGCGTTGACGGACAGCGCCTGGAGCTCGCTTGCCTGCGCCGCGACGGCGCGGTCGCGAGCATGCGCCCGCTCGACGAGCGCCCACACCATCAGCGCCACCGCGCACGCGAGCCCGACAAGCGACGCGCCCGTGACGACCGCGAGGCGCCGGTGGCGACGGCTCGCCTCCTGCCTCGCACGCTCGAGCTCCCGGCCCGATTGGTGTTGGGCGCTCCAGGCGAGCACCGCCTCGGCGAGGACGTCGTGAAGGATCTCGAACCGCCGCTCGCCACCGCGGTCGTCGGCGATCGGGGCGAGGATCCGGGCTGCGGCAAGCCGCTCGAGCAGCGGCTCGAGCACGTCGGCGCTGCGGTCGACGTACTCGGCGAGGTCACGCGCGCTGTGGGCGATCTTGGTTCCCGACGGAGTCACGAGCGCGCGAAACAGGCGGGCCGTCGTGTCTCGCTCGTGTGGCTGGAGCTGAGACAGCGCCTGACCGAGGTGATCCTCGACGATTTTCTCCGGGCCACCCAGGCGCTCGAGAGTCTCAGCCCGAAGCGTCGTCGACGCTGCAGCCGCCTCCGCCTCCCAAACCCGCGACATCACGAGCTGGAGGAACGGCGCGACCACGTTCGTCAGCGGCTCGGCCGGGGCGCCCGAGAGCGCGACGCCGTCGAGAACGGCCTCGACGAGCGCCGGCTCGGCGCTGACGGCCGACCGTCCAAGCCGCGCGAGCTCTGCGAGCGGCCGGAGGATCGCGTCCCGACCGCCCGCGCGGGTGAGGTGATCGAGACGAAGCAGGTTCGAGAACACGGTCGGTACCCGCGCCTTGAGCACGTCGAGCTCTGCGAGCGCGTCGTCACGAATCCCGAGCAGCACGCCGACGCGAAGGCTGGGGAGCGCGAGCACACCGGCGAGCTCGTCGACAAGCGGGCCGCCGCCTTCCGAGCCGTGATAGAGGAGGTACTCCTCGAACTGGTCGAGCACGAGATAGAGCTCCCCGTCGAGCTCGATCGTAAGCCGCTCGAGGCGGTCGGCGAGCGTCCCTTCGCCGAGCTCGACCTCCCGGCCGACATACCCGCTCACGCAAGCAACCGCCTCGCGAACGACGGCAGTGACGGGATCTCCGCTCCACGTATCGCAGGCGACAACGACGTGGCGCGGCGCACCTGGGCCAGCTTCCCGCAGCCGATGCGCAACGCCGGCATGAAGCAGCGAGCTCTTCCCGACCCCGCTCGCTCCGTACAGGACCGTCAATCGCGCGGCCTGAAGGTTCGCGACGACGAGCTCCGTCTCACGCTCCCGTCCAAAGAAGAGACGGGCGTCGAGGTCAGCGTCACTGAACGGGCTGAGGCCGCGATAGGGGCGGACAGCGGGAACGCCGGTCATTGGTGATCCTCGAGCGGCGCGAGCGAATTGAGGTGGCGGGCAAGCGTCTCCACGTACTCCTCGGGCTCCCAGTCGACGACCTCGACGTCTCGCGCCGACCAGAGCTCGCGCGCCAACCGGCTGGGTTTGGCGCCAACAGCCCACGACCGGTAGCCGAACCGGTCGTCACCCCAGAGCCGGCGAAGCAAGACCCTCACGCTCCAGTCGTCGATCGGATAGCCGAGGAAGAGCAGGTGGCTACGCCGCAACCGGGCGGCAATCGTCACCGGCACGGGTGCCGTCGGGTCGGGAGCGACGAGGTAGTCGATATGGTCGTCCTCCCGGACGACCGCGCCCGTGTCCACGGAGCCGTGCGCCTCGAGCACGACAGGGCGCTGGTCGAAAGGGATCACGTAGGCGTTCGGCTCCGTGATCACGACGGGCTCCGCTCCCGGGCGGACGTGGAGAAACCGCCCCCGGTCGGGGCCGTCGCCGAGATAGCTGACGAGATCCACGTCGACCCCCGCGTCGCGAAAGGCGCGGACGACCGTGGGGGCGATCCCGACCGTCACCACCAGCGCGTACGGGCCGCCCGCCTCCCTTGGTCCGACGAGCGACGCTGCGAACCGCTCGAGCGGTCCCGGCGCGATGGGCGCAAGGAGCGATCTCAGCTCGTCGCGCAGCGCACCGACCCCCTCCGCCGCCGCGGCGGCTTGCGCCACGAGCGACAGCGGACCGGCGGCCGGCAGCGCGAATCGCTCGACGAGCGACGCGGCCAGCTGCCGGGCCGAGCGACCGTGCTCCTGGCTGCCGCCTGTCTCCATGCCAACGACCGGGACGAGCCGGCCCGCGAGCAGCGCTCGCGCGACACGCTCGAAGTGATCGCCGTCGCCCTCGGGCTTCGTCGACGCCAGCGACCGTTCCTGACGGAGCACCGCTCCGTGGAGCTCCCGCAACTCCGAGCCGGGCTCCAGCCCGAGCTCATCGAGCAGGAACCGCCTCGTGTCCTGGTAGACGCGTAGCGCATCGGCCTGCCGGCCGGAGAGGTAGAAGGCGCGCATCAGCAGGGCCCGCGGGCGCTCCCGCAGCGGCTCGCGGGCAACAAGCGATTGCAGTTCCGCGATCACCTCACGCTGGCGCCCGGCGGCGAGCCGCAATTCGACCAGATCCTCGACGGCGACGAGACGGAGCTCCTCGAGCCGCCTGATCTCCGCCTCGGCGAAGGGCTCGTTTACGAGATCGGCGAGCGCGTCGCCATCCCAGAGCGCGAGCGCCTCCTGCAGGAGCCCTTCGCGCCGCTCCGGCTCCGCCGCCGCCGCGTCGCGGAGCAGCCGCTCGAAGCGGTATGCGTCGAGCGCATCATCGGGAACGGCGAGCCTGTATCCCGCGGGCGTTGTCAGCAGGCGGCTGGAGCCGAGCAGCTTTCGCAGCTGCGAGACGGCGTTCTGGACGGAGGTGATCGCCGTCCGCGGGGGGTTCTCCCCCCACAGCGCGTCGACGAGGCGTTCGCTCGAGAGGGGGCGGCCGTGGTGCAGCGCGAGCATCGCGAGGACGGCACGCTGGTTGCGTCCGGCCAGGGTGACCGCGTCACCGTCGACGAGTAACACCAACGGCCCGAGAAGGCGCAGTTCGACGCTCACGGCAGGGCGCTCCATCTCGCGATCATGACCACGGCGCGCGGACGGCGCCACCGCCCGCCGCACCCGGGTTAGTCGCGCGTTAGGCGGCCGTTGGTGACGGGTTGGGCCCGCGACCGACGGTGGGGTCGTGGACCCGATCCGCAAGCACCTCACCCGGTCGCCTCGCAGGCTTGGCGGTCTCGCTGTCGTCACGGCTGCATCGCTGATCGCCCTCCTCCCGAGGGTCGGAACAGGTCAGCCGGCGGCAGGTCCTACCGTCGCTGTCCCGGGCTCACCCGAGACGCCGACGGAACACGCCGCCCGCGAGGCCCGGCGCGCGTACGGATGGCCGATCCGGCCGTTCGACGTTCAGCACCCGGTTCGGGGGTTCTTCGGCGACCCTCGAATCAGCGAGACGAACGGCGGGCAGGAAAGCAGGACTCTCCACTTTGGAATCGACATCGCGTGCCCGAACGGCACCCCGGTGTACGCGGTGGTCAGCGGGGTCGCCCGCCTCGAAGCCGTTCATCCCGAGACCGTCGCCGTCGTCAACGACGACGGCCGCCAGATCCAGAGCTACTGGCACATCCGGCCCGCCGTCTCCGACCGGCAGCGCGTCGTCGCGAGAAGAACGATCCTCGGGTACGTCAAGGCGCCGTGGGCACACGTTCACTTCGCCGACTTCGTCGACGGGCGGTATCTGAACCCGCTGCGACCCGGGGCGCTCGGGCCGTACCGCGACACGACCGTGCCGACCATCCGCTCGTTGACCGTCGAGCACGATGGACGAGTCGTTGCGTCTCGGCGGCTCACGGGAGCCGTCGACCTCGTGATCGAGGCTGCGGACGAGCCGCCGCTCGACGCTCCGGCCCCGTGGGCGGGCCTGCCGGTTGCGCCCGCCGCGCTCCGCTGGCGACTGCTCACCGCCAACCGGGAGCCGGTGGCCCCCTGGACCGAGCCCGTCGACTTCCGCACGACGCTTCCGGCGAGCTACGGCTCGATCTACGCGAAGTGGACGCGGCAGAACAAGGCGCGCCGCAAGGGCCGCTACCGCTTCTACGTCGCCCGTGCGCTCGAGACCGCGACCCTGACGGCGGGTCGCTATCTCGTCGAGGTCGAGGCGACGGACACGCGCGGCAATCGCCGCATCGCGGACTTCATCGTCGTGAAGCCCTGAGCCGCGCTACCTCGGCCCGGCGGCGGCGATCGCGGGCTCCGCGTCCGCGAAGCGCTTCGCGAAGTTGTCCCTGAACATCCCGGCGAGCTCGGCGGCCTTCGCGTCGTAGGCGGCCGGATCTGCCCAGGTCGAGCGCGGATCGAGAAGCTGCTTCGCGTCGACGCCCGGTACGGCGACCGGAACCTCGAACCCGAAGACCGGGTCGGTGCGGGTCTGGACGTTGCCGAGCTCTCCCGAGATCGCGGCGGTCAGGAGTGCCCGTGTCGCGGCGATCGGCATCCGGTGCCCGACCCCGAACGGCCCGCCCGTCCAGCCCGTGTTGACGAGCCACACGCTGGCGCCATGGGCGGCGAGCTTCTCGCCGAGCATGCGCGCGTAGACGGTGGGGAGCTGCGGCATGAAGGGAGCGCCGAAGCACGTCGAGAAGGTCGGCTGCGGCTCGGTGACGCCGATCTCGGTGCCGGCGAGCTTCGCGGTGAACCCGGAGAGGAAGTAGAACTGGGCCTGCTCGGGCGAGAGGCGCGCGATCGGCGGGAGGATCCCGAACGCGTCCGCGGTGAGGAAGATCACCGTCTTCGGATGGCCCGCGCGTTTGGCGGGCAGCACGTGCGGGATCTGCTCGAGCTCGTACGCGGCGCGCGTGTTCTCGGTCTTCGAGTCATCGTCGAGATCGAGGACGCCCTGCTCGTTCATCGTCACGTTCTCGAGGATCGTCCCGTACGTGTGGGTCGTCCGGAAGATGTCCGGCTCGGCCTCGGGGTTGAGGCGGATCACCTTCGCGTAGCAACCGCCTTCGAAGTTGAACACGCCGCTGTCGCCCCAGCCATGCTCGTCGTCGCCGATCAGGTGGCGTGCCGGATCGGCGGAGAGCGTGGTCTTGCCCGTGCCGGAGAGCCCGAAGAAGATCGCAACGTCGTCACCGTCGCCGACGTTCGCCGAGCAGTGCATCGGGAACACGTTCTCGAGTGGAAGCCGATCGTTCATCACGGTGAAGATCGACTTCTTGATCTCGCCCGCGTAGAAGGTGCCGCCGATCACCACCTCGCTGCGGGAGGGATGCAGAACGACGAACGTCCCCGTCCGCGTGCCGTCCGCCGCTGGCTCGGCCGTTACCTCGGGCGCGTGAAGGACGAGCGCCTGCGGCTCGTGCGCGGCAAGCTCGCCCGCTGTCGGCCGGATGAACATCGTCTTCGCGAAGAGGGCGTGATACGGGCTCGCGGTGACGACGCGCACGCCGATCCGATGTGCTGGATCGGCGCCCGCGAACGCGTCGATCACGTAGAGGGTCTCCTGAGCGGCGAGATAGGCGGCGACCTTCGCACGGAGCCCGTCGAATCGCTCCTCGGCGATCGGCTGGTTCACCTCGCCCCACCAGATTCGCGCTTCCGAGCCCGGCTCGGAGACGACGAACTTGTCCTTTGGCGAGCGACCGGTGTACCGACCCGTATCGACGACCAGCGGGCCGCCCTCGGCGAGCCTGCCGTCGCCGCGCCGGAGCGCGTGCATGTAGAGGAGGGACGTGGTCGGATTCCGGTAGACGTCTCCCGCCGGCTCGATTCCGTGCGGGCCGAGCGAGACGTCGGTGGTGAGCGTGGTCACGCGTGAGCTCCTTCTCCTGGAGTTCGGCGCCGAACGCCGGCGACCACAGAAGCGTAGTGAACGCACCTCCGCCGGGGATGGGGAAACCCCGCAACAACCCCGGAGTGCCCCGCAAGCACGATGGTCGGCTCGTCTACGATCGCGCGGGTGACCAACCGCGTTGCACGTGCACGTCGGGCCGTGCCCTACCTCGTCGCCTGTGTCGTGTACATCGCGATCGGCGCCGCCAGCCCGAGCTTCATGCTCTCGTGGCCGGTCGCCGGTGCGTACTTCCTCGGCGTCGTGTGGCTGGTGCCGCTGCTCGTCAGGCTGGCACGGCGACGATGAGCTGGGCAGCGCACGACCTCGAGCCCTACGTCCTCCACAAGCACTTCGGGCTGAAGATCGCGTTCGTGCCGCTGCTGATCGGCTCGTACGCGCCGGACATGATGACCAAGTGGTTCGTGTACGGCATCACCGTGTTCGGCGAGAGGCTCAAGGCGGACAACCCGGCGCAGTTCCACCGCGGCTGGCCGGGTGTCGGCTTCACCCACTCGCTCCTCTTCGGGGTCGTGATCGGTGCGATCCTCTGGCGGACGCTCGGCAAGTCGTGGGGCCTCGGCTTCATGATCGGGCACTGGGCCCACGCGCTCACGGATATCGGCGACACCTACGGGACGATGCTGCTCTTCCCGTTCTCGACCGACACCGTCCACGTCGGCGCGTGGGCGTACGCGGGCCAGACCGGGCGGTTCACCGACGCCGCCGCCTACTACAGCGGGCTCGGGTGGGTGTGGGACGGCGTGTGGCTCGCGCTCGTCCTCGTCAACTGGCGGACGCTCACCTCGGGGTACTTCTTCAGCCATGTGCTCCCCGCCGACGTCTCGCTCCAGGCGTTCCAGAGACGGTTCTCACGTGATGCGGTGCTCGTCCTCTACCGCGTCGCCTTCCTGTACGGGGCGTGCCGCTGGCTCGGCTGGTTGATCTGGGCGCACGTGATCCACCACTACCCGTTCGACCTCAGCTGGGGCGGGCCGCATTGGGTCGACGCGGAGCGCCCGCACTGAGCTCGAGTCAGAGCTCGACAGGAAGCGCGTCCCGCGCGACCAGCTCCGCGTAGCGGCCGTCGCGCGCGACGAGCTCGTCGTGGGTCCCGCGCTCGACGATGTTGCCGCGGTCGAGCACGACGATCTGATCGGCGTCGCGAACCGTCGAGAGGCGATGGGCGATCGCGATCACCGTCCGCCCGCTCGCGAGTCGCTCGAGCGCAGCCTGCACCGCGCGCTCGGTCTGCGTGTCGAGGGCCGAGGTCGCCTCGTCGAGGACGAGGATCGGCGGGTTGCGGAGGATCGTCCGGGCGATCGCCATCCGCTGCTTCTCGCCGCCCGAGAACCGGTATCCGCGCTCACCGACAACGGTCTCGTACCCCTCCGGAAGGCTCGCGATCAGCTCGTGGATCTGGGCTGCACGAGCCGCCTCCTCGATCTCGGCGTCGGTCGCCTCCGGCCTCGCGAAGCGAAGGTTCTCGCGAACGGTCGCATGGAAGAGGTAGGTCTCCTGCGAGACGACACCCACCGCCGAGGTAATCGCGTCGAAGCTGAGCTCCTTGACGTCGACCCCGTCGATCCGCACCGCGCCCTCGGTCGCGTCGTAGAGCCGCGCAACGAGATACCCACAGGTCGTCTTCCCCGAGCCCGTCTCACCGACGAGCGCGGTCGTGGTGCCGGCCGGAACGGTGAACGCGACGTCGTGAAGCGTCCACGCGTCGGCGTCGTAGGCGAACGACACGTCGTCGAACTCGACCTCGCCGCGCGGCGCCGACAGCGTGCGTGCTCCCTCGACGATGTCGACCGGCTCGTCGAGGTACTCGAAGATGCGGTCGAAGAGCGCAAGCGAGCTCTGGATCTCGAGCTGGACGCCGAGGAGCGAGCCGATCGGGAAGAAGAGGCGCGTCTGGAGGTTCGTGAACGCGACGAGCGTCCCGATCGACACCGCCGCGCTCCCCCGCGCCTGCGTCCAGCCGGCGAACCAGTAGACGAGCGCCGGCATCACCGCGAAGGTCATCTGAATCGCCGCCATCATCCAGCGGCCGGTCATCCGGCTTCGCACCTCGAGGTCGGCGAGACGCCGTGACTCGCCAGAGAAGCGCTGCGCGAGGTCGGCCGAGCGCCCCATCGTCTTCCCGAGCAGGATCCCCGAGACCGAGAGCGACTCCTGAACGATCGAGGAGACGTCGGCGAGCGAGCGCTGTCGCTCGGCCGTCACCTTCTTCCGCTGGTCGCCGACGCGCTTGGTGAGGACGACGAACAGGGGCAGGAGCACGAGCGCGAACGCGGCGAGACGCCAGTCGAGGAGCACCATCGCGACCACCGTCGCAAGCACTGTCGTCACGTTCGAGAGCACCGAGGTCGCGGTCGTGGTGACGACGTTCTCGATGCCGCCGATGTCGTTCGCGATCCGGCTCTGCACCTCGCCGGTCCGCGTGCGCGTGAAGAAGGCGAGCGAGAGGCGTTGCAGGTGGCGATAGACGTCGGTACGCAGATCGTGCATCACACTCTGGCCGACCTGGTTCGAAAGCAGCGTCTGGAAGACGTTGACGGCGCCGGTGACGATCGGGATCGCGACCATCGCCCCGACCAGCACGCTCAGGAGCCCGACGCGCCCTTCCGGAATCGCGGTGTCGAGAACGCGCACGAGGAGAAACGACGGGATCACGCCGAGCGCGGCCGAGACGACGATCAGGCCGCAAACGGCGAGCAGGCGGCCACGGTACGGCCGGAACAGCGGGAAGATCCGGCGCAGGTTCGCCCGCCGCACAGCGGGATCGGACGGGCGCTCAGGAGCCTCCCCCGGGCCCGCGAACGAATCGAATCGGTGACCAGGCACCCGTCGAGTGTGCCTGCGCGCACACGGGGCGCGCAGCGACGCGAGGCACACGCCGTCGCCGCTGCCGGACACGACTACAGACGGCGAGCTCAGCTACCCGAGCAGCGCGACGAAGGCGTCGGTGCGACCGGTCGCGCGGTTCATGTCAGACTGCCAGCCGATCAACCGTCCGTCGCCGGCGATCTGCGCAAACGGGTAGTGGTAGTACTGATACGTGCCGTCGGGGGCGAAAACACCGGTCGAATAGTGGTGCGCGACGAAGCGCTGATCGCTCCCGTCGAGGCGAATCAAGGTAACGGCGTCGTGGACACGATTCGGCTGAGAGGCAACGATGTCGCGCGGTTTCGTCCTGGGACGCCCGCCACCGCGGCGCCAGACCGATAGCACCCCCCGCCGCGCGTCGTACGTCCACGTGCCCTCGACGAGGTTGGCGACGCGGGCGACTCGTCGGAGCCGTCCTGCGATCACCTCCCCGCGCGTGCCGGGCCTGGTCTGGAGCACCTGGCGAACCGCGGTTTGCCGGTACCGCAAGATCGCCTCCGCCTGGTAGATCTCGCCGCCCCGACCCTGCGCGGGAGACCAAGGTCCGAGCTCGACAAGGCCGTCGTCGATGCGCTCCTGGAGGAGATAGTCCCGGAGCGGATCGGAGTTCGCCTGGATCCAGTTGCCGTTCCAGTGACCGTCGCCGGTGGAGCACTCGAGCCCTGTGAGCACGTTGGTGACGACCCCCGTTTCACCGGCGATGTGGCGGTGGTCGCAGGCTGGCCGGTCGGGGTCGACCCCGAAGCAATAGCCGCGGCCGGTGTCCGGGTGCACGGCGCGCACGCGCTTTCCGATGATCCGATCGGTGTCGCAGTCCCAGATCTCGAGCCTGCCCAGGTGCGTTGTGTCGACGATTGCGTACACGTAGCGCCCGAGCTTGTCGAAGCGGAAGTCGTCGTTGTCGGTGTACTCGCGCACCGCCAGCTCACCGTCGGCAACCCTGACCCGGATGATCCGGTTGGTGGGAAGGTCGGAGGTCTGAACGGCGAGATAGCGATCGTTCTGCGAGACCTGAAGCCATTGCAGGGCCTGGCGGTACGTCGGCACGAGCGAGGACGGCAGTGTGAGCGGGAAGATCCCGGTCGCCACCTCGCGCATCGTCGCCGTGTCGAACAGGGCGATGATCCGGGCGACGCCCTTCCGGTCGGGACGGATGTAGTAGGCCCAGCGGGGCGTCGCCGGGTTTTGCGAGAAGCCGAAGGTGAGCTCGCCGCCGAGCCAGGCGGGCATCGGCCTCGGCCGGCTCAGGCGGCCGCCGCGATCGATGTCGACCAGGTGGTGTGCTCCGTTCCCGTCCGCCCGGCGCCCGCCGAGATAGAGCGTGTACCGGTCACCGGAAGACCCCCACGGATGCGAGATCATCAGCCCACCCGAGGTGTAGTCGAAGCCCCACGCGGCCATCCGTCGGGGATACCCGGGGTCGGTGACCTTGACGACCGTGAGGCCGGAGACGGGCTCGGTGTATCGCCAGCCGGCGGGCCGCGTCGTCACCCGGAGCCGTTCGTACTCGACCCAACGAGGAAGCTGACCGCGCGCCTCCTGCAGCCCGGCGACGGGATGCGAGGGCTCACGGGCCTTCTCGCCGAGCCTGCCACGCTCCGCCGCCTGGTAGGCGGGGATCGCGGCGAGCAGCCCAAGCGCGTGGCGCCGGGTGAAGCGAGCGCCCATCGGAATACGGTACTAGACGGCGGTTATCCCTCGCCGGCGCCGAGCGGCATCTCACCCAGGCGAGCGACCGCCGAGCGCGCCTGCGCGGTGAGCTCTGCCAGGGATCTCGGGGTCGCCTCGGTCGGCTCGACCGCGATCGGCTCGCCGACAACGATGTGAACGATCGGAAACCCGAGCCTTCGCAGTACCGGTCGAAACGCGCGAGCACTGTCCACGATCGCGACCGGGACGATCGGCGCACCGCAGGCGACCGCGAGCCGCGCCGCGCCGCGCTTCCATACACCGTGCCCCCCGCGAAGGACCGTCCCCTCAGGGAAGATCCCGACGAGCTCACCGGCCTGAAGGGCCTCGGTCGCCGCACGCAACGCCTCTCGGTCGCCGGTGCCGCGGACGACCGGGATCGCGCCCAGCGAACGAAGCCATGGGCCGAGCCACCGGCTTCGCCAGAGCTCGGCCTTGGCGACGAAGCGGACCCGTCGCGGCAGGGCAACCCCGAGCAACAGCGGGTCGAGCACCGACTCGTGGTTCGCGACGACGACGCACCCGCCGTCCGGCAGTCGCTCCAGCCCGCTCACCTCGACCCGCCAGAGCAATCGGAGCACCGGCTTCAGCGCGAGGCGAACCGCCGAGTAGGTCATCGAGTGATCTCGTCGCGGGCAAGCACGGCGCTGACCTCGTCGACCCACCTCGACGCCCTCGGGAGGGGCTGCAGCCCACCGGACGGTCGGCGAAGCGCCGCCCCGTGCATCGCGCGGGGCAGGACGGTGTAGGAGCCATCGATTCCGGCGGCGCGGATCCGCTCGAACCCGCGACGCGAGGACGCGGGGCTCACCCCCGGAACACCCGGGAGCCAGCGGTCCCACGCGCCGTGGATCACGTCGAAGCGCTTCCCGGCGAGAGGGTCGACCTCGAGCTGGTCGGGGATCCAGGGCGCGAGCCCGAGCACCGCCACGACCGTCGGATGATCGGCCGTCGCGATCGAGACGGCTCCGCCCATCGAGAACCCGACGAGGACGACCGGACGCGGCGCCTCGGAGGCGAGGAGCTCGAGCGCCGCCCGCGCGTCGGCGACGCAGGCGGCAAAGGCCTTCCACGATTTCACGCGGTAGCGCAGCTCGGCGAGCTCCCAGTCGGGATGACGGGGCGCGAGCCGACGTGCGAGCAGCTCGCTCGTCGAGCTCCACGTCCCGGGCACGAGCTTCGCGGTGCCGCCGTTGACGAGCAGCGCGACGCGTCGGCCGCCCTCGTTGCGCCGCCGGAGGTCGGCGCCCGTGGTCAGCGGGACGATCCGCGTCCGGTCACCCATCGCGCAATCCTGCCTGCGGGCGAGGGCTGCGCGGGCCCGCGACGAATCTGTCGGCGATGGAACTCGAGACCGCGATCGAGCGCTTCCTCGCAAGCTCCGGACTCTCGGAGGCGACGCGGAAGGCGTACGGAAACGATCTTCGCGACTTCGCTGCGTGGCTCACTCGCAACGGCCTCCGACTCGGCGACATCGACGCGCAGGTGCTCGTCTCCTACACCGGGGAGCTCGGGCGCGCGGGTCGGCGCCTGGCCCCCGCGACGATCGCACGACGGCTTTCCGCGGTGAAGCGGTTTCTTCGGCATGCGCTCGGCCCGGCGCACGTCCCGGCGCTCGGCCTGGCGAGCTCGCGTCGCCGGCGCCTACCAGACGCGCCGAAGCAGGCCGAGGTCGAAGCACTCGTCGACTCGATCCCCGACGACTCGCCCCTCGGGCTCCGCAACCGCGCCATTCTCGAGCTCACCTACTCCTGCGGGCTCCGTAGCGCTGAGGTCGTCGGTCTCGACCTCGCCGACGTCGACCTCGAGCAGGAGCGCCTCCACGTTCACGGCAAAGGTGGGAAACAGCGCGTCGTTCCCATGGGCGAGGAGGCGGCACTTCTGCTCGGGCGATACCTCCGCGAGGCCCGCCCCAGGCATGCACGTGGTGCGGTCGACGCCGTGTTCCTATCGCCGCGCGGCCGCCGCCTCGACACGAGCGTGCTCAGGCGACTGCTGGCGAACCCTCATCGCCTCCGGCACGCGTACGCCACCCATCTGCTCGAGGGCGGAGCCGACCTGCGCACGATCCAGGAGCTGCTCGGACACGCGTCGCTCTCGACCACGCAGGTGTACAGCCACGTCGACGCCCGGCGCCTCCGCCGGGTCTACGACCACGCGCATCCCCGCTCGTAGCGCTCCTGCCTCGACCGCGAAGCCCGCTCAGAACACGTGCCAGGTGTTCCACACCTCTCTCACAGTGGCGCCGTCGAGAAGGTCGTTGCGGGCCCCTCGCTCTTTCGTCACCTTCTCGGTGACCGTGTCGACGACCGCTCTGACGTGGGCCTGGGGGACGACGACCACGCCGTCGTCGTCGGCAACGATCAGGTCCCCCGACGTCACCGGGACCCCCCCGCAGACGACCGGGACGTCATGGGCGACCGCCTCGGCCCTGCCGAGGGTGTCGTACGGCGAGACACCGCGCGCAAAGACCGGGTACGCCAGGTCACGCAGCTGGCGAACGTCTCGAACGAACCCGTCGACGATCGCTCCGACCGCTCCGCGCGAGCGTGCCGCGAGGCCGAACAGCTCACCGAAGAGCGCGGCGCGGACGTTGTTCTCGACGCGGTAGACGGGGACGTCCCCGTCCTGGAGCGCCTCGATCGCCGCCATCTCGCCGGCGTAGGGCGAGGCAGGAATCGATGCCGTCGCCCGGACCTCGACCGTTCGTGCCCGCCCGACGAGCCTCGTCCCGGGCTGGATCGGCCGGATTGTCGGCGACATAGCCTGTTGCCGGACGTCGAGCCCGTCGAGCGCGTCGCAGACGAGCGCGACGGTGAGAACGTCGCGGCACGTCGCGAGGAGTACGTCGCCGTCTCGCCGATCGCCGCCGCTCATCACCCGCGTTCCACCGTCTCCGCGATGGTCATCGGGCGACTATCGCGTCGTGCACGTGCTGAATCATGTAGCTGGAACGTCATAAAAACTCAGAGTATCCGCGACACACGCCGCGCGCAAGCCGTCACAATGCTCACGCAAAGACTTGCGTGCGAGCGAATATCGGTCTCATTGACAGGACTGAGTTGAATCTATATCGTCGCGAAAATCGTTGGCTCTGCACCCAGACGGAGGTGACACGTTGACCACGTCCCGATCCGACGAGCTGTTCGAGCGGGAGGTCTCACGGCGAGAGGCGCTCACGATCGCCGGCGGGGCAGTGCTCGCCGGGACAGCCTTCTCAGCCGGAGGCGCGCGCGCGGCGGCCGCAGCCGCGCAGCGGGGCGGCACGTTCCGCCTCGGCGTGCTCGGTGCCGGTGCAAAGGACATCATCGACGGACAGAACGCCCTCGCGGGCCTCGGAGACATCGCACGCCTCGTCGCAGGCTGGGAGACGCTGACGGCCTTCGACCGCCAGGGGCAGATCAAGCCGCAGCTCGCGGCCGAGGTCACGGCTCGCAACCCTCGCGAGTGGGTCGTCAAGCTCCGGCGCGGCGTCGAGTTCCACAACGGGAAGACGATGACCGCCGACGACGTCGTCTATTCGCTTCGACGGGCGACCGATCCGAAAGCAGGTCGTACCGGAGGGTCGGCGCTCGGCAGCGTCGACCGAGCCGGAATCAAGAAGCTCGATCGCTACACGGTCAGCATCCGCTTGAAGCAACCGGACAGCACGATCACCGCTGCGCTCGCCCAGTATCCGTGCGGGATCGTCCCCGCCGGCTACGACTCACGGGAGGGGAAGGGCGCCTCCGTGAAGCAGGGCCAGATCGGCACCAACGCGTACATGCTCGAGAGCTTCACGCCAGGTCGTCAGAGCGTCCATACGCGGTTCCGCAACTACTGGAACGATGCCGAGCCCGGGCAGGTCGACAAGGTCGTGATCGTCGACATCGACGATGCAGCGGCGAGGGTCAACGCGCTCCTCTCCGGGCAGGTCGACGCGATCGTCGATGTGCCGCTTGCCCAGGTGAAGACCGTCAGCGCGGCCGGGATGAAGATCCTCAACAGCCGCGGCGGCGCGTGGTCGACGATCACGATGCGAATCGACGCTCCACCGTTCGACGACGTCCGCGTACGACAGGCGATGCGGTTGATCGTCGACCGCCCCGCGATGCTCCAGCAGGCGATCTCCGGTTTCGGCTACGTCGGGAACGACATGTACGCCCCACTCGACCCCTGCTATCCCAAGAACGTCCCTCAGCGCAAGCAAGACATCGAGCGGGCGAAGGCGCTGCTCGCCGCGGCGGGCAAGTCGGGGTTGACGGTCGACCTCGTCACGACGGACGGCCCGGGGACGATCGAGATGGCAAAGGTGTTCGCCGAGCAGGCGAAGGCTGCAGACGTCACGGTCAACGTCAAGGTCCTCGACTCGAGCACGTTCTTCGGCGACCAGTACACGAAGTACCCGTTCGCCGTGGACTACTGGAACACGCGCGGCTATCTCCAGCAGCTCGGCCAGGGGAGCCTGCCCACGGCGCCGTTCAACGAAACCCACTGGCCTCCTGCGGGCTCGAAGTTCCTCACGTACTACCGGCAGGCGCTCGCGGCCACCGACGAGAAGAAGAAATGTGCGATCGTGCGAAAGATGTACGCGCTCGAGTTTACCCAGGGCGGCTACATCATCCCGTTCTTCCGGAACCTCGTCGACGCGTACAGCCCCAAGGTCGGTGGCCTGAAGCAGGGTGTCGGGATGCTCAACCTCGACTACTTCGGTCGTGGATTCCGGAGTGTCACGATTGCCTAGATGAGTTGTTCGGCGAGCTCGCGGGCCGGCTGCGTTCGCAGGCCCGCCGGGACCCTTCCGTCTGGGTGGCGGCGGCTGTGACCGCCACCACCCAGACGCCGGCTTCACGCGGGAGACAGGTCAGCTCGTGGAGGTGACAAACAAGGCCTCCAGTGAAGCGCTCGAGGGCGGGAGTCCGCCCCCCGACGCCTCGCCGACCCGTCGCCGCGCGCGCGGCGGTCTCACGGTCTACATCCTCCGGCGAGTCGGCCTCGGGCTGGTGACGCTGCTCGTCATCTCCGTCGTCGTCTTCGCCGCGACCCAGGCGCTCCCCGGTGACGCTGCCCAGGCGATTCTCGGCCGCAACGCCACTCCGGCGAGCGTCGAAGCGCTCCGCACCCAGCTCGGTCTCGACCAGCCCGTCTGGCACCAGTACGCGAGCTGGCTGGGCTCCCTGCTCCGCGGCGACCTCGGCGTGTCGGTAACCGGAGACGTCCCGGTGTCGCAGCTGCTCGGCGACCGCGTCGTCAACTCGCTGACGCTGGTCGCGCTGGTCTCGCTCATCGCCATCCCGGCGTCGCTCCTGATCGGTGCATACGCCGCGGTCCGTCGCGACGGCCTCTTCGATGCGAGCAGCTCGCTCGCGACGCTGGTGCTCGCCGCGATCCCGGAGTTCATCGTCGGGATCGGGCTCATCGTCTTCTTCGCGACGAGCGTGCTGCACGTGTTGCCCGCAGTCACCTTCCTCGCGCCCGGCGAGGCGCCGTGGAGCAACCCCCGCCAGCTCGTCCTGCCCGTGGCGACGCTCGTCGTCGCAGTGGTGCCGTACATCACGCGCCTCGTCCGCTCGTCGATGATCGAAGTGCTCCAGAGCGAGTACGTCGAGATGGCCCGGCTCAAAGGGCTTCGGGAACGAGACGTGGCGATCGTGCACGCAGGGCCGAACGCGCTCGGCCCCGCACTTCAGGCGATCGCGCTGACGTTCTCGTACCTCGCCGGCGGAATCGTCGTCGTCGAGTACCTCTTCAACTACCCGGGGATCGGGCAGGCCTTCCAGAGTGCCGTCGCTGCTCGTGACGTGCCGACGATCCAGGTGATCGCGATCCTCATCGCCTCCGTCTACATCATCGCCAACATCGTCGCGGACGTTCTCACGATCCTTGCGACGCCCCGGCTCCGGACACGGCTGGGGAGCCGCCGATGACCGTCGTCGACCTCACCCACGCAGGCGGCGAATCGGCGCCGCGCGCGACCGGTCTCCTCCGCGCGTCGCTTGGCCTCTGGCGAACGAGGGTCGGGCTCGCGGTCGTCGCGGCAGTGGCCCTCGTCGCGTGGATCGGCCCGTACGTCGCACCGCACGCATCTGGCGCGTTCGTCGCACCGCCGAACTCGGGACCGACCGCGGGCGCGCTCTTCGGTTCCGATTACCTCGGGCAGGACGTGTGGTCGCGCTTCCTGCTCGGCGGCCGCTCGATCCTGACCCTGTCACTGGCGGCGACCGCGCTCGGTGTCGGTCTCGGCCTCTGCGTGGGTCTCATCGCCGCCTATGCTCGAAACGTGCTCGACGACATCCTGATGCGCACCATGGATGTCTTCATGGCGATCCCACAGCTCATCCTCGCGCTCGTCGCGGTCTCGATCCTCGGATCGGACGCCTGGCTGATCGTCCTCGTCGTCGGCCTCTCCACCGCCCCGCGAGTGTCGCGGGTGATCCGTGGCGCGGCGGCGCCGGTGGTCGAGATGGACTTCGTCGCCGCCGGGGAAGCGCTCGGCGACCCGCGAGGGAGGATCATCGCGAAGGACGTGCTCCCGAATGTCACCGGGCCACTGATCGTGGAAGCGACGTTGCGACTGACGTACGCGATCGGGTTGATCGCCAGCCTCGCGTTCCTGGGCTTCACCGCCGACCCCAACGCCCCCGACTGGGGACTGATGCTGCAGGAGAACCGCCTCGCGCTGCTCGTCCAGCCGTGGGGCGTCGTTCTCCCCGCAGCCGCGATCGCCTTGCTGACGGTGGGAACGGGGCTCGTCGGCGATGGGCTCGCCCGAGCGCTCGCAGGGCTCGATCGCGAGGTCGTGACCGGATGACGGCGCTGACTGCACGCGACCTGACCGTCGTCTCGTCGCGGGCGCGTGTCCCGATCGTCGAGCCGGTCGACCTCGACGTGACCGCTGGCGAGATCGTCGGCATCGTTGGTGAGTCGGGATCGGGGAAGACGACGCTCGGGCTCGCGCTGCTCGGGTACGCCCGCCGCGGGCTCACCATCGCCTCGGGACGGATCGAGGTCGCCGGCATGGACGTGCGCGCGCTGTCTCCCGGCGCGCTCCGCGTGCTCCGCGGGGGAACGATCTCGTACGTCCCACAGGACCCCTCGGTGGCGCTCAACCCGGCGCTGACGATCGGTCGCCAGCTTCGCGAGACCCTGGTTGCACACGGAATCGGCACCGGCGATGCGGAGCGTCGAGAGCGAATCGAGGCGACGCTCGCCGGCGTCCGGCTCCCTGCCGACGACGACTTCCTTGCTCGCTATCCGCACCAGCTGTCAGGCGGGCAGCAGCAGCGGGTCGTGCTCGCGATCGCCTTCATCTGCCGCCCGAAGGTCGTCGTCCTCGACGAGCCGGCGACAGGCCTCGACGTGACGACCCAGGCACACGTCGTCGAGACGATCGAACGGATGGCGCGCGGATACGAGACGGCGGCGCTGTACATCACGCACGACCTCGCGGTCGTCTCGTCGCTCGCGACACGCATCCTCGTGATGTACGCGGGTGCGGTGGTCGAGGACGGCCCCACCGAGGCGATCTTCGAGAGGCCGGGTCACCCCTACACCGCACGCCTGCTCGACGCGATCCCGACACTCGAGGGCGACACGACGCTCCGCGGGATCCCCGGCAGGGCACCCGCCCCAGGCCGCCGGCCAGGCGGGTGCGCGTTTGCTCCGCGCTGCACGATCGCGACCCCGGCTTGCACCACGTCGAAGCCCCTCCCGATCTCGGTCTCCCCTCACCATCACGTGCGCTGCCTCAGAGTCGACGAGCTCGGCTCCGCGCGCCTCGACTCTGCCGGGCCGCCGTCGACGCCGCGAGTGGAAGGCGAGGCGGTCCTGAGCGTCGACGACATTCGCGCCTGGTACGACGGCGTCGACGTCCTTCACGGCGTCGGTCTCCACCTTCGTCGAGGCGAATGCGTCGCGCTCGTCGGTGAGTCCGGCAGCGGCAAGACGACGCTCGCACGCGTCGTCGCCGGGCTGCACGACCGCTACGACGGTCGCGTGCTGGTCGATGGCCAACCGGTGAAGCGACGGGCACGCGATCGACCACGGGAGCTTCGGCGCCGTGTTCAGTACGTCTTCCAGAACCCGTACAGCTCGCTCAACCCACGGGCGACGATCGCCGACTCGATCAGCCGCCCGCTCGCGCTCAGCGGCGTGTCTCGCCGGGCCGCCGGGGAGCGGGTGGGCGAGGCGCTCGAGCTCGTCGCCCTCACGAAGGGGCATGCGGCGCGGTACCCCGACCAGCTGTCGGGAGGGGAGCGGCAGCGGGCGGCGATCGCGCGAGCGTTGATCGCCGAGCCGGGCGTGCTGATCTGCGACGAGGTGACGTCGGCGCTCGACGTGTCGGTTCAGGCAACGATCGTCGAGCTTCTCTCGGAACTACAGGCGAGGCTCGGGCTATCGCTGCTGTTCGTGACCCACAACCTTCCCCTCGTTCGCTCGCTCGCGACCCGCGCGATCGTGCTGAGGGACGGCAGAGTCGTCGAGACAGGGGATGCGGCCTCGCTGCTCTCGCACCCTGAAGCCGAGTACACGAGGACGTTGCTCGCGAACACGCCCGTCCTGCGGCGCGCCAGGTGATTGTCTGACCGGGGCTACGCGGGTGACACCGGCCCGCTGCTCTCGCGGACGATCAGCTCTGCGGGAAACACGCGCGCCGTCGGGACGAAGACGCCGTCGGCGCCCAGGAGGAGCTCGACGGCGTGTCGGCCCATCTCGGCTGCCGGAACGCGGACGGTCGTGAGGCTCGGTCGTACCCACGCGGAGAAGTCGAAGTCGTTGAACCCAACGACCGACAGGTCGCCCGGGACGCGCACGCCCTGCTCGAGCGCCTGCTGGACTACCCCCAGCGCGATCACGTCGTTCGCCGCGACAACCGCCGTGGGCCGGGTTGCCGGTTCGTCGAGAAGGGTTGCGACGGCGGCGCGAGCGGCCTCGACCGTGTAGGTCTCGCAGGTCCACTCGATCAGCGGAATCCCGGCGGCGGCGGCCGCGTCCCGGACACCAACGTACCGGCGTTGCGGCCCAGGCCAGAGCTCCTCGCCGCAGAGCCACGCAAGGCGCCGATGCCCGTGTGAGACGAGATGGGTGACGGCGGCGGCCGCCCCCAGCTCGTCGTGCGCTGAGATCGATGCGACACCGGGCACGCTCGCAGCCTGCTGCAGAAGGACGACGGGAACGCCGAGCGATGCGAGCTCCGCCATCTCGCGGGCGACCGTGCCGGCGTCCCCGAGGCTGAGCGCGAGCCCGTCGGCGCGCCCCTCGCGTGCAATCTCTGCCGCGCGGGTCATCGTCTCATCCGGCCGGGTGAGCGTGACCAGCAGGTGTGTCCCGGCGTCGTGCGCGCGCGCCGCCGCGCCGTTCAGGAACTCCATGTGCAGGTACTCGTGCAGGCCGAGCGCGTTCGGATCCTCGAGGACCATCGCGACCGCGCCTGCCCGTTGCGAGCGGAGCGCCTGCGCTGCGGCGTTTGGCCGATAGCCCAGCTCGAGAATCGCCTGCTCGATGCGCTCCCGGGCGCGAGCCCGGGTCTCGTGGCGACCGGACAGATAGTTCGACACGGTCTGTGGCGAGACACCGGCACGTGCGGCGACATCCTGGAGCGTGGGTCTCCCCCGGAGCGACCGCTGGACGCTCAATGTGTATGCCTCGAGGTGCGCATGCCTCAGCCTATCCCCGGGACGCTTGCCCCGAGGACCCGATTCACCGACCGGCGGGCCGACTACGATCACGGAGTTGGAACGATCCAGTTGAACGGAGGCGCATGTGCTGATCACCGAGTACCTCGACCCGTACGCCAACGTCTACTGGGCGATGCTCAGGCAGGTCGGGGTCGAAGGGGCGATCTCGAAGCTCGATCGTCGGTTCGACGGGGAGTGGAACAACTCCGGCGACGCGCCGTGGGACCTACCGGTGCTCGATGCGATGAAGCGACGGTTCGAACGTCATGGGCTCGAGCTCCTCGGGATCGAGGACTACCCGCCGATGGACAGGCTCCGACTCGGCCTCCCCGGGCGCGAGGAGGAGCTCGAGTGGACGCTGACCCTCATCCGGAACATGGGGAAGCTCGGGATTCCGATGCTCTGTTACAACTGGATGGGGGTCATCAACTGGGTTCGAACGGAGATCGACCGACCCGGGCGAGGCGGCGCACTCGTCACCGCCTTCCGCCACGCGGACATGGTCGACACGCTGACCTGGGCGGGTTCGGTCGCGGCGGAGCAGCTGTGGGCCGCGTGGGAGTGGTTCATGGATCGTGCTGTGCCCGTCGCCGAGGCGGCCGGGGTGCGATTGGCCCTTCATCCGGACGACCCGCCGATCGCCTCCGTCCGGGGTGTCGCCCGCATCATGAACAGCCTCGAGTCGTACGACCGAGCGATGGCGTACCTCGAGAGCGAGGCGAACGCGGTCTGTCTCTGCCAGGGCAACTTTGCGCTCTTCTGCGACGACATCGCGGGCGCGATTCGCAGGTACGGCTCGACGGGACGCATCGCCTTCGGGCACTTCCGCGACGTGAGCGGAACGGCCTCGGACTTCGTCGAGACCTTCCACGACGAGGGCAAGACCGACAAGGTCGCAGCAATGGAAGCCTGGCACGAGATTGGGTTCGCGGGCCCGATCCGGCCCGATCACGTCCCGACTCTCGAGGGCGAGTCGAACGACGACCCCGCGTACGCGTGGCTCGGGAGGCTGCACGCTGTTGGGTACCTCCAGGGGCTCCGCGCCGCAGCGAGGGAAAGGCGCAGCGGCGTTTAGAGGCTGCCCGAGCTTGATTTGCAGGACGTTTGTACTGGGACCGCGAATTGAGTGGCCGTGTCCGAAACCTGCGATCCCGAGCTCGACCGCTGGCTGCTCATGCTCGCCGCCCAGCGCTCGCCGCGCACGATCGACGCCTACCGCCGAGATGTCGACTCCCTCGCTCGTGCGCGCGGCGGCCGGGCGGGAGAGGCGACCGCCGCCGAGGTCGAGGCCTGGCTCGCGCAAATGCGCGCGGATGGGCTGGCCGCGTCGACGCAGGCCCGCCGGCTGGCGGCCGCCCGGGCGTACTTCAAGCATCTCGTCCTGCTCGGAGCTCGCGCCGACAACCCGGCTGCCGAGGTGGTCGCGCCACGCCGGCCGCGAACCCTTCCTCGCACGCTGTCGCCGGCCGAGGCCGAGCGGCTTGTCGAGGCTGCGGCCGGGATCACGCCCCGCGCGATGCGTGACCGCGCGCTCGTCGAGCTCCTCTACGGCGCCGGTCTCCGCGTGTCTGAGGCGGTCGGGCTGATGCGCAACTCGGTCGACCTCGACGCGCATCTCGTCCGCGTTGTCGGCAAAGGCGACAAGGAACGGATCGTGCCACTCGGGCGACCGGCGGTGGAAGCAGTGCGGCGGTACCTCGCGCTCGGGCGAGCGCATCTCGACCGCCGTCACCGACCCGACCTGTTCCTCAACGCGCGCGGCGGCGCGCTTACCCGCTCCGGCGCGTTTCTCATCCTTCGCCGGCTCGCCGACCGCGCCGGCCTCGAGCCCGGACGCGTTCATCCTCACCTGCTCCGGCACTCGTTCGCGACGCACCTGCTCGAGGGAGGGGCCGACCTCCGGAGCGTTCAGGAGATGCTCGGCCACGCGGACCTGACGACGACCGAGCGCTACACACACGTCTCCGACCGCCGCCGGCGCGAGACGTACTTCAGCTCACACCCCCACGCGCGGCGCCGGCCGACACCGGTCGGCGGCGGCGACACGGGCGCCTAACCGAGGACGACCTCGACGGGTGGGTGGTCGGAGAGCACGACTCCGGTAAGCGTCGTGCGTTCCTTCGGCCACGGGTGGACGGGGCTCGATGAACGGCCGCGGACGAAGATGTGGTCGATTCCCGGGCCAGGCGGCGAGAAGCCGTCGAGCTGCGGTGCCGTCAGGTTGAGATCTCCCGCGAGCACGACCGGCTCGCCGGGCGCCCCGTGTCGTTCGACGAACCGGCGGGCGCGCTCCACCTCCGCCCAGGGAACCTCGGGCCGTGCGAAGTCGTTCGACGCGTGCAGGTTCGCGACAACGCCGAGGCCTTCGACGCGGACCGCGTGGACGATTCGGGGCTCGCGTCCGGCGTCGCTGATCCGCTCGCTCCCGAGGGCCATGATGCGATGACGTCGGTCGACGAGGATCGCGTTCGCCTGCCCGGTGAGCGCCGAGCGAAAGAGCCCGAGATGGAGGGAGGTCACACCCCGGCCGAGCGCGCCCGGAAGTCGCGGGCGCCGCGTGACCGCGGCGAGACAGGCCATCCCGCCCCACTCATCGAGCTTGCGTACAGCCCAGATCGGGACCTCCTGCAGACAGACGACAGCGGGCTGGTCGACGGTGATCAGCTCGACCATCTCCCGGAGAAACCCCCGGCGCTGCGGCGGGTCGGCGTTGCCGTGGAAGAGGTTCCAGGTGCGGATGACCACGCCTGCATCCTTCCAGGCCGGCCCGCGCCGGGCGATCCCGCGGCGGTCCAACCCGGCATGACGGTCCCCTGGCGACGGCGCAGTGGACGGCTTCGGCCGCGCCACCCGGCCACCACCCGACCGCGCCTACGTCCGACCCTGCGCGCGAGCCCGTCACGCGCCGACGTCCGCGATCACGCGAGCTTGACGCACACGTGCTTGATCCGCGTGTACTCCTCGAGCGAGTAGAGCGACATGTCCTTGCCGTACCCGGACTCCTTGAAGCCGCCGTGCGGCATCTCGGGCGTCAGCGGGAAGAGGTGCTCGTTGATCCACACGCAGCCGAAGTCGAGCTGCGCGGCCACCTTCAGCGCGCGTCCGACGTTCTCGGAGAACACCGACGAGGCGAGGCCGTAGCGGACGTCGTTTGCCATCGCGATCGCGGCCTCGTCGGAGCTGAATGGCTGGACGGTCACGACCGGGCCGAACACCTCGTTCTGCACGATCTCCGCGTCCTGCGCGACGTCTGCGACGAGCGTCGGCTGGACGAAGAAGCCGCGATCGCCGACGCGACCGCCGCCCGTGAGCACGGTCGCCTTCGCGGCAACCGCCCGCTCGAGGAAGCCGAGCACGCGCTCCTGCTGCTCGCCGGAGATCACCGGGCCCATCCCGACCTCGTCACTCGTCGCGGGGTCGCCGACCTCGAGCGACGAGACGGCGCCGACGGCCTGGGCGACGACGTCGTCGTAGATCCGCTCGTGGACGAGAAGCCGCGACGACGCGGTGCAGTCCTGGCCGGAGTTGAAGTAGCCGCCGATCTTCACCGCCTCCGCGACGGCCGCTGGATCGGCGTCGTCGAGTACGATCATCGGCGCCTTGCCGCCCAGCTCGAGGTGGACGTGCTTGAGGGTTTCGGCGGAGTTCCGGGCGATGAGCTTGCCGGTCGCGGTATCGCCGGTCAGCGAGACGAGCGCGATGTCGCGATGACGAACAAGTGCGTCACCGACCGGGACGCCCTCGCCGGTGACGACCTGCAGCACGCCGGGCGGGAGGATCTCCTGTGCGAGCTCGACGAATCGGAGCATCGTCAGCGGGGTCTGCTCGGCCGGCTTGATGATCTGCACGTTTCCGGCTGCGAGCGCGGGCCCCAGCTTCCACACCGCCATGAACAGCGGGTAGTTCCACGGGCAGATGCCCGCGACGATGCCGAGCGGCTCCCGGCGGACCATCGACGTGTAGCCCTCGACGTACTCAGCGGCGGCCTTGCCCTCGAGGTTCCGGGCGGCGCCGGCGAAGAAGCGCAGGTTGTCCGCCATGATCCCGGGCTCGTCGACCGCCACCCACCACGGCTTGCCGACGTTCCGCGACTCGAGCCGTGCGAGCTCCTCGGCGTTGTCCTCGATCACGTCTGCGAGCTCGAGCAGCAGCTCCATCCGGTCCTTCGGGGTCTTCGCCCGCCAACCTTCCCACGCTTTCTTCGCCGCCGCGACGGCGCGCTCGACGTCGTCCGCCGTCCCCGCCGGCACCTCTGCGATCACCTCACCGGTCGCCGGGTTGAGCACGTCCATTGTCTCGCCCGACGACGAGTCCACGAACTGCCCGTCGATGAACATCTTGTGCGTTACCGCTGCCATGCCTCTCCTTTCGAATCCCTCGCGAGCGTAGCTCGGGCGAGCGCGCTGCGGCGCCGGGAGGGAGGATGCGATAGAACGAGCGCATGAACATCCTGGTGATCGGCACGGGCGGCGTCGGCTCAGCCTTCGCCGCGATCGCGAAGCGCCGCTCGTTCTTCAAGCACTGCGCGCTCGCCGACTACAACCCCGCGCGCCCGCAAGCGGTCGTCGCCGGGCTCGCAGACGACCGTTTCAGCGCGCATCAGATCGACGCGTCGAGCCGCGAGGCGATCGTGGCGCTGATTCGCGAGACAAACGCCGACGCGGTGCTCAACTCGGTCGACCCGCTGTTCAACGTCCCGATCTTCGACGCGGCGTACGAGGCCGGCGTCACGTACCTCGACATGGCGATGACGCTCTCGGAGCCTCATCCGACGAACCCGTTCGCCGAATGCGGGGTCAAGCTCGGCGACTACCAGTTCGAGCGGGCGAAGGCATGGGAGGAGAAAGGGCTGCTCGCGCTTGTCGGGATCGGAATCGAGCCCGGCGCGGCCGACGTGTTCGCCCGGTACGCGGCCGACAGCCTCTTCTCGGAGATCGACGAGGTCGGCATTCGCGACGGCTCGAATCTCGTCGTCTCCGGCTACGATTTCGCCCCGTCGTTCTCGATCTGGACGACGATCGAGGAGTGCCTCAACCCGCCCGTGATCTGGGAGCAGGAGCGGGGCTGGTTCACGACGCCGCCGTTTTCCGAGCCGGAGGTGTTCGACTTCCCAGAGGGCATCGGCCCGGTCGAATGCGTCAACGTCGAGCACGAGGAGGTGCTTCTCGTTCCCCGCTGGGTCGACTGCCGGCGCGTGACGTTCAAGTACGGGCTGGGCGACGAGTTCATCGAGGTGTTGAAGACGCTGCACAAGCTCGGTCTCGACCGGAAGGACAAGCTCACGGTGAAGGGCGTCGAAGTCGCGCCACGCGACGTCGTTGCCGCGTCACTTCCCGATCCGGCGACGCTCGGAGACAGGATGAGCGGAAAGACCTGTGCCGGCACCCTGGTCACGGGGGTCGGCAAGGACGGAAACCCCCGGAAGGTCTACCTCTATCACGTCGTTGACAACGAGTGGACGATGCGCGAGTACCGCTCGCAGGCGGTCGTGTGGCAGACGGCGCTCAACCCGGTCGTCGCGCTCGAGCTGATTGCGAGCGGGGCGTGGTCGGGTGCCGGCGTGCTCGGCCCGGAGGCATTCGAGCCGCAGCCGTTCCTCGACCTCCTCGCCGACTACGGCTCCCCGCACGGGATGCTCGAGCTGCCCGCGTAGTGCAGCATCTCGCGGGAGACCGTCTCGCAGGAACTGTCTCGCGTGAGTCGTCATGAGATGCCGCACTGACACGGACACCTCCCAGAAGGACCGTCCGCGCTGGACGGGGCGTACCGCCAACCGCCTGGTTTGAAGCGGGGCCGTCGCCAATGTCTGACACCGAGACACGTCGCGACGGCGCATGTCCCGGTGGTCGCACCGCCGGAGACGTCTCGCTCGGAGCTGCCCTGGTGTCAGACACCGGTACGACGCCGGCGATCGCCTCATCGTTAGGCTCGCCGGCGTGGCAACCGTGCTTCTGATCGACGACGACCGCGCGCTGCGAAAGCTCCTCCGCGCCTACCTCGAGCAGGAGTCGATCAACGTGATCGAGGCCGGGAGCGGCGAGGAGGGGCTCGCGGCGCTCGACCGGGCGGCGCCGGCGCTCGTCCTCCTCGACGTTCGCCTACCTGGCATCGACGGGTTCGAGGTGCTGCGCCGCCTCGACTCGACCGGCCAGACAGTCCCGGTGATCCTGGTCACATCGGTCGACGACGAGCTCGATCAGCTCGTGGGCTACCGCCTCGGCGCGGTCGACTACGTCGTCAAGCCCGTGTCGCCAAAGGTGCTCGCTGCCAAGGTGAAGTCCTTCGCAGCACGCGTCGCGGCACGCACGACCACGAGCCGGATCCGGTCGGGCCCGCTGACGATGGAGCCCGATGCGCGGCGTGTCCTCGTCAACGGCGCTGAGGTGGCGCTGACACGCCGCGAGCTGGAGCTCCTGCTCGCACTCGCAGCCCATCCCGGATGGGTCTATACGCGCGACCACCTCCTCGCCGAGGTCTGGGGGATCGACGGTGCTCACATCGAGACACGCCTGGTCGACCAGCACATTGCGAATCTCCGGCGGAAGCTCGCCGACCAGGGCGCGCCGGACGCCGTCCAGACCGTCCGCGGGGTCGGATATCGGCTCGCGGCTTCTTGACGTGATCTAGACATTCCGCCGACGAACACACGACACGGCATCGCGACGATTCCCCCGATGAGCGGGAGGAGAGCCGATTCGATCGACGGCGCCTACGCAGTGGCGCTTCGCACCACAGGGGACAGGACGGCGGCCGCCGCCTGCGTGACGAGAGCCGTCGCTGCGGTCGGCACCGAGCCGGGCTCGCTCATCCGCGCGGCGCGCCGGCTCGCCCGACGGGCGCGCGTGGAGCCGCAAGCGACGCCCGTGCCAAAGCCCTTCGCACTGCGTCTCATCGACGACGAGGCCTGGGAGATCCTGGAAGCCGTCGCCCTACGCGGTCTCTCCATTGCCGAGGCAGCCGAGGCGATAGGCCTGGAGGAGCGAGTCGTCCTGACCCGCCTCCACCGCGGAATGGCCCTCGCCCGCGCCGGGTTCGACGCAGGGAAGAACGGCGGCGACACGAAGCCCCTGGGGTTCGCACGGTTCCGCAACCGCTCTGCCCCCGGCGCTCTCCGCGATCCGTCGGACGACCGTCAGCCCAAGCCCACTGCCTTCGCCGGCGTCGCGGCCTGAGCGGCCGCGGAAAAACCGCTCGAAGATCCGTTCGCGCTCGCCGTCCGGGAGCCCTGGACCGTCGTCCTCGACACCGATCGCGACGGCGGCACGTCCGTCGAGCTCCGCCGGGCGGACGAAGAGGACGGCTTCCGAGCCGGACCCGTCGCCGACCGCGCGGAGTGCGTTTCGGACGAGATTGACGACGACCTGCTCGAGTCGCCGCCGATCGACGGCGACGACGGCGGTCGAGAGCTCGGTGCGAAGCGTGACTCCTGCCGAGACCGCGAGCGGCTCCAGGCGCACGTGCATCTCGCGCACGACCTCAGCGACGGCGCACGCCTCGGTTGGGCTCCGCGGTGCAGCCTCGAGCCTGGCGAGCTCGACGAGGTCGTCGAGCAACCGGGTCGCCCGCGTTGCCTCGCGCCGGACGAGGACGACGTGCTCATCGTCGCGTTTCACGACACCGTCGAGCATTCCCTCGGCGTATCCGTCGATCACGGCGAGCGGTGCGCGCAGCTCGTGACGCAGCTCGTCGGCGAGCTCGACCCGTTCGCGAGCAGCCGCCTCGAGAGCGGCGACGGAATCCGCCAGCTGCGCGGCTGCCCTCTCACGCCAGATCTCCTGTCCGACGAGGCGCGAGAGCACGGCGAGCAGCGCGTTCTCGTCGTCCGAGAACACGCGAGGCTCGCGGTGATGGAGGCACAGGGTGCCGAAGAGCCTGCCATCGGGCAGTCGCACGTCATGTGTGCAGAACGCGCGGATGTCCCAGTCGACCGCGAGGCTCTCCTTCAGCCGGAGCCACGAGGCCCACAGCGACGGATGGTCGCGCACCTCCGATACCGACGGCGGCGCCTCGCCCGCGTGGACGCGGGAGCAGAGGCTCCATTCCCAAGGGATGTCGTCACCCTCGGTGAGCGCCAGCGCGGGCTTCTTCTCGAGCGAGCGGAACACGTAACGGCCGTCGGGCGTCACCTCCGAGACGACCGTGATGTCGATCCCCGTGACACGCTGAACGAGCGCGCCCACCTCGGCGATCGCCTCGCTGCTCGAGCGGAGTGCGCGCTCGCCGAGCTCCCCGAGCGCCGAGAGCGGGATCGAGAGCCCCATCGGGCCCAGCCTATGCGGTCCCGGCGGGTCTCCGCCGAGCCGATATCGTCCCCCTCATGGAGGAGATCGCAGGCCCGCGCGTTGTTCTGCGCGCACCGCTCTCGGAGCTCTGCGGCGGGCGGGAGCATCGCTTCGACGCGAGCTCGGTCGGCGAGGCGATCCAGGCGCTCGAGCACGCTCATCCCGCGATCGCCGGCTGGATCCTCGACGAGCAGGGTCGGATCCGCGAGCACGTCAACGTCTACGTCAATCGTGAGCCCGCTCGCGAGTCTGACCCCGTGGGGCCGACCGACCTCGTGCAGGTGCTCCCCTCGATCACCGGAGGTTGAGATGACAGAGGTCCTGGTCGGTACGCGGAAAGGGCTGTTCGCGCTCGAGGGGAGCGCAACGGACGGGTTCGAGGTCGCGGCTCGCGCCTTCCCCGGCGAAGCCGTCGAGTACGCGATGCGAGACCCGCGCAGTGGCCGCTACCTCGTCTCCGTCTCCTCGTGGTTCTACGGGGCGAGGATCTGGGTCAGCGATGATCTCGCCGGCGAGTGGACGCAGGCCGAAGGGCTCAGCCTCCCCGAGGGCGAGGAGGCGCTGAAGCGGATCTGGGTGATCCAGCCCGGCGAGGAGAGCGGGCTCGTCTACGCCGGTGGCGATCCCGGCTGCCTCTTCGAGAGCCGCGACGGTGGGCTGACGTGGACGTTGAACCGCGGCCTCTGGAACATGCCCGAGCGACCCGACTGGCAGGCCGGCGGTGGGGGTCTCTGCCTCCACACGATCGTCCCGTGGCCCGGCGACTCGCAACGGCTGATCATCGCGATCTCGGCGGTCGGCGTGTGTGTCACCGAGGACGGTGGGCAGACGTGGCGCTACTCCAACCGCGGCATCATCCCCGGGTATCTCCCCGAGGAGCTCCACGACGTCGAGGCGCAGCACTGCGTGCACAACGTCCGGCGCTCGGCGACGCGTCCCGAGCGCCTGTTCATGCAGTTCCACGGTGGCGTCTACCGCTCCGACGACGCGGGCGCAACCTGGGTCGACGTGCGAGGGGGCCTCCCTTCGGACTTCGGGTTTCCGATCGTGATCGACCCGGACGACCCCGACAGCGCGTACGTCATCCCGCTGCGCGGCGCCGAGGATCGGACGACGATCGACGGCGTCGTGCGGGTATGGGAGACCCGCGATGCCGGCATCACGTGGGCCCCGCGCGGCGACGGGTTGCCGGCGCAGGATGCCTACCTCACGGTGCTGCGCGAGGCGTTCGACTCTAAGGGCGCCGGGAGCTCGCTCGAGCTCTACTTCGGCGCGACCTCCGGTGACGTGTTCGGCTCGAGCGACGCCGGCTCGTCGTGGACGACGATCGCCGAGCATCTCCCACCCGTCTACTCGGTCCGCACGACCTAGCGAGCTGCGGAGCGATAGGCACGAGCTTGGAAAGCCTGCCTCGACAACCTCGGTGTCTGACACCGAATCGACCCGTGAGATCCGCAGGCGGAGGATCGGCCCGCGTTTTCCACGGTTTCCGTGGAGCGATTGTGACGAACCTGAGACAAAGGACACCTTGACGCCTAAGGGTGTCTGACACCGGGTGTCCAGGCCCGCCCCCAGGCAAGCGCCTGCGCAGTTCGAGCGCGACCCTGGGGACGGTGCGGGCCCCGCACCGTCCCCAGATCAGATGTTCACGAAACGGTCGTCGGAATGTCGCTCAGCTTTCCGTCGGCAATGTCCTGCTCGATCTGCTCGACGGCCGAGACGTCGTCGGCGCTCGCCTTCTTGCTGATCGTGCCGAGCCCGACACCTTCCTGATCGAGCCCGAAGACGGCGTTCGTGCCACCCTCGAACGTTCCGTCGATCACCGCCTTGATCGTGAGGAACACAGCGCTGTCGACGCCCTTCTGCGCGCTCGTGAGCACGTGCGGGCCGAGGAACGACTGATCGCCGTCAACGCCGATCCCGAAGACGCCCTTGTCCTTCGCCGCCGAGAGCGCACCGAGCCCACAGCCACCCGCAACCTGGAACACGACCTTCGAGCCGGCGGCGATCTGGTTGAGGCCGAGCTCCTTGCACTTCGCCTGATCCTCCCAGTCCTGCGAGTAGTCCCACTTGACCCTGATCCCCGGCACGGCAGCCTGGGCGCCGGCCCGATACCCCGCGAGGAACCGGTCGACCGGCGGCTCCTTGAACCCGGCAACGGCGCTGATCATGTTGCCGCCCTCGCGCTTCGCGGTGAGCGCACCGAGATAGCCGACGAGATATCCGACCTGCTCCTCGCGGAAGAGCAGCCCCTGGACGTTCTGCGGCTTGCCCTTGAGGAATGCCTGGTCGACGTCGACGATCGCGAACTTCGTCTCCGGGAACTTCTTTGCCGCCGCGGCGATCGCGTCACCTTGCGCGAACCCGACCCCGATCACGAGGTCGTATCCCTGTTTCGCCAGCGACGTCATGTTCGGGATGTAGTCGGCGGCGGACGCCGCCTCGACCACGCGACCCTTGATCCCCAGCTCGGCCTCGGCCCGCTTCAGGCCCTTGTAGGCGAGCTCGTTGAAACCGTTGTCGTTGAGCTGGCCGGCGTCAGCGACGAGACCGACGCGCAGGGTCGGTGCCGCAGTCGTGTCGCCGGCAGTGTCGCTCGACTCGTCCGAGCCGCCGCACCCGGCAGCGGCGAACACCAGCGCACCGAGCGCGCCGGCGACGAGGAGGCGGATCGCACGTGTTGACATGAATTCCTTCCGTTCGTCTAGACTAGTTTTTGTCTATGAGTCCTAAACCTCGTTCGCAGTCTAGCACGCCAACGCATTCGACCCTCGCAGTTGTGTTCCAGGTCAGGGACGGCGTGCTCCACGTGCTCCTCTGGGAGCGCGGTCGTGAGCCCGATCTCGGCGCCTGGGCGCTCCCCGGCGGCCGGCTCGAACCGAACGAGACGCTCGAGGCGTCGGTGCTGCGCCAGCTCGAGACGAAGGTGGACGTTCGTGAAGTCGCTCACCTCGAGCAGCTCGGAACCTGGGCTGACCCCGACCGTGTCCCCGGAACGCGCGAGATCGCGACCGCGTATCTGGGGCTCGTCCGCCTCGGGCTCGATCCAGCCCTCCCCGACGACACCGCGTGGCAGGCGGTCGACGCCCTCCCGCGCACGGCGTTCGATCACGGTGCGATCGTCGAGGCCGGTCGCAGCCGCCTGCGCGGAAAGCTCTCGTACTCGAACGCGGGCTTTGCGCTCGCGCCGGAGTCGTTCACGCTCGTCGAGCTCCGCGACATCTACACCGCTGCCCTGGGCCATGACGTCTCGGCAACCAACCTCCGCCGGGTGCTCGAGCGCCGTGGCGTCATCGAGCCGACCGGCACCCGGCGCCCCTCGGGGCGCGGCGGTGGCCGGCCGGCCGAACTGTTCCGGTTCTCGAGCGCCGAGCTCGCGATCACCGATCCGTTTGCAGCGCTGCGCCCGCCCGGGTCGTGACAGCGTTTGTGTTGCAGCGACACAAGCGCTGTCTAGGCCTGGCCCGCAGGGTCGCCGCTACGCTCGGATGCGTGCCCCCGTCGGATCGTAGAGGGGCTCCGCCGCGACTTCCGCACCGACCCACTCGCCGAAGATCTCGACCTCCACCTCAGTGCCCACAGCTGCCTGCGCTTCGGGGAGGTAGGCGTACGCGATCGAGCGCTCGACGGTGTAACCGTAACCCCCGCTCGTGACCCGACCGACGAGCTCCCCACCCACGCGCACCGGCTCCGAGCCGAGCGCGACCGCGCGAGGATCGTCGAGCGTAAGACAGCACAGCACCGCCTCGGGCGCTGCCGCTAGCGAGAGCGCGTCGCGACCGACGAACTCACCCTTCTCCTCCTTGACCGCGAACCCGAGACCCGCCGCGTACGGCGTCTCCTTGGGCGAGATGTCTGCACCCCACACCCGGTAGCCCTTCTCGAGGCGCAGCGAGTCGATCGCCTTGTACCCGGCGGCAACGAGCCCGTGCGGTCGACCGACGTCCCAGAGCGTGTCCCAGAGACGCCGGCCGAACTCGGCGGAGCAATAGATCTCCCAGCCGAGCTCGCCGACGTAGGTGACGCGTACGGCGAGGCACGGGACCGCGCCGAGCGAGAGCTCCTGCGAGGTCATGTACGGGAACGCCTCGTTCGCGAGCGACGTCTTCGTCAGCGGCTGGAGCAGCGCGCGCGCCGACGGCCCCCACACGCCAAAGCAGGCGTGTTGCCCGGTGACGTCGGCGACCTGCACCGACCCGTCGCGCGGCGCATGCTGGACGATCCACGCGAGATCGTGACGTCCGAAGGCGGTGCCCGTGACGATCCGGAAGCGATCCTCCGCTAGCCGCGCAACGGTGAAGTCGCACTCGATCCCGCCGCGGGGGTTCAGCATCTGGGTGTAGGTGACCTTGCCGACCTCGCGGGCGACGTGGTTTGCGCACATCGACTCGAGGAACGCTGCTGCGCCCGGACCGACGACCTCGAGCTTCGCGAACGACGACTCGTCGAAGATCGCGACGCCCTCGCGGCAGGCGCGATGCTCGGCGCCGATCGCCGGCGACCAGAGCTTGCCGGCCCACCCGCGAGGCCGGAGGCTCTCGTCGCCGGCCGCAGCGTTCGGCTCGAACCAGTTCGCCCGCTCCCAGCCCGACTTCTCGCCGAAGGTGGCACCAAGCTCGACGAGACGAGCATAGGCTGGCGAGACGCGCAGCGGGCGTCCGGCCTGCCGCTCGTGACCCGGGTACTTGACGTCGTAGTAGGTCTCGTAGATCTCCTTCGTGCGCGCGAGCGTGTACTCCTGGCTGCGGTAGGCCGCGCCGAACCGGCGCGAGTCCATGTGCCAGACGTCGAGCGACGGGACCTCGTCGACGATCCACTCTGCAACGAGCTTCCCCATCCCACCGGCGCCCGCGAGCCCATGTGCGCAGAAGCCCGCCGCGACCCAGAACCCCGGGACGTCGGACGGGCCGAGAATGAACTCGCCGTCGGGCGTGAACGCCTCGGGCCCGTTGATGAGCTTGACCACGCCCATCGACTCGAGCGACGGCACCCGCACGATCGCGTTCGCCATCAGCTCCTCGAACCGGGGCCAGTCCTCCTCGAGGAGCTTGCCGTTGAAGTCGGCGGGGATCCCGTCGAGGGACCACGGCTCGCACTGGCGCTCATAGCCGCCCATGATCAGCCCACCTGACTCGGGGCGGTAGTAGACGAGGAGCGACGGGTCGCGCATCGTGGGCATGTCGATCGGCAGCCCCGAGGGCTCGAGCACGAGGTACTCGTGCGCCATCGGGATGATCGGCACCGTCACACCCGCGAGCCGGCCGATCTCACCCGCGTACATCCCGCCGGCGTTGACGACGATCTCGGTCTCGATCTCGCCGTTGTCCGTTTCCACCGCCGCAACGCGCCCGGCGACGAGCCGGATCCCGGTAACCCGGGTGTGGGTGTTGACGTCGGCGCCACGTCGGCGCGCGCCTTCGGCGAGGGCGTACGTGAGCTGGCTCGGGTCGATGTATCCGTCGGTGGGCAGATACGCCGCTCCGAGGACGCCCTCGGTCGACATCGGCGGAAAGAGGCGCTGCGCCTCCTCGGCCGAGATCAGCTCGAGCGGAAGCCCGAACGTCTTCGCCCACCCGGCCTGGCGCGTGATCTCCTCGAGCCGCTCCTGCGACGACGCCAGTCGCAGCGAGCCGACCTCCTTCCAGCCGGTCTCGAGCCCGACCTCGGCCTCGAGCGAACGGTAGAGATCGACGCTCTCCATCATCATCCGCGTTAGCGAGAGCGAGCTGCGCAACTGCCCGACGAGCCCGGCGGAGTGGAACGTCGAGCCGCTCGTGAGGTCAGCCCGGTCGACGAGCACGACGTCCTCCCATCCAAGGCGCGCGAGCCAGTACAGGATCGAGCACCCCCCGACACCACCGCCGATCACGACGGCACGGGCCCTGGACTTCATGAGCTCTCCTCTCGGGACGAGATAACGATGGTGGTGCGGTCGCCGCGGAAGCGGTCGCGCGCGAACTCGAACGGGGCACCAAGGTCGTCGAAAGCGATGCGCTCGACCGCGATCATCGGCGAACCGTGCCGTGCCCCGAGTCGGATCGCGTCCTCGGCGACGGCGACACGCGCCTCGACCCGTTCGACCGACCGGTCGGACACGCACCCATACCGCTCGCGTAGGACGGCGTAGATCGACCCCGAGAGCTCAGCCGACTCCAGGCCGACGAACCGACGCGACGGGAACCACGACTCCTCGAGCGCGACTGGTCTTCCGTCGGCCGAGCGCACACGCACAACCTTGACGACCCGCTCACCGCGGTCGAGCGCGAGCGCCTCGGCGACGTCCGGCGGGGCAGGGTCGACGGACACGACCACCACGCTTGCGCCCGGGCGCATGCCCTGCCGGGCGAGCTCGGCGGTGAGCCCCGCAGCGCCGGAGCGTCGCTCGACCACCCGCTCGCGAACGAAGGTGCCTCCGCCGCGCCCCACCCGGCGGCGGATGACCCCGTTGCGGGACAGGTCGGCTAGCGCCTGCCGAAGCGTCGTTCGGCTGACTTCAAGCCGCCGCGCCAGCGTTCGCTCATCTGGTAGGCGCGAGCCCGCAGGGTACTCGCCGCGCCTGATCGCAGTCTCGAGCGTGTCGGCGACCCGAACGTGGAGCGGCTCCGAGGCGGCGGTCATGTCGAGAGCGTATTCAAAAGGTCTAGACCTTTTCAAGGCAAGACGTGTCCTACGGGACCACGCACCTGTCCCGACGAGGCAGGGCCTAGGCCGGCTCCGCGTCGTGGGTGTCAGACACAGCTTCCGCGCAACCGCGCCGCGACGCCTGGGCGCCTCGACCTCGTGCGGGCTGCGTAGGCCGACCGCACCCGCGGAGACGCAGGGGCCGACGGGTACGCAGCCGCGTCGAAGACGCCGGGGCGTAGCCGTGTAACGCCCGAACCGCCGACGAGACAGAAGCCGAAACGACCCGAGAGGAGACGGAGCGATGGACGAGCATTTCGACCTGATCGTGATCGGCGGCGGCGGCTCGGGGGGCGAGGCCGCGCGACGCGCGATTCGTGAGCACGGCGCGAGCGTTGCGGTGATCGAGCGCAAGCGCTGGGGCGGCGAGTGCGGCACGGTTGCGTGCAAGCCGACGAAGCAGTACGCGACCGCGGCGGATCTGCTCCACGACCTTCGCTCGGTCGGTGCAGACCTCGGGATCGAGACGGCCTCGATCGAGTTCAACCTCGCGACGCTCAACGCACGGAAGAACTGGCTCACCGGCGGCGCGGAGCGCTGGCGGATGCGCTACGGCACCGAAGGGATGACCCAGATCGACGGCGGGGCGACGATCGTCGACGCCGGCACCGTGCGCGTGGGCGACCGCGTCCTCATCGCGGAGCGGATCCTCGTCGCAACCGGCTCGCGAGTCGCGGTTCCTCCGGTCGCCGGGCTCGACGAGATCGCCTGGCTCGACAACGAGGCGGCCCTTGCGCTGACGCGCGCCCCGGAGTCGATGCTCGTGATCGGCGCCGGCGCGGTTGGCCTCGAGTTCGGACAGATGTTCTCGCGGTTCGGCTCCCGCGTCACGATCGCCACCTCCGGACCGTCGATCGCCGGTCGCGCCGACGGCGAGGCTGCAGCGTCGCTCGCCGAGTCGCTGCGGGCCGAGGGGATCGAGGTCATCACCTCGACCACCGTTCGCGCGGTCGTGAAGCGCGACGGGATGATCGTCGCCGAGCTCGACGTCGACGGCGAGGCGCGCGAGCTCGTCGTCTCCGACGTGCTGGTCGCCTCGGGTCGGCGTCCCAACGTCGAGGGGATCGGCCTTGAGGAGGTCGGGGTCGAGCTTGCACCCCAGGGGATCGTGGTCGATGCGATGCAGCGCACCTCGGTGCCGGGGATCTGGGCAGTCGGCGACGTAGTCGCAAGCCCGCAGCTCACGCCCGTCGGCGCCTACGAAGGCCAGGTCGCGGTCTCGGACATGTTCGGCAACGGCATCCGCACGACCGACCTCAAGGTCGTGCCGTGGGCGATCTTCACAGACCCCGAGATCACCGGCGCCGGGCTCACCGAAGAGGATGCAATCGCGCGCGGATTCGAAGTCGAGACCTCCGTGCTGCCGGCTGCCAACCTCCTGCGGCCGTCGTACACCGCACCGCGCGACGCTGAGGTGCACGGCCTGATCAAGCTCGTGTACGAGCGCGGCTCGCATCGCGTGCTCGGGATGCACGCGGTGCTCCGCGGCGCCGCCGAATTCATCCAAGGCTTCGCGACGGCGATCTCACTCGGCGTCACGATCGAGGATCTCGCCTACGGCCACTACGCGTTCCCAACAGCGGCCGAGGGCGTGCACTACGCGGCTGAGGCCGTGCTGGTGCGCAACGGGGCCGGGGTGACGGGGCGACGGTAGGTCGGGCTCGCACTGCCGAGGCGAGGCTCAAGCGCCTGCGTCGCGCGACGCGAACACCGCGACTTCGCCTCCCGGCATGCACACGATCAGATGCCCCAGCCTTCCACCGACGACCTGCCAGGCCTCGACCGCCGCGTCCGGCCTGCAGGTCGCGATAGCCCCGTCGGTAAACGAGATCGCCAAGACCCCGGCAGCAACCGATGCGGAGCGAACGACAGAGCCCGTCATCGTCCGGAGCGGACGCGGGCTGCCACCATCGCCCTCGTAGACGCACCATCCGAGATCGGCATAGAGACTGGGCTCCTCGTTCGACCCTGGCTCGAAGACGATACGCGTGTCCCCGTCGCTTCCGATCCGAATCTCCGCCACCGTCCGGCCGGCGAGGAACGCCAGTTCGCTCATCGCCTCGCAGCCGCGAGTCCGAACGGGTCGTCACCGCGTGCCCCGCTGAAGTCGACCGCGTACAGCCGCCGGTCGCCCAACGACCCCAACCACGCGGAAATCCACCGGATCAAGAAGCGGGGAACTGACTCGCCGTCTGCCAGGACGGGCCGGTCGATATCGCGACTCTCTGGCGGCATGGTCACGCCGCCGTCTGCGTGAAACCTGAATCGACCGCCAGTCTGAGCCGAACGTCGCACCCGCAACCGTAGTCGAGGTCGGCGCCCTCTGCGCGTGGTTGTCCGGTCTTGTCAAAGCCCCTCGACCGGCTCGGCACCGACGACCGGGCAGACCGCTCGCGCGCGCAGCTCGGCTCAGCGGCCGCAGCGGAACGGACGCGGCTGAAGCCACGTCCCAGACGGGCCTAGCGTGAGCGCGAGCCGGCGTGCCAGAGCACGGCGGTCGCGGCTGCAGCCTCGGCAAGCACCGAGGCGAGACCGACGAGCTTGAGCCAGCGAGGAACCGAGGACATGTCGACGTTATCGGTGTTCTGCGCGCCGGCTTGAGGCCGACCGCGTCAACCGAGAGCGGCGACGAATGCGTCCTCGGCGGCGATCCGCTCGAGGCGCTCGAAGTGCTCGGTCGCGTACCCCTTGAAATCGAAGTCGAGCGACGAGACCGCGCTCTGGACGACCCCCCACATCGCCTCACGGAAGTCGGACATGAAGCGCATCAGCGTGAGCGCCCTCGGGTGCTCGGGCCGCACCGTTCCGAAGTACGCCTCCAGCAGCCTCGCCTGCCCTTCATCGTCCAGAGAGTGGTTGATCGAGAAGTTGGCGAGATCGAAGAAGATGTCGCCCATCCCGGCGTACTCCCAGTCGACGATGCGGATGCGCTTCCCGTCGTCGATGAAGTTCGCGTTGAGCAGGTCGTTGTGACACGGGCGCTCGGGGATCGCCCCGCGAGCCTCCTCGATCCGGCGCGCGATCTGCCGAGCGGTGGCGTACGCGGGCGGAAGCCCGACACCCCGCCGGAACGCGATCGAACGGTAGTCCTCGACGATCCCGAAGCTGTCGAAGCGAGAGCCGAGAGAGGGGCCGGCATGGAACGCACGTAGCGCGAGCGCGACGCGGCGGATCGACTCGGGCTGCTGCATCACCTCGACGGGAACAACCGAGCCCTCGATGAACCGCGTCACGAGGTAGCCCTCGGGCTCGACGAATTCGATCACCTCGGGGCCGACCCCGACCGCGGCCGCCGCAAGCGACGCCTCGTACTCGACGTGCCGATCGATCCCGAGCAGCTCGGTGTTTTCGCCGACGACGCGAAGGACGTAGGCGGAGCCGTCGTCGAGCGTCACCTTGACGTTGTGGTTCGTGATCCCGCCGCCGAGCACCTCGACGTCGTGCGGTTGGCCAGGCCACAAGCGGCGGATGACGTCGTCGACCTTCTCCACGCCCGCAATCCTCGCACGTCCCACCACGTGTCGTTCCGCCACCGACGGGCGAGCACCGCGATGCGCGATCAGCGATACTCCCTGCGTCACCGACGACAAGGAGGTCGAGCCATGACAGCTGACGTTGCCTCCGCCGCGCGCCACTCGCGCGCCGCTCGCTGACCTCCGCGTCGCACACGTGAAGGCCGGGCTGGCGCTTGCGCAGGCGCACCGGTTTCATGTGTCCCGACTCCCTAGGAGAACACCTTGCTCGATATCCACGTGCTCGGCTGGGATGACGCCTACGCCGAGCAGTTCGCTCCATACGCCGCTCAGGGCTACGCACCCGGGCGTGTCGTCATCCAGCACCGCGGCGCGTACGACGTGCTCACCGCAAACGGCGAGCTTCGGTGCGACGTTCGCGGACGCCTGTTCGACGAGGCCACCTCTCCCGCCGACCTGCCCGCGGTCGGCGATTGGGTCGCGATCACTGTTCATTCCGGCGAGGCGCGCGGCACCGTTGAGGCGCTGCTTCCGCGCAGGACGAGGTTCTCACGTAAGACGGCGTGGCAGGCCGCGGAAGAGCAGGTGATCGCAGCCAACGTCGACGTCGTGTTCCTGACGAGCTCGCTGAACGAGGAGCTCAACCTTCGACGCCTCGAGCGCTACCTGATCCTCGCCCGCGAGAGCGGCGCGACGCCGGTGATCGTGCTGACCAAGGCCGACCTCGCCGAGACGGTCGTGGAGACGATCCTGGCGGTCGAGGAGATCGCCCGCGGAATCCCCGTCATCCCGATCTCGAGCCGCACGGGGATGGGGCTCGACGTGGTCAGGAGTTACCTCCAGCCAGGCGTCACCGCTGCGCTCCTCGGCTCGTCGGGCGTCGGCAAGTCCACCCTGGTCAACACGCTCGCGGGCGAGGAGGTTCTCGAGACCCGCGCGATCCGCGAGGACGGGAAGGGCCGGCATACGACCAGCCACCGCGAGCTCGTTCGCCTTCCGGGCGGCGCCCTGATCATCGACACGCCCGGGATGCGCGAGCTTCAGCTGTGGGTCGCCGACGAAGGGCTCGAGGAGACGTTCGCCGACGTCACCGCGTTGTTCGAGCACTGTCGCTTCTCGGACTGCGCGCACGACCGCGAGCCCGGGTGTGCGGTCAAGGCCGCGCTCGCCGACGGAACCCTCGCACCCGAGCGCTGGGAGAGCTACCTCAAGCTCGAGGCCGAGCTCGCCTACCTCGACCGACGACTCGACAAGCGGGCCCAGAGCGAGGAGCGGAAGCGATGGAAGGCGCTCACCGCCGAGGGCCGCGAGGCGATTCGGGCGAAAGGGCGGCGTCTCGAGTAACCGCGCCGTGGCCGCTCAGCCGAGGTGCCAGACCTCGCCGGCGTCAAACATCGTCACCCAGCCGGTCCCCTCCCACGCAGCGACCACCGCGGGATTCTCCGCGGTCGGGACGACCTCGAGGAGCTCCCCCGTGGTCGCGTCGATCCGCGAGACCGTATCGACCTGGTCGTTCGGCACCCAGACCTCGTCGCCGACGAGCTCGAGGTTGACCGGGTCGGCACCCATCTTCACCTTCGCCACGACTCGTCGTGTCCTGGGATCGAGCCGGATCGCCGACTTGTCGTAGATGTTCGAGATCCAGAGCACATCGCCTCGACCGGCGAGCCACGCCGGACCGAGAAGGCCCGTCTTCACGAAGGTCGCTTTGTTCGTTCGCGGATCGATGCGGAAGACGCCGTTGCCCTGCGTCTGCCCCACCCAGATCGCACCGCCGGCAAATGCGATACCCGACGCTCCACCCTTGAGGCCCGGGAGCTTAACGGTTTTCGTCACCCTATTCGACGTCGGGCTCACGCGGCTGACGTCCTGCGTGCTGTAGTTCGCGACCCAGACGCTACCGGCGGCGACGACAACGTCGTCCGAGTCGAGGCCGACCTTGATCCGGGCGGTGACCTTGCGCGCTACGGGGTCGACTCGCACGAGGTAGCCGGATCGTGTGGAGACCCAGAGCGACCCGCGCCCATAGGTCAGCTCACAGGGCGTCGGCGCCAGCTTGAGCCGTCCCCTGACCTCACCCGTTGCCGGGTCGAGCTGCACGAGCCTGCCGTTCCCATAGTCCGAGACCCAGATTCCCGACGACGTGCCGACCACACCGCAGGGTTGCCCGCCGGTGGCCGTGCGCGACAGAGGCTCGACAAGCGGAGCCGACCCGGCCGGGCTCGCAACCAGCACGAGCCCGGCCGCGGCAATGAACGAGAGCACGCGGAGGAGATTCACGGAACGAACCGTAGGAACCGCGCATGCGGTGGCGCAAATACCTGCGAATTTGTGCAATCATCTCCGCCCGTGGCGATCGTGCTGGAGCTCGACTCGGCGACGCCTCGGACAGTCCGATGGGCGGTATCGCCGCTCGTCGAGGCCGCGCTGAGCATCAACTCACTCCTGTTCAGGCAGTCACGTCCCGTGCAGCACCCGTGGATCCGGGCGACTCGGGAGCTTCCCCCACCGCTTCGCCGCGAGCTCCGAGCCTTTGGTTTCGTCTTCGACTTCGCGATTCCCGACTGCGTCCTTCCGACCCCGCGCCGAAGCCTCGTCGCAACCTGGGACGAGGCGCTCGCCGGCGTCGCCGCCCTGACCCCACGCGAGGCCGCGTACGAGATCACGCGTCCCGCCTTCCACTACGTCCTCGAGGGAGCCGGCGACGCATCGTCGCTCTCACGAGACGACGTCCGAGCGCAGCTGCTCGAACGGGCACGCCGCTATGGTCACGACGGTGTCGCTCTCGCCCGGCTCGCGTTCACCGAGCCCGAGGCACTCCAGGCCCGATTTCTCGCGCTGCTCGACGGGTACTGGCACTCGAGCTTTGCGGAGACCTGGGCGCGTCTCGAGCCTCAGCTGGCCGCAACTGCCCGCCTCGATGCGCGTCGAGCTGCAGCTGCCGGCGTGCTCGAGGTTCTCGATGCCCGGTTTGCCGACACGATCGTCGATCGGGCGAAGCGTACGGTGACCCGGCGTTCGCCACATCGGCACACGGTACGTCCGACCCGCTCACGGCCGCTGGTGTTCATTCCGAGCTTCTTCGTCTGGCCTCACCTCCGTGTCAACTGCGACGAGCCCTGGCCGCTCGCCTTGATCTACCCACCCCGCATGGTGCTGGAGGAGGCGCGTCTCGAGTCGCCTCCCAGGGAGCTTGCCTCCGCCTACGCGGCGATCGGCGACCGGGTCAACCTCACGATCCTCCGAGCCCTGGTCGAGCGCCCTCGCCCCCCGGAGGAGCTCGCCCCGCTCGTGCCCCTGAGCGCGTCGGCGACCTCGCGCCGCCTCGCGGCGCTCGCGCGAGCCGGAATCGTCGAGCACCGACGGGAGGGCCACTACCTCGTGTACCGCATGCTCCCGGAGCGCCTGCACGATCTCGAGCAGGCACTCCGGGGATTTCTCCTCTCACCGCGGCAACCCTGACCGCGCGCGGACTGTGCGGTGTGTCCTGCAACGGATCATCTCCGGTCTATCGTTGCGGGACACAGCACTAGGCCGCCGCCGTCGGGACGTTCGCGGAGCCTCGTGTCGGAGTCGTCGTGAACACCCAGTCGCTCGCCGCGTTGTTTGCGTCGGCGCCGTCCGGGATTCGGGAGAGCGAGCCGTTGACGGTGTTCGAGTCGGCAACGGCGACGGGAAGCACCGTCCCTTCGACGAGGTTGTAGGCACGCCCGTCGATCGTCGCGACGGCGATCTCTCCTTCGTACGAGAGGGCGTCGACGAGCGTCCCGTCGGCGAGCTCGATGAGCGCAAGCCCGTCGGGTGCTCCGTTCTGCGCATCGATGTCGACCACGAGATAGGCGCCGGCAGCAAGCGTGCCGCTCAGCGCGACCCTTCCGTACTCGGTACCGTCGCCGTTCACCAGCACAAGCACGATCCCCTCGAGCGTGCGCGACTCCAACGCGGTGTTCGCGACCTCGATGAACCCGCCGCTGTCGGCGCCTACCTGGTCGTAGTCGACCTCGTTGATCACGAGCCCATCCGACGTTGGCGGCGGAGGTGGTGGCGGCGGAGGTGGCGGCGGTGGTGGTGGCGGCGGGGTCGAGCCGGTGAGACACCGGAGGGTGACCGCGCCGTCGTCAGCCGTGTCGAGCGACGTCGTACCGGTAGAGCCGTCCTTGCGCCGGCACGCGGTGCCGTCGAGCGACGCGAGCGACGACGCCCCGGCAGGGCCCGTTGGGCCGGCGGGACCTGCAGGGCCTGCAGGTCCGGTTGCTCCACGCGCCCCGTCCGGCCCGGTGGCGCCTCGTGGGCCTGGAGGTCCCATCGCACCAACGGGCCCGGCCGGCCCGGAAGGGCCCTGCAGCCCTGGCGTTCCGTCGATCCCTGCCAACCCAGTCGGCCCGGTTGGTCCCGTTGCGCCCGCCGGGCCCGGAGGGCCAGCCGGACCTTGCGCGCCCGCGGGACCCGGCGGGCCCGCCGGACCTCTCGGTCCGACACGGCCGTCCGATCCGCGCGTGCCGGTTGCACCTCGATCGCCCTTCGGCCCACGATGTGCCCAACTCAATCGTGTCTCGCCTCGTACGCAGGGCACGCCGGCATCGACCACTCGGACAACGCCCGAGCTCGCTTTCTTGCACGCCGTGATCGGCGCCGTGTCCTTCGAGGCGGCGGCGACCGCGCCGACCACAACCAGGCCGCAGAGCCCGGCAAGAACGGCACTTGTGCGTCCTCTCACTCCCAGTCCTCCTCGATGTCGTGTTGTCCATCGAGGATGCGCACAGCCGGGTCAGGCCGAAAGTGTCCGAAAGGGACAGTGCCACGGTTTAATGCGGCGCTGTGGAACGATTGTGACGGTCCCGACACACTTGGCCCGCAAAGTGCGCACGATTCCTCGCGCCGCGTTGCCGCGGCGCGAGGGGAAGGGACGACAAGACGCCTGGCTAGAGGAGGATCTGCAGGGCAGTCGTCAGGGGACACCCGCGCTCGAGGAGCTCGACGGCCCGATGCAGATCCACTTCGTGAGATGCTGCGAGCACCGACGCAGACTCGAGGTCGTACCCCGCCCGCTGGAGGGTCTCCAGACGCCACTGCTCGACGAGCTCGATCTCGGGCTCGATCGTCGGTGTGAGGTGGGTGATCGACATAGGTCTGTCCTGATAAACGCTTTGGTGTGTCGATGTATTCGACAGCGACACACGATCGGTTGCCCCCTTTCTAGGGGATACGACGCGAGCGCGTGTGCAGAGTTGGTGAAGCTTCCGTGAAAGAAGAGCCGAGACGCTCAGACGAGCGCCGCGCCCCCGAGCAGCGCCTTCGCCTCGGCAAGGAAGTCAGGATCCGGTCTCACCTTGAACTCCGGCCCGAGCGCGTACGTCTTCGGCCCTTCGGATGTGTCGAGCGAGAGAAACACAGGTGATTCCCCGGGAAAGTCGCGAACGAGCCGGGCGAGCTCACGGATCACGCCGGCGGGCGCTTGGCGAGCATCGAGCGAGAACCGCACCTCACGCCGCTCGGCAACCGCCTCGAAAGCCGAGATCTCCGTCGCGATCACCTTCGTCTCCCCTGCCTGCTTGTGGTCGACGCGTCCCTTGACGACCACGATCCGGTCGGTCTGGCAGAGATCGCGCACGTGCGCGTAGGTCGTGTGGAAGACGACGATCTCGGCCGATCCAGTGGGATCGTCGAGTGCGAGGAACACCATCAAGTCGCCGCGCTTGGTGGTGACCTGCCTGACATCGGAGATGATGCCGCCGACCGTCACTACCTCACCGTCGCGACGCCGCTCGATCTCACCGAGCGTCGCGTCGGTCTTGCGCCGAAGCTGGTCGCGGACAGCGGAAAGCGGATGCTCCGACACGTAGAGGCCGAGCGTCTCCTTCTCGAGGCGAAGCAGCTCGGACTTCTCGAACTCCGCCGGCGGGATCATGGGATGATGCGTCGGTGCCGCCTCCGCCGGTGCGGCGTCGCCAAAGCCGAGGTCGAAGATCGACGCCTGACCCATCAGCCGGTCGGCCGCGAGCTTCTGGCCGTGAGCGAGCGCTTGCTCCAGCACCGCGAGCATGCCCATGCGGCTCGCACCCGTCGAGTCGAGCGCACCGCACTTGACGAGCGACTCGAGCGAGCGCTTGTTGACCGCCTGCGGATCCACCCGCTCGGTGAACTCCCAGATCGACGCAAACGGCTCTCCCTCCTCACGCGCCGCGACAATCCGCAGCGCCGCCGTCTCCCCCACGTTCTTCACAGCATTGAGACCGAACCGGATCTTCCCCTCGCGCACGGCGAAGTCGACTTGTGACTGGTTCACGTCCGGAGGGAGGACATCGATGCCCATCTCGTCGCACGCATTGACATAGATCGGGACGCGGTCCTTCGTGTTCATCACGCTAGAGATCAGCGCGGCCATGTACTCACACGGGTAGTTCGCCTTCAACCATGCCGTTCGATACGAGATGAGGGCGTAGCAGGCGGCGTGCGCCTTGTTGAAGGAGTAGTCCTGTGACGACTCCATGTCCTTCCAGAGCTGGTCGGCAACAGACGCGGAGACGCCGTTCGCCGCACACCCGTCGAGGAACTTCGGCTTGAGCGACGCCATCAGCTCGTGGATCTTCTTGCCGATTGCGCGCCGCAGCGTCTCGGCCTCGGCCGGCTCGAACCCTGCGAGCTGCTTGGCGATCTGCATGTACTGCTCCTGGTACACGCAGATCCCGTAGGTGTCGCCGGTGATGGGCTTGAGCCGCTCGTCGATGAACGTCACCGACTCCTTGCGGTTCTTGCGGGCAGCGTAGGTCGGGATGTACTGCATCGGCCCGGGCCGGTAGAGCGCAACGAGTGCGATGAGATCCTCGAACTCGGTCGGCTTCACCGCCCGGAGCGCATCGCGCATCCCGGACGACTCGAACTGGAAGACGCCGGTTGAATCGGCGCGCGCGAGCATCTCGTACGTCTTGGGATCGTCGAGCGGGATCTTGGCGATTTCGAGGTTGGCGCCGACGAGCTCGACCGCCTTGTCGATCACGTCGAGGTTCCGGAGCCCTAGGAAGTCGACCTTGAGCAGCCCAAGCGCCTCGACGTTCTTCATTGAGAACTGGGTGACGACTTCCGCGTCTGTGCCCTTCTGCTGCAGCGGCACGACCTCGATCAGCGGCTGCGCGCCGATCACGACGCCGGCGGCATGGATCGAGTCCGCGCGGGTGAGCCCCTCGAGCGGCTGCGCAAGCTCGACGATCTCCTTCGCGATCGGATCTGAGTCGACGACCTTCCGGAGCTCGGCGCCTGGCTTGAGCGCTTCTTCGAGCGTCTGCCCCGGGCCTTCGGGGACGAGCTTCGCGATCCGATCGACGACGCCGTACGGGATCTCGAGCACCCGCCCTGCGTCGCGGAGCGCCGCGCGCGCCGCCATCGTCGAGAACGTGATGATCTGCGCGACGCGATCCCGGCCGTACTTCTCGGCCACGTAGTTGATCACACGTTCGCGGCCCTCGACCGCGAAGTCGATGTCCATGTCCGGCATGTCCTTGCGCGCCGGGTTGAGGAAGCGCTCGAACAGCAGCCCGTAGCGCATCGGGTCGATGTCGGTGATCCCGAGCGCGTACGCGGCGATCGACCCCGCCGCCGAGCCACGCCCCGGGCCTACCGAGACGCCGTTTTGCTTCGCGAACGAGATGAAGTCGGCGACGATGAGGAAGTAGTCGGCGAAACCCATCTCGCGTATCGTCTTCAGCTCGAAGCGGAGCCGCTCGTCGAGTTCGGGTGTCGAAGAGCCGTAGCGCCGCGTGATCCCCTTCTCGCAAAGCTCGACCAGGTAGTCGAACGCGTCCCGCCCCTCGGGGACGGGAAACTTCGGCAGGTGAATTCGTCCGAGCTCGAGCTCGACGTTGCAACGCTCGGCGATCTCGAGAGAGCGTCGCATCGCTTCGTCGTGCCCGGGGAAGTCGAGCGCCATCTCCTCGGAACTCTTGAAATAGAACTCGTTCGTCCCGAACTTCCAATGGTTTGGGTTCTTGAGAGAGTCGGCCGACTGGATGCAGAGGAGCGCCTCGTGCGCGTAGGCGTCGCTCGCGTCCAGGTAATGCACGTCCCCCGTGGCGACGAGCGGCAGCCCTCGCTTGGCGGCCAGGTCGGGGAGCTTGTCGAACACCGGCTGCTGGATCTCGAGGCCCGCGTTTTGCAGCTCGACATAGGTGTTGTCGCGCCCGAAGATCTGCTCGAGGCGATCGAGCTCGGACTCGGCGTCGCGCTCGCGACCTTCGGAGATCGCGCGGGAGACTCGGCCCGAGAGGCAGCCCGAAAGCGCAATCATCCCCGGCGCGAAGCGCTCGAGCAGCTCCCAGTCGACCCGCGGCTTGTAGTAGTAGCCCTCGAGGTAGCCGAGGGAGCAGAGCTTGATCAGGTTGCCATAGCCCGTCTGGTCAGCAGCGAGCAGCGTCAGGTGTGCGTGACCCTTGTGCTGCTTGTGCCGATCGTCGACGACGTATACCTCGCAGCCCACGATCGGCTTCACGCCCTCGGCCTTCGCCGCCTTGAACAGCTCCACGGTTCCCGCCATCGAGCCGTGGTCGGTCAGCGTGACCGCCGGCATCTCGAGCCGCGCCGCCTTCTTCGCGAGCGCGGGGATCCGACAGGCCCCGTCGAGGATCGAGTACTCCGAGTGGACATGCAGGTGGACGAACGGCGCACTCACGGGATGGCCACTCTACTGCGAGTGGCCGACGGCACCCGATTGTGCCGATGTGCACAACCGGGTCCTGTCGGGGGTCTCCCTTATCGTTGCGTAATGGGCCAGCTCAGCGCCGAGCGAGATGTCGAGGGGACGGGTCGCCGCGGGCGGTCTGTCACCCTGCACCTGGATGGCGCGGCCTGGCTTCGCGTGACCGAGTCGGAGCTCGCCAGACTCCCGCTCAGCGTCGGTGAGCACGTCGACGAGGAACGACGCATCGAGGTCGAGCACGTTCTGGCGCAAGACCGCAGTCGCGAGTTCGTCGTCCGCTCGCTGGCGGTTCGTGCCCAGACCGAAGCTGAGATCAGGCGGAAGCTGGCTGCACGCGACGTCCCTCCGCAGATAGCCGCTGAGACAATCGGCATCGCGCGGAGGTACGGCTTCCTGGACGACGCTGCGCTCGCCGAACGCGTTGCCCTCGACCTCCGCGCACGGGGATACGGTCGGAGACGAGCCGAGCGTGTGCTTCGGGAGCGCGGTGTTGCGGCCGCGACCACCTCGCGGGCTCTCGGAGCCTCGTTCGACGACGTGCCGGAGATCGACAGCGCCGTGACGGCGCTCGGAAGGCGCCGAGTCGGCGACACCGACCGCGATCGCTCGCGGGCGGCGGCGTTCCTGATCCGGCGCGGGTTCTCGCCGGCAGCGGCGTGGGGGGCAGTTCGCCGCAGGGCAGCGGCGTAGCGCGATCGTGAGCGCAGGGCAGCGGCATCTCCCGAGCCCGGAGGCGTATCTCGTCACCGAGCGGCTGATCGCGGGAGGGTTCCCGTTCGACGGCGAAGACGGCTCGCGCGTCGCCCGCTACGAAGCGCTAGGCGTTGGTGTCTTCGTCGACCTCACCCACCCGACTGACCCCCTTCCCTCATACGAGCCGCACCTCAGCTCCGCGACCCGGATCGCTCACCCGATCGTCGACATGGCGACACCGACGGTCCCGCAGATGCGGCGGATCCTGGATGACATCGACGAAGGCCTGTCGGGCGACGGGGCGGTCTACGTCCACTGCTGGGGAGGGATCGGGCGCACGGGCACCGTCGTCGGCTGCTGGCTCCAGCGCCACGGTCTCGACGAAGGAGATGCGATTGCCCGGATCGCGGCGTTGCGTCGCATGGCACTCGACTCCTCGATGCCCTCGCCTCAGACGACGGCGCAACGGGCGATGGTCCGAGGGTGGCGTCGCGGCCGCTGACACAATCCCGACACGAAGTTGACACAGACACGTGACACTTTCCGTGCTTCCCTTGTCACATGGACGCAGACGCGCACGGACGGCATTCACTTCCGCCAACGGCGTGGTGGCCCGAAGCTGAGACGCCCACGCTCGCCACCCTCGTCGCCCGCGCTCGAGCAACGGGGTTGACGATCGGCGGTGCCTCGCTCTGGGATCCGAGGTTCGAGTCGATCGTCCGCGAGATGCTCGAATTGGCGCTACGAGACGACGAGCCCGACGCCGCCGCGCCGCGGATCTCCGGCCGCCCTGAGCTCACCGCTCGCGAGGAGCTCGACGGCGCTCGTGCCTCCGAAGAAGAGGTTCCGATCGGCCCAGCGGACGACCTCCCAACCGTCTGCCTCCAGCGCGGCCGCGACCTCGGCGGCCCAGCCTCCCTCGACGTGCACGAGCCGCCCGTCGACGTGAACGCGAGGTCGATCGATCGCCTCGCCCACCGAGAGCCCCCGCCCGATGGTTGCAGCAACGACCTGGACGATCGCGCCGGAAAGCCGCACCGAGCCTGCGCTGCCGACGACGAGCCGCGGCCGACCGTCGTTCACCGCGACAGTGGGAGTCATCATGCTCGGCAGCCGCGCGTACGGCTCTCTCGGCAGAGTGCCGATCACGTCGAGCTCACCGAGCATGTTGTTGAGCTGGAAGCCGTGCGTGAACACCCCCGACCCAGAGCCGAGGGTCGAGGAGATCACGGCGACCGCCCCGTCGACGTCGACAACGGAGACGTTGGTCGTCCCAGTGGGCTTGACGCCGCCGGTTGCGGCGGCGGCGTCCCCGTAACCGGCGGCAAGCGCCCGGGCAAGCGCAACGGCTTCCTCGGCGCTACCGAGGGCGCTGTCCCGCCCCGCCCGCTCGAGAACCTCGAGGGCAGCCCGCACGACCTTCCCTCCCACCGAAGGCTCGGGGGTCGCGAGAACCGTCGCCCCGGCAAACTCGACCGAGACGGGCTCACGATCGATGACCTCGTAGCGTTCGAGGTCGCCGTTCAGGTCTGGGAAGAGCTCAGGGATCGCGTCCGCGCCCGCGTCCGCGATCAGCTCGAGGGCGGGGACGAGCCGGTCGGTGCAGACACTGCCCGGGGCTCCGTAGATGTGTCGCCCTTCAGCCTGCCGTTGGAGGATCGGGACGAGAATCTCGATCAGGAACGCCTGCTCCGGCGTCGTCTGGAACCCGCGACGGGCGAGCTCGATCGCCGGCCTCGCGAGCGAGTGCCAAGCGAGCCGACCACCGCGCGCATGAGCGACGGCGAGTCCCTGGACGAGACCGGGCGTCGCGACCGAGGCGGGCCCGACATGAAAGACCTGCGTCGACGCATCGCCGAAGTCGATCACTACCTCGTCCATGACACCGGGCGGGGCGGCCGGGACGGCAAAGAAGCAGTCGAGGCTCGTCACGACGCCTCCGGCCTCCTCGAACATCACAAACCCTCCGCCGGCAGGCCCGGTGAGGGGCCCCTCCGAGACGAACGCGGCCAGGACGGCTGCAACGGCGGCGTCCACGGCGGTGCCTCCCTCGGTGAGGGCCCAGGCCCCGGCCTCGGCGGCCTGCCTGCTGCCGGCGGCGATCGCTCCGCGCATTCGCTCAGCCTACGGGGGGCGGCGACCCCGTGCGGCGGGCCCGGATCAGGCCTAACGGAGGAAGCTTGGGAGGTCGTCCGTGACCGAGGACCCGCCGGGGCGGGACGCGGAGACCGCGCCGGTGCCCGTGAGCGAAGGAGTAAACGCGCGCGGCCGTGCGCTGCCGATCCCGGTCGCGACGACGGTCACCCAGACCTGTCCGTTGAGCCGCTCGTCGACGGTTGCGCCGAAGATGATGTTGGTCTCGTCAGTCGACGCGCGCCGTACGACCTCAGCCGCCTCCTGGACCTCGAGCAGCGTGAGGTCGTCGCCGCCGGCGATCGAGAGCAGGATCCCGCGGGCGCCGACGATCTCAGTGTCGATCAGCGGCGAGCGCAGCGCCCGCTCGGCCGCCTCACGGGCCCGGTTCTCGCGGCCCTCGCTGTAGCCGATCCCCATCAGTGCGGAGCCGGCACCGGACATGATCGTTCGAACGTCGGCGAAATCGAGGTTGATCAGCCCTGGCATCGTGATCAGGTCGCAGATCCCCTGGACACCCTGACGGAGCACATCATCGGCGATTCTGAACGCGTCGACCATCGACGTCGAACGGTCGAGGACCTCGAGGAGCCGATCGTTCGGGATCACGATCACGGTGTCGCATGCGGATCGCAGCGCCTCGACGCCTGTGTCAGCCGATGTCCGGCGCCGGGTTCCCTCGAAGCGGAATGGGGTCGTGACGATCCCAACGGTGAGCGCCCCGAGCTCGCGCGCGATCCGGGCGACGACGGGTGCGGCCCCTGTGCCCGTGCCACCGCCTTCGCCGGCAGTGACGAAGACCATGTCGCTGCCGCGGAGCGCTTGCCGGAGGTGGTCGTACCCCTCCTCGGCGGCGCGACGGCCGATCTCAGGGTCTGCGCCCGAGCCAAGGCCCTGGGTGAGGTGCTCACCGATGTGGATCTTGACCGGGGCGTCGGAAAGCGCAAGCTGTTGCGCGTCGGTGTTGACCGAGATGAAATCAACCTGCGCGATACCTGCGTCCATCATCCGGTTGACCGCGTTGATCCCGGCGCCTCCGACGCCAACGACGCGGATCACCGCGAGATATGAGGCAGCAGGCCCGGCGACATGAAGCCTCGGAGCGCTCTCCGGCATTGGATTGACGAACCGGCTCGCGGGAGGCTCGTACGGCTTCTCGTCCTGTGGTTCGAAGGGCCGCGCCGGCGTGGGCGTGGACGGCGCGCCTCGGTCGGCGGGAGCAGCATGATCGGCCGAGCCCGGGTCGGCGACGGGTGCCGCTGGCGGCTCGGCGACACGCGGCCGCAGCTCGGTAACGGAAGCGGACGGCGCCTCGTCGGCGGCCATCCGCTCGGGTGCGGGTCGCTCGGGTGGCGGCGCGTCGGCGATCTCGAAGTCGTAGACGTGCTCGACGGTCTCCTCGAAGGAGATCGTCGAGCGGTCGTCGGCGCGTGGCTCGGGAGCCTGCGCGGGCGACGGGATCTCGATGGTCTGCTGCTCGGCGAGCGCGGGCGTGGGCGGTGCATGATCCTCGGCGGGCGCCTCGCCGCGCTGGGCGGCCTCGGTTGCCCGGAACAGCTCGGCCAATGGGCCTTCACGCATGCTTGCCCGCTTACGTGCCATTGCGCTTCGCCTCCTTGGCGAGGACCTCCTTGGCGAGCGCGCGATACGCGTCCGCCGCGGCACCAGTGGGATCGTACTTCAGCACCGAGCTTCCCTTCACGGGCGCCTCGGCGTAGCGGACGGTCTTACGAATCCTGGTGGTGAAGACGAGGTCGTCGAAGTTCTCCTCGAGGATCTCGATCGCCTCCCGCGCGTGAAGCGTCCGCCCGTCGTACATCGTCGGCACGATCCCCTCGACCGAGACGTGGGGGTTGAGGTTCTCGCGCACCATCGCGAGGGTGTTCTCGAGCTGAACGAGACCGCGAAGCGAGAGGTACTCGCACTGCACCGGAACGATCACGCCCGTCGAGGCGACGAACGCGTTGATCGTGAGGAGCCCGAGCGACGGTGGGGTGTCGATCAGGATGAAGTCATACGCGCCGCGAACCTCGGCCAGCGCCTTGTCGAGCGCGCGCTCCCGGCCGATCTGGGCGCTCAACGCAAGCTCGGCGCCGGCAAGGTCGATCGAGGCGACGGCGATGTCGACCTCGGCGTGCTCGACGATCTCGGAGATCGGAAGGCGGTGGACGAGGACGTCGAACATCGAGCGGTCGATCACGTCGGGGTTCATCCCTTGGCTCATCGTGAGATTGCCCTGTGGGTCGAGATCGACGAGCAGCACCGTATGACCAAGCTCGCGAAGCGCGACCCCGAGATTCAGCGTGGTCGTCGTCTTGGCGACGCCACCCTTCTGGTTCGCGAGCGCAATGACCTTCGTCGCGACGCGGGCCTGCGGCGGCGCCGTCGGCTCGGCCGCTGCGCCAGAGCCCGCGGCGGGCGGCACCGGCTCCGAGGCTGCGGAGGGGGCGGTCGGTTTACCCGGATCGGGCGCGGCCATCGAGTCGGCAGCGAGCATCGTGGCGGGATCGAAGGCGGCGGGCACGTCGGGGATCTCCGTCATTTCGAAGTCCTCCGGCGAATCGATGAGCGCAGCACCGGAGCGCGCGTTGCCCGAGCGCGGTAGGAGTCTCGCGAGTCCCATGACCCCGCAGAGTTCACCGTCGTCCGCCAGACTCCTTCAACGCCGACCAGTCGTCGCCGTCCCTGGCCTGGAGCGGGCTCGAATCGACTCCCGAGACGGCTGCCGACCCGGTCATCGCGCTCAATCCTCCCCGTCCCAGTAGTCGAGCTGCTCCACCCGTCCGATCACGCCGACCCCCCGGAGGCTGACCTTCCCCGACCGCGGATAGAAACAGATGTCGTTGGGTTGGCGCATTCCGAACGCGAGCAGGCGGAGCCCGTCGGCCCCGGCCCGGAACGAGTGCGCCCGGCCCGTCCCCGCCGGCCTCGCCACCGTCGTGCCGGCGCGCACCGGCTCGGTTGACGAGCCCGACGCGAATCGCTCCGGCTCGTTCGCGCCACGAGGATGCGGCCAAAGCTCGAGCTCCCCTGATCCGGCGAGGACGACGAAGATCTCCTCCTCTTCGGAGTGGGCATGCGGCGGGTTCATCAGCATCCCGGGCTCGACGTCGTAGAGCGTCAGGCCCACCTTGAGCGATCCGGCTGCCGCCCCGAGGTTTCGGATGGTTCTCGCGACCGTCGCGCCGCGTCGCGACGCGGCCTCGACCGAGTCGGCGTTGACGATCCAGGTGGGCCGCTCGGCGAGAACCGAGACGTCGGGCGAGCCGACCGCGACCTCACGCGTCCACGGATGATCCTCCTCCGCGCCCGCGAGCACCCAGGTCGGGCCGAGCCACGAGACACCGGCGCGCGGTAGGAGCGTGTTGGCGGCATAGTGCCGCTCGCCGAACGCGAGCACCTCGAGTCCATCAGGGCCTGCGCCGATCGTGTGCGCGTGCTCGAGCGCGCGATGCACAAGGCAGTCGCCAGGTCCGACCGCGAACGTGTGCGTCGCTTCGTCGTGATAGCTCTGCACCGAGAACCCGCTCCCGGCGAGCACGTAGAAGATCTCCTCCTCGGACCCCTCGAGGTGCAGAGGCGTCGCCCACTTCCCCGCGTCGATCGTGAGCTTCTGCACCCCGAGCCACCGTGAGCGCTCGTCGGTCAGCGCCTGCCATGCGGCGGCGATGTGTCCCGCCTCACGGCGGCTCGCCTCGACCTCGTCCCAGTGGCTCGTGCATCCGGTCATCTTCCGATGATGTCACGCGCGAGAGCCTTTCGGAGGTTCGACACCGCTGCGCCCGCCTGCTCACCCCCTTCCACCGTCGACCATTCTTCAGCGTCATGGAGCAAGGCACGCAGCTCCTCGAGCAGCTCGCCGGCACCCGCGTTCGCCCGTCGCTTGGTCTCGATCCGGTCGAGCCGCTCGAGGATGCTGCGCACCTCGTCCATGGAGTGACGGTACGGGCGAAACCGTCACGTGTCTGTGTCAACTTCGTGTCGACTTTGTGTCGGGTGACTCTTCAGGCGATGCGCGCGGGTGCCAGCGACGCCGGGCCGACACCGAGGAGCACAGCATCGAGCTCGCGCCCGAGCCGGGCGCGTTCGCCGTGTCGAAGGACCGCGACGAGCGCGCGCCTCACCGTGTCCTCGATCGCCGGTGTCACGCTCTCACCGGCTGCGAGCGCTACGAGCTCCGCGTGCAGCGCCGCCCGAGCGCGACCGTCGTCCTCGAGCAGCGCCGCCGTCCGTAGGGGCCAGGTCTCGCCGAGCAACGCGACCAGTGCCGCCCGCAGCTGCTCCGCCCGGAACGGCTCGTTCTGGAACAGGGCGAGCTCCCATCGGTCGAGCGCCTCGGCCAGGTGTGGATCTCCGTCCGCGAGCAGGAGCCTGGAGTGCAGCTCGACGGCAAGCTCGCCGCGGAACTCGTCGAGTCGCGTCGGCTCCCCAGGCGGCACGGTCGCCGCGATCGGAAGCACCGGCCGGATCCCGAAGGGCCGCCCGTCGAGCGTCTCGAACAGCACAGGGCCGGCGGCAAGTGGAGCGGCCGTGGCCAGCCGGACGGCGCTGACGACGTCAGCGAACTCGCCGGGAGCGTCGGGCGCGTCGTCGTTGGGGCCGAGCGCGCTCCGAAGCTCGACCACGCAGAAGCGGTCGGTCTCGCGCCCAAAGTCACGCGGGAGCAGCCCTTTCGCCTCGGGCCAGTGTCGCGAGAACTCACCCTCTGCGGTCGCGCGGATCCGGAGCCCGGGCCCGAACTCGCGCTGCACCCCGAGACTGAGACCAACGAGCGGCGCGAGTGCGCAGTACGTTCGGCGTTCGCCGAAGAGCGACCGTTCGAACTGGGCGTAGCAATGGGTGAACGCGTCATCGTCCCAGTCGAAGCCACCGCACGCCTCGGCGACGCGGATGAGCAGGTCGAGAAGCACGGTCCGAAAGAGCGCGTCGTCCGCATCGGTGTCAGGGCCGGCGTGTGCCCGCGCATAGATGGCCGCGGCCGGCTCGCGTCTCAGCTCGTCCAGAGCGAGCTCGGCGTCGCTCGTGCGCCGGAGCGCCGGCGCGTGCTCGTCGATGAAGTCGCGCACGAGCGGCCGGTACTCGTAGAGCGACGGCCCCTTCCGGCGCTCGTGCTCCTCGAAGGCAAACGGCAGCTGCCCACCCCCCGCGCCGAGCTCACGTAGCAGGTCGGCAAATGCTCCAAGGGCGAATCCTCGGAGGACGTCGTGAAGCGGGAGCGAGCGAACGGACACCGTCTCTCCGGATACGCGCCGCGGCCGCGAATCCCTGCGTCAGCCTGGCTGGCAGCGCTCGCAGACGTACATCGAGCGTGCGTGCTCGCCAAGGCGGTAGGTGACGATCGGCGTCCCGCAGCGCGGGCATGGCCGGCCGGCGCGACGATAGGCGTTGACCCGACGGCGTCCGCGCCCGACAGCCAAGGTCATCTCCTCGCGCGTCCAGGTGAGCAACGACTCGAGCTCATCGTCGGTTACGGCACCGAGCCGTCGCCGCGGCGAGAGCTGCGCCCGCCACAGCGCCTCGGCAAGCCAGAGGTTGCCGATTCCCGCGATCAGCCGCTGGTCGACGAGCACCTCCGCAAGGCTGCGCTCGGGGCTTGCCTGACGAAGCCGGGCGACAAGCGCGGCCGGCGCAGTCGCAGCGTCGAGGATGTCGAGCCCGAGGCGCAGCCGTCCGCGAACGACCTCGAGCACCGGCCCGTGCCACTGGCTCGCGCGAAGACCGGCGGCCTCGAGCACGAGCCAGGGCTTGCCGCGGAGCTGGCCGCCGGCCGGCTCGATCCGCCAGCGGCCTGACATCAGCAGGTGGCTGCGCACGACCACGCCACCCTCGAAATGCAGGAACAGGTTCTTCCCGGTGCTCGATACCCGCTCGAGCCTCCTCCCGTCGACTGCCTTCGCGACACCCGTGAGCCGGCCGCGCGGGTTGGGGGAGGTCGCCGACACGACCTCGCCGACGAGCGGCGCGAGCGCGTCGGCGATCCGGCGGATTGAGTCGCCTTCAGGCATGCCACATGATCGCGACAGCTACCCCGGCCGTTTCCGCAGAATGCCGAGGGAACCCGACTCGAGGGAGGCCGATTGCTCGAGCTTCGCCCGATCTGCGAGCACTGCGGCCGTTCGCTGCCGCCCGAATCGACCGAGGCGATGATCTGCTCCTTCGAGTGCACGTTCTGCCGGTCATGCGTCGACGGGGTGCTCGGCAACGTCTGCCCGAACTGCGGTGGCGGTTTCGAGCGGCGCCCGGTTCGCCCCACGACCGAATGGCGAACGGGACTCTCCATCACCCAGCGGCCGGCGACCGAGACGCGCTACTACCGCCCCGTCGACCGTAGCGCCCACGAGCCTTTCGCGACCCCGATCCGGGCGATCCCACCGGCAGAGCGCTGACCGCTCTCGGGAAGCTCGCGACCGGACAGGCGCGTCACTCACCAGTCCGGTGGCTCACGGTTTTCGCCCACCCGCTCTCAGGGCCGCAACACCGCCCGTCTCGGCCCGACGAGAAAGCCGGCCTCGACGAGGAGCGCGAGCGCGTCGGTCGAGTGCACCGGTTCGCCGTCGAACCGCTCGACCGCAAGGCGTCGCCCGACGCCGGCCTTGACCCAATCGACGAGCGCGCCGAGCGCCGGCCGGAGCCAGGCGACGTCAGGCTCGAGCAGCGGGACGAGCGACCTGCCGCCGCGCTCGACGTACAGCACCGCTTCGCCGCCGAGCAGCACGACGTGAGCACCGGCGACGCGGGCAGCGCGGGCACCCGAGCGCCTCGGCCACGGCAGCGCAGCGCCGTACGGCTGCGCGGGGTCGGCGGCCGGGAGGACGAGCGGCGCCTCGTCGTCGAGCCGGCGTAGCTCGCGCAGCCGTTCGACCGCTCCGGGGAGTGCGAACTGCGCGCCCCCGAGCCCCTCGACGAAGTAGCCACGCCTGCAGCCGCCAACCGTCTCGAGCGCCCGCAGCTCACCGTAGACCGCGCCGTAGCCGCCGGCGATCCCCTCGGCACGAACGCCGTCGCGGGTCACGATCCCGAGCCGTTCGAGGAGGAGCTCCGCGAGCGCCCGCCGGTCACCAGGGCCGTCAAAGAGCCGGGCGGCGAGCGACCATCGGCCTGCGGTCGCCGTCTGGGCGCCTCCGCGCGAGCGCGAGAACCGTGCCCGCCGGCGCTCGGGACGCGGAACCCCGTACCGCCGCGCGGCCCGCAGCGGTGCCCACGCGTCGTTCGTCACCTCTCCTCCCCACACGAGCTCCCACAGCGCAGGCAACGCCTCGGCGGCGTCGAGCCCGGTCGCCTCGAGGAGGTCGGGCCAGAACTCCGCGCTCCTCGCGAGCGCGGCGCGGAGGGCGGCGTGGCTCTCACCAGCCACAGGCTCGACGGCCGCCGGCGGGCCGAGCACGGCCGCGTCCTCACGGAAGTAGAGCGCCACGCGATCGAGCCCCGACCCGACCCAGACGACCTCACCCGTCGCGCAGAGGCCGTCGAGCGCTGCAGGCTGGTAGCCGGGGACGCGAAGCGGAATCACCTCCGACTCCCATAGCGACACCGACAACGCGAGCCCTTGCAGCGGGACGAGCGCCTCGCGGAGCGTCGCCTTGCGCCCGATCCCGTGCCACGCGGGCAGGAATCGTCCGAAGGCACGCTGCTCGGCCGGCTCGACCTCCCGGCGCAGCGCGGCGAGCGAGGCCCGCCGGATCCGACGGAGGACGTCCGGATCGCACCACTCGCGCCCGCTGCCACCGGGACGGAGCTCGCCGCGCACGAGCAGCTCCCGCCGCTCGAGACCAGCAAGCGCGTCCTCGATGCGGTCCCGCGCGAGCCCGAGCCGACCCGCGACGGAGTCCGTCGTGAACGGCCCGAGCGAGCGAGCGTACCGCAGGAGGATCCGCTCCAGCGCGTCTTTGGCGGGCTCGAGGAAGGCGGTGGGCAGGCCCCCGGGCGGCATGAACCCGACCGCGTCGCGATAGAGGCCGGCGTCCTCTGCCGCGATCAGCGCTGGGGCGCCGCCGAGCTGGAGCCGGAGGGCACGTCGTTCGCGCACGAGCGTCTCGACGAACCCCGGGTCGGCCTCGGTCTCGGAGAGGTCGCCGGCCCGACGGAGCAGATCGTGGAGCTCGTCGGCGTTGCGCGGCACCGGCCGGAGCGACTGCTCGACGGTCGCGAGCGCCTCGGGGTCGAGGAGGTCGCGGAGCTCCTCCTGCCCGAGCAGCTCGCGCAACAGCTCGCGATCGAGCGAGAGCGCCTGTGCCCGGCGCTCGGCGGCCGGGGTGTCGTCCTCGTACATGTACGTGGCGACGTAGTCGAAGAGGAGCGATGCGGCCATCGGCGAGGCCGACTGCGTCTCGATCTCGACGAGGTCGAGCTCGCGCGACTCGAGCGCCGCGAGAATCCCGCGGAGCGCCGGTAGGTCGAAGACGTCACGCAGACACTCGCGATAGGTCTCGAGCACGATCGGGAACGACTCGTACTTCCGGGCAACCTCGAGCAGGCTCTGCGCCTTGAGCCGCTGCTGCCAGAGCGGGGTGCGCTGACCAGGTCTCCGGCGCGGGATCAGCAGAGCGCGGCCGGCGTTCTCGCGGAACCGGGCACCGAAGAGGGCGGTCTGTCCCACCTCCTGCACGACGAGCTCCTCGAGCTCGCCCGGCGAGAGCGCGAGGTCGGTGAGGCTGGGCGCGGTGTCGGCGTCGGCGTCGGGGAAGTGGAAAGCGATGCCGTCGTCGGACCAGAGCGACTGCACCTCGAGGCCGAGGCTGTTGCGGATGCGGGCGGCGAGCGCCATCGACCAAGGCGCGTGGACGCGACCTCCGAACGGGGTGAGCACGCAGACGCGCCAGTCGCCGATCTCGTCGCGAAATCGCTCGACGACGACGGTGCGATCGGTCGGCAGCGCTGCGGCGCGTTCCTGGTCGCGCAGGAACGAGAGCAGGTTCGCGGCGGCCCACTCGTCGAGGTGATAGTCGTTCCGGAGCCGCGCCGTCGCGCGGCTGTCGTCGAGCGCGGCGAGCGTGCGCGTCGCCTCGCCGATCCTGCGACCGAGCTCGTAGGGCCGACCGACACCCTCGCCCTTCCAGAACGGCACCGCCCCCGGAACGCCCGGCGCGGGGGTGACGAGGACGCGGTCGCGCGTGATCTCCTCGATGCGCCAGGTCGAGGCGCCAAGCATGAACGTCTGCCCCTCGCGAGCCTCGTACACCATCTCCTCGTCGAGCTCGCCGACGCGCCCGCCGCCGTCAACCTGGAACACGCCGTACAGACCCCGGTCCGGGATCGTTCCGGCGTTGGTGACGGCCAGGCGCTGGGCACCGGAGCGGCCGCGGATCACGCCCTCGGTGCGGTCCCAGACGATGCGCGGCCGGAGCTCCGCGAACTCGTCGGACGGATACCGGCCCGCAAGCATGTCGAGGACGTTCTCGAGCTGGGAGCGGGACAGCTCCGCAAACGGGTAGGCGCGCCGAACGAGCTCGTGGAGGTCGTCGACGGCGATCTCCCCCTCCGCGCACATCGCGACGATCTGCTGCGCGAGGACGTCGAGCGGGTTCTGCGGGATCGCGGTTTGCTCTATCTCCCCCTCGCGCATCGCCTTGACGACGACCGCGCACTCGAGCAGATCGGCCCTGAACTTGGGGAAGATTCTCCCCTTCGAGGTGGCGCCGAGGTCGTGACCGGCGCGCCCGACACGCTGGAGCCCACGGGCGACCGACTTTGGGCTCTCGACCTGGATCACGAGGTCGACGGCACCCATGTCGATCCCGAGCTCGAGGCTGGACGTGGCGACGAGGCATGGAATCCTGCCCGCCTTGAGGTCCTCCTCGATCAGCACGCGCTGCTCACGCGCGAGCGAGCCGTGGTGGGCCCGCGCAACCTCCGGCGGAGGCCCGTCGCCTTCGTGCGCCTCGGCCGCGAGCTCGTTGATGCGCACCGCCAAGCGCTCCGCGAGCCGTCGGTTGTTGACGAAGACGATCGTCGAGCGGTGCTCCCTCACCAGCTCCAGCAGGGCGGGGTAGATCGACGGCCAGATCGACGTCGCCGTCGCCTCGTAGCCGGAGGCCATCTCGACGCCATCCGGCATCACGGGCTGCGAGAGCTCGCGGCTCGCACCGAGCTCTCGCATGTCCTCGATCGGGATCACGACCTCGAGGTCGAGCTGCTTGCGCACGCCGGCGTCGATGAGCTCGATCTCGCGGTTCGTACCGGCGACGAACCGGCCGATCTCCTCGAGCGGCCGCTGGGTCGCCGAGAGGCCGATCCGCTGAAACGGCTGCGCGACGAGCGCCTCGAGGCGCTCGAGCGAGACGACCAGATGAGCCCCTCGCTTCGTGCCTGCGACCGCGTGCACCTCGTCGAGGATGACCGTCTCGACCGTACGCAGCAGCTCGCGACCGTTCGAGGTCAGCAGGAGATAGAGCGACTCCGGGGTCGTGATCAGGATGTCGGTAGGCGTGCGCAGCATCTGCGCGCGCTCGCGCTGCGTCGTGTCACCGGTGCGGACGCCGACCGTCAGCTTCGAGCCGAGCCCCGCGAGCGGGCCGCGGAGGTTGCGTTCGACGTCGTAGTTGAGCGCCTTGAGCGGCGAGACGTAGAGCAGCCGCATCCCTTCGCCCGGGGTCTCGTTCAGCCGATCGAGCCCGATCAGGAACGCGGCGAGCGTCTTGCCCGAGCCGGTCGGCGCCTGGACGAGGACGTGCTTTCCCGACGCGATCGCGGGCCATGCCTTCTCCTGAGCCGGCGTCGGCCCCGCGAACGCACGCTCGAACCAGGCTCGCGTTCCCGACGTGAGGCAATCGAGCGGCTCCATCGAGCCAGGGTACTCATCGTGACAGCGTCGAGGAGCACCCGTCGCCGATCGGTAGCATCGAGCCATGGCCAAGCCGCGCGCGATCCACTTCACGGGGAACGCGGAGGCTGACGAGCTCCTTGCGCGCGACCCGTTCGCGCTGCTCGTCGGGTTCGCGCTCGACCAGCAGGTCACCGTCCCGACCGCATTCCTCGGTCCGCTGAAGCTGAAGCAGCGGCTCGGGCATCTCGACCCGGCGAAGATCGCGGCGCTGCCCGACGACGAGCTGCTCGCAGCCTTCCGACAGACACCTGCTGTCCATCGCTTCCCCGGGAACATGGCGAAGCGTGTCCGCGAGCTCGCTGCCACGATCGCCGACGACTACGGCGGCGACGCCTCGAAGGTGTGGGCGACGAAGGATACGACCGAGCTCGAGCGCCGGATCCGCGCCCTCCCGGGCTTCGGCGAAATGAAGGTCGTCGGTCTCGGCTCGACGCTCGCCAAGCGTCTCGGCGTCAAGGTCGCACTGCCGCTCGTTCCCGACCATCCCTGCCTCGGTGACGTCGACTCGCCGGAGGCGCTCGAGGCGTATCAGGCGGCGAAGCGTGCGCACAAGCAGGCGCTTCGCGCAAGCTCGTGAGGCTGACCTGGCCCGTGGCGGGAGGCGTCAGCTCGAGCGAGAGCCCAACCGACGCGCTCGGGTGAGCCACGCGCCACGGCCGCCGCGGGCCCTCCGACCTGGCAGAACTCGGGTCAATGCGGCTCGAGCAGGAAGAACGGCCGGCCGAGCCGGGCCTCCCAGCGCATGTACGCGTCGAGGCGGACGCCGTCGACCGTCTCCCGGATCCGCTGGATCATGTGGACGACGTCGTCGACCTCGGCGATCTCGACGATCAGGTAGAAGGTCGTGCCCGTCGATCGCGGATCACCGACCATCAGCAAGTCGTCGTCGCACGTGGCGAGCACCTTGACGCCGAGCGCGCGCCACTCGTCCATCATCTGTGCGAACCGGGGCAGGATCCGCTCGCGACGCTCCTCTTCGCTCGCCTCGTACCACGCGCTCGTCATCGCACCGAGCAGCAGCGCGCGGATCGCCTTCGTGCCATCGGGGTAGACCATCTCGACGCTCACGGCGCGCGCCTCCTCGATCGATTGGGGTCGACTGTGTCGGCTCGCCGGCACGCACAGCCTCGTCGTCGCTCCGTTCGCCTCAGAAGATCTGATCCCTCATCGTGAGCTTCCCGGTGAGCCGCTCGGGGCGGTAGTCGGCGAGGTCGATTGCAGGGTCGCCATCCAGGATGAGCTGCGCGACAGCCTTGCACGCCCCAGGGCCGTTCATGTACCCATGGCCGCTAAAACCGCCCGCGATGTACGCGTTCTCCCACCCGGGGATCGCCCCGATCACAGGCTGGAGATCGGGTATGAGGTCCATCGTGCCGCCGAAGGCGCGCTGGATCCGCGCCCCCTTCACCGAGGGGATCAGCAGGGCGAGGTCGTCGAGCTGCTTCTGGCGATCACGCGGCCGCGAGGTCGGGTTGTAGCCCTGAGGCACGAATGTCTGCCCGTTCCGGCCAGCCCGAAGCCGCGCCCATGCCGACCCGACCTCGTCCGCCAGCACCTGGGTGTCGACACGGAACGAGACGTCCTTCCGGTTCTTCCACAGCGCAGGGCCCCAGGTGCGCAGGTCGCGGAGGTCGCGGAAGCTCAGGTCGTGGAGCATCGCGGAGTACCGGTACCCGCCGGTGATCCGGATCGTGCCGTTCGCGTTCTGCCTGGCTCCAAACGTCGAGGCGCGCAGGAACCCCGGAATCGTCCCGGCCGGCAGCGGCCCGGTCTCTGCGGCCGGCGCGCGCACACGCTGCATCGGGATGTGGAAGCCGAGCAGATCGCAGAGGTCGGGTGACCACATGCCGGCGGCGACGACCACGGTGCCACAGGGGATCGCGCCCTCGCGCGTCTTCACCGCCGCCACCCGCCGACCAGCGGGCGTGAAGCCGGTCGCAAGTGCGCCGCAGCGGATGTCCACGCCAAGTCGCGCGGCTGCGGCCCGAAGCCCTGCCATCACCCGGACGGCGTCGACGTGGCCGCCGTGGCGGACGTCGAGCGCGCGAAAGGGGCCCTCGAGCTGCGGGAAGCGCTCCCGCGCCGAAGGGGCATCGAGCATCTCGCTATCGGAGTACCCCGCGGTCTCGTGCCATGTCGCGCGATCGATGTCGACCCACGCGGCGTCCTCGTCGTCGGCAATGACGATGTGCCACCCCTCTGTGTTCAAGTGGATGTCGCAGCCCCACCGTTCGTCGAAGCTCACCCATTCGTCGGCCGAGACGCGGAGCATCGACGTGCGGTCACCGGCGGTCGACCCGCCGGGCAGGTTCACGGCGGCCACCGAGCGTGCTGACTGCTCGAATCCGACATCGTCCTTCTCGAGGACGGTCACGCCAACACCTCGCTCGGCGAGCTCGGCGGCCGTCAGCATGCCGATCAGGCCTCCACCGATAACGACGACGTCAGCCGTGCTCATGCGAAGCGCCCCACGATCGTGCGCCCACCGGCGCACGCCGTCCAGTGCGTGCCCGCGCTGCTGCTGTCGTGCCGGGGAGCCGAGCCTTGACCAGCCACCGAAACGACCTTAGCCTAGATGGAATAGATCTTCAAAGGAAACATTTTGACACTTTTGCCTCGACGGAACCGATCCCTCCGCGGCGCGCGGGTTTGTGATTCGTGACTACAACGATCGTCATCGAGGCTGGTGGCCGAATCCCGGCAGACCTCGTCCGGGATCTCTCGGCCATGTGGCCCGCTCCCGACGCGATCGACGTCGTTGTCGCGCCTGATCGCGAGGCGCTGCTTGGCGTCGTCGCGCGTGGTCTCGCCGCCGGTGACGGGGTCGTCGTCGCCCCGACGGACGCCACGGGCCTCGGAGCGGTCGCCGCAATCGACCCGGGATCGCCTCGCGTCGTCTTCGTGTCACTGGACGACGCGGACACGGCGCCTGGGGTCTCAGCGACGACGGGCGTTCCGATCGTGGGCGGCCGGGGCATGGACGGCTTCCGCTGGGCCGTCGCCTGGGTGCGACAGCGCGCCGCCTTTCCGTTCACGCAACTCGCCTACGGTGACGACGCCGACCAGATTGCCGATCTCCGGCTCCCGGATGGCGACGGGCCGTTCCCCGTCGCGGTCTTCCTCCACGGAGGCTTCTGGCGCGAGCGCTGGCTTCGGGACACGATCGAGCCGCTCGCTATCGACGCGGCGGCCCGGGGATTCGCGTCCCTCAACGTCGAGTACCGTCGCGCCGGTCCGCACTTCCCGGGCTGGCATGGAACAGCGGCCGACGTCGGTGCAGCGCTCGACCACCTCGCCAAGCTGCACGCGCCGCTCGACCTCGCGCGGGTCGTGGTCGTCGGGCACTCCGCCGGAGCGCAGCTGGCGGCCTGGTGCGTTCACCGGCGCCCCGACGGGCCGACGCCGGCGAGCGTCCGCCCGGCAGCCGTCGCCTTGCTCGCGGGCATGGTCGACCTCGTCGAGCTCGCCCGCCGCGGGATCGGCGACACGGGGAACCCGACGACCGCCTTCATGGGCGGCGGCCCTGCCGAGCGCGCGGTGGACTATGGCAACGCCTCGCCGCTCACGCTGCTCCCACTCGGCGTGCCGCAGATCGTCGTGCAGGGCGCCCGGGACCTACCGGATCTCCTCGACCTCTCTCGCGTCTACGTGGAGCGGGCACGGCGGGCCGGCGATCCGGTTGCGTATCTGGAGTATGCGGATGGTGACCACTTCACGGTGATCACCCCTGACCGGCCGGAGTGGACCGAGACCATGGCCGCGGTGAGCGCCGTGCTCACGCCTCAGGCATCGACGGACAATCCGTAGCCGCGCGGATAGAGCGGGTCGACCGAGTCGTCCGGGATGTCCGGGAGCTGGCGCGCCACGGCCTCCATCGACGAGGGGAGCTCGAAGGGGAGAGCCCCGAGCTCGCGATGCTTGCCGAACACGACGTCGAGGAGCGCCTCGTCGTCCGAGCCGAAGCTACCGAGCACCGCCGTGCACCCGGCCGCGAGCTCCGGCATCACGGCCGGCCGATCGAGATGGACGTCGAGGATCGTCGGAACGCGCTGCGCGATCCCGAGGATGCAGTCGCGCACGTCGTCCGGGAACCGGAGGTCGCCGGCATGGAAGAACTGCTCGAGGTAGCTCCCGGAGCGGTGCTCGAACGGCGCCTTCACCCGGATGAGCGCCACGCTCGCGTCCTCCAGGCGCACGACCTGCCCGTAGCCCCCCGCGACCGCGGGGTCGACGCCCTCGACGTAGAGACGGGCTCCCTGCGCCACCGGGAGGAGCCGCGGCCCGCCCGGCTCCACTTGGCGGTTCTCGAGGAGCACGATCGAGCGCCGCTGGGCGATCGCCCCGAGCGCTGCGAGCTGTGGTGCCCCGACGACCTGCGCGGCCCGCGCCGGGTCGACGAACGGGTCGTCGAACAGGCCGAGCCGGAACTTGTCGCGGAGCAGCCGCCGCGCCGACACGTCGATCCGCTCCTCGCCGACGCGCCCGGCGTGCACCAGCTCGACCAGCACGTCGGTGCAGTGCTCTCCGCCGAACTGGTCGATGCCCGCGTCGAGCGCCATCACGATCCTCCCTGCGAGGTCGAGCTCGTCGACGCCCCAGCACTTCGCGGGAATGAGCCCGCCGTTCACCGTCGCGTCGGTCAGCACCTTCCAGTCGGCGCAGACGACGCCGTCGAACCCGAGCTCCGACCGCAGCAACCCGGCGATGATCTCACGGTTGAACGCGAAGCCGAGCTCCTCGACCCCGGGGAGACCGACCGGCACGCCGTAGTAGGGCATCACCTGGGCGGTCCCGGCGGCGAGCGCGGCCCGGAACGGCGCGAGGTGAAGATCGAGCGCCCCGCCCGGGTAGACCTGGTTGCGACCGTACGAGAAGTGCGGATCCTCCCCGTCCTCCTGGGGACCGCCACCCGGGAAGTGCTTGGTCATGCACGCGACGCTCTCGGGACCGAGGGCCGGCCCCTGGAGCCCCTCGACGTACGCCCCGGTCATCGCCGCGACGACCGTCGGGTCGCTTCCGAATGTGCCCGAGGTCCGGGCCCACCGCGGCTCGGTCGCGAGATCTGCCATCGGGTGCAGCGCCAGCCGGATGCCGACCGCGGTGTACTCCTGGCGAACCGCGTCGGCGAAGGCGCGCACGAGCTCCGTGTCGCCGGTGGCGCCGAGCCCGATCGGCTCGGGCCAGCGCGAGAACGTCGCCTCGCGGAGGCCAGCGCCCGGGTTGTCGGTCACACCGTGGCGGGGGTCGGACGACAGCGTCACGGGGATGCCGAGCCGCGTCTCCTCGGCCAGCCGCTGGATGCGGTTCTGCCAAACGGCGGCGCGGCGCGGTGGGGCAAGGTCGAAGAGGAGATGCAGATGCGTGATCGCACGGTCACCCACGAGCTGGGTGGCGGTCTCGAGCCCTGGGCCTTCTGTCCGTCGCGCGATCGTCCCGTCCCGGTTCATCCGGGTCCACGGCTGGAACATCAGCCCGACCTTCTCGGCGACCGTCATGCGTGCGAGGAGATCGTCGACGCGCTGCTCGACAGGCACCCTCGGGTCCTCGTAGGGATCGAGCCGGCCGTTGCGATTCAGGTCGCGATACGGGTGAGGCCGGGACATCGTCGGTTGCCGCTCCTCAGCCGGCGTGCGTCACCGGTAGTGCGTCCCCGGGGTGGACGACAGCGAGGAGGGTGCGATGTCGCACCACCCCGGGGAACAAGGCGCGCCAGGCATCGCGCCGGCCCTCCAGGCCTCCGAGACGACGGCGACCGCCTCGCCGAGCGACTGGTCGGGAGGGTCGGGCAGCGTGCACTCGAACGTCAGCCAGCCGTTGAAGCCGATGTCGCGGAGCGCGCCCAAGACGGGTTCGAGGGGTAAGTGACCGCGACCCGGAGGGAGCCGGTTGCTGTCGGCGAGATGAGTGTGCCGTAGCCGACTCCCCGCAGCGTGGATCGCGGCGGCAAGGTCGTGCTCTTCGATGTTCATGTGGAACAGGTCAGCGGCGATGCCGACGTGATCGCCCGCAAGCACCTCGCAAAGCCGAACCGCCTCCTCGAGACGGTTGACGGCGCCGTCCTCGTAGCGGTTGAGAGGCTCGATGAAGACGCCGACTCCGCAGCCGCCCGCGTGCTCGACGACCGTCGCCAGTGCGTCGACCACGTACGCCGGCAGCGTCCGGGGAGCGTCCGCAGCCGGGTCTGGCGGCATTGACACCGGCAAGACGACACCGTCGGCCTCGATCGCGGCAGCGACCTCGATCGCCGATCGGAGCTCGTCGACGGCCCGGTCGATCGTCTGAGGTTGCGCGCGCCCGAGAAAGGGAGGCCCGGTGCACACCGTCGAGATCCGGAGCCCTGCGCGTCGCACTCGTTCGAGCTCAGGAAGGCGTGCGACCAGCTCGTCGCCGGCCCCGCAGAGCTCCACCCCATCGATCCCCGCTCGCTTCGCCCATGCGCACCGATCGCCCAGCTCGCCCAGCGAGCGCTCCGAGCAGGCGAAGCGCGGGTCGGTCACGCGCTCGACGGCTCGTCCAGGAGGACGACGCCCTTGCCGATGATGCCTCCGTCGGCGAGCGCCTGCACGGCGGTCGGGATCTCGGCGAAGCTCCACGTGCGCCGCACGAGCGGCCGGAGCGCGCCGGAGGCGACGCCGGCGAGAATCGCACGGTGCGTCTCCTGCACGACCTCCGGTGCGCGCGGGGGGTACGCCATTCCCCACGCGACGCCGATCGCGGTGATGTTGCGGACGAGGAGATCGACGAGCCCCAGCTCCGGCTTGACGCCGCTCGCCCAGCCGACGGGAAGGATCCGCCCCTCGAAGGCGATGCACTCCAACGACCGGCGGAAGCCCTCCCCACCGACCGGATCGAGGACCACGTCGACGCCACGACCGCCGGTCGCCTCCAACGCGGCAGCGACGAAGTCGTCCCGCCGCGTGTTGAGCGCGACCTCGGCCCCGAGCGAGCGGCAGACCTCGGCCTTCTCGTCCGAGCGCGAGGTGGTGATGACGCGGGCGCCCTGAGCAACGGCGATCTGCACCGCGGCGGAGCCTGTCCCACCGGCGCCGGCGTGAATCAGCACCCATTCACCGACGCGGAGCCCGGCGCGGCGGACGAGCGAGACGTGGGCAGTGTGGTAGGTCACGAGGATCGCCGCCGCGGTCTCGAGCGGGAGGTCATCGGGGATTCGGCACACGGCGCTCTCGGGAAGCACCACCGCCCCGGCGAACCCGCCCTGCGCCGACGGGCTGAGCGCGGACACCCGGTCCCCCACCGACACGGCGGTGACGCCGTCGCCGAGGGCAACGACGCGGCCCGCGACCTCCGCCCCCGGAATCACGGGCGGAACCGGCTCCGACGTGTACTCGCCGCGGCAGACCGACACGTCGAGGAAGTTGAGCCCGATCGCCTCGACCTCGACGAGCACCGAGCCCGGGGGGACATCCTCGATTCGCACCTCGCCGCGGCGGAGCACTGCCGACGGCTCGCCGAAGGCGTCGACCTGCCAAGCGTCGACCACAAGCGGCGGGCCCGCGATCACCGCACGACGATCCTGTAAAGCGCGCGGCACCGCGCAGTGCCGACGACCCGCCGGACAGCGCACACTGCGCGCGCACGGGCGGGAACGACGACCGACGGCGACATCGCAGCGACCCTACACCGCCCCGACTTGAAGATCAATGTATTCCAATGTATGTTTTTATGACATTAAATGGCAACAATCTTGCCAGATTCCTCCCCGCCTCTACCGTTCCGCCTTGCCGTCGACATCGGAGGGACGTTCGTGGATGCCGTCGAGCTCGACCAGCGCGACGGGCGGATCCGCCTCGGCAAGTCCCCGACCACACCCGAGCGCCCCTGGGAGGGCGTCCTCGGCGCCCTCGAGCAGCTCGAAACGCCGCTCGCGCAGGTCGAGGTGTTCATCCACGGCACGACGCTCGGCCTGAACGCCGTCCTGCAACGGCGCGGCGTTCGCACCGGGATCCTCACCAACGAGGGGCTGCGCGACGTCTTCCTGATCGGACGCGCCAACGTGCCCGACCGGTCGATGTACGACTTCCAGTGGGAGCAGCCGCCGGCGCTCACTCGCCGTCGCGATACCCGCGGTGTTCGAGGCCGTCTCGACTACCTCGGACGAGAGCTCGAGCCGCTCGACGAGGACGGGGTTCGAGCCGCTGCGCTCGCACTCGCTGCGGACGGAGTCGAAGGGCTCGCGATCGTGTTCATGCACTCCTACCGCAACGACGCGCACGAGCAGCGCGCCGCCGCGATCGTGCGCGAAGCGCTCCCGTCTCTCCAGGTATCGGTCTCCTCGGAGATCGTCCGGGAGTACCGGGAGTACGAGCGCACGAGCACCACCGTCCTCGATGCCTACATCGGCCCCGTCGTCAAGGGCTACGTCGATCGGCTCGAGGCCGCGCTGCGCGAGCGCGGATTTGGAGGGCGGTTCCTGATCATGCGCTCCGGTGGCGGGGCGATGACCGCCCAGCAAGCGCGCTCCGCCCCGATGCACACGGTGCTGTCGGGGCCTGCCGGCGGCGTGATCGGTGCCGCCTACCTCGGCGAGGTGACGGAGCGCGACGAGCTCCTTACGTTCGACGCCGGCGGGACGTCGCTCGATCTCTGCGTCATCGACCGTGGTGCGCCCGTCGTGAAGCACGAGGCTCCACTCGAGCGCTACCCGCTGCTGATGCCGACCTACGACATCCACACCATGGGGGCCGGTGGGGGCTCGATCGCCTCGGTCGAGAGCGGGCTGCTCCGCGTCGGCCCACAGAGCGCGGGAGCCGATCCCGGACCGATCGCCTATCGCCGCGGCGGCACCGAGCCGACAGTCACCGACGCCGCGATCGTCCTCGGCTACGTCGATCCCGCGACGTTCCTCGACGGGCGCATGCCGCTTGACGCCGACGCCTCGCGCACCGGCCTCGCGGAGCGGATCGGCGCTCCGCTTCAGTGCGACGTGCGACGCGCAGCCGTCGGCGTCTTCCAGGTCGTGATGGCGCGCACCGCGGGCAAGGTGCGCGAGATCACGGTCGAGCGGGGACGCGACCCCCAGACGTTCTCGCTTCTCGTGTTCGGAGGCGCCGGGCCCCTCCTCGGGCCGCTCCTCGCACGCGAGCTTGGGATCCGGGAGCTGGTCGTGCCCATCGCCCCGTCCGTCTTCTCCGCGCTCGGCATGCTCGCCGCGGAGGTGACCGACGACCACTCCCGAACGGCGCTCCGCCCGCTCGGCAGCTTCTCGCCCGCCGAGCTCGAGGAGCCGTTCGCGGAGCTCGAGGCACGTGCGACCGCGTCGCTCGGGGCGCAGGGCGTCGCCGCCGCACAGGTGGTGTGCGAGCGCACGCTCGACCTCCGCTACCAGGGACAGGAGCACTGGCTCTCCCTCCCGGTGGCCGTTCCACTCGATCTCGACGCGATCGCGGCGGCGTTCCACGCCGAGCATGCCGTGCGTTACGGTCACAAGATCGACGCGTCCCTCCAGGTCCTGAACGTTCGCGTCCGCGGACGCGCCCGCACCGCACCTGTCCCCCTCCGCCGACTCGAGGCGGGTGACGGGGATCCCGCTGCCGCACGCGTCCGGGAGACGACGGCGTGGTGCTTCGCAGCTGACGGAGAGCGGACGTTCACCGTCTACGACCGCGCGCGGCTTCGCGCCGACGATGTCGTCTCGGGGCCTGCCCTCGTCGAGGAGGGCACGACGACGACGCTCGTGATGTCGGATCAGCGGGCGGCCGTCGATCCGTTCGGCAACCTCGTCGTCACCGCGAGGACGGTCTGATGGACGGTGCAACCGCAGAGGTCATCCGCAGCTACCTCGGCTCGGCGGCAGAGGAGATGCGTGCGACGCTGATCCGCACCGCGTTCAACCCGGTGATCTACGAGGTCCTCGACTTCGGGATCTCCATCTACTCCGACGAGCTCGACCTGATCGCCGAGGCACCGGGGCTCACGCACTTCCTCGGGGCCAATGACTACGCGATCCGCAAGGGCGTCGAGTACGTCGGCGCGGACAACGTCGAGCCCGGCGACGTCGTCCTCATGAACTACCCGTACTGGAACGCGGCACACAGCTATGACGCAACGCTCTTCTCGGCGTTCTACGCCGAGGGCGCCACCTCCCCCACCGCCTACCTCTGCGTGCGCGCGCACTGGATGGACCTCGGCGCGAAGGATCCGGGCTACGTGCTCGACTCGACGTCGGTGTTCCAAGAGGGGATCCTGTTCCCCGGCACCAAGATCTTCAAGCGCGGCCGGGCGGATCACGAGCTGCTCGAGCTGATCCGCTTCAACTCGCGCCTCCCCGACCTCGTGATCGGCGACGTGCACGCCCAGGTCGCGGCGCTCCGCACGGGCGAGCGCCGGCTCGGCGAGATCTACGCGCGGTACGGCAAGGCGACCATCGACGAGGCGATCCAGACGATTCTCGACCACGGTGAGGAGCAGACGCGCCGCGCGCTGCTGGCGCTGCCGCAGGGCAGCTGGACGGCGACGGACGTGCTGGACGACGACGGGATCGACGACACCCCGGTGCCGATGCAGGTGACCGTCACGATCGCGAACGGCGAGCTCACCGTCGACTTCGCGGGGTCGGCGGGGGCGACCGCCGGGCCGGTCAACATGCCGTTCGGAGCCACGCTCGCGATGTGCAAGGTCGCGCTCAAGGCGCTGACGACGCCCGACGAGCCGGGGACGGGAGGCCACATGCGCCCCCTCAGGGTCCTGGCCGAGCCGGGAACGCTGTTCCATGCGATCAGCCCCGCCCCGACGTTCACGCTCTGGACCGGGATCGTCGCCCTCGAGCTCATCTTCAAGGCCGTCGCCCAGGGGATGGAAGGTCGGGTCGCCGCGTCGACCGGAGGTGACGTTCCTGGCTTCATGATGGTCGGCATCCACCCCGACACGGGGGAGATGTTCGCTGTCTCCAACAACGAGCCGGTGGGCTGGGGCGGCACGCCTCGCCACGACGGCGCGAACGGCACGATGCACCTTTCGGCGAGCATCGTTCGGAACACGCCGATCGAGGTGCTCGAGTCGAAGACCCTGATGCTCGTCGAAAGCCTCGAGTTCCGCACCGACTCTGGCGGCGCCGGTCGCCGGCGAGGCGGCGCGGGCCTCCGGCGGATGATCCGCTTCCTCGGCGAGGGTGAGTTCCTCTCGGTCGTCAAGAAGACCCGCACCGCGCCGTGGGGGCTCGCCGGCGGCCGCGACGGCCTTCCGAACGGGTTCGTGCTGAACCCGGGCACCCCGCAGGAGCGTGCCGTGAGCACGCATCGCACCGCCGTCAAGACGGGCGACCGCATCCTCGTCCTCTCCGGCGGCGGCGGCGGGCACGGCGACCCTAAGGACCGCGATCGCGAGCGAGTGCTCGAGGACGTCCGCGAAGGCTACGTCTCGGTAGAGGCGGCGGCTCGCGACTACGGCGTGACCGCCGAGGAGCCGACGTGAGCACCCTCGTGCTCGAGAACTGCGCGCTCGTCGATGTCGACCGCGGCGTGTCGACCGGTGGTGCCCGCATCGTCGTCGAAGGGAACACGATCACGGCGGCGGGGCCGGCCGACGCCGTCAGCTCGCCCGCCGACGCGCGCCGCCTCGATCTGGGCGGACGCTACGTCGCCCCCGGGCTCATCAACTGCCACGTGCATTTCGGTCTGATTCTGCCGGGCGCCGCCGGTGATGCGCTGCGTGGCGAGAGCGACGCCGCGCGCGCGCTCCGGATGGCGTCAAACGCACGGCAGACGCTCGAGATCGGCGTGACGACGGTGCGGCTCGTGAGCGAGCGGCAGTACACGGATCTCGACCTGCGGGCGTCGATCGCGCGGGGGGAGACGGTCGGCCCGCGTATCTTCACCGCGGGCCCGCTGCTCATCGCGACGGGCGGACACGGATGGGAGCTCGACGGAACGCTGCAGGCAGATGGCGCCGACGGCTTCCTCAAGGCGGCGCGCACACAGCTTCGGCACGGAGTCGACCTGCTCAAGATCTCCGTCTCCGGTGGGATCGCCGGCGAGAACGAAGCCATCGCCGACCCGCAGATGGAGGCCGAGGAGATCCGCGCCGTCACACGCGCAGCGCACGCACGCGGCAAGAAGGTCGCCGCGCACGCGGGCCCACCCAGGGTCATCGAGCTCGCTGTCGAGTGCGGGGTCGACACGATCGAGCACGGGTACTTCCTCGATGCGCAGGCGATCGAAACGATGAACGCGCATGGCGCGTGGCTCGTGCCGACCGTCAACGTGAGCCGGGCGACGGAGTTCTACGAGCGGATCGGCGCGCCCGCCTGGATGGTCGCGCGGGCGCTCGAGGCGGGCAAGCAGCACTGGGCGGCGCTGGAGCAGGCGATCGCGGGCGGCGTCGCGATCGCGCTGGGCACGGACATGATGCCGCAGGAGCCGTTCGACGGAACCAACGTGACGGCCCGCGAGCTCGAGTTCTACGTCGAGGCCGGGATGACGGCCGCCGAAGCGCTCCGCTCGGCGACAGCGAGCGCCGCTGCGATGCTCGGCGTCGACACGATCGGCCGGGTTCGGCCGGGTTGCCGTGCCGATCTGATCGTCCTCGACGACGACCCGACGGTCGACATCTCCGCCGTCCGCAACGTCCGTCTGGTCATGTCGGACGGCCGCCTCGCTCACGACCCGCTCGGGCTCGCGCGCTGAGCACCGCTCAGGCCGGCGATCCGGCGCCGCCGGCGGGCAGCGCCCCGACGCCGTCGCCCTCGCGGGCCCGCCAGCACGCAGCCCGGTGGCCCGGCTCGATCTCGACAAGCTCCTGCGCCTCGACACGGCACCGGTCGCTCGCCAACGGGCAGCGGGGCGCGAGCGCGCAGCCTTCGCTCACGTCCGACAGCTCGAGCTCGTAGCGAAGCTCGGCCTCGCTCGGGGCGCCCGTGCTGCGCAGGCTCGTGACGCTCGAGAGGAGCCCTCGGGTGTAGGGGTGAAGCGGCCGTTCGAACACGTCGTGCACCGACCCGCTCTCCACGACCCTCCCCAGGTACAGCACGACCACCGTGTCGGCGACTTTGCGAATGGTCGCCAGGTCGTGGGAGATGAAGAGATACGTTCGATCCTGCTCGTTCATGAGCGACTCGATGAGCGCAAGGATCTGCGCTTGGACGGTGGCATCGAGCGCCGAGGTCGGCTCGTCGAACACGACGATCTCGGGATCGGGCACAAGGGCGCGCGCGATGCCAACGCGCTGGGCCTGACCGCCGGAGATCTCGTGACGCCGTCGTGTCCGCAGGCTCCGGTCTAGACCAACCCGCTCGAGAGCCCAGTCGATCCTGCGGTCGATCTCCCGGGGTGAGAGCTGCAGGAGCCGGTGCGAGTCCCTGAGGGTCGCCTCGACCGTGTGCCGTGGGTTGAGGGTGTCGATCGGGTCCTGGAAGACCATCTGCACGCGCGTCCGCAACGACCGCACGTCGCCGCGCCCGAGCGTCGCGAGATCCACACCCCCGACGCGGACGCTGCCGGCGGACGGTTCGACGAGACCGAGCACCACCCTGGCGAGAGTGCTCTTCCCGCTGCCGCTCTCCCCCACGATGCCTAGCGTCTCGCTGCGGCGCGCGGCGAGCGACACACCGCGCAGGGCCTTGAACCCGCGACGGCCGAACTGCGTGCGGAACACGACCTCGACGTCGTCAACGGCGAGCGTGACATCGGGATCGTTGTCCTTCAGCGTGTGACTCCGAATGCTCGCCGGGAGCGCCGCCGTGAGGTTGGTCCTCTCGGCGCGGTGCTGGGACGCAAACAGGCACGCCGAGAGATGGTCGTCTCCGACGCCCTCCAGCGCGGGCCGCTCCGCTTCGCACCGGTCGCGCCGGAGCTGGCACCGGGGCGCAAACGCGCAGGCGGCCGGCGCGGATGCGAGGCTCGGCATCGTGCCGCCCAGGGTTCTCGTCGCCGCACCCGAGACATCCGGGGCCGCGGCAAGCAGCGCCGCCGTGTACGGGTGGGTCGGGGTGTCGATCAGCGTCCGCGTCGGCCCGACCTCGACGAGGCATCCCGCATACAGAACGGCGACGCGGTCGCAGATCTCGGCGATCGCCGGCAAGTCGTGTGAGATGAGGACGATCGCCGTTCGCTGCTCCTGCGCGATCGTCCGGAAGAGCTGGAGGACGCCACGCGCGAGCGTCACGTCGAGCCCCGTTGTAGGCTCGTCCGCGATCATGATCGTCGGTGAGCACGCGAGCGCCAACGACACCATCACGCGCTGAGCCATCCCCCCCGAGAGCTCGTGTGGATAGGCGCGGAGGCGCCGCTCGGGCTCCCGGATCCCGACCGCCTCGAAGAGCGCCTTGGCCGTCCACCGGTCGTGCCCGCCGTGAATGCGGAGCCGGTCGTCCACCTGGGCGCCGACGCGCCGCACGGGGCTCAGCGCCGTGCGCGGGTTCTGGAAGCAGATCGCGACGCCCTTGCCGCGATGCTGCTGCAGCTCGTCGGGGGTCATCCGGAGGACGTCGCCGCCCGAGACGAGCAGCTCCCCCGTGACCCGTGCGGTACTGGGCAGCAGCCCCGCGATCGCCCGGCCGAGCATGGTCTTGCCCGCACCGCTCTCGCCGACGACGCCGAGCACCTCGCCCGGCCGCAACGTCAGGCTCACGTCTGTCAGCGCGGCGACCGGCTCGCTCGCGGAGCGCTGGAGCATCACGCCGAGCCCGCGAACGTCGAGGACGATCATCGCGACGGCCTTTGCAACTGTGCACCCTCGCTCGCGAGGCTGAACCCGAGGACCGTGAGGAACAGCATGATCCCCGGTACGACCGACGTCCACCAGATCCCCGATGCGATCTCCTCGGTTCCTGCCGAGATCATCGCGCCCCACTCCGCCTCCGGCACGGGGATGCCCAGGCCGACGAACGACAGCGAGGCGAGCAGGAGGATCACCCACCCGCAGTTCAACGGCGCGATCACCAACGTCGGGCGCATGCTGTTCGGGACGACCTGCCTGAACAGGATGTGCGTCGAGGAGAGCCCGGCGCAACGGGCGGCCTCGACCCAGCCGTGCTCCCGCGTCGCCCGCACCTCGGCCCGCATGATCCGGACGTAGCTCGAGGTATTGACGAGGGCGAGGAGCAGGATCAGGCTCGGGATCGACGTCCCGATCACGACAGCGACGCCGAGGGCGAAGATGAACGCCGGGAATGACTGCAGCACGTCGACCACGCGCATGGCGACGTCGTCGACCCAACCGCCGACGAACCCGACCACCGCACCGACGGCCGAGCCCACGGACGCGGCGATCGCGACCGACGCGATCGCGACACCGACGTCGATCCGGGCGGCGTAGAGGATCCGGCTGAGGATGTCCATGCCGTTGCGGTCTGTCCCGAGGAGGTGGTTCGGCGTCCCGGGCGGCGAGAGCATGCTCTCGAAGTCGATCTCGGTCGGCCCCCAGCGCGTGATGAGCGGCGCGAGCGCCGCGAGCGCGACGATCACGCAGAGGAGGGTGATCCCGAGCGCGCTGAGGGGGCTCAGAGAGCGCGTCCAGACCGTCACCTGCGAGACGAGGCGACCGATCCTCACAGCTTCACCCGCGGGTCGAGCATCGCATGGACGACGTCGGCGATCAGGAAGACGATCACGTAGACCGTCGCGCTCACGAGGACGAACGCCTGGACGACCGGGTAGTCGCGCACCTGCAGCCCCTGGAGCGCCCACTGGCCGAACCCCTGCCAGCCGAAGATGAACTCGATGAGAACGGCTCCGCCGATCAGGTTTCCATAGATCAGCGCGGCAAGGGTCGGCACGCCCGAGAGCGCTTCGCGAAGCACGTAGTGCCGAACGAGCAACCGGCGCGGCAACCCGTGCGCTTCGGCGCACCGATAGGACTCCGAGCCCAGCGCGTGGAGCGCGGCCGCACGCACGGTGCGGATGATCGGTGCCGACGTCACGGCGGCGAGCGCGGCGACGGGCAACAGGAGATGAGAGACGACCGACTGCACCGCGGCCGCGTTGCCGGCGAGCGCAGCGTCGACAAGATCGAGGTGCGTGACGGTCGGAAACACGAGCTCGGAGCCATACCTGCCCACCGGCGCCGAAACGACGCCGAGCTCGTAGTAGAAAACGAGGACGAGAAGCAGCCCGAGCCAGAACTCCGGGATCGCGGTCGCCGCGAGTGAGCCGATTCGGATGACGTGATCAGAAGGCCTGCCAGCCCGCAGCGCCGAGACGACGCCGAGCGTCACGCCAATGAGGAGCGCGACGGACAACGCGATCGTGACCAGCTCGATCGTCGGGCCGAGCCGCTGGCCCATCTCATGCGTGATCGCCTGTCCCGTCTGGAACGACGTGCCAAAGTCGCCGTGCAGGAGCTTTCCGAGGTAGATCCGATACTGCTCGAAGAGCGACTGGTCGAGCCCGTACCGTGCGCGGATGCGCTCGAGGTCGGCCTGCGTCGCGGTCTGGGGCAGCAACATCCGTAGCGGGTCGCCCGGAACGACGCGGAGCAGGATGAAGGTCACGATGCTGATCCCGAACAGCACGGGGATGAGCAGCAGAAGCCGCTTCGCGACATATGTGAGAAGTCTCACCGCGACCGGCGTGAGAACGTCCGGATGGGGCTCTCACGTCTCACGAAAGGCCATGATACGTTGCGGTCAACTCTCAATTCAACGAAACACTTCTCACGTTATGAGCGACACGGAGCCTCCGATCCCGTCCACGCGTCGCGTCGGCCTCCTCGACGGACGCCCCTCCTACACCGTCCTTTCGGCACCCCGCCAGATCGCGGCCGCGATCAAGCGCGAGATCCTCGAGGGGACGCTGAAGCCCGGCGACCGCCTGCCGGGGGAGGAGAAGCTCGCCGAGCTCTTCGGGGTCAGCCGTCCGACTGTGCGCGCAGCTCTGCAGGAGCTGTCGTCGGCCGGCACGGTCGTCGTTCAGCGCGGCCGGGGTGGCGGCTACCGCGTCAGCGCCTTCTCGCTCGACAACCTTCAGACGACGGTGACGGAGTTCATCGCGCTGTCCCTCGTCGTCGAGGCCCTCGCGCCTCCGCAGTTTCTCGAGGTCAGGCAGGAGCTCGAGCTCCTCTGTGCCGACGCCGCGGCACGCCGCCGGACGGACGAGCACCTCGAGCGGCTCGCCGAGATCGAGGAACGCGTCCGGACGGCGATCCACGACCCCGCCGAGGATCCTCGTCACGCCTTCGAGCTCGACCTCGAGTTCCACCGCCTCCTCGCCGAAGCGGCCGACAACCCGCTCATCATCAGCTTCGAGGGCGCGATGACCGCCGTGCTGCACTACCTCTTCGGGAGCGGTGTGTCGGTGCCGCCGCAGCAGGCGCTCGGCGGCATCATCGAGATCATCGAGATGGTCCGCCAGCAGGATCCCGAGGCTGCGCGCGCGGCGATGGCGCGCCATCTCGAGCACTCCGTCGCGCATGTCGAGCTCCGTCTACCGGCCGCACAGGGGCGGTTGGGTCACTAGCGGTCTCTAGCGCCATCAGGGCGCCGGCACCGGAACGAGCCCGAGCGTCCCGGTCACGTAGGCGAGCGCGTCTCGGCAGCTTTGCTCGGCCGGCACCTCGAGGGCGTCGATCTCGATGATCGCATCGCCGCTGTAGCCCGTCTCGAGCAGCACGCCCACGAATCCCTCGAGGTCGACAGCCCCCTCGCCCAGCGTCCGAAACGCGTAGCGCGCCCGTCCGGTCGCCGCGCTGTCGCCATCCCAGTCCTTGAGGTGGACGTGCGCGACGCGGTCGACGTACGTTCGCAGCGCGAAAACTGGGTCGCCGCCCGTCGCCTGTAGATGCGCTGGATCGAGGCAGAGCCAGACGTCGGGGCTGTCAAGCACGTCCATCAGGCGGTCGAGCTCCTCACACGACTCGACGAAGCAGTCGAGGTGAGGGTGGTAGGCGAGCCGAAGGCCGATCTCGGCGACCTCCTTGCCGGCCTCCGTGAGCGCCCGCGCGAACGCTCGGTAGTCGTCCGGTGTCGTGCGACCCGTGCGCGCCGGGGGCCCCCCACCGGCCACGAGCACCGACGCTCCGCAGCCGCGCAGGAACCGGCCGATCGCTCGGATCAGGTCGAGCTCGTGCGACCAGAGCAGCGGCTCGATCCAGTGCGGGTTGACGTAGAGCGACGAGACACGGAGCCCGAAGGTGGTCTCGGCGAGGCTGAACGCCGAGAGACGCGCGAGGAGGTCGATGTCGCGGAGGGCAACGGGAAGGCGCAGATCACCGACCTGGTGGTACAGCCGCGCCTGGTCAAACGTGAGCGAGTCGCCAACGAGTGCCTCGAACGTCCTGAACCCGAGATCGCGAAGGCAGGCAAACCCGTCCTCGAGCGTCCCGGCACCGAAGTCCCAGGTGTTCATCGCGAACCCGATCTCGAACCGCTGTTGCGTCACTCGCGTGCTCCGTGCGTCAGGTGCCGGCTACATCCTTCCGCAGATCCGCTGGCGGCTCCGGCATTCCGTGCCGGAGCCGCCAGCGATTCCTAGGGGAACGCGTCGTGCTGGCTAGCCCTTCTTAGTCAGGTAGCGCAGGCGCATGATCCCGTCGATCGGCTGCACCCAGCCACCGATGCTCGAGCGCACGGCGACGTTGAAGTTCGGCTGCGCGATCATCAGCGCCGGCACGTCCTTCGCCATCTGCGCCTGCACGACCTTCGCGAGCTTCACGCGCGCAGCCTGGTTGGTCACGGTGTGGAGCTTGGTGTACGCGGCCTCGACGACCGGGCTCACGTACTGGGAGTAGTTGATGAATGCCTTCTCCGTGTAGCTCACCGCGAGGGCGTACTCGACGTCCGAGACCCAGAACGAGCCGGAGACGAGCTGCAACGGGATGTCCTTCTTCCCGCGGCGCGCGCTCAGCGTCGCCGGGTCGAGCTGGCGGATGACGAGGTTGATGCCGATCTGCTTCAGCGAGTTCGCGAGCAGGATGGCTGTTTGCTGCATCGCGTCGTCGCCGGTCGGGATGATCAGCTCGGCGCGAAAGCCTTTCTTGACCTTCGAGAGCGCCATCTCGGCCTTCGCCTTGGCGACGTTGTACGTGTAGGGGTAGCCGATCGGCGAGTTGCCGACGGTGTCGAGCGGGACGTAGCTGTTCGCCCGCCGCGCGTCGCCGCCGTACACGGTCTTGACGATCTGGTCGTAGGGAGTCGCCCACGCCATCGCGCGCCGGACGTGCACGTCGTTGAACGGCGGCATCGTCATGTTGATCGGGAGCGAGACCTGCTCTGCGCTCGGTGCCGAGATGATCTTGATGCCCGGCTTACCCTTCAGCTGCAGGATGTCACGACGCGTGAGCGAGCTCGCCACGTCGATGTCGCCCTTCTGCAGCTGCAGCCGCATGCTGGCGGACGAGGGGATGACCCGAAGGACCATCTGCTTGGTTGGCACCGCGAGCGGGAAGTCCGGGTTCGCCTGCAGGGTGATCGACTGGCCCGGAACCCGGTTCGAGACGAGGTATGCGCCACCGACCTGCGGGTTCTTCCCCGCCCAATCGAGCGCCCACGGGTCGCTCGCCGTGACATGCTCTTTGAGGAGCTTCGAGTCGTAGATGAACATGCCGATCAGCTGGATCTGCGTGCTCAGCGCGCTTGGATAGTCCTGCGTGTACCGGATCGTCAGCGGATCGACGACAGTGACCTGCGAGATCTTCGAGAGCCCGATGAGGCGGTAGATCCCGGCGACGTTCCGCTGCAGCCCGAACCCGCGCTGCGCGGACCAGTAGAAGTCCTGGGCTGTGACGGGATTGCCGCTCGGCCACTTCCTGCCAGCCTTCAGCTTCAGCGTCCAGACCTTGCCGTTCTCGCTCGAGGTCCACGTCTGGGCGTACGACTTCGCGACGTTCACGGGGTCCTGGATCAGGCCCCCGGCGACCTTCTTGGTGCCCCAGTCGAGCGGGTAGAGGTACGTCGCCTTGTTGAGGATCGCCGCGGTCGGGTCATACCCGCCGCCGCCGTCCTGGTCCCAGCTGCCCACGTCCGCAGTGACGCCGACGACGAGCGGGGTGGCGCTCGCGCGGTTCCCTGCGGTCGCGAGACCTGCGGTTAGTGCCGTGACAACCGCGAGAACGAGCACCGCCGAGCTCGTGATGAGCTTTCTCGGGGAAACCCGCAGCCGGCCGGTGGACGACTTCACCCTGCTCATGTGCGCCTCCAGTGACGAATGTCCCAAGCTCAGAGAACTCGGCAAGCGCGGCGAACGTAACAAACCGCTAGAAGCGTTTCAAGAGAAATGTCTTTACAATTTAGTGGCGGGCGCGAACCGTCAGCTTCTGACTGTCGCATCGCTCATCGATCGACCCGACGATCACAGGCAGGAAATCGGCATGCTTGCGCGGACGTGGGGATCGAGCTCCAGAGCAAGAGGCAGTCGTCTCACCCCGGTTCCGGGGCGAGCCGCGACAAGCCGACCCCGGTCGGCGAGGATGGCGGACGATGATCGAGCTGACGACCCTCCGCGACGGCGGGCAGAGCGCCGAGTCGATCGCGCAGAGGCTGTTCGCGTTCCTCGAGGCGGCGACGACTTCACTCGACATCGCGATCTACGACATCCGCGTGCGAGCGGCGCTCGAGGAGCAGGGACGAGACATCCTTCGTCGGGCCGTCGCCCGCGGCGTGAAGGTGCGCCTCGTCTACGAGCTCGAGGAGCCCGGACGCGACCCGGTCCCCGCCCCGCCGACGACCGAGCCGTCCGTGCTCGAGGCGGAGCCGTTTCTCACGCACGGAGTCGCAACCACGATGGGGCTGATGCACCACAAGTACGTCGTCCGCGACGGCCGGAGCGTCTGGACCGGGTCGACCAACTGGACCGAAGACTCGTGGACACGGCAGGAGAACGTGATCGTCACGGTCGACTCCGCCGAGGTTGCGACCGCCTACACGCTCAACTTCGAGGAGCTCTGGGCAGCGCGAACGGTCGAGTCGACGGGCGACGTGCAGCCACGGCCTGTCGACGTCGACGGACGGGAGGTGCGGGCGTGGTTCTGTCCGGGTCACGGCGACGCGCTCGCGCACCGGATCGCCAAGCACCTCGCGAGAGCGCGGCGGCGGATCAGGATCGCCTCACCGGTGCTCACGTCGGCGCCAATCCTCGCAACGCTCGTCGAGGTCGTGAAGGAGCGGCGGTGCGACCTGGCCGGAATCGTCGACGACACCCAGGTCGACCAGGTCTTCTTCCAGTGGCGCGACAACGGTGTGAGCGCGTGGAAGATCCCGCTGTTGCACGCGGTGCTCACCGGAGCGGACTTCTCCGGGAAGGTCTCGACGCCATGGACGCCCGACTCGGTACACGACTTCATGCACGCGAAGATCACGGTCGCCGACGACGTCGTCTTCGCTGGGTCGTTCAACCTCTCGCGCTCCGGTGAGCGAAACGCCGAGAACGTCCTGGAGATCCACGACCCGGCGCTCGCCGAGCAGGCGGCAGCGTTCATCGACACGATCCGACATGCCTACCCACGGGCGACACCACCAGATGTCCGGCACGCGACGGCGAGCGCGTCTTCGTAGCGGCCGGTGGCGCTTCGCCGCAGGTGCAGCGCTCGCACTGGTTTCGACGGGCACAGCCCTCGCAGGCGCCCGCGTCAGCGGGCCATCGCTGGTCGGCTGCCCCGTCTTCCCGACGGACAACCCCTGGAATCGGCGCGTCGACACGCTGCCGGTTGCGCCCGGCTCGGACGCGCTGATCGCCTCGATCGGGCTCGACGCGGGGATGCATGCCGATTTCGGCTCGGGGCTCTGGGACGGCGGCCCGATCGGGATCCCGGTCACGATCGTCGGTCGCGCCACACCACGGGTCGCCGTGGGGTTCGAGTACGCGGCGGAGTCCGACCGCATCCGCTACCCGATTCCGGCGACGGTGCGGATCGAGGGCGGTGCGAACGCAGACGGGGATCGACATGCGATCCTCGTCGACCGCAGCGCCTGCCGCCTGTACGAGCTCTACGCCCTGCGCCGATCGCGTGGCGGCTGGACGGCGGGGTCGGGGGCGGTGTGGAGCCTCCGGTCGAACCGGCTCCGGCCGGCGGGCTGGACGTCGGCCGATGCCGCCGGGTTGCCGATCCTCCCGGGGCTCGCCCGCTATGACGAGGTCCGCGCGGGCCGCATCCGCCACGCGCTCAGGGTCACGGTCTCCAGGACCCGCCGGGCCTACGTCTGGCCCGCCCGTCACTTCGCGAGCGACCTCACCGACGAGGCGCTCCCGGCGATGGGGCAACGGCTCCGGCTCAAGGCTTCGTTCGACATCTCCCGATTCCCGCCTCAAGCCCGGGTCGTTCTGCGGGCGCTGAAGGAGTACGGCGCGATCGTCGCCGACAACGGCTCCAACTGGTACGTCTCGGGTGTTCCCGACCCCGGCTGGTCGAACGACGATCTCCACACGCTCGGCCGCGTCACCGGGTCCGCGTGGGAGGCGGTGGACGGGACGGCGGTGCGGTAGCTGTCAGGCTGCGAGCCGGTGCAGCCGATAGGAGGAAGATGCGCCTTCTTGCGGCACTCCTCGCCGTTCCTGCCCTGATCCTCGCCTGGCAGTGGTGGTCTGACACGTCCATCGAGCGAGAGCTCTCTCCGATCGCCTCGGAGATCGCCGGGCGCTCGGTTCACGTCGATTGCCAGACGCTCTGGGGCGCGCTGATCGACACGCAGCCGCGACACGGCGAGGTGCGGTTCAATGCCGAGGGGGTACCCGACAACCGCATCTTCCTGACCCACGACACCTGCCGCCGGCTGGCGCGATTCGCAGGCAAGTCGCAGCACGGCGAGCTCAGGTGCCTTCGGAGCCTGGATTGGCGGATTCCCGAGCCGATGACGTTCGGCCACCCGTGCTATGAATCGTCCTCGAAGACGATCTATGCGGTCCTCATCCTCGCGCACGAAGCCTACCACACCGCGGGGATCCAAAACGAGGCGGTAACGAACTGCTACGCGACCCAGTCGATGGGGTACGCGGCCGCAGCGCTCGGCGCCGAGGAGGTCGAGGCGCAGTACCTCGCGCTCGCGATGAACCGCCTGCTCCCAATCCAGCAGGGCTCATACCAGACGGACGGCTGCACGAAGGGGTCCGACCTCGATCTCTTCCCGACGACGTCGGCATTCCCCACCGAGCTTCCGATCCGCGCGTTCCACGGCCGCGGCGGCAACGCGCGGCTCGCGTCCGGGGCGTAGCGGGCGTCAGGCGAGGCTTGCGGCCGGGAGCTCGAACCACCGGAGCGCTTCGAAATCCGCCGAGAGCCCGGTCGGCTCGTCGTCCGCAACCGCGCCCCCGAAACGGGCGAACAGCGTCCGCGCCTCCTCGAGATAGCCGGCAAGCGCCTCCTCGGCCGCCGTCTCGCGGGTGTGCGGATAGACGAGGCTGCCGTCCGCCTCGAACCGGACGTCGGCGAGCCGCATCGGCGGCTCGACAGGCCCGCGGCGGTGACGCCAGAGCCCGGTGATCGGGTCGAAGCAGTACTCGGGCACGAGCGTCCATCCGTGGTCGGCGACGAGCGATACCGCCTCGACGATGTAGCGAAACACGGTCTCGGAGATGAAGTAGTTGAAGTTGACCCTGACCCAGCCCGGCTTGATCCCCTCGCAGCCGTGGGCGATCTCGCGCTCGTACTCGTGCGAGCGCTCGATGTCGATCCCGAGCAGCCGGTGACCGTAGGGCCCTGCGCACGAGCAGCCGCCGCGGGACTGGATCCCGAACAGGTCGCTGAGCAGCGCGACCACGAAGTTGTGGTGAAGGTATCGCCCTGCCGGCTTGCGGACGACGAACGACACGATCGAGAGCCGTTCTGCGTCGAGGTTTCCCAGCACCTCGATGTTCGGGTTGGGCCACCACGAGGCGATCGCGCGGTCGACGAAATCCTCTTCGTAGGCGCGGATCACATCGACCCCGACGGCCTCTTTCAGCTTGAAAACAAGGCCCGCCCGGATCGACTCGACGATCGCCGGTGTTCCCCCCTCCTCGCGGTGCACAGGATCGGTGAGATACACGTGCTCCTCCGGGTTGACGTACTGCACCGTGCCACCGCCGACGACGTCCGGGACCGTGTTCGTGAGCAGCTCCCTGCGGACGATCAGCACACCCGGCGTGCTCGGGCCGCCGATGAACTTGTGCGGCGAAAGAAAGACGGCATCCTTGTAAGCGCCGGGATGCTTCGAGCAGCGCGAGTTGAACTCGATGTCGACGTACGGCGCCGCCGCCGCGAAATCCCAGAACGCAAGCGCGCCGTGGCGGTGGAGCAGATCCGAGATGCCGTGTGTGTCGGTGACGATTCCCGTCACGTTCGACGCAGCGCTGAACGACGCGATCCGGAGCGGGCGGTCGGCGTACCGCTCGAGCCCCTCCTCGAGCCGGTGGACGTCGAGGTGCCCGTCGCGATCCTCGGGGATCACGACGACGTCCGCGATCGACTCGCGCCATGGCAACTCGTTCGAGTGGTGCTCGAAAGGACCGATGAAGACCACGGGACGCTCGGTCGGCGGGATGCGCGCGGTGAGGTCGTAGCGGGCGTCGAGGTCGGCAGGGAGCCGAAGGTTCAGGATGCCGATGAGCCGGTCGATCGCGCCGGTGGAGCCCGACCCGCAGAAGATCACGCAGGTGCTCTCGTCGCCGTTGACCGCCAGACGGATGATCTCGCGGGCGTCCTCACGGAGGCGGGTTGTTTGCAGGCCCGTCCCGCTCGACTCGGTGTGCGTGTTGGCGTAGCGCGGGAGCACCTCCTCGCGGATGAAGTCCTCGAGGAACGTGAGCGCTCGACCCGAGGCCGTGTAGTCGGCGTACGTCACCCGGCGCGGACCGTACGGCCCGTACATCACCTGGTCGTCACCGATCACCGAGTCGCGAATGCGCTCGAGGATCGCGCTCCGCGGCAGTGTCTCTGCAGGCTGTGCGATCTCGACCATGTCGCGAGGGTAGCTCGCACTCCGGCTGCGCGCCCCGATGCGGTGGCGCTCGGAACGTGAGCCTTGTCTGACACCCGGAGATGTCCCGCGGGGACGTTCCGTCGCCGACTGCGACGAACTGCTTGCCAGGATGCGCCAGCTCTCACGAACGAGTCACAGCAAAGATGTCTCTTCTCGACATGTCCCGGTGCCAGACATTGTCTTCCGAGCCAACAGTCGAGCGGAACGATCGGAGACGCGTCGCTTCGTTGACGCACAGCGCGGCCAGCCCGCGAGATCGTGGGACGACTCATCTAGGGTTGCACCCATGATTCTCTCGAACGGCGTGATCCGAACGATGGACGCCTCGCTCCCGACCGCGGGGGCCCTTGCGATCGCGGGCGACCGTGTCGCGGGCGGGGTCGGCACGCACGAGTCGGCGCTCCCGACGCCGGATCGCGTCGATCTCGGGGGTCGCTGCGTCGTGCCAGGCTTCACCGACAGCCACGTCCACTTCCCGACCTGGTCGCTCGCGCAGACCGAGGTCGCGCTCGATGGGGTGTCGTCGCTCGCGGAAGCGCTTCAGCGCGTCGAGAACGCCGAGCACGGCTCATGGGTGCGCGGGCGCGGCTGGCGGGATGCCGACTGGGGCGAGAAGCCGACCGCGACTGCGCTCGACCGGGTCACGGGGGATACGCCGGCGGCGCTCTGGTCGAAGGACTACCACTCGTTGTGGCTGAACAGTGCCGCACTGCGGCTCGCGGAAGGAGATCTCTTCGTCGCCGGGGGTGTCGTCGAGCGCGACGAGATGACAGATGAGCCCACGGGGATCCTCCGCGAGGAATCGGCGTGGAAGTTCCGCGAGCGCTTCGTCACGGTCACCGACGACGAGTGGGTCGCCGCCACACGTGCGGGCATCCGTCTCGCGAACGCCCGTGGTGTGACGGCGATCCACGACAAGGACGGCTGGCTCGGCGCACCGCGCATCTTCGGGAGCATCCACGCACGCGAAGGCCTGACGCTGCGGGTGTGGCAGTCGGTACCGCACGAGCGGATCACCGAGCTCGTCGCTCTTGGCATCGGGCCGAGGATCGGCGACGACTTTCTCCGGCTCGGTTACTTGAAGGCGTTCATGGACGGCACGCTCGGCTCACAGACCGCCTGGATGCTCGACGGCTCGGGCGTCTCGATCACCTCCGGCGAGGATCTCCAGGAGATCATCCGCGCAGGTGCGGCCGCCGGCTGGCCGGTGGGCGTGCATGCGATCGGCGACAGGGCGAACCGTGAGGCGCTCGACGCGTTCGAAGCGACGCGCTCGGTGTGGGGGCCGCTCGGGTTGCGCCATCGCATCGAGCACGCGCAGTGCCTCGCGCCGGAGGACATTCCACGCTTCGCGCAGCTCGGAGTTGCCTGCTCCGTCCAGTTCACCCACGCCCCATCGGATCGCGACCTCGCCGACAGGTTCTGGGGCGAGCGCTCGTCGCACGCGTATGCGTTCCGCTCACTGCTCGACTCGGGTGCCGTCGTTGCGAACGGCTCAGACGCACCGGTCGAAGAGCTCGACCCGCTCGCCGGGATTCGCGCAGGCGTCACGAGGACGATCGACGGGCGCCCAGCGTGGCATCCCGCCGAGGCGTTGACCGTCGAGCAGGCGCTCCACGCCTCGACCGTCGCCCCAGCCTGGCTCGCAGGCGACGAGCGGCGTCGCGGACGGCTCATCCCCGGCTATCTCGCCGATCTGGTCGTTCTCTCGCGCGACCCGGTGACCTGTCCGGGCGAAGAGCTCGAGACGGTCGAGGTGGTCGCAACGATGGTCGGCGGGCGCTGGGTGCACGACCCTCCCCCCTGGGACTGAACGGCGCGATCACGCACCGACGACGCGGCTCCCCCGACAGGGGGCGTGACGGCAGCCACGGTTGTCCGTATCCTTCGTCACACGATGGCAACAGCGGACGTCGCACGGACGATGCTTCCGATCCACCAGGCGGGGCAATGCTCCGTCGCCGCGTGTGCTGAGATCGTGGGCTCCAAGTGGACAGTTCTGATCGTTCACGACCTCACCGAAGGGCCTCGGCGCTTCACCGAGCTCGAGCATGCCTGCGAGGGGATCAGCCCCCGAACGCTCGCGGAGCGTCTGCGATGGCTCGAGGCCGAGGGGATCGTTGCGCGCCACAGCTACGCCGAGTCGCCACCGCGCGTCGAGTACGAGCTGACCGAGAAGGGCGCTGCGCTGCGACCGATCATCGAGGCGATGCGCGGCTTCGGGCACACCTGGCTCGGCTGCGAAGTGCATCAGCACGATTGAGCCGTCGGCACGCCTGAACCGCCGACGCGGCTACACCACAGGATCCGCCCCGCGGTCGATGGTGCACCACCGTTCACGGGGTTAGACTCGATCTAGGGGGAGGAGGCCGGTGGCCCGGGTTGCCGCTGAGCCGGTTCGGACGTGGCCCAGGTGGACACGGCGAGAGGGCGTGATCGGCGACTCGGGGTCGGGAGGCCGACGGTGATCGTCGCGGTCGCGCCGGGTCGGTGTCCTCGTCGCGTCGTGTGACGCTCCTCCCACCTGATGTGAGGAAGGTCGAGATCGCGTCGGCGAGCTCTTGCTCGGAGCGCTCGGGCACGGTGGCGAAGGCCTCATGCACCTCGACGGCAATCACCGCGCGGTCGGTCGCGCTAGCCTGACCGGCGTCGGCTGGGAGCAGCCCTGGATGCATCTCGACGAACTGCGCTGCGGCCCGAACCGCAGCCAGGCGACGTTGATCGGCAACTGTCTCGAGCCGGAACCGCCACCGGCGGGCACGGTCGGCGATCGCCGACTTGTCGGGATCCTCGAGCGCGACACCCGCGGCCGCGAAGACGCGGCAGTCATACGTGCGGCACGTTCGCGGGCGATGCGCGTAGATCGAGCAGCGGCCGTCGACGAGCATCGGGCAACGACCGCGATCGTCGAAGCCGAGCACCTGGTGACCCGGCAGTCCAGGGGCCGACGCGAGCAAGGCGTCCGGGACGTGCGTAAGGACATCGGACTCGTCCGGCCCGATGTGGACGAACTGCGACGAGGTGCAGCAGCCGCTGCAGTCCCCGCAGGGGACGTCCGCGTCGCGCTGTCCGCGTAGCGCTGCCTGCATCGCGGCGATCCACTCGCCGAACGCTCCGGCGTCGAGTTCCTCGTGATCGCTCACGTCTGCGGATCTCAGCAGATCCCATCAGGCCGCGCCGGACGTCAGGAGTCTGGCGTCGGCTTCTCCCACACGGAGACGTGCTTGCGGCTCTCGCTCGTGAACGGCTCGCGTAGCCAACCACCCCAGCGCTCGCGCAACCTCAGCCCTGCGAGCTCGGCCATGAGATCGAGCTCCGCAGGCCACGCGTACCGGAACGGGATCGAGACGCGCTCGAGCTCGCCGCTAGCGACGCTGAAGTGGTGCGAGGTGAGCCTCTGGGTCACGACATCGATCTCGTCGTACCCCCAGCTCGCCTCCTCCGCGTAGATGACCTGCCGTGTCTCGCCGACGGGCAGCCGCTGCAGGCCCGGCACCTCGACCTCGATGACGAAGCACCCACCCGGCTCGAGCTGCGCCGCGACGTTGCGAAAGCAGGCGACCTGCGCTGCCTGCGTCGTCAGGTTCATGATCGTGTTGAAGACGAGGTAGGCGAGCGCGAACGTGCCCTCAGCCGAAGTCGTGGCGAAGTCGCCGATCGTGACGCCGATCTCCTCTGCGCCCGGCTTCGCCCGCATCCGGGCGACCATCGCGTTCGAGAGCTCGATCCCATGCACGCGCACTCCGCGCGCGGCGAGCGGCAGTGCGATGCGCCCGGTACCGATCCCGAGCTCGAGGGCCCTCCCCTTGCCGGCGAGCTCCATGAGGAGGTCGACGGTGACGCCGACGATCGCAGGGTCGAACATCTCCGAGTCGTCGTCGTCGTACGTCGCAGCGACCCGCTCGTCGAAGTAGCCGTCCGGGTTCACGGCGGGATCTTGCGGGCCTTCAGCACCCCCTCCCGTCGCCGCGCGGCGGCAGCGGCTCGGGTCGCGGGTAGATCCGCAGCGGCGCCTCGACCCGCCAGAGCGTAAGCGAGGCACCGGCCTGGAACGGACTCTCGAGCGAAGCGAGGTCGAACCGCGTCATCGGCTCTCCCACGATGCTCTGTCGAGAGTCCAGCACCACGTACGCGGGCTCGAACGGTCGACCGTCCCTGAGGACGACGCCTCCGTCACCGACGGTCAGCTCCGGCGAGGCGAGCCCGTCGCGCGGGTTGGGTTGGTAGAGGTGATAGACCCGGCGCGTGTGGAGGTTGAACGCCTCCGCCCAGATGGTCGCGTCCTGCTGCTCCGCGGAAGCCGCGGCCCCACATTCGACGACCGAGTAGGGAACACCGAGGTACACGAGCGCTGCCTCCGCCCCTGCGGGCAGTGCGAGGTCGACCCAACCGAGCCGGCGCGCCTGATCAGCGGTGAGCTCATCGCGGTAGTCGACGCTCGCCGTGATCGCAGCGAACGCGACGACGACACTCAGCAGCGGGAAGAGCGATCGCCGCGCCAGGAGGAACGTCCCGCAGCCGATCGCGACGAACGTCAGCGAGACAAGGCGGATCGACAGCGACGGCAGCTGGCGGTCGAGCTCGACGAAGAAGGCGCTGGACGGCGAGTCGATGTCGTTCGAGCCCTCGACGATGTGCCCGGGCAACAACGCGACGAGCCCGACAGTCGCGAGCGCCGAGCCGGTCGCAATCGACCTCGGTCGGCGCAGGCCGCCCGCGAGCCAGTGCGCGAAGCACGTCAGCACGAGCGGCGTGACGTAGAAGAGCGACCGCTCGTGCAGCGTCTGCAGGCCGAACGGGCTCGCGCCGAGCAGGGCGACCGAGCCCAGCAATGCAAGGCCGAGCGCCGTGGTGACAACCGCGGTCGCACGGGCGGCGACCTGAGCGCCTGGGGCGAGCATGCCGCCGATCGCGACGGGAAGCGCGGCGAGCGCAACGACACCCAGTGCCAGCCCGAACGCGGCGAGACTCCAGGCGCCCCACTCGAGCATGCGTCCGACCTGCGAGAACGACTCGAACACCGCGTTGTAGGAGCTCGTCGGGGCGACGATGCCCGCGGCGCGCGCACCAACGGCGGCTGCGGCGCCAAGCGCGATCAACCCCAGCGTCGGCGCGAACCGCCGCAGCGTGCCACGAACATCGCGGGCGATCGCGCCGTGGAGAACGATGGCGAGCACCACACCCGCAGCGATCGCGAGTCCCTGCGCGCGCACGCCGACGAGTGCGACGAGCGCCGCGGCGGTGGCCGCCTGCCGACCCGGCGACGGCTGTTCGAACGTCCACACGAGGAGCGCTGCGAACCCGACGAACGCCACGTAGAAGAGCGACTCGGTCATCGTCAGCGCCGCGTACGCCGTCCACGGTACAAATGCCGAGAGCGCCGCCACACCGAGAGCCCACTCGCGAGGAACGACGCGACGGGCGAGCACGTACGCGGGCACGGCCGTCAAGGCCATCAGCGTCGCGTCGACGGCGCGAACCGCGGCGAGCGCGTCGGCCGCGGTCGACGAGATTCGGAAGAGTGGCGCGATCAACAGGGGAAAGAGCGTGCTGTGCCCGATGTCGTTCGCTCCCCGCAGCAGCGGGCCGCCGTCAAACGCCCACCCCTTGGCGATGCCTGTGTACACGAGCTCGTCCCCGAGCACCTTGGGGTGATGATTCGCGGCCCCGAGGGTGATCCGGAACACCGCGGCGAGCGCGACGACGACCGCCACGAGGATCGCGGGCGACACCGCCAGAGCTGCCGACCGCACGCGAGCAGCGACACGGCTCGCCGACACAGGCAGACGGCGCCCGGAGTCGCGGAGCAGACGGCCGGCAACGCCGGCGACGACGAGAAGCACGATGAGCTCGGTGACGAGCTCCGGCACGAGCCCGTCGAAGCTGCGTCGGATCACGCTTGCCGTCGGCGCCCCGGCGACCGCAATCCAACCGATCGCCGTAGCCGCAATGGCGGCAACGGTGACGCCCTGGACGACGACACCGCGCACGCGACCCGTGGACGACATCGGCTTGTGTTGCGCTCAGGCGTCAGCCTGAGCTCGAACACTCCGGACTGCACTGACATCGTCGCTGAGTGATCAGCGCCAGCCTCCTCACAGTCGATGACTCGATGGCGACGAGCGGTGCGATCGATCCTACCCTCGCCCTGTTCGCGCTCCGAAGCCCGCCGCCGGGCGCGGTGTTCGCAGGTTGAGCCCCGCGGCGTGAAGCGCACGGGTCTGGCTCAAGCCAGACCCGAAGGGGTTACTTGCGCGTCCAGGACCGCAGGGCGCTACGTTCGACCGGCGCCCCGCTCGCCCCAGACCCGCAACAGCTCGACGACGGTCGCGGACGCCGCCGCCATGTCCTGCACGGACGCCCACTCGCGGACCGAGTGATACGACTGCCCACCGGTGAAGATGTTCGGCGTCGGCAGCCCCTTCTCGCTCAGCCGCGCGCCGTCGGTGCCGCCACGGATGATCGCGTGCATCGGCTCGACTCCAACCCGCCGGATCGCGTCCTCCGCGGCCTGAACGACCTCGGGATGCAGGTCGAGCACACGCCGCATGTTCCGGTACTGCTCGTTGGCGGTGAGGGTGTACGAGGCGCGCGGCTCCGCGCCGACGATCCGATCGGCGATCGCGCGCACCTCGTCGACGTGGCGATCGAGCAGCTCGTCGTCGTGGTCGCGGGCGAGCCACCAGAGCGTCGCCTCCCCCGCGCTCCCCGAAATCCGAGCGGGATGCACGAAGCCCTCGCGATCCTCCGTCGTCTCCGGCGAGAAGCCGTCGCGAGGCAGGGCAGCGACCACGTCGGACAGCAGCTTGATCGCGTTGACCAGCTTCCCCTTCGCCACGCCCGGGTGGATCGCGACGCCGCGAACCGTGAGCTCGAGCTCGTACGCCGAGAACGTTTCGGCCTCGATCTCGCCAAGCCCGGAGCCGTCGAGGGTGTACGCGTATTGCGCGCCGACCTGATCGATGTCGAGGTGATCGGTACCCGCGCCAACCTCTTCGTCGACGGTGAAGACGATCCGTGCCGGCGCCCGCGGGGCGTCGTCCTCGCAGAGATACGCGACCGCGGCCATGATCTCGGCGACCCCCGCCTTGTCGTCCGCCCCGAGGAGCGTCGTCCCGTCGCTGGTGACGAGGTCGTGCCCCACCCTCGAGCGAAGCGCCTCGTTCTCGTCGGGATCGAGCACCTGTGCGGGATCCCCGGGCAGCACGATCGGCGAGCCGTCCCAGGCGCGATGCACCAGAGGCTGTACGCCGGCGCCGGGCGCATCGGGGCTCGTGTCGACGTGTGCGATCAGCGCGATCACTGGCGCTTCGCCAACCGTTCCCGGGAGTGTGGCGAGCACGTAGCCGTGCTCGGTGAGCACGACATCGTCGAGACCGAACTCGCGCAGCTCCCGCTCGAGCAGACGGGAGAGCTCGAGCTGCTCGCGCCGGCTCGGGTAGGTGGTCGAGCCGTGCGCGGCCTGCGTGTCGATCTTGACATAGCGGAGGAACCGCTCGACGGTGTCGCCAGCGAGCTGCTCGGCAAGCTGGCTCGCGAAGCGCTCGTCAGCCAAGGTCGGCGAACTGCGTCAGCATCTCGACGACGGCGACGACGCCCTCGCGTAGCGCCGGCGCCGGGATGTTCTCGTTCGGCGAGTGGATCTGGGCGGACGGGCGTGCGACACCGGTGACGACGGACGGGATCCCCTTTGCCCCCAACGCCGCGACGACCGGGATCGAGCCGCCGGTTCGAATGAGCGCTGGCCGAGTCCCGACCGCACGCTCGAATGCGTCCGCAGCGAGCGTGACCGCAGGGCTCTCCGGGTCGATCCAGCCGGGATCGCCGGCCGACCAGAGCTCGACCTCGAGCTCTGCCCCGTCTGGAGTCGCCTCGCGCAACAGCCGCTCGACGACTGCGGCGATCTCGGTTGGCGACTGCCCGGGCGCCAGCCGCACGGAGAGGTTCGCCTGCGCCTCGATCGGGAGCACGGTCTTCTGGAGGACCGGCGAGCCGCTGAGAATGCCGTTGAGCTCGACCGTCGGCTCGCTTGTGGTGCGGATCCAGAAGTCGCGGGCCGCGTCGGCGTCCATCGGCCGCGCGCCTGCCTCGGCGAGCTCGTTCGCGCCCGAACGAAGCTGCGCCCAGTCGCGGAGCTCGGCCTCGGTCGGCGGGATGATCCCCGCCCGGATTGGCTCGGGCACCCGACCGTCAGGCCCGGCGAGCACCGCGCTCGCGATCTGTACGAGCGCGTGAGCGGCGTTGAGCGCACCGCCACCGAACATCCCCGAGTGGAGGTCACGCTCGCCGGTTCGCACCGTGAGATGGAAGTAGCAGAGGCCGCGCAGCGCCGTGCAGAAGGACGGCAGCTCCTCGGTCGCGTACCCACCGTCGAGGATCAGCGCCACGTTCGCGCCGCGCTCGTCCTCGGCAACCCAGTCGACGACCGAGTGCCCGCCGACCTCCTCCTCGGCGTCGATCATGAAGCGAACGTTGACCGGGAGCTCGCCGGCCTCGACCAGGGCCTCTGTCGCCCTGAGGAGCATGAACAGATGACCCTTGTCGTCGGCGACCCCGCGGGCGACGAGCCTCCCGTTCCGTTCGACCAGCGTCCACGGGTCGCTCTCCCAGTGCTCGAGCGGGTCGGGCGGCTGCACGTCGAGGTGTGCGTACACGAGCACCGTCGGCGACGACTCACCGGTCGAGGCGCGCACCTCTCCGAGCACGAGTGGGCGACCGTTTCGCTGCTGGACATCGGTCGAGCCACCGGCCCGCTCGATCCGCTCGCAGACCCACGCGGCGGCGCGCTCGAGATCACCGGCATGGTCGGGATCGGCGCTGACCGACGGGATCGCGATCAGCTCGGCGAGCTCCGCGACGAGCGCGTCGTGGTCGGGGATCTGCGGCACGGGCCAAGCCTAGCCTGCGTTCGGAGCGCGACCGACGATCAACTCATCCGGGCCACTCGATGAGCTCGACCGTGTGGCCGTCGGGGTCACGGGCGTAGACGATCGAGGCGCCATGCCAGAACCCATCCTCGACGAGCGTCACCGGGTCGCCCGAGAGCTCGATCCGGTTTGCACGCAGGATCGCGACCGCGGCTCCGAGGTCGTCGACCGCCAGCGCGACGTGACTCCGTCCGGGCCACGGAGCCGGTTCTCCAGGCTCGCCCACGTCGCTCTCGATCAACTCGAGCGTGTGGCCGTCGGGAAGCTCCAGGTCGGCGACCCGGAGGTCGCTGCCGATTAGCGAGCCGACCTCGTCGGCGGCGAGAGTCGCGAGCGCACGCACCCGCAGCCCGAGTAGGTCGCGGTAGAACGCGAGGGAACGGTCGCGGTCGGCGACGGTCAGCGACGCGTGGTCGAGCCCGAGCACTCGGAACGTCATCCCGGCTCCCAGTCGGCATGCCGCGCCATCACGTCGGCGAACGTCTCGCGCCTCGTGATCACGGCGGCGTCGTCGCCGTCGATCAGGACGGTCGCGGGCCGGCCGAGCAGGTTGAAGTTGTTCGAGGTCGCATCCTGATACGCCCCCGTGTCGAGAAACGCGATCAACGAGCCGGGCTCGAGCTGCGGCAGCGTCACTCCCTCGTCGAGCTCGTCGAACCCGCACGAGCGGCCGGTGACGATCACCTCGCTCACGGGCTCCGGGTCGTGAGGCGACGCCACCACGATCGGGAATCGCGCCGCCTCCCAGACGACGTCCGGCAGGAAGGCCTCGGAGGTGTCTGTCTCGAGCCAGGTCGCGGCGACGGGCATCGTCTGCCGCTTGACGTGGAGCACGGTCGCGAGGTGGATGCCGGCGCTGCCGAGCAGAGCGCGTCCCGGCTCGATCTCGAGCTGCATCCCGGTCGGGTCGACGTCCCGTCTCGCGAGCTCGTCTGAGAACGCCCCGACGATCGCACCGATCAGGACGCCGGGGGCAGGCGCAGGCGCTGCCGCGCGGCGCCGGGGGTGGTGACGACCGGTCGGGTCGCCACCACCGGCGAGCCCACCGCCGAGGTCGACCTCGGAGACCGTGACCCCGAGGTGATCGCGGGCTGTCGCGACGGCGCCGGCCATGAACCGCCCGAATGCCGCCCAGAATTCCAGCGCGGTCGTCTGCCGGCTTGCGTGCGCCATCAGCCCACGCAGCTCGAGCGCAGGATGGCGATGCGCCAGCTCGAGACACGCGAGCCACTCGTCGTCCGGGATTCCCGCGCGATAGCGCTGCACCGCGTCGCGGGCCGGGATCTCGGCGGCGCTGAAGTCGGAGAGCGTGCCGGCGTCGTCGAGCCACGGCCGTAGCCGGAGCCTCACCGCCGCCGTGCGCCCGGCCGCGGTTGCGACGGCCGCGAGCCGCTCGAGCTCGGCGAGGCTGTCGACCGCGATTCGCACGCCGTGAGCGACCGCGAGCGCCAGCTCGGGCTCCGCCTTGGTCGCGCCGTTGAGGGAAACGAGCGCGGGCTCGACACCGCACGCGAGCGCGACCGTGAGCTCGTGGCTGCCGAACACGTCGCAGCCGAGCCCTTCGGCGCCGAGCAGGCGGCGGATCGTCGGCGACGGGTTCGCCTTCAACGAGGCGAGCACAGCGGTCGGGCCGTGTGACCAGGCCGATTCGAGCGCGGCGACGAGCGCACGCGCGTTGGCCCTGAGCCGGGCGGCTGAGATCACGTGCAGCGGCGACCCGAAGCGCGCGACGAGCGCCGCTGCGTCGTGGCCGTCGATCTTCAGGCCGTCGGCTCCGAGCTCGAGCATGAGGTCGCGACGGCCGGGCGCGGCTACGCGACGTCCTTGACGTCGTTCGCCTCGGCCAGCGCCCGAAGCTTGCGCAGGCTCTGGTGCTCGATCTGGCGGATCCGCTCCCTGGTGACGTTGAACGTGCGCCCCACCTCGTCGAGCGTCCGCGGTGGCTGGCCGTCGAGCCCATAGCGGAGGATCATCACGTCACGCTCGCGTGGCGCGAGCGCCTCGAGGATCGACCGGAGCGTCTGGCGCTGCATCGTGACCTCGGCCACCTCGTCGGGCTGCAGCGCCGTCTCGTCGGTGAGGAAGTGACCGAACTCGGATTCGTCGTCGTCGCCGACGGGCTTCTCGAGCGAGACGGGAGCCTGGGCGCTCCGCCTGATGTGCTCGACCTCCTCGATCGGCATCTCGAGGTCGGCGGCGATCTCGTCGGCGGTTGGCTCACGGCCGAGCTCCCCCCGGAGCTTGCGCTCCGAGCGGTTCATGCGGTTCAGCTTCTCGACGACGTGAACCGGCATCCGGATCGTCCGTCCCTTGTCGGCGATCGCCCGCGCCACCGCCTGCCGGATCCACCATGTCGCGTAGGTCGAGAACTTGTAGCCCTTGCGCCAGTCGAACTTCTCCGCAGCGCGCACAAGCCCGAGTGTTCCTTCCTGGATCAGGTCGAGAAACGGAAGCCCCTGGTTGCGGTAGCGCTTCGCGATCGAGACGACGAGTCGGAGGTTTGCCTCGACCATCGACTGCTTTGCCGCGTGGTCGCCCGTCTCGATCCGCTTCGCGAGCTCGACCTCCTGGGCGGCGGTGAGCAGCGGCACCTTGCCGATGTCCTTGAGAAACAGCTGCAGCGTGTCGGTCGAGATCTCCGGCTCGGTCTCCCACTCCCTCGGGTCGGGTGGCTCACCGGAGGCGGCGACGACCTCGATCTGCTCCTCTTCGAGGAGCGTGTAGAACGCGTCGAGCTGTGCGGCGTCGAGATCGAGCTCGTCGAGCGCCAGCGCAAGCTCGTCGGCGTCGAACCGCCCGGCGGCACGACCGCTCTCGAGGAGGGCGAGCGCCTCCTCCGAGGCGAGCTGCCCCGCCGAACGTGCGACCGACTCCGGCTCGTTCCCTGCGGCGCCCAGACCGACTCCTTTCTCGGTGTCGGACACCGTAGCCATCGCGCCGGTCGGAGCGCAACGCGGGGTCGCCGCACCGGGTCAGCGGCGGGCGAGCAGGTCGAGATATCTCTTCGCCTCCGTGGCGAGTCGCGACGACGGCTCGACAAGCCTCGCCTTCTCGAACTGCGTCCGGGCCGCGTCGAACGAGCCCGACCAGAGGAGCAGCAGCCCGAGGTGGAAGCGCACCGTCGGCGACTCCGGGTAGCGGCGCGACAGGGGGCCGAGCCTCGAGAACGCCTCCGCCGGCGCCGCCTTGTCGAAGAGCCCGAAGGCAGCCGCGGTCTGCGCCTCGGGGTCGTTTGGCGCCGCGGCAGCGGCGCGGCGGTAGACACGCTCGGCCGACAGCCGGCGACCGAGGGTCTGGAGGAACGCGCCGTAGCGAAGCGCCGCGTCGGTGCTGTCCGACGCCTGCGTGCCGAGCAGGTCGAGCTGGGCAGCGGGCGAGAGCCGCCGCAGGCTCGCCGGGAGCGGTACTTCGGTCACGAAGACCGGCAGGTTCCTCGCAAAGCTCGGGTAGAGGAGGTTGTCGGCCGTCACCGCGTACGGCGTGTCGGGCTCGAGCGTTCGCGCGTCGCGCCAGAGGCTCTCGAACGAGCCGCCACCCGCCCAGTAGTCGGCGAGCCCGAGGTGAAGGGCCACGGCGGCGCTCTTCGGATGCAGCGCCGCAAGCTGGTTGAGGCGTTCGAGCGTGTGGTCGGGCCAATGGGCGAATGCGCTTCCGATCCGCGCCTCGAGCGACGAGTAGCGGTCGAAGACCGCGGTCGCCTGGGCGAGCTGTCCGCTGCGGTAGAGCCGAGCGCCACGGGCGAGGTCCTGCGCCTCGGCGTCGTCGCGAACACCGAGCGCGAGCGCGAGGGGCGGGCGGCCTTCCTTGGGCTTCGGCCTGGCGGAGGCGTCGCCGGTTGCCTGGTCTCCCTGCAGTGCGCCGACCGCGACTGCCCCGGCGGCGGCGAGCACCGCGGCCGCGCCGGTCACGAGGATCACGCGGGCACGCGGGGACACGCCGTCACGGTAGCGGGAAGAAATCCGGCGTACGCACGTTGATTCGTTTCGCGGACAACCGCTACCTCGCTATATTCTCAAAAGTAATGACCACGTACCGCGAGCTCCTGAATCAGGTCAAGGCCGAGATCTCCGAGATCACGACGGCCGACCTCCAGGCACGTCTCGATGCAGGCGACGCGCCGCTCGTCCTCGACGTGCGTGAGGTCGACGAGTGGCAGGAAGGGCACGTCCCTGATGCGCTCCACGTGCCGCGTGGCAACCTCGAGTCGCGGATCGAGGCGCTGCTCCCCGACAAGGACGTCGAGATCGCGGTGATCTGCGCAGGTGGCGCTCGCTCCGCCTTCGCGGCGAAGTCGCTCGCCGAGCTCGGCTACGCGAACGTCACGAGCGTCGCCGGCGGCTTCTCGGACTGGAAGCGAAACGGCTTCGCGTACACGACGCCGCGAATCCTCACTCCCGCCCAGCGCTCGCGCTACGCACGTCACCTCCTGATCCCAGAGGTCGGCGAGAAAGGCCAGCAGCGACTGCTCGAGTCGCGGGTGCTGCTGATCGGCGCCGGCGGCCTCGGCTCGCCGGCCTCGCTATATCTCGCCGCGGCCGGCGTGGGGACGATCGGGATCGTCGACGGCGACGTCGTCGACGACTCGAACCTCCAGCGTCAGATCGTCCACTCGTCGAACACGCTCGGTGAGCCGAAGGTGCACTCCGCGAAGCGCACGCTGCAGGCGCTCAACCCGGATGTCCACGTCGAGGCGTACGAGGAGCGCATCAGCTCCGAGAACATCGAGCGGATCCTCCAGGACCGTTGGGACGTGATCGTCGACGGCACCGACAACTTCCCCACGCGCTACCTGCTGAACGACGCCTCGGTATGGCACCAGATCCCCGTCGTGCACGGGTCGATCTACCGCTTCGAGGGCCAGGTCACCGTCTTCGACCCGCGCACCGGCCCGTGCTACCGCTGCCTCTACCCCTCCCCGCCGCCGCCCGAGCTCGCGCCGAGCTGCGCCGAGGGCGGGGTGCTCGGCGTGCTTCCCGGGATCGTCGGCTCGCTCCAGGCGAGCGAGGCGCTGAAGCTGCTGCTCGGCGTCGGCGAGTCGCTCGCCGGCCGCCTCCTGCTCTTCGATGCGCTCCACACCACGTTCGACGAGGTCGCGATCAAGCGCAACCCGGCCTGCCCCGTGTGCGGCGAGCACCCGGCGATCACCGAGTACATCGACTACGTCGAGTTCTGCACCCCAGGTGTGCCCAAGGAGGTCGCCGCTTCGTGACCGCAGTCCGGATCCCACCCACGCTGCGCGCCGAGGTCGGGGGCGCCCGCCAGGTCGACGCGAACGGGACGACCGTCCGCGAGCTGCTCGACGACCTCGTCGCGCAGTTCCCCGCGCTCGGCTCCCAGATCTTGGCCGACGGCGAGATCGCCCCGTTCGTCAACGTCTACCTCGGCGGCGAAGATGTCCGCACGCTCGACGGGCTCGACACGACCGTGGCCGCCGACGACACTCTGATCCTGCTGCCGGCGATGGCGGGAGGGGCGCCGCGACCGACGTCGTCGCTCCGCGTCGCAGCCAACCTGCTGGAGCTGGTCGGTGGCACGCCGCTCGTGCAGCTTCAGCACCTCTCGCCGAAGCCCGAGGTGCAGCTCTACGCGAAGCTCGAGGGCCAGAACCCGACGGGCTCGATCAAGGACCGCGTCGCGAAGCTGATGATCGAGTCGGCGGAGGCGAGCGGCGAGCTCGTGCCTGGCCGCCACCTGCTCGAGCCCACCTCTGGCAACACCGGGATCTCCCTCGCGATGATCGCCGCGATCAAGGGCTATCCGCTTACCTGCGTGATGCCGGAGAACTCGACCGAGGAGCGCAAGCGGCTGCTCCGACTGTACGGCGCCGAAATCGTCCCGTCGCCGGCGGCGGAAGGCTCGAACGGAGCGGTGCGCCTCGCGCTCGAGCTGGCCGAGAGCGATCCGAAGTGGTTCATGCCGTTCCAGTACGCGAACCCGAACAACCCGCGAGCGCACTACGAAGGCACAGGCGCCGAGATCGCCGAGGCGCTCGATCGCGTCGACGTGCTGGTCGCGGGCCTTGGGACGGGCGGGACGCTGATGGGCACGGGCGAGCGGCTTCGCGAGAGCTTCCCCGACATCGTCGTCGCCGCCGCCGAGCCGATGCCCGGCGATCCGGTGATGGGCCTCCGCTCGCTCAGCGACGGCTACGTCCCGCCTATCCTCGACGTGTCGAAGCTCGACCGGAAGATTCTCGTCTCGAACGAGGACGCCGTGCACGCGGTGCGCGCGCTGCTGCGGCGCGAGGGGATCTTCGCCGGCGTCTCCTGCGGCGCCGCCGTCCACGTCGCCCGGCGGATCGCGGCCGAGATGGACGAGGGTGTGATCGTGACGATCCTCGCCGACGGGGGCTGGAAGTACATCACCGCCGACTTCTGGGACACGGAGGCGGCGTCGCTCGAGTCGACCATGGAGCGCACGCTCTGGTGGTGATCCCGCCCGACGTTCGCGCCGCGATCGTCGAGCACGCGAACGCCGAGCTGCCGAACGAGGCCTGCGGTCTCGTGCTCTTCGACGACGACCTGGCGGTCGAGTACGTCCCCGGCCGCAATGCGTCGCCCTCGCCGTTCTACTTCGAGCTCGAGCTCGATCCGGTCACCTGGGCCGACATCGGCGACCGCGATGTCGAGCAGGCCGTGTTCCACTCGCACGTCTCCTCCCCGCCGCGTCCGTCGAAGACGGACGTCGCCCGCATCGGCCTCTGGGCCGGGCAGCCGTACCTGATCTACTCGGTGCGGCTCGACGAGCTCGCCGCCTGGCAGATCGCAGACGGCGCGATCGAGCCGATCGCGATCGCGTAGTACGGCGTCACCTGCCGATTTGCCGGAACCGGTCTCGCGCTGAGACGTCGCACTCCAGGGGGCACACGATCCTCACCGGCATCGAGGCGGGCGCGTTCACGCTCGCCGGTCGCTCGCAGGAGCGAGCGCCGGTCCGGCGAACGTCACCCCGAATGCATGTCAGCGCGATCTCCGAGCTCGTCGACTCGCTCGTCGAGCGGCACGGCCTCACCGAGGCTCAGGCGGCGACGATCGTCGAGCGCGTCCTGCGCGAGAATCCCGGACAGCTCCCCGGTCGGCACACGGTTCCCACCGAGCTGCGCATCCGTGCCGAACGCCTCGCGAGGGAGCTCCTCGCCGAACGGCCCTCGCCGCTCAGAGGTTGACGCGCCGGCCCTCGCGGGCAGACCGGAACAGCCCCTCGATAGTTCGCACCTGCCCCATTGCGTCGGCGCGGCCGAGGAGCGGCCCTCGCTCACCCCTGATCGCCGCGTTCATGTCCTCGAGCTCGAGGCGGTAGCTGTTCTGTCGCTCGAGCTCGATCCGGTCGACGACCTTGCCGTCGCGCCGCACCTCGATCACCGGGGTGTTCGCATGCCAGGGATCGTCGAGGAAGACCGACCCCTCCGAGCCGATCGCCTCGAGCTCGTCGCGAGGGGTGAGACAGGTCGCGCAGTCGAAGGTCGCAAGCACGCCGTGCTCGTGCTCCATCACCCCGGTGAATACCCAGTCCGTTCCGCTCGGCCCGATGTACTGCCTCCCTGTGACCGCGACCGGATCTCCGCCGAGAAGTCGGGAGCCCGAGACGCAGTAACACCCAACGTCCATCAGCGCGCCGCCCTCGACGTCGGTGCGAAGACGGATGTTGCCGGCATCGAACAACGCATACGAGAAGGCTGAGCGGACGAGCCGGAGCTCGCCGATCGCTCCACCCGCAACGAGCTCGGCAAGCTTGCGCGTCTGTGGGTTGTGACGCCACATGAACGCCTCGGAGAGGACCAGACCTGTCCGGTCCGCGACGTCGAACGCGTCGGCGACCTCCTGGGGATGGGAGCTGAACGGCTTCTCGCAGAGGACGTGCTTGCCGGCCTCGAGCGCCCTGATCGACCACTCCGAGTGCATCGTGTTTGGGAGCGGGTTGTAGACCGCCTGCACGTCGGGGTCGGCGAGCAGCTCGTCGTACGAGCCGTACGAGCGCTCGATCCCGTGCTCGGCCGCGTACGCGGCGGCCCGGTCGGCGTCGCGGCTCGCCACCGCGAGGATCTCCACGTCGTCTGATTCGGCGGCGCCCTCGAGCAGCTTGCCGTTGATTCCTGCGGTCGAGATGAGTCCCCACTTGATCGCCATCTGCGGTCACGCCTCTCTGAGAGTGTCGAGTGCCGGGTACAGGTTCTTGAAACGCTTACGGGTGGCGCGATACGCGTCGACCCATGCCGGGTCGGGCTCCGACGTCTCCTCGGGGTGAACGGCACGGGCAACCGCGTCGGGCACGTCGGCGAACATCCCGCCGGCGACGCCGCCGAGCAGCGCCGCCCCGAACGCCGAGCCCTCGTCGGCCGCGGTCGAGGTGATCGGAACCTCGAACACCGAGGCGACGATCTTCGGCCAGAGCCCGCTGCGCGCACCGCCGCCCGAGATCAGCGCGCGCGTCGGTGTGACGCCGAGCTCCCGGAGAAGGTCGAGCGAGTCGGCAAGCCCGAAGGCGACACCCTCGAGCACCGCCCGCACCATCGCCCCGCGATCGTGTCGCAGCTGCAACCCGGTGAACGCGCCGCGGGCGTCGGGGTCGGCGTGAGGCGTTCGCTCGCCGGCGAGGTAGGGGGCAAACAGTAGCCCTTCGGCCCCCGGCACCCACGCCCCGGCCTCGTCGAGCAACGTCGAGAACGACGCGTCGGGTGCGAGCGCGTCGTGGAACCACTGCAACGAGCCGGCTGCCGAGAGCATCACGCCCATCGCATGCCAGGTTTCAGGCAGCGCATGACCGAACGCATGAACGCGCGCCTGCCCATCGGCGGCGAACGACGGGAGCGTCGCGAACACGACCCCCGACGTCCCGAGCACGATCGAGAGCACACCGGGCTCGATCGCTCCCACCCCGACGGCGGCGGCGGCGCAGTCACCGGCGCCCGCGGCGACGGGCACGCCGGCCAGGGGGCCAAGGGTCGCGTCCGCACCGGCCGGCGCCACGTGCCCTGCGACGTCCGGGGACTCGAGCACCGGCGGCAGCCATTCCGCGGGCAGCTCGAGGGCGGAGAGGACCTCGGCCGACCACGAGCGGCGAGCGACGTCGAGGACCAGCGTCCCCGAGGCATCGGCAACGTCGATCGCCCACTCGCCCGTCAGCCGGAGCCGGACGTAGTCCTTCGGGAGCATCACTCGCGCGATCCGCGCGTACGACTCCGGCTCGTGGTGGCGCAGCCAGAGGAGCTTGGGTGCGGTGAAGCCCGTCAGCGCGCGATTCCCCGTCAGCGCCACGAGCCGCTCGAGCCCGACCCGCTCTTCGATCTCGGCGCACTCGGCGGCGGTGCGCTGGTCGTTCCAGAGGATCGCTGGCCGGATCACCTCTCCGCGGGCGTCGAGACAGACGAGCCCGTGCATCTGGCCGGAGAGCCCGATCCCGACGACCTCGACGCCACGGCTCACATCGCCGAGCGCCCGTAGCGATGCCTCCCACCAGAGCGCCGGGTCCTGCTCCGACCACCCCGGTCTTGGCGTTGCCAACGGGTAACCATGCTCCGCGCGGGCGACGACCGCTCCGTCCTCGCTCACCGCGATCCCCTTGACCCCGGTCGTGCCGATGTCGAGCCCGACGCACACACGACTCACGCGAGCACCCCGCTGCTAGCGTCGGACGGGTGAACGTCGAGAAGCTCGACGACGGCCTTTGGCGCTGGAGCACCCACTTCGGGGAGTGGGGTCACGAGGTCGGCAGCATCTACCTCGAAACCGACGAGGAGATCGTCCTGATCGACCCGCTCGTGCCCGAGGAGCCCGACGAGGAGGCGCGGTTCTGGCGCGCGCTCGACCGGGACGTCGCGCGGCACGGCGGGCCGGTGCACGCCCTGAGCACGGTGTTCTGGCACGTGCGCAGCACAGCCCGGATGGTCGAGCGCTTCGACGCCCGCGTCCACGCCGCTTCGGGCGTGCGGGCCGCCGTCGAGCGTCGCGCAGGCCGGGTCGATGCGACGTACCGCGGCGTCGCCGAGCTGCCCGGGGGCGTCGTCGCGCACCCGACTGGCTCGCGCAGCGAGTCGGCTCTGTGGATCCCGGCTCATCGCACGCTCGTCACGGGCGACGTGATCCACGGCACCGGTGACGCGCTCGAGCTCTGCCCACCGTCGTGGCTCACTCCGGGACATACGAGCGAGCGGCTGCGCGAGGCGCTGCAGCCGTTGCGCGACCTGCCCGTTGAACGGGTGCTGACGTCGCACGGCGCACCGGTGCTCGAGCACGGTCAGGCAGCGCTCGGATCTCTACTCGGTGGCCCCTAGGGCGGCGTACACCAGCTGGTACGCCCGCACGGCGTCCTTCGCCTGCTGGGCCTCGCGCAACGCGACCTCATCGATCTTCGCGGCGACACCGTCGATGAACCGCCACTGCAGGACGGAGCGCCTGACCGCCGCGACCGCATCCTCGGTGTACGGGTAGAGGTCGAACCCGAGGTACTCGCCGCTCGCCCCGTAGTTCGCACGCCGCAGCTCGAGCGCGAGCTCGAGAGTCTCCATGAACGCGGTCGCCCCGACCATGTTGTCGTCGTCGAAGGTGCCCCAGCCTGAGTTGGCGTGCTGATGCCCGAGGAGCCCCTCGGCGGCGAGCATCGCCGCGTACTCGCCGAGCGACTCGCCGTTCATGATCAGGTGCTGCCAGTCCATGTTCACCTGGACGTTCGTGAGCCCGCGCTCCTTGAGCTTGTGGATCACATGCAGCGTCATCCCGATGTTCCGCATGAAGATCTTCATCGCGGGCTCGGAGTTCTTGTGCTCGAGGAAGAGCTTCACCCCGTGCTTCGCGCAGATCTCGGCGGCCTCGGCCATCCCGTCGATGAACCACTCCCACGACTGCGCGTACGGCGTCTGGAAGGGGTAGTTGTACCCTTCGATTCCGGGCCAACAGATCATGTTCGCGCCGAGCTCGCCGGCCAGCTCCGCCGTCTCGCGCGTCAGCCGGCGCGCCTCGGCGCGCACCGCTGCGTCCGGGGCGGTGAGCCCGCCCTTCCCGAACCGCGGATCAGTGTGCAACCCCGTGCAGATCGTCGCGATCCCGTGGCCGTCGAGCGCCTCGCGGACCGCGTCGAGGTTGTCCCCGTTGAGCTCGCCCGGGTAGTGGAACTCGTACGAGTCCATCAGCTCGCCGAGGCCCTCGACCGCACGCCGTACCTTCGAGACCGTCGTCGTGTCGGTGAGCTCGGGCTGGTAGCCGAGCGGGACGAACCGCGTGATCATCGGGCCGAGCGCCCAGATGCCGAGTGAGGTCTTCATGGGCGCTACCTCCCCGCCTTCGCCTGCCGGCGTCGAAGCACGGTGTCGAGGGTGACGGCGAAGAGCAGGATGCAGCCGGTGACGATGTAGATGACGCCCTGCGTGAGGTTGAGGGTGTTGAGGCCGTTCGCGATCATCGCGATCACCGCGGCGCCGAAGACGGCGTCGCGTACCTCGCCGCGACCGCCGAACAGGCTCGTGCCGCCGATGACTGCTGCCGCGATCGCGTCGATCAGGAGCGTGCCGCCGCCGGCGTTGAGGTCGACGCTGTTGAGGCGGGCGGCGAGGATCACCCCGCCGAGCCCCGACATCGCGCCGGCGATCGCGAACACGAGCACGCGGATCCGGGCGACGTTGATGCCGGCGCGGCGCGCTGCCTCGGCGTTGCCGCCGACCGCGTAGACGTGACGCCCGAACGTCGTCTTCTTCGCCAGGAACGTAAGCACCAGCAGCATCGTGATCACGAGCAGGAGCACAAACGGCACGCCGCGGTCCTTGTTGCAGATCACCACCACCGTGATCGCGAACGCGGAGACGACCGCGACCTTGACCAGCTTGAGCCACGGGTCGCGCACGCGGATCCCGTGCCGCTGCGCGGTGATGAACGACGAGAGGGTGGCGACCGCGTAGAGGGCCGCCGCGCCGATCGCGGATACCCACGCGAGCCAACTCGGGAGAAAGTAGTTGGCGGTGTCGTTGACCAGGTTCTCCTGGATGACGATCACACCCTTGTCCTCGATCGACTTCTGGATCACGCCCTGCCAGATCTCGTAGCCGGCGAGCGTCACGACGAACGCGGGCACGCCGATGTAGGCGACGATCGAGCCCTGCACCGCGCCGATCAGCGCGCAGACGCCGATCGCGATCAGGATCGCGAGGAGCGCCCGGTTGCCGTGCAGGTCGAAGCGCGAGTCGGGCAGTGTGATCTGGGCGACGACGACCCCGGCGATGCCGCTGATGTAGCTCACCGAGAGGTCGATCTCGCCGAGAAGGAGCACGAAGACGATGCCCATCGCGAGCATCGTCATCCCGCCCATCTGGGTGAGGATGTTCGTGAAGTTGCCCGCGGTGAAGAAGTTGCTCGCAGTGAACGAGAAGATCGTCCCGATGATGATCAGCCCGAGGATGACGGGCGCGCTGCCGAGGTTTCCGGCGCGGACGTTGTCAAGGATCCGCTGGCCGAACGGCATCGCCTCGACCTCGTTCGCGACGCTCGTGAAGCTCGTGCCTGCTGTGGTCTCTTGCTCGCTCATCTCTCGACCCCGGTTCCCGGAATTCCCGCGACCTTGGTCGCGACGCCCGCGGTGATCGCCTGCACGACCTCCTGCTGGGTCGTCGCGGTCCGCTCGTACACCGCGACGTTCCGGCCGAGGCGGAGGACCGTGATGCGGTCGGCGACCTCGAAGACGTCGTGGAGGTTGTGCGAGATCAGCACGACCGCAAGCCCCTGATCGCCGAGCCGCCGCACGAGCTCGAGCACCTGCTCGGTCTGGGCAACGCCGAGTGCCGCGGTCGGCTCGTCGAGGATCACGAGGCGTGAGTTCCACATGACCGCGCGCGCGACCGCAACCGACTGGCGCTGACCGCCCGAGAGGCTCGCAACCGGCTGGCGGATCGACCTGATCGTGGTCACGCGGAGCCCTTCGAGGGTGCTCGACGTTCGAGCCTCCATCGTCGGCTCGTTCAGCCAGAACCCGCGCTTGCTCTCGCGCCCGAGGAACATGTTCTGGACGACGTCGAGGTTGTCACACAGCGCAAGGTCCTGGTACACGACCTCGATCCCGAGGCGTGCCGCGTCCTTCGGGGTGTGGACGTGGACATCCTGACCGTCGAAGGTAACGGTTCCCGAGTCCGGCGGATGGATTCCGGCGATGCACTTGATGAGCGTCGACTTGCCGGCGCCGTTGTCGCCGACCAGGGCCATCACCTCACCGGCGCGCACCTCGAAGTCGACATCGGTCAGGGCGTGCACCGACCCGAAGCTCTTCGAGATCCCCTCGAGCCTCAGAAGCGGCGCGGTGGCTGTCATCGTCGCGGTCATCAATTCTCCGTTGGGAAGGAGGTGAGGGGGCCGTGATGGCCCCCTCACCTGGGTTGCTGCTACTTGCAGTACTTCTTGTACTCACCCGTACAAACGTCGCTCTTCTTGAGATACCCCTTGAAGAGCTGCTTGTAGTTGGCCTTCGTGATCGAGACCGGCGGGATGATGTAGGCCGGCAGCTTCTTCGAGCCGTTCGGCACCGTCCCCGTGGTCTTCGGCTTCTGGCCCTTGAGCAGCGCGACCGCCGCGTTCGCGGACGCCGTCGCGAGGACACGCGTGTCCTTCCAGACGGTCATCGTCTGCCAGCCCGAGATGATGTTCTGGACACCCTGGGCCGTGGCATCCTGACCGCTCAGCGGGATCGGCTTGAGCTGGTGGTTCTTCAGCGCAACGACGACCGCGTTGGCAAGACCGTCGTTGGCTGCGGCGACAGCATCGATCTTGTTGCTCGTCTTGACGAGCATCTGCTCGAAGATGACGCCTGCCTTCTGGTTGTCCCAGCCCGGCGTGAACTGCTGCGGGCCCTTCTTGAGCGTCCCGTTCTTGTAGAGCGGGTTCAGGACCGACTCGTACCCGCTCTTGAAGAGGAACGTGTTGTTGTCGGTGTTGCCGCCGTGGAGCTCGGCCACGACCGGCTTCTTCGAGTACATGCCGTTCGCCTTGAGCCCGGCGACGACACCCTTGCCCTGCAGCACGCCGACGGCCTTACCGTCGAACGAGATGTAGATCGCGGACGTGCCACCGATGACCTGGCGGTCGTACTCGATCACCTTCGCGCCAGCGTCGGCGGCGGCCTTCTCGATCGCGATCGACGAGCCCGCGTCGAGCGAGACGAGGATGACGACCTTCGCGCCGTTCGAGAGGCACTGGTCGGCCTGCGTCTTCTGCTTCTGGGCGTCACCGTCCGCGTTGGTGATCACGTAGGACACCTTCGCCTTCTTGAAGGCGGCGACGAGCGCGGGGCGATCCTGCGTCTCCCAGCGGACCGACGACTTCGGGTCCGGAAGCAGAACGCAGATGTCGCCGCCGGCGGCCGACTTCTGGGTCTTGGCGAGCGCGCCGCCGGCAAGCGCCGCGATCGCGACGACGCCGGCGAGCAAAGCGATCAGGGTTTTCTTCACGTGCTGTTCCTCCTGTATGGACCGATTCCCGATGCGCGGCAACGCTACAAGCCGCGCCGGCTTCTCACAACCACGAGACGCTACTGGCTCAGGCGATCCCTCCTCTCACATGTGCCGTTCACGTGGCGACTCCCTCGAGCTCGTGGCTCCCGCCTCGCGCAAGCCACGGGTCGGCGAGGACGGAGCGGAGAACGATCGCTGCCGCTCCCTGGACTGCGGCCCGTTCGCCGAGCGGCGAGGCGCGTACCTCGCATTCCGACCAGCTTGCCGAGAGCACCCGGGCGCCGAGCTCACGCTCGATTCCCTCCACAAGCCACGGTGACAACGGACCGAAGCATCCTGCGAGTACGACGCCGTCGAGGTCGAAGAGATTGACGGTGGAGGCGAGCGCGTCGCCGAGTACGCCCGCGGCGCATGCGAGCACCGCGATCGTCGCCTGATCCCCGCCGGTCGCACGCTCGACGAGCTCACTCGTGATCGAGCTTCTCCGCTCTCCCGCCGGGACGGCGACGCCTGCGGCGCGGGCGAGCGCCTCCTGGCCGACGAACGCCTCGAGGCAACCACGGTTTCCGCAGCCGCAGAGCGGGCCTTCCGGGTCGACGACCACATGGCCGAGCTCGCCGCCAAACCCGTGAGCGCCACGGAAGAGCTCGCCGTGGACGAAGATCCCGGCGCCGACGCCGATCTCACCAAAGACGCAGACGAAGCTCTCGAGGTCCTGCGCGGCCCCACGACGATGCTCCGCGAGCGCGGCGGCGTTCGCCTCGTTCTCGAGGAAGATCGGCCGGGCACCCCGGAGGCGGGCGCCGACGATCTTCGCAACCGGGACGTTCGACCAATCGAGGTTCGGAGCGCGGAGCAACATCGCGCTCGTGGCATCGACCAGCCCGGGGACGGCGATCGCGATCCCGACGCAACGATGGCCGTCGCGCTCGACCGATGCAACGGCGTCGTTCGCGAGCCCCGCGAGCCGGTCGAGCGTCTCCGTGACGTCGGCGCCACGGTTGTCGCACATCACGCGGCGCTCGTAGCGGATCGCGCCCCGCAGGTCCTCGACGCAGACGGCGAGGTAGTCGACGTTGACCTCGAGCCCGAGCCCGACGACCGTGTCGGCGAGCTCGACCGAGACCCCTGGGCGCCCGACGCGCGGCGGTCCCACGACGCCGCCTTCGCGCAGCAACCCGAGCTCGAGGAGCTCGGCGACGAGCGACGAGACCGTCCCCCGGGTGAGACCCCAATGTGCGGCGATCGTTGCGCGCGAGCACGGGCCGTGCTCTGCGACGTGCCGGAGCACCACCCCGAGGTTGGCGAGCCGCACGGAGGTCTGATCCGACCGGTGCTGGGCCGGCCGGTTGACGGCTCTCGTGTCGCCGGCATCGGCGTCGGTGCCCGGCGTCGGGCGGGGGATCACGAATCTCGATGGCATCGCTTAACGCCACCCACGTTTGTTTGGATGGCGGGCAAACGAAATACCTTTGTGAAGCGAATGTCAAGGCCGTACCGCACTCCTGAGAGAATCACGCCGTGATCGCCGACGCCCATGTCGACCTGCTGCTCGAGCTCTCGTACCGCCAGCACACGCTCGGTGAGGAGCGAGTCTTCGAGCGGACGTGGGCCGTCGAGCTCGCGACCGGAGGCGTCGGGCTCCAGGTCTGCCCGATCTGGGTCGACATCGCGCTGCAACCGGAGGCGACGCTGCGGGAGTCGCTGCGGCAGGTGGTCGCGTTCCAGTCGGCGATCCGCGAGAGCCCGGCGCAGACGATCCAGGTGTGCACGCGCGGCGACCTCGAGCTGGTCAGGCGGGGCGAGCGGCTCGGGCTGATGCTCGCGCTGGAGGGGGTCGAGCAGTTCGGCGTTGAGCTATGGCCGGCGGATCTATTCTTCGAGCTCGGGGTTCGGGTTGCAAGCCTCACCTGGAACCGGCGCAACGCGTTCGCCGATGGCGCCGCCGAGGAGGACGGCGGCGGTCTCTCGCGGCTCGGTCGGAGCCTCGTCGACCGGCTCGTCTCACTGGGTGTCGTCCTCGATGTCGCACATGCCTCGCGGGCGACCTTCGTCGAGGTGCTCGAGCGGGCGGCCGGCGCACCGGTGATGTGCACGCACGGCGGGTGCCGGGCCGTGAACGACACGCCCCGCAATCTCGATGACGACCAGCTCCGAGCGCTTGCCGCGGCGGGCGGCCTCTTCGGGCTCATGCTTCATCCGCTCGCGATCGACCCGGTCACCCGAACCGTCGACCGCGTCGTCGACCACCTCGAGCACGCAGCCGAGACAATCGGCATCGACCGGCTGTGTCTCGGTGGTGACTTCACCTCGCGGCTGTGGAAGGTGATGCCGCCGCCGCCCGAGCCGGCCGACGGGTTGATGCCGGCCGGGCTCGCGCCCGGCGTCGGTGTCGAAGGGCTCACCTCGAGCCGCGACTATCCGAATCTGCTCGCCGCGCTCGCGCGGCGAGGGTGGAGCGCGGCCGACATCGAGGCCGTCTCGTCCGCGAACCTGATCCGGTTCCTCTCGACCGCGCTGCCGAAATAGGTCACCGTGCCGAGACCGCGCGCTGCGCCGGTGACGAGAACGGCCCTCACCGGATCAGCAGGCTCGCGCCGATCGCTCCCCCCATGTCCCCGAGCTCGGCGAGCCGGTACTCGGGCGGCTCACGGAAGAACGTGTGCGGTCGGGCGGCTTTCGCGATCCGCTTCAGCCACGCGGGCCCGAGCCGCTCGCCAAGCCCTCCGCCGACGACGACGGCCTCGACGTCGAGGAGAGTGACCGCGGCGCCGATCCCAACCCCGAGCGCCTCGACTGCCTCGTCGAGCAGCTCCCGAGCAACGTCGTCTCCCGCATCGAGGGCCCGCAGCCAGACGCCGCTCGTGAGGCGATCGCGCCCGCGCTTCTTCTGGAGCTCGAAGAGGATCGTCTTCTGCTTGCGCGCGCGTGTCCGGGCCCGCTGCTCGAGCGCGCCACGACCCGCGTACGCCTCGACGCAGCCACGAAGACCGCAGGCGCAACGGCGACCATCCGGGCGGGCGCAAACGTGACCGATCTCGCCGGCCGAGCCGCGACCGAGGAGGAGGCGACCGTCCATCACGATCCCACCGCCGACGCCGGTTCCCCAGAACACGCCGAGGAACGACCTCACCCCGCGCCCGGCGCCGTACCGACGCTCGGCCTCGACCGCGACGTTGACGTCGTTGCCAATCCGCACCGGCACGCCGAGCTCCTCGGCGAGGCGCGCCCCGAGCGGATACGCAGCCTCCCAGTCCTCGATGTTCGCGACCTGTGCGATCGTCCCGGCGGCAGCGTCGATTGCACCGGGCGAACCAACGCCGACCCCCTTCACCTCTGCCATCGCCGCTCCGGCGCTGGCGACGACCTCACGGGTTGCGTCGGCAAGGGCCGCGACGACGGCGTCGGGCCCGCCCCGGTGCGGCGTGTCACGGCGCGCAGCACCGACGACGGTCGCGCCGCGGCGGATCGCAACCGCCTGGATCTTGGTGCCACCGAGATCGAGACCGACGCGCACGTCTATACCTTTCTGACGACCTCGGACAGCGGTCGGCGATTTGCCCGCACGCTCCACTCCGCCGCCGATCGTGACGCCGCGGCGCGGGATTTCTCCGGGATGCCGAAGGAGAGCACGATTGCCGGCACCTCGCCGTCGTCGAGGCCGAGCGCCGCTCGGGCCGCAGCCTCGTCGGCGAGCGCGTTCGGGCAGGACGCGACCCCCTCGTTCCACGCTGCGAGCAGCATGTTCTGGGCGGCACGGCCGGCGTCGAAGTGCGCGGTGGTCGACCCCTTGACAGCGATCGCGACGACGAGCCCCGCCGCGTGGATGTTCTCGGGGACAAACACGGCGGCGGCGAGGGGAGCCCGCGCCTCGGGGCTTTCGACGACGACGAAGCTCCACGGCTGGCGGTTCCTCGCCGACCCCGCCAGCCGGCCGGCATCGAGAATCCGCTCGACGACATCGCTCGGAAGCGGTCCGGCTCGGTAGCCGCGCTCGTCCCGGCGGCTCGTGATCGCGAGAAACGTCTCCACCGGCAACAGCCTAGACTGGCGGGCATGAGCGTCGCGGTCGATCCGGTGTCGGTGAGCCTGTTGCGGTGGCTGCGGCGCCAGCTTCGTCAACCCACCCCGCTGCGGGAGCGACTCGAGGCGGCCGTGGCGGCCGACGACCCCGGCGAGGCGCGGCGGGTCGCGGCGCTCCTGCCGTTCTCGCCCGCGCAGGCCCGGCACGTCGATGTGCTGATCGACTGCTGGGAGCGCTCGCGTGAGCGACGCTGAGCGAAACGCCAACGTCGTGCGCTCGATCTTCGCGGCATTCGCGGGGAAGAACGGGTACGCGCTGCGGAGCGTGTTCGCGGCGGACGCGGTCTGGACGGTCCCCGGCACCGGGACGATGGCGGGCGTCTACCAGGGCCGCGACGAGATCTTCCGCTTCCTCGGGCGCCTACCGAAGGAGACCGGCGGCACGTACAGCTCCGAGCTCGTGGACGTGCTCGCTTCGAACGAGCGTGCCGCCGCGCTCTACCGCGCGCGGGGCGAGCGCCACGGTCGGATCCTCGAGCTCGACCAGGTCCTCCTGTTTCGGCTGAGCGACGGCGTCGTGACCGAGGTGCTCGCGTTGCCGAGCGATCCTGCCGCCTTCGACGCCTTCTGGGCGACGCAGTCGCTACGAGAAGAGTAGTTCCACGATCTCGCGGGCCGGCTGCGTGTGCCAGACGCGCGGGGCTGCCGGTCGCGACTCGCAATGGCGACTCGCGCACTCTCCACCGCGACAGCCCACGTGCCCCCAGGGGGGCTTGCGGCCCCCTTCCTTGAAGGTACCGGCGATCCTGTGTCGCCTTTGTGCCAACTCTGTGTCGGAAGTGTGTCGCGTGCCCACGGCCTGCTCGCTCGCGGCGTTCCGCTCCCGAGTCGAGTCCTTTCGCGTTCATGATTGTGCAACAATTGCACAACCATGGGAATTGCGCGACTCGAGGTGCTGGCGGCAGCGATCCTCTTCGGCACGACGGGGACGGCGCAGGCGCTCGGGCCGGACTCGTCGACGCCGCTCACCGTCGGGGCCGTGCGCATCCTGATCGGCGGCGGGCTGCTTGCGGGGCTCGCGCTTGCGACCGGCGGGTTTCGGGGAAGGTGGCCACTGCGTCTCGTCGTCGTCGCCGGGGCGGGAGTGGCGATCTACCAGCTTGCGTTCTTCGAAGCGGTCGCCCGCACCGGCGTCGGTGTTGGCGCCGTCGTCGCGATCGGCGCCGGGCCCGTCTTCGCGGGAGCGCTCGAGCGTGTCTTCCTCGGAACGGCGCCGGGCCGCGTCTGGGCGGCGGCGACCGCGACCGCGATCGCCGGCGTCGCCGTGCTCACGCTCGGTTCGGGCGGCACGGCGTCGATCGCCGCCGACGGGGTGGCACTCGCGCTCGTCTCGAGCCTCGGCTACGCGACCTACACGGTCGTCGCCAAGCGCATCCTCCACCTCGGTCACACGCCGTTCGCGGTGATGGGGGCATCGTTCGGGCTCGGTGCCATCATCCTCCTGCCCGCGCTCGTGTTCGGCGACACCCGCTGGCTCGGGTCACCGTCGGGACTCTTGCTCGCGCTCTACCTGGGCGTGCTGCCGACGGCGCTCGCCTACGTGCTCTTCGCGCGCGGGCTGCGGCGACTGTCCGCCGCCGAGGTCACGACCCTCGTCCTGGCCGAGCCGATCGTCGCGCTGATCCTCGGCGTCGCCGTGCTCGACGAGCAGCTCGGGCCGGCCGGGGTGGTGGGCAGCGTGCTCGTTCTCGTCGGGCTACTCCTGCTCGCGCTCGGCCAGGACGCACCACGGGCGGAGCCGGGTTGAGCTCTGCGCCGCTGCAACGCCTGTCCGTCGTCGACGAGCTCGCGGCACAGCTTCGCGCACAGATTCTCGACGGCTCGATCGCACCCGGCACCGCGCTTCGCGAGCAGGAGCTGAGCGACCACTACGAGGTCTCACGCCACACGCTCCGCGCCGCGCTGCGGGCGCTCGCGAGCGAGGGGCTCGTCCGGATCGAGCCGAACCGCGGCGCGCACGTGCCGATGCTCGACGATGTGGCGCTCGCCGAGCTGTTCGAGCTACGAGCCGCGCTCGAGCTCGAGGCAGCGCATCTCGCGCTCGAGCGCAACGGCGGGCGCCTTCCCCGCTCCGTTCACGACGCCCTCGCTGCCCTCGCCGCGCGTTGCGAGGCGAGGTCGCCACGGTGGCGCGACGTCGCGCGCGCCCACGAGGGATTCCACAACGCCCTCGTCGAGGCGTCCACAAGCCCGCGCATCGAGCGTGCCTACACCCAGCTCGCGGGCGAGCTCCGCCTCTTCCTCATCCAGCTGCGCCCGACCTGGCCGATCACCCGGATGGTGCCCCACCACGTCCAGCTCGTCGCACGGCTCGAGCAGGGCGACCTGGGAGCGCTGCGCACCCACCTCGCGGATGGGTTCGAGGCGGTCCTGAGCCGAACGACAGGGTGAGCTCGTCTGCGGGATCCTCGCCGAGTGGTAAGTCACCGATTGGAATCGCGTCGACAATGCCGCATGCTCGCGCGTCGAGGGTGTTAGGTTGCGTTGGGAATCAGGTTGTGCTCGCGATACGAGAGTCGACCTGGGCGCTGACATCGCTTCTCGAATGGATTCTGGGCTCGGCACGCCGGTGTCTTCTATGAGCGACGACCCCGCAGTTGAAAGCCGGCCGCCTGTAACTACCGACTGTTGGCGGAGCTTAGGGGCACGGCGCCCTCGAGGAGAAACGCCTTCGCCAGGATCAGTACACCTGTTTACCATCAGAGCGCCCGACTCGTCCCGTTGACATCTCCACCACCTTGGAGTAAGGTGCCGCAGAAGCAACGAGGAATAGAAGGACACCGCGTCCACCGGTCACCTCGATGCTGCTGCCCTCTCGACAGAGGCATTAGCGCGGTTACCTCGTCCTCGGTGAATGGAGGAGGTATATCTTGCGCGCTAGTCGGACCGTCATCGTGATCGCAGGGCTCTCGGTCGTCGCCCTTTGCGCAGTCGCCGTCATGCCCGAGCTTTCCGACAGCGGCGATAGCTCCAGCAACGCTGTCCACGCGACAGCCGCCCTGACACCGCTTCCGGCCGGACCACCGAAAGGCAGCGATGCTCATGCGACGGTCGGACGTGCGACCCTCGATGACATGATCAGCAGTGCGCCAATTGTCTTCATCGGTCGCGCTCTCGACGTAGGTGGTTCTGAGGTCGTCTCCCCTGCGGGGGCCACGGAGAGCGTTCCATTGACGGTACATCGCACGCGCTTCGAGATCATACGAACGTTAAGGGGAGACGTTCCTCTCGTTCTCGACATCACACAGTTCGACGTGGAAGAGTCCTTCCCGTTTGAGATCGGTAAGCCGTACGTGATCTTTGCCGAACCGCGAGAGCTCGGCTCCAAAGGGGTATCGGCTCTCGTGCCGTACGGCTACTACCAAGGCATCTACGTCCAGCAGAACGACAACACTGTCTCAAACGATCTGAACGGATCTATCGAGATTACGAAACTGGAAGCTCGCCTCAAGACTCAACCGAAGGGATGACCAACATGTCGAGCTTCGTCAGGGTGCTCGCGACAATCTGCCTTCCGTTCGTGCTTGTGATCACATTCGTGGGTACGGCATCCGCTCACTACACGAGCGACCATCGAACCAACCTGTACACCTGGCACACGAGCAGCAACATACCGAGTAGCTGGGATCAGGCACTGATGAACGGTGTTCTGGGCTGGGACAACGTGACGAACCAGTGCCACGACTTCGTCAGAGTAGCTACGGGTGCTGGACAGATTCCTCAATGGCGCGGCACTATCGACGGAGCCGGGCAGCAAACGATCTACGCAATCACGACCTTCAATCACAACAACATCGAGTATGACACCGCCGAACCCTGGCATCTGAATACGGGCACAAGTCCTGGCGGAAGCTCTCTTGACCTCTGGAGTGTGGCAGCTCATGAGAATGGCCATACACTCGCGCTGATCCACTCGAGCACCAGCGCGGAGACGATGTTCGCGACCTACGGCTACGGCCGTTCGGACTGGCGGACGCTCGAGTCGGGCGATCGAACACGAATACGCGCTTTGTATCCCCCTGGTTCTTGCTGAGCCGTTCGAGCGAGTGGCTCCTGGATGCTTATGGCACCCTGGAGCCTCTCACTCGCTTCTGAATCCGCATTACGTGTTGCGTCAGGCCCGGTGCGCCCGAGGGGGAACTGCCAGCGCGCCCTCCACTCGGTCGGAGGATACTTCTACCCTTCCCGACGAACGATCCTCCGCCGATATCCCGCCGGATGCCACACTCTCTACAGAGCCACCTGCGGCGACATCGTGCACGTGTCGTCGGTCGCCAACCGCCTGCCCCGCCTCGACGGGCGACAGCGGATCGATCGGCTATCGCCCGCCGGGCCTTGCCCTAACCGCCCCAGCCAGGCTCACGCCCCGACGCGCCCAGCGTCTCCAGCACGATCTCGATGAGCCTGTTCGACGAGAGTACGTGCTCGCGCGCGAGCGTCCGGGCGGCCTGCGCGCTGCCGGCGCCGATCGCCTCGCGGATCGCGCGATGTTGGAGATCGTTCTTCGCGTATAGCTCGTCGAGCTCGGCGCGGGCGCTCCAGACGCGATCGCCGATGAACGTGCGTCGCGCGCTCTTCGCGATCCGCTCGACGAGCGGGAGATCGGCGACGCGGTAGATGACGTCGTGGAAGGCGTAGTTCGCCTGCATCCACTCGACGAACACGGAGGCGTCCCTCCCCTCCCCGCTTCGCGCCTGTTCACGCAGCTCGAGCGTCAGCGCACTGAAGCGCCGCTCGATCGCGTCGAGCTCGGCGAGATCGTCGGGGCGCATTCGCGGCGTTGCGATCTCGGTCGCGAGCGCCTCGAGCTCCGCGCGCACGAGGAACGCCTCGCGCAGCTCGTGGGAGGAGATCGAGCGGACGCGCACGCCCCGGTTGGGCTCGAACGTCACGAGCCCGAGCGCCGCCAGCCGCCGGAGCGCCTCGCGCACAGGCGTCCGGCTCACCACGAACCGCTCGGACAGCTGCTCCTGACGCAGGACGGTGCCCGGCTCGATCACGCCCGCGACGATCTCGTCCTCGAGGATCCGGGCGATGTCGTCGGCCTTGGTCGAAACGGTGGTCATGGCGTCGCACGCAGTCTATGCCCGCACGCTGCATCCCAGTGGTCTTGTTTTGGATCCGAAAATGGCGATTTCTTCCCCCTTGACGCGTGATATTCCCCGATCTAGGATCCGATCCTAGTCATCCTGGATCCGAAAGAGGTTCTTCCATGCGGTACGCACCCACCATCGCCCGCCCCTACACGACGGCCGACGTCAACGGGCTCCGCGGCTCCGTCCACATCGAGCACACGCTCGCACGGCTCGGCGCCGAGCGGCTCCGCACTCTCCTCGGCGAGCGCGACTGGGTTCCCGCCCTCGGCGCTATGACCGGCGGCCAGGCGGTGCAGATGGTCAAGGCCGGGCTCGAGGCGATCTACCTCTCAGGCTGGCAGGTTGCGGCCGACGCGAACCTCGCCAGCGGCACGTACCCGGATCAGAGCCTCTACCCCGCGAACTCTGGCCCGGCGCTCGCCCGGAGGCTGAACACGGCGCTGCTGCGAGCCGACCAGATTGCGCATTCCGAAGGCGGCGACTCGACCCACTGGCTCGCGCCGATCGTCGCCGACGCGGAGGCGGGCTTCGGGGGGCCGCTCAACTCGTTCGAGATCATGAAGAGCTACATCGAGGCGGGCGCTGCGGCGGTCCATTTCGAGGACCAGCTCTCGTCCGAGAAGAAGTGCGGCCACCTCGGCGGCAAGGTGCTGGTGCCCACGAGCCAGTTCGTTCGCACGCTTGTTGCGGCGCGGCTCGCAGCCGACGTTCTCGACGTCCCGACGCTCGTCGTCGCGCGCACCGACGCGCTCTCGGCTTCGCTGCTGACGAGCGACATCGACGAGGCGGATCGCGAGCTCCTCACGGGCGAGCGAACACCCGAGGGCTTCTTCCGGGTCCGCGACGGCATCGACGCCGCGATCGCCCGCGGGGTGGCGTACGCGCCGTACGCCGACCTCGTCTGGTGCGAGACCTCCACCCCCGACATGAAGGAGGCGGAGCGCTTCGCCGAGGCGATCCGGAGCCGCTACCCCGATCGGCTGCTCGCGTACAACTGCTCGCCGTCGTTCAACTGGCGCCGGCACCTGAGCGACACCGAGATCGCGAGCTTCCAGCGCGACCTCGCGGCGATGGGCTACCGGTTCCAGTTCATCACGCTCGCGGGGTTCCACTCGCTCAACCTCTCGATGTTCGAGCTGGCGCGGGGCTATCGCGGCGAGGCGATGAGCGCGTACGTCCAGCTCCAGGAGCGCGAGTTCGAGCTCGAGGAGGCCGGGTACACCGCCACGCGTCACCAGCGCGAAGTGGGCGCGGGCTATTTCGATCGTGTGATGCAGGTCGTGTCGGGAGGCGAGTCTTCGACGCTCGCGCTCCACGGCTCGACCGAGGAGGAGCAGTTCGAGACCGAGAGGAGCGCCGCATGACCGTCACCGAGATCATCCGCCGTCGCCGTCGCCGCGCCTCGGTGGCCGCCCGCCCGACGACGCCACCGCGACCGAGATCGCAGGCGATCGTCACGCGCGCCGAGCAGGCGGAGTGCACCTGCCCGGAGCACTGCGAGCGCGATCACGAGCGGGACTGAAAGCAGCTTCGCTGCGCGAAACTGCTAGATACAGACCCAGCGATGGCCGACGAGTACGACGACGTTCTCACCGCGGACGCGCGCGCCTTCCTCACCGAGCTCGAGCGGGAGTTCGGGGGAAGGCGCCGCGAGCTGCTCTCGGTGCGCGCGGCGCGGCGCGAGCGGCTTGCGGCCGGGGAGCTGCCCGACTTCCTGCCATCGACCGCCGACGTGCGCGACGACGATTGGCGGATCGCACCGGTCACGGATGAGATCGCCGATCGCCGGGTCGAGATCACCGGGCCGGTCGACCGGAAGATGGTGATCAACGCGCTCAACTCGGGCGCCCGCGTGTTCATGGCCGACTTCGAGGACGCGAACTCGCCGACCTGGGCGAACTGCCTCGACGGGCAGCGCAACCTCACCGACGCGCTCGAGCGGACGATCTCGCTCGTCACCGGTGAGAAGCGCTACGAGCTCGGCCCGAGCCCGGCGGTGCTGTTCGTGCGGCCGCGAGGCTGGCATCTCGAGGAGCGCCACTTCCCCGTCGACGGCCGGCCGGTCTCCGGGTCGCTGTTCGACTTCGGCCTCTACTTCTTCCGCAACCACCACCGCAACGGGCGCTACTTCTACCTGCCGAAGCTCGAGTCGCACCTCGAGGCCCGGCTCTGGAACGACGTGTTCACGTGGGCCGAGAAGCGGCTCGGGGTCGAGCCCGGGACGATCAAGGCGACCGTCCTGATCGAGACGATCCTCGCCGCCTTCGAGATGGACGAGATCCTCTACGAGCTCCGCGACCACTCGGCGGGACTGAACGCCGGCCGGTGGGACTACATCTTCAGCGTGATCAAGAAGCTCGGGCACCGGCCCGAGTTCGTGCTTCCCGACCGCGCCGCAGTGACGATGGCAGTGCCGTTCATGCGGGCCTACTGCGAGCTGCTCGTCCGCACCTGCCACCGCCGCGGTGCGCACGCGATGGGCGGGATGGCGGCGTTCATCCCCTCACGCCGCGACCCGGCGGTCAACGAGATCGCGCTCGCAAAGGTGCGAGAAGACAAGGAGCGCGAGGCCTCGCAGGGCTTCGACGGCACCTGGGTCGCGCACCCCGACCTCGTCCCCGTCGCGCAGGAGGCGTTCGACGCGGTGCTCGGCGATCGGCCGAACCAGCTCGAGCGACGTCGCGACGACGTCGTCCCCAACGCCGGCGCACTGCTCGACGTCGCCTCGACCCCGGGCGAGATCACCGAGGACGGGCTCCGCAACAACGTCTCCGTCGGAATCCAGTACCTCCAGGCGTGGCTCAACGGCTCCGGCGCGGTCGCGATCAACAACCTGATGGAGGACGCCGCGACCGCCGAGATCTCCCGCTCGCAGATCTGGCAGTGGCTCCACCACGGCAAAGTCACACCCACCGACGTCACCCGGATCACCGCCGAGGAGATGGCGAAGCTCGGCGACGCGTTCCGCGGCGCTCGCGAGCTGTTCGAGCGGATCGCAACGCAGCCGGACTACGTCGAGTTCCTCACCGTTCCCGCGTACGCGCAGCTCGACGGCTAGACTCCATCGGTCTACGCACGGCAACCTCCCCCCTTCGGGTGAGTGGCTCGGCCGGTTGCGACGCCGATATCGATCAGCGTGACGGTCACGACCGGACGCATTGCAGTGCTTCTCGCGGCGGCGGCACTCGGGTTCGTCGGTTGGCGCGTGCTCGCGCCCGCCGAGAAGGACGCGCAGGAGACCGTCCAGCAGGGCGCGACGACGCTCCTCGAGCAGCCGGACACTGCGCGGTTCACGGTCGCGCAGCAGAACCTCCAGCTGCAGCTCTCCTCGACCGGGACGTACTTCGGGGCGCAGATGCCCCCCGGGCTCACGCTCGTCCGCGCCGACGCCGCCTCGTACTGCGTTCAGCTCTCGGACGGCGGCCCGGTGAGCCACCTGCAGGGCCCGAACGGCACGGCCGTCGCAGGCCCCTGCTGACCTCGAACCAGCGGGCTACCGAGAGCCGAGGAACTCGGCGATCGCGGCGCTGGTCGGCTCGAACGCGTCCCACAGCACACTGTGACCGCCCGGCACGGCCACGACGGTGAGCGTCGCGAGCTTCGGCATCGGCGGAGGCTCGATCCACGACTCGCGACCGAGGACGACGAGGGTCGGCACCGAGGTGGGAACCCCGGCGCCGGGCGTGCTCATGATGCTCCAAGCGCAGATGACCGCCGGCCGCGAGTAACGCCACTCCCACCGCCCGTCGTCGCGCTGAGCGAGATGTGCAGCCGCCTCGTCCTCGACGGTCGACCGCGGTGTCGACAACAGCGACCCGTCTGTGAGCCGCGCGTCGATCGCGGCGTCGGGGCTCGGGAACGAGAGGTCGGCGCAGAGCCCTTCGGCCCGCGGAGCCGTGATCTCGGGCTCGAGAGACAGTGCCGGATCGAGCAGCACTGCCGCCGAGACGCGTTCGCCGCGCCGGGCAACGAGCTCCGCGACGAGCCTCCCACCGAAGCTGTGGCCGACCCAGGTCGCGCGCTCGAGGCCGAGCGAATCTGCGGTAGCGACGAGCGAAGCGAGGTGCGCGTCGAGACCCCAGGGTGGAAGCCGGCTCGAGTCGCCGTGACCGAGGAGATCGACTCCGATCACCCGGTGCTGCGGGAGCCGCGCCGCGAGCGCGGCGAAGCGGTTGCGGTGCCCGGTGACTCCATGAAGGCAGACGACGGGCGCTCCCGTCGGATCGCCCCACTCGGAGACCGCGAGCGTCGTCACGCGTCGAGCGGCTCCACGCCGAGGTACCGTCGCTGCGCCTCGGGATCGGACGTGAGCTGTTCCGCAGTCGTCTCGGTCGCGATCTCACCCGAGACCATCACGAGCTGCCGCTGCGCGACCGCCGTCGCGACTCCGAGGTTCTGTTCAACGAGCAACACCGCCATCCCTTCGCTGACGAGCGTCCCGATCGTGCCGACGAGCCCCTCGACGATCGTCGGCGCGAGCCCTTCGCTCGGCTCGTCCATAATCAGCAGCCTCGGGTTGCAGAGGAGCGCTCGGCCGATCGCGAGCATCTGCTGCTCGCCTCCCGATAGCTGCGTTGCCGAGATCTTCTTACGCTCGGCGAGCCTCGGGAAGAGCTCGTAGACCCCGGCGGGTGTCCAGCGCCTCCCGCGCGTGCCCTTCGCGAGCATCCGCAGGTGCTCGTCGACGCTGAGCGATTGGAAGAGCCGGCGGCCCTGCGGGACGTACCCGATCCCGGCGCCCGCGATCCGGTAGGAGGGCTTGCCGAGGAGCTCGACCCCGTCGAACCGGACCGAGCCCGCGACCTGCGGGACCATCCCCATGATCGCGTTGCACAGGGTCGACTTGCCCATCCCGTTGCGCCCGATGATCGACACCGCTTCGGTACCCATCTGGAACGTGACGCCCTCGAGGATCCGGGCTTGGCCGTAGAAGGCGTCGAGGCCTCCGATCTCGAGCAGCGGTGCGCTCATTCGTAGTGCCCACTGCCGAGGTAGAGATCGTGGACGAGCTGGTTTGCGCGGATCTCGGCCGGTGTCCCTTCGACGATCTTGCGACCGTCGTGCATCATCGAGACCCGCTCGGCGATCGTGAGCGCGACGTCCATGTCGTGCTCGATCAGCACGAGCGTCACCTCTCTCGGCAGGTCGAGCAGCAGCGCGGTGAGCCGTTCCCGCTCGCCGCGCGAGAGGCCAGAGGCGGGCTCGTCGAGCATGATCACGCGCGGGTCGGTGACGCTGGCCATCGCGACCTCGAGCTGGCGCTGCTCGCCGTGCGAGAGCGAGCCGACCAGGGCTCCGGCGCGCGAGCCGAGCGCAACCCGGTCGGCGGCAAGACGCGCCCGCTCGCGAAGCTCGCGGTCGCGGGCGGAAGGAAGGAGACGGAGACGGCCTCCGCGGCGCCCGACGAGCGCGATCACGAGGTTGTCCTCGACGGACAGGCCTGGAAAGAGCCTCGACTTCTGGTACGACCGCGCCAGCCCGAGGGCGGGCCTCGCCCGTGCCGGCAGGTGGGTGACGTCGGTTCCGAGCACCTCGATCGTGCCGCTCGACGGCGGGAAGTCACCGGCGACGAGGTTGAAGAGCGTCGTCTTGCCGGCGCCGTTCGGGCCAAGGATCGCGCGACGCTCTCCCTGCCCGATCTCGAGGTCGACGTCCCGGACCGCCTGGACGCCGCCGAACCGGCGGCCGACCCCACGCAGGCTGAGGGCCGGCACGCCGTTCGGGGTGGTTTGGGGGACGGACGCGTGCCCGTCCCCCAAACCGTTTGCTGCCGCTTCGGCCACCCGCCCTACTTGATGACCTGGTTGGAGATCACGCCGTTCTTCACGACCCTGATCTTCCCCTGCCACGGTGTCTTCTTCTTGACGCATGGTGGCTGGGTGCGTCCCGGCGCCGGGCTCGTCTTCTTGAAGAGACCGCCGAAGGACTGGTCGACGTTCGGCACGTAGCCGACGACTGCGGTGCCGATCGAGCCGTCCGCGTTCTTGACGATCTGGAGCGGATACTGATCCTGGATCGCCTGCCGGTTGGCGTCGAGCTTGACAACGCCACCGTCGGACACCTCGTACCCCGACTTGTTCGAGCGCGGCATCGCGGCCTGGAGCTTCGCGCCAACCTGGCCACCCGAGGCCTGAAGGCCACGGACGAACGCCCACGCTGCGTTGTAGTAGTTGTAGACGAACCCGTCGGCGTAGTTGCCGCCGTTCAGGCCCGGGTAGTGCTTCGCGACGACGGCCTCGTAGGCCTTCGCCTGCCTCGTCTTCAGCCCCGGAGCGGTACCGAAGCCACCGACGTACGAGCCGACGACCTTCGGGGCGACGACCTTGTCCGCGCCGAGGAAGGCGAAGAACAGGTTGCCGATGTGCTTCTTCGGATCGAGCGCCCCGTTTGCCTGCTCGAACGCGGTCAGGCTCGCGCCCGTGCCGGTGCCGCCAACGACCCAGAAGTACCCGTCGACCTGATCCGGTCCTGGGAGCTGCTGGATGTAAGACGCATAGTCGGTCGTGTTGAGCGGCGGGAACACGCGCTTCGTGATCTTCCCGCCGATCGCGCAGAAGTCGGCGATGATGCCGGCCCCGGACGTCCAGCCGAAGCTGTAGTCGTCCATCACGATCGCTGCCTTGCGCCACCCGAGCTTCTTGTACGCGATCTCGCCGATGCCGGCGTTCCACTGCGCACCGTCTCCGTGGTAGCGGAAGACGTTCTTCGGTGCGATCTGCAGCGTCGGATCCTGCGAGCCGGCGGTGCCGATGATGAACGTCTTCGTCGGATGCGTCTTCGCGTAGTTCGCAACCGAGACCGCCTCGTCACCGGACAGCGGGCCGATCATGACGTCCGCCTTCAACTGCTCCATCAGGCGGCGCGTCTCCTTGACCGCGGTCGGGACGGTGTCGTCGCCGCAGCCGTACCCGACGATCTTCACCGACGTCGAGCCGACCTTGATCCCGGTCATACCGGCAGACGGCTTCTTCGGGTTCTTGACCTTGCCGCCCGCGTACTGCGCGAGCGCTGCCTGTGCGCCGCCGATGTCCGGCTCGTACCCGAACCCGAAGGCGCCCTTACAGTCGGTCATGATCGCGACCCGAACCTCGCTCGCCTTCGACGCCGCGAGCGACGTGGAGACGAGAACCGAGGCAACGGCCGCGACCAGGCCGAGCGGAAGCACGAGCTTCCAACGCCGCGTGATACGGCTCATGCGCATTCCCTCCTTGCTTGGATGAAAACCGCTTCCGTGTCCTTGCGGATGAGCGTGGTGCAGTACCGCAACGTTCCTCCTGCCCTCCTTTCGTTCACCCTTGCTGCCCCACCGGTTGCGTCATCGCAGGCTTGTCCGGCCCTCCCCGGTCGGCAAGCGACCAGAGGCGGTCCCAGAGCCCGACTAGACCGTCGGGCGAGACGATGACGATGGTGAGGAAGATGAGCCCGATGATCGTGTTGAAGCTGCCCCCGACACCAATCCTGTCGAGCAGGTCGGTGAGCCAGCTGTCCCGGACGTAGTTGTTGATCACGATGAACGCGAAGGCGCCGATGAACGCGCCCTCGAGGCGTCCGAGCCCGCCGATCACGGCGATGATCAGCAGCTCGATCGTCGGCTGTAGCCCGACGTCGCCCGGCGCGATCTGCCCCTGCCACCAGACGAGCAGGACGCCCGAGAGGGAGGCGAAGAACGCCGCGATCCCGAAAGCGAGCGTGCGATGGAGCGGGACTGCATAGCCGAGCGAGCCCATGCGCACGGGCTCGTCGCGGACCCCCTGCAGAGCGAGGCCGAACGGCGTGCGCAGCACGAACCGGATCGCCAGGAACACGAAGACGGCGACCGCGAGCGCGATGTAATAGAGGCGCGTTCGGTCGTTGACGACGTCGCCGACGAACCGCGGGGTGTAGCTGTTGATCCCGGCGATCCCCGAGAAGCCGGAGATCACCGTCACCTGGCCGACGAAGTAGAAGACGATCACCGAGTACGTCAGCGTGATCATCAGGAAGTAGATCCCGAGGCTCCGCGACGCGACCGCCCCGAACACGAGCCCGACCAGCGTCGTCCCTACGATCGCGAGCACCAGCGAGAGGGTCGGGTCCCAGCCGAGAGTCAACCCCTTGGTCTCGCCGCCCGGCACGCGCTCGGTCACCATGTTCCCGATCATGAACCCGGCCGTCCCCATCAGCGCCGTCTGCGCGAACGAGACCATCCCGCCGTAGGCTGAGAGGAAGATGAGGCTGAGCGCGGCGATCCCGAAGATCAGCACCTGGGTGAGGATCACGTCGATCCAGTAGTCGCTCAGCCCGAGCGGCCCGAGGAGGGCGAAGGCGAGCACCGCTACGCCGATCGCACGCTCGGCCCAGAGCTTCGTCGTCGCGCGATCGGTCACGAGGCCCCTCGCCCGAAGAGGCCCTGCGGCCGGAACGCGAGCACGAGCGCAAGCAGGACGAAGGTGACGACGATCGAGTACTGCGTGCAGCAGTTGTCGCCCGTGGTTGGCAGGTAGACGGCCGAGAACGCGAACACGAGCCCGTAGAGGAGCGAGCCAGCGACGGCGCCGACGAGCGAGCCCATCCCGCCGATGATCACGACGACGAGCGAGTTCAGCAGCCACTGACCGTCCTGCCCAGGCGCGATCGTCCCCTGCGAGGCGCCGACAACGCCGCCGAACGCGGCCAGCGCCGAGCCGACGATGAACGCGATCGCAAACGTGAGCTGGATGTTCACGCCGAGCGCCGAGGTCATCGGCCGGTCATCGACACCCGCCCTGATCACCATCCCGGTGCGCGTGCGATAGAGCCACAGCCAGAGCGCCACCCCGACCGCGATCCCGAACAGGAGAACGAGCAGGCGCTGCAGCGAGTAGTCGAAGCCGAGCAGCGGCATCCCGACGAGCTTCTGGCTCCATCCCGGCCACGTGACGGTGACCGCGTTGCCGTCGTTGAAGTGGGCGATCACCTGGTCGGCGATGATCACCGAGATCGCGATCGTGATCAGCGCCTGGCGCAGCTCCTGCCCCTGGTTCCAACGCAGGAACAGCTGTTGCACGGCGAGGCCGACAAACGAGATCGAGAGCGCGGCAACGAGCGCCGGCAGCACCCACTCCCACGTGTTGACGTCGGTGCTGAGGACGGTATACCCCTGCCCGGTCATTCGCTGCTGGAGCTCATAGGCGATGTAGCCGCCGACGAGGTAGAACGAGCCGTGCGCCATGTTCACGACGCGCATCAGTCCGAAGATGAGCGAGAACCCGCTCGCGACGATGAAGAACAGCCCCGCCGCCGTCAACCCGTTGAGCAGCGTCTTGAAGAAGCTCTGCCAGTCGTCGGTGGCGGAGCCGAAGTTCGTCGTCCGCCAGTTGCCCCCGAGGTCGGGGGTCGGCTCGGCGAGGACGAGAACGTAGAGCAGCACGAACCCGACGAGCCCCCCAACGAGCACCTGCGGCAGCCGCCGCCGCAGGTCGAGGTCGTGAGTTCGGTCGGCCATCGAACGCGAGCCTATCCTCCCGCCCGGATCGATTCAACGTGAGCGATTATCGATTGTTTTGCCCCGCAACCCGCTCGGGCGCTATCGCCGGGGACGATTCTCTGGCTCGGCCGCGCGGAACCGTCTACGCTCACGGACGACACTTCGAGCGCGCCCTGGAGGGACGATGAGCGACACGACCAGCCTGGTGATCCCGTACGAGTCGATGGATCCGCTTGCGATCGGGGCGACCGACGACGAGTCGAAGAAGCACCGTGACACGCTCACCTACGAGCTTCCGACGGCGAATCTCCTCGCCGACATCCGCCCTGACGAGCCGGCGCCGGTCGCCGACGCGACCGCGTCCGCGCGCGACGCGCTCGCCGCGCCCGTCGACGGGCCGAGGTTCTCCGAGCTGCTCGCCGGGAAGTCGAGCATCGCGGTCGTGATCGACAACCAGTTCCGGCCAACGCCGTCGGGGAAGCTCCTTCCTGCCGTCTTCGACGAGATCGAGGCCGCCGGCGTGCGCGACGTCCGGGTCTGCTGCGCAAACGGGAAGGTCTTCCCGATGTCCGAGTCGGACACCGAGCAGAAGGTCGGTCGCGACAACCTCGCCCGAATGGAGCGAAACGGCTGGTCGTTCTCGCAGAACGACCCGCAGAACGCCGACGCCTACACCTTCATCGGCGTCTCCTCAGGCGGCACGCCGGTGTGGCTGCTGAACGAGGTCGCCTCGGCCGACCTGACAATCACGATCGGCCAGGCCCAGGCCAACCATTGGGGTGCGGGCGGCGGCGGCAAGCTCATCCTTCCGGGTGTCGTCTCGGACGAGACGGTCGAGTCGAACCACTGCGCCTTCGTCACCTCACCGCAGACCCACTATGGCGCGTACTGCGGCCCGATGCGCTCCGACATCGACGAGGTCGCGACGATGTGCGGGCTCGACTGCACGATGAACGTGCTGCTCGACACGCATGGCCGGGTGATCGACGTCGTCTTCGGCTCGCACCCGGAGGCCCACCGCGAGGCGATTCGCCGCTTCAACGCGATCTATGCATACGACTCCTTCGTCCCAGCGCTCGGCCAGGCGGACATCGCCATCTGCGGGGTCTTCGCTCCGACCGACCACCTCTTCTTCCACACGGGCTGGGGCTGCATGTCGGCCGACCTGGTCGTGAAGGACGGGGGCACGCTCGTCTACTGCTCGCCGTCGCCGGGGGTCTCGACCGCGATCGGCGACTTCCCCGGTCTTGCGCTGATGGACCTGATGCAGCCGTACATGCCCCCGACGCCGGAGAACTACCAGCGCGTGCTCAAGGACATTCACTCCCGTGCGATCCAGATGTGGGCCGGCTGCATCTGGGTGCCGATCTACGAGGTGATGACGCGCAAGCACCTCACGATCGTGACGCTCGAGGAGAACCTCGCGATGGCCGCGGAGATCGGGCTCGATGCGACGACCTCGCTCGACGCAGCGATGGCCGCCGCATTCGAGCGCCACGGCGCCGACGCCAAGGTGGTCGTGCTTCCCTTCGCCCGTTACCAGCTGCCGCGAAACGCCGTCCGCATGCACGGCTCGGACGCCCAGGTCTTCACGCACGCGGGGGCGCCGGCGTAGAGGCTCGCGCCACACCTTCGCGGACGGCGATCCCGGGGCTGCGACCGGCGGCGGGCGTTGCCGACGGCGACGCCCTCGCTCGCGAGATCACGGGCTCGACCACGATCCTCGAGCTGCTGCGGCTGCACCCGGGCGGCGAGGCCGCCGCGCTGCTGGGGGCGCTGCGGCTTCCCTGTGCCCACTGTGGCGGCGCGGTTCGCGAGCCGCTCACGCTTGCCGCGAAACGTCACCACCGAAGCCCTCGGGCCGTCCTGGAGGCGTTCCGCGCGCTCGAGACCGGCGGCCCAACCGAGGCCCAGCTCGACCGGGCGAACGAGCGCATCGAGTGACATACGATCGCGAGATGGAGTGGGTCGGCCAATCGCTGCCTCGGGTCGAGGACGCAGCACTGCTTCGGGGCGCGGGTCGGTTTCTCGATGACGTCGACCCGGTGCCCGGGGCGTGTCACGTCGCGATCGTCCGGTCTGCGCTCGCGCACGCCCGCGTGACGGTGGATGCGACCGAAGCACGCGCTCTCGAGGGCGTGATCGGCGTCGTCACCGCTGCCGACCTCGGTGACGAGCTCCGCCCGTTTCCGGCGGGGATCGAGAGCGGCCGGCCCCACTACGCGCTCGCGCGTGACGTCGCGCACTACGCGGGTGAGCCGGTCGCGGTCGTCGTCGCCCGCGACCGCTACCTCGCGGAGGACGCAGCTGAGCTCGTTGCTGTCGAGTACGAGCAGCGCGACCCGGTCGTCGATCTCGACGCCGCGGCGGCAAGCACGTGCATCCACGAGCGGCGGTTCTCGTACGGCGACGTCGAGCAGGCGCTGGCGGGCGCGGAGCTCGTCGTCGACGAGACATTCCGCTTTCCCCGCTTCACCTGCGCGCCGGTCGAGTGCTACGCGGTCGTGTGCGAGTGGAGCCCCGAGGCCGGGCGGCTCACCGCGTGGGCGAACTTCCAGGGCCCGTTCACGCTCCACGGTGTCGCCGCCGCAGCGCTCGGGCTGCGGGGCAACCAGCTCCGGCTCCTGACTCCGCCCGACTCCGGCGGGTCGTTCGGGGTAAAGGCGGCCGTGCTGCAGTACGTCGTCCTGCTGGGGCTCGCGGCCCGGCACCTCGGGGTGCCCGTGCGCTGGACCGAGGATCGGCTCGAGCATCTGGCGGCAAGCTCGGCGGCGACCGGGCGCAGCACGCGCGTCCGCGCCGGATTCACCCGCACCGGCGAGCTGCTCGCTCTCGACTACGACGTGGTCGAGGACGTCGGTGCCTACGTGCGCGCCCCGGAGCCCGCCACGCTCTACCGAATGCATGGCTCACTCTCCGGCGCCTACCGCGTCGCCAACGTCGCCGCCCGAAACAGGGTCGTCCTCACGAACACACTTCCGAGCGGGCTCAACCGCGGCTTCGGCGGGCCGCAGCTCTACTTCGCGCTCGAGCGGATGCTCGCGGTTGCAGCCGGCCGGCTCGGGCTCGATCCGGCCGCCGTCGTCCGGCAGAACCTCGTCCGCCCGGAGGAGCTCCCCTATCGCACGCCGGCCGGTGCGCTCTATGACTCCGGCGATTTCGTCGCCTGCCTCGACCGTGCGCTCGAGCTCTCGCACTACGCCGACCGCCGCCGCGAGGCAGCGGCGGCGCGCGCCGAGGGCCGCCTCGTCGGGATCGGGCTCGCCTGCGTGGTGGAGCCGTCGATCTCGAACATGGGCTACATCACGCTCGCACAGACGCCGGAGGAGCGCGCCGCGCAACCGCCGAAGTCGGGCAACAGCGAGGCGGCCTCGATCACGATCTCGCCGGCAGGAGGGATCAGCGTGAGGCTGGCGACGACCCCGCAGGGACAGGGCCATCGCACCGTGTGTGCACAGGTCGTCGCCGACGAGCTCGGGTGCGACCCGGGCGAAGTCGAGGTGCTCTCCGAGATGGACACCCAGACCGTGCCGTGGACCGTCGCCTCGGGTAACTACTCGTCGCGGTTCTCCGGGGTCGCAGTTGGCGCGGTGCGCGACGCAGCGCGGACGCTGCGAACGAAGGCCGACGCGATCCGTGCGCACCTCGGGGAACCCACTGCGTCGCTGCGGCGTGTCGCCGGTACCGCCTACTGGAACCCTGAGAGCCTCCCGGGCGGGATCGAGCCCGGCCTCGCCGCCGTCGCCTTCTACGCCGCACCCGGTCTCGACCCACCCGACGGCGACGATCGCGTCGCCTCCTCGGCCGCACACGGCCTGATCGTCGACGTCTGCACGGTCGAGGTCGACGCCGAGACGGGCGAGGTCACGATCCTCGACTACGTCACGGTGCACGACGCCGGGACGCTGCTGAACCCGCTCCTCGCCGAGGGCCAGGTTCGCGGCGGCTTCGCGCACGGCGTCGCCGCCGCGCTGTTCGAGCGCCACGTGTGGGATGACGACGGCAACCTCGCAACCGCATCGTTCGTCGACTACCTCACTCCGACCGCGCCCGACCTGCCGGAGCCGACGATCGACCACCTGAGCTTCCCGACGGCGGCAACGCCCTACGGTGCGAAGGGGATCGGCGAGGGGAACACGATGAGCGCGCCGGCAGCGGTCGCGAACGCGGTCGCCGACGCGCTCGCGGTCGAGCTCGTCGAGCTCCCGCTGACCCCGCCGCGGGTGTGGCAGCTGCTCCGGGAGCGCCTGTGAAGCCAGCCGCGTTCGACTACGTTGCGGCCACCTCGCTCGAGGAGGCGCTCGCAGCGCTGGCCGCGGGTGGCGACGATGCGAAGCCGATCGCGGGCGGCCAGAGCCTGGTCCCTGCCCTCAACCTCAGGCTCATCCGCCCGACCCTGCTCGTCGACCTCAATCGAGCGGGCCTCGACGCGATCGTCGAGACCGAGCGCGTGACGATCGGGGCGACGGTGCGTCAGGCGGCAGCGGCGCGGGACCCGCGGGTGCATCCGCTCCTTCGCGAAGCGCTCCCCCACGTCGGTCACGTCGCGACGCGAAATCGTGGCACGGTCGGAGGCTCGGTCGCGCACGCCGACGGGGCAGCCGAGATCCCCGTGTGCCTCACCGCGCTCGCCGGAACGATCGAGGTCGCCGGTCCGGAGGGAAGACGATCGCTCATGCCGGACGAGCTCTTCGTGACGCACTACACGACGACGCTGGCCGCCGGTGAGCTCGTCACCGCGACGACCTGGCCGAGACCGGCATCGGACGAGGGCTTCGCGTTCGAGGAGCTCGCCCTGCGCGCAGGCGACTACGGGCTCGCGATCGTCGCGGTCGCGCTGCGCCGCGTCGAGGGGAGGGCAACCGACGTTCGCGTCGCGGTCGGCGCCGTCACCGACGCCCCGACTCGCCTCCTCGAGGCGGAGGCGGCGCTCGTGGGAACGCCGGTGGACTCCACGGCGCTCGCGGCGGCGGTCGCGGCCGCTCGAGCGGCGGTCGAGCCACCGGGAACGATCCATGCCGACCCCGGCTACCTTCGCCACCTCACGGGCGTGCTCGTCGAGCGGGCCGCTCGCAGAGCCTGGGAGCGGGCCGCGTGATCGAGCTCACTCTCACTGTCAACGGGCGCCGCCTGACCGAGCACGTCGAGCCGCGACTCCTGCTTTCCGACTTCCTCCGGCACCGGCTCGGGCTCACCGGCACCCACGTCGGTTGCGAGCACGGCGTGTGTGGCGCCTGCACGGTCCGCGTCGACGGGGCGGCGGTGCGAAGCTGCTGCCTGCTCGCAGTGCAGGTCGCGGGCGCAACGATCGAGACGGTCGAGGGGCTGGCCGGTGAGGCGTTGACGCCGCTCCAGCAGGCATTCCACGACCATCACGCGCTGCAGTGCGGCTTCTGTACCCCCGGGATCCTCCTCGCCGCGACGGAGCTGCTCGAGCACGGCCGGCCAACGCGAGCCGAGGTCGAGGATCTCCTCTCCGGCCATCTCTGCCGGTGCACCGGCTACACGCCGATCGTGGACGCGATCCTCGACGCCGCGGAGCGCGCCCCGTGAACCTGGCAATGTCGCTGCTTGCCGCGTGCGAGCGCCACCCCGACGCCGAGGCGTTCCCCCGGCTCACCTACGGCGAGCTGTTGCCGAGGATCCGCCGGCTCGCCGGCGGGCTCGGGCTCGGCCCCGGCGAGCGGCTGGCGATCGTCGGCGACAACCGGCTCGAGACCGCGCTCCTCTACTGGGCGGCACAGTGGGCGGGCGTCGTTGCAGTGCCGCTCTCGTGGCGGCTGTCGGAGGCAGAGCTCGACTACTGCATCGGCGACTGTGGCGCGGTGCATGTGATCCGCGACGGCGACGTCCTCCCCAACGGGCCCGAACACCCCGGTGCGCTCGACCGGGCCGAGACCGAGACATCGCTGATCCTCTACACGTCCGGCACGACCGGGCGCTCGAAGGGCGTTCCGCGATCGCATGCTGCAGACCGCGCGGGTGGGTGGTCGCAGGCGCTCCAGCATGGCTACCTACCCGGCGACCGCACGCTCGGGGTGATGCCGCTCTACCACACGATGGGGATCCACTCGCTGGTCGCGATGCACCTCGTCGGCGGCTGCTACGTCCCGCAGGCGCGCTGGGACGCCGGCGAGGCCCTGCAGCTGATCGCACGTGAGCGGATCACCTCGCTCTACCTCGCCCCAACGCTCTTCCACGACCTGACGACCCACCCCGAGCTCGGCGCGACAGACACCTCGAGCGTGCGCGCGCTCGGGTACGCGGGGGCGGCGATGACCTCGGCGCTCGTCCGCCGCTGTGCCGACGCGTTCTCGCCCGAGGTCTTCGTCAACCACTACGGCTCGACCGAGATCTACACGTTCTCGATCGGGCGCGACCAGCTCGGCAAGCCGGGCTGTGCCGGCCGGGCGGCGATCAACACGCGGCTGCGTCTCTCCGAGAACGGCGAGATCCTCGTGCACCTCTCGTCGGATGAGGCGTTTTCCGGGTACTGGAACCGCCCCGATGCCGATGCGAAGGCGCTTGCAGACGGCTGGTACCACACCGGTGACACTGGTCATCTCGACGCGGACGGCGACCTCTGGATCGATGGTCGCCTCGACGACATGATCATCTCCGGCGGCGAGAACATCCATCCGCTGGAGGTCGAGGAGATCCTCGCGGCGCACCCGGGGGTGGCGGAGGCGGCGGTGGTCGGCGAGCCGGACGACCGGCTCGGGCATCGGGTCGTCGCCTATCTCGTCGCGACCGCATCGGCCGAGGAGCTTGACGCGCACTGCCTCGCCTCGCCGCTTGCGCGCTTCAAGCGACCGCGCGCCTACCACCACGTCGAGGCCTTGCCGCGAAGCGCCTCGGGGAAGATCCTCCGGCGAATGCTGCGGGAGGCGGAGTCGGATCAGATGACATCCAGTTGAGCGACAACGGGAGACAGGCCATGACGTACGACGGGTTCGGGGTGGAGCGCGATGCGGAGCGCGGGGTGGCGACGATCACCCTCGACGTGCCGGGGAAGTTCAACCGGGTGTCGATGCTCGCGCGCGACCAGCTGGCCGAGCTGTTCCGCGAGCTCGATGCCGACGACGGCGTCCGGTTCGTCGTGCTCACGGGCGCGGGCGAGGCGTTCACCGCCGGCGGCGACATCGCCGGGTTTCTCGAGGCGAGCCCGTGGGCCGTCTCGCAGCTCGCGAAGAACGTCGCCGCACCCGAGCGTTGCTCCAAGCCCGTGATCGCGCGGCTTCACGGCTACGTCTTCGGGGTCGGGCTCGAGCTCGCGCTCGCTTGCGACTTCCGGATCGCGACCGCCGACGTCCAGCTCGCCCTCCCCGAGGCGACGATCGGGATGATCCCCGGCTCCGGCGGCACCCAGCGTCTCGCGCGGCTCGTGGGGCTCGGCCGGGCGAAGGACATCATCATGCGCGGTCGCCGCGTCGGCGCCGACGAGGCACTTGCGATCGGGCTCGTCGGCAGCGTCGTTCCCGCCGAGGAGCTCGACGCCGCGGTCGCGGCGTTGATCGGAGAGCTCGCTCGCCACTCGCCGCTCGCGCTCGCGATGGCAAAGCGTGTCATCGGCCACGCATACGAGGGCCCGCTGCACATGGGGCTCGAGCTCGAGGGCCTCGCCTACGGCCTGCTCCGGCAGACACACGACTTCCGCGAGGGCGTGGAAGCGTTCGTCGAGAAGCGACGCCCGTCGTTCGACGGGACCTGAGCTGGGTCAGCGATCCGGAAACGGGCGCACGGCGCACTCGTCGGCGCCGAGCGCGAGCGCGCGCTTCTCGGCGGCCTCGAGGAACACCTCGGCCCGGTTGACGCTCGCCGCGTACACCTCGGAGCTCTTGGTCTTGTCGTACACGGCGAAGCCGAGCTGGAGCCCACGGTAGTACTCGCCGAGCTCGTCCGCGAGCGCGGTCAGCTGGCGCTCCTCGTCGGTCGTCCCTTCCAGCTTGCGGATCGCCGCGGCCAGGGCGAGTCCCCGTGCAGCCCAGGGCTCGATCACCTTGTAGCCTACCTCGGCCGGGAGCCCGAGGGCTTCGACGTCCGCCCGGGCGGTCTCGCAGAGCGCTCCGAGCCTCTCGACAGTCGTCGAGCGCTCGGGCGCAACACGCTCGTCGCTCGAGCATCCCGAAGCCGCCGCAGCGAGCGCTATTCCGATCAGGATCGTCGCCGCCGCCCGCATCGTCGGCCGCGATGTTACCCGCGCTCGAACGCCAGCCCAGCGGCGAGAACGACGTCGTTCCGCGGCCCGACGAGCTGCAGGTTCCCGATCGCGAGCCCGGCCCAACCGAGGAGGTTGACCCACCGGCAGAACGAAGAGAACGGCAGGCGCACGTCCGCCTCATCCGTGTCGTCGGCGGGAAGCTCGATCCCGACGCAGGGCGCGAGAAAGAGATCGACCTGGGGGCGGTAGGCGCGCCACGCGAGCAGTGCGCGATACCCCTCGGCGATCGACTCGGGCGTTGCGGCTGCAGCGGCATCGAGCTTCGCCCGCATGATCGGGCCGTACTCGTCGGCCCGCGCAGGATACGTCGCCGCGTGGGCGCGAAGCGCTTCGTGCTGAAACACCGGCCACGTGTCTGCCCGGGGCTCAGGCAGCGACGCCTCGACGACGCGCGCCCCTAGCCGCTCGAGGCCGGGCAGCCACTGCTCGGCGAGGTCGCTCTTCTCGGTCGCGCGACCGTCTCCGACCGCGGGCGCCCGCCGGAGGAGGCCGATCGTGAGCCCGGCGAGCGCTGGCTCGGGGATTGGCTCACCGGAGATGACCGACCAGAGCAGGACGGCGTCGGCAACCGTCCGCGCCATCGGCCCCACGGTGTCGAGGCTCTCGGCGAGCGGGAAGACCCCGGCGAGCGGCGCCGTTCCCCAGGCGGGCTTGAACCCGACGACGTCGCAGGCACCGGCGGGCATCCGGATCGAGCCGCCCGTATCGGTCCCGAGCGCGAGCTCGCACTCACCCGCCGCGAGCGCAGCAGCGCTCCCGCTCGACGAGCCGCCCGTCGTTCGGCCGGGGCGAGCCGGGTTGCGGCAAGTGCCATAGAAGGGGCTGGTGCCGAGCACGCACCAGGCGAATTCGGGGAGATGGGTCTTGCCGACCAGCGCCGCGCCCGCGTCGAGGCAGCGCGTGACCACGGTCGCGTCGACGGTCGGCACGTGATCGCGGTAGATCGCGGAGCCATAGGTCGTGCGGATCCCGGCGGTGTCGATCAGATCCTTGACCGCAAGACGCTTGCCGGCGAGCGGGCCCGACGTCGTCCGCACGACCGGTTCGGGGAGAAGCGTGATGAAGTCGTTCCAGGCGCCGGTCATCCCGGCAGCCTATTCCGCCGGCTAGCTGACCACATGAGTAGTTCCACGATCTCGCGGGTATTGGCGCTCCCTGCGTCCTCGGCCTGCTCGGCTATCGCCGACGAATACGGCCCGAACTTCCCGGAGAGACCACTAGGCCCGGATGACAGCGAATGACCGGGCGACCGCGACCGCCTCGGCGACCGCGTCGGCGTCGGCCTTGTCGCCGACCATCACGTTCACCTGAAAGTCGCGCCCGTTCCGCGTGATCTGGGATGCGGCACCACGACCGGCAAAGCACTCGAACGTGTTGCGCTTCAGCTTGAGCGTGAGCTTCTGTGGTCCGCCGATGCTCTCACGCCACCCGATCACGACGACGACGGCGCCGTCGGCGGGGACCCGGTAGGCAGCAACCTGGCATTCGGAGTCGGGCAGTGGCTTCGCGCCCTTGGTCCCGACGACGAGCAGCGTACGCGGGTCGGTGATGTCCGACTGTGCCCGCTCGACCTTCACCCAACCCTCCGGCACGGTGAGCGAGATCCCGCCGGCCTTGATCGTCTCGGCTTCGATGGCCAATGCCGGCACCGCGAGGACCAGGGCAAGAACCCCTGCAAACGCAAGAGATCGGAGGCGACGTCCCCTCATGCTTCCCATGGTAGGCGCAAATCGCCCATTCGAGAAGTCCCTCCGGTGAACATGAGTCGACGTCATGGTTGCCTCGCTCCCGTCATCGGCACCTTTCCTCCCTCGCTTGAGGGAGCTCACGCGCCGCGGAGCTCGCTGAGAGTCGCCCGCGGAGTCAACGCCTCCGGGTCGAGACGCAGGTGCAACAGCGCCGGCACGCCCGCGGCGAGCGCCGCCTCGAACGCGTCTCCGACGGCTGCGGTCGACTCGACCGCAGTCGCCCACGCCCCGAACGAGCGGGCGAGGGCGACGAAATCCGGGTTGCGCAGCGTCGTGCCGCTCACCCTGCCCGGATGCAGGCGTTCCTGATGCATCCGGATCGTCCCGAGCATCCCGTTGTCGAACAGGACGACGACGACCGGTGCCTCGTACTGTACGGCGGTCGCGAGCTCGGGCAGCGACATCACAAGGTCGCCGTCGCCGGCGATGCAGATCGCCTGACGGTCGGGGTGAACGAGCTTTGCTGCGACCGCGGCGGGAAGCCCGTACCCCATCGCCCCGCTCGCGGGTGCGAGCTGCGTGCGGTAGTGGCGGAACACCCAGAACCGGTGCGCCCAGACGGTGAAGTTGCCGGCGCCGTTGGTGAGGAACGCATCTTCGTCAGCAAGCTCGGCGATGCGCTTGAGCGCGGCAGTCGGGTCGACGCTCCCCGGCAACGGCCGCCCTTCGAGGTTCGCGAGGAAGGTGGCGTGCGCGTGAGCGATCGCGTTGGCATCGTGCCCGAGTGGCGGCGTTTTGCCCAGCGCTTCGACGAACGCCGGCCCGTGCGCGACGATCCCCAGCGCCGGCGTATAGACCCGGCCGAGCTCCGCCACTTCCGGGTGAACGTGGATCAGGGTGCGACCGTCGCCTGGCGGGACGATCGTCCGGTAGCCGTTCGTCTCGATGTCGCCGAGGCGCGTGCCCACGACGAGCAGCACATCGGCCTCGTGCAACCGTGCGGTGAGGGCCGGATCGGCACCGATCCCGAGGTGTCCGGCGTAGCAGGGGGCGAGGTTGTCGATCGCGTCCTGGCAGCGCCAGCCCGCCGCGACGGGGATCCCCGAGGCCGAGAACCAGGTGCCGGCGGCGGCATGGGCGGCCGCCGTCCACGGCTGCCCGCCGACGATCGCGAGGGGACGCTCGGCGGTCGAGAGCAGTGCGCGAGCCTGCTCGAGCTCGGTTGCGGACGGCCCGAGGCTCGCGAGGGGCTGCGGGACGGCGTCGGCGGTCTCGACCTCCTCGACGAGCATGTCCTCCGGCAGCGCGAGCACGACCGGGCCGGGCCGGCCCGAGGCGGCGAGATGGAACGCCCGCGCAAGTGCGCCCGGGAGCTCGGCGGGGGAGTCGACCTGTGCCGTCCATTTCGTCAGCGAGCCGAACACGGCGGGGTAGTCGAGCTCCTGGAACGCCTCTCGCCCGCGCTGCTCGCGAGGGATCTGGCCGACGAGCACCACGAGCGGAGTCCCGTCCTGAAACGCGGTATGGACCCCGACCGACGCGTGAGTCGCGCCGGGGCCACGGGTGACCATGCAGACGCCGGGCCTGCCCGTGAGCTTCCCGTACGCCTCGGCCATGTTGGCCGCTCCTGCCTCGTGCCGGCACGTCACGTACCGGACCGAGGGAGCGTCGATCAGGGCGTCCAGGATCTCGAGGTAGCTCTCCCCCGGGACACCGAATACGAGGTCGACGTCGTGCGCGACGAGCTGGTCGACGAGGATCCGCCCCCCGGTTCGGGCCATCAGCGCGGAAGTTGGAGCGCGTGCTCGCAGAGGATCGTGGCTCGCTGGAGCTTCGGCCGGTCGTCGTCGGCCGGGTCGATGTAGTGAATCGTCCGCTTGCCCGCCCATTCGGCCGGGAGCACGAGCGCCCGAACGAACGCCGTCTCGTGATGGGGGGAGGCGAGAGCCTCGACCGGATCGGCGCCGCTCTCGAACCACGCACCGCCCGGGCCGTACGAGTGCGTGGCGCCTTCCATCCGGATCTCGATACTGCCGCGAAGCAGATACCGGATCCCGGGTCCCGGATGCGTGTGGTTGTACGCGATGCCCGAGAGCGGGAACTCGACCGTGTCACACCGGATGACCCACTCCGCGAACGGGTCGAGGTCGACCCGGGCGGAAAGACGCGCACCTTCGGCTTCGGCCTCGTCGTGATCGAGCTGCCACGCGAGCGCGTGCCCGTCGACCGTCGCCGCACCGAAGTGAGCGACGCCGGCCTCGACGTCGTAGACGACTCGATTTCCGCCGATCGTCTCGACCCCGGTCTCGAACTCGTAGAGCGAGAGCCTCACGATGCGACACTAACGCACGGCGGCGCGCCCGACGTCGCCGGAGCGCGCAGGGCGGAAGCGGGGCTGCGAGCCAGCCGCGAAGCGAGGGCCGTAAGCCGGTGACGCGGCGGAACCCGCGTCATGGTCGGTCGCGAGGGGTTGGGCCCGTCCGGACCGAAGGGTTCGGCCCAGGCCCGTCCGGACCGAAGGCCCAGCCAACCGCGTAGCGGCCCAGGCCCGTCCGAGCCGAAGGGTTCGGCCGCGAAGCGGCCAGGCCGTCCGGACCGAAGGCCCAGCCAACCGCGTAGCGGCCCAGGCCCGTCCGAGCCGAAGGGTTCGGCCGCGAAGCGGCCAGGCCCGTCCGAGCCGAAGGCCCAGCCAACCGCGAAGCGGCCCAGGCCCGTCCGGACCGAAGGGTTCGGCCGCGAAGCGGCCAGGCCCGTCCGAGCCGAAGGGTTCGGCCGCGAAGCGGCCAGGCCCGTCCGGACCGAAGGCCCAGCCAACCGCGAAGCGGCCCAGGCCCGTCCGGACCGAAGGCCCAGCCAACCGCGAAGCGGCCAGGCCCGTCCGGGCCGAAGGGTTCGGCCGCGAAGCGGCCAGGCCCGTCCGGGCCGAAGGCCCAGCCGCGCAGCGGCTCAAACGGGCCCAACAATGAGCCAGCCGCGAAGCGGCTGTCCTCCTCCACTAGTCAGGGTTCGGCGAGAGCCGAGCCCTGACTAGTGGAAGAACTGACCGCCGTCGATCACGATCGTCTGCCCGGTGACGAACGACGAGCCGGACCCTGCGAGGTAGACGACGGCGCCGACCACGTCTTCGGGCTGCTGGTCGCGCTGGATCGTGCGCGCGGAGACCGAGACGTCACGGAGCTTCTCGACGACGTCGGGGTTGTCGAGCACGCCCTGCGACATCGTGAAGCCGGGTGCGACGCAGTTGACGCGGATTCCGTCCTTGCCGAGCTCCTTCGCGAGGGCCCTCGTGAACGCGACGATCGCGCCCTTGCTCGTCACGTAGTGCAGGAGGAACGGTACGCCCCGGAACGGCGTCCCGGACGAGATGTTGACGATCGTGCCGCCACCCTGGGTGCGCATCACCGGGACCGTGGCCCGGCACGTGAGGAACATGGAGGCGACATTGACGTCCATCACCTGCCGCCACTCCTCGAGCGGAATGTCCGTGAACGGCCGCATCGCGAGCGTGGCGTAGAGCCCGGCGTTGTTCACGAGCACGTCGAGGGAGCCACACTGCTCGAGGGTGCGGGAGACCATTCGCTCGACGTCCGGCTCGGAGGCGACGTCGACCGTGAGGCCGAGCCCGCCGTCGTACGCGGCGGCGGCCTCGTCGGCACCCTTGAGATCGGCGATCACGATCCTCGCCCCGCCGGCGGCGAGCCCGTCGGCGATCGCGCGACCGATCCCCTGCGAGCCGCCGGTGACGACAGCGACCTTGCCCGCAAGCTCGCTCATTGCGGCGGCGAGAACGACGTGGGGATGAGGATCCGGTTGCTCTGGGTGTGGATGAGCGGCGTCAGCTTCGCCAGGAACGCCTTCCAGTCGTCGCGGGCCTGAAGGTCGTTCCGGCGTCGCAACCGTTCCTCGAACGATTCGTACCGCCAGAGGTGCACGTACGTGGAGAGCTCGCCGATCTCGGTCGTGTACGCGCCGACAAAGCCGCCGAGCACCGCTTTCTGGATCTCGATCCCCTCCTCGGCATACAGCCGAACCAGCTCGCCGAGCTTGCCCGTGTGAACGTGGTAGTCGCGGATCTCGAGGATCATCAGCTCACCCCTCCGATCGCCCAGTATTTCAGCTCGACCCAGTCGTCGACCCCGTACGAAGAGCCCTCGCGACCGATTCCCGACTCCTTGACCCCGCCGAACGGCGCCACCTCGGTCGAGATCAGCCCGGTGTTGATCGCGACGATCCCGTACTCGAGCGCTTCCCCGACGCGCCACGTGCGCGCAAGGCCCGTGGTCATGAAGTAGGCGGCGAGGCCGTACGGTGTCGCGTTGGCGATGCGGATCGCCTCGTCCTCGCTCGTGAAGCGCGCGATCGCGGCGACCGGGCCGAACGTCTCTTCGCACGACATCTCCATCTCCGGCGTGACACCCGTGAGGAGCGAGGGGGCGAAGAACTGGCCGTCCATTCGGCTGCCGCCGACCACGAGCTCGGCCCCGCCAGCGAGCGCGTTCGCGACGTGGCGCTCCACCTTCTCGATCGCTGGCTCGTCGATCAGCGGCCCGACCTGGGCCCCCTCTGCGAAGCCGTCCGCGACCTTGAGCGCCCGGATCGCCTCCGCGTATCGCGCGACGAATGCGTCGTACACCCCGTCCTGGACGAGCATCCGGTTCGCCGAGATGCACGTCTGCCCGGAGTTGCGAAACTTGCAGACGATCGCCGAGGCGACCGCGACCTCGAGGTCGGCGTCGTCGAAGACGATGAACGGGGCGTTGCCGCCGAGCTCGAGGGAGACCTTCTTCACCTGGCCGGCGCACTGGCGCATCAGGAGCTTGCCGACCTCGGTGGAGCCGGTGAACCCGAGCTTGCGGACGATCGGGTTCGACGTCAGCTCGCCGCCGATCGCGGGGGCATCCTCGGCGTCGCCGGTGACGACCGAGAACACACCGCGAGGGACTCCCGCCTCTTCGGCAAGCGCGGCGATCGCGAGGGCGGAGAGCGGCGTCTGCTCGGCCGGCTTCAGCACCATCGTGCAGCCGACGGCCAGGGCGGGCGCGGACTTGCGCGTCGGCATCGCCGCCGGGAAGTTCCACGGGGTGATCCCGGCGGTCACCCCGATCGGCTCGCGTGTGACGACGATTCGCTTGTCGGCCCACGGTCCGGGGATGACGCGGCCGTCGAGCCGCTTCGCTTCCTCCCCGAACCACTCGTAGAACGAGAGCGCGTAGTCGATCTCGGCACGTGCCTCGGCGAGGGGCTTGCCCTGCTCGGTGACCATCAGCGCGGCGAGCGACTCGCGATGATCGTCCATCAGCGTCGCGAGCCGGCGAAGCGTCCGTGCGCGCTCCTTCGCCGGTTGCGCCTTCCACGCGGGTAGCGCCGTGGCGGCGGCCTCGATCGCGCGTCGTGTCTCGGCGGCGCCGAGCCGTGGCACCTCGGCGATCGTCTCGCCGGTCGCGGGGTTGACCACCGGGAAGGTGGCTCCCGAGTCGGCGTCGACCCACGCGCCGCCGACGTACGCCTGCCGCCTGATGAGCTCAGACTCGATCGCCGCCACGTGCGGACGATAGCCACGCGCTTGTATCGTGCGAGCGTGAAGGCGCGCTTGGCACGGCTCGACGATGGGGCGACGTTCGAGCTGGCGCCGGGGGTCAGCGGGCGGCCGCTGTTCGGTGACGACGTGATGTTCAACCTGGTCGAGTGCGAGCCAGGCGCGACTGTCGAGCTCCACAGCCATCCGCATGAGCAGCTCGGCGTCATCCTCCGAGGGTCCCTGACGCTCACGATCGACGGGGAGGATCACGAGCTCGGGCCGATGCAGGCAGTCGCGCTTCCGGGCGGGATCGAGCATTCGGCGATCGCGGGCCCCGACGGCGCGATGATGCTCGACGTGTTCACCCCGGTACGAGAGGACTACCGCGAGCGGTACGGGGCGGCGTAGTCAGAAGTTCACGCGCCGGCGACCTTGACGAGCGCCTTATGGAGCCGACTGAACGGCGGGTCGACGCGGTGCACAGGGCCGTAGTGCCAGAGCACGAGGTTCGGGCCGTAGCGCTTCTTCGCGAGCCACGCGGTGCGGCCGGACAGTGACGTGACCTGTTCCCAGTAGATCCCGCCCGGACCCGGCGAGCCGAGCTCGCCGGTGTGGACGTTGGTGAGAAGCTGCGTGACGTCTGCCTCGAGTGACCCAGGTTGGACGAGCCAGAGGGTGAAGTCGCCGTAGAGCGCGGTCGTGGTGACGCTCCTCGGGAGGCGGAGCGCGACGTAGTGCCCCGCGCGGCTCGAGGCAGCGTCGGCCGCGAGTCGCCGGCCGGTGGCCTTCTCGAAGCGCTTGCTCACCTGCGCCTGGGTCGGCACGGCGCTCTGCGCCGTCCGTCCGGGCGCGATCGCGACCAGCGCGAGCGCCGCAACCAAGGCTGCCGAGACGAGCCGCACGTCCACGCTCACATCGTCATCCCCCGGCCGAGTGAGGCAATCCCTCGTGGGAGTGACGCTTGGCTTTCGCCGGTGGACGGTGTCCGTTGGCGACAAGGCAGCGCGGCGACGCTGGGTCGGCGATCAGCAACAATTCCCGCGTGAGCCAGATCGCCGAAGCGCCCGTCGAGGTTGTTGTCTCCGACGAGACGCACGAGCGCGACATCCCGTGGATCGTGATCGTGTGGAACGACCCGATCAACCTGATGTCGTACGTCACGCTCGTCCTCCGACGTTTGTTCGGCTACTCCGAGGCGCGCGCGACCAGGCTGATGCTCCAGGTGCACAACGAGGGCAAGGCCGTCGTCTCGACGGGAACGCGCGAAAAGGCCGAGCACGACGTCGCCCGGCTCCATGCCGCCGGTCTCTGGGCGACGATGGCGAAGGACGCCTGAACGCCGCGCGCTGGGCCGCCGGAGCCCGTGATTGCCGTACGGTTGGAGGGTGGACCGCTGGCGGGGAGTCCGGAGGGCAGACGACGGGTCATTCACCGTGAGTCTCGAGGGCGGTGAGCGCGACGTGCTCGCAGACCTCCCGAGGCAGCTTCGGGCAGCGCTCGATGCCGGCGAGCCGACCCTCTATCGCCTCTTTCCCCCAGCATTCACGGACGACGACGAGGCCAACGTCGAGTACGCCTCGCTCGTCGGGCGATCGCTCGAGGACGGAAAGCGCGCCGCGCTCGCCGAGCTCGAGCGAACCGCGCATGCCGAGACCCTCGCCCCTGAGGAGGCCGAGGCCTGGCTCGGAGCGATCGAGAGCCTGCGTCTCGCGCTCGGGACGCAGCTGAACGTGACCGAGGAGACTTTTATCGCCGAGCTCGACTCGGACGACCCCGAGCTGCCGCGCTACGCGCTCTACCACTGGCTCAGCTGGCTGCAGGAGGAGGTCGTCAGCGCGCTTGCGTCCGCGCTTCCCTGAGAGCTGCCGAGGTTAGGGCTCGAGCAGGACGCGACCGCCGTGCCCGGCGAGGCTCTCGGCAACTGCCGCGTTCACCTCCGCAAGCGGGTAGACGGTGCCGACGAGCGAGGCGAGCTCGAGCCGGCCCGCCCGGACGTGGTCGATGAGGATCGGCAGAGCGCTCGCCGGATCCTCGGAGCCGTAGAGGCAGCCAGTGAGCCACTTCTCCTTGCGGATCAGGTCGACGGGGTCGAGGTCGAGCCGGCGTCCCGCGGCGGGGAGCCCGACGACGACGGTGGTCGAGCCGCTTGCGCCGCGGGCGACCGCGTACGCGGTCGTCGATGGGTCGCCCACGGCGTCGATCGTCACGTCCAACCCATCCGGCGCGATCCCACCCAGGAGGTCGTCGAGCTCGTCCGGGTGACAGGCGTGTGTCGCGCCGAGCGAGACGGCACGCGCCCGCCGGCCTTCGTCGGGATCGACCGCGACGATCGTCTCCGCCCCGACGATTCGTGCGCCCTGCACCGCAAACTGCCCGACGCCGCCGGTGCCGACGACCAGCACCGACGAGCCGGCCTGCAACCGAGCCGAGAACAGCACCGCCCCGACCCCCGTGAGGGCGGCGCACCCGAGCAGGGCCGCCTCCCGGAGCGGGATCCCGCCGCCAGTCGGGAGCGCCACCTTCGCCGAGACGACGACGCGTTCGGCCATGCAGCCGGTCGCAGTCCCGCGGTGCAACGGTTCGCCACGCAGGGAGAGCCCCGTCTTTCCGCCGGGAAGCGTCGACTGCGCGATCGCCCGATTGAGCGTCGGGCAGCGTGCGGGTCTCCCCGCACGGCAGTCGCGACAGGCGCCACAACCCGGGGCCCATGAGAGCACGACCTCGTCACCGACGCCGAGCCCTGCGACGTCCGTCCCCACCCACTCGACGACCCCTGCCCCCTCGTGCCCGAGGACGACCGGGGTCGGGCGTGACCATTCGCCCCTAACGCTGTGGAGATCCGTACCGCAGATCCCGACCGAAGCCATGCGCACGACGACGTCGCCGGGCCCGGGATCGTCGAGGTCGACCGTCGCGACCTCGAACGGCTCTCCTGGAGCGTGAAAGATCGCTGCGGTTGCCGTGAGGCCCATCGTCGGTCCTAGGCATGGTTTTCTCGCGATTTCGTCGCGAGAAAACCATGCCCACGCGGAGCTAGGCTCCGAGCGCCGCCTTTACGTCCGCACAGGTCGTGACCGTCGAGACGTTTTGGAGCGCGTAGTTGATCGAGGCGTTGTGCCAGTCGGCGTTCATCGTCGAGCAGCCATCCTCGGGCACGACCATCGCATACCCCTTGTCCGCGCCGGTGCGCGCCGTGTGCTCGATCGACATGTTCGTCCACGCGCCGGTGATGATGATCGTGTCACGGCCGGTGCCGGCGAGGAGGTTCTCGAGGCGCGTTCCCTGCCAGGCGGACATCCGCATCTTTTCGACGATGAAGTCGCCGTCGTGCGGCTCGAGCCCGTCTGCCGGCGCCGCGCCCCACGTGCCGCGGACGAGCGCGCCGGTGTCCTTGACGCCGTTGAAGAGCGGGGCGTTGAGCTTGAGCCCGGGGGCGCCCGGCTCGACGATGTACCAGACGTGGATCACCGGGATCCCCTTTGCGCGACACGCCCCGGCGAGGTCAGCGACGTTCGCAACGACGTCCTGCTCCTTCGCGTGCTGCGGCGACCCTGACTCGGCAAAGGCGCCGCCGTCGATGATCACGTCGTTTTGAAGGTCCTGGATGATCAGGGCGCACCGGCCCGGGTCGAGCGTGAACTCAGCCATCAATACCGCCTCCGTCGGGGTTGGACAACGCGCACGTGCTCGAGCTGAAGCCCGGCCGCGACGCGATCACGGCCCAGGCCCGTCCGGACCGAAGGCCCAGCCAACCGCGAAGCGGCCAGGCCCGTCCGAGCCGAAGGGTTCGGCCGCGAAGCGGCCAGGCCCGTCCGAGCCGAAGGGTTCGGCCGCGAAGCGGCCAGGCCCGTCCGAGCCGAAGGGTTCGGCCGCGAAGCGGCCAGGCCCGTCCGAGCCGAAGGGTTCGGCCGCGCAGCGGCCCAGGCCCGTCCAGGCCGAAGGCCCAGCCGCGAAGCGGCTCAAACGGGCCCAACAATGAGCCAGCCGCGAAGCGGCTGTCCTCCCATGAGATGGCGCAAAGCGTCATCTCATGTAGGGCTCGCGCCGAGGGCCGACCTTCGTCGTGATCGTGTACACGGACGAGGTCGAGGGAATAAAGAGGGTATGCCAGTCCGGCCCGCCCCAGGTGAGGTTGCCGACGTTCTCGGGGACCTTGATCGTCCCGAGGTGCTCGCCGGCAGGTGTGATCACCCACACCCCGCCAGGGCCGGTGACCCAGATGTTTCCGCGTTCGTCGCACTTCATCCCGTCCGGGATCCCCTCCTCGATCACACCGGACCCGACCCCGTCGAAGAACATCCGGCCGTTCGCGAGGGTGCCGTCGGCGTTGACGTCGAAGACCTTGATGTGGGCGCGCGGCGTGTCGTTGATGTACATCAGGGACTCGTCGGGCGAGAAGCACACGCCGTTCGGCATCTCGAACTCATCCTCCGCGACCGCAAGGTCGAGCTCCGCCTGACCGCCGCCCGGCGGGATCCGGAAGACACCCTGCCACCCGAGATCGCGTGAGCGTTCGATCCCGAACCCGGGGAACCGTCCGTACCACGGGTCGGAGAAATAGATTGTCCCGTCGGAGCGCACGCAGACGTCGTTCGGGCTGTTGAGGTACTTGCCCCCGTAGTGGAACGCGAGCGTCTCGCGGACCCCGTCCGGCCGCTCGCGCACGAGCGAGCTCGTGACGTGCTCGCAGACGAGGAGGTTGTGGTCGGCATCGAGTGTCATCCCGTTGCACTTGAACGACGGGTTCCGGACCTCGGTGGCGGTGCCGTCGAGCGTCACCTTGCGCCGGACGTCACCCGGCATGTCGGAGAAGTAGAGGACGTTCTCGCCGGGGTGCCAGATCGGCCCCTCAGTGAACGTGAAGCCGGTCGCCAGCTGGGCGACCGCCGAACCTTCTTCCACCAGCTCGTAGATCGCATCCGACTTCGCGTCGATACCCGACACGGCGTTCTCCTTTCGTGACAGCGTCTCGGCGCCGACTCTACAACGAACAATCGATCATCGATAGCCCGTCGACGCCGAGGTGGTGAAGTACCCTGCCGGCGTGGCCGCGACCGAGACGCTCGTATTCGTCCCCGCCTGGAACGAGGAGCAGAACCTGCCAGCCGTTCTCGACGAGCTGCGGGCGGCGATCCCCGAAGCGACGGTGCTCGTCGTCGACGACGGCTCGACCGACCGCACGGCAGAAGTCGCGTCCGGGCGGGGCGCCGAGGTGCTGTCGTTCGGCGAGAACCGGGGCCTGCAGGAGGGGATAGCTGCCGGGTATCGCTACGCGCTCGAGCACGGGTTTGCGTTCTGCGGTCGGGTCGATGCCGATGGGCAGCATCCCTCGGCGGAGCTCGTACGGCTGCTCGAGCGTGTCCGCGAGGGGCGTTGTGACGTCGCGATCGGCTCTCGTTTCGTCTCGGGTGACGGGTACAAGCCATATCGCTACGCCCCGTCGGGTGCCCGTCGCTTCGGCATTGCGGTCCTTCGCAGAGCGATGAGGCTCGCGCTCGGCCGGTCGTTCGGCGATGCGACCAGCGGGATGACTGCAGCAAACGCCGCGGCGCTCCCGTACCTCTCCGAGCCGTACACGTCGGGAGCGCCCGAGGTGCAGGCACTCCTCCGGCTCCACGAGGCTGGCCTCCGGGTCGACGAAGTTCCCGTGAACATGCGCGAGCGCGCGAGCGGCGAGTCGAAGCTGCAGGGCGAGAAGGCCCTCCGCCTCGTGCTCACGGTCGCCGGCACGCTCGCGACGTTCATGGTTCTCCGCCACCGGCGCCGCCCCGACCGATGACGACGCCGCCGACCCGGCTCATCGTTGTGCTCGGCTTTTCCGACGGGTCCGAGGGCGCGGCGCTGAACCCGACGTGCCGGGCGCGCCTCGAGACCGCAGCATCGCTCGCAACCGCGACCGACGTCGTCGTGCTTTCCGGCTGGGCCCGCCGCAGCGGCGGGCGCTCCGAGGCCGAGCTGATGGCCGAGGCCTGGACGGGCTCGGCCCGCGAGCTAGTCGTCGACCCCGACGCGCGCTCCACCGTCGAGAACCTCGCGAACGCGCTCAACGACGTGCTTCGGGTGGGCGCGAGGGAGGTCGTGATCGTGACCTCCGCCTGGCACGCGGCCCGCGCGAAGGCAGCGATGCGCTGGCTCCTCCTCCACATGGGGATCAAGGTCCGCACCGTTACTCCGGCCGATGGCTCCGTCCGCGCTAGCCTCGGCGAGCTCCGCCTGTGGCCGCTCCTTCCGTTCCAGCTCTGGCACGCGGGGCGCAAGACCTGGTCGATCTAGCGAGCTCGCGCGCCACCTGCCACCAGGGCGCCGCCCGCCGCCCACGACCTGCTTGTGTTGCAGCAACACAAGCAGGTTTGAAGCGCGCCGGGCCCGCGTAGCCATTTCCCTGCGCTTGACGTGCCTCGCACATGGTGTAAGGTCTGCCTTACATGGTGAGGTTGCTCTCGTCGTTCCTCGCAGCGAGCCGCCGGCGGTCGCTCGACCTCCGGCCATGGTGCGGCGTCCTCGTCGAGCGGGTCGAGCCGCGGGAAGGCCGCTACGTCACGTCTTCGAGCGTCTCGAGCCGCCGCTCGCGCATCGAGCGCCCGAGCTTGCGAAACGTGTCGTAGATCACCGGGAGCTCGAGGTAGTCGATCATGATCGCGACGTAGGCGAGCCAGATCGGCAGCGTGGAGGCGCCACCGTTCGTGCCGCTCTCGACGACGAATGCATCGGTGATCCAGAAGATGTGGAGCCACTGCGAGTTGAGGAACACGAGATAGGCGATCGGCCGCAGCGAGCGCCCGCTCGTTCGCAGCTCGTTGACGTAAACGAGCGAGACGCTGAGCAGTGCCGGCACCTCGGTGTAGTCGACGAGCAGCACCGGCCAGCTCCACGGCTTCTCGATCACGAGCAGCGGGTCACCGAACACGAGCGCCCAGAAGGGGTCGACGGTGAGCCAGAAGAGGTGGACGAGCTGAACGACGAACAGGCCCGCCGCGATCCCGACGTTGAGCGTGTAGTGGCGCTCGTACCAAGCCCAGAAGTCGCGGAGCGCCGCGCGCAAGGCAGGCTCGTCGTCGCGTGTAAGGGACGTCGTACGCGGGTCGGAAGGCTCGTCAGACAATTCGGTGTAACTCACTTTACAATGTAACAGTCGTTACGTTAGGATAGCACGCGATGACCTGGGAGCTCTTCCTCTACCGCCTTCCCTCGGAGCCGTCTCGGGCCCGGGTCGCCGTGTGGCGCGAGCTCCGGCGGCTCGGGGCGCTCCCGCTCGCATCGGCGGTCGTCGCCGTGCCGGTGACCGAGCCGTTTCGCGGGCGCCTCGACGCTGTCGCGCACCGGGTCGAGAGCGAGGGCGGCAGCTTCTACCGCTTCCCCCTCTCCTCGCTCGACGCGAATCAGCGAGCTCGCCTCCAAGAAGAGTGGAACCAGCTCCGCGTCCACGAGTACGGCGAGATCGTCGAGGAGTGCAACACGAAGTTCCTGAAGGAGATCGAGTTCGAGATCTTCCGCGACAACCTCACGTCGGGCGAGGCCGAGGAGATCGAGGCAGACCTCGACAAGATCAAGCAATGGTTCACTCGGATCCAGGAGCGTGACCTGTTCGGTGCTGCCGGCCGCAAGGAGGCCGTCCGGGCGATCAAGCACTGCGAGGCGGCGTTCGACGATTTCGTCCATCGGGTGTACGCCGCCGAGACCGCCGACGGCCCGATCACGGCCCTCCCCGAGGCGATGCCCTGGGGTGAGATGCCGGACGGCACCGCCGAGCCTGCGCAAGACCGGCCCGAGAAGCGACGGAAGGGCGGAAAGCGATGACGTGGAGCCACGCCGGCCTCGCAACCTCGACGCTGCTGGCATCGGCGGTGGAGTTCGTCGAGGCATTCACGATCGTCCTCGCGATGGGCCTGACGCGTGGGTGGCGCTCGGCGCTCGCGGGAACAGCCGCCGCCCTCGTCACGCTCGCCGCGGTCACCGCCGTCACGGGCTACGCGCTCATCGAGTGGTTTCCGGAGAGCCTCCTCCAGCTGATCGTCGGGAGCCTGCTGCTCGTCTTCGGGCTCCAGTGGCTGCGCAAGGCGATCCTCCGCGCCTCGGGGCTCAAGGCGCTCCATGACGAGGACGAGACGTTCCGCGAGGAGACCGATGCGGCCCGGCGCGCGGCCGCCGACACACGGTTCGGGCTCGACTGGTTCGGGTTCGTGGTCAGCTTCAAAGGGGTCCTGCTCGAGGGCCTCGAGGTCGTGTTCATCGTGATCTCGTTCGGGCTCAACGCCGACAGCCTCCCCGTCGCGATCGGCGGCGCCGCAGTTGGCGGGGCGATCGTCCTCACCGCGGCGATCGCGCTCCACCGGCCGCTCTCGCGCGTTCCCGAGAACACGATCAAGTTCGCGGTCGGCCTGCTCCTGTCGACATTCGGCACCTTCTGGGCCGTCGAAGGGCTCGGCGTCTTCGGTACCGGCTCGGAGAGCCTCGCGTGGCCCGGCGGTGACGCGATGCTCCTCGCGATCCTCGCAGCCTGGTGCACGCTCTCGTGGCTCGCGGTCAGGCGCCTCGGTGACGGCAGCGTGCCGAGGCTCGCGGAGGAGCGCGCATGAGAGCGTTGCAGGCGTTCGGTCGGTTCTGGTGGGACTTCGTGATCGGCGAGGACTGGCGCATCGCCGCCGGGGTGACCGCGATCCTCGCCCTCGGCGCGGTCCTCGTCGCCGCCGACGTCTCCGACACCGTCGTCACGCTCACGATCGGCGCGCTGCTCCTCGCGTTCGTCTCCGCGACGATCGTCGCAACCGGGCTTCGGGCCCGAAGGGCACGCCGGTGAGCCGGCGCCTCAGCGACGCCGAGCTCCGCGCAGCGGTCGGCGAGCCGAGTCGCACAGTGCGCGAGAAGCAGCTCGACCATCTCGACCGGCACGCCCGCGCGTTCATCGCCGCCTCTCCGCTCGCGATCGTTTCGACCGCGTCGGCCGACGGCCGCTGTGACGCCTCGCCCCGCGGCGACCCGGCCGGGTTTGCGCAGGTGATCGACGACCGCACGTTGCTCCTTCCCGAGCGCAAGGGGAACCGCCGCGTCGACACGCTGCTCAATCTGACGTCCAACCCTCATGTGGGCATCCTCTTCATCGTCCCCGGGACGAACGAGACAGTCCGCGTCAATGGCCGCGCCTCCGTGACCGACGACGCGGAGCTGCTGAGCGGCTGCACGGTCGAGGGCAAGACGCCGCAGCTCGGGATCCTGGTCGAGGTCGAGGAGGTGTTCTTCCATTGCGCCCGCGCCTTTCTCCGCGGCCGCGTCTGGTACCACGACGAGTGGCTAGAGCGGAGCGCGCTCCCTTCGCTCGGGCGGGTGCTGGCCGACCAGATCGCCGGGATCGGCGATGCGGAGACGATCGACGCCGATCTCGAGGAATCGAACAGGTCGCTGTACTGAGCGGATGTCCTCGACGACGGCAGATCTCTCGAGCGCGTCGCTACCCACGGGGCGCACGCCTGCCGGCGGCCTGACCGGACGCCGGTCGACCCGGGCGCTCGGCCTGCTCGGCTGTGCCGCGCTGCTCCTCGTGCTCACCCTCTCCAGCCTTGCGGTCGGGTCGAAGGGGATCCCGCTCGGCACCGTCGTCGACGCCTACCGCGACTACGACCCTACGAACAACGACCAGCTGATCGTGCGCGAGCTCCGGGAGCCGCGGACGCTGCTCGGGCTCGCCGTCGGGCTCGCGCTCGGGCTCGCGGGCACCCTGATGCAGGGGATCACCCGCAACCCCCTCGCCGACCCGGGGATCCTCGGGATCAATGCCGGTGCAGCCGTCGGTGTGGTCATCGGGATCTATGCGCTCGATCTCACCGCCCCGCTCGCCTACGTCTGGTTCGCCTTCGCGGGGGCGCTTGGGGCGATGACGATCGTGTACGGGCTCGGCTCGCTCGGCCGGCGGGAGGCGACACCCGTGAAGCTCGCGCTCGCCGGCGCCGCCCTCTCGGCGGTGCTGGTCTCGATCACGACCGCGATCGTCCTCCTCGACCAGAGCGCGCTCGAGGTGTACCGGTTCTGGGTCGTCGGCTCGCTCGTCAGCCCGACGGGCGACGTGGTCGGGACGCTAGCGCCCCTCATCGCTGTAGGCACCGTCGTCGCGGTGTGCTTCGGACGGAGTCTGAATGCGCTGGCGCTCGGCGACGACGTCGCCCGCGCCCTCGGTCAGCGAGTCGTGCGGACCCGGATGATCGCGGCGCTAACGATCGCACTGCTCGCCGGCTCCGCGACAGCCGCGGCCGGCCCGATCGCCTTTGTCGGGCTCGCGGTCCCGCACATCGCCCGCTCCCTCACTGGGCCGGACTATCGCTGGGCGCTCCCGTACGCCGCGCTACTTGCCCCCGCTCTCCTGCTCGCTGCCGACGTCGCGGGGCGGGTCGTCGCCCGACCCGGCGAGCTCGCGGTCGGGGTGACGACGGCGCTGCTCGGCGCGCCCTTCTTCGTCCTGCTCGTCAGGCGCCGGAAGCTGGTGGAGATCTGAGCGCCCTCGCAGAAGGCCGCCCGGGATTCGGCCCCGCCCACGCTGCCCTCGGCGCGACCCGGGGCCGCGCCCGGCGCCGGCTCGCGTCGGTCGCCGGGATCCTGCTCGCGTTGAACGTCGCCGTCTTCGCACTGACGATGAGCATCGGCTCCTACTCGATCCCCCTGCGTGACGTCGTCCCCGCCCTCCTCGGGTCCGGTGATCCCGCGGCGGTGCTCGTCGTCCACGACCTGCGGCTCCCGCGCGCGCTCGTCGCGGTCCTCACCGGCAGCGCGCTGGGGATGGCCGGCGCGATCCTTCAGGCGCTCGCCCGCAACCCGCTCGCGAGCCCCGACGTGCTCGGGATCACCGCCGGCGCGAGCGCGGCCGCGGTGTTCGTGATCACCGTCGTCGGCGCCACCTCCGCCTACACGCTGCCGCTCGCCGCGTTCGCCGGCGCGCTCGGCACCGCACTCGTGCTGTACGCGCTCGCTTACCGGCAGGGGGTCTCGGCGTACCGGTTGATTCTCGTCGGGATCGGTCTCGGGGCGACGCTGCAAGCAGTGACGTCGTACTTCCTCACCCGCACCTACGTGACGAGCGCCGCGGCGGCGACGACGTGGCTCGTCGGCAGCCTCAACGCCCGGCTCTGGCCGACGTTCTGGCCGCTCGCGATCTCGATGGCCGCGCTTGTCCCGCTCGCGTTCGTCGCCGTCAGGCCGCTGCGCGCGCTCCAGCTCGGCGATGCGACCGCAGCGGGTCTCGGTGTCAGGGTCGAGCGAGCCCGGCTCGCGCTGCTCGTGGTCGCGGTGCTCCTCGCTGCGGTCGCTACCGCCTCGGCAGGACCGGTTGCTTTCGTCGCGTTCGTCTCGGCGCCGATCGCGCGGCGACTGCTCGGTACCGGCGGGGTGGCCCTGCTCCCCGCTGCGCTCGTCGGCTCGCTGCTCGTGCTCTCGGCCGACCTCGCAGGACAGCAGCTGGTCGATGGCGGGGAGCTCCCGGCCGGCGTGCTCACCGGGGTGATCGGCGGCGCCTACCTCCTCTACCTTGTCGCGCGGGTCAACCGGATCGGGCGGGCCGGATGAGCGGCGGGACGCCGACACGCCTCGAAGGCCGGCATCTCCGCCTCGCCTATGAACGGCTCGAGGTCGCGAGCGACCTCTCGATCGAGATCCCGACCGGCCGGATCACGGCGATCATCGGCGCCAACGCCTGCGGGAAGTCGACGCTCCTGCGGGCGCTCGCCCGGCTGCTGAAGCCGAAGGCGGGCGTCGTTCACCTCGACGGGCACGACATCCACCGGCTCCGCACGAAGGAGGTCGCCCGTAGGCTCGGGATGCTCCCGCAGACGCCGAGCGCACCCGACGGGATCACCGTCGCCGACCTGGTCGCCCGCGGCCGGTATCCACATCAGACCTGGCTGAGCCAGTGGTCGCGCGAAGACGACGACGCGATTGCCGAGGCGATGCAGGCGACCGGGGTTGCCGAGCTCGCCGGCCGGCCGGTCGACGAGCTCTCCGGCGGCCAGCGGCAGCGGGTCTGGATCGCGATGGCGCTCGCACAGGGCACCGAGATCCTCCTCCTCGACGAGCCGACGACCTTCCTCGACCTCGCGCATGAGCTCGAGGTGCTGGATCTCCTCGTCGAGCTCAACGCACAGCGCGGTCGGACGATCGTGATCGTCCTCCACCAGCTCAACCAGGCGTGCCGCTACGCCCATCACCTGATTGCGATGAAGAGCGGCACGATCGTCGCTCAGGGGACGCCCGGTGAGGTGGTCACGACCGAACTCGTCCGGACCGTCTTCGACCTCGACTCGCACGTTCTCCCCGACCCGGCCTCGGGCACGCCGATGATCGTCCCGGCCGGCCGTCACTCGCTCACCTCGACCGCGGTGCGGGCCCCTGCCGATCCTCCCGGATCGGCTGCGGCCGCGGCGACTCCGAACCAAGCGCCCGCGTTCCTGTCCGCACCGTCTCGGGAGGGAAACACGTCATGAACGAGCACCACCACGAGGGGCTCCCCCTCAGCCGCCGGGACCTGCTCCTCGGCGGTGCTGCAGCGGGAGCGACCCTCTTCTTCGCGGGCCGAAACGGCCTCGCGCAGGCGGCCGTCTCGGCCGACTGGAAGTGGACGGACGATCGCGGGATCAAGATCGTCCTCGAGTCGCAGCCGAAGCGGGTTGTCGCCTACAACGATGCCGCCGCGGCGCTCTACAGCTTCGGGATCACGCCAGCCGGGATCTTCGGGATCGCTGGCCTCAAGGATCCGAACCTCAAGGCGCTCCCCGCCGACAAGGTCAGCGAGATCGGCATCGTCTACGGCGAGATCGACCTCGAGAAGCTGGCCGCGGCAAAGCCCGACCTGATCGTCTCGACGTGGTATCCGCCGCCGCGCGACGCCGTCCCGTTCGGGTTCAAGGACAAGGCCCAGCTCGACGCGATCACCGCGATCGCACCGGTGCTGGCGTTCAACGCGCACGTGATCGCGACGACGGCGCTGCGAAGGTTCAACCGGCTCTCGGCCGCGCTCGGCGGTCGCCCGCTCAAGTCACCGGCGGTCACGCAGGCCAAGGGTCGGTTCGACAAGCAATCGGCGGCGCTGAAGTCGGCGGCAGGCGCAAAGCCGGGCTTGAGCGTCCTCGCGATCTCGGTCTTCGGCGGCCAGGCGTACATCGCGAGACCTCGCGACTTCGCCGACCTGCTGTACTTCCGCAACCTCGGCGTCGACGTGGTCGTTCCCGACACGCAGTCCGCGTTCTGGGAGGCGGTCAGCTATGAGCAGATCGGCAAGTACCCGGCCGACGTGATCATGCACGACGCCCGGCCGTTCGTCACGCAGCGGGCCGACCTGCTGAAGATCCCCACGTTCGCGAACCTGCCGGCCGTGAAGGCCGGACAGCTCGGGGTCTGGGACGCGACCGCGCCCTTCTCGTATACGCACTACGCGAAGAACATGAATCGCCTCGCCGGGCTCATCCGACGGAGCTCGAAGCTCTAGGCGGCGGAGGAGAGGCACGCACGAGGCGTGCCTCTCCTCCATCATCCAGTCGATGGAGCGCCTCACCTACGACCGGTTCTACGACTACGACGCGCTGCGCGACCTGCTCGACGGATGGGCCGGCGCCCGGCCCGAGCTGATGCGCGTCGAGAGCATCGGCCGGTCGTGGGAGGGCCGCGAGATCCCGCTCGTGACGCTCACCGCGTTCGCGACGGGCGAGCCGCTGACCAAACCGGGGTTCCTCGTCGACGGGAACATGCACTCGATCGAGTGGACGGGCGGCCACGCGACGCTTCACCTGATCGACCGCCTCCTCCGCGGTCACGGCGCGGACGAGCGTGTCACCCGGCTCCTCGACACGCGCTGCCTCTACGTCGTTCCCCGGCTGAACCCGGACGGCACCGAGCACGCGCTCCGCGAGGGCCGCTTCACCCGTTCGACGGTGCGGCCGTACCCGTCTGCCGAGCCTGCAACCGGGCTGCACGTGCGCGACATCGACGGCGACGGGCGCATCCTGTTCATGCGCATCCCCGATCCGAACGGTGCGTTCACCCCACATCCCGCCGAGCCGCGGCTGCTGGTCGCCCGCGATCCCGACGACGACCGGCCCGGCCCGCACTACCGGCTCGCCGTCGAGGGCGAGGTCGTCGGCTACGACGGGGTCACGTTCGCCGAGGCGCCCGCGATCGAGGGGATCGACCTCGGCGCGAACTTCCCTGGGAGCAATGACCTCGCGCGAGGCCCGGCCGACGGACCGTACCCGGGCTCCGAGCCCGAGATCCGCGCGTACCTCCATGCGATCGCAGAGCGACCGAATATCTGCGGCTACGTCACTTGCCACACCTTTGGCGGGATCGTCCTCCATCCGCCCGCGGCCGCCGACGAGGAGGTCCCGGCGTTCGACCGCCGTGTGTTCCGGCGCTTCGCAGAGAAGGCCGAGGCGCTCACCGGCTACCGCGCGATGTCGTACCTCGACCTCGTGTACGAGCCCGGCCCTGCTCGCAGCGGCGCCTTCGACTGGCTCTACCACCGGCTCGGCGTCCTCACCTGGATCACCGAATTCTGGAACCCGCTGCTCGCAGCCGGGATCGAGCACGGGACGTTCCACCCGTCAGGCTGGCTCTGGGGTGTCCACCCCGTCGAGGACGAGCTGGCGCTGCTTCGCTGGCATGACGCGTCGGCGCAGGGTCGCGCCTTCGTCGACTGGTATCCGTTCGAGCACCCGCAGCTCGGCCCGGTCGAGCTCGGTGGATGGGACAAGATCAACGCCTGGTACAACCCGCCGTTCGACCTACTCGAGCAGGAGATCGCCCCGCACAGCGACTGGGTGATCTTCCAGCTGCTCAGCACGCCGTGTCTCGTGCTCGGCTCGGTCGAGGCGGAGCTCGTCGACGAGGGCGTTTATCGCGTGCGTGCCGTCGTGCAGAACGCTGGCTGGCTCCCGACCAACGTCACCGAGAAGGCGCTCACGAACGGCGTCTGCGGCGAGGTGCTGGCAACGATCGAACTTCCTCCGGGCGCGCGGCTGGTCGCAGGCAGCAAGGAGGTGACGCTCGGTCAGCTCGCCGGTCGCGAGGGCCAGCGCTCGTCGTCGACCTGGTGGAGCCACGTTCCGGCGACCGACGATCGCGCCCTCGCCGAGTGGGTCGTGGCCACGCCCGCCGGTAGCGAGGTGACGGTGACGTTCACACACCCCCGCGCGGGGTGCGCGGCCGGGTCGGTCGCGCTCGGCTGAGGCCCCTCGCAGCCGACTGGGTGACGCAGGGCAGGTGTCAGGCTTAAGCCTGACACCGGGGACGTGAGCCCGAAACACCGCAGACCGCTCCGCCCACGACTCGCCGGCGCAGGGCAGGTGTCAGGCTTAAGCCTGACACCGGGGACGTGAGCCCGAAACACCGCAGACCGCTCCGCCCACGACTCGCCGGCGCAGGGCAGGTGTCAGGCTTAAGCCTGACACCGGGACCTGAGCCCGAACACCGCAGACCGCTCCGCCCACGACTCGCCGGCGCAGGGCAGTCAGGCTTCTGACACCGGGGACGTGATCCTGGGACAGGGCTGAGATCGCACCCTGTCCCAGGATCACGCCACCTCGACGTGAATCCGCTCCTTTGACAGCCGCAGCGGCCCGCCACCGCGGCCGGCGCGGACGGCGAGGACCTCGGCAAGCATCGAGAGCGCGGTCTCGGCCTGCGTGTCGGCGCCGATGTCGAGCCCGCAGGGCCCCTGGATCCGCTCGAGCTTCTCCCCCGGGATGCCCGCTGCAAGCAGCCGTTCGCGCCGCCGCTCCTGGTTTCGACGGGAGCCGAGCGCGCCGATGTAGAACGCCTCGGTCTCGAGCGCCGCGATCAGCGCGGGCTCGTCGAACTTGTCGTCGTGGGTGAGCACGATCACCGCGGTCTGGTGGTCGAAACCGATCTCGTCGAAGGCCTCCTTAGGCCACTTCGCGATAAGCCGATCGGCGGACGGAATCCTCTCGGGCGTAAGGAACATCGCGCGGGCGTCAGCGACGATCGCCGTCCAGCCGAGGAGCTTTGCCCCCTGGCAGAGCGACTCCGCGGTGTCGACCGCGCCATAGACCACGAGCCGTGGCGGCGGGCCGTACCACTCGGCGAACACACGCGAGCCGTCGGCGAGCGTCAACAGCTTGTTGCGACCGCCACGGACGAGCTCGTCGAACTGCGCGACCGCCGCCTCGGGGACACCGCCGCCGAGCGTCTCTGCGTCCTCGACGACGAGCGCCTTGCCGCCGACCCCCTCGCCCTCGACGACGGTGAACAGCACAGCACGCTCACCGCTCGCAGCGAGCCCTGCGAGCCTCGCGACGAGGCTCACTCGACCCGCTCCAAGAAGACGTCGATCTCGCCCCCACACGGCAGCCCGACGCTCCAGGCCATGTCGTCGGTGATCCCGTAGTGCACGAGCTTCGGCTCGCCGGTCGCCATCACGTCCTTCGCGTTCTCGAACACGTCCGACTCGACGCAACCACCCGAGACCGAGCCGGACATCTTCCCGGACTCCGAGATCGCGAGGCTCGTCCCCACGGGCCGCGGCGCGGAGCGGCGGGTCGCGACCACGGTCGCAACAACCACCTGCTCGCCGGCAGCCCGCCACTTTCCGACCTCGTCGAGAATCTCCTTCATTCCGCGTGCCTCCTTTCGCTCCCCGCGAGCGCCCTCGCCACTCGTCGAGACACCACGAATTATGCGGGGAAGACGTACCTTGAGCGCAGGTAGAGCATGTCGCCCGCGCGATGAAGGCTCAGCGGCCGCGAGAGCGGATGGCGGGACGCAGGGAACGCGACGCCCTCGACGAGCCCGGGACGCGGCGCCTCCGGCGACGACCCGACGACGACCGGCGACAGCGTCAGGAACTCGTCGTCGAGGCACTCTGCGGCGAGCACCGACCCGTATGCACGGGGCCCTCCCTCGCAGAGCACGGTTCCGACACCGTAGTCGGACGCGAGCACGGCGAGCAGCCGCCGGACGTCGACCTGGCGCTCGCCGAGCTCGAGCACGTCGACCCGGGCGGCAGCAGGCAACGCTCCCGCGACCCGGGCCGCCCCGCGTGCCGTCGTCGCGAGCACGATGTGCGCATCGGCGACCCCGAAGATCGAGGCGGAGGCGACGTCCACGTCGCCCTCGAGCGAGAGGAAGACCTGCAGAGGGAGCGGCAGGCGGCCTTCGACCCGTCTGAGAGCGGCGAATGCGGCGGCGTCCGCGGGCCAGAGGAACTCGGCGCTCCAGACGTGGTCGGGCTCGATCCTGAGGGTGTTGTCGCCCATCAGGATCGCGTCGGCGCGCGCCCGGAGCAGCGCCATCAGCCAGCGATCGTGACCGTCGAACCCTGCGACGACGGCGCCGCTCGCATGGCCGGGCTCCGCGAACGACACACGCCCGTCACGCGACACCACGAAGTTGACGTACACGTACGGGCGCGAGGCCGGCGCGGGCAAGCGCCACGACACGCCGTACACCGCACGGAAGGCGTCAGGAAGCGGCGAGCCCTCGTCGTCGGCCAGGTCGAAGAGGCACGTGAACGGCGCCCCCGGACCGCGGGGCTCGACAGGCCCATGGGCTACCTCGAGCGACGACACGGCGCGAGTATATGCCCGCTTGTCAGTCCAAAACCAAACAGATAGGATGTCTGACCAGTATGCGCCACGGGTGCGGACGAGGTTGATGGCGACGCGCAAGCTCGCGAAAGGCGCGGCCGGCGACGGTCCGCTGCGCATGATCAAACGGACCCAGCGCAGCGAGGAGATCCGGCGGCAGATCGAGGACGCGATTCGCGGCGGTGACTTCCTCCCCGGGGAGCGGCTTCCGTCCGAGCGCGAGCTCGTCGAGACCTTCGGCGTCAGCCGCGTGAGCGTGCGCGAGGCGATCCGATCGCTCGAGGCGCTTGGGATCGTTCGCGTCTACCAGGGTCGAGGCGCGTTCGTGACCGACCGCCGCTCCGGGCTCGGCGAGCCGATCGCCCGTTGGCTGGAGCTGCACCGCGACGAGGTCGTCGAGCTGCACGCCGTGCGCGGGGCGCTCGACGAGCTGGCCGCGGCGGCGGCCGTCGAGCACGCAACCGCGGCGGATGTGCGCCGAATCGAGGCGGCGCACCGAGCCTTCGCCGAAGTCGCCGAACGGGAGACACCTGTCGAAGAGCTCGTGCCGCTCGACATCGAGTTCCACGTCGCGATCGCGAAGGCGGGCAAGAACCGCCTGCTCTACGATCTCCTCTCCGACCTGCACTCGTACCTCGCCGAGTCACGCTACCTCGCGCTCTCGCCGTCGGATCGCCCGTTGCGCTCGGCCCGCGAACATGCCGCGATCGTCGAGGCGATTCGCGCCCGAGATGCAGCGGCGGCCCGTGCCGCAACCGCAGCCCACATCAGCTCGGTGCTCGCGGTCGTGGGCAAGGTCGCCGGAAAAGCCCCGGTTCCAGGAGCCGCCGGTGGCTGAGATGCGCGTCCTCGTCGGCACGACCGGCTACGAGCGATCGAGCGCGTTCTACCGGGAGACACTGGGCTTCCCGCTGCACGAGGAGTGGAAAGACCCAGACGGTCGAGGGGCGCTGTTCGACTCGGGCGCCGGCATGATCGAGGTCGTCGAGGACTCGCCCGACCACCCCGCTGCGCCGGTTCAGGGCGTGTCGATCGCGATCGAGTTCGCCGGCGTCGACGCGCTGTATGCGCGGTTGCGTGAGGAGGTCTCGCCGGTCGAGGAGATCGGAGACCGTCCCTGGGGTCACCGAAGCTTCGCACTCGTGGACCCCAACGGTCTGAAGCTCACCTTCTTCGAGGTCATCGACGAATGACGACGACCGACACTCCGGCCTCGAGCGCCGGCGCCTCGACGCCCGGCGCGACGGTGCTCGAGTTTCGCAGCGCCGGGAAGACGTTCCCCGACGGCACCGAGGCCGTTCGCGACGTGACGTTCGCGCTGCGCAGCGGCGAGTTCATCTCGGTTGTCGGGCCCTCGGGCTGCGGGAAGTCGACGCTCCTCCGGATGGCGTCCGGCCTCGGCCCACACACGTCGGGCGACGTGCTGCGCTCGGTCGGCAACGTCGGCTATGTCTTCCAGGACGCGACCCTCCTCCCCTGGCGCTCGGTTCAGAGGAACGTCGAGCTGCTGCTCCAGCTCGACGGCGTCCCAAAGGCCGAGCGCGCCGCCCGCGCCGGCGAGGCGATCAAGCTCGTCGGGCTCACCGGCTTCGAGAACCACTATCCCAAGGCGCTCTCGGGCGGGATGCGGATGCGCACCTCGGTCGCGCGGGCCTTGACGACCAACCCGCCGCTGTTTCTGCTCGACGAGCCGTTCGGCGCTCTCGACGAGATCACGCGCGGGACGCTCAACGAGGAGCTCCTCCGGCTGTTCGTTTCCGAGCGGTTCGCGGCCATCTTCATCACGCACTCGATCTCAGAGGCCGTCTACCTCTCGTCACGCGTGCTGGTGATGAGCCCGCGGCCGGGACGGATCCTCTCCGAGTTCCACATCCCGTTCCCCTATCCGCGATCGCCCGAGCTGCGCTTCGACCCGGAGTTCGGACGGCTGTCGGGTGAGGTCTCACAGGCTCTCAGGGAGGGTCACACGTGACCGAGTCGCCGTCGGGCCCACAGCTCGAGGCGCTCGTCCGCCACGGCGCGATCTCGAGTGTCTCTCGGAGAGCGCGGACGCGCGGCCTGCTTGGCGGGGTGCTGCCGCCGCTCGTTGCGTTCGGGTGCTTCGTCGGGGTTGCGTACCTCTTCTCGTACGTCTTCCTGAGCCCGGAGCGGCGCTTCCTGATGCCGCCGCCGCACGACGTCGTCGCGCACAGCTTCTTCCGCGGTGACGTGCTCCGCGAGCAGATCAGTGCGATGTGGGACACCGCGCAGGTTTCGATCGCCGGCTTCCTGATCGCGTTCGCGATCGGCAGCGTGATCGCGATCGTGATGAGCCAGGCGAAGTGGATCGAGCGGGCACTCTACCCGTACGCTGTGATCGTCCAGGTGATGCCGATCCTCGCGATCGTGCCCCTGATCGCGCTCTGGTTCGGTTACGACTTCACCGCGCGCATCGTCGTCTGCGTGCTGATCTCGATCTTCCCGATCATCACGAACACACTGTTCGGTCTGTTGCGCGTGGACGGCAACCTGCACGACCTGTTCACGCTCCACCACGCAAGCAGGCTCGAGCGCCTGCTCAAGCTCCAGCTCCCCCATGCGATCCCGGATATTTTCGTCGGCCTCCGTGTCGCCGCCGGGCTGTCGGTGATCGGGGCGATCGTGGGGGAGTTCTTCTTCCGGCAGGGCACACCGGGTCTTGGTCGGCTCCTCGACGTTTACCGGGCGTACCTCCAGACCGACCTCCTGATGGGCGCGCTGTTCTGGGCGTGCTTCCTCGGGATCGTCTCGTTCTGGATCACCGGATTCGTCGCGAGCCTCCTGACCCGCAACTGGTACGAGGAGCGGCGCTGACGGCGCGTGCGGCAGCGCGGGCAACGTTGAGTCGTATTCGAGAAAGGAGTGAGATGGACACAAAGCGACACCGCGGCGCGTGGGCCGTGCTCGGCCTCGTGGCCGTGGTCGCGCTCGCGCTCGGGCTGGGCGCCAGCCAGGCAGCCCGGGGCGGAAAGGCGGCGACGCCGCTCAGCAAGACATGTGGCTCCAAGCTCGTGGTCCAGACCGACTGGTTCCCGGAGCCCGAGCACGCAGCGCTCTACCAGTTCGCCGGCGTCAACGGCTCGATCGACAAGGAGAAGGGTCGCTACACCGGCACGGTCCAGGGCGTCCAAATCGAGATCCGCGCAGGCGGGCCGTACACCGGCTTCCAGCAACCGATCTCGCAGATGTACCAGGACGCGAGCATCACGCTCGGGTACGTCAACTCGGACGAGGCCGTCCAGCTGTCGAAAAAGCTGCCGACGGTCGCGATCGTCGCACCGCTCGAGTTCAGCCCTCAGATCCTGATGTGGAACCCCGAGAAGCTGAACATCACGAAGTTCTCGGACATCCAGAACAAGTACCCGAGCACTCCCGTCGTGGTCTTCGCCGGTGGTGTGTGGGTCGACTATCTGGTCGGTCGCGGCTGGGTCAACAAGGCCCAGGTCGACAGCTCCTACGACGGGTCGCCCACGCGCTTCGTCGCAAAGGACGGCGCGATCCTCCAGCAGGGCTTCGTCACGAGCGAGCCGTACCAGTACAAGAACGACATCAAGCAGTACGGCAAAGACGTGGCCTACCTTCTGATCAAGAACTCCGGCTACGTCCCGTACCCGGAGCCCCTTGCCGCAACCCCTGCGGTGCTCAAGGCGAAGGACAAGTGCTTCAAGCTGCTCGTGCCGCTCATCCAGAAGGCCCAGGTCGCCTACATGAAGAACCCCGGGCCGGTGAACGCGAAGCTCGTGGACATCGTCAAGACGCTCGCGACCTTCTGGGTGCTGAGCCCCGAGGGCAACGCCTACAACGTCGCCACCCAGCGCAAGCTCGGGATCGTCCAGAACGGCCCGAACTGCACGCTCGGCGACTTCAACATGAAGCGCCTGCAGGGCGTGATCAACCAGACGACACCGATCTACGAGAAGGGCGGGCTCGACACGTACGTCCCGGGCCTCAAGGCTGCGCAGATCGCAACCAACAAGTACATCGACCCGAAGATCCACCTGAAGACGACGAAGTGCAAGTGATTCGCTGACACGAATCACTCGAAGACGCAGTCGGGGGCCCCGTAACGCGCGGGCCCCCCGGCTCCGAAGCGCATGACAGTCACCCTCATTCGCAACCTGGCGTTCGCGCTCACGGTCGACGAGCGCGACACGGTGCTCGAGCGAGCCGCGCTCGTGATCGACGGCACGCACATCGCCGCGATCGGGCCGACCGTCGAGGTCGAAGCGGCGTTTCCGCCCGACAGCGTCGACGTCGTCGTGGACGGCTCGCGCCAGGGTGTCATTCCCGGGTTTGTCGACGCGCACGTCCATCTCTCCGAAGCGCTCTCGCGTGGGGTGTTCCCGGACAACCTCGCGACGCGCGCCTGGGTGTTCCACTGGGCGAAGCCGTTCTACGCGCACGTCGGCCCGGAGGACGAGCACGTCAGCGTCGTGCTGGGGATGACGGAGATGTTGCGATGTGGCACGACCTGCTTTCTGGACATGGGCTCGCAGCACGACGCGGGCATTACGGTCCGGGCGGCGGCGGACGTCGGGATCCGCGGCGCCACCGGCCGTCACGCGGCGGACGTCAAGCCCGCGGAGATCCCGCGCGGCTGGACGGACGAGATGGTCGATCATCATTTCTTCCCGAGCGCCGAGGCCGCGCTCGAAGTGCTCGAGCAGCAGGTGCGCGACTGGGACGGCTACGCCGACGGTCGCATCCGCTGCTGGGTCAACATCGAGGGCAAGGAGCCGTGCAGCCCCGAGCTCCACGTCGGCGCGCGGGCGCTGGCGGAGCAGCTCGGCGTCGGGACGACGTACCACCTCGCGACGAGCATCGAGGAGGCGCGGGTCAGCGAGCGACGGCACGGACTCTGGCCGATCGAGCGGATCGACGCGCTTGGTGGCCTCGGATCGAACCTCGTGATCGCGCATGGAGTCGCAGTCAAGGACTCGGAAATCCCGCTGCTCGCACGGACGGGCACGAAGGTCGCGTTCTGCCCATCGAGCTCGCTCAAGCTCGCCAAGGGCGCGGCCGCGATCGGCAAGTACCCGGAGATGCGTGATGGAGGGGTCACCGTCGGGCTCGGTACGGACGGCGTCTCCGCGGCGGGGAACATGAACCTGATGCGTCAGCTCTACCTGATGGCCGGACTGTTCAAGGACGCGCGTCTCGACGAGAACCAGGTCGGTGCGCGGGTGGCGCTGCGAATGGCGACGATCGAGGGCGCTCGCGCGCTCGGCTGGGATTCGGAGATCGGCTCGCTCGAACCGGGCAAGCGAGCCGACTTCGTCCTCTTCGACCTCGACCACTTCGAGTGGACGCCGTACGACGACCCACTGCTCGCGCTCGTCTGGTCAGTGACGTCCGCGAGCATCGCCGAGACGTGGGTCGACGGGCGGCCGCTCTACCGAGACGGGCGCGTGATCACCGTCGACGAGACCGCGTTGCGAGCCGAGGCGCGCGAGCGGGCGGCGGCGATCGTTCGACGCGCGGGCCTCGATCGCACGTCGACGCCGGTCACGACGACCCTTTACGACTGATGGTCGGGCCCGTGCGCCTGCCGGGCCGGGCCGGCGTCCACACGCTCGATGTGGTCGACGGCCGCATCGCGGCGATCACCGAGCAGGACGAGACCGCCGCGCCGCTCGCGCTCCCACCGCTCGTCGACCTGCACGTTCACGCTGACCGCGCCTTCGCGCTCGGCCCGCGCCCTGCGAGGTCGCTCGCGGATGCGATCGACCTCGTCTCGGCGATCAAGCGCGAGGCGACCGTCGAGGCGGTGGCGGACCGGGCGCAGCGCCTGTTCGAGCGCGCCCTCGCCCACGGGACGAGCCGGATCCGGACACATGTCGATGTCGACCACCTCGTCGACGACCGGGCGCTCCTCGGGGTGCGGACAGCCCGCGCCGCGCTCGCCGGCCGCTTGGAGATCGAGCTCGTCGCGTTCGCCACCGCCTGGACGGATCCGGCGACCGCCGACGGCCGGCGGCGACTCGAGGACGCCCTCGAGAACGGCGCGGAACTACTTGGCGCCGTTCCCGCCTTCCATCAGGATCCCGCGCGGTCGCTCGAGGCACTCCTCGACCTCGCCGCCGCTACCGGGGCCCGCATCGACGTCCACCTCGACGAGCACCTGGACGGCGACCGCTTCCAGCTCGAGCAACTCGCAGACGGCGTGCTGGGTCGCGGGCTCGAAGGACGTGTCACTGCGAGCCACTGCTGCGCTCTCGCTGCCGTCGACGATGCGACCGCGCGCCGCACGATCGAGAAGGTGTCGGAGGCCGGCATCACCGTTGTCGCGCTTCCAGCGCTCAACCTGTTCCTCGCGGACCGCGCCGCGATGACCCCCCGGATGCGAGGGATCACGCTCGTCCGCGAGCTCGTCGCCCAGGGGGTCGCAGTCCGGTTCGGAAGCGACAACGTGCGAGACGTGTTCTACCCCTACGGCGACGCCGACCTGCTCGAGGCCGGCTGGCTCGCGAGCCTGGCCGCCCATGTCGACGACGAGGACGTCCTCCTGGCCGGAGTCTGCGACGGCCGGACTCGGCTCGAGATCGACGATCCTGCCGACCACGTCCTCGTCGCTGCCGACTCGCTCAGCGACGCGCTCGCCCGGCGTCCCGGCAACCGCAGCGTCGTCCATGCCCGCGAGGTCGCCTCGGAAAGCACGACGTAGCCCGCGCGACGTCGCAGGCTGGCCTGCGATGCGCCGACGGGGCACCGCCGCGATCAGGCCGGGGCGAGCGTCCGGAAGCGAACGGGAAGCGAGAGGAGGTTCCCGTTCGAGGACATCGGCTGGCGACGAACCTCCCCGGCAAGCGTCCAGTCCGCGAACCGCGTCGCCAGGACGCGCAACGCCTCGGCCATCTCGATCCGCGCTAGCTGCGAGCCGAGGCAGGCATGGGCCCCGAAGCCGAACGAGAAGTGCGCTCCGGCGTCGCGGCCAATGTCGAAACGGTCGGGATCCTCGAACGCCGACGGGTCGCGGTTGACGGCCCGTGGATGAACGGCGACGACCGAGCCTTCCGGGAACACGACGTCGTCGAGCTCCGCGTCGACCGTCGCGACGTGCGGGATGCTGCCGACCGCTGGCGCGAAGCGCAGCCCCTCCTCCACCGCCTGCTCGGCGAGCCCGGGGTCGGCGACGAGGCGGGCCCACTGCTCGGGTCGCCGGACGAGGCTCTCCATCGTCGCGCCGAGCTGGCCTCGGGTGGTGTCGATCGCCGCCTGGGTGAGGGCGATCGCGAGCGTGATCAGCTCGTCGGCGGAGACGGTGCCGCCGGCCTCGGCGCGGACGAGCTCGCTGTAGATGTCGTCGCCGGGGACGCGCCGTCGCTCGTCGAGGAGGTCTGAGAGATACACCTCGATCTCCCGCCACGCTCTCTCGACCCTGGAGGCGAGCACCGAGAAGCGGGCGCTGTCGAAGATGAGCAGCAGCTCGGACGCCCAGGCGTCGATCCGATCGCAGTCCTCGTCGGGCACGCCGAGAAGCGGAGCGACGACCCGGGTCGGGTACGGGTCGGTGATCTCGCGCACGACGTCGCACGAGCCTCGATCTGCGACGCCGTCGACGAGGTCGCTGACGATCGCGCGCATCGGCTCCCGCAACCGCTCGACGACACGCTCGCGCAGGGCGCCGAGCGCGACCCGTCGCAAACGCGCGTGCTCGCTCCCGTCGAGCGCCTGGATGTGTCCGCGCGTCTTCTCGTACAAGTACGGGCTGGAGCGAACGTCCACGTGGGCGAATGCGAACCGCAGCGCCGGATGCCGAAAGACGGCACGCGCCTGGGTATGGCCGAGCACGGCGAAGCCCTCGGACGTCCGCGCAAGCCAGCTCTGCTGCCTCGCCCGCGCGAACACGGCGGCCGGGTCGGCGTCGAACTCCGGCGCAGTCACGTCGACGAACGGCAGCTCGAGCTCGTCGGCGCGGCGTCTCATCCGGCGGTCCGATAGCGAGCCCACAACCGCGCACAACCCGGCGCGAGGCGTGACGCTCGCGCCGGGTCGTGGCGGAAGCCGGGCCGGCCAGCAGTCCGCCGCCGGGCAAGGGGTGGAGTGACAACCCCTTGCCGCTCGCTGGCGAACCGCCTCGGTCGAGTTACTTCTTGCACTTAGCCGTCTTGAAGCCCAGCTTCGGGTCGATGAACTGATTCGTCGCGACCGCGCCCGCCTTCAGGCCCGGATCGAACGTGTCGAGACCCTTCGACTCGTAGATCGGGAGGAGCTGGTTGACCACCCCCTGCAGTCGCTTCATGCTGAAGTCGCCGATCGTGCAGTTGGGGCCGTTCTGAACGATCTTGTAGGTCTTCATCGAGCGAACCGCATACGCGTCGAGGGCGGGTGAGAGCTGCCAGAACGTCGCCATCTCCTTCACGACCGCCTCGATCTTCTGGTTGACGGGAAGCGGGTTGGCGAAGTAGTCGAGCTGGGCCTTCTGGATGAGCGGTACGAGCAGCTTCCAACAGGCTGCCTTCGACTTCAGCTCTGACTTCCGCACCGCGATCGTCTGCGGGTAGGGCACATACCCGGAGCTGCTGATCAGGAGGAACTTGATCTGCTTTCCCTTGTACTGCTCGATGTCGTTTGCGTACTGGAACGGCTCACCGCTGACGAACCCCTGCTGGACGATCCCGCCACCCGAGGTGACGAAACGCGTCGGGGAGCCGTCGTAGGACGTGTCGACCTGACCCTTCGAGACGAACCCCCTGTTGACGAGGTAGTCGATCCAGACACCGCCGGCGAACACGAGCACCGTCGCGCCAGACTTCCTGACGTCGTTCCAGTTGTTGATCGTGAGCTTCTCGGGGTTCCACATCACGATCTGTGGGCTGAACTCCTGTGGCGCCACGATCGAGACGAGCGGGAGCTTCTTCGAGAGCTGGATCTGCTCGTCGGAGGTCGCCACCGCAAGCGTGATCGTCGGATCCTGGTACATCTGCGAGATCGGCTGCTGGAACCCGCTGAAGGGACCACCCGACCGGATCTCGAACTGGACGCCCGTCTTGCCGATCTGGCCCGAGTACCTGCCTTTCTGCTTGTCGAGCGTTCCGTTCAGCCCGGCGAGCTGGTAGAGGTAGCCGCGCTCCGCGCTCGGGAACCAGTCCGTCTGAACGGAGACTCTCGCGCCACAGGCCTTCTTCAGCGGCGAGTCGGCGCGGGTCGAGCCCGACGACGCGAGTCCGAGCGGCAGGCCGGTCGCAAGCAGCGCGACGAGCGCCGCCGCCAGGGCGAGTGAGGCGAGAACGGATCTCCGAGGCTTCATGTGCTGCGTCCTTTCCCGGCCGTGATCGACGACCGCCATCCGCCGGTCCCTCGACGAGAGACACTCAACTGGTAAGACATGTTGCAACCTCGAGCGACCAATGTCAAGAAGAACTGGTATTACAATCAGTCCATGACGAATGCGGTTGACCTGCTCGTAAAGGGCGCGAGGCTCGTCGAGCCGCTCGCCGGCCCGGCGATCCCCGGGGGCTGGGTTGCCGCGCGGGGCGGGTTCGTCGTTGCGCTCGGTCGATCGGGTGACGAGCCGGCGGCCCGCGAGGTGCTCGACGCGCGCGACTGCCTCGTCACGCCGGGACTCGTGAACACCCACCACCACATCTTCCAGAACCTGACCCGGGCGTTCGCGCCCGTCGTCAGCGCTCCGTTCGCCGACTGGATCGAGGCGCTCGGCCCGATCTGGGCGAGGATGGACGAGGAGGCCGCTTACGTCTCGACCTGGATCGGGCTCGCCGAGCTAGCGCTCGGCGGCTGCACGACAACAAGCGACCAGCACTACGTTCATCCGATCCCGAAGCTGATCGACGCGCAGATTCGGGCGGCGCACGAGGTCGGCTTGCGCTTCCACCCCGCGCGCGGGTCGTTCGATCGCACCGGCGACGAAGCCGGCGGGATGCCGCCGGCCCTTGCCGAGGATTGCGACACGATCCTCTCCGACTGCGAGCGTCTCGTCTCGACGTTCCACGACCGCGCCGCCGGGGCGATGGTGCAGATCGCGCTCGGCCCGGGGTCGCCCTACCACTGCTCGCGCGAGCTGATGAGAGAAAGCCGCGACCTGGCCGAGCGTCTCGACATCCGGTTGCACACCCACCTCGCGCAGGTCGCCGACGAAGAGTCGTACTGCCGATCGCTGTTTGGCTGCCGCCCGGTCGAGCTGCTCGACGACCTCGGGTGGGCCGACCCGCGGACGTGGGTCGCGCACTGCATCTACCCGAGCGCCGAGGACATCGAGACGCTCGGACGCACGAGGACGGGAGTCGCCCACTGCCCGAGCTCGAATATGATGATCTGCGAGGGCATCGCGCCCGTCGTCGAGCTGCGGCAGGCTGGCGTCCCGGTCGGCCTCGGCTGCGACGGCTCCGCCTCGACCGACCACGCCTGCATGTGGCTCGAGGCGCGCACCGCCCTTCTCCTCGGGCGCTTGCGTCGCGGCCCCGGGTCGATGAGCGCACACGACGTCCTCGAGATCGCCACGCGAGGCGGCGCGGCGTGCCTCGGACGCAAAGACATCGGCACGCTCGCGCCTGGGATGGCCGCCGATCTCGTTGCATGGCCCCTCACCGGCGTCGCCTTCGCCGGCGCCTGGACGGATCCGGTCGAGGCGCTGCTGCGCTGCGGGCCGGTACTCCCGCGGCACACCGTCGTCGCCGGCCGGGCGGTCGTGCGAGACGGCGAGCTGCAGCCTAGCGGCGTAGAGGAGATGCTCGCGCGCCACGCCGGCATCGCCCGCGACTGGCAGCGTACGGTTCTCCCGAATGGGTGACCCCAAGCCATCGTTCGGCGCCGTTCGCGCGGAGAGCCTGCCCGATGTGGTTCGGCGCGAGCTCGAGACGGCGATCGAGGAGGAACGGCTTCTCCCCGGCGACCGGCTGCCGTCCGAGCGCGAGCTGGCCGAGCAGTTCGACGTGAGCAGAATCGTCGTCCGTGAAGCGCTCCGCGGGCTCGAGGCCACCAACACGATCGAGATCCAGCGCAACCGCGGCGCCTTCGTAAGACGGCGCCCCTCGCAGGGAGTGCGGGAGCAGTGGGCCGCGTGGCTCGCCGAGCACAACGTCGAAGTCGTCGAGATCCTCCGCATCAGGCGCGCGCTGGAGGCGCTTGCCGCCGGCGAAGCCGCCCGACAAGCCCGGCGAGCGGACGTAGCCGACCTCCGCCGCCTCTGCAAAGCGTTCGACCGCGAGCTCGCCTCCGGCGATCCCGACGTCGCCCGGCTCGTCGAGCTCGACATCGAATTCCACCGGCTCATCGGCCGGACCGGCGGCGGCGCACTCCTGCCGCACATCGTCGACGAGCTCGTCGGCGTGCTGCGCGACCCCCCGGCGACGTTCTCGGCGCCCGGGCGGGGCGAGGTCACGGCGGCCGACCACCGCGCGATTCTCGGCGCGGTCGAACGTCACGACCCGGAAGGCGCCACCGCCGCGATGGAGACGCACCTCGACCACGTGATCGAGATCGTCCGGTCGCTCACGAAGAGCACGCGGCGACGCGGCTGACGCGCGCGGGCGGTCGTCAGGCGAGCCGGCGGGCGACGACCGCCGCGGCGTTCCGACCGGACGCGCCCCAGATGCTCGCACCGGGATAGGTCGCAGCACCCGTGAGGAAGAGACCGGCGACTGGCGTCTCGTAGCGCGTCAGCTCCGGGTCACGGCCGAGGAGCAGCGCGAGCGGCGTCGCCCCGAAGCCGAGCGCGTGCCCGCGCTCCATCCGGAACTCGCGCTCCCAGTCGACCGGCGTTACCGCCCGCGACGGTCCGACCCCCTCGAGGAAGCCAGGCTCGAGCAACTCCGCGTATGCACGGAGCCAACGCTCGGGCTCGGCGCTACCGTCCCAGCCGCCCGCGAGCTTCCACGGCGTGAACAGCGCCTCGAGACTGAAGACGTCACCGCCGCGCGCCGGGCGCATCGTCTCGTCGAGGACGCTCGGCACGTTGACCATCAGCGGGGGCCGCTCGGCGACCCGCCCCTCTGCCATGGCGCGCCAGGCCGCATCGAGACCCCCGGCTCCCGGACTGACGATCGTCGTGGGGACGAGCGCGGCGTCGGCCCCGACGCGCGGCGGCGGCGCGAGCCGCGGTCGGCTCGCGACCAGCGCATCGACCTTCGACTGGTATCCCTCGCCCACGGGGACGCGGCGCCAGCGCGCGAGCAGCCGTACCGCCCCTGGCGGCGGCTCGCGCAACCACTCGACGAGCGCGCGGCGTGGATCGCAGGCGACGACCACCGCGCGGGCCTCGACCAGCTCGCCGCCGGTCAGCGCGACCCCGCGGACACGATCCTCGCCGACGGGGATCGCGTCGACGATCGCACCGGTGCGCACGACGCCACCGGCCGCCTCGACCGCGGCCGCGAGCGCCGCCGGCAGCGAGCCGCTTCCGCCCACCGGTCGACCGGTGCGAACGACGTGCCGGACCGCGTACGAGAGCGCGCCCCGACCCGTACCGGGGAGCGACGGCGACACGCCCCAGAGCACCGGCCCGGTCACGCACGCGGGCCCAACCAGATCGTCGCTCGTGAAGTACCTCCTGAGCACTGCTTCTGCGCTCGAGCGGGCCCACGTGACGAGCCGGCGGGCGGCCACCGGAGAGCGAGCGGCGGCGCGCGCGAGGCGCGCACGGGTCGGCGGCCCGAGCGCAAGCTCGAGGACGAGCCGCGCGACCGGGATCGCGTCCGCAACGTAGCGCCGGTATCCGGCCACTTCCTGCGGATGCGTCTCGCGCAGCCCGTCGATCGTGCGGTCGACCTCGTGCCAGAGAGCCCACGGCCGGCCCTCTGACCAGGCGAGCGCGACCTGGGCGGGCTCGACGTCGAGGTAGCGCAACCCGTGGTCGGCGAGGCGCAGCTCCTCGAGAATCGGCGTCGACCGCACGGCAAGGTGGTCGCAGTTGCACGCGTTGACCCGCGCGCCGAGCGCGTCGACGGTCGACGCGCAGCCGCCGACCGACGGACGCGCCTCCAGCACGACCACGTCGAGACCGGCGCGGGCGAGGTAGGCGGCGCAGGTCAGCCCGTTATGCCCGCCACCGACAACCGCGACGTCAAGCGCCATACGGCGAGCGGTCGGGCCGGGTGACGCAGCGCCCGTGGCCGGTTGCCGCGTCGTCCACTTCACCGTCCTCGAACACGACCCGCCCGCGCGAGACGGTCAGCACCGGCCAGCCGCGCAGCTTCCACCCGTCGTAGATGCAGGTGCCCTTGCCGTCGTGCCCGACCTCCCGCTCCTCGTCGAGGTCGACGAGAACGAGGTCGGCGTCCGCGCCGACCGTGAGCGATCCCTTGCGCGGGTACAGGCCGAAGCGCCGGGCCGGGGTGTACGAGTTGAGCTCGACGAGCCGCGACAGAGGCAGGCCGCGCCGGTGGACTCCGTGCTCGAGGAGCAGGGGAAGCTCCCAGGGGAACGAGACGATCCCGGGTTTCTCCGCCCAGAGATCCTTGCCCTCTTTCGGGAAGAACGGGACGTGGTCGGAGCCGAGGCTCCGGACGGTGCCGGCGAAGATCCCTCGCCAGAGGCCCTCGAGCTCGTCGCGGTCGCGAAGCGGCGGCGAGATCTTGGCACGCATGTCGAGGTCGTCGTCGTAGCAGGAGCGGGTGAGGTAATGCGGACACGTCTCGATCGTGACGTCCACCCCCCGCGCCCGCGCGGCCTCGGCGATCAACGGGCCCTTCGCGACGGTCGTGTGGACGACGTACAGCGGGCAGCCGGTCAGCTCGGCGAGGAAGATCATCCTCCCGATCGTCTCCTCCTCGCAGAACGCCGGGCGTGACTCGGTGAAGGCGCCCAGATCCTGGCGCCCGGTCGAAATCAGCTCGTGTTTCAGCCACGAGGCGATGCCGGTGTTCTCGCAGTGGACCGAAACGACGCCGCCCGGGATCTGAGCGGCCTTGCGCATCGTCGCGTAGACCCAGCCGTCCGTCGCGGGCACGATGCCGATCGGGTTGTCCGGCTCGTAGCCGAAGTAGAGCTTGAACGAGCGCACGCCGGTCTCGGCGACGATCGAATCGAGCTCGTGGATGTGCTCCTCGCGCTGGATCCCGAAGTGGAAGCCGAAGTCGATGTGGACGTTCTCCTCGCCGACGGCGCTCCGCTCGTTGTAGAACGGGATGTACGACGGCTCCTTCGTGCGGATGTAGAGCAGGACGGTCGTGATCCCGCCCCGAGCCGCCTGGGCGGTCTCCGTGCGCATGTCCTCGTCGTACGGGTAGTTGACGCCGAGGTGACAGTGCGGGTCGATCACGCCCGGCATCAGGGCACGGCCGTCGGCGTCGATCGTCCTGCGTGCCTGCGGGAGCGCGTCGTCGGCACCGACGGCGACGAGCTCCTCTCCCGCGACTGCGACCCCGCCGTGAAACTCTCCCGCGTGAGTCACGACCCGCGCGTTCCGGATCACCAGGTCAGCCTGCACGTCGCGCCTCCTCGATCTCGTTGATACGCCTTAGGATCCCGCCCCACTGGCTCGCCCCGACCGTGACTGGCGCGCGACGCCCGAGACCACGGGCCCAGACGGCCGTGAGCCCGAGCGCGCGCGCCGTGTCGAGGTCGACCCCGCCTGGGGGGGCGGCGAGGTCCATCACGAGTGTGCCCTGCGGCAACCGCTCGAGCGTGGCGCGATCGACGACCGGCGCCGGCACCGTCGACAGGAGCATCGCCAGGCGAGGTGCGAGCTCCGCGAGGTCATTCAGGGGAATCGCGTCCGCGCCGGCGGCCCGTGCGGCCGCCCGCTGGGCCGGGTTTCGCGCGACCACCGTGACGCGTGCGCCAAGCAGAACGAGCGTCCGCGCAAGCAGCGCGCCGATCGTCCCGTGCCCGACCACCGCGACCTCCGAGCGGTGGATCGTCACCCGGGTGCTCGCGACGATCGCCGCCACCGTACCCTCGACGATCGCGGGCCCGCGCTCGAGCATCAGCTCGACATCGTCCTCGTATTCGTGCAGCGCAACCCCCGCCGCGGCGGCCGCGGCGCGCAGACCGGCATCCGCGGCGCCGAGGATGACATGCCCCCCGGGCGCGAGACCGCCGAGTAGCTCGGCGGTCGGAATGATCGGCGCCGACGCCGACGGTGCGAACAGCGACCCGTCGGCGGCGATCCCGGGGATCGGGAAAAGGGCATAGACCGCCCCCGCAAGCGCGTCGGCGGGTGACGTCGCAAGCGACACCCCCTCGATGCCGCCGTCCGGCCAGGGGAACCCGAACGCCCGCACCTCGAAGCCAACGCTGGCGGCGAGACGCGCGATCTCCTGCTCGCGCTCGTCACCCCCGAGCACCGCGAGGCGCGAGCGCATCACGCAGACACCTCGCTGCGAACACGCGCGAGCAGCGCGTCGCGGTCGAGCCCCGCGATCCCGAGCCGGTCGGCGGTGAGCCCCTCACGTACGAGCTCCCGCCCGAGGAGGGCCGAGGCGACGGTCACGAGCGCCGAGCCGAGCGGGGCCTGCACGCCCGCGATCCGCGCGAGCTCGAGCAGCGGGACGAGCCCGAAGCCAAAGTCCTCGGCGTAGTAGCGATGCTCGAGCGAGTCGGGCGCGCGGAGGGCGCTGTTCGCCTCTCCGCCGGCGATCGCCGCGCGCACGTCGCCGGCGGCGGCCCGCTCGGCCACCGCCGTGCCGATCGCCGCCATCTCGTCGACGAGCGCCCGCAGCTCGTGACCGAACGCGGCGGCGACGGCCAAGCGCTCACCGTCGAGCGCCTCGAGCACCCTGATGACCCCAGGGGTCATTCCCTCGACATAGAAGCGGTAGTCGCCGCCCGTCGCCTCGACCCAGGCGGCGCCGAGCACGGCGCCCGGCGTATGCAACACGAGATTGACGTTGGCAAGCGACGACGCGAGCACGTCAGCGGCGGGACGCACTGCCGGGTAGAGCGCTTGCACGAGCGTTAGCGCCTCCTCGCCACCGGGCAGACAGGCAGCCTGGACGCTGGCTGCCTTACCGGTGATGCGGACGGCGTCGGGCCCGGGCTTACGCGCGACGTAGGTAAGGGTCGAGAGCTCGACGAGCTGTGGGGCCGGAACGCCGGCGCGGCGAAAGACGGCAGCGGCGTGCAGCGCACCGCCGGTGTGCCCCGGGTTGAGCGCGATCGGGCATGGGCCGCCGGCGTCCGCAAGCGCCTCGAGCACCGGCTCGTGGGCGATCGCCGGAAGGCAGACCAGCGCGAGATCGGCCCCGGTGAGCGCGTCGGCGAGGGTAACGGCGAAGGATGCTGGGCTGGCGAAGCCGTCCCCGAGGATGCCCGCGTGGCGCACGCCGCCGGCCTCGCGGAATGGCGCAATCGTCGCGTCGTTGCGATTCCACCACCGCACGTCGTGGCCGGCCTGCGTGAGCTCGACGACGGCGGCTGCGCCGCCTGCGCCCGCCCCGATGACCGCCACCGCCGTCACACCGCGTAGCGAGCGAGCTTCTCCACGTCCACGTCGACACCGAGACCGGGGCCGTCGGGCACGAGCACGCGCCCGTCCTCGAACCGGAACGGCTCGGTGACGATGTCGTCCGTGTAGTAGATCCCCGCGATCTCGGGGCCCGGCGCGCCGGCCGGCAGGGTCACCGGGCACACGCTCGGGAGGATCGCCAGCGGGAGCGCCGCCCCGAGGTGGAGGTTTGCGGCATTGCCGACCCCGAGCTCGATGGATCCCCCGATGTCGTGGTACACGCCGAGCGCCGCGGCGATCTCGCCCTGTTGACGCGCACGGTGGAGCCCACCGGGCTTGGTCACGTAGCAGGAGAAGCACTCGGCCGCGCCGAGCGCATGGAGCTCGACCACGTCGAGCGCCGTCCACGCGGACTCGTCGGCCATCACGGGCACGCCTATCCGTGCCGCGACCCTGGCGAGCGCCGCCGCTCCGGCGACCGGCTGCTCGCAGAGGAAGATGCCGTGCTCCTCCTGGCGGAGCGTCGTCTCCACCGCTTCGGCGACCGTCCGGTACCCCTCGTTTCCATCCACCCTGATCCGCACCTCGTCGCCGAGCGCCGCTCGCAGCTTCCGCACGAGCTCGACGTCGCGGTCGGGGTCGAGCCCGGTCTTGCACTTAATCGTGAGCGCCCCCTCCGCGACCGCCTGCTCGGCCTCGGCGACACAACGGTCGACGTCCATGATCCCGAGCGAGTGGGTCAGCTCGATCCCGTCGCGCAGGCGTCCTCCGAGCAGCGTGGACACGGGCACCCCCTGCGCCTTGCCGGCGAGGTCGAAGCAGGCGATGTCCACCGCCGCCTTGGCGTATGGATTTCCCTTGACGACCTTGTCCATCCGCGCATGGGCGACCGCGATCTCGGCGGGGTCGAGGCCGCGCACGGCCGGCACGAGGTACGCCTCGACGAGGTGTTTCACCGTCTCCGGTGTCTCACCGGAGTGACGCCCGTGGGCCCCTCCCCACGTCGCGATCGCGGGCGCCTCGCCCCAGCCCGACGCACCCTCGTCGGTGTCGAGGCGCACGATCGCGTGATGACCGATCGGTGTCTCCATCTTGCTTGCCCAGGTGTGCTCCCGGCGCGAGGGCACCGCGACCAGGAACACCTCGCAGCCCGTGATCCTCATCCCGCCATCCTCAAGAGGTCGCCCGCCCGAGAGAACAGCTCATGTCCGCCGGCGGTGATTAGCACCTCGTCTTCGATCTGCATCCCGAAGCGGCCCTCGAGCAGCGTCAGCGGCTCGATGCAGAGCACCATCCCCTCCTCGAGCGCGATCTCGGTGAGCTCGTTGACGAACGGGTCCTCATGGAGCGTGATCCCGAGGCCGTGACCGACGAAGTGATACGGAGGCAGTCCGGCGTCCGCCATCGCGTCGGCGTAGATGCGAAACACGTCGGACGTGAGCGCCCCCGGGCGCAACGCCGCGAGGCAGCGCTCGTGGACACCCCGCAGGAGGTCGTACACGCGCTGCTGCTCGGGGGTCGGCGTTCCGACGACCGCCGTTCGCGCGACGTCGGAGTGGTAGCGCGCCTTCGTGCCGATGATGTCGAGCCGCAGGACATCGCCCGGCTCGAGCACCCGGCTCGTCGGTGGCGCGTTGACGGCGGCCGAGCGCGGGCCCGAGCCGACCACGAGCATCGTCAGCCCGTCGCCTCCGGCCTCGGCATAGCGCTCGGCAACGAAGTTGGCGATCTCGCGCTCGCTCGAGCCGGCCCCGAATCGCTCGCACACCTCCGTCGCGATCCGGTCGGCCGCCGCACCGATTTCGCCGATCGCGTCGATCTCGGCCGGAGTCTTCACCATCCTCAGCTCCTCGAGCAGCTCGTCGACGCGGACGAGCTTCGCGCCCGGGAGCGCCGCTGCGAGCTTTGCGTAGTCCGCGTGCGAGAGGTGCGTCTCCTCGACGCCGACGACCGCACCGTCGAGCCCGCGGGCCCGGAGGGAGTCGGCGAAGACGAGCACCGGATCCTCGACGAACTCCTGGTAGAGCCGGAGCTCGTCGAGTCGGGACTGCGTTCGCACGACCGGTCCTTCGAGGGCGATCGCGACGAGCTCGCTCGGGCCGCCCCGCGGGACGATCGCCGCGGCGAGGCGTGAGCGCACGGTCTTCTGTGACGGTGGCGCCGCGCCCGATGTCCAGGCAACGTTCTCGGGCGACGTTGCCACGACGGCGTCCAGCCCGTGATCGGTCATCGCGACATCGAGCTTCGCGAGGATCTCGTCAGCGATGCCAGGAACGATCGTCATCGCTCCTCCTCTCCGAACACCTCGACGACGTTCCCGTCCGGATCCTCGAGGTACAGCGAGAGGCCGTAGGCGCTGGGCTCGGGGCCTCGCACGATCGTGACGCCCGCCGTTGCCGCCCGCTCTGCGAGCTCCGCGACGCCCGTCCCCACGAACGCCACGTGCTCGAGCGGCCCCGTGCCCTCGGGCCGACCGTCCGTAAGGCCGAGACCCTGCTCGGTGACGACGAGCGGGCGCCCGTCGCGGAACGCCTCGCGCTTGCGGACCGTAAGGCCGAGCAGGTCGAGGTAGAACCGCTCCGCCGCGTCGAGGTCGGAGACCTGCAGGAGCAGGTGCGCGAGACCGTTCGCCCGCGGCGCGATCGGGCGCGAGAGCCACGCACCAACCTCGGCCGCGGTCGTGAGGATCCCGAAGTACTGACCCCACACCGCATGCGCGACCGGCTCCCACTCCGGGCGGACGGCGGCGATCGCGTCCGTGACGGCCACGACGTCGTAGTCGCGGAGATATGCCTCGCGCAGGGTCGTCTCGACGCACGCGTTGGCGGTCGCGCCACAAACGAGCAATGCCTCGGTGCCGAGCATCCGCAGGAGCGCCTCGAGCCGCGTCTCGTAGAAGCAGCCAAACCGGTGCTTCGTGAAGACGAGATCGGGGTCGGTCGCGAGCGGCGCGAGCTCGTCGACGAGCTGCGCGTCCCACGTGCCGGAGAGCGCCGACACGCGGGCGCGTTTCGCCGTGTGCGCCGCGAGGCGCTTCCGGGCACGCCCGGCGTCGTCGGGCAGGTGCACCTGGCGCGACCAGAGCACCGGGACGCCAGCATCGCGACAGGAGGTCACGAGCCCGGCGACGACAGGGATCGCGGCCGTCGCCGGCGCGACCTCGACGCCCGAGATGCCGAGCGTCCCCTCGGGGTGGCAAAAAGCGTTCTGCATGTCGATCACGAGCAGGGCGGTGCGGCGGGGATCGAGTGCGTCGAGCGCGCTCACGCATCTGTCCGATCGACTCCGAGGACGCCGGCGCGACCCCAGTTCTCGCGCGGGATCTCCTGGAGGATGACGTGGAGGCCGTCGGGCTTCGCCCCGGCATGCTCGACCATCGCCTTCGTTATCGCATCGACAAGCGCCCGCTTCTGCTCGAGGCTACGTCCCTCCCACAGCTGCACCGTCACGACTGGCACGTCAGCCTTCTCCCCTCGGAACGTACGCGGCGAGCTCAGCGGCATCGGCGACGATCACCGCGATCGGTGTTCCCAGCGGAATGGTGTCGCCGACACCGACGAGGTGCTCGGCGACGACCCCTGCAAGCGGTGAGGGCAGCTCCATCTCGACCTTCTCGCTCTCGATCGTCGCAAGCGTGGCGCCCTGCTCGACGGCCTCGCCGACGCCGACCGTCCAGCCGGTGATCGTCGCCTCCTCCATCGTCAGGCCGAACTTCGGCAGCTTCACGGTTGCGGCCATCACGCCGCCCCCGTGGTCACGAGCGAGCGAATGCCGTCGGCGATGCGTGCGGCATTAGGGATCACGAATCGCTCGAGCTCGGGCGCGTACGGCATCGGCGTGTTCGTGCCGCACACGCGGGCGACCGGCGAGCGGAGCACGTCGAAGCACTCGCCGGCAGCGATCGCGGCGATCTCCGCGCCGAACCCACCCCGCTGCGGCGCCTCGTGCGCGACCAGAAGGCGACCCGTCTTCTCGAGCGACGAGCGGAGCGCGGCGCGATCGAACGGCACCAGGCTGCGCGGATCGAGCACCTCGACCGAGATCCCCTCTTTCTCGAGCGCCGCCGCAGCGGCGAGCGCCTCGTGCAGCGTCTTCAGGTACGCAACGACGGTGACGTCCGTGCCCTCCCGCGCGATCCGGGCGACGCCGAGCGGTAGCGGTTCGACCTCGTCCGGGACGTCGGACTTCGAGAAGTAGAGCTGCTTGTGCTCGAACACGCAGACGGGGTCAGGATCGCGGATCGCCGCCTTCGTCAACGCCTTCGCGTCGGCCGGGGTCGAGGGCGCCACGCACTTCAGCCCGGGCGTGTGTGTGAACCACGCCTCGAGGCTCTGCGAGTGCTGCGCCGCCGTCGCACCAGCCGTCCCGGTGACGAGGCGCAGAGTCACGGGCGCGGTCAGCCGGCCGCCTGTCATGTAGTGCGTCTTCGCCGCCTGGTTGACGATCATGTCCATCGCGAGCGTCGCAAAATCCGAAAACATGATCTCGGCGACGGGCCGACCGCCGAGCAGGGCAGCGCCGACCGCGGCGCCGGCGATCGCCTCCTCGGAGATCGGGGTGTCGAGCACGCGCTCGGCGCCGAACCGTGCCTGAAGCCCCTTGGTCACGCCGAACACGCCGCCCGCCTCGCCGATGTCCTCGCCGATCAGGAACACCTCGGGGTCGCGCTCCATCTCCTCCGCCAGCGCCTCGGCGATCGCCGCCGCGTACGTCATCGTTCTCATTGCAGCGCCAGTCCCTCGTAGCTCTCCGCGTACACGTCCTCGAGCGCCTCGTCCGGCTCGGGGTGCGGGCTCGCCTCCGCGTACGCGGCGGCGTCGGCGAGGGTCTGCTCGACCTCCGCCGACGCGGCATCGAGCGCGTCCTGACCGACCCCGTGCTCAGCGACCAGCCGGGCGCCGAACGTGAGGATCGGATCGCGCGCCAGCCACTCCGCGACCTCCTCCGGAGGCCGGTACGCGCCCATGTCGCCCTCGTAGTGCCCGCGGTGTCGGTAGGTCTTCGCCTCGATCAGGGTCGGCCCCTCACCGCCGACCGCGCGCGCGACCGCCTCTGCGGCGACGCGCCGCACGTCGAGGACGTCGTTGCCGTCCGTGATTACCCCGGGCATCTCGTATGCGGCCGCGCGCACCGCAACGTCCCTGACGGTCTGGTGCCGATCTTGCCGGGTGAACTCGCCGTAGAGGTTGTTCTCGCAGACGTAGAGGACCGGGAGCTTCCACAGCGAGGCGAGGTTGAGCGACTCGTGGAACGCGCCCTCGTTGGTCGCGCCGTCACCGAAGAACGAGACGGCGACCCCCCGCACGCCGCGCCGCTTGAGCTGGAGACCTGCACCCGTCGCCAGCGGGATCCCGCCGCCGACGATCCCGTTCGCCCCGAGGAAGCCGAGCTCGGTGTCGATCATGTGCAGCGACCCGCCCTTCGCTCGGTTATACCCGCCCTGGCGCGCGTAGAGCTCGGCGTACATCCGGGCCGGCGAGGCGCCGCGGGCGAGCATGTGACCGTGCCCACGATGCGTGCTCGTGAGCGCGTCGTCCGGCCCGAGCGCGGCGCACACACCGACGGCGACCGCCTCCTGTCCGATGTAGGGGTGGAGAAAGCCGGGGATGAAGCCGGCCATCCGCAGCTCGGCGGCGCGCTCCTCGAAGCGCCGGATCAGCAGCATGTCCCGGTACAGACCCAGCAATCGCTCGGCGGAGAGGTCAGTCTCGATCACGCACGCCTCCGGTCGCTCATACGGCAGTGAACCCTCCGTCGCAGACGACGGCCGAGCCGACGAAGAACGAGGCCTCGTCGCTGACGAGGTAGGCCGTCACGCCCGCGATCTCCTCCGGGGTCGCGAAGCGCCCGATCGGCTGCGCATCCCTGAACTGCTGCGCGTCGGGGCGCTCCGCCATCAACGCCTTGAGCAGCGGGGTCTCGGTGGCACCGGGGCATAGGCAGTTCGCGCGCACGCCCTGCCGAGCGTACTCGGCGCCGATCGACCGCGTGAAGTTCAGCACCGCCCCCTTCGCCGCGGAGTAGGCGGCGAGACGGGGTGCGCCCACGAGCGCGGCAGTCGACCCGAAGGTCACGATCCAGCCGTGGCCCTGCTCGACGAACCCAGGCAGCGCCGCGCGGCAGCAGAGCCATGTTCCCCATAGGCTCACCCGGACGACGCGATCGAACGTCTCGGGCGTCAGCTCGTGGGTCGGCCCGACGTGGTGGACGCCCGCAGTGAGCACGAGAGCGTCGAGCCCCCCGAGCTGCTCGCGCGCATCCGCGACGAGCTGTTCAGCGTCGGTCGCGTCGGTCACGTCGCCGGCGAGCGCAACCTGCGCACCCGACAGCCCGGCCGGCTCGTCGAGGTCAGCCGCGGCCACGACGGCCCGCTCCTCTCCAAGCCGGGCGACGACCGCGGCGCCGATGCCGCCGGCCGCGCCGGTCACCAGCACCCGCCTGCCCTCGAGCCCTCGCATCAGAAGGGGAACACCTCCTTGCAGGCTGCGATCTCGACGTCGGGGTCACGCGTGGGAACGACCTCGAACGTCACCTGGCGGTCGTACCCCTGCTCCTCGAGCACACGCCGGATCGCATGGAAGTTGATCTCGCCGGTTCCGGGCGCGCCGCGGCCGGGAACGTCGGCGACGTGCACCGAGGCGATCCACGGCAGGCCGTCGACGAGGTTGTCGAGGAGGCGCCCGCCCACGAGTTGCTGGTGGTAGGCGTCGAAGAACACGCGCAGCTGCGGATGGTCGACCTCCCGGCAGAGCTCGAGGGACGCGCCGAAGTCAGCGAGAAAGTAGGTCGGGACATGGACTGTGTTGATCGCCTCGAGCGTCAGCTCGACCGGTCGGCCCTCCACGAGCTCGAGACACGCCCGGAGCCCGTCGACGCACGAGCGGCGCTTCTGGGCATCGGTGAGCGGCGGTCCAGCCACGAACCGTCCGTCGGCTCCTCGCGCATCGGAGAACATCGACAGCTGGAGGAACCCGTACCGCTCGCACACCTCGACCGTCTCGGCGAGCGAGGCGAGCACCTCGTCCCGCTGGGCGGGATCACACAGCGCGCCGCGAGCGTGCCCGAAGACACAGGCGATCTCGAGCCCGAGCTCCCGGCAGACCGCGGCGAGCCCGTCGACGTCCTCACCGCGCCAGTCCCACAGGTCGACCCTCCGGAAGCCGTGCGCCGCAGCGCGCCGTGCCCGCTCGGGCAGCGGCAGGTCGGCCCACATGAACTTCAGCGAGATGCCGTAGATCACGCCGGCCCCATCGTCGCCCCGCCGTTGACCAGAAGCGTCTGCCCAGTCACCATCCGTGCCGCCGGGCCTGCCAGGTAGAGCACCGCGCTCGCGATATCACCGGGGAGGATCGCCTCCTGAAGGCACTGCCCCTGCGCGACGAGCCGCCGATACTCCTCGGGCACCGTCTGCTCCGTGATCTCGGTGGTGACGAGGCCCGGCGCGACCGCGTTGACGGCGATGCCCGTGGGGCCGAGCTCCCGCGCCATGCTCCTCGTCATCCCGACGACCGCCGCCTTCGAGGCGACGTAGTGGAGCAGGTTCGGCATCCCGAACGTGATCACGTTCGAGGCGATGTTGACGATCCTGCCGGCGCCGGCGTCACGCATCGGCCCGGCGGCGGCGCGCGAACAGAGGAAGACCGAGCGGACGTTCGCCGTCATCACCCGCTCCCATTCTGGAAGATCGATCTCCCAGAACGGTCGGCGCTCGATCCCCGCAAAGAGACCGGCGTTGTTGACGAGGACGTCGAGCCGGCCGTGGTCGGCGGTGACCCGGGCGATGGCCGACTGGATCGCCGCCTCGTCGGTGACGTCGACCTCGAACCCGATCGCCGAGCCGCCCGCGGCCTCGATCGCGGCGACCGTCTCCGCCGACGAGCTCAGATCGAGGGAGGCGACCGTCGCGCCGGCCCCCGCAAGCGCCTCGGCGATCGCCCGGCCGATCGCCCGTGCGCCGCCCGTGACGACGGCCACCTGGCCCGCGAGCTCGGCGCTCACGGGCGATCTCGGTGACGGCTCACCACAGCGTCGCCTTGCCGTCGAAGTTGAGGTGCTTCGTCTCGGTGAACTCGAGCAGCCCGTCGAGACCTTGCTGGCGACCGATTCCCGAGCGCTTGAACCCGCCGACCTCGGTCTCGTCGTAGAAGTGGTGGTAGGTGTTGACCCAAATCGTCCCCGCCCGGAGCGCCCTGCCGACGCGCCATGCGCGGTCGACGTCGGACGTCCAGAGGCCTGCGGCAAGCCCGTACTCCGAGGCGTTCGCCAGCGCGACCGCCTCCGCCTCGTCCGAGAACCGCTGGACGGTCAGCACAGGCCCGAAGATCTCGTCCCGGATCAGGCTCGAGTCGGCGGGGAGGTCGGCGAAGATCGCGGGCGAGACGAAGTAACCCCTGTCCCACGGGTCGCCCGCGAGCGGCTCGCCGCCCGCGACCAGGGTTCCCTCCTGCTTGCCACGCCCGACATACTCGAGCACCTTCAGCTGCTGCGCCGCCGACGCGACCGGGCCGAGCTGGCTCGAGGGGTCGAGCCCGTCGCCGACCCGCAGCGCCGCGGTTGTCGCCGCGAGCCGCTCAACGAAGGTGTCGTAGATCGCGTCCTCGACGAGGAGCCGGCTGCCCGCAGTGCAGATCTGGCCGCAGGTCGTGAAGATCGCATTTTCGGCCCCGGCGAGCGCCTTCTCGAGCTTCGCATCGGCAAATACGACATTCGGAGCCTTGCCACCAAGCTCGAGCGCGACCTTGCGCAGCCCCTCGGCGGCGCGCTTCATCACCCGCACCCCAGTCTCCGTCTCGCCCGTGAACGCAACCATGTCCACGCCATCGGCGCCCACGAGCGCATCGCCGACGATGCTGCCCGAGCCGAGCACGCACGTGAGGACCCCGTCGGGGATCCCCGGCTGCGCCGCGAGCAGCGCGAGCGCTTCGACGGTGATCGCAGGGGTGATGCTCGCCGGCTTGACGATCGTCGCGTTTCCGGCCGCGAGCGCGGGCGCGAGCGAGCGGACGAGAAGCACGAGCGGCCAGTTCCACGGCGTGATCACCGCGACGACGCCGACAGGCTCCCTTAGCACGACCCCCGTCACCTCAGGGCCGAGCACAGTTGAACGACCGTAGACGGCGCGAGCGAGACCCGCGTAGTAGTCGGTCATCTTAGCCGCGCCCCGGATCTCGATCAGCGCCTCGTGGATCGTCTTCCCCTGCTCCCGCGTGAGCAGCTCGGCGAGCCGATCCTCGTTGGCACGAAGCGCGTCGGCGAAGCCGTGCAGCACCCGCGCGCGTACTTCGCCGCTCGTGGCCCACTCCGGAGTCTCGGCCGCCCGGACGGCCGCAGCCACCGCGGCGGCGACATCCGCGGTCGTCGACGAGGCGAGCTCGGCGACGAGCTCGCCGGTCGCCGGGTCAGTGCTCGCGAAGGGGTCGCCGGTCGCATGAACGAACGCCTGCCCCGGGCCGGGCAGCCGGAGCGCCTGCCAGGTGCCCCGGCCGGCGATCGTCGGTGTCTCTGTCGCCACGACTGCTTCCTCTCTTGCGCCGATCCTCGCGGCCTCCAGGCTGCGCGCCGGCGCGCAGCTTGACAGGCTGCCTCTGACTGATGAACATATCAGACCACTAACCAGTTTGGGCTCGGAGGATGCATGGTGGAAGCGACACAGCCGGTCGACGAGATGACCGACGAAGTGAGGCGCGTTGCGGCCGCCTACGACCCGTTCCACGATCCGCTGCTCTCCGACCCCTACCCGTTCTTCGCGCTCGCACGCGAGCATGCACCGGTGTTCCACGCCACCGGGATCGACCATTGGGTCATCGCCCGCCACGAGGACGTCAAGGCGATCCTGCTCGACCCCGAGACGTTCTCGGCCGCGAACACGATCGCCCCGATCGTCCCGCTCTCGAGCAAGGCACAGCGGATCCTGCGCGACGGCGGGTGGGGGCAGCGGCCGGCGCTCGGCAACAACGACCCGCCCGACCACGCGCGCTTCCGCCGGAACGTCCAGCGCGCGTTCACCCCGCGCCGTGTGGCCCAGCTCGAACCATTCATCCGAATGACGGCGACCACCCGGCTCGAGCTGCTCCGCCACCGCGGTCAGGCAGACCTGATGGCGGAGCTGCTCTACGACCTCCCCGCGCTCGTCATCCTGAAGCTGCTCGGCATTCCCGACGACGGCGTGCCGATCGTCCGTGAGGCGGGCGACAACCGGATCGCGTTCATCTGGGGGCGCCCGACGGCGGACGAACAAGAGCGGCTCGCCGAGGCGATGGTGCGCTTCTGGCACTACCTCCGCAGGTTGATCGACGAGCGACTCGCCGAGCCGAGCGATGATCTCACGAGCGCGCTGCTCGAGGTCAGGGCCGGCGACGACTCCGTCTTCACCCTCGACGAGATTGCGAGCGTGCTGTTCGCGTTCCTCACCGCGGGCCACGAGACGACGTCGAGCCTCCTCGGCAATGCGCTCCGGCAGCTTCTCGCGCGCCCCGCCGTCTGGGCCGAGCTGCACGCCGACCCCGCGCTGATCCCCGGGACCGTCGAGGAGGTGCTGCGATACGACTGCCCCGTGGTGGCCTGGCGCCGCCGCGCCCGGCAGGACGTCGTGGTGGGGGGCACGCCCGTTCCCGAGGGCGAGCAGCTGCTGCTGCTCCTCGGGTCCGCGAACCGCGACGAGACCGTCTTCACCGAGGCCGGGAGGTTCGACCACCGCCGGCCGAACGCGAGCGCGCACCTGTCATTCGGGCACGGAATCCACTTCTGCCTCGGGGCGGCGCTCGCCCGCCTCGAGGCCAAGGTCGTGCTCGAGGAGCTCACCGCGCTCCTGCCGTCGCTCCGTCTGAGCCCAGGGTTCGTTCCACGCTTCGTCGCGAACACCTCGTTCCGCGGCCCGCTGTCGCTCGAGGTCGAATGGGACGCCTGAACGGGAAGATCTGCCTGCTCACGGGGGCGGCTTCCCCGCGCGGGCAAGGGGCCGCCGAGGCACGGCTCTTCACGGCCGAGGGTGCGACCGTGGTGCTCGCGGACGTGGCCGACGAGGAGGGTGGGCGCACCGCCGCGGACATCGGGGCGGCGACCTCGTACACGCACCTCGACGTCACGGACCCAGCGTCGTGGGAGGCGGTCGTCGCCGGTGTCCTTTCGCGTCATGGGCGGCTCGACGTGCTCGTCAACAACGCCGGAGTCTGGGAGTCGGGCTCGCTCGCCGACCTGACCCCCGAGCGCTACCGGAGGGTGATCGAGGTCAACCAGATCGGCGTGTTTCTCGGGATGCGAGCGGTCGCGCCACACATGCGCACGCGTGGGAGCGGGTCGATCGTCAACGTCTCCTCGAACGCGGGCCTGCGCGTCAACCTGCCGAACATCGCCGGGGGCAAGGGGATCGCCTACGTCGCCAGCAAGTGGGCGGTCCGCGGGATGACCCGCTCGGCGGCGCTCGAGCTCGCGGCGGAGGGCGTGCGCGTAAACGCGATCTATCCCGGGCCTGTCGACACCGCGATGATCGCCGACGGTCACGCCGCGATCGCCGCGGGCCAGCCGTATGGCCGCCTCGCAACGGCGGCGGAGATCGCGGCGGTTGCCCTGTTTCTCGCCTCGGACGAGAGCGCGATGCTGAACGGCGCCGAGATCGCTGCAGACGGCGGCGCTGTCGCCTAACGCATCGGCCAGGCACGGAAGCGGCGACCGCCTCGTGGGTCGAGGCCTACGCCGCGTGCCTCCTTTCGATCCCGGCGAGCACCGCCGCCAGCTCCTCGAGGCTTCTCAGATTATGACCGGAGACGAACCGGTCGATGTACGGCAGCGCCGCCCGCATCCCGCCCGCGAGCGGCTGGTAGGCCGGGTTCCCCTTCAGCGGATTCACCCACACGACCGCGTACGCAGCGCGGGAGAGCCTTGCCATCTCCCGCCCGACGAGGTCGGGGTCGTCGCGCTCCCAGCCGTCGGAGACGATCACTACGATCGCGCCGCGGGTCAGCGCCCGGCGCCCGTAGATCTCGTTGAACTCGCGCAGCGAGGCGCCGATCCGGGTGCCGCTACCCCAGTCGACCACGGCGGCGGTGCACGCAGCAAGCGCGGCCTCGGCGTCACGCGTCGCGAGCGAAGGCGTGAGTCGCGAAAGCCGGGTCCCGAAGGCGAACGCCTCGACCCCCCGGCCCGTGCCGACGACTGCATGGAGGAACAGGAGCAGCGCACGGGCGTAGCTGTCCATCGAGCCGGAGACGTCGCAGAGCACGACGAGCTTGCGCGGAACCTCCTTCCGGGCCCGGAGTGGCCGGTCGACGTAGTCGCCCCCGGTCCGTAGGCTCGCCCGGATCAACCGGCGGAGGTCGAGCCCGTCGCCGCGCGCGTCGGCGACGAGGCGCCGCGAGGTGCGGAGCGGCCGCTGCCGCGCAATCCGCTCGATCAGCCGGCGCAGCAGGCGCAGCTCGTCGCCCGTGAGCTCGGCGAAGTCCTTCTCACGCAGCAGCTCGTGGGCTGAGGCGCCGAGCTCGAGCGGGTCTCCAGCCGCATCCGCCTCGTCCTCGTCTCCGAGCTTGAGTCGGTCGACGGTGCTACCGCCGACGCTCACCGCCGTCTCCGGCCCCGCCGACTGGCGCACCGGCGGAAGCACGGGCGCGCGCAGGAACCAGGCGTTGAACGCGCGGTCGAAGATCTCGAGCTCGTCACGGCGGGACACGAACGTCTGGCGGAGGGCGAAGTACACGTCGGCCTGCTTCGTGAGGTCAACGGCGTCGAGCGCGCGTAACGCGTCGGCGACGCGGCCCGGGCCGACCTCGAGCCCGGCCTCGCGCAGCACCCGGCCAAAGGTGACGACGTGCCGCGTGACCGCGTCGGCGGTGGAACGGGTCATCCCAGCTACCGGGCGGCGGCGCGAGCGGTGTCGACGAGCCGCGCAAGCGTCTCGTCGCGCACGTGCTCGATGTCCTCGCGGTACTTGAGCACGGAGCCGAGCGTCTGCTGCACGATCTCTGCGTCGAGCTCCTGCCGGCCGAGCGCGTTGAGCGCCATCGTCCAGTCGATCGTCTCCGCGACACCCGGCGGCTTCGCGAGATCGAGCCCGCGGAGCTCGCGGACAAAGGTCGCCGCTTCGATCGCGAGCCGGTCGGCGATCTCGGGCACGCGGAGGCGGACGATCTCGATCTCGCGCTCGATCGACGGATGCCCGATCCAGTGGAAGAGCGCGCGTCGCTTGAGCGCGTCGTGCAGCTCTCGGGTGCGGTTGGAGGTGAGGACCACGTACGGCCGCCGCTTCGCGCGGATCGTGCCGAGCTCGGGGATCGTGATCTGGAAGTCGGAGAGCACCTCGAGCAGGAAGGCCTCGAACTCCTCGTCGGCACGGTCGATCTCGTCGATCAGGAGCACCACCGGCCCGTCCGAGTCGATCGCTTCGAGCAGCGGACGGCGGATCAGGTACTCATCCGCGTAGAGCTCGCGCTCGCTGACGGTGCCCTCTTGCGCGGCGCGGATGTGGAGGAGCTGTCGCGGGTAGTTCCACTCGTATACCGCGTGGGCGACGTCGAGCCCCTCGTAGCACTGCAGGCGCAACAGCCGCGCGTCGAGAGCCTGGGCGAGCGACTTCGCCGCCTCGGTCTTCCCGACCCCCGCTTCCCCCTCGAGCAGGAGCGGTTTCTCGAGCGTCGTCGCGAGGAAGAGCGCGGTCGACAGCCCCCGGTCGGGGAGGTAGCTCGCCGCGCGTAGCGCGGTCTCGAGCTCGTCGATCGACGCGAAGGCCACGACCGGAGCGTACCCGTCCTGCCCAGCCGGACGGCCGCGGAGCTCAGGCGGCGTCGATGACCTCGCGTACCTTGGTGTGCAGGCCGTGCGGGGTGTACGGCTTCGGGAGGAACGCCACATCCTCCGGGAGCCGCTCGGCGCCGAGCACCGCGCGCTCGTCGTAGCCCGAGACGAAGAGCACGCGCAGCGCCGGGTAAAGCTCGCGGAGCTGCTCGACGAGCTCGCGGCCGTTCATCTCCGGCATCACGACGTCGGAGACGACGATGTCGATGCGATCGCCCTGCGCGCGGGTCAGCTCGATCGCGTGACCGGGTGAGGTCGCCTCGAGCACGGTGTACCCGTGTCCCTCGAGCGCCTTGCGCGTGAGCCTGCGAACGGCGACCTCGTCCTCGACGAGGAGCACGGTCTCCGAGCCCCGACCGGTGCTGGCGGCGCCTTCTGTCAGGCGATCGGGCTCCCCTTCGACCGCGGGAAGGTACACCTTCACCGAGGTGCCGCGGCCGACCTCGGATGTGACCTCCGCGTGACCGCCCGACTGCTTCGCGATTCCGTATACGGTGGCGAGCCCGAGTCCGCTGCCGCTCTCGCGCGTGGTGAAGAACGGCTCGAAGACATGTGACAGCGTCGCCTCGCTCATCCCCTCACCGGTGTCCGTGACGACGAGCTCGACGTAGCTCCCGACGACGTCGAGCCCGACCGACGCCGCCTCACTCGGTCCGAGCTCGAGCCTCCGAGTCGAGATCGCGAGCCGGCCACCGTTCGGCATCGCCTGGCGGGCATTGACCGCGAGGTTGACGAGGATCTGGTCGACCTGGGACGGGTCGACAAGCACGAGCGTTTCCTCCTGCTCCTCGAGAGAGACCTCGAGCTCGATGTCCTCGCCGATCAGGCGGCGGAGCATCCGCTCGGAGTCGCGAACGGGCCCGTTGAGGTCGATGACCCGTGGCCGGAGCAGCTGGCGTCGCGAGAACGCGAGGAGCTGGCTCGTGAGCGACGCGGCTCGATCGGAGGCGGCCCTGATCTCCTCGACGTTCTCGCGCCAGTCGTCGGCGGGCTCGTCGTCGACGAGCAGCAGCTCGGCGATCCCGATGATCGTCGTGAGGATGTTGTTGAAGTCGTGGGCGATCCCACCGGCGAGCTGCCCGACTGCGGCGAGCTTGTCGGCCTCGCGCAGCCGCTCGTCGAGCGCCTCGCGCTCGGAGACGTCGCGGCAGACCACGAGCACCATCGGCAACCCCGTCGCGTCGCGGATCCCGACATGGCTTCCCTCGATCGTGACCCAGCGACCGTCCCGGTGGCGGAGCCGGAACCGCGTCACGGTGTTGATGCCCTTGAGCGCGAGATCGAGCGCACGGTACGCATCGGCCGAGTCGTCCGGGTGGAGGAGCCCGAGGTTGTGGCCGACGAGCTCGTCCGGTCGGTAGCCGATCACCGCCTCGGTCGACGGCGACGCGTAGACGTGCCGCCCCGAACGGTCGATGAGGGTGACGAGGTCGCTCGTGTTCTCGATGACGATCCGCTGCAGCTCCTCGGCGCGCTGGAGCTCGTCCTCCGCGTGGCGCCGGGCGCTCGCGTCGACGAGCACTCCGAGCCACGACGTCACCTCGCCGTTCGCGTCGCGCGTCGGCACCGAGCGATCGTGCACCCAGATCACCCGGCCGTCGCGGCGGACTAGCCGGTACTCGGCCTCGAACGGCGTGTAGGTGATCCCGGCCTGCTCGTCGATCGTCTCGACCCGCGCCCGATCCTGAACATGGATCACGTCCCGCCAGAGCTTGGGGTTCGCCATCCACTCCTCCGGCGTGTAGCCGGTGATGCCCTCGATCCCCGGGCTGACGTAGTAGTGCTGCTGGCCCAGAGTGTCCTGGATGTATACGACCGCCGGGAGGTTCTCGACCATCGTACGGAAGCGCTCCTCAGCCTCGTAGAGCGCAGCCTCGACCGCGCGGATTCGTTCGCTCGCGGCGGTGCCCTCACTCGAGCCTCGCTCGAGCGCGGCGAGCGCCCGCACGTCGCCGAGCCGACCGACGTCGCCTACGACGTACCGGGCCCGCCGCCCGACCCGTTCGCGAGCCACGACGCCGGACGCGACGAGCTCGGAGACGATTCGGTGCGCGGTGCGCTCGGTGAGACCGGTCTTCTCGGCGAGGTCGCGCAGCCGGCTGTCGGGCTCGCGCGCGAGCGCGAGCAGGACGCGCGCGTGCGCGGTCAGCAACGCGGGTGCCGCGGGAACGTCGCCGTCGATCTCTGCCAGATCTTTCATGACTTCTGCTACAGCGTTGCCTCCGCACGCCCGGGTCGCGTCCCCCGAACGGGCTCGGCCCGCCTCAGCGCGAGGCGAGACCACCGACGAGCAGCTCGATCGCCTCCGCAGCCTCGTCCGGCGACCAGCCGTGGGCGGCCCGCAGGTGGCGATAGGTCCGATCGGCGGCGTTGACGAGGAGAACCGCCATCCGCGAGACGTCGACCCGCGTAAACGAGCCGTCCCCGACCCCCGCGGCGAGCACCTCCTCGATCGGCGAGACGTAGCCGGGGCGGGAGACGCCGTCGTCGTGAAAGAGCCTCGTGTCGGCCTCGTCATCGAGCCCGGCCAGAAAGGCGAGGTGCCGCTCGGTCGCCTCGCACACGGCCCGCAGCCCCGCCTCGAGACGCACGACAGGCGAGCCGGCTCGCCCGCAGGCGCGCTCGACGAAGGCGTGGAAGTCGGCCTCGTACGCGGCAGCGAGGAGCGCGAAGATCTCGTCCCTACCGAACCCGTGGCGATGGAGCGTCATCCGCGAGAGCCCCGCAGCGCTCGCGATCTGCTCGAGCGTCGCCGCCTGCCACCCGACGTCCTCGATCGCCCGGCGGGCTCCCGCGATCACACGCTCCTTGACAGAGTGGCCCACGCGGGGGACGATAGCGCCGATGTTACGCGCGTGTAACACGCGTGATCCCCGGCAGAAAGGACAAGCGTGCCCATCATCGAGGTCAAGCTGTACGACCGGCGCGTCACCGAGGAGTCCGTTCCGAAGATGATCACGGCGCTGACCGACGCGCTCCACGAGTCGAGCGGCGCCGCCAAGGAGCACATCCAGGTCGTGATCACCGGCGTCTCCCCGAAGCACTGGGGCATCGCCGGCGAGCAGCAGTCGTAGCGTTCCACGAGTCGTCTCGGAAGCGAGGAAGAGCACATGACGCAAGCAACCGTGGTGGTGCGGCCGACGTCGAGCGACGAAGCGGTCGCGGCCTTCGGCAGCGGCGACGGGGTCACGGTCATCGGCGGCGGCACGATCGTGATCGCCGAGCTGAACCACGGTCGCCCCGCACCCGAGAAGGCGCTCCTGCTCGATCGCGCCGGTCTCGCCGGGGTCTCGAGCGAGGGCAATCGCGTGACGATCGGCGCGGCGACGCCGCTCGCCGAGCTGACCGCGCTTCCAGCCCCGATCGGCCCCTGCGCCGCCGGCGTCGGCGATCGCGAGATCCGCGGGCAGGCGACGGTCGGCGGGAATCTCTGCGCCGGCGAGGGGCCTGACACGCCTCGCGGCGATCTCCAGGGCGCGCTGCTCGCGGTCGGCGCCACCGCCCGCTCGGCGGGCCCCGGTGGGGTGACCGAGCAGCCGCTCGAGGAGTTCCTCGCCCACCGGCGCTCGCGGCTGCTCCTCTCGATCTCGTACGAGGCGCCCGCCGCAGGCGCGTTCGTCGCGTACGAGCGCCCCCACACGCACGACTACACCGCCCTCGCGGTCTCGGCCGCCAGGGCCGCCGACGGGACGATCCGCGTCGCGGCGACCGGTGCCGGCTGGTTCGGGGTGAGGCTCCCGTCCGCCGAGGCAAAGGCGGCCGACCCGTCCGCGGCCGGTGACGCGGCGCTCGCCGACGTCCAGCTCCACGACGACGCGCTCGCCTCCGCGTGGTATCGCGGGAAGATCCTCCCGGTCCTCGTCAAGCGGGCCCTCACGACGCTCCAGGAGAACGCATGAACGTCACAGTCAACGGCGTCGAGCACGCCGTGGAGAGCGCACCACTCACGAGCCTCCTCGACGTGCTTCGCGAGGAGATCGGGATCTCGAGCCCGAAGGCCGGCTGCGAGCAAGGCGGCTGCGGCACCTGCACCGTGCTCGTCGACGGCGAGCCGCGGCGCTCCTGCCTGACCCCGGTGGCGATGGTCGAGGGCGCCGAGATCACCACCGTCGAAGGGCTCGGCACACCGGACGCGCTCGCGCCGGTCCAGCAGGCGTTCACGCACCACTACGCCGCCCAGTGCGGCTTCTGCACCTCGGGGATGCTGATCGCCGCCCACGCGTACGTCGAAGGCGGCGGCAGCGCCGAGCCGGCGGCGATCCAGGAGGCGCTCGGCGGGCACGTCTGCCGCTGCACCGGCTACGTCAAGATCATCGATGCGGTTGCCGCGGCCGCCCGCGGCGACTCGTTCGACCTGACCGTCACCGCGGCGAGCGCCGGGATGACGAATCTCGGAGGTGTGCAATGAAGGCCGTCGGTGCACGACTTCCCCGCTACGACGGGGTCGAGCACGTCACCGGGCGGACGGTGTTCGTCGACGACGTGCTCGCGCCCGGGACGCTCGTCGTCAAGGCGCTCCGCTCGCCGTCGCACCGGGCAACCATCACGGGCCTCGACGTCTCCGGGGCCGAGGCGATGCCAGGCGTCAGGGCCGTGATCACCTGGCAGGACGTCCCCCTGCTCGAGTACGGGCACCTCTCCGCGCTCGGGATTCCGGCCGATGAGCCGCTTCTCGCGAAGGACGACGTCCGCTACAAGGGGCAGCCGATCGCGCTGGTCGCGGCGGAGGACGAGGACACGGCGAACGCCGCGATCGCGGCGATGAAGCTCGACCTCGAGGAGCTCGAGCCGCTCTTCGATGTCCGGCGAGCGTTTGCACCGGACGCGCCGAAGATCCACCAGTGGGGCAACTGGTACACGCACTTCGAGGGCGAGATGGATCGCCGCCAGATCAGGAAGGGCTCGGTCGAGGAGGCATTCGAGAAAGCGGATGTGATCGTGCAGGGCGTCTACCGGCCAGCCGCGATCGAGCATGTCCCGCTCGAGACGCAGGTGTGCCTCGTCGTCCCGGAGGCCAACGGCCGGCTGACGATCTACTCGTGCACGCAGGCGCTCTACTTCTCGATGGGCGTCGTCGCCGCGCACCTGCAGATCCCGCTGAACAAGCTGAAGGTCGTCGGCGGCACCGTCGGCGGTGGCTTCGGCGGCAAGGTCGACACGGCGACCGAGACGATGTGCTCCCTGCTCGCGATGAAGGCCGGCCGCCCGGTGAAGTGGCGCTGGACGCGCGAGGAGGAGTTCCTCTGCTCCTCGACGCGGGCGCCCTGGCACATGGAGATCTCGGACGCGGTGACGAAGGACGGCTGGATCCTCGGCCGCAAGATGCTCACGCTTCACGACTCGGGCGCGTACGCGAGGTTCTCGCCGTACGGGCTCACGAAGCACTCGTTCCATCACACCGGCGCGTACACGATCCCGAACCTCGAGTTCGACGGGTACGTCGTCTTCACCAACCGGGTCCCGACGACGGCGATGCGCGGCTTCGGGGTCACCTCGATCTCGTTCGCAACCGAGACGCACATGAGCCGGATCGCCACGGAGCTCGGGCTCGACCCGTACGAGGTGCGCCTCAAGAACGCGAACCGGGTCGGTGACACCTCGCCGAACCGCATCGTCTACACCGACCCGTCGACCGTGCCGGTCGTCAAGGCGCTCGCGCAGGGAATGGGCGTGCCGCTCGCAGACGGGTACGCGGCGATGACCCGCGACCAGCGCACCGGCGACCTGCTCCCGGAACATCTCGTCGGTCAGCTCGGAAACCCGGAGGCCCACTGATGGGACAGCCTGCAATCGAGCTGTTCGTCGAGAGGGCGGCGAGATGTCCCATCAGAGAAAAGCAGTCAGTCTGGGGGTGCGGAGCATGAGCGTTCGGACAGGCCGCGGGATCGCGGCGATCGAGTACCCGACCGGGATGAACCAGAACGGCGACCCGTCGCAGGCGTGGATCAAGGTCAAGCCCGACGGGCGCGTCGACGTGTTCGCCGGGACGTCGGACATCGGCAACGGCTCGAAGACGATCCAATCGCAGATCGTCGCCGAGACGATCGGCGTCCCGTACGACTGGATCACCTACGACAACTCGAACACCGACTCGTCGCCCGTCTGCACGGGCACTTTCGCCTCGCGGGCGACCTTCGTCGCCGGCAAGGCAGTCGAGAAGGCGGCGGAGAAGGTGCGCGAGAAGATCCTCGAGATCGCGGGGAAGGAGCTCGAGATCGATCCCTCCGACCTCGAGATCGTCGACGGCGAGGTGCTCGCGAAGGGCGCCCCGCAGAAGAAGATCTCGGTGCCCGACGTCGCCGCCGCGGCGACCTGGGGTCACGGCGAGCTCATCACGGGGACCGGCGCACAGCTCAAGCCATACGCCGCGATCATCGACCCGTCGAGCGGCGAGGTCGACCTCCCACCCCACTCGGCGATCTCGTATGCGGCGTGTGCAGCGGAGGTCTCGGTCGACGAGGAGACCGGGGTCGTCACCGTCGATCGACTCGTGCAGGTCTACGACGTCGGCCGCGCGCTCAACCCGACGCTCGTCGAGGGCCAGATCGAGGGCGGCGCAGTGCAGGGGCTCGGGCTGGGAGTGCTCGAGGACTGCTATCCCTACTATCCCTCGGTCGAGCACCGCGGCGGGGAGTTCGGCGCATACCTCGCCCCCGGGATGGAGGATCTCCCGCAGATCGACACCATCATCATCGAGAACCCCTCCGCCGACGGCCCCTACGGCGCCAAGGGGATCGGTGAGATGGCCAACAACGCCCAGCCGCCTGCGATCGCCGCGGCGGTCTTCGACGCGGTCGGCGTCTGGGTGACCGAGCTGCCGATCACCCCCGAGCGGGTGCTGCGGGCACTCGAGGCGAAGGCCGCGGGGGCCGACGCACCGAAGCGCGATGGGAAGACGGTCGTCTTCGACGCGGCGCTCTCGGTCAACGCGCACTCCGGCGGCGGGATCACGTTCGGAGTCGCATGAGTGGATTCCACTCGTTCAACGGCACGGAGCCCTGGCCGATCTTCCCGGGGGTCGGGCTCCACGCCGTTGCCGGCGATCAGGTCTTCCTCGGCCGGGTGCGCTACGAGCCGGGGACGACGGTGACCCGCCACAGCCACGAGCACACCGAGCAGGCGATGCTCGTGCTCGACGGCGCGGTCGAGGTGACGATCGGCGGAGAGACACGTGAGCTTCGCGCCGGCGACACGTGCGTCATCACCCGGCGGGTCGAGCACGCACTCCACTCGCCGGGCGGGGTGACCTTCATCGAGGCGCTCGCGCCGGTGCCGCTCGACCACATCCCCGACCGCGAGCGCGACCTGCTCCTCGGAGACCTCGAAGGGTCACTGCACGTCGAGCGGTGAGGGTCGCGCTCGTCACCGGCGCCTCGAGCGGCATCGGCCGCGCGGTCGCCGAGCGGCTGCGACGCGACGGTTTCGACGTGCACACCGCCGAGCGCCGAAGCGGGATCGACCTCCGCGACCCTGAGTCCGCGAGCGCGGCTGTCAACCGGCTCGAGCGAATCGACGCGGTCGTCGCGAACGCCGGCACGATCGTCCGCAAGCCGATCGCCGAGCACACGCTCGAGGAGTGGGATCAGACCCTCGACCTCAACCTCCGCTCGGTGTTCGTCACGTGCAAGGCCGCCGCCGAGCGGATGCTCGCGCAGGGCACCGGCGGCGCGGTCGTCCTCGTCGGCTCGATGACATCGCTTACCGGAGGCTTCAACCAGTCCGCCTACGCCGCCTCGAAGGGCGGCGTGATGCAGCTCGGCAAGGCGCTCTCGAACGAGCTTGCGCTACAGGGGATCCGGGTCAACGTGGTTGCGCCCGGCTTCATCGAGACCGAGATGACGAAGACCGTCGAGGACTGGCGGCGCAAGCAGATCGACGAGCGCATCCCGATGGGCCGCTGGGGCGAGCCGGAGGAGATCGCCGACGTGATCGCGTTCCTCCTCTCCGACGACGCCCGCTACGTCACCGGCGCCGTGATCCCCGTCGACGGCGGGTTCTCGGCGCGGTAGCCGTCGCGATCGGCAGGCGATCCGAGGTGTCTCGTTGCCTCAATCGGCAATGTCTGGCACCAGGACATGTCCACGTCGGACAGGTCGGGCGACCCTCGTCGACGAGGGTCGCCGAGGCTACCGCCGACAACGTCCGCGGCAGACGTGTCCCGGTGTCAGACATGCCTCACGGCTGCCGCTCCGTCGCGCTCCGCGGGCGCTGCCCCGGCGGCTAGAGCGCGGGCGACGGGCGCGGAATCGGCCGCGGTGCGTCGGCGATGCCCCCGGCGTCGGGCTCGAGCAGCGCCACCACCGCCGCCGCGGGAAGCGGCTTCGAGAAGTGGAAGCCCTGGGCCAGCGTGCAGCCGAAGCCGCGAAGCGCCGAGCCTTCGTCGGGATCCTCGACGCCCTCGGCGATCGAGACGAGCCCGAGCGAGTGGCCCATCTCGATCACGGAGCGGAGCAGCGCCGCGCGGTCCGGGCTCTCGAGCACCCCCTGGAGGAACGATCGGTCGATCTTGAAGGTGTCGACCGGCAGATGGTTGAGCTGGCTCAGCGACGAGTATCCAGTGCCGAAGTCGTCGATCGCGAGCCGCACGCCCAGTGCGGCGAGCTCCTCGAGGCGGCGGGCGAACTCCGTCGTGCGATCGACGATCACGCTCTCGGTGATCTCGATCTCGAGCGACGATGGCTCGATTCCCGACTCGCGCAGCGCGAACATCACGTCGGAGACGATCTCCGGGGTCTGGAGCTGTACCGGCGAGACGTTGACCGAGATCATCAGCGGCGGGTGCATCGGGTACTCGTCCTGCCAGCGGCGAACCTGCCGACACGCCTCGATCAGGACCCACCGGCCGATCGGGACGATCAGCCCCGCCTGCTCGGCGATCGGGATGAACGTCGCCGGCGGGACGAAGCCCCGCGTCGGATGCTCCCAGCGCGCAAGCGCCTCGACGCCGACGATCTTGCCGGAGTCGAGCGAGACGATCGGCTGGTAGTGGAGGAGCATCTCGCCGTTGTCGAGCGCGTCCCGGAGCTCGTTCTCCAGCTCGAGGCGCTCGAGCAGCTCGCGGTGCATCGAAGCTTCGAAGATCGAGGCGCGATCCTTGCCCTGGCGCTTGCCGGCGTACATCGCGAGATCCGCGTTGCGGAGCAGCTCGTCGACCTCGGAGTCGGCGTCGCCGACCGCCCAGCCAATCGTCGCGCGCACGCGGAGCTCGCGCCCTTGGACGTCGAACGGCGCGGAGAACACATGGTGGAAGCGCGCCGCGAGCTCCTCGACGGCGGCCGCCGAGTGAACGCCCTCGACGAGGACCGCAAACTCGTCGCCCCCGAGTCGCGCGACGGTGTCGCTCTCGCGTGCGTGGACGTTGAGCCGCTCCCCGACGGCGGCGATCAGGCTGTCGCCGAACCCGTGCCCGAGGCTGTCGTTGACGAGCTTGAACTCGTCGAGGTCGATGAGCGCGACCGCGACAAGCTCCTCTCGCCGCCGGGCGAGCGTCAGCGCATGCCCGATCCGGTCGAAGAAGAGAGCCCGGTTCGCGAGCCCGGTGAGCGGATCGTGGTAGGCGCGGTGCGCGAGGCGCCGGGCGCGCTCGTAGCGCCGGAAGAGCGCCCACGAGGCGAGCGCCGCGAGCAGCAGGATCGTGAACGTCGCCAACCGCGCGACGCGGCGGGTGACCTCGGCACGCCGTTCTTCCCGATCGGCGAGCACCTCGAGACCGTCCTCGAGCCCGCTGAACACCGTCGCGACCTCCTCGCCGCGGTCGACGAGCGCAAGACCGTTGTCACCACGATCGAGCGCGTCGATGACCGAGCGCACGCGATTGACGTACTCCTCGGCGTCGTCGTGCAGCGCCGAGCCTGCCGAGTCATCCGCCTCGAGCTCGGACTCGAGCGAGACGAACGCCCGAAGCCGTTCCCTCGCGCGAGTCCGCGTCTCCGGCGACGCCGTGCCGGTCGCGAACGCCTCCCAGAGAATCGCATTCAGCTCTGCGTTTTGCTCGTCGATGCTCGTGACGAGCTGGATCCGGCCGGCAGCCCGGGCAGTCGCCTGGCGGAGCTCGTCGATCGCGATTCCGACGAGCAGTGCAATCGCGAGCCCCGCGGCGAGAACCGCGGCGCTGCCGTGGCGAGCAAGGTCGAGGCGTGGGAGGCGCACAGGTCGTCATTCGACCAGCAGCGTCGCTTCTTTCGACCCCGCGGGGGGACGTGTGCGAGGATGCTGACCGTCGGGTCAGGAATCGGAGGTGACGGAATGCGAGACGTCGACGTCGTCGTGGTCGGAGCGGGGATCGCGGGACTGAGCGCTGCGAGGGCGCTCGCGGCGGCCGGCTCGGAGGTGCTCGTCGTCGAGGCCCGCGACCGGGTCGGTGGCCGCGTGTGGAACACCGAGGTCGGAGGCCACGCAAACGAGCTCGGCGGGCAGTGGATCGCGCCGTATCAGAGCGAGGTCCGCGCACTCATGCGCGAGCTGGGGCTCGACCTCTTCCACAGCTATCGCGAGGGCGACCGGATCTATGTCGACGCTGACGGGACCGCCCATCGCTACGAGGGGCACGACGCGCCGCTCGGCGAGGCGGCCGACGACGCCTATGCCGACGCGGTTGCAAAGCTCGACGCGCTCGCGGCCGAGATCGACCCGGAGGCGCCGTGGGCACACCCACGCGCCGCGGAGCTCGACGCGATCACCTACGAGTCCTGGCTCGGGGAAGAGGTGCGTGACGACGTGGCGCGCGACCTGCTGCGCGCGTACCTCTCCGGTGGGTACATGACGAAGCCGTCGCACACGTTTTCGCTGCTCGGAGGGCTCTGGACGATCGCTGGCGCCGGCAGCGTCGACAACCTCTTCGAGCCCGACCTCTGCCTGCACTCGCGCGTCGTCGGTGGCTCCCAGCTGATCCCGCTGCGCATGGCAGAGGAGCTCGGCGATCGCGTCCTGCTCTCCGCCCCGGTGCGCCGCATCGGCTGGCAGGAGGACGGCGTCGTCGTCGAGGCGGACGGCGTCGAGGTGAGCGCCCGCGACTGCGTGCTCGCGACCCCGCCGAACCTCGTTGCCGGAATCGACTTCGCCCCGGCGCTGCCGCCGTGGCGGATGCGTGGCCAGGCGGCGATGACCCAGGGCAGCGTGATCAAGGTGCTCGCCGTGTACGACCATCCGTTCTGGCGCGAGGACGGGCTCTCCGGCGAAGGGTTCGCGCCGTACCACTTCATCCGCGAGGCGTACGACAACTCGCCACCCGCGGGCGAGCCGGGGGTGCTCGCGACCTTCCTCGCGGCCGAACGCTGCGAGACGGCCGAGCGGATGGCTCCCGCCGAGCGCCGGCACGCAATCGTCGACGGCCTCGCCGCGCTGTTCGGCGAGCGGGCCCACGACGCGTCAGACGTCATCGAGGTGAACTGGTCGGCCGACGAGTGGACGCGAGGTGCCTACTCGGCGACGTTCGGGGTCGGTGGCCTGAGCCGCTTCGGCGCAGACCTCCGCTGCCCGATCGGTCCGCTCCACTTCGCGTGCACCGACATCGCCGGTGTCGGAAACATGCACATCGAGGGGGCGGTCAGGTCGGGACGCGCAGCCGCGTCGGCGATCCTGACCGCCGTGGGGTAGCCGGGCGCAGACGGCTCTGCGCCCGGCTCGTGGCCATCGTCAGCCGACGTTGGCGCAGATCACGTAGGCCCGCCCCCACCAGTCGCCCGTCGTCGCCGTGTACTCGATGAACCCGCCATACCAACCGGTCCCCTCCGGGTAGCTGTAGTACACGCCCGTGTCGTACGGGTTGTTGTTGATCACGGCACCGCCGCCGAGCACCTTCTTGCCCGCCGGGCAGTCGGCGCGTGCGAACTTCGGGCTGACGCTGTCAGTCGCCGTCTGCGCCTGCACGACCTCGTAGCCCGTGATCCCGGCAGGGCCGGTTGCACCAGCCGGCCCGGTCGCACCGGTTGCGCCCGCGGGCCCGGCGGGTCCCGCCGGGCCGGCCGGGCCGACCGGCAGCTGGCCCGCTTTGAAGTCCGTCTTCAGCAGGCTCCCATCCTTCACCTTGGTGGACGTGACGGCGTTGTTCTTGAGCTGGGCCGTGCCGACGCTCGCCTTCGGGAGCGCCGCCTTCCACGCCGCCTGACCGACCGGGCTCGTCCCGAGCACGGCGACGATCAGCGCTGCGATCGAGAAGACGATCGGGAGCTTTGCTCGCATGCGAAATCCCCTTTCCAGTTGTGTCCGCCGGCTGACTTCGCGAGCATCTGACCGCTCTCCTGCCGGCTCGACTACCCTCGCCCCATGTCCCTCCTCCCGGCGATCTCACTGCTCGGGGCGACGCCGCCGGGCGAGCTGTGGCGCTCCTGGTCACCCGATCCGCTCGCTCTCGCCGGGGTCACGATCGCGCTCGGCCTCTTTTTCCAGGGGTTCTGCCGGCTCCGCCGCCGCAACCCCGTGCATGCCCCCTGGTCGCGCGCCGGGCTGTTCCTCGCCGGGATCACGGTCATCCTCGTCGGGATCGTCTCCCCCCTCGACACGATCGCCGAGGAGTATCTGCAGTCGGCGCACATGCTCCAGCACGTCCTCATCGCCGATCTCGGGGTCGCGCTGACCCTGCTCGCCGTGCGGGGTCCGCTAGCCGTGTTCTTCCTCCCCCGCGACCTGCTCGTCCCGCTCGCGCGAACACGCTGGCTCCGCCGGGCCCTCGCCCGGCTCGTCCGTCCCGGGGTCGCGCTGCCCCTCTGGCTGCTCGTCCTCGTTGTCTGGCACATCCCGCGGCTGTACGAGGGGGCGTTGCGGCACCCTGCGGTTCACCGGCTCGAGCACGTGTCGTTCGTCGTCGTCGGCGCACTCGTGTGGACGCTGATCATCGACCCCGCCCGTCACGGCACGCTGACGCTCGGCGAGCGGATCGGGGTTGCCGCGGTCCTGTTCTGGGCGAGCCAGATTCTCTCGTACGTGATGGTGTTCAGCTTCGAGCCGTTCTATGGGCTCTACGCCGACCAGACCGAGCGCCTTCTCGGCCTGAGCCCGCTGACCGACCAGAAGCTCGCCGGGGTGGTGATGATGGTCGAGCAGACGGTGACGATCGGCGTCGCCGTCGTCCTGCTGGTGCGCGCCTCCCGGCGGGCCGGGGTGCGGACCGGCTGGGAGCCGGTGCCGTGAGCGCGACGCCGTGGGCGTTCACCTTCGAGCCGCTGTTCGCCCTCGCGGCCGTGCTCGCCGCGCTCGCCTGGGTACGACAGCACCGACGCGGGCAAGCGTCGAGCGAGTGGTGGCGGCCCTGGTGCTTGGGCGCGGGGCTCGTGCTCATCGCCGGATCGCTCAACTCCCCGCTCGAGACGATCGCGGTCGACTACCTCGTCCTCTTCCACCTGCTGCAGAACGTGATCATCGGTGACTGGGGGCCGGCACTCCTGCTGCTCGGTCTCACCCCGACGATGCGCACCGCGATCGCCGCTCGTGGTGGCAGCGCCTTCGCCCACCTCACGCGCCCCCACGTCGCCCTGCCCGTCTGGCTCGTCGGCTGGTATCTGCTCCACCTGAGCGCGGTCTACGACGCCGCCGTTCGCAGCACGCTCCTGCTCCACTTCGAGCACGCCGGTCTGATCGCGCTCGGCCTGCTGTTCTGGTGGCCCGTGCTGGTCGACGCCCCGGCGGCGGTTGGAACACTCGCCCGGATCGCCTACGTGTTCGTTGCGTTCGTCGGTTCGGTCTTCCTCGGGCTCGTGCTCACGTTCGCGCCGCCACTGTACGACCACTATGCGGAGCTCGACGTCCGGCTCTGGGGGATCAGCGCGGAGGCCGACCAGAGCCTCGGCGGCGTGTTGATGTCGACCGAGCAGGTGATCGTGCTCGGCGCGGCGCTGGTGTGGCTGCTCGTCAGGCTGCTCCGCGAGGAGGAGGCCGCCGAGGCGGCGTTGGCGGCGCGGCAGCGAGCCGAGGGTCTCGTCGAGTAGCTACCGACGGTCGAGCGCGTCGCGGACCTGGTGGGCGAGGTCGTCGCGACGGAACGGCTTCTGGAGGAACGCCGCCGTCCCCGCGGCGACGCCACGCCGAACGAGCTCGTCGTCGGTGTAGCCCGACATCATCACCACGCCGACGTCGGGCCGCAGGCGTCGCACCTCGTCGGCGAGCGCCCTGCCGTTGCCACCCGGCATCACGAGATCGGTGAGGAGTAGATCGAACCGTGCGCCCGCCTCGACGACCGTGAGGGCCTCCGCCGGCGACGCCGTCTCGATCACGCCGTAGCCGAGCCCGACGAGCATGCGGCGCACCATCCGGCGGACACCGAGGTCGTCCTCGACGACGAGCACGGTCTCCGTGCCGACGACGGGTTCTGGCGTGAGGCTGTCCAGTTCGGGCTCGACCTCGTCGAGATCGGCAACCGGCAGGAGGATCGAGATCGTCGTCCCCACGTTCGGCGCGCTCTCGACCACGATGTGGCCGCGCGACTGGACGACGATGCCCTCGACGGTCGCAAGCCCGAGCCCCGTGCCGGCGCCAGGGCCCTTCGTCGTGAAGAACGGCTCGAACATCCGCTCCCTCGTCTGCTCGTCCATCCCTTCACCGGTGTCCGCAACCCGAAGCTCGACGTAGTCGCCCGGCGGCACGCCGTCCAAACCGCGACCCGCGACATCGACCGTGACGTTGTGGGCCTCGACCCGAAGCGTCCCCCCGGCGGGCATCGCGTCACGACCGTTCAGCACGAGGTTAGCGACCACCTGCTCGAGCTGGCTCCGGTCGGCCAGGACCGGGCGGAGGTCGTCGTCGACACGAACGATGACGTCGATGTCGGCCGGGAGCAATCGTCGGAACATCGCGTCGAGGCTCGCGAGCACCCGTCCGAGCGAGATCGGCGCCGGCTGCAGAACCTGCCGGCGACCGAACGCGAGCAGCTGCGCCGTGAGCCTCGACGCGCGCTCCGCCGCATCGGCAACCTCGACGAGGGGTTCACGGAGGCCGACGGGGACGCCGTCGTCGGCGAGCACGAGGTCCAGGTTCCCCCGAATCACCATCAGCAGGTTGTTGAAGTCATGCGCAACCCCACCGGCGAGCCGACCCACCGCCTCCATCCGCTGCGCTCGCCGAAGCTGCTCCTCGCGCATCACGAGCTCGGCCTCGGCCTCCTTGCGAGCGGTGACGTCGAGCATGAACCCGCGCGTCTCGACGACCTCCCCCCGGGCGTCCCGCTGCGGCCACGACTCGTCGTAGATCCAGACGACGCGGCCGTCCTTGGCGATACACCGGTACTCGGAGGTGTTGGGCACGCCTTCGTTGTTGAGCACGATCTCGTCGAGAAGCTGCTCCCGGTGATCCGGGTGGACGATCTCGCGCATGAACAGGTCGGGATCGGCGAGATACTCCTCGACCGTGTAGCCGAGGATTTGCTCGATCTGGGGGGAGACATAAATCGCGGTACCGATCTTGTCGGCCGCGTCGACGTAGACGATCGCGGGCGCTTCCTCGACGAGGCGGCGGTAGCGCTCCTCGGCCGCGGCAACGCTCTCCTCGGCCTGCTTGCGCGCGGTGATGTCGAAGATGAACCCGCGGACGGCAACGACCGTTCCCGCCTCGTCGAAGACCGGCTCGGAGACGTCCCGCACCCACTTGATCTCCCCCGACCGCGCCCGGCAGCGATACTCGCACCCCTCGCGCGCGCCCGCGATCGTGCGGACCGTCATCTCCTCGACGAGCGGCAGATCATCGGGGAACACGACGAGCTCGTTCCACCGGTCGATGCTGCCGCCGAGCTCTGCAGGCGTGTAGCCGAGCAACTCCTCCAGGCGAGGGCTCAGGTAGAGGATTCGACCGTCGGCGGCCGCCTCGTCGACGTACGCAACCCCGGGGATCCCCTCGACCAGGCCGCGAAAGAAGGACTCGGTGTCCCCACCCGGGAACGGCGCCGCTGATGTCGTGCCCAGCTCATCCACGACGGGCGCTACCGCGGCGTTCCCTCGCGCACAAGCGTTGCGTCGCAGGCGGGCGCCCCGGGCTCGATCGCTCGCGTCTCGCGGGCATGGAGCAACGTCGTCCGGACGATCAGCTTGGCCCTCGCGAAGTTGTCGAGCTCGGTCGGGACGGGCCCGACCCGGCGACCGAGCGCGTAGCCAGCGGCGTTCCGACCCATCGCCCGGTAGCTGTCGAGGGTGTAGAGCGGGCTCATCCCGAAGAGCTCGAGGTTGTCGAGCGGCTCGAGGTCGGCCCGGTGGATCACGGCGGTGCCCTTCGACTGAATCCCGAGCGAGATCCGCGAGCCGGAGACCTGGGCCCCGTCGTGCGCGATGAACGCGACGTCGGCCGAGCGGCGCACCCGGACGAAGCGGGGCGTCGCGCCGCCCTCGATCACGCCATCGCGGACAGCCTCGAGAACCTCCCGGTGCGCGAGCCCGGCGATCGTCTCCCCGATCTCACGCCCGAAGGCAGGCCCGAGCGCGATCACGACCTCGCCCGGGTCGTCTCCCGGCGCTGCCTCGCCGCCTTCGACCAGGAACGGCGCTGCCTCGACGCCGACGCCCAGCCGGCGGGGATCGACCGCATGCGGCAACGCCTGCAGTAGCGCCCAGCGATCCCCCTCGAGCCGGTACCCGCTTCCCGGCCCCAGATAGAGGTTCGGGTCGTTGACGGCAGAACGGACGAGCCCGTCGGGCTCGATCACAGCCGCGGTCTGAAGGTAGTCGGCCGCGACCCGCTGGCGCAGCATCCCGAACACCGCTTCCGCCTCGTCGGCGAAGCCGCGGCAGTCGAGCGCGAGCGCGACGTCGAGCGCCGAGCGACCCGAAGCGAGCAACGCATCCGCCGCCTCGACGTCGGCCGCGCGGTCGCGATCGGGGACCTCGGCCGAGCCGTGCGCGGTCGTCGCGAGCTCGACCTCGGCGTCGGTGACCGCGGGTAGCCCGAGCTCTTCGAAGACCGCCTGGATCGCACGCGCAGCACGGTTCCTAACCCGGATCGCTTCGGCCTCGGTCACGGGCTCGATCCCACCGTCGACCTGCCAGTCTCGCTGAAGCGTGAGCCACTCGTCGAGGTCGTCGGCGTCGTAGTTGCCGCCGCCGAACGTGTTGTCGCGTCGCGGCATCACCGAGTACCCTGAGGTGACGAAGTCCGTGCCGGGAAGGAGCTGCCCCATCAGCTTCGCGGTCTTGCGGATCGGCGAGTGCGACGCGATCGCGTCGTTCCCCGACGCCACCTCGAGATCGAGCCAGGCGGCGAGCACGTTCTCGGCGAGGATCGCCCGGGTTCCGGCGGGGAGCGAGAGCACCAGGGCGACGCAGGAGATCGAACCGTTCTGCACGCCTTGCGAGCCGCAGGCCCGCACGACCGAGACACAGCGGGCCTCGAGGTACAGCATCGAGAGCCCCTCGGCGTGCCCCATCAGCGCCTCCGACCCCGTCCCGGAGGTGAAGCGCACCTTGACTCCGCGCGAGGCGTAGGCGGCGCCGAGGAAGGCTTTCGACCAGGGCGTGTCGTCACCGTCGACGAAGACGTGCTCGGTGCCGTAGACCGAAAGCGTTTCGGCGTACGTGACGAGCCCCCGGATCGCGAGCTCGAGGTTCCGGCGCTCCTCGACCGCGCACTGGGTCATTACCCCGGGTCGACCCACCTGCGAGCCGACGAGGAGGGCGAGCGCGTTGAGCGGGGCGTAGCGGGCGACCCCGACGGTCGTCTCGAGCTCGTCGAAGCCGCGGCGTGCGGCCTCGGCGGCGTCGGCGGCGAGGAGCGCCGGGCTCTCCTTCAGGTTCGTGACGTGCGCCTGGTTGCCGGGGTCGCGTCGCGCACGCAACTTCTTGAGCGCGACCATCAGCTCGACGGGGTCGAGGAGCGTCACCACGCGCGCGAGCTTCGCCGGGGTCAGTCCGCGCGCGAGGCGAACCAGCTCGGCGCGCGGGACGTCGACGTCGACGAGCATCCGCGCGAGGTCGGCGTCGTTGATCGCCATCGCCTCGGCCGCGACGCCGAGATCGAGCCCGTGGGCGACGAGGAAGCGATCGATCACGTCGAACTCCGATCGCTCGCGTCCGTCGAGTCGCTGCACCACGCCGTCGACGACGACGAGCTCGGGCACCGGATCGCTCGGGCCGTCGAGCGCGACGAGGCCGAGCTCCGCCCAGGGCTCGATCAGGACCTCGCGGCGCAGCTCGCTCTCCTCGCGCGCCGCGAAGCGGCCCGTCAACGGCCCGTCAGCCATACAGAAGCCCTCGCTCCGCGTAGACGGCGGCGGCCTCGCGAACGAAGCTCGCGCACTGCACCGCGCCGTAGCCGTCGAGCGACGCGGCGGCCGCCTCGAGCTCGGCGGCGGTGGAGCGACCGGGCCGGAGCGCCGTGTAGATCGCAAGCAGCTCCTCGTCCGGAACGTCGACCAGCTCGGAGGCGCGAAGCAGGCTCTCGCCGAGCGGGGCGCGACCTGCGCCACGCGCGATCCTGCTCTGCAGCTCCAGCGTCGCCGACGTCGCCCGGAGCTCGGAGGCGTCGAGCCGCCCGTCGCGGGCCGCCTGGAGCGTGACCTCGGCGAACGCGCGCCCACCCGGCGTGGTTACGAGCTCGGGGGAACACGACCCGAGTGGGTATTCGAGGGCACGCTCGGCATCCATGTGAACAGGTTAGGGTAGGCGCATGCCTGCAACAAACGATCATCGGTTCTCCGGCCAAGTGGCGCTTGTGACGGGGGCTGCAAGCGGGATCGGGGCTGCGGTCGCGGCCCGCCTGCTCGCCGAGGGCGCAAAGGTCGCGTCGCTCGACCTCGGCAACACGGCCCCCGACGGCGTCCTCGCGATCAACGGTGACGTCACCCAATCAGCACAGATCAACGCCGCCGTCACCCACACCGAGACCGAGCTCGGACCGATCGACATCCTCATCTGCTCAGCCGGGATCCCCGGACGCTCACTCCGCACCACCGAAGTCACCGACGAGGAATGGCGACGCGTGCTCGCGATCGACGCTGACGGCGTCTTCTTCTGCAACCGCGCCGTCATCCCCGGCATGAGCGAACGCGGCTACGGCCGCATCGTCAACATCGCCTCGATCGCAGGCAAAGAAGGAAACCCGATGGCCGCCGCCTACTCCGCCGCAAAAGCCGCAGTCATCGCAATGACCAAAGCAATCGGCAAGGACGTCGCCCACACCGGAATCCTCGTCAACTGCATCGCTCCCGCCGTCATCGAAACACCCATCCTCGACGGAATCAGCCAAGCCCACGTCGACTACATGATCGAACGGATCCCCCTCGGACGCATGGGCACCCCCAACGAAGTCGCAGCACTCGCCTGCTGGCTCGCAAGCAACGAATGCACCTTCTCAACCGGAGCAACCTTCGACATCTCCGGAGGACGCGCCGTCTACTGATCGGCGACCGGGAAGCTCCCACACTCGATGCGATGACCAAGCCCGACGCGACGGTTGGCGCGCCCGCGGAGGCGGTCGAGCTCGCCTTCCTTCGCAGCGTCCTCGACCGGCTCTCGGTCGGCTTCGTTGCGCTCGACCGCGACTGGACCTACACGTTCGTCAACCGGGCCGCGGCGGAGATGCTGAGCCGCGACCCGGACGAGCTCGTCGGCAGCCACCTGTGGACGGTGTTCCCCGAGGGGGTCGGGAAGCCGTTCCAGGCCGAGTACGAGCGTGCGTTGCGCGAGCAGGTCGACGTCAGGTTCGAGGACTCGCTCGGCACCGACCGCCTCTTCGAGGTGCACGCGTTTCCGTCGCCGAACGGCCTCACGGTCTTCTTCGACGAACGCACCGAGATCCGCCGCCAGGCGCAGCGGCTCGAGACGCTGGTCGAGATCGATCGCGTCATCCTCGAGGGGCTGACCGCGGACGAGATGCTGCAGCGCACCGCCGAGATTCTCTACCGCACCCGCCCGAGCCTCGGCCTCTTCATCTCGACCGCCGAGGAGGGCGACCGGACGACGACCGTTCGCGCCGCTGTCAGCCCGGTGCTCGACCTTCGTCCAGGGACGGTGATCCCGATGGGGACAGACACGTCCGACCTCGAAGCCGGGCGGGTGCGGGTCGTGCCCGATCTGACCGCCGCCGACGCCCCCGCCTACGTGCTCGCCCGCGATGCCGGCGCCCGCTCGGGCGTGACGCTCCCGCTTCGCAGTCGCGGACGGTTCTTCGGCGTGATGTCGGTGATGCTGGGCGAGGGCGACGCGTTGAGCGCCGACGAAGTGGCCTTCCTCGAACAGGTCGCGTTTGCGATCTCGGTCGCGTTGCGCGACGCGCAGCAGCGCGAGGCGCTCGAGCACTCGGCCGACGAGCTCGCGGCGCGAGTCGAGGAGCGAACCACGGAGCTGGCCGCTGCGCTCGCGGCTGCCGCCCGGGAGTCAGCCCATCTCCGGGCGGTGCTCGCCGCGGCACCGGATGCGATCAGGGCCGTCGGGCTTCGGGGCGAGACGCTGTTCGAGAACGACCCGGAGCTGTTTCGTCAGCTCGGCGAGGCCGGAGCGCCCGAGGCCGTGAGCGAGCCGCAGCTTCGAGAGCTGCCGCGGGGGACGATCGGCCGCACGCTGACGCGGTTCGACGCCCCGATCAGGGACGGCGCGGACGTGATCGGCCACATGTCCGTCGTCCGTGACCTCACCGCCGAGCGGCAGGCGGAGGAGCTCAAGGAGCAGCTCCTCGCCGCCGTCTCGCACGAGTTGAGGACCCCCGTCACGAGCATCGCCGCGTTCGCCGAGCTCCTTGCACGCTCGGACGTCGAGCCCGCGAAGCGTGACCGGTACCTGACCGTGATCGGCGAGGAGGCCGATCGGCTCGTCCGGCTCGTCAACGACCTGCTCGACATCCAGCAGATCGAGCGCGCAGGCCTCGGGCTCGAGCTCGAGCCGTTCCGTCTCGACAGCCTCCTCCGCGAGGTCGTCGGTCAGCACGACGCGACGACGCCGGGCCGGGTCGAGCTTCGCGAGCCGCCACCGACCGAGGTCGTCGCCGATCGCGCCCGGATCAGGCAGGTCGTCGACAACCTCGTCTCGAACGCGCTCAAGTACTCCGGCGGGGTGATCGCGGTCGCGCTCCGACCACAGCCGGAGGTGGTGCGGGTGGAGATCGTCGACCAGGGTCCCGGCGTCCCTGCCCTCGAGCAGGAGAGCATCTTCGAGCGGTTCTTCCGGGGCCAGTACGCGCGACGGAAGGGGATCCGGGGCACCGGGATCGGGCTTGCGCTCTGCCGGGAGATCGTCGACGCCCACGAGGGCCGGATCGGGGTCGAGAGCAATCCCGGCGACGGGGCGACCTTCTGGTTCGAGCTTCCCGTGGCGAGGGTGGATCCGGAACACCCCCACACGTCCGAGCGGTAGGTTGAGAGCCTCCCTCGACCCGGAGCCTGCGATGCGTATCTTCAGAAGCGAGACCGGCACGACGATCTTCGAGCGCGGCGCCGGCCAGACGGCCGCGACCGACGACTCCGTGCTCGAGACGTTGGTCGCGCTCGCGGCCGGTGCAGGGCCGGCGACACGTGCCGCTCCGGGGGCGGAGGCGGTCGGACGGCCGCTCGACCCGGCCGAGGTGTGGTGCTCGGGTGTCACGTACGAGCGCAGCCGGAACGCCCGGATGGAGGAGAGCGCGGTCGCCGACGTGTACGCGCTCGTCTACGACGCCGATCGGCCGGAGCTCTTTCTCAAGGACGCTGGTTGCCGGCGAACCGTCGGCCCGGGCGAACCGATCGCGATCCGCTCCGACTCCGCCTGGAACGTACCGGAGCCCGAGATCGGGCTGGTGGTCGGCGAGCGCGGCGGGATCCTCGGCTACACGATCGGCAACGACGTCTCCTCGCGGGAGATCGAAGGGGCGAACCCGCTCTATCTCGCGCAGGCGAAGGTGTACGCCGGCGCCTGCGCGATCGGTCCCGCGATCTACGTGCCCGAGCCCGACCTCGAACCCGTCTTCACCATCTCGCTCCGCATCCTCGACGACACCGGCGCGGTCGTTCACGAAGGCAAGACCTCGACCGACCGCATGGTGCGGTCGTTCTCCGAGCTCGCCTCCTGGCTCGTTCGCGACAACCCCGTTCCCCCCGGGTCGGTGCTGCTGACCGGGACCGGCCTCGTCCCGCCAGACACGTTCACGCTCGAGGTCGGGCACACCGTGGAGATCACGGTGCCCGAGATCGGGACGCTCTCCAACCCTGTCGTCTCAGCCTCGTCGCTCGTCTGAAAGGAGCACACCTGTGGCAAACCCCTCCCAGAACTTCGTCGGCGGCGCATGGATCGACGCTGCCGGCGGTGAGACGTACGCCAAGCAGAATCCGTGGCGCCCGTCGGAGGTGACGGGGGTGTTCCAGGCGTCGGGAGCCGAGGATGCGCGCACCGCCGTCGCCGCGGCCGCGGACGCACACCAGGCGTGGGCGACGACGCCCGGCCCAACGCGCGCCTCGTTCCTCTTCAAGGCGGCCGACGCGCTCGAGGCCCGCGGCGAGCAGATCGCGCAGGACATGACCGCAGAGATGGGGAAGCCGCTCCGCGAGTCGCGCCTGGAGGCGGCCCGGGCTGCGACGATCCTCCGCTACTTCGCCGGTGAGGCCTACAGACCGGCGGGGGAGCTGTTCGAGCCTTCAGTTCCGAACCAGACCCTGTACACGCGCAGGCGCCCGCTCGGGGTCGTCGGGCTCATCACCCCGTGGAACTTCCCGATCGCGATCCCCGTATGGAAGCTCGCGCCCGCGCTGAGCTACGGGAACACGGTCGTGCTGAAGCTCGGCTACGAGGCTCCCCGCACGGGCCTGCACATCGCGGAGGCGTTCGCCGAGGCCGGGCTCCCGGCCGGCGTCCTGAACGTCCTCACCGGCGCGGGGGCGAAGGTTGGTGCCGAGCTCGTCGCGAACCGCTCCGTCCGGGCGATCTCGTTCACCGGCTCGGTCGGGGTCGGTCGAGCGGTCCGTGACGAGGCGACCGCACGCGGCTGCCGCGTGCAGCTCGAGCTCGGCGGTCACAACCCGATGGTCGTGATGGCCGACGCGGAGCTCGACCGCGCCGTCGACGCCGCCTTCGCCGGAGCGTTCTGGTCGGCCGGCCAGAAGTGCACGGCAACGCGCCGGATCCTGGTGCAGGACGCTGCCTACGCCGCGTTCCGGGAGAAGCTCCTCGCACGGATCGTGGCCGCGAAGATCGGCGACCCGTCTGACCCCGCGACGGAGGTCGGCCCGATCGTCAACGAAGGGCCGTTCACGGAGATCCTCGCGGCGATCGAGCGCGGTACGCGCGAGGGCGGCACGGTGATCGCGGGCGGTGGGCGAGCGGACGACACCGGCTACCTGATCGCCCCGACCGTCTTCGAGGGCGTCGCCGACGACGCGTTCCTGTCCTGCGAGGAGGTCTTCGGCCCGGTCACCTCGCTGTATCGCTTCGCGACGCTCGACGAGGCGCTCGCGCGCGCGAACGGGGTCGAGTATGGCCTCTCGGCGGCGATCTTCACGCGGAGCCTCCACGCGACGCAGCGCTTCGCCAACGAGCTGCAGGCGGGGATCCTCCATGTCAACTCACAGACCGCCGGCGCTGACGTCCACGTCCCCTTCGGCGGATTGAAGAGCTCGGCCTGGGGGCCGCACGAGCAGGGGCGCGCAGCGCTCGAGTTCTACACCGAGACCGTTACCGTCTACCAGGATGCCCCCTTTGACTGAGCCACTCGAGATCGAGATCTTCGTCGACCAGAGTTGCCCGTACTGCCACTACGCCCTCGCGACGATCCGTCGCGTGCTCGACACGCTCGCCGCCGATCCGGCGGCGCCCGCAATCGTCGCGCGCTGGCGGTTCCTGCGCCTCTACGACCTCGAGCCGCCCGAGGGCCGGCCCCGGCTCGACTACCTGACGGGCTCGGGCAGGTCGCCGGAGGCAGCCGCGGAGAGCATGGCCGAGCTTCGTGGGCTCGCGGCGGCCGAGGGTGTCCGGATCGACGACGACCGCTACGTCTTCGTCGACAACCCGCTCCTCCCCCATCGCCTGCTGGCGATGTGCCGCGACGAGACGGGGTCCGACGTCCCGGAGCTTTGGTCGCTCGCCCGGGTTCTGTGGGCGGCGAGATACGCGCGCGGCGTTCGCACCGACGACCTCGCGGCGCTGCGCCAGGCCGTCGAGGACGGAGGCCTCGAAGTGCCCGGGCGGATCTGGAAGCGGCTCGCCGACCCGGCGGACCATCTCGCCGAGACGCTCGCCGATCGCGCCTACGCGCAATCCGTCGGGCTCGACGGCGTGCCCCGGCTGAGGATCCACGGCACGATCGTCCCGGCCTGGCATCCGTTCACGCAGGTCCTCGCCGAGGTGCGAGTGGCGATCGGTTGATGAGCGAGCGTGTCCTCGTCACCGGCGTCCTCGGCTGCCTGGGGGCGTGGGTCTCGCGCGTCGCGCTCGAGCGAGGCGCCGAGGTCGTGGGCTTCGACCTCGGCGACAACCGCTCGCGGCTCCAGCTCGTGCTCGGGGCCGACGAGCGTGAGGTCGGGCTCGTCCGCGGAGACATCACCGACCTCGCCGCCGTCGAGCGGGCGCTCGACGAGCAGGCGATCACGCGCGTCGTGCATCTCGCGGCGCTCCAGGTCCCGTTCGTCCGCGCCAACCCGAGCCTCGGGATGCGGGTGAACGTCCAGGGGACGACGAACCTGTTCGACGCCGTCTCGCGCCGTCTCGACCGGATTCCGGGACTGGTGTACGCAAGCTCCGCAGCCGTCTACCACCCGGACGACCCAAGCCCGGCGCCGGAGAGCGGCGGAACACGGCCCGCGACCCTCTATGGAGTCTCGAAGCTCGCCGACGAGGGCGTCGCTCGCGTCTACGCCGCCGATCACGGGCTCCCGTCAACGGGATTCCGGCCCTACGTCGTCTACGGCGCCGCCCGCGACCAGGGGATGACGTCAGGCCCGACGGCGGCGATCGCCGCCGCGCTCCGAGGCGAGCGGGCAACGATCGCCTTCAGCGGGACGGCCCAGTTCGACTACGCGCGCGACGTGGCGACGGCGATGCTCACTGCGCTCGAGGCGCCGGGGGCCGGCGCGGCCGTCTTCAACACCGCCGGCGTCGTCGCGGGCGTCGACGAGTTCGTCGCCGAGGTGCGCACACAGCTTCCCGGCGCCGAGATCGCAATCGAGGGTGAGCCCCTCCCGTTTCCCACGGCACTCGAGGCGGTCGCCTACGACCGGGCGATTGGCTCGTACCCGCGAACGTCGCTCGCCGACGGGATCGCCGAGACGATCGCGCTCCTCAGCGACGAGACGCGATAAGCCATCGGGCTCGGTCGGGAGCCGCATGATCTCCGCGACCGAGCGAGCGCACATGCGCCACCGCTCGGGTCTCCCCGATCGCGCCGGGTCGGCTAGCGTGATTGCCTCACGATGACCCAGGCGCTCGACATCCGCACTCTCCCCGGCTCCGCCGAGACTGCAGAGCGTGCCGCCCGGCTCGCAACCGAGCTTCCGGCGGAGCTCGCGCCGCTCGCCCGAGTCGCCTTCAACTACCGCTGGTCGTGGACGCCCGGCGCGCCCGAGCTCTTCCGCTCGCTCGACCCACACGCCTGGGAGCTCGTCGGCGGCAATCCCGTCCGTCAGCTCGAGGACCTCTCGTACGCGTTCGCCGCCCGCGCGGCCGCCGATCCGCACACACGCGCCGAGGTCGCGCGCATCACGGCCGAGCTCGAGGCCGACCTCGCGCGGCCGAACGGCTCGGTGCCGGGGATCGAGGGGCCCGTCGCCTTCATCTGCGCCGAGTTCGGGATCCACTCGTCGCTCCCGATCTACTCGGGCGGGCTCGGGGCGCTCGCCGGTGACATCCTCAAGCAGGCGAGCGACCTCGCGCTCCCCCTCGTCGGCGTCGGCCTCCTCTACCGCCGCGGCTACTTCCAGCAGCGGCTCGACCGTTCCGGGCTTCAGCACGAGTACTGGACACAGACGATCCCCGAGCACCTCCCGACCGTGCAGGTAGTCGACGGCGAAGGGATGCCGCTTCGCGGCACGTTCCCGCTCAACGGGCGCACGATCGCCTTCTACGTCTGGCGGGTCGCGGTGGGCCGCATCCCCCTCTACCTGCTCGACACAGAGCTCGACGAGAACGACCCGGTCGACCGCTGGATCACCTCGCGGCTGTACGAGGGAAACCCGCTGACCCGGCTCGGCCAGTACGCGCTGCTCGGGGTCGGTGCGGTGAGGGCGCTGCGGTTGCTCGGAGTCGAGCCTGGCGTCTTCCACTTCAACGAGGGCCACCCCGCGCTCGCGGCGCTCGAGCTCGCCGCGGAGCAGGTCGCGGCGGGCGTCGAGCTCGACGCCGCGCTCGCGGAGGCGCGGTCGCGGTGCGTGTTCACGACCCATACCCCGGTTGCCGCCGGGAACGAAGCCTACGACCCGCATCAGCTGGCAGCCTCGTTCGCCGACCTGCCCGCGCGGCTCGGGATGCCCGCGGAGCGGCTTCTCGATCTCTGCCGCGCGCGACCCGGCACCGAGGAGTGGCCGGGCATGACGCCGCTCGCGTTGCGCCTGTCGCGACGCGCCAACGGCGTGAGCCGGCTCCACGGCGAGGTCGCACGCGAGATGTGGCGCCCGCTATTCGGCGACGTCCCTGCGGACGAGGTCCCGATCACGCACGTGACGAACGGCACGCACCTCCCGACGTTTCTCACCCGTCCGATGCGCGAGCTGCTCGACCGCCACCTCGGCGAGGGCTGGCTCGCGCGCGCGTCGGCGCCCGACACGTGGCAGCCCGTGCACGACATCCCGAATGCCGAGCTCTGGGAGGCGCGGCGCGCCTCGCGCGCGCTGCTCGTCGACTATGTGAGGACGAAGAGCGTCCAGGATCGCCTGCTCCGCGGTGAGGATCCCGCCTACGTGAAGCTCGCTGCCGAGCGCTTCGATCCCGACACGCTCACGATCGGGTTCGCGAGACGAATCGCCACCTACAAGCGCCTGTTCCTGCTCACGTACGACACCGAGCGGGTCCAGCGGATCTTCGCCGCAGGCGATCCCGCGCAGATGGTGATCGCCGGCAAGGCACATCCGCTCGACGAGAACGCCAAGCACATGCTCCAGGGCGTCTTCGAGATGCGAAAGCAGATCGGGCTCGCGGCGCGGGTCACGTTCCTCGAGAACTACGACCTGTCGGTCGCGGCGCCGATCGTCGGCGGGTGTGACGTCTGGGTCAACGTCCCCCGCCCGCCGCTCGAGGCGTCGGGAACGTCGGGGATGAAGTCCGCGGCGAACGGCGGGCTCAACGTCAGCGTGCTCGATGGCTGGTGGGCCGAGGGGTACGACGGGACGAACGGCTGGGCGATCGACGGCGGCCACCCCGGGGAGGCCGAGCAGGCGCAGGACGGGCGCCACGCGCACGCGCTCTACGACATTCTCGAGCACGAGGTCAAGCCGCTCTTCTACGACCGGGGCGCCGACGGGATTCCGCACGCCTGGCTCGAGAAGGTGAAGGCGTCGCTCGCGACGAACGGCCCCCGGTTCTCGGCGGCGCGCATGGTCGAGGACTACGCATCCTCGATCTACCCGGGCTGAAGGGGACAAGCCACCTCTGACGGAAACCCGCTTGGAGCGGGAATTCCAGGGGGATGACGTCCAAGACGTTCGGAAGAGATGAAGACGATGTTCGGTGATCGTCTCAACCTTGTACGGATGCGATGAAGCCGAACGGTGACCGTCTATGGTCTCGTGCAGGGCCGGACAGGCCGCTGACCACGAGTGGGAGCCCACCCCCGATCTTTGGGCCCCACAGGGGAACGTGACCACCGTCACTCCCAGCCTGCAATAGCGCAGCCGCCGAATCGCCGGCGAAAGCGCGTGGACCGCCCGTGCGCTGCCGCATGGGTCGAAAAGGAGGAAATCGAGATGAGATCCGCCCCCATCGCTCTCGCCCTCGCATTCGTAACCGTCGCCGCGATCGTGATCCCGACCGCCGCGATGTCGAAGTCCTCGGCCACACCCGACGTGATCCGAAACGGGCAGTCCTGGACATGCAACGGCCCTGTCGACGTCAACCTCGTGCGGGTCTCGAACCCGCCTGGCGACGCGGTCGTGCTCGCCGCCGGCTGTACCGGTCGCATCGGCCGCATCGAGGTCGACACCCGCACCGCCGACGGCATCAAGGTTCAGAACTCGAGCCGTGGGACCCCCGCGCACGACCTCCGGATCGGCGGCGGCTACGTCAAGTGCTCCGCGATCGCCGGTGGCGCCCACCAGGACGCTGTCCAGGCGATGGGCGGCGCGCGCATCACGTTCACCGGCGTCACCTTCGACTGCCGCGGGAACTCGAACTTCTTCGTCACACAGGCCGGCGGCGGTGGGACGCCGACCGACATCGTCTGCGACGGCTGTCGCTTTGGTGGCAAGAGCTCGACCACCGTTCGGATCAACGATTCGGTTCGCTCGGGCGTGCGCAACTCTCGCGCGTGTGCCGGGCGCAACGTCAAGCAGCCGTACTACTTCACCTCGGGGGCGCGCCAGCCCGTGAACAGCGGCAACAGCCAGCTGCCGAGCAACGACCCGCTCTGCGCGAGCCGATAGGGGACGTGTTGGGCCGGACGGGACCGCACTCCCGTCCGGCCTCACATGGGCACGCCAGCTCGGGCCGAGGCCGCCGACCGGCCTCGGCCCGAGTCGTCTTCGCCGGCTCGCGACCGTCCGAGCTCAAATGCTCGGCTATGCTCGGCCGGTGACCACGGTCGGCAGCATCATGTCGCGTGAGCTTCTCGCCGTCGCGGCTGACACCACGCTCACCGACGCCGCCCGGAAGATGAAGGGCGGCCGGGTCGGGGCGGTCGTCGTCCTCGAGGGCGATGCGCTCAAGGGCATCCTCACCGAGCGCGACGTGCTCCGTGCGGTCGGGGAGGATCGAGTCGCAGGCACCACCGTCGCCGACTGGATGACCCGAGAGCCGGAGACGATCGAGCCGTCCGAGACCACCGCGATGGCGGCGACGCTGATGATCCACGGAGGCTTCCGTCACCTCCCGGTCGTCGACGGCGGCACCGTCGTCGGGATCATCTCGATCCGAGATCTCATGCGGGTCGTCCTCGACGATGCCGCCCCGCGCGGGGTCTAGATGTCGTGTCTCACGAGCTCGTGTTCGCCGGGGCGAGCCGGGCGTGGGCCGCGCAGCCGGTCGGCGAGATCGTGAAACAGCTCAGCTAGCGGCAAGCGCGGCGTCTCGTAGCACTACCGTGTCGATTCAGTAGTGCGGCGCGCGCGACCAAGGAGCCTGACCCAGACGACGAGGGTCGCGAGAAGCGCGGCCGCCGCCCAGAGCGGCCCGTCGAATGACCCCGAGGCGTCGCGGATCGCACCCAGCACGAACGGCGCGGTCGCGGCCGCCGTGTACCCCAGCCCGAGCATCATCGCGACGAGGCCGCCGAGTCGCTCAGGTCGATCCTCGAGGTCGAGGGGAACCGTCATCGTCAGCGCGAACATCCCGCCCTGCGAGATCCCAGTGAGCGCGCACCAGGCGTAGGCGAAGTCGGGGACGAGCACGAGCCCGAGGACGCCGAGAAAGAACACGACGCTCAGCCGTTCGAGCATCGACTGGCGACCGAAGCGCTCGGAGACCCAGGGCATCATGAAGGAGGCCGGGATTGCGGTCAGGTTCATCGCCGCGCTCAGCCCGCCCGCGGCGGCGTCGCTCCAGCCGCGCTCGGTATACGCGTCCGGGAGCCAGGCGTTCAATCCGTAGTAGGCCCAGCCCATCGTCGCGAAGATTGCAACGAGAAGCCAGGCCGTCGAGCTGCGCCACGGAAGCCGTGGGAGCGATGCCCGCACGTGTGGCCCCTCGCCTCGCATCAGCACGACCCAGACGACGAGCATCGCGAGCGTCACCGTCGAGAAGACGCCGAGCGCCCAGCGCCAGCCACCAAGCGCCCCCGCGAGCGGGACGGCGAGCGCGGCGGAGGCGGTCGACCCGATCTGGATTCCGGTGGTGTATACCCCGGTGCCGACCGCCGCGCGGTCAGGCAACCGCTGCTTGACGGCGAGTGGCGTGAGCGCGTTGGCGAGCCCCATTCCAATCCCCACGGGGACGGTCAGGAGCACGAGCGCGAGCGCCGAGGGGGACGCGACGCGGATGAGCCCAAACGAGGCGATCAGCACGAGCGCAAGCGTCATCCCGTTCCGCGTGCCGATGCGGGACGCGAGCACCGCGGCGACCGGAGCGAGCAGGCCCATCCCGAGCACCGGGATCGTGCCGACGAGCCCCACCAGGGCGTGCGAGCTTTCGAACCGGTCCTGGATCTCCGGGATGAGCGGGCCGATTCCGACGATCTGCGGCCGGAGCGTGAGCGCCACGCAGAACAGCGCGACAAGCACGGGCAGACGTGGCTGGAGCGAGCGCACCGCTACCGGCTACGCAAGCGGCAGGGGTGCGTCGGCGTGATCAGCCCTCGCCTCGCTTCCGCCTGGCGACGAGCCGCGCGAAGTGCTCGATGTGCTTTCGCGCCTCGCGGCCGGCAACCGCGCCCTTCCCTGCACGCACGGCTTCGAGGATCGGGAGGTGCAGCTCCGCCGCCTCGGCCGGCTCGATGTACGTGTCGTACAGAGTCAACGTGATCCGCCCCTCGACCCCCAGCAGGCGCCAGCATTGGAGCAGGATGTCCATCTCGGCGGCCTCGACGAGCAGCCGGTGGAAGGCGAAGTCGTGCTCGACGAGACCGTGGATGTCGCCCGTCCCAGCCGCCTTGCGCATCTCCTCGACCTCAGCCTCGAGCCCGGCGACGTCACCACCCAGGTTCTCCGCGGCGGCGCGCGCCGCCACCTCCTCGAGCGCGGCGCGGACCGGGTAGATCTCGACGAGGTCGCGATCGCCGAACGAACGCACGCGGGCGCCACGGAACGGCTCCGACTCGACGAGCCGTAGGAGCTCGAGATCGCGCAGCGCCTCGCGCACCGGCGCCTGGCTGGTGCCGAGCTCCTGCGCGATCCGCGTCTCGACGAGGCGCTCGCCGGGCCGGAGCTCGCCACGCACGATCCGCTGGAGCAGAACGTCCTTCACCTGCTCGCGGAGCACCGTGCGGGATACGGAGCTCATCGCACGGCGTTGCCGTTCAGCCGGCGACGACCGGGTTGGTCAGCGTCCCAACGCCGTCGATCTCGATCGTGATCTCGTCGCCCGGCTCGAGGAGCCGCGGCGGGTCGCGGAACACCCCGACGCCGGCAGGTGTGCCGGTGAGGATCAGATCGCCCGCCTCGAGGGTCGAGGTCTGGGAGGCGTAGCTGATGATCTCGTCGAGCCCAAAGATGAGGTTCGCCGTCGTCGAGCTCTGAACCACGTCGCCGTTGAGGATCGCCCTGATCCCGAGCACGTGCGGATCGGGGACCTCTGCGGCGGGCACGAGCGGCCCGACCGGGCAGAAGGTGTCGGGCGACTTCCCGCGCGTCCACTGCTTGTCGGCGAACTGGAGGTCGCGTGCGGAGACGTCGTTCGCGACCACGTAACCGCCGATCGCCTCCAGCGCGTTCTCTTTCGACACGTTTCGTACCGTGGCGCCGATCACGACGCCGAGCTCCGCTTCGTAGTCCGCCTGGGTGACGATCGACGGGATGACGATCGGGTCACCCGGCCCGATCAGCGCGGTCGTGTACTTCGCGAAGAAGAGCGGGGCGGCAGGGAGGTCCACCCCCTGCTCCTCGGCGTGGTCTCGGTAGTTGAGCCCGACGCAGACGATCTTCCCGGGACGTGTGATCGGAACCATGCGGACGACCCTACACGAGCAACGCTCGTGATTGCGACACCTTGATCGATCATCGATGATTCACTCGATGCTTTCGCCAGCCGTCGTCGAGGAGCTCCGCGCCGCGGTCGGAGGCGACCACGTGCTGACCGACCCGGCGGCGCTCCACACCTACGACTGCGACGGTCTCACCGGCTGGCGCGCAACGCCTGGCGCCGTCGTGCTGCCCGGCGCGGTCGCGGAAGTTCAGGAGGTCGTCCGCATCTGTGCCCGCCATCGACTCCCGTTCGTCGCGCGCGGCGCGGGCACAGGTCTCTCCGGCGGCGCGCTCCCGGTTGCCGAAGGGATCGTGGTCTCGGTGGCGCGGCTCAACCGGATCCTGGAGGTCGATCTCGAGAGCCACCGGGTCGTCGTCGAGCCGGGCGTCGCCAATCTCGACGTGACGCGCGCCGTCGCGCCCCACGGGTTCTTCTACGCGCCCGACCCGTCGAGCCAGCAGGTCTGCACGATCGGCGGCAACCTCGCCGAGAACTCGGGTGGCGCCCACTGTCTCAAGAACGGGTTCACGGTCAACCACGTCACGGGCGCAACGTTCGTGCTCCCTGACGGGGAGCTGCTCACGCTCGGCGGCAAGACCCACGACCCCGAGGCTGCCCCCGACCTCCTCGGGCTGCTGATCGGTTCGGAGGGAACGCTCGGGATCGCCGTGCAGGCGACGCTGCGGATCGTGCGCGTGCCCGAGGTGGTGACGACGTTCCTCGCCGGGTTCTCCTCGCTCGCCGACGGCGGCCGCGCGGTCTCGGCGATCATCGGCGCGGGCGTCGTGCCGGCGGCGATCGAGATGATGGACCGGCTCACGCTCGAGGCGGCCGAGGCCGCCTTCCATCCAGGCTATCCCGAAGGCGCCGGGTCGGTGCTGATCGTCGAGCTCGACGGGGTCGAATCACAGGTCACCGAGGACGCGCTCACGGTCGAGCGCCTCTGCCGGGAGTGCGGCGCGTTCGAGCTCCGTGAGGCGCGTGACGAGGCCGAGCGGGTGCTGCTCTGGAAGGGGCGCAAGGGCGCATTTCCCGCGGTCGGGAGGATCTCGCCGGACTACTACGTGCAGGACGGCGTCGTCCCGCGCACGAAGCTGCCCGAAGTCCTCGGCCGGATCGAGGAGCTGGCGCGCGAGCACGGGCTCCGCGTCGGCAACGTCTTCCACGCCGGTGACGGGAACCTCCACCCGCTCGTGCTCTACGACGGCTCGATCGAGGGTGAAGCCGGCCGGGCGAAGGAGCTCGCCGAACGGATCCTCGAGGCTTGTGTCGACGCCGGCGGCTCGCTTACCGGGGAGCACGGCGTCGGCGTCGACAAGGCGTGCGCGATGCGACAGATGTTCTCCGAGCGCGACCTCGAGGTGTTCGCACGGGTTCGCGCCGCGCTCGACCCGGAGGGCCTTGCGAACCCCGGCAAGCTCCTGCCGACGCCGCGCCTTTGCGGAGAGCTCCCCGGTCCGTACCGTCCGCACACGCTGGAGCTGATCGGTGTCGCCGACCGCTTCTAGTGCGGCCGTGCCGGCCGCACGGATCCGGTGCTCGGCCGCGACGCGACCGGCTGTTCCGATCGGTGCCAGGCTCCGCTTCGCGGAGGGGTCGCTCCGCGCCCCGGAGGCGCCGGAGACCTCGGGGTCGGGAGGATGAGCACGCAGGCGCGCCCGACGACGCTCGCGGAGGCAGCCGCGTTCCTCGCCGATGCGCGTGCACGGGGGGCGAACGTCCGCATCGGCGACGAGCTCGATCCGACCGGCCTCGACCGGATCCTCGAGCACGAGGCGGGTGATCTCACGTGCACGGTCGAGGCGGGGGTGCGCCTCTCCACGCTGCGCGGTCAGCTCGCGCACGCAGGGCAGCGGCTGTCGCTCGACCCCCCGGGGGATCCCACGGTCGGCGCCTGCGTGGCCCGCGGGCGTTCAGGCCCGCTGCGCCACCGATTCGGAACGCCACGCGACCTCGTCCTCGGAGTGACGCTCGTGCTCGGCGACGGCACGATCGCGAGCTCGGGTGGCAAGGTGGTGAAGAACGTCGCCGGCTACGACCTCGCCAAGCTCGTGTGTGGCTCGCACGGGAGGCTTGCGCTGATCGGGCGGGTCTCGCTTCGCCTCCACCCGCTGCCCGCGGTGGGGCGCACGCTCGTGGTCGAGACCTCGGACACAGCCAGGGTTGCGCAGACGGTCCTCGACTCGCAGCTGCAGCCGAGTGCGGTCGACATCCTCCACCCCGGCCGGGTCGCAGTCCTCTTCGAGGGGAGCGCGAGGGGCGTCGAGGCCCAGCTGGAGGCGGCGCGCCGGCTCGTCGGCGGTGACGCAGCCGGTGACGAGGTGTGGGACGAATCCCGCGCTCGCCAGGCAGGGGCCGCGGGCCGCATCGTGTTCGCGCCGGCCGAGCTCCCCCGGGTGCTCGCCGCCGAGCCCGAGGCGCTCGTACGCCCGAGTGCGGGAGTCGCGTACGTGCCAAGGCCGGTCGAGGCGACCGTGTCGAAACAGGAGCGACGGGTGCTCGATGCCCTCGCCCAGGCGCTCGACCCGGCGGGAGTGCTGCGATGATCCCCGAGCACACCCGAGACTGCGTCCACTGCGGCTTTTGCCTGTCGACCTGCCCGACCTACGTGCTCGACTCCGAGGAGATGGACTCGCCGCGCGGCCGGATCCAGCTGATGGACGCGAGGCTCGGTGGCCTGCTTCCGCTCGACGACACGATGGCGCTGCACTTCGACCGCTGCCTCGGCTGCCTCGCCTGCGTCTCGTCCTGTCCGTCCGGGGTTCGCTACGACCGGCTGATCGAGGCGACGCGCCAGGTCGTCGAGTTGGAGCACCGCCGCCCGCTCGGCGAGCGACTCCAGCGTCGGCTGCTGTTCACGACGTTGCCCTACCGGCGGCGGATGTCGCTCGCGCTCAAGGTTGCCCCCCTTGCGAGGCGACTGCCGACGCCACGGTTCGCCCGCGCGATGCTCGACGTCGCGCCTGCCTGGCGGGCGACCGCGCAAGCGCCGGCAAGTCTCGCCGCTGTCGGTGAGGGACGCGGCCGGGTCGGCCTCCTGACCGGTTGTGTCCAGTCGGCGATGTTCGGTGAGGTCAACGCTGCGACTGCTCGTGTGCTCGCGATCGCCGGCCACGACGTGGTCGCACCACCGCAGGGATGCTGCGGCGCGCTCTCCGCACACGCGGGCCGCGCCGCCGAGGCCGACCGCTTCACCGCGAAGCTGCGCGAAGCCTTCGCGGGCGTCGACCGACTCGTCGTCAACTCCTCCGGCTGCGGCTCGTATCTCAAGGAGCGCGAGCTCCCCGCCGTCGACGTGACCGAGGCGCTTGTGGGCGCGTCGTTCCCGACCCTCCACCCGCTCGAGCTGACGGTCGCCTACCAGGACTCGTGCCACCTCCGGCACGGCCAGCGCCTCCCGGCAGCGTGGCGGCCGCTGTTCGAGGCGATCCCGGGCCTCACCGTCGTCGAGCCTGCCGAGCAGGACCTGTGCTGCGGCTCGGCGGGGATCTACAACGTCACCCAGCCCGACAACGCCCGCCGGCTCGGCGACCGCAAGGCCGGGCACGTGCTCGCGACCGGCGCCGACGCGCTCGCGAGCGCGAACCCCGGCTGTCTCGTCCAGATCGCGCAGGCACTCGGGCGGGCAGGGAAGCCCCTGCCCGCCCTGCACCCGGTCGAGCTGCTCGACGCTTCCGTGCGGGGCGTCGCGGCAGACGAGCTGCTGCGGGGGGCACGGCGCTGACGCGCCGCGCTCGACGGCTGTTCACGAGGTCTTGTTCGCAGCCGGCCTGCGAGATCGTGGAACGACTCATTAGGATCGAGCCTGTGTTGCCGGGAGTCGCCACGGAGGAGGCTCGCCGCGTGGGCAATGCGGCCGCTGGATCACTCGCCACGATCCTCACCGACCTCGAGCGCTGGGTGAACCTCGACACGCCCGGTGGCGACGTCAGCGCGCTCGACCGGTGCGCCGCCGACATGGCGCACACGCTCGAGTCGTACGGCCTGCATCCCGAGCTCGTTCCGGAAGGCGATCGGGGGCTGTACCTCCACGCGACCCTCGAAGGGCGCGGCACGGCGAAGATCGCGCTCGTCGGGCACCACGACACGGTGTTCCCTGCCGGGACGGTCGCAACCCGACCCTTCTCGCGCGACGCAAGCCGGTGCTACGGCCCCGGCGTCGCCGACATGAAGGGCGGGCTCGCGGTCGCCGCGCACGCCGCCCGCCTGCTGGCCGACGGCCCTCGACCGTTCGGCGTCGTCGAGGTGATCTCGTGCCCGGACGAGGAGTCGCGTCCGGCGGCGTTCGAGACGATGCATCGGCTCGAGGGCTTCGATGCGGTGCTCGTGCTCGAGTGCGGGCGGCCGGGAGGCGAGGTGGTCTCGGCGCGGAAGGGCGCGTTCTGGTTTCAGCTGCGCGCGCTCGGCCACCCTGCCCACGCCGGGGTCGAGCCCGACGTCGGCCGCAACGCCGCGCTCGCGATCGCCCGCGAGGCACTGAGGCTCGCACCACTCCACCACGCGCGCGACGGGCTCACGTTTCAGCTCACCGGCCTCACGGGCGGCGTCGGGCTCAACACCGTGCCACCCGAGGCGACGCTCACCGGCGACCTGCGTGCGACGTGGGAGCACGATCTCGAGTGGGCGCGCGAGCAGGTGCTCGCGTTCGGCGAGCACGACGGCATCTCGATCGGGTTCGAAGATCTGGGTGGCCCGCCGCCACTCGAGCGCACCCCGCAGGTCGCGGCGCTCGCCGGTGCGGCGATCGAGCTCGGCGCCTCGCTCGGTCACCACTTCGGCGAGGCGCTCACCGGCGGCGTCTCCGACGGCTCGTGGACAGCACACGCCGGGATCCCGACGCTCGACGGCCTCGGCCCGGTCGGCGGTCTCGACCACGGGCCGCACGAGTACGTCGAGACCCACACGTTCGCGACGCGCTGCGGCATCGTCGCTGGGCTCGTCGCGGCGATCGAGGCGGGGATGCTCCCAAAGAGCTAGATGAGTTGTGCCATGAGGTCGTGGTCGCCGGGAGCGGCCCAGCGCGTCTGGCACGCGCAGCCGACCCGCGAGAACGTGGAACAACGCATCTCGGCTAGCCCACTGGCCGGAGCCGGTCGAGCCGATCGACGCGACGGAGCGCCGGAAACAGCCGCCACCAGAGCCCGGCGACGACGATCGTCGCAACCCCACCGGCGACGACCGCCGGGACGACGCCGATCGCCGCCGCCGCGACCCCCGACTCGAAGGCACCGAGCTCGTTCGACGCGCTGATGAAGACCATCTCGACCGCGTTCACCCGGCCGAGCAGCTCGTCGGGCGTGACGAGCGGGAGGATCTGCTGCCGCAGCACCATGCTGACCGTGTCGGCGCCGCCACCGATCGCAAGCATCACGAGCGACAGCACCATCGACCGTGAGAGCCCGAAAGCGATGGTCGCGACCCCGAACAGGGCGACGACCAGGAGCAGCGTTGGCCCGACTCGCTCACGCACGGGCCGGAAGTGAAGGTAGAGCGCGACGAGCACGCCACCGACGGCGGGCGCTGCGCGCAGGACACCGAGCCCGAGTGGGCCGACGTCGAGAATGTCGCGCGCGTAGACCGGAAGGAGCGCAACCGCACCTCCGAAGAGCACCGCGAAGAGATCGAGCGAGATCGCGCCGAGAAGCACCGGCGTGCGGCGAACCAGCCGAACCCCGGCAAACAGGCTCCTGAGGTCGGGCGACCCCGCACCGGCGCCGTCGCGGCCTGTCCGCAGCGAGACGATCGCGAAGAGCGAGACGATCGAGAGACCGGCGGCAACCGCGTAGACGAGCTCGGGTTTCGCCCCGTACAGCAGCCCGCCGATCGCGGGGCCGACGATGATCGACACCTGCCAGACGCTCGTGTTCATCCCGAAGGCCCCACCGAGATCCTTCTCGGGTACGAGCGACGGGACGAGCGCGCGCGAAGCGGGCGCTCCGAGCGCCGAGGCGATCCCGGTGACGAAGGCGAGCACGAAGAAGGGTGTCGTCGAATCGACGTCATTCCGCGTGATCGTGAGAAGCGCAATTCCAACCAGAGCGTCGATCACGACCATCGCCGAGAGGATCGTCCGGCGGGGGTAGCGGTCCGCCAGGTGGCCGGCGGGGAGCGCAAGGATCGGCAGTGGGACGAACATCGCGAGACCGACGAGACCGAGGTCGAGCGGCCGCCGGCTGATGCCGTACACCTGCCACCCGATCGCAACGAACGACATCTCCATCGCGAGGCCCGTCGCCGTCGTCGCGACGAGGTAGCGGAGGAAGTCCCGGTGCGCGAACGGCGAGAACCGTCCTGTCTCGTCGCCTGCCACGAACGACACGACTACCAGAGGCCGTTGCTCGCATCCGACCTACGATGCAGGTGGATGCTTCTGGGTCGAGACCGCGAGCTCGAGGTCGCGCTGGCGACGTGCCGGACGGCGGCCGGCGGGCATGGTGGTGTCCTCGTCGTCAGCGGTGAGCCCGGGATCGGCAAGACGGCGTTGCTCACCGAGGTCGCGAACAGAGTGTCCGGCCGGACGCTCGTCGCGACGGGCGTCGAGCTCGAGAGCGCGATCCCGCTCTCGACGACCCATCAGCTGCTGCATCCTCTTCGAGCGGAGATCGCAGGGCTCGTCGCGCCACATCGGAAGACGCTCGAGGCAACGCTCGCGCTCGACCCGGCAGCGAGCGAGACGCGGAGCACGCTCTCGGTCGCCGTCGCGCTCATCTCCCTGCTCTCGATCGTGTCGACCCGGGAGCCGCTGACGATCGTCGTTGACGACGCCCAGTGGGTCGACCAATCCTCCCAGGAAGTGCTCTCCTTCGTCGGCCACCGGGTTGGGGGCGAGCGGATCGCGTTGCTCGTCGGCACGAGAAGCGAAGCGCCCTCCGTGTTGGCCGCCGACCCGGGCTGGGAGCGGCTCGAGCTCGGTGGGCTCGGCGACGACGCTGCCCGCGAGCTGCTCCGACGCTCGTCGCCGGACCCGCTTGCACCGGCGGTGGAGACGCAGCTCGCTGTGCTGTGTGCCGGCAACCCGCTCGGTCTCCGCGAGCTCCCCCGCCTGCTCGAGCCCGAGCACCGCTCGGGCCGGCGGCCGCTTCCCTCGCCGGTGTCCGTGAGCGAGACGATCAAGCGCGCATTCGGCGAGCGGGCACGCTCGCTGTCGGTCGCGGCCCGTTCCTCCCTGCTCCTCCTCGCCGGCTCGGGCGGGGCCAATCGGGCAACGCTCGCCCGGGCGGGGGCCGACCTCGACGCACTCCTCGCTGAGGGCACCGGCCTGGTCGAGGCCGACGACGGCCACGTCGTCTTTCGCCATCCACTGGTCGCCGCGGCGGTCTACGCCGGCGCGACCCACGCCGAGTGCCTGGCGGCGCATCGGGCTCTCGCCGATGCAACCACCGGGGCGCGTCGCGCCTGGCACCTCTCGCGAGCGGTGGACGCACCCGACGAGGAGGTCGCCTCCTCACTCGAGGAGGCTGCGACGCTGGCGCGGCGTCTTGGCGACGCAGCCGCGGCGGCAGAGGCGTACGAGCGAGCGGCTGCGCTCTCCCTCGACCGGGTGGACACGCTGCGCCGGCAGTCCGCGGCCGCGGCCGCGCTCCGCGCGGCAGGGCGCCTGCAGGACGCGTCGCGCCTCCTTGAGACCACACTGCAGCTCACCACGACGGCCGGCGAGCGGGCGGAGATCCAGCTCGCCCGCGGCGAGCTGCTCCTCGAGGAAGGACTCGCCGATGACGCCTTCCGGCTCCTGACCGCGGCGGCCGCGCAGGCTCGTGGCGAGGCGGCGGGCGGTGCCGCGACCCTGCTCGCGACCGCCACCTACGCCGCGCAGGAAGGGCGATTCGCACCCGAGGCCGGCGAGATCGCCGCAGAGGCCCGAGCGCTTGCCGGAGCCGCAGACGACCGCACGGAGCTCTCTGTGCTCAACGCGTCGCTCGGGCTCTGGTTGCGCTCTCGCGAGGCCCCGCGGCCCGAGGAGGGGGAGGCAGTCGTCCGGGCGGCGGAGCTCGTCCGGCGACTGGGTCTGGACAGCGGCCAGGAGCCGCCGTGGATCGGCTACTGCCTCGCACTGCACGAGCGTGACGCCGACGCCCGCGAGCTGAGCGACGTCCACCTCCGACGGGCGCGAGCGACGGCCGACATCGTCGAGCTCTGTCACGCCCTCTACGCGCGGGCGGCGCTCGAGGTGACGCTCGGTGCGACCGGCTCCGCCGAGGCCTACGCAGACGAGGCGGTCGACCTCGCCGACGCGATCGCGGAGCCCTACTGGATCTCTGAGGCCGAGTCGGTCCTCGCCGAAGTGCACGCCCGACAGGGGCGTGTCCGGGAGTCCCGCGCGGCGCTCGCCCGGGCGCGCGCGTCCTGGCCCGACTGGCCGCGGTGGGAGTTCACCGAGCGGCATCTCGGCGGCATTGCCCTGCTCGGCACGGGCGCATTCGGCGAAGCCGCGACCGAGCTCGCCCACGCGGCAACCCTCCTCGACTCCGGCGTCTCGCGCGCCTGGCACCGGCACGTGCCCCTCGACTACGCCGAGGCCCTCACGCTCGGAGGGAGACGGGCTCAAGCGATCGAGCAGCTTCGCCGGGCCGAGGGGCCGATCGAGGCGTCTTCGCTGGCGCGCCCGAAGCTGAAGCTGGCGCGCGTACGGGTTCTGGTCGTCGCTGACGATACGGTCGACCGCGAGCTCGCGGCTGCCCAGAGGCTGCTCGACGAGCTCGATGATCCGCTCGAGTCGGCGCGGCTCGCGCTCTGCGCCGGTGAACGCCTCGTCAGAGCCGGTCGCTCGAACGAGGCGCGGACGCAGCTCGACCAGGCGACGATCGCGTTCACCGGCCTGCGGGCGTTCGGCTGGGCCGACCGCGCGCGAGCTGCGCTCTCGCGGGCAGGCTCCGGCACGCGGCGTCAGGAGCCGCTAAGGACATCCGTGCTCACGAGACAGGAGCTCCGCGTCGCGCGCTATGCCGCCTCGGGGATGCGCGATCGCGAGATCGCGGCGGCGCTCTTTCTCAGCCCACGGACGGTTGAGTCGCACCTCCAGCGCGCCTTTCGCAAGCTCGGCGCAGCGAACCGGACGCAGCTCTCGGGCATCCTCGCCGCCGATGGCGTCCGGCCGCTGCTCGCGACCGAGACCACGGTCCCCGAACTTCAGTAGTTCTACGGTAGCCCGCAGATGGGGGCCTCCATACGGTGGGCGGCATCGACCACCCGGAGGAGAGATGACCCACCAAGCCCGAGCTGCAACCTTCGCCGCTGCGTTCGTCGCGACGGCCGCGTTCGCCGCGGCGCTGGCGACTGGCGCAACCCAGCTCGCAGTCCCGAGCCCGAACCTTCTCGCGAACGCCGGCGCCGAGGACGGCCCGGCCGCAGACGGGCCGATCCCCGTCCCGATCCCGAGCTGGGCGACGACCGGCGGCATGACCGTCTCGAAGTACGTCGCCGACATCTTCCACCCGAAGACCTTCCCCGGGAGCGGTGTCAACTACTTCGCGGGGAGCGTCGGCCCCGGAGCGAAGCCGGTGTCGACTGCGACCCAGGTCGTCGACGTCTCGGCGTACGCGGGTCTGATCGGCAACGCGAAGCTGAAGCTGCGCCTGACGGGGATGCTCGGCGGCTACAGCGGGCAGGACGACCGTGCCTCACTCCGGGCGGTGTTCCTCGGCAAGGGAACGAAGAGCCTCGGCCGGATCGACGTCGCCGGCCCGCTCGACGCCGATCGAAGTGGCAAGTCGGTCCTCCTTCCGCGAGCCGGCAGCGCCGTCGTCCCCGCGGGCACGCGCCGGATCCGCGTCTCGATCATCGCGATCTGGATCCGAGGCGGGACGAACGACGGCTGGGTCGACAACGTCAGCGCGACCCTGGTGAAGAACCGATGACTCGTTCCATGCCCGGGAGGCAGGCGCTCGTCGTCGCGATCGTGGCCGTCGCCGCTGCGCTCGGCGCGCGCCCGGCGCCAGGTGCAGCTCTCACCTCCGGCCAGCTGCACATGTGGCGCTGCCTGCCTGCGGCGTTCCCGAAGGCGCCCAGGGGCGCGGCGTTCTGCTTCACGCTTCTCTTCGAGACCGGCGAGACGCAGATCGCGGGAACCGGGTGGGCCGGCCCCGGTTCGGCGCCGCAGCGGCCCGGCTGCCTCGCCGCGCGCTGGACGGGCTCGCTCGTCGCGAGCGGCGACGCCACCGTGAAGACGCTGAGAGGCGGCGGCTCGTGGTGCCGACGACCGGGCGAGCACGGAGAGCTGCGATTCACGGCTTCAGCCAACGGCAGCTACGCGGGGCTCGGCCGGATCGGCTTCCGGAGCCCTCGCCACGTGGACGCGTCGTCGCTTCGCGGAACGAGCCCGGAGGTGCCGCTGCCGAGCGTGACTTGGAGCGCGCACCTCTCCGATTGAGGCTACGCCGCCTCTGAGGCGTCCGCCGGGCCGGCGGGTGCGACCGCGAACTCGACCTCGAGCCGCTGGATGCGACTGCCGCTCGTCTCGAGCACGCGGAACTCGAGCCCTTCGGCGCCAATGACGTCGCCGATCTCGGCGGCACGCCCGAGCTGGCCGAAGACGAACCCGGCGACGGTGTGGTAGTCGTCGTCGTCGAGGGTGGCGCCGAACTCCTCGTTGAAGTCGTCGATCGTGAACGTCCCGTCGATCCGGATCGTCCGGTCGTCGACCCGCTCGATCGACTCGTCCGGCAGGTCGAACTCGTCCTCGATGTCGCCGACGATCTGCTCGAGCAGGTCCTCGAGCGTGACGATGCCCATCGTCGCGCCGTACTCGTCGACGACGACCGCCATGTGCTGGTTCGTCTTGCGGAACTCGCCGAGGAGCGCCCCCAGGTCCTTCGTCTCGGGCACGACGTACGCCGGCCGGATCAGCGACTCGATCCCGACCTCCTCGCGGGTCTCGTCGTTGAGCGCGGCGACGAGGTCGCGGACGTGGAGGATCCCGGCGATGTCGTCGAGCGTCTCGCGGTAGACCGGGTAGCGCGTGTAGGGCGACTCGAGCATCTCGCGGAGCGCCTCCTCGCCGCTCAGCGCGATCGAGATCGCCTTGAGATCGGGTCGCGGCACCATGACGTCCGCGGCCTCCTTCTCGGCGAAGTCGAACACCTTGTAGAGCATCTCCTCCTCGGCGGTCTGGATCTCGCCCGAGTCCTCGGCGGCGGCGACGGACTGGCGGATGTCCTCGCGGGTGAAGGCGATCATCCCGGCCGGCGCGGGCTTCACCCGGATCAGGTGGAGCAGCCCGTTCGACGAGTGCTGCAACACCCACACGATCGGGAGGAAAAGCTTGGAGAGCAGGTCAAGGGGAATCGCAAACACCACCGCGATCCGCTCCGCCTTCTGCAACGCGAGCGCCTTCGGCACGAGCTCGCCGATCACGACGCTCAGGTACGTGAGGACGACGAACGAGACGACGAACGAGACACCGCGCGGGAGGAACTCGAAGTAGCGAGAGACGAGGGGCTCGCCGACCGCACCGAGCGCGATCCCGAAAACGGTGATCCCGACCTGGAGCGTCGAGATGAACCGCACGGGCTCGTCCATCAGCCGCAGCGCGATGCGCGCGGCACGACCACCGGTCTCCGCCCGCTCCTCGAGGCGGCTCCGGCGGGCGGTGATGAGCGCGTACTCGGCCGCGACGAAGATGCCAGTGCCGAGCACCAGCCCAAGGATCGCGACGATCCGCCCGGCGTCACTCATCGCCGCCGCCTACGCCGTATGAAAGCGAGCGCCCCGACACATCACGCGGGGCGCGGGTACTGGAGGGAAGCTCGTCCACTCAGGGTGCAGTATAGGCAACGGCCCCGGCGGTCTCGACGCGCGCGGCGCCGCCGCGGAGCGCGAGGTACTCGAGATGCGACAGCGCCTCGGCCATTGCGAACCGCCGCGCTGCCGGCTTGAGCTCCTCGCCGAAGAGCTGCAGCGATGCGTCGAACGCGCTTTTTGGCTCCGCGCCGAGGCCCGTCGCGAGCTCGTCGAGCCGCTGCGCGTGGTGCTCGGCGATCGCCCGCGCCCGGGCAGGCGGATCGGCGATCGGGTCGCCGTGCCCGGTGAGCGCCAACACCGGCGCGCGCTCGACGACGACCTCGAGCGCCGCGAGGTAGTCACCGAGCGGATCGGGACGGCTCGCCGGCCAGAGCCCGACGGTCGGCGTGATCGGATCGAGGAGGTGGTCGGCGGCGAGGTAGACGCCGTCGCGCAGGAGGGTGAGCTGGCCGTCGGCGTGCCCGGACGCCGGGATGACCTCCCAGCCGGCAACCGTCTGCCCGGCCTCGACGAGCTCGGCGTCGTCGGCGTAGCGGATGAACGGCGCCCAGTAGCGCCCGGACTCGATCAGCTCGTCGGTCACCTCTCGCGGGGCTCCGTGTCGGGTGAACCAGGCGTCGAGCACCTCGGGCCAATCCTCGGCGCCCCAGACGAGGCGACACTGCTCGAGATCACACGCCCCCTGGAGCACCGGTGCTCCGGTCAGCTCCGCGACGTCACGGGCGGCGCCGACATGATCGGGGTGGAAGTGCGTGACGAAGATCGCGGTCACCGGCCCTTCCAGCCCCGCGAGCGCTTCCGCCCAGCGCTCCTTCGCGTCGGGGAGCCCGAGCCCCGTGTCGACGACCAGCCAGCCGGCGCCGTCGTGCGGGATGAGGTACGAGTGGACGTGCCCGGGCCTCGTCGGCAGCGGATGTGTGACCCGTCGGATTCCCAGCGGCAGCGGCTCGTCCATCGAGCCACCATACGTGCCCTTGCAGGATTCCCGATGCTCACCATGATGAGAAGCAGGCGATGTCTGCGACTACTCTTATGCAACGTATTAGAACGCCTGATGCGTGGTACCCTGCCTCGGAGATGCCCGCGGCAACCGAACTCCTCGGCTCGGTCGATGTCGAGCGGCTCGACGCCGCCGGCGTGCTCGACGTCGCGGTCGAGCACCTTCATCCGAGCCTCGCGCTCGCGTGCTCCTTCCAGAAGGAGGAGACGGTGATCCTCGATCTACTGCTCCGCCGCGAGCCGGCGGCACGGGTCTTCGCGCTCGACACGCATGTCCTCTTCCCCGAGACGTACGCGCTCTGGCGCGTGTTCGAGCAGCGCTACGGGATCAAGATCGAGGTGTTCGAAGGGCCGTCGCTCGGCCGGCAGGCGGCGATCCACGGCGAGCGGCTGTGGGAGACGAAGCCCGACCTGTGTTGCGCGATCCGCAAGCTCGGCCCGCTCGCGACCGCGCTCGCAGGCCTCGACGGCTGGATCGCCGGCGTTCGTCGCGACCAGTCGCCAACCCGGGCCGAGACGCCGAAGCTCGGCTGGGACGAGCGCAACGGGCTGTGGAAGGTCGCGCCGCTCGCCGACTGGACCGATGCGGACGTCTGGGCGTACATCGAGGAGCACGACCTCCCCGTCAACCCGCTGCATCGGCAGGGGTATGCCTCGATCGGCTGCACTCACTGCACGCTCCCCGGTGACGGCCGCGCGGGGCGCTGGTCGGGCAACGACAAGACCGAGTGCGGGCTGCACGCATGACCGCAGCTCGCCGGTTCTCACACCTCGACGCCCTCGAGGCCGAGGCGATCGACATCATGCGCGAGGTCGCGGCCGAGCTCGAGCGACCGGTGCTCCTCTTCTCGGGCGGCAAGGACTCGATCATCCTCCTGCGGCTTGCAGAGAAGGCGTTTCGGCCGGGGCGCTTCCCCTTCCCGCTGATGCACGTCGACACGGGTCACAACTTCGCCGAGGCGATCGAGTACCGCGACCGGCGGGTCGCCGAGCTCGGCGAGCGCCTGGTCGTCGCCTCGGTGCAGGAGTCGATCGACAGGGGTCGAGTCGTCGAGCAGAAAGGCCCGCGTGCGTCGCGCAACCAGCTGCAGACGACGACCCTGCTCGACGCAATGACTGAGCACGGCTTCGATGCCGCGATCGGTGGGGCTCGGCGCGACGAGGAGCGCGCCCGCGCGAAGGAGCGAATCTTCTCGTTCCGCGACGACTTCGGGCAGTGGGATCCGCGCGCCCAGCGCCCCGAGCTCTGGAGCCTCTACAACGGGCGGATCCGTAAGGGCGAGCAGGTGCGCGTCTTCCCGATCTCGAACTGGACGGAGCTCGACGTCTGGCAGTACGTCTACCGGGAGAACCTCGAGCTCCCGTCGATCTACTTCGCTCACGAGCGCGAGGTGTTCGAGCGCGACGGGATGCTCTATGCCGCGAGCGAGTTCGTCGAGCGGTACGACCACGAGGAGCCGTTCAGCGAGTGGGTGCGCTTCCGCACGGTCGGCGACATGACGTGCACGGGTGGCGTCCGCTCGCGCGCGACGACGATCCAAGACGTCGTCGCCGAGATCGCCTCGACCCGTATCACCGAGCGCGGCGAGACCCGCGCCGACGACAAAGTCTCAGAGGCCGCAATGGAGGATCGCAAGCGTGTCGGATACTTCTGAGCTCGGCGTGCTCCTCACCGGCGAGGCGGCAACGTCCGACCTGCTCCGGCTCGTCACCTGCGGCTCCGTCGACGACGGCAAGTCGACTCTGATCGGCCGGTTGCTCTACGACACGAAGCAGGTGTTCGTCGACCAGATGGAGCACGTCGAGGAGACCTCGGAGCGGCGTGGCGACGGGTACGTCAACCTCGCGCTCCTCACCGACGGACTTCGCGCCGAGCGTGAGCAGGGGATCACGATCGACGTTGCCTACCGCTCGTTCGTCACCCCGAACCGGCGGTTCCTGCTCGCCGACGCTCCCGGCCACGTCCAGTACACGCGCAACATGGTCACCGGCGCCTCGACCGCCGACGTCGCGGTGGTGCTCCTCGACGCGCGCAAGGGCGTGATCGAACAGACCCGGCGCCACAGCTCGATCGTCCGGCTGCTCGGCGTCCCGCACGTCATCTTCGCGGTCAACAAGATGGATCTCGCCGACTACGCCGAGAGCCGGTTCCGTGAGATCGAGTCGGAGCTCGCCGCGCTCTCGGAGCGGCTTGGGATCAGGGACGCGGTCGCGTTCCCGGTCGCGGCGCTGCCCGGCGACAACATCGTCGACCCGTCCGAGGCGATGAGCTGGTGGGAGGGCGGGCCGCTGCTCGAACACCTCGAGGCGATCGAGCTCGAGGGCGACCGCGACGCGACCCACCGTCGCTTCCCGGTGCAATGGGTGATCCGGCCGATGTCCGATGAGTTCCACGACTATCGCGGCTACGCGGGCACGGTCGCAGGCGGCGAGTGGCGTGCGGGCGACGAGGTCATCGTCCTCCCCTCCGGGCTTCGCACGCGCGTCGCGACGGTCGAGACGTTCGACGGCCCGCTCGACGTTGCCCACCAGGGGATGTCGGTGGTGGTGCGGCTCGATAACGAGATCGACGTTCCGCGCGGCGAGATGCTCGTCGCGCCCGACGACCAGCCGGTCTGCGCGCGAAGCCTCACTGCGACCATCTGCTGGATGAGCGAGCGTCCCGTCCAGCCGGGCGCACGGCTCGCGATCAAACACACAACGCGCTGGGCACGAGCGATCCTCGACGGGATCGACTCGAAGCTGGACGTCGCAACGCTGGAGCAGGTCCCGGCCGACGGGCTCGAGCTCAACGACATCGCCCAGGTTCGCCTGCGCCTCAGTGGACCGCTGATGGTCGACCCATACGAGGAGAACCGCATCACCGGCGCGTTCATCCTCACCGACGAGGCGACGAACGACACGGTTGCGGCCGGGATGGTCGTCTCCGCCGAGTAGGGCGTCTCCGCTCGCGGTGCCGGCGCCCCCGCGAGCTCCCGTGGGTGACCGATCGCGCCCAGGCCGCCGGATCGGACTTCAAGTCTGACCCGGGGTGCTCTGCCCTCGTCGGCGTCCCCTTCGCAACGGCGATCGCAGATACGAACACACGTTCTATACTTGGTAGATGCGCGTCGAGTACCGCGAGGAGCCCTGCCGCAGCGCGCTCAACCGGGTGCGCGGAATGCCGTTTCGCTGGTCCCTCAACCCGTACACGGGCTGCGTGCACCGGTGCACGTTCTGTTACGTCCGTCACTTCGAGCAGCGGGCCGACCGCCCCTCCGACAACCGCTACGGACGCACGATCCGGGTCAAGACGAACATCGTCGCCGTGCTTCGCGACGAGCTCTCGAGGCGCTCATGGCAGCGAGAGGAGGTCGCGATCGGCGCCGCGACCGACCCCTACCAGCCCTGCGAGGGGCGCTACCGGCTGACGCGCGCCTGCCTCGTCGAGCTCGCAGCGGCGCGAACACCGGTCGGGCTGATCACGCGAGGGCCGCTGGTGTGGCGCGACGTCGACGTGTTGCAGGACGCCGCGCGGGCGGGGGGCGTCTTCGTCTCGGTCTCGATTCCGACCCTCGACGACCGCGTGTGGCGTACAACCGAGCCGGGGACGGCGCCACCGCACAGCCGGATGGAGATCGTGCGGCGACTCGCCGAGGCCGGCGTCAAGGTCGGGGTCGCGGTCGCGCCGGTGCTCCCGGGCATCTCGGACGAGCCCGAGGCGCTCGTGACCGTCGTCCGCGCCGCCCGTGAGGCGGGAGCGCACTCGATCTGGTGCGCGGTCGTTCACCTTCGCCCTGGGACGAAGGAGCACTTCCTCGACGCGCTCGCGCGCGATTGGCCGGAGCAGCTCGAGCGCTACACCGGGCTCTATGCGCGAAGCGCCTATCCTCCCCCTTCGCTCGTCGACCCGATCAAGGCGACAGTGCGCGAAGCCGCCGCGGCGACCGCGCGACCGCGTCGCCCGGTGATTCGGCCGGCACCGCAGCCCGAGCAGCTCACGCTCTCGGTCTAGCTGAGTTGTTCCACGAGGTCGTGTTCGCCGGGGCGTCGCGTGAAGCGGACGTGGAACAACTCAGCTGGCCGATCAGTCGCGGCCTCCGAAGATGCGCAGGAAGAAGAGCATGAGGTTGACGAAATCGAGGTAGAGCGCGATCGCGCCCCAGATCGCGAGCTTCTGCTTCAGCTCCCCGTCCGCGACCTCCTCGCCGACCTTCTTCACCCACCAGACGTCGTAGGCGGTCAGCAGCGTGAAGATGATGACACCGCCGTACGTCACGCCCCAGTACAGCGCCGAGCTCGCCCAGAAGAGGTTGACGATCGAGGCGGCGATGAGCCCGAAGAGCGCCATGCACAGCACCATCCCGAGGCGGCCGAGATCGCGCTTGGTCACGAGCCCGTACGCACCCGCACCGACGAAGGCCACGCTCGAAGCGCCAAACGCCTGCGCAATCGACGCGCTCGAGTACTCCTGGAAGACGAAGGAGAGCATCAGCCCCTGGAGGAACGCGAACGCGACGTACAGCGTGACGACCGAGGCGTAGCTCAGGCGGTTCATCCCGAAGCCGAGGCCGAGGATGATCGCGAACGGCGCCAGCAGGACGATCCAGCGGAGCGCCCCACCCTCGAGCCACAGCTGCTCGTACAGCTGATCGTTCGTACCGACGTACGCGGCCGTCAGCGCGCTGAGGACGAGACCCCCTCCCATCCAGAGGAAGACGCGCGAGATGAACCCGGTGACGTTCTCGGCCGTCGACGCGGTCGCGCCGGGCAGCCCTTGCTGATGCGTGAGCTCGTTGTCCATGATGGAACTGTACGTGTCGGCGCGTGTCCGGTCGAGACCGGGGGCGCTCACGCCGTCCCCGGCTGTCCATATGATCCCGCCGTGGCAGAGAACGAGGAAATCACCGTTCTTCTCGCAGACGACCACGAGGTCGTCCGTGAGGGTCTGCGGCTTGCACTGCTCCGCTCGTCCCACATCCGGGTCGTCGGAGAGGCGTCCGACGGCGAAACCGCAGTGCAGCTCGTCGAGCGCCGCCGGCCGGACATCGTGATCATGGACCTCCGGATGCCGCAGATGGACGGCATCGAGGCGACGGAGGAGATCCTGAAGCGCGTCCCCGACGCGAAGGTGCTGATCTTCACCGCCTACAGCGAGCGTGCCCTGCTCCAGCGAGGGCTCGAGTCCGGGGCTCGCGGCTACGTGCTCAAGGAGGCACCGCACGAAACGCTGCTGCGGGCAATCGAGCGGGTCGCTGCCGGCGACACGTATGTCGATCCGTCGCTGATCCCGTCGCTCACGGCCGGCAAGGACGGCCAGGACATCCTCACCCAGCGTGAGCGCGAGATTCTCCAGCTCCTTGCGGACGGGATGTCGAACGCCGACGTCGCGACCCGGCTCTTCATCTCTCAGGAGACCGTGAAGAGCCACGTCCGCCACATCCTCGCGAAGCTCGAGGCGGAGACGCGGACGCAGGCGGTCGCCATCGCCCTCAGGGAGGCGATGATCGATTGAGCGACGCGCTCCGCGAGCGGCTGCTCGCCGAGCGCGACGAGCGGCGCCGGATCGCAGAGCTCGTTCACGACGGTCCCGTCCAGTACATCTCGGCGCTGATCCAGATGGTCGAGGCGCTGATCCAGGCGCTCGACGCCGATGACCCCGCCGCCGCCCGCACGATCGCGACGCGCGCGCTCGAGGTTGCCCGGGAGGGCGCGGTCGAGCTCCGCGAGATCGTCCATGGCCTCGAGCCACCGACCCTACACGCCCTCGGGCTTGTCCCCGCCTTGCGGGAGCTTGCCGAGCGAATCGTCGGCCTTCGTGGGGTCGCGCTCGACCTCGACCTCGAGAACGCGCCGAAGCTCGGCGAGAGCGCGAGCTCGGGGCTCTATCAGGTCGCGCGCGAGACGCTTGACCAGGCGATCCGCCGCGGGCCACCGACGACCGTGCGCATCGCGATCCGACGCACGACCTCGGGAGGGGTCGAGCTGGAGATCGCCGACGACGGTGCCCCGGAGCGCCGCCAGGCCGTGATCGACGGGCTCGTCGAGCGCGTCGGCGACCTCAACGGCCGGGTCGAGACGACGAGCGAAGGCGCGTGGACAACCACGCGCGTTACCCTCCCGCCGAGCGCACTCCACCTCTGACCGCGCGCCAGCTCTCAGAGCGCGAGCCGGCCGGTGGCACCGATCAGGTCGAGGACTACCGCTCGTCGAGCGGCGTGTTCTGGACGTTGTGCTCGGTCGCGTACGCCTCGACGAGGGCGTTGACCGCGGCCGGCCCTTCCGGGTAGGCGTAGTTGATCTTCACGAACGGCTCCCACTTGTCCGGAAGCGCATCCTCGGGGAAGATCGCCTCGACCGGGCACTCGGGCTCACACGCACCGCAGTCGATGCATTCGTCGGGGTCGATGACGAGCATCCGATCCATCTCGTGGATGCAGTCGACCGGGCAGACGTCGACGCAGGACTTGTCCTTGATGTCGATACAGGGCTCACTGATGATGTACGTCATAGGTGGTTCGAGCGTACCAGCGTGCTCCGACAGGGCCGCGCGTCAACCGTCACGCTCACCCGCCAGAAGCTCGTCGACGATTGCCGGACCTCTCGCCGCGAGCGCCGACTTGACGACGACCCTCGAGAATCCCGCGGCGAGCGCCCGCTTGAGGCCGTCCGTGTCGGTGTGGTTCGTGAACCCGAGAATCGGCACGTCCTTCCACCTCCGCCCCACTTCGCCGACGTCGGCGCGCCCGATGTCGCACAGCACGAGGTCGGGATCGGCAGCGGTGGTGACGAGTCGATGCGGCGCCAGGGCCCCCTCGAGCTTCGCCCGCAGGAACAGGTCGACGTTCGCGAGGAGGATCGTGGCCACGGAGCGACCACCTATAGCAGGGGCGGTCGCGATACTGTCGCAATGAGCCTCGATGCAGGCCTCGAGCAGATGCGCGCGCAGGAGTGGTTCACCGCCCACGAGTCGTTCGAGAGCGAGTGGCGCAACGCGCCGGAGGCCGAGCGAGACTTCCTCCAGGGCCTCGTTCACGTCACCGTCGCGTGGCATCACGCCGCCGGCGGGAACGCCGCGGGCGCGTTGGGCCAGCTCGAGAAGGCGGCGGCGCGCCTGCCGGCATACGCACCCGAGCACCGCGGCGTCGACGTGACCCGCGTACTCGGCCAGGTCGAGGCCGCGCGGGCCCGGGTCGCCGAAGGTCTGCTCGACCTTCTGCCCGTGCGGATCTAGCGAGAGGTCAGAACCGCTCGAACAGCCGGTTGACGTAGATGTTGACGACGTAGTCGCGGTGGAAGAAGAGGAGAAGGCCGTACGCGACCATTACCGCTCCGCCCGCCACCTGGATCACACGGTAGTGGTCTCGCACCCAGCGGAAGACCCCCATCATCCGCGTGAACGCAACTCCCGCGAGCAGGAACGGCACCGCGAGCCCGGCCGAGTAGGACGCGAGCAGGAGCGCCCCCTCCACCGCGGTTCCGCTCGAGCTCGCGACGACGAGGATCCCGGCGAGCACCGGCCCGACGCAGGGTGCTGCACAGACGGCGAACGCGCCGCCGAGCAGGAATCGTGAGCCCGAGCCGTGCGCGCCCGCGAGCAGCGTGCCGCCGATCAGGCGCTCGGGCCAAGGCAGCAGGCCCATGAACGCGAGCCCGAAGACAACCAGGACGAAGCCCGAGACCTCCTTGAGCAGGAACTGGTCGCGACCCCCGACGAGCGAGGCGCCCACGCCGAGGGCGACGAACACCACGGATAGCCCGGCAAGGAAGGGCAGGCTCGCGAGCGCGACGCGCCGCCCCTGGCCGGGGTCGCCGAGCCGGTCGGCCGAGACCGCCGACACCGCCGACAGGTACCCGGGAACGAGCGGCAGCACGCACGGCGCGAGAAACGAGATCACCCCTCCCGAGAACGCGACCCCGAGATCGCCGAGCGACGGCACCGCCGCGACCAAGCCGCTCATTCGTCGAGGCGGCGAAGCTCGGCGTCGAGCCGCCGCTCGAGCTCCGGGTCGATCGCGACTCCCGGCGGCGCCGGGCCGGGTGATCGCCGGCTCCAGACGACTGCGAGGTACGAGAGCGCGAGCGCGCCGAGCGCGACGCCGCCGAGCGGGAGGGCCCAGGCGAGCAGGTCGAACCCGCGCTTGGGCGGCGCCGCCAGCACCCCGTCGCCGAACTGGTCGGCGAGCTCTGCTTTGATCTGGGCCGCGCTCGCCCCCTCCGCGAGCCGCTGCCGGATGATCGCCTTCATGCGCCTCGCCACCGGCGCGTCGGACTGATCGAGCGTCGTCTTACAGACGGGGCACACGAGCTCGGACTCGAGATCGGCGGCCGTCGGGTTGCCCGCCCACGCGGGCGCGGCGAGCGCGAGCGCGAGAACGGCCGTTGCGAGCAGGCGCATGGGCGGCTAGTTCTCGCCGAGGAGCAACGAGAGCCCTCGCTCGAACGCTTGCCGGTTCCGCTCGATGTCGACGCCGCCCTGGATCCGCTCGCCAACGAGGTTCCCGTCCCGGCCGACGAAGTACGTCTCCGGGAACCCCGTCACTCCCCATCGCCCGAGAGTCGAGCCCTTCCCGTCGTACACGACCGGGTACGTCAACCCGAACCGCCCCATGAACCCGCGCGCGTCCTTGCGGAAGTCCTGGGCGTCGACCCCGAGGACGACGAGCCCCTTGTTCCGGTAGCGCTCGTACACGCGCTGCAGGAACGGCGCTTCGTCCTTACACGGGACGCACCACGACGCCCAGAAGTTCACGATCACGGGCTTGCCTCGGAGCTCGGAGAACGAGAGCTGCCCTGCCTGGTCGAGCCGATCGAGCGTGAACTCCGGCGCGGTGACGAGCTTGCCCTTCGCGAGCTCGTCGGCCGCACCACCCCCGTCCCCCGCGACGACCTTCCAGACGAGCAACCCGAGGAGTGCGACCACGCCCGCGATCGCGAGCAACTGCGCGACCCGCTGCACTCCGCCGCCACGGGCCCGCGCCTCGAGCTCGCTCATGCGCGGACGATGAAGACCGGGGTGCCGAGCTCGACGTGCTCGAACAGCCACTCGGCCTGCGGGATCAGCATCCGGATGCACCCGTGCGACGCGGAGTACCCGATCGAGGCGGCGTTCGGGGTGCCGTGGATCCCGACGAGTGGCGCCGACAGGCCCATCCAGCGCGTCCCGAGGGGATTGCTCGGGCCCGGCGGGATCGGCTCGGCGCCCTTCGCCCATTCGGAGTCCTGGGGCGGGTACCACCACGGGTTGCGTTGCATGTTGACGATCTCGTAGCGCCCGAGCGGCGTCGGGTACGACGAGGCTCCGGTGGCGACGTGGAACATCCGCTTGAGCGTCGGGCCGTTGTAGAAGAAGAGCTCGTTCGAGCCTCGGCGGATCACGATCACCTTCCCGAACGACGTCTCGTCGATCTTCGGCTCGATCGTCTCGAACGGAAGCTGGAACGGCTCGCGGTTGTGCTTGCGCAGGTGCAACGAGAGCGCGTAGAGCGCGACGACCTCGCGAAGCCTGCGACCCTCGACCGACTTCGTGGCCGTGGGCACGAGCTGGACGAGGCGGATCCTCGAGTCGACGGGCTCCCTCGCCGTCTTGCGCCCGAGCTTCGCGAGCAGGTCCTGGAGCTTCGGTATGTCGATCTCGACGGTGAGCGGGATCCACGCGCCGACTGATCGTGCTCGCAGCGCCGCCTCGACTGCCTTGCCGATCCTCGCCTTCGCGCCGAGCTGCGCGGGCGTGAACCGTTGCTTCCACGTCTTCGAGATCACGAGCTGCTGCGAGCGGTTGAACCGCCTCTGGACCGAGAGATAGGCCTCGCGCGCGGTGAGGCCGCCGACGTCCTGGCCGGCGATCGTCACGCCGAACGCGATCGTCCTCGGCTCGTCAGAAGGAGGTGGCGGCGCTGGATCGGTGTCGGTCGGCGGTGGTGGCTCGGTCGCCGGCGGATCGTCGGCCTGGGCACCGCTGCTCAGGAGGAGCGAGAGGACCACGCCTGCGACGAACAGCGCTGCGAACACACTGAGACGAGCCGAGCGACTCACGCGCGTGAGTGTAGCCACGCGCCGTCGTCGAGACGATGAACGAAGGATTACGGCCGCACGAGGCGAGGATCGTTGCTGACGATTCCGTCGACACCGATCCGCTCGAGGCGGCGAATCTCGGCCGGGTCGTCGGCCGTCCAGGCGATCACCCGGAGGCCGGAACGGTGCGCCGCGAGCACGGTTCGGCGTCCGATCACGCGATACTGGAGCGTCACCGCCTGTGCGTCGGCGGCGCGGGCGAGGCGGACGAGGCGGAAGGGCAGCGTCGCCCGCATCACGTACAGCACGAACGTGATCACGGGATGGAGGTACGGCCGCCGCGAGATCGAGGGACGATCGGCCGGGTAGGTGAGCGCGACCGAAAGCTCCGGGCAGAGGTTCCGGACGGCGACGAGATCTGCGGCAATCGGCGACGTGAGGAGCGCCCGATGCTCGAGCCCGTGCGTGACGATCGCGTCGACGAGCTCGTCGAGCCGTGTTCCCAGCTTGAGGTCGACGTGAAGCCCGACTGCGCTCGCCTCGGTCGCGAAGAAGTCGAGCGCTTCCGCGAACGTGGGGAGACCCGGAACGAGGTCGCGAAGCTCCGCGAGGGTCAGAGTCGAGGCGTCGCCGTGGAGCGACCCGTGGGTAAGCTCGGCGAGGTCGAGCGAGTGGGCGACGAGCAGGGGGCCGCCCGGGAGGTCGACGACGTCCAGCTCGACCAGGTCGACACCGTGGGTGACTGCGGTACGAAATGCGGCAAGCGTGTTCTCCGGTGCGATCGCAGCGGCACCGCGATGACCGATCCGCAACGGCCGGCCGTCCCGCCGATCGAGGTTCATCGGCCCACCCGGCGGCGCCACCACCAGCCGAGCGCCGCGACCAGCACCGCCTGGGCGACGACGAGCATCGCGATCACCGTGCTCGTGTCGACCCAGAACTCCTTGGGGTAGATCCGAAGCAGCGTGTCGGTCCGGGCGAACCGCCAGGTGTCACCGTCGAAGAACAGCCCATGGAAGCGCACGAAGACCGTCTCGAACCCGAGGGCGAGCACCGGCACGATCGCGGCGGCGACACCGAGCGTCGCGAGCCCGCCGGCGAGAAGCCCCGTCGGTACGACCGACCGCCACCGCGTCCGTGCAAACGCCGCACCAGCGGCCACCAGCAGCGCGGCCAGTGCTGTCTGCAGCCGGAGGGCGCGGATGAAGAGCGCGCGAACGTCGTGCATATGCGAAAGCTCACGCCGGCCGAAGGCAGGCTCGCCGCTCGGCAGGGTCTCCCGCTCGAGCAGCTCGATCCCCGGTGTCCGCGGTCGGATCGAGCGGAGACCGACGAGCGCAAGCCGGCGCCGTTCATCCCGACCGAGCGCGATGTCGGGTGGGAGGTCGCCGTGGGCGTACTCGGCGCGAACGAACGTCTCGGTCGCGACGAGCCGGAAGCCGTTGACGACCACTACGGTCACGACCGCGAGGGCGACCAGGCAGACGGCGGCGATGTGGGTTCCGGGCCGGGCAGCGAAGACAGGTGCCGGAATCAGAGGCCGAAGAGCTGGCCGATCTCGCGCCAGGTCGAGACGGCGATGACCAGGAAACCGACGACGAGGAGCAGGAGCACCAGCCAGAAGCGCGTGCCCGCCCGCTTCGTGCGGCGGCGATGCTCGATCTTCGCCCGCCTCACCGCCTGGTGGCGCAGGTACCGGTCACGGACTGCGTCACGATCGACGACGGGGGCGTCGTCGGGGGCGGTTTCGGATACCTGTCGGCTCACAGGGGAAGCATACGATGATCGTGCGTCGATCCGGCGCGTCGGGGATACTGTTCCGGTGATGATGCGCGACCGCGGCGGTGGCTTGTTCGTTCCTGGGCTCGGAGAGCGGCTCGGGATCCTCTCCGGCGTCGTCCTCGCGGTGTCTGCGTTCACGGGCTGGTACTCGGGCGACGGCTCCGATCAGGGGGTCGCGATCTCGGTGCTCGGCTGGAACACGGGCGTCCTCGGCAAGCTCGTCCTCTTCCTCGGGCTCGCCGTCGTGCTCGTGCTCGCGCTGCGGGAGCTCGGGGTCCAGCCGCCGGCTGCACTTCCGGAGAGCCTGGTGACGATCGCGCTCGGAGCGATTGCGACGATCTTCGTCCTGATCCGCCTGATCGACATCCCCGACGACTTCTTCTTCGCCGGCCGGGGCGTCGGCCTCTGGATCAGCCTCGCGGCCGCGCTCGGCGTCGTCGTCGCCGGTCTGCTGCAGGCCTCAGAGGAGCTCTGAGCGGAGCACCCGCCGGCCGGCCCGCGCGGCGAGCTACGGCTCCTGCTGGGTGACGGGCTCGAGCGTACGGACGATCGTCTGACCGCCGCCCGGTTTGGGGCGGTCGTCGAGCGCCTTGCCGAACGCGACCCCGAGCGCGAACAGCAACAACGCGGCGAGGACAACGAGCACCGGCTTCAGCGGAAAGCGGCGAGGCCGTCGGGGCCGTCGCTGGGGACGCAGGTCGAGCTCGCTCACGGCGCGAAGTCGAGAGCGCCGCGGCTGTAGACGTGAAACGCCGCGTCGACGACGTTCGTCACCCGCCGCGGCCAGGTTGGCGAGGTCGCGTGCTCGGCAAGCGACCGCTGGGCCCAGATCTCCGCGCCCTGATAGGCCTCGCTCAGCTCGTCGAGGCTGTAGGTGCTGCCGACCGTCCGTCGGAGCTCTGCGATCACGATCTGGCACTCCTCGTGACTCGGGCGGCCGAGACCGGGCTCCGCCGCCGTCTCGAGGAAGCGGCGGTGCCCCTCGGCCCACTCGAGGCGCGCGGTCTCGACGGTCGACATCGCGCGCGATGGTAGTCGAACGCCTGCGCCGGGCGTCCCGGGAGGCGCTAACCGTCCGCGTCGAAGCAGCAGGCGGCCGGCCACCGGTCCGGCAGCTCCGCAAGCACGCCCTCGCCGATCGCGTAGCCAGGGTTCGCGAGTGCGAAGGCGACGTGTGCGTGCAGGCACTTGAGCTGCCCGGGCGAGCGCGAGCCGCCGATCCCGGTCGCCAGCGAGGCGCCGCCGTCGGCTCCGGTCTCGTCTCCCGCGAGACGGCGGCGAGCTGCGATCTGCCGCCCGGTCGCTTCCACGAGGGCAGCAGCGAGGTCGGGCTCGTGATCGACGCGGGCGCTCCAGCGCTCCACGCCACCGGCCGCCTCGATCCGCGAGACCGCGGCGACCAGCTGCCGGCAGGTGAGGTAGTACATCGTCGGGAACGGCTCGCCACCGGGCCCGTACGGCCTCTGCTCGGTGACCGCCGGGCGCCCGTGGGGGCAGCGGGCGACGACGCGGTTGAACGCCCGCGGGGAGCGGCCGAGCTGCTGCCTGACGATCTCGAGGTCATCCACGGCCGGAGCCTAGCCACAGGCCTCGTTCGTCGATCAGGGCACGTTCGGGTGCGCTCGCCGCCAGGCGTCGATGCCCTTCACGATGAAGAGCTGCTCGCCGGGACGGACGCGGCCGATCCGGCGGGCCTGACGCGCGAGCGCCTCGAGACTCTGCGCACGCAGTACGGCCGCGTCGACTCGAGCCTTCTCGGACTCGAGCGCAGCGACCTCGGCCCGGCGTGAGGCAAGCTGGTCGCGCGTCGAGAGGTACGTCGATAGCGGGCGGTAGTAGAGAAACGCGACGACCGCGACGACGGCGATCGGGCCGAGCAGCCGGAGCCGCCGCCGCGCACGCGACGGTCGGCGGCGCGCGCGTGGTGCAGGTCTGCGGCCGGACATCCCGTGCACAGTTCTGCGCGCGCACGGCCGCCCCTTCCCCCGGGCGCCCCCCGGCACCCGAAGGGAGGACATCCCCGGCCAATTCCCCGGGCCGGTTCTGTTCGACGGACGAACAAAGTCCGGCTGCGTCGGTAGGCTCCCCTTCTGTGACCGTTTCGACGCGCCGAACGAAGATCGTCGCCACGATCGGCCCGGCGTGCTCCACCGAGGAGCAGATTGCCGCGCTAATCGAAGCCGGGATGGATGGCGCGCGACTCAACATGTCGCACGGCGGCCACGACGACCATGCTGCCCGCGCGGCGGCGGTTCGCGCCGCAGAGAACACCTGCGGCCGTCCGATCGCGCTGATCGCCGACCTCCAGGGGCCGAAGCTCCGCCTCGGGACGCTGCCCGAGCCGATCACGCTCGAAACTGGCGACTCACTCGTCGTCGCCGGCGAGGACAACGCGAGCGGTGACGAGATCCCCGTGTCGCCGTCGGTGCTCGGCCAGGTGCTCCAGATCGGAAACGACGTCCTGATCGACGACGGCAACGTGCGCCTCCGCGTCGAGGCGGTCGAGCGCGGAGGCCGGGCTCGCTGTAGCGTCGCCGTCGGTGGAGTGGTCTCCTCGAACAAGGGGGTCAACCTTCCGGGGGTCCCGCTTCCGATCCCCTCACTGACGCGCAAGGACCTCGACGACCTCGAATTTGCGCTCGGGCTGGGGGTCGACTACGTCGCCCTGTCCTTCGTCCGCTCGGCCTCCGACGTGCAGGCGCTGCGCACGCTGATCGAGGCGCGTGATTCGCACGCCTACGTGATCGCGAAGATCGAGAAGGCCGAGGCGATCGCGGCGCTCGACGAGATCCTCGCCGAGACCCATGCGGTGATGGTGGCCCGCGGCGACCTCGGGGTCGAGATCGGGGCGGCGGACGTGCCACTTCTGCAGAAGCGCATCATCCTGCGCGCGCTCGAACGCGGGAAACCGGTGATCACGGCTACGCAGATGCTCGAGTCGATGATCACGAGCCCGGGGCCGACGCGGGCGGAAGCCTCCGATGTCGCGAACGCGATCCTCGATGGCACCTCCGCGATCATGCTCTCGGGCGAGACGGCGGTTGGTTCGTACCCGGTCGAGGCGATCAACGTGATGAACCGGATCGCGCTCGCGGTGGAGCCGAGCCTCGACTACCGCCACGAGATCCCGCGGGCGAGCGACGCGCCGACGATCGCCCAGGCGATGTCGAACGCGGCCTGCGACATCGCCGAGGCGCTCTCCGCGAAGGCGATCCTCGTGCCGACGTTCACCGGCCGCACCGCCTCGGGCGTCGCGCGCCTGCGACCGAGGCGCCAGATCGTCGCGCTCACCCACAAGATCGACTCGCTTCGCCACATGGCGCTCGAGTGGGGCGTCTACCCGCTCGCGATCCCGGAGACCGACGACGTCGAGGACCTCTGGGCCCGCAGCGTGATCGCCGCCCGCGAGATCGGGATCGTGAAGCCCGGCGACCGCGTCGTGATCACCGCCGGCACCGCCGTGAACATTCCCGGCTCGACCAACGTGATCAAGGTCGATATCGCGTGAGGCGCGCTCGCTCGGGTGCTCAGCGGCGTGCCCGGAAGGCAGCCCAGCCGGGGTAGGTGGCCTCGGCCCCGAGACGCTCCTCGATGCGGAGAAGCTGGTTGTACTTCGCGACCCGGTCGGAGCGGTTGGGCGCGCCCGTCTTGATCTGGCCGGCGTTGGTCGCAACTGCGAGGTCGGCGATCGTCGAGTCCTCGGTCTCGCCCGAGCGGTGCGAGATGATCGCGCGGTAGCCGTTGCGATGCGCGAGCTCGACCGCGTCGAGCGTCTCGGTGAGCGTGCCGATCTGGTTCACCTTCACGAGGATCGCGTTGCCGACGCGCTGCTCGATCCCGCGACGGAGGAACTCGACGTTCGTCACGAAGAGGTCGTCGCCGACGAGCTGGGTCGTTCCGCCGAGCCGCTCGGTGAGCGTGCGCCACCCATCCCAGTCGCTCTCCCCCAGCCCGTCCTCGATCGAGAGGATCGGATAGCGGTCGCAAAGGCCAGCCCACAGGTCGATCATCTCACCGGTCGAGTAGGTCTTCCCGGTGCGCTCGAGCCGATACGCGCCGTCGTGATGGAGCTCGCTCGAGGCTGGGTCGAGCGCAAGCGCGATCTTGTCCCGGTGCCCCGCACGCTCGGCAGCTTCGAGGATCGCCGCACACGTCTCGTCGGCGCCGCCGATGTCGGGCGCGAACCCGCCCTCATCGCCGACTCCGGTTCCAAGCCCGCGTTCCTTGAGCAGTGCGCGGAGATGATGGAAGGTCTCGGCTCCGATCCGTAGCGCCTCGGCGAACGTGGTGGCGCCGGCGGGAACGAGCATGAACTCCTGGAAATCGAGTGAGCTCTGCGCGTGCGCCCCGCCGTTGACGACGTTCATCATCGGCACCGGCAACACGTGGGCGTTGGTGCCGCCGACCCAGCGGTAGAGCGGTACGCCGGCCTCGTCGGCGGCCGCACGGGCAGTCGCCAGCGAGACACCGAGAATCGCGTTCGCGCCGAGCCGCGCCTTGTTTGTGGTCCCGTCGAGCGCGACGAGCGCGGCGTCGACCTCACGCTGATCGCAGGCGTCGAGCCCTTCGATCGCGTCCGCGATCTCGCCGTTGACATTCGCGACTGCGGTGGTGACGCCCTTGCCGAGCCAGGCGTCGCCGCCGTCGCGCAGCTCGACCGCTTCATGCTCGCCGGTCGAGGCCCCCGAAGGGACGAGGGCGACGCCGACGGCACCCGAGTCGAGCCCGACCTCGACTTCGACGGTCGGGTTACCGCGCGAGTCGAGGATCTGGCGGCCGTGGACGTGGACGATCACGCTCATCGGCGTGAACAGTAGTCGCGCGCCGAGCGCGATGAGGCACCACCACCCGAGCGGCGCCGGGGCTGCTACGCCAGGGTCGGAGTGCTACTGCAGCCGGTAGATGATCCGGCCCCGGTCGAGGTCGTAGGCGGAGAGCTCCACCAGGACTCGGTCGCCCGGGTTCATGCGGATGCGGTAGCGCCGCATGCGTCCCGCCGTGTAGCCGATCAGCTCGTGCCCGTTGTCGAGCTTGAGCCGGAACTTCCGATCACGGAGGGCCTCGACGATCTCGCCCTCCATCTCGATCTTCTCCTCCTTGACCGCGATGGCGCACCTCCCGTTGTGTATGCGCATCCCTGCAGCTCGGAAGCTGCAGGGATGCATCCGCTTTCGCTAACCGACAACCGCGACGTTGGTTGCCTCGGGGCCCTTGGCACCCTCACGCGCCTCGAACGAGACACGCGCACCCTCGGGAAGCGACTTGAAGCCGTCACCGGTGATGTTGCTGTGGTGGACGAACAGATCCTTCGACCCGTCCTCCGGCGCGATGAAGCCGTAGCCCTTCGCGTCGTTGAACCACTTGACGGTTCCTTCTGCCATGTATTACACCTCCCTCGAAAACTCACGAACGTGCAAGGAAGGCGCTGGCGCGCGAACCGGACTCGCTCTATTTGAGCGAAGGGTAGCAGAGGGGCAGTCGTTCAGGCGGGTGCGATTTCAGTCGGCCCGTAGTCCGTAGCAGAGCGATTCGGTGGAGTTGCCGATGCGCGATCTGGTCGACGACGCGACGCTGCAGGTGAGGTAAAACCCGATGCTCGAGCGAGCTCTCATGGTGGTCGTGATCCTGGTCGGAGGTGTCGCCGTGCTCCTCACTGCGATCGCGATCGGGATGCGGCGCCGGACGCCGCTCGCGGTCGAAGCGGTGCGGCGGTTTTCGCGCCGCGTCGTCAACCCCTTGCAGCTCAAGACCGCGGGTCGGCCCGGGGCCTACGCCGGGATCATCCGGCATGTCGGGCGGAAGACCGGCCGCCAGTTCGAGACGCCGGTGGGACCGTTTCCCACCGCCGAGGGCTTCGTGATCGCGCTCCCATATGGGACCCGCTCCAACTGGGTGAAGAACGTGCTCGCCGCCGGCTCGGCGACGCTCGTCACCGAGGGCGAAGCGTACGAGGTCGATCGTCCCGAGCTCGTTGCGCTCGCGGATGTCGTCGCGGCCCTGCCGGCAAAGGAGCAGCGAAGCCTCAGGCGCTTCGGCGTCCACGAGGCGCTGCGGGTTCACAGGCGAGGTCGGGTCGACGGTGCCGGCGCGCCTATGCTTGAGCGGTGACCGCTCGCGCGCCCACGCCGCTCACGCTGTTTCAGATCACCGGCTCATCGTCGTTTGCGGTGCGGTGTGCGCTCGAGGAGATCGGAGCGCCGTACGAGGTGGTCGACATCCTCCCGTCCAGCCGGTCGGAGCCGGCGTCCTTCGCCGAGGTGAACCCGTGGCGAACCGTGCCGGCGTTGAAGGAGGGCGACGCAGAGGTCTACGAGATCGGCGCCTGCCTGCTCTGGCTTGCCGAGCGGTTTCCCGACGCAGGACTTGCTCCTGCCGTCGGCGACCCGGCGCGGGGCGCCTACCTCCGCTGGCTCGTTTGGCTCGCCGACACGTTCCGCCCGCTGTGGGAGCGGATCATGGCGCCGCGGTTCTTCACGAAGACATCGGAGCCCGGCGTCCGGGAGAAGGGCGATGCCGACCTCGTCGAGGTCGGTGCCTTTCTCGAGCGCGAGCTGGCGGGGCGAAGCTGGTGCGTCGGCGAGCGCTATTCGATGGCCGACATCTACCTCTACATGCTGGTCGGCTGGCAGCACTACAAGCCCGGCCTCGTGATCGGAGGCGACGCCGTGCAGGCACACTACGCGCGCGTCGGGGCCAGGCCGGCGATCGCCCGGGCGCGCGACCTCGATGATCTCGACGAGCGCCTGATCCGGTACCACCCCGAGCTCCGCGGCGGCAAGCCCACCGTGGCGCCCACCGTCGACCTCTGAGGTTCGTCACGCTCCAGACGAACAGGCTGCGACGGCGGTCGTTGACCCCTCGAATCGCACTTCCGGCCCGCCCCTGCGACGTCCCGAAGCGAACGAGCCCGCGTGCACGTCGATTCCGCCTGCACCCCACCTCCACCGCGCGGGCTCGGAGCGGAGGCATCAGGACGCCGCCAACCCCAGCTTGTGTTGCAGCAACACAAACTCGGGGTAGGTACCCGACACGAACCCCCTCGTGCGACTCGCCACCGTCGCCGCGTTGACCCCGAAACGAAGCACCAGGATGTCCCCAACCCCAGGTTGTGTTGCAGCAACACAAGCTGGGGCAGCGGTCCCGACGGACTCCCGACCACGGCCGCCACGCGGTCCGCTGTCGCCGGTTGCCGCCCGGAGGATGCTCTCGACCGGTCGCGGTATCGGCTAGGCTGCGCAAATGATGTCGTGGCGGCCGTGCCCGGGTTCGTTCCTGCCGGTTTCGGTCGTAGCTCCGCGGCCGCCGCTCGTGCACGTCCCGGCGTAGGCGCTCCCGCCGTCCCGGCCCGGAGCGCCGCAACCAACTCCGCCAACGCCGGTCGACGTCAACGAAGGAGAGCGCCATGCTCGTGTTCCTCGTGCTCACGGGTGCGTCCCGATGAGCGCCACCACCCTGCCCAGCCAGTCGAGCGACTTCCCTGCGTGGTACGGCGAGGTCGTCCGCCGCGCGGGACTTGCCGAGAGCTCGCCGACCCGTGGGGCGATGGTGATCAAGCCATACGGCTACGCGATCTGGGAAGCGATCCAGGGCGCGCTCGACGCTCGGATCAAGACAACTGGCCACGAGAACCTCTACTTCCCCCTGCTCGTGCCAAGGTCGACGCTCGCGCGGGAAGGCGACCTGATCGAGGGCTTCGCACCAGAGGTCGCCGTGGTCACCGAGGCGGGTGGCAAGAGGCTCGAGGAGTCGCTCGCGGTTAGGCCGACGTCGGAGGCCCTAATCTGGTCGACCTACGCGCGCTGGGTGGAGTCGTACCGCGATCTCCCCCTGCTCTACAACCAGTGGGCAAACGTCGTGAGGTGGGAGCTGCGCCCGCGGCTTTTTCTGCGTACGAGTGAGTTCCTCTGGCAGGAGGGGCACACGGCTCACGAGACCGAGACCGAAGCCGTTGCCGAGGCGCTGACGATCCTTCACGACGTTTACGCCGACACGCTCGAAAACGTTCTCGCAATCCCGGTGATCGGCGGCCGCAAGAGCGAGACGGAGCGCTTCCCCGGTGCCGTGGACACCTACACGCTGGAGGCGATGATGCGTGACGGGAAAGCGCTCCAGACCGCGACGTCGCACTATCTCGGCCAGGGGTTCGCCCGCGCCTTCGACGTGCGCTACACCGGGCGTGACGGAAGCAAGCAGTACCCGTACGCGACCTCATGGGGTGCGAGCACTCGCCTGATCGGAGGAGTCATCATGGCCCACGGCGACGATCGAGGCCTGCGGTTGCCGCCCCACATCGCCCCCCACCAGGTGGTGATCGTCCCGATCACCACCGAGCATGATCGCGACGCCGTGCTCGCCACCACCGCGCTCGTCGCAGACACACTGCGGTCGGCGGCCGTTCGGGCCCGCATCGACGATCGCGCCGAGCACCGCCCCGGCTACAAGTTCAACGAGTGGGAGCTCAAAGGCGTGCCGATCCGGGTCGAGATTGGCGGCCGGGATCTCGCAAGTGGAACAGTGACCATCGCGAGACGCGATCGCGCCGACAAGCGGCCGGTCGAGCTGTCACGGGTCACCCGCGAGGTCGGCCGCATGCTTCGCGAGATCCAATCGTCCTTGCTCGAGACCGCACGCGCCGAGCGCGACCGGAGGATGCTCCACTCGCATAGCTACTCCGAGCTCGTCGACCACCTCCGAGAGGCCCGCGGATTCGCCACTGCTCCCTGGTGCGAGGATCCGAAGTGCGAAGCACGGGTGAAGACCGACAGCTCGGCCACGATTCGGTGTCTTCCGCTCGACGAGACAATGGAGCCGGGAGCGACGTGCGTGTGCTGTGATCGTCCGGCCACCGCGAGGCCAGTCTGGGCGCAGGCGTACTGACAGGCCGGGATCCCGGAGAGGCTCACGTTGACTGGCTCGACTCACCCGGGTCGTGCGTCCCCGCGCTGGCGAGCACACCACCGCGGGCTGTCGGGGTCGTCGTTGGCGACCACCACGTCGGCGTTGCTGCGAGGGCTCGCCGCGGCGAAGTAGACCTGTTGGGCAGGAAGGTAGCGTCCGCGGTAGCGCCGCTCGATCTCGGCAACGTCCCGAAAGAGCTCGAGGTCACGCCGAAGGGCGCGACGCACGATCTCGTCGAACGCGCAATCGACGAACACGGTGTAGTCCCACTCGCCGCGTAGCTCCGGCCGCTGGAGGAACACACCGTCGAAGAGGAGGACTGCGTCGGCCGGCGCCGTTAGTCGCGACGGCCGCACGGACTGGTCAGTCCGATAGTTGAACAGCGCAACCCGGTACGCGAGGTCGCCGCCGGGGCCGAGCGGCCGGAGCAGATTCTCGCGGATCGCCCCGAGATCGAACGAGTCCTCGTAGTAACCCGCCGGGGAATCGGGCCCTCTCCGGTAGCGCTGCGCCCGGGGCCGATGGAAACCATCAACGGATGCACGGATGACCGAGCGCCCTCTCGCGGTCAGGACGGCCGCGAGCTCGTCCGCCAACATGGTTTTTCCGGCGGCGTCCGGCCCATCGACGGCGACGCGAGTGGGATGCGACACTGCCACCGCGTCGATCGCGTCCGCGAGATAGGCCAGCAGATCCGATCGCGTTGTCACAGCCCTCGACACTACCGCGGCGCCTCTCCTCAGGCCTTGCTCGCTGCAGCACAAGCCCGGGTGTGGAGGCGTAGGACATGGGCGCCGGTTGCTCCCTGTTGCTGTCTGCGTCGTCTGTCGCGGGCGGAAGCATCAGGATGAGACCAACCCCAGTTTGTGTTGCTGCAACACAAGCTGGGGTAGACGCCGGTCGAGCTCTCGGTCACGACTGCTAACGCGCCACTCGCCGTACTCGGGCCTCAAGCCCAAGCAGCCGGGGTGGCGCCGGGTCAGCGCCGCGAGCGCACGAGATCGACTGACGCTCAGCTCGCGACCTCGTGCTCAGGCGTTCTTCGTCTCGCCCCTGCCCTTTGCGCGCTGGTACCACGCCTCCTGTTCATCGAGCGCGAGCTTGGCCCACTCCTCCCCCGCCTGCGCGGCGAGCGTCTCGGCCAGTTCGACGCGATCGCGAAAGCGGGCGCTCGTCGCACGTAGTGCCAGCTCCGGGTCGACGTTGACCATTCTCGCGAGATTCACAACCGTGAAGAGGAGGTCGCCAAGCTCGGCGAACACTTCGGGGTCGGCCTCGGTCTCGGGGTTGGGGCGGCCAGCGCGTCCGAGCTCCGCGCGTAGCTCGGCGAGCTCCTCGTCGACCTTTGCAAGCGGACCGTCGAGCTCAGGCCAGTCGAAGCCGACCGCGGCGGCGCGACGCTGGATCTTGCGCGCATGCAGGAGCGCCGGGAGCGACTCGGGGACATCGTGGAAGATCCCCTCGCGCCCCTCCTGCTCGGTCTTGATCGCCTCCCAGCGCTCGCGAACGCGGCCAGCGGTCTCGGCGACGGCCTCACCGAACACGTGGGGATGCCGGCGGACGAGCTTGTCGTGGACACCGCGAGCGACGGTCTCGAGGTCACCGTCCCCCTGCTCCTCGAGCAGCAACGAGAGGAAGTACGCCTGGAAGAGCAGATCCCCCAGCTCGTCGGCGAGCTTCGCGCCGTCGCCCGCGATCGCAGCCTCGGCGACCTCGTATGCCTCCTCGACCGTGTGCGGGACGATCGTGCGGGCGGTCTGTTCGCGATCCCAGGGACAGTCGCGTCTCAGACGGCGGGTGAGCTCGTCGAGGCGGACGAGCGCATCTGCGAGCCCAGTGTCGCGACGCTCGACCATCGGGCGACGACGTCTGCTAGCCGGTCGTGTCGGTGCCCGACGAAGCCGGCGCGTACCCGGTCGCGTACGTGATCCGCTTCTTGTAGTCGTCGCGGAGCTTGTTCGACCAGGTGTCGATCGCCTCTTGCTTGCGCTGCTCGGCGAGCTGCGACTTGATCTGCTTCGAGACGCTTGCAAGCGGCGTGGTCGACGCCTTCGTGACATCGGAGAGCGCCTCGATCACGTGATAGCCGAACTGTGTCTTGATCGGCGCCGAGAGCTCGTGCACCTTGAGTGAGAACGCTGCCTTGTCGAACTCCGCCACGGTCTCTCCGCGCCGGACGGTCAGCTCACCGCCGCTGTCCTTCGACCCGGGATCCTGCGATAGCTCCTTCGCGAGCTTGCCGAAGTCCTCGCCGTTCTTCAGACGGACGACGACGTCGTCGGCCTGGGCTTTCGTCTTCACGAGGATGTGCCGCACCTGGCGCGACTCGGCCACCGAATACTGCGCCTTGTTCTCCCTATAGAACTTCTCGATCTCGGCCTGCGTCACGGGCGCTGCCTTCGCCGCCTTTGCGAAGAGCGCCTCCTGCACGAGCTGTGCGCGGATGTCGGCTCGGAAAGTCGTCTGCGTATACCCCTGCGCCTTGAGCTGCTTGTCGAGCTCGGCCTTGTCGCCTCCGAAGTACTGTTCCGCGACCTCGCCGACACGCTTGTCGATCTGGGCGTCGGTGACAGAGATCTCGAGCTTCTTCGCCTCGTGCTCGTACTCCTCGCGCTGGACGAGGTACGCGACCGCCTGCGCCTGGAGCGACTGATACTCAGACGTGCCCACCTTCGGGAAGTCACGCTTCTGCGTCTTGTACGACGCCTTCGCGCGGCTCATCAGATCCTCGAGGTTCGCCTTCGTGATCACCGTTCCGTCGACGACGGCAACCGCGTCAACGGGGATGTCGTCGTCGTTGCCTCCACAACCCGCAACGAGACCGGCGAGCGCGACGAGGACGAGGGCGGTGAGCGTGGTAAGGCGGGAGATCTTCATGCGACCCTTTTGTAGACGACGGTCAGTTGCGCGCTTGTTAATCGTGGAGTAAGTCACGCGCCGAAGCAGGACGACTAGGCGGCGCGCCGAGCGGCAACGATAGCATCGGCCAGCGCGATCACCCCCCGCAGGTCGTCTGCCCGCAGGGAGACCTCGCGTTTCGCCGAGGTGTAGATCGCAGTGTCGACCTCACGACGGAGCGCGCGAAGCTCCTCGCCCGAGAGGGCGATCGGGCCGATCGTCACGCGACCGCCGCGAAAGACCAGGAAGTCGGCGCCAAGCAGCGCGATCCGGAGACGTGCTTCCTGGATCTGGAAGAGATGCTCGACGGGCTCCGGTACCGGGCCGTAGCGATCCTCGGTCGCCAGCCGCAGCTCGCGAAGCTCGTCCTCGTCGGCGACGAGTGCGAGTCGCCGATGGAGGTCGATCTTGAGTGCCTCCGACTGGATGTAGGCGGCCGGAACGTACGCGTCGACTTTCGCAGCGACTCGCACGGGCCGCTCGACCATACGCGCTTGACCGGAGAGCTCGGCGACAGCCTCGTTGAGCATCTCGACGTACAGCTCGAACCCGAGTGCGGCGACATGGCCTGACTGCTCCGCCCCGAGCAGGTCGCCGGCGCCACGGATCTCGAGATCGCGCATCGCGATCTGGAACCCAGCGCCAAGCTCCGTGTGGTCGGCGAGCGTCGCGAGCCGGGCGCGAGCTTCGGGGGTCAGCTCGGAGGCGTCGGGGTAGAAGAGGTACGCGTGCGCCGTCTGATCGGAGCGACCGACCCGGCCGCGGATCTGGTACAGCTGCGAGAGCCCGAGCGCGTCGGCCCGCTCGACGACGAGCGTGTTCGCTTGCGGGATGTCGATCCCGGACTCGATGATCGTCGTCGAGACGAGCACGTCCGCATCGCCCGCGAGGAACGCATGCATCCGCTCCTCGAGCTGACGCTCTGACATCTGTCCGTGGGCAACCAGGAACCGGAGCCCGGGGCACAGCTGCTGGAGCGCAAGTGCGCGCTCCTCGATCGTCTCGACCCGGTTGTGAAGGTAGAACGCCTGGCCGTCGCGGGCCTTCTCACGCTCGAGTGCGACCTTGACGAGCTCGTCGTTGAGCTCGCCGACAGTGGTGCGGATCGGCTGCCGCCCCTCGGGCGGCGTCTCGATGATCGAGATGTCACGGAGCCCCGACAGCGACATGTGGAGCGTCCGTGGGATCGGGGTGGCGGAAAGCGAAAGCACGTCGACCTCCAGCCGAAGCGCACGCAAAAGCTCCTTCTGCTGCACGCCGAAGCGCTGCTCCTCGTCGACCACGACGAGGCCGAGCTCCTTTGGGATCACGTCACGCGAGAGCACGCGATGCGTGCCGACGAGCACCTCGACCTTGCCGGCGGCGAAGTCGGCGAGAACCGCCTTTACGTCGGCCGGTTTCCGAAACCGCGAGACCATCTCGACGCGGACCGGGAAGTCCCGGTAGCGCTCGCGGAACGTGTTCCAGTGCTGCTCGGCGAGGATCGTCGTCGGGCAGAGAACGAGCACCTGCTTGCCGTTCACCGCAACGGCGAACGCAGCGCGCACGGCGACCTCGGTCTTTCCGAACCCGACATCGCCGCACACGAGCCGGTCCATAGGCCGTGACGACTCGAGATCCTCCTTCACCGCCTCGATCGCGCGTGCCTGATCCTCGGTCTCGCGGTATGGGAAGGACGCTTCGAGGCGCTCGAGCCACTCTGCGGAGAGGTCGAACGAGACGCCCTCCGCCCGCTGGCGCTGCGCGTACAGCTTGAGGAGCTCGCCGGCAAGCTCGTGAACGGCGGCGCGGGCGCGCGCCTTGAGGTTGTGCCATGCCTTACCGCCGAGCTTCGAGAGCGCAGGTTCCTTCGCGTCGGCGCCGATGTAGCGCGAGAGCTTGCCGAGCTGCTCGTGAGGGACGTAGAGCCTGTCCTCACCTCTGAACGCGAGATGCAGGTAGTCGCGCGTGACGCCGGCGACCTCCTTCGTCTCGAACCCGAGGAGCTTGCCGACACCGTGATCCTCGTGCACGACGAAGTCGCCGAGGCGAAGGTCGGCGAAGCTCGCGAGCGCGCGACCGAGTCGGGCATCGGCGCGCGGCGGCTTCCTGCGAAAGATCTGGGTGTCGGGGAGCAGCACGAGCCCGAGCTCCCGCCAGACGAAGCCGCGCCTCAACGGCGAAACGACGAAGTGAAGCGCTGCTTCGTCGCCAAGCGCGTCGCCGGGCTCGAGCGCGATGGGGTTCACCCTGCGGAGCAGCGCGCTCTGGCGCGCCGCCTCGCCGCGGTGCGCAAACCCGACGACGACCCGGTTCCCGGCACGGACGAGCCCGGCGAGCTCGTTCTCGGCCTCCCCTAAGCCGCGCGCAGCGATCGCCGGACGCTGCGCCTCGAAGGCGTGCGCCTGCCCGCGCGGGAACGAGTCGAGCTCCGCCGCGCCGGCCAGGTCGACGGGCGCAAGACCTTCCTCGTCCCAGACTCCGCTAACGAGCTCGGGCTGCCAGACGAGGTCCGGCGTCAGCCCGAGGGGAACGCGCTCCGCGGTCTCTCCCGCCGCCGTCTGGGAGATCGCAATCGCGGTCTCCTCGCGGGCGGGGTACACCACCGCCTCGCGAACACTGTGGAGTGTCCGTTGCGTGAACGGCGAGAAGGCGCGGATCTGCTCGATCTCGTCGCCGAAGAGCTCGATGCGGAGCGGATCGCGACCAGTCGTCGGGAACACGTCGACGATCCCCCCGCGCACGGCAATCTGGCCGCGCTCGTCGACGCGATCGACTCGCGCGTACCCGCTGTCAACGAGCGACTCGACGAGGTTCTCGATTCCGATCTCCGCGCCGACCTCGAGCCGTGTCGCCGCCGGTCGATCGGCAACGGCGGGCCATCGCTCCGCGAGCGCCACAGCCGAGGCGCACACAAGGCCGCCGGCCTCAAGAACCGAGAGCGCGCGGACGCGCTCGCCTACGAGATGCGGTGCCGGATCGAGCCCCGACGTCTCGCCAACGCCGCGACTCGGAAGCAACGCGACACGCTCGTCGCCAAGGAACCATGACGCCCCCTCAGCGGCGTCGCGCGCCTGCGCGTCCTCGGGGAGCAGAACGAGCAGCGGTCGGCCGAGGTCTTCGTAGAGCGCGGCAAGGAAGAGCGGAAGCGCCGGATCGGAGACGCGCGCCCGCGCCGGGTAGGCGGCGGCGTACGTCTTGAAGCGCTCGCTCGCGCGAAGCGCATCGACGAGGGTGGCGAGGGGGGATTGCAGTGAGGGGCGCTGGTCCATGGCTCCGGTCGGGAGTCGCCGCCCGACACGCGCATCGTAGGCACGTCCGGATTCGCTTGACGCGGCTCGCCTGACGGCGGTTCGCCCGACATGCGCCGCGCTCGGACGTCGGGGCGACCAGCGCAGGCACACACCAACGTCCGCATCGGGCTGGCCGCGGCCGTCCGCTGCCACCGCCATAGCCCCAACCTCCCCCAGGGGCACCCCCGGTGCCCCTACAGACACGGTATCGACGAAAGTGCAACAGAATCGCGTCAACTTCGTGTCGACTTCGTCACAGGTTGCGGCGGGATCAGGACGTGGCACGAGGGTGGCACCGCCACGCCGCCCGGTGCGCCTCCACAGCGGCCAGCCGCCCCGGCGTGGCGCCTCAGTCGGTCGCGCCGTTGAACCGACGCTGCGCTTCGGCTAGACCGTCTGCGGCGAGCGTCTCGATTGCGTCGGCTGCATCAGCGACGATCGCGGCTGCGTCGTCCTCCGGCGCGAACGGCGACAACACGTAGTCGGCTACGGGCCGCGGGTCGCCGCGCCCCGGGCGGCCGACGCCGATCCGCAGCCGCAGGAACTCCTGCGTGCCGAGGTGCTTCGCGATCGACCGCAGCCCGTTGTGCCCGGCGAGCCCGCCTCCGCGTCGTGCTTGGAGCCGCCCGACCCCGAGATCCACCTCGTCGTGGACGACGACGATCGACTCGGGAGGCAGTTTGTAGAAGGCCGCTGCCGGCTGGACGGACGTCCCCGACTCGTTCATGAACGTCTCCGGCTTCAGGAGGACGGCTCTCGAGCTACCGACGCGGACGTCCGCGAGCTTCCCCCGGAACTTCCCTTTGAAGCTCCCGCCGTGCCGGCGGGCAAGCTCATCGACGACCATCCAGCCGACGTTGTGCCGGTCGGACGCGTACTTGGGCCCCGGGTTGCCGAGACCAACGACAAGGAGATCCATCGTCGCACCGGCCTCTCCCCTCCGGAAGAGGCGCACGGCCTACCCCTCCGCGGATGCGTCGTCGCCGCCGTCGGCAGGGGCCTCCGAGGCCGCAGCGGCCTCCTCGCCCTCGCCCTCGGCACCTTCGCCTTCGCCGCCGGCGATACCCCGGGGCGCGAGACACGACGCAACGACCGTCTGCGGGTCGTCGAGGATCGTCACGCCCTCAGGCGGGACGACATCTTCGAGCCTCAACATCCCGCCGAGCTCGAGCGCCTCGACGCTCGCCTCGACGTGCTCGGGCACCGCGGTCGGGAGCGCCTGGATGTGCACCTCGCGGGTGACGGCCTGGATGATCCCACCCATGCGCACTCCCGGCGAGTCGCCGACGAGCGTCAACGTAACGGTCGTCTCGATCGGACGGTCGAGACGCACCTCGTGGAAGTCGATGTGCGTGACCGTGCCCCGCAACGGGTGCTGCTGGAACTCCTTGACAACTGCGTGGTGCGGGGTCGTCTCACCGTCGACGACGACGTCGACGATCGCGTGCATCCCCGAAGGCCCGGTCAACGCGGCGCGAAGCTCGCGCTCGCCGACGAGGAACGCCCGCGCGCCGCCCTTGCCGCCGTAGAGGACACCGGGCACCAGGCCCTGGTGACGAAGGCGGCGGATGTTGCGCGAGCCGAACTGGCTCTCGAGGCGGCCTTGCACGTTGAGTGTGACGCGATCGGTCGACATACCGGCGGGGGATTGTAGCGGAGAGCCAACCTCGGGTCTCGACGTCGAGCGACGCCGAGCGCGGGGCTATACGACGCCCCGACGGTCGCGGCTTTCGCAGGTAGTCGGTTCTGGAGGCTGCTAGCAGTGGTACGGGTACGCGTCGACCGGAGAGCTGCGCAGCTGCGCCCGCGTAAGAGTGAACACCACGCCAGGACGCCGCTCGATCTCACCGGGGAGTGGCTCGAGCAGCGATGGGAAAGGCCCGGCCTCCGCGTACCCGAGCTTCCGTGGCACGCCGAGGCTAGGCTCGTTTAGTGGGTCGACCTTGACGACGGCTCTCGCGAGCCCGACGTGCTCGATCACGATCCGGGTGAGCACCGCGGTCACCTCAGTCGCGTAGCCGCGGCGGGTCGCGTCTGCCCGGATCCAGTAGCCGATCTCGAGCTCGTCAGGGCCGCCACGCGCGTGAAGCCCCGTGCCGCCCAGGACGACGCGTTCATCCGGGTCGAAGATCCCATACACGAAGTTCGAGCCGTCATGGAACGCGTCGCGAAACGTCGAGAGCAGCTCCCGCTTCTCGCCGAGAGTTGTTGGCTCAAAAGCCGCCCAGGGCATCCACGTTCGGAGATGCTCGAGGCTCACGTTGATTGCCTCGAGGAGTGCTTCGGCATCGTCCGGCTCCCAGCAGCGGAGCACGAGCCGCTCCGTCTGGATCCGTCGCGGGGCGGTGCCGATCATCGAAGCCGGGTCGCGGTGTAGAGAACCGTGACGCACGTCCTCGCGTAACTTCCCCCGAAGCGCCGCTCGACGACGTCGGCGATCTGGTCGAGAATCGCTGTACGCTCGACCGGCGTGAGCGCGAGCACGGGCGAGAAGGTCGCAAACAGCGCCCGTGCGCTCGCCGTGTCGAGAGGAAGCTCCCAGCGAAACATCTGGACGGCCGGCTCGGCGAACCGCCCGGTCGCGCGGATCTCGGCGCAGCGCGCGTCGAGGTCGGTCGCATACCCAGAGGCGCTGACGCCACCGCCCGGGTCGTAGCGCGGGAGCTGGTCGAGGATCGGCTCGAGCGCCAGATAGAGCGGGTCGTGAGGGGCGTCCGGATCGTGGTGGATCGTCCACCAGGCGGCGAACAGCCCGCCCTCTCGCAACACCGCCGCGGCTCGCTCGAGCCCGGGGCCCGTGTCGACCCAGTGAAACGAGGTCGCGGCGGCGACGAGGTCGAACGAGGCATCAGGAAGCTCGGCGGTCTCGAACGTCGCCTCGCGAACGACCACGCGATCTCCGAAGCGCTCGCGGAGGTGGCGCCCGAGCTCAGCGCTCGGCTCGACGAGCACGAGCGGCGAGGCGCCGCGCTCTAGCAGCTCGCCGGTCGCCTGCCCGGTGCCGGGCCCAACCTCGACCGTTGCGGTGCCAGGCCCGAGCGCCCCCTGGCGCTCGAGTGCCTCGAACAACGTCGCCGGGTAGCCGGGCCGCCCGGCCGCGTAGCCCGCTGGATCGAGCCCGAACACGTCCCGCCCCGAATCGCGCGGGAGCGTCGCCCGCTGAAGATCCTCGGCCATGCCCCATCTTGCCAGGGGCCGACCGGACGAGCGGGAGCGTTGAGCGAGTTGTGCGCTAGAAGAGCTGGTTCTCGCCGGCGAAGATCGCGCTGACAGAATCGTCCGAGAAGACGTTCTGGATCGTCTCCGCGAGGATCCCGGCGACGGAGAGCACTTCGACGTTGTCGGGCTTCGTCAGTGGATCGACAGGCACGGTGTCGGTGACGACGAGCAGGTCAATCTGGCTCGAGGCAATCCGCTCGATCGCCTCACCGTTGAAGAGCCCGTGTGTCGCACACGCGTAGACCTTTGTCGCGCCCGCCTCCTTCAGCGCGGCGGCGCCGGCGACGAGCGTGCCTGCGGTGTCGACGACGTCGTCGGTCATCACCGCAACCTTGCCTTCGACGTCACCGATCACGGTGGTGACCTTCGCCTCGTTGTGCGCCGGGCGCACCTTGTTGAGGATCACGAGATCGCCGCCGATCATCTCGGCGAACTTGCCGGCGAGCTTTGCACGGCCCGTGTCGGGCGAGACGGCGGCGAGCTCGTGACCGAGGTTGAGATCGAGGATGTAGCGCGTGAACATCGGCACCGCAGTCATGTGATCGACAGGGATCTCGAAGAACCCCTGAACCTGCCCGGCGTGAAGATCCATCGTCAGGACGCGATCGACGCCGGCGGTCTGGAGGAGGTCAGCGACGAGCTTCGCCGCGATCGGCTCACGCGGCCGCGATTTCTTGTCTTGCCGCACGTAGAAGTACCAGGGAATCACAGCAGTGATCCGCTTCGCGGAGGCGAGCTTGGCCGCGTTGACCATGATCAGCAGCTCCATCAGGTTCTGGTCGACCGGCTGCACGGCAGTCTGGACGATGAAGACGTCTGCACCTCGGATCGAGTCTTCGTACCGGCAGTACGTCTCACCGTTCGCGAAGGTCTTCAACGTCACGTTGCCGAGCGTGCACCCGAGCTTGCCGGCGATCGCCTCGGCGAGATCGCGGTTGGAGCGTCCCGAGACAAGCGTGAGGCGCTTCTCGGGGGTCATCCCGATCACCCCAGGGGCGCCAAGCGGCCCAGCGGCCGACGAGAGGTGCCCGAGGCCCGGCAACGTCTGCTCAACCATCGCGCTTGCCACCACGTCCTTCCTTGATCGTTTGCCGGGGCGAGAACCCAACGAGGGAGTTGTCCGGGACATCCTCGGTGATCACGGTTCCGGGCGCCGTCCAGACGTCATCGCCGAGCTCGACCGGGGCGACGAACATCGTGTCGACGGCGACGCGGACGTTCCGTCCGATCGTGGTTCGCCCCTTGGGCTTGCCGGGTGCGTGGGGGAAGTTCGCCGTGATCGAGCCCGCACCGATGTTGCTCCCCTCTCCGATCTCTGCGTCGCCGACGTACGACAGGTGTGGAACCTTGGCTCGTTCCCCGACCCGGGCGTTCTTCAACTCCACGAACGTCCCCGCCTTCGCGGAAGCGCCGAGCACCGTACCGGGGCGAACGTAACAGAACGGCCCCACGGTCGCATCCTCTCCGATCGCAGCGTCGACCACGACGGCGTGAGGCCCGATCACCGCACCATCGGCGACGGTCGTCGCCCCCTGGATCACCGTGAATGGGTTGATCGTGACGTCGGTGCCGAGCCGCACACCCGGTTCGATCCAGGTCGAGACAGGGTCGACGATCGTCGCGCCAGCGAGCATGTGCGCTCCGTTGATCCGATCGCGGAGCGCGGCACCTGCGGCAGCCAGCTCGACGCGAGTGTTGACACCCTCCGTCTCGGTTGGATCAGCCGCGACATGGACTGCGACCCGATGCCCGCCGTCGACGAGGTCACGAACGGCATCGGTGAGATACAGCTCACCCTGCGCGTTCACAGGCGTCAGACGGTCGAGCGCGGGCCAAAGCAGCTCGGCCTGGAAGACATAGATCGACGAGTTCGCCTCACCGATCGTGAGCTGCTCGGGGGTTGCGTCTGCCGCTTCGACGATCGCGGAGAGGTCGCCGTCGGCGTCGCGGACGATGCGGCCGTAGCTGCGCATGTCGTCCGGGAGGAACGAGAGCACGGTCGCGCCCGCCTGCTTCCGCCGATGCTCGCTGACAAGCTCGGTGAGCAGCGCGGTCGTGAGCAGAGGCGTGTCACCCGAGAGCACAAGCACCTCGTCGGCGCCCGCGAGCGCGGCCGCAGCGCAGCGAACGGCGTCGCCGGTGCCGAGCGCTCGCTCCTGGATCGCGACATCGAGCCCCGCGAATGCCTCGGCGGTGCTCGGCGAGACGACGACGACCAGCGGCGACGGATCGAGCGGTCTGGCCGCCTCGATCACCCAGTCGACCATTCGTCGACCGAGGATCGGGTGCAGGTGCTTGGCGACCTCGGAGCGCATGCGGGTTCCGAGTCCTCCCGCCATCACGACGGCTGCGAGTTTGGGTGGCGTCACGGCGGTCAAGAAGTGGCTGGGGCGCCAGGATTCGAACCTGGGATCACGGGACCAAAACCCGTTGCCTTACCGCTTGGCCACGCCCCAGTGCTCTGACCCCAGTCTAGATGATTGCCGCAGTGCGCCCAACGCCATCGAACCGGCCGAGCCACTTGGCACTACGATCGCGTCGATGGGCGCGCGCGGGGTCGGCTGGGTCGTCGTCGGGGTGCAGATCTTGCTGCTCGGGCTAATGGTTGTCCTTCCCCGCGGATCCGATTGGCCGACACCAGCCTGGGTCGAGCTCCTCTCGTGGGTGATCGTCGCGACGGGAATCGTGATCGCGGTCGCTGCAGCGCTGGGCCTGGGTCGGAGCCTGACACCGAACCCCGTGCCTCGCGCGAGCGGGCAGCTCGTGACGGACGGGCTCTACCGATTCGTCCGCCACCCGATCTACACGGGCGCGCTGCTTCTCGTCGTCGGTCTCGCGCTTCGCTCGGGGAGCGTCGCTACGGCCGCGGCTGCGGCGGCGACCATCGTGTTCTTCTCCGCCAAGGCCAGGGTCGAGGAGCGACACCTTGCCACTCGGTTCGCGGGGTACAACGAGTACGCGGCCGCGACGCCCCGGTTCTTCCCGCGGCTCAGCGGTCACGCAGCAGCAGGAAAAGCGCGGCGATCGCCGCGACCACGACGACGACCGTGACGACCCCGAGGATGAACGTCACAATCACGGGGACGGCAACGACGAAGAGCTGCGAGACGGCCGCGACCCACACGACCGGGCGAAGCGGATGGGTCGGCTGCTCCTGGCGGAGCCAGATCGCTAGCGCCGTTGCACCGGCGGCGAACACGATCACCGCCCACCAGGCGACCACTCCGAGCACGACCAAGATCGCCTCGACAGCCGCAATCGCGAGTGCGAGCCGGACCCGATCGGAGGCAAAGCGTCGACCAAGCACCGTCGACCCGCGGTCGATGATCGCCTGCGCGTTCACGACATGAGGGTAGACGAACAGCCTCACGCCGCGCCGCCGCTCAGCCGGTGAGCGGGCGAGCGAGCCACGTCTCTGCTGCCGGTGCGATCGCAGCGACCGCCCGCTCCGCATCTGCGTAACGCTCGAAGAGCCCGTAAACGACCGGTCCCGCGCCACTGACGTCGGCCCGGAACGCGCCAAGCGCACGAAGGTCGGTCGCGAGGGGTGACCACGCGAGATCGTTCGGTGGCAGCGCCGCCAGCTGGGCTGACCTCCGGATACCGGCGAGCGAGTCGAGGAGCGCGTGACGTCGACCCTCGAACCCGTCGGCGCCACCTCGCGCGTCGAAGGCGGCGTAGACGGCGCCGGTCGATTCCTTCGCCTCCCCCACCGGCCGCGCCAGCACGACGACGTAGTCGGCCGGTAGCGAGACAGGTGTGAGCCGAGCGCCGTCGTCCTCGCCGAGCTGTTGGGGCGGCCCGAGAAAGAAGGGAACGTCTGCGCCCAGCTCGCCGGCGATCGACGCGAGGTGAGCGAGGGCGACGGGCCTACCGAGGAGCTCGTTCCCGAGCCGGAGCGCCGCCGCCGCATCGGAGCTGCCGCCCCCGAGCCCGGCGGCAACCGGGACACGCTTCGTCAGCCGGGCGCGAAGCGTCGCGCCGGTCTCCTCCCGGAGCCGTTCGAGAGCACGCGTGACGATCGTGTCGTCGGCGAACCCGTCGACGCCGACGGCGGCGGACTCCGCAACCTCGATGTCGTCACGGAGGTCGAGCGCCTGCAGCACCGTCACGACCTCGTGCTTGCCCGACCCGAGCAACGGCCCGACGACGAGCGCGAGATTGATCTTTGCCGGAGCGAACCCGAGCAGACGGCGCGGCGTCATGTCGCGCTCGCCTCCGCGAGCGCGACGGCAAGCGGCGGAAACACGCTTGGGGCGAGGGCCTCTGCGCGGACGCCGGCGGGGAGCTCGAGCGCAGCAAGCGCAGCGGTCGCTTCGCCGCGAGTCGCAAGCCCCGCGAGGGCAATTGAGTTCGCGAGCGTCTTGCGCCGGTGCGCGAAAGACGCCCCGACGAGCGCTCGCACGATTTCGGGCACGGGCGCCGCGGTGCGCCGGAACGCGACGAGCGCGGAGTCGACGTTCGGCGGCGGCCGGAACACGCCCCGCGAGACCGGATGGAAGCCGGTGCGCTCGGCCTGGAGCTGGACGAGAACGCTGACCGCGCCGTACGGCTTCGTCGAGGGTGACGCGAAGAACCGATCGGCAACCTCGCGCTGCACCATCACGCACCAGCTCTGAAGCTCGTTGTGACCGCCGAGCGTCTCGACCACGATCGGGGTGGCGACGTTGTAAGGGAGATTGGCGACGAGCTTCGTCGGTGACGGGTCGAGGGTGGAGAGATCGAGATTCATAGCATCCGTGAACACGAGGTCGACGTTCGTCTCTCCCGCAACGGAGTTGCGCAGCGCTGGCTCGAGCGAACGATCGATCTCCACTGCGTGGACATGCCGGGTGCCGGCTGTGAGAAGCCGGGTGAGAGCGCCAAGGCCCGGGCCGATCTCGAGGACGACGTCGTCGGCAGAGAGCTCCGCGAGGCGTGCGATCACGCCGAGGATGTTCGGGTCGGCGAGGAAGTGCTGGCCGAGCTGCTTCTTTGGTCTCGGCGCCGCGGTCATAGCCCGAAGGCGCGCGTGGCGTTGGCGTCGATCGTCCGGCCGAGATCGTCGTACGCCACACCCCGCTCGGCCGCGAGCACCGCGAGGGTGTCGATCGCGCGCGCAGGCTCGTTCGGCCGACCGCGGTGAGGCACGGGCGAGAGGTAGGGAGAATCGGTCTCGACGAGGAGTCGCTCCGCGGGAACCGACGACACCGTGGCCCGCAGGTCGACCGCCTTTGGAAACGTCACGTTGCCCGCGTAGGACACGTAGTACCCCCGTTCGATCGCCGTCTTGAGCAGCGCGGGCGAGGAGAAGCAATGGAGGATTACGGTTCCGGAGAACGAGGCAAGCGCGGCGGCAGTCTCGTGCTCAGCGTCTCGGCTGTGGATCACGACGGGGAGCCCCGTCTCGGTGGCGAGCTCCAGGTGGCGAGCCAGGAGAAGTTGCTGGTCGAGGATCGTCGCGAAGGTATGAAAGCCGTCGAGCCCGGTCTCGCCGATCGCGACGACGCGCGGGTGCGCTGTAAGCTCACGGAGCTCGTCGACCCGCGCCGCCTCGGGCTTCGACGCCTGGTGCGGGTCGATCCCAACCGCGACGAAGACGCCCTCATGCTCGTTCGCGAGCTCGATCCCGCGTCGGCACGACTCGATTCCCGTCCCGATCGTGACAACCCGGGTGACTCCGGCCGCGCGTGCGCGGGCGAGCAAAGCGTCCGGCGCCTCGTCGCATGCGTCGAGGTGCGCGTGGGTGTCGATCACGCGGTGGTGGGCGCCTCGACGCGCGGGAAGAGCGGCGCTGCGGGCTCGACTCCGGTCACGGCTCGCGTCAGCCCGTAGGCGACCCCCTCCCAGGCGGTGTCGGTGTTCTGGCCGAGGGCGGCGAGTACCGTTGCGCTCGTCTCGGGGACATATGCGGCAAGCGCGATCGCAACGACGCGCAGGCCGTCCGCGAGGTCGTACAGCACGGCATCGAGCTCGGCGGCACGGGCATCGTCCTTCGCTAGTTGCCAGGGCTGCGTGACCTCCACATGGCGGTTGAGCGCACGGACGACCTCCCAGATCCGCTCGATCGCTCCCGTGATGTCGTACGCGTCGAGCCGGCGTGCGACGTCGTCGGCGAGCGGCTCGAGAATCGCCTTGACCGGAGAGATGTCGGACGGCACCGCCTCGAGCACCCCTTCGCGATACCGCGCAAGCATGGCCGTCGTCCGGGACAGGAGATTGCCGAGGTCGTTCCCGAGCTCCCTCTCGTACCGCTCGTGCAGGCCGGCAACCGAGGCACTGCCGTCCTGGCCGAACGACACAGAGCGCGCGCACCAGAACCGCACGGCATCGACCCCGTACACTTCGATGAGGTCCAGCGGGTCGACGACGTTCCCGACCGACTTCGAGATCTTCCGGTCGTCGAGCAACAGATAGCCATGCACGAAGAGCTGCCTAGGAACGTCGTACCCGGCGGCGAGGAGCATCGCGGGCCAGTAGACGCAGTGGAAGCGCAGGATGTCCTTTGCCAGCAGGTGGCGGACGCTCGGCCAGTATCTCTCCCGAAGATCGGACCCGGGGCGCGCGTACGTGAGCGCGCTGAGGTAGTTGACCAGCGCGTCTGCCCACACGTAGGCGACCTGCTCGGGATCCCACGGGATCGGGATTCCCCACGGCTGGCCGGCTCTCGAGATCGAGAAGTCCTGGAGTCCTCCGGCGATGAAGCTCCGGGCCTCGTTTGCGCGGAACCCAGGGAGGACGAAGTCGGGCCTCGCGTCGTAGAGCTCGAGGAGCCGCTCCTGGTAGGCAGAGAGCCGGAAGAACCAGTTCCGCTCCTCGATCCACTCGGGCTCGACACCGTGGTCGGGGCACTTCCCATCGACGAGCTCGTCCTCGTTCTTGAACGCCTCGCACCCGACGCAGTACAGCCCTGCATACGTGTCGAGATAGATGTCGTCACGGCCGTTGTCACGAATCGCCTGCAGGAACTGCTGCACAAAGTCCTTGTGGCCCTGGTCGCTCGTGCGGATGAAGAAGTCGGGTGTGGCATTGAGCCTCTCGGGCAAGGCTCGCCAGACCCCGGCGATCTGGTCGGCGTATGCCTGAGGCGTGAGCCCCTGCTCGGCGGCGACGCGCGCCACCTTCGACGCATGCTCGTCGACTCCGGTCAGGAAGAAGCAGTCCCGCCCGCGCTGACGCTGGTGCCGCGCGAGGACGTCGGCAGCGATGGTCGTGTAGGCATGACCGATGTGCGGCGTCGAGTTGACGTAGTAGATCGGCGTCGTGACGTAGTACGGGTCACTACGTGCACCCGTTTGCTCTGACTGCGGTGCGCTCACCTAGTTAACGTAGCGCGCGAGGCGAACGTCCGAATCGCGATCCACGGGCGGCCGGAGGCGACCTGTTCGGCACGATTGCCGCGTGAGCCGCCCCCGCGTCGTGACGGTCGCCCTTTGTGCGGGATTCGCGGGCGCGCTCGCGCTCTGGGTACTCGCTTGGTCGGGCGTGATCTTCAACGTCAAGATGACGACGGACGAAACCGAGTCGTGGCTGCGCGCAACACACGGCTACGCCGATGTCCAGTGCAGTCACACCGCCACGATGGGGCTCTTTGGGTGGGACTACGAGTGCCGTGTCTACGACGAGGCGGGCAGGTACGTCTGGAGTCCGAGCTTCGAGGTCAATGGTCACGAGGACACGGACCAGACATCGCCGTAGCGTCGAAATACCCTCAGCCGCCCTCGTCGACGCAACTCGCCGAAGTGACGTTGAAGATCGATTGTCCGGCCCCTCCTGACGACGGCCGAAGCCGTCGTCAGGAGCAGGAACGCGACCGCCGCGAGCGTGAGCACTCGCAACGTCGACGGATGACGCACCGCGGTCGCGCCAAGTGTCGCCGGCCTGGCGGCGCGCACCGACGGGCTCCCACCGGCCGGGCCCGCATCTGCGCGGTCGGGTAGGTCCGCTCGGAGCTCGGTGGACACCGTCTTGCGACCTGAGCCCGAGTGCTGCGAGCGCCGGTGATCTGAGCGTGGCTCTGGCACCGGAAGCGCCCGGATGCCAGTCACCCGAGCGTCGGACCGACGCTTCTCCACGGGGGTGACACTTGACGCCGCCGGCTTGATGCCGGAACCGCCGGGGCCCTGACCGGCCGGGACCGAACGAACGCCGTCGAGCGGACGCGGTGCCGTCGAGCTCGTCCGTGCCGAAGGAGAGGCGAGATCGGCCCGCGTCGGCGACCCAGGCGTCGCCTCTCTGCCGGCCGGGCGTTGTCCCGAACCCGAGTTGGGGGAGGACGACCGCGGCGCAGACGGCCCCAACACGCGAGTGCCGGCCGACGCCGGGCTCGGCGAGGCATTCACGGGCGTCTCGACCGCCTCCGACCGGGCTTCCTCCCAAGCAGAGGCTGGTGCTTGGGTGGCCGGCGTCGACGCCGGCGTCGCAGCGGTGCCGGCAGGCGCTGGCGCGGTCACGACCGTGGCCGGTGAAGCAGCGGCCGGCCCCTGCGACGGAGCAGCCGACGGTCCTGCCGGCGCCGGCGGAGGGCTCGGAGCCTGGGCGGGTGGCGTCGGGGTCGGGCTCGCGACCGGTGCTGTTGCCGGCCCCGTGGCTGGTGTCGCCGCCGGTGGCGCCGGTGCGCCAACACGGGCCGGGAGGAATGCGAGCGGGTCGCGGTACCCGTTCGGATCCGAGGTATCGCGGATCCCGAGCTGGACGAACGGCTCCTGTCGTTCGGGCGCCCCCGACGATGCCGCCAACCCCACCTGGCCTCCTTCCGCGACCGTGTCGCCTTTTCTCACCTGGATCTCGCCCAGATGCGAAAGCGTGACGGAGAAGCCGTCCGGCGTGGCGATCGTGATCGTCCGGCCGCGCTGCGGCACGGTGCCGGCGTACGAGATCACTCCGGAGGCCGGCGCAAGCACCGCCTCGCCGGCGACCGCCTCGATATCGATGCCTCGGTGCTGACCCGCGGCGTACGGGTCGTCGCCGAGCTGGAAGGGCTTTACGACGCGACCGTCGGTCGGCCAGGCCCAGGCGAGCGCAGAGTCGGGGACGACGAGCGCAGCAATGGTCAGCCCGAGTACGAGAACACGATGCAACCTCCACCTCCTGTTCCCGCGACGGGCAACGCGCGTAGAGGAAGGGTATCGGGTCGTGTGGACGTCGTCAAAGACGGCAACGTGCAGGGAAACTGTAGCTCCCTCCGCTTGCCGGTTAACCGTCCAATCGGAGGGAGGCGTCGTAGAGCGCCCGCCGAGGAAGGCCGGCGAGGTCGGATACGACGTCAACGGCGGCCTTTCGTGGGCTTCCAGCCGAGACGAGCACGGAGATCGCAGCGAGTGCTTGGGACAGATCGGGCTCGGCGTCGAGCGTCGCGCCGGCGCCGTCGATCACTACCGTGATCTCGCCGCGCGCGCCGCCCTCGAAGCGAGAGGCGAGCTCGGCGGCCGTTCCGCGAACGACCTCCTCGTGCATCTTGGTCAGCTCGCGGCAAACGGCGACGCCGCGGGCGGGCGCAGCGGCGGCGAGACTGGCGAGCGATTCGCCGAGTCGCCGCGGCGACTCGAACGCAACTGCGGGGAAGCGCCAGGACGCGAGCTCGCGCCAGAGCTCGTCGAGCTCGGCTCGCCGCCGTGGGAGATAACCGAGAAACCGGTACTGCGCAGCGGAAAAACCGCTGACGACAAGCGCCGTCTCGACCGCAGACGGGCCTGGGAGCACCGTCACCGCGACGCCGGCGGCAAGCGCTTCGCCCACCAGTCGGCCGCCCGGGTCGTTGATCGCCGGTAGCCCGGCGTCCGAGACCAGCGCAACCCGCTCGCCCGCGACCAGGCGCGGCACGATCGAGGCGACCCGCGCGGCCTCGTTGTGCCCGTGATAGCTCAGGAGCTCACGTGCCTCGATCTCGTAGCGACGCAGAAGCACTGCCGTTCGACGGGTGTCCTCACAGAGGACGACGTCGGCGGCTCTCAGCTCCGCGAGCACTCTCGACGTGACGTCCTCGAGGTTGCCGATCGGCGTCGCGCAGACCGCCAGCGGCACCGCTCACCGCTCCCCGTCGAGCGCCTCGAACCCGACGAATGCGGCCCCGACGAGGCCCGCGTCGTCACCGAGCATCGCCGGCACGATCCGGATTCGCTCGTCGGCCGGATGAATCGCCTCTCGGGCAGCCGTCTTTGCGGCGGCACCGAGGAGAAGGTCTCCCGCGGCCGCCCCGAACCCGCCACCGACGATGAATAGCTCCGGGTCGAACAGGTTGACGAGCGAGCCGATCGCGATCCCGAGGAAATGCCCGGCTCGTTCGACCGCGCCAATCGCGTCGGCTTCCCCGGCGTGCGCGCGCTGGACGAGGAGGTGCGCGTCGGCGTCGGGCCCGTAAAGCTCGCGCGCGGCCCGGTCGGCGGCGAGGCCCGAGCTGACCGCTTCCAGGTGACCACGCCCGTGACAGGTTCCCTGACAAGGCATGCCGTCGGCGTCGACCACCACGTGACCGAGCTCAGCCCACCCGCGATAGAGCCGGCCATCGAGGACGATCCCACCTCCGACACCCGTCCCGAGGGTGAGCACGACCAGAGTCTCGGCGCCACGTCCGGCGCCGATTCGCCACTCTGCGAGCGCGGCCGCGTTGGCGTCGTTCTCGACGCCGACCGGCACCCGAAAGCGGTCGCGCAGCCGGCCACCGATGTCGACGTTGACGAGCGCCAGATTGGTCGCGTGCAACGCGACCCCTGTCTTTCGATCGAGGTTCATGGGCAACCCGACGCCCACGGCGACACCGCCCTGCTCGAGGAACTCGCCGACCAGCGTGTCGATCGCCGCGAGGATCGCGTCCGGATCCTGTGCCGGCGTCGGCACTTCGCGGGTGGGGCCGATCGCACCGCTTCGGTCGACGAGACCCGCGAGGATCTTCGTCCCGCCGACGTCGACTCCGATCGTCTGTCCCGCGGTCACGACGGGCTACCATACCCCCCAGATGGCGACGGACGGTAAGCCGTACCGCGTGTACAAGGGCGGACGGACCACCGGTCGCGTTCCTCTTCAGCGCTCCCTTCCGCCCAGCGGTGCCGCCGAGCCGAAGCAGGAGCGACCCGAGCGAGGGCCGCGGCGACCGCGGCGGATCAAGCGGTGGGTTCTCGCGGGCTTGGTCGTGGTGATCGTGCTTGCCGCCCTTTGGGGATTTCTCTCGTATCGATCGGTCGCGGCCGGCGTGCAGACCGCGAACGAGCGCGTACCCGCCGGGGTGCGAAAGCAGCTCTCAGCCCAAAGCGGGATGCTGAGCTCGACGGCGACGACGATCCTCGTGCTCGGGACCGACGGCGGCGTCCGTGGGCGCGAGAGCGCGAACCGGTCGGACTCGATCATGCTGATCCACACGGACCCGTCTCGCGGTCGCCTCGCGTACCTCTCGATCCCGCGCGATCTCCAGGTCGAGATCCCGGACTACGGCCTCTCGAAGATCAACGCCGCCTCGCAGTTCGGGGGGCCTGCGCTCTCGTTGAGAACCGTGAAGGAGCTCACCGGGCTCACCGTGAACCACATCATCCTCGTCGACTTCGCCCGGTTCGCCGAGCTCATCGACGCGGTCGGCGGGATCGAGATCGACGTTCCGCGGCCGATCCGGTCGAAGAGATTCGACTGCCCGTTGAAGACCGAGGCACAGTGCGCGCAGTGGCAAGGCTGGCGGTTCGAGAAAGGGCGCCAGCACCTGAATGGGAGGCGGGCGCTCATCTACTCCCGCATCCGGGTGAACGAGCTTGACCCGCGCGAGACCGACTTCGACCGCACAAGACGTCAGCAACAGGTGGTCGAGGCGACGCTTGGGAAGGCGACGAGCTTTGGCACGGCGCTGCGCCTCCCGTTTCGGGGCGAGAAGCTCGTCGCTCCGCTCGCGACCGATCTGACCACCGGCAAGCTCCTCCAGCTCGGATGGGCGTACATGCGCGCGAACAAGAGCAAAGCACTCCACTGCCGCCTCGGAGGCGACCCGGGAACCGTCGGAGGCGAGTCGGTGATCCTCGGCTCTGAGGACAACGTCGCCGCGGTCGCGATGTTCACCGGCAAGTCGGCCCCACTCCCGCCGCCGAAGGGGCTGCCCTACGCGCCGGGCTGCCGGACGGGACGGTAACGGGCTCGCAGGTGGCATCCCGCCGGTGGCGCAGCTTCAGGCGCGCCACCCTCACGGCGAGCACTGACGTGGCCCATGCCACGTCGGCGATGCCCACTTCGCCAGCGCGTTCCACCCCGCCCGGTCACACCCAACGCCCGGCCGAGACGCCGTGACACGGCTTCAGCCTTGTCACTCCTGAACGCTTCTAGTCTGCGCTCTTGTCGGAGCTCTTCGTCGACTCGGACTTGGTCGCCGTCTCGCTCGGGGTGCTCGTCGACGCGTCCTTCTTCGAGTCCGTCGAGCCTGAGTCACCGTCCTTGGCCTGCGCCTTTCGCCCGCCGCGGCCGTAGTCGGTCGAGTAGAAGCCGGAGCCCTTGTAGTGGACGGCCACCGGGAAGAGGATCTTCTCGACCGGGGAGGCACCGCATGTCTCGCACGTCTCGGCCGGCGGGTCGGTCATCTTCTGGAACACCTCGAAGGTGTGCCCGTTCGGGCAACGGTACTCGTAGAACGGCATTGGCAGGCCAATCTACCACTCGGAATCAGCACAATCCGCGCGTGACACTCAGCATGACTGCATCCACACGCCCAACGACCGCCCGGGTCGAACGCGACGTCGAGGCGCGCACCTTCTGGCTCGCGATCGGGGCTGTGGTCGTTGCCGCGGGGGTCTTCCTCTGGCATCAGCTGATGGCCTGGCCGCCGCACGAGGACGAAACGCTCGCGCTCTTCGTCGGACGCGACTCCCTCCTCGGAGTCGTCGAGCATGTAACGCGCGACCGAGGGGGCGCGCCGTTGCATTTCCTGGTCGCGTTCGGCGTGGCGCACAGCGGGCTCGGGCTCGGCGGGCTTCGCGCGATGTCGGCCGCGTTTGCGCTTGCGAGCCTCCCACTTGTCGCGATCCTCGGAGCGCGGCTGCTTCCCCGCCTCACCGCTCTCGTGGCGACGACGCTGTTCGCAGCGAGCTGGCTCTTCCTGTTCCACGGGATCTACGGACGGATGTACAGCCTCTTCCTGTTCCTCTCGCTGCTTGCCACGCTCGCCCTGCTCCACGCGCTCGGCCGCGGCGGGAGGCGCGCCTGGGCCCTCTGGGTCGCTGCGGGGCTCGGGTGCGTCGCCGCCCACCCCTACGCCGTCCTCGTACTCGCCGGTCACGGTCTCGCCGTGCTGCTTCTCCGGCGGGACCGCCTCCGCGAGGCGGTCCTCGCCGGTACAGCGCTTCTCGTCCTCGGAATCCCTTTCTGGATCACCGATCTCGTCCTTGCAGGTCGGTTCGACGTTGGCGTCGGGGGCGGCGGCACGAAGCTCGGAAGCCCCCACTCGGTCGCCCGGTATCTCTGGGCGTCAGCCCAGGATGGAACCGCCGGTTGGGCGGGCATCGCACCCGTGCTCGGGGCGCTCGCGGTCGTCGGGATCGCACGGGCGCCCCGTGAGGCCCGCCGGCTCCTGCTCGCGATGGTCGTCGCGCCCGTCGCGGCGTTTCTCTCCGCGAAGCTCGGTGGCGCGACCGCTCCCGAGTCACGTCACCTCATCTTCCTCGCCCCCTTCTACTCGCTGGCGGTGGCCCAAGGGCTCGTGACGCTCACGCGGCGAGCGCGACTCGTTCTTCCGATTCTCGTGTTCGCAGTCGTCATCGCAGAGGTGAGCTGGGCGTGGCACCGGACGGCTCCGCTCTTCGCGTGGGAGCCTGACCAACGACAGGCTGCGCGGGCGGCCGCGGAGCGGTGGCTCGCCGAAACGGGGAGTGGGGACGACGTCCTGTTCGGCTACGACCCGCTTTTCCTCGGGGCCTGGGAGCGGAGCGGATCGTTTTCACGAACCGTCGTTCCGAGGGCCGACGCAACCCTGGCGCTGCGCGCACTCGAGCGGGAGATCCCCGTGGGTCGGGGCGTGTGGATCCTCGACGCAAGCAAGCGCAACAACACGCGGGCGCGGCTCGAGATCGAGCGTGTCACACCAACTCCAACGTTGCTCTTCGAGGCGCGGGATTTCGGCCCGTTTCTCGTGATCCGGACACGTGGCGCGACGCTGACGCCCGAGGCGTTCCTCTACGCTTCGGCCCGCGCGATGCTCGTCGGGCGCTCGCTCGGGATCGGGGACACTGACGTCAACCTCGCAACGATCGAGCAGGCTGCCCGGGTACTGCGGGGGTATCAGTCGTCGTTGCGCGAGGAGTCGCCGGGCTCCCGGTAGCACGGGGCGCTCTCAAAGGCCGCGAGCCCGACCGGGTGACGCCGTCGCCGGCGGCGGATGCGAGAGCGTCGAACGCTCGCCGCGACCGCGGACGCGCCGAGAAGCCCGCCGAGGACGAACGACCGTACTCGCCGGTTCCCCCGACCATCCTCGATCACGGATGCACCTCAGATGCGGACATGAGACGATCGTAGCCGTGCGCGTCGTCTCTCTCGGCGATCTCGTGCTCGACGTCGTCGTCAAGCTCGCGCAGCCCCTCGCGATCGGGGCCGACGCCGCCTCGGTGATCAGCATCTCACCGGGTGGACAGGGCGCGAACGTCGCCGCCTGGGTGGCCTTCCTCGGTGGAGAGGCGGCCTGGCTCGGCAAGCGCGCGGACGACGACGGTGGCAGGCTCGCGGCGGCCGGCCTCGAGGGCCACGGCGTCGAGCTGCTCGGCCCGGTCGCTCCGAGCGGCGGCGGAGTGATCGTCTCACTCGTCGCACCCGATGGAGAACGATCGATGTGCCCCGACCGCGGCGCCGCGACCTCGCTCCGCCCCGACGAGATCGCGCCGGCGATGGTCGCCTGTGACCACCTGCACGTCTCGGGCTACTCGCTCGCGACCGAACCCGTGCGTGCCGCGACGATCCACGCGGTCGGGCTTGCCCGCGAGCAAGGAGCCCGGATCAGCGTCGACCTCTCGTCGTGGAGCGTCATTCGGGACGTGGGCACCGCCGAGTTCGGCGAGCTCCTCCTGCAGCTCGAGCCGAACGTCGTCTTCGCAAACGAGCTGGAGCTCGAGGCGATCGGCGGGCAGATCGGCTCGGCGAGCTGGATCGTCAAGCGTGGCGCCGACGGCTGCGGGTTCGACGGGGTGCTGCGCCCAGCGGTCGCCGTCCCCGAGACCGTCGATACGACCGGCGCGGGCGATGCGCTAGCGGCCGGCTGGATCCTCGGCGGGCCGGAGCTCGCACTCGAGGCTGCCGCGCGCTGCGTGCAACGGATGGGCGCGATGCCGTAGCGCGGTATCGGACTCGCTGAGCGAGCGCACGGACCGAGCGCCGATCACGAAGAGCACCCGTCTCTCGGGAAAGGCGATTGCACAAGTCGACACGAAGTCGACACAAACGCGACACACCTCGACAGCTACCGTGACCTCAGGGACGCAGAGATGCGCCCCCGGGGGCACGTAGGGTCGCGGCGGCCGGGCAACCGGCGAGAGGTGGGAGGCCGGTTCGCGTTAGTCCACGACGTCGGCGCCGGCGGTCGCGCCACTGAGTTGACCAACGGCGGCGCGATCGACGACGTCCGCAGCGCGAGAGAAGTGCGCGCGACGATCGCGAGGCGAGCGACCCTGCAGGAGCGCGCCGGTCGTCCACGGCCCTCGCGGTAGGCTCGTGAGCGTGGAGCACTTGATCCGCATCAGCGACGAAGTCTCGGCGGCCCTCGCTGAGGAAAGCCCTGTCGTCGCGCTCGAGACGACGCTGGTCGCGCACGGGTTCCCGGCGCCGAGCGGCATCGAGGTCGGCCAGGCGAGCGAGGCCGCCGTGCGCGCCGCGGGCGCGATCCCGGCGACGATCGGCGTGCTCGACGGTCGCATCGTGATCGGCCTCACGGCCCGCGAGCTCGAGCGATTCACCCCCGAGGCGCGAAAGCTCGGGCCGCGTGACCTCGCGGTGTGCGCGACGCAGGGAGCGGTCGGGGCGACGACCGTAGGCGGCACGCTCGTCGCGGCTGCAGCACTCGGGATCCGGTTCATGGGCACAGGTGGGCTCGGGGGTGTCCACCGCGGCTTCCCGACTCCGCCGGACGTCTCCGCCGACCTCGGCGCGCTCGCGCGCATCCCCGCCGTCATTGCCTCGTGCGGCGTCAAGTCACTGCTCGACGTGCCCGCGACGATGGAGCTGCTCGAGACGCTCGGGGTCCCCGTCCTCGGCTATCGCACCGACACGCTCCCGCTCTTCTACCAGGCCGACGGCGGACCGCCCGTCTCGTCCCGGGTCGAGACCGCAGACGAGGTGGCGCGCATCGCCGATGCGCACTGGCGCCTCGACGGCAACGCGATCCTCGTCGGGCGACCACCATCCGAAAGCCTCGACGTCACCGACCTGATCGAGGAGATCGTCGCGGAGGCTGCGACACGAGGCGTCGCCGGCCAGGCCGTCACGCCATACGTCCTCGCGGCGCTCCACGAGCGCTCGGGCGGCGAGACCCGAAGGGTAAACCGCGATCTCATCGTCGAGAACGCAGGGCTTGCAGGCGAGATTGCGGCCGCCTACAGCGCGCTATGAGCCTCTACGACGCCGTCCGCGACCTTCCGCTGGAGATCGAGCGCTACGCCCTCTCGGGTCTCGAGCTTGAAGCCGCGTTCCTCCGCAAGACGACGATCGTCACGCTCTCGGGCGCAGGCGAGGATGGTGCCGGCGAGGACGTCACCTACGAGGAGGCCGAGCACGACGCGTTCCAGGCGCGCGGCGCCGACCTCCCGCTCGCGGGAACCTGGACGCTCGACACGTTCTCACAGCAGCTCGCGAAGCTCCCGCTCTTCACGGTGGCGCCCGACCAGCACGCCTACCTCGACTACCGCCGGTGGGCCTTCGAGTCGGCTGCGCTCGACCTCGCGCTGCGGCAGGCCGGCGTCTCCCTTGCCGAGCTCGTCGGTCGCGAGGTGAGGCCACTCCGATTCGTCGTCTCGATGCGTCTCGAGGACGCGGCCGCAACCGCAGCCCTTCGCTCGTGGCTCGCGATCGACCCGACGCTCAGCTTCAAGCTCGACGCGACCCCCGCGTGGACGGATGGGCTCGTTGCCGAACTGGCCGGCCTCGACTGCGTCGACGCGGTCGACTTCAAGGGTCAGTACCGAGGAACGTCCGTCGACAACCCGGCCGATCCCGCGCTGTACCGTCGCGTGCTCGAAGGCCTCCCCCACGCGTGGCTCGAGGATCCCGAGCTCACACCCGAAACGGTCGCGCTCCTCGACCCGGTCGCCGCGAGGGTCACCTGGGACGCCCCGATTCACTCGGTCGACGACATCGTCGCACTCCACTGGGCACCCCGCTCGGTCAACCTCAAGCCGTCGCGCTTCGGCTCGGTCGGCCGTCTGTTCGCCGCGTACGACCACTGCCTCGCCCATGGGATCGACGCCTACGGCGGTGGCCAGTGGGAGCTCGGTGTCGGCCGCGACCACATCCAGCTTCTCGCCGCGATCTTCCATCCGGACGCGTCGAACGACGTCGCCCCACGCGCGTACAACGTCGGCCCGACGGCCGGCCTCCCGCGGAGCCCGCTCGTGCTTGCTCCCCGCGAGACCGGATTCGCACTCACGTAGCGGAGCAGCCGCCCGGGTCGGCCCGAGCCGCGCACGACGGGCGCAGCACAGCCACTCTCGTTCCGCCGCAGACGGAGCGCTCCTACTGCACGCGCTTCCATACCTTGCCTGCCTCGAAGGCGCGCCGTTCGAGGAGATCGCCGTAGGCGCGGTCGTGGCCAAGCGCCTCGGAGAGATCGCGCAGCGCCTCCCGCGAGCGCACCCGGGCCGCCGACGACTCGTCTGTCGCCATCGCGTCGCGTACCGCGTCGAGGATCGCGACGCCGGGGTACGGCTTCAAGACCACCGACGCGGCGCCCGCACCTCTGGCGCGGCTGACGAGGCTGCCATCGGCGTAGCCGGTGATCGCGACGAACGGCACCTTCCGTTCGGCGCGGATTCTGCTCGCGGCCTCGACACCGTCGAGCCCCGGGAGCGACAGGTCCAGGAGGATCAGGTCGGGCTTGGTCGCGCGGGCGACGCGAACCGCCTCCTCGCCGTCCCGGGCGTCGCTGACGTCGTAGCCGCCCTCCTCCAGGATCAACCGGAGGTCTGCGCGGGTGATCGGGTTGTCTTCTGCCGTGAGAACGCGCGCACGTGCCGTACTGGCCATAGACTCCTCCTCGAGAGCTGGTGCCGGCAAAGAAAAGGGCCCCGGGCGGAAACCCGAGGCCACGAAGCCGACGCGATCACTCCATGCGATCGCTGCGCTCAGCGTAGCAGCTACTGCTCTTGCTCCTGCTCAGGCTTTAGCCTGAGCTATTGCACTTCGGTGGGAGCGTGAGCGCAAAGAGGTGCCAGAGCGCAGGCTAGAGCCTGAGCGGGAGCAGGCGTGCTACCCCTCGAGCGCGGCGAGCAGCTCGTCGACTGCGACGAGCGTCAGCGTCTCGAACTTGACGCTTCCGCGGGCACCGAGCTTCACCGACAGCCGCGCCATCGTGATGTCGTCGGGAACGTCGACGATCGTGACGAAGTCGTACTCACCGAGACAAGCCCATTGGTGCACGACCTTCGCGCCGAGCTCCTCGACGTCGGCGTTGACCTCCCTGAGCCGGCCCGGGTTCGAGTTGAGCGTCTGGGTGCCCTTCTCGGTGAGCGTCGTGAGCATGAGGTACGTCGGCATGGCTCTCCTTCACGGCGGGATCGACACGACGATTCTGTACCACGCGTCGGTCGCCTGCCGCCATGACCGTCTCAGCGCCGGGTCGGCCGTGGGGTGAGCGCCTCCGCCCGCGCCCGGGCGCGATCGCTCTTGGTCGTCCCGACACGGGCCACGAGATCCCGATACACGATCGCCGCCCCGAGGAAGATGACCGGGGAGATGACGAGATCGGCAAGTGCCGAGGCCACGACCGCCTCGTTGTCAGCCTGCTCACGGAGTAACACCTCGAGGACGAGCCTGGTCACGTAGAACATCGCGACGAGGGCCGCGAGGCCGCCGATCGCATGTGCAGGATCGGCACGAAAGAGCGCGAACGCCCGTCGGAGCGCTGGAGGGACAGGGAGCCCTTCGTTCACGACTACGGGCACGACCCACCCGGCGACGCCGAGCCACGCCACGCCAAGCAGCGCGAACCACCCGAGGCTGAAGGCGGCCGGGACGAACACGACCGTGCCGATCGCGACGGCCGAGACGAGGCGCCGCGCACCCGGCGCCGACGCCGCCTCGAGCCCACACGCCCAGGCATAGGCGAGCGAGAGGAACGGCGCGATCGCGACGAGAACGAGTGACTGCTCGAGCAGCGTCCGGTCGAACGCGACCGTGTCGCGAGACGCTCTGGTTGCGAGGTCGTGCGTCCCGAGCCAGTGCGTGAGCACCGTGGTCGCGGCGAGAGGCAGCCCGAGCGCGAGCGCGGGAACGAAGCGCGACCCGTAGAGCTTGAGCGCCTCCGCGATGACCTGCCCAACGGTGCGGGCGACCGGCGGTAGCGGCGGTGGCGTCGACCCTGCTCGTCTTGCGTATCCAGGGCCGGCCACCGCCGAACCGTAGCCGCGCCGCCTACCCGAGCCCTTCGAGCAGCCGCGGGATTGCGCCTCCGAGGGCTCTGAGCGCCCCAGCGATGTCCCAGCGAAGCCGGTCCGCCTCGCCGATCTCGTTGGAGATCGCACGAACCTCGATCGCAGGGACCTCGGCGAGCGCGCACGCGCGGAGCACCGCAAAGCCCTCCATCGCCTCGACCTCCGGGTCGCCATGGTCACCGCCGACCATCGCGCTCGTCACGATCGGGCGGAGCTCGGCCTCGGGAAGGGCGCCTCGTAGGTTCTCGAGAAGCGCCGCATCGGGCAACGCCTTGCTCACCACAGGGATTCCTGCCCGAAGGTCGTGGTAGTACGCCTCCGTCCCGATCACCAGTGTCCGCGGACCGATGCCCCGTCCGCCGGCCAATCCGACGTTCACCACGGCACGCGGCCGCTCACGCACGATCGCGAGCGCCGTCACCGCTGCTGCTTCAACAGGCCCGATGCCGCAAATCAGGCCCTCGTGTCCACCAAGCTCGTGTTCTGTTGCGGCTACGAGAAGAACATCACCTCGCCCGCGAGGCACTGCCGACTCCACAATCCGTGCGCATGTCGATCCCTCCGTAGGAACGAATCCGTTCGTTCTTCCATGCTGCGGCTCGAAGCGACCGTACCCGATCCGGCGGACGGGTGTATCCGGAACCGGCTACACCCGCCTCAGGCAAGTGCCTCGGCGGGAGCCTCCGCCTTCGCGAATCGCACCACGCCGAGCTCGGCGTAGGCCCGGATCGTGTCGCCCTCGGTGAAGTGCCCCTCGAGCAGCTCGAGTGCAAGCGGGTTCTCGATCAGCCGCTGGATCGCGCGCTTCAGCGGCCGTGCGCCGTAGGCGGGATCCCACCCGGTCTCGGTGACGAGCTCGAGCGCGCCGTCTGCGAGCTCGAGCGTCAACCCGCGCTCGGCGAGCCGGTCGTTGAGCCGGCGAAGCTGCATCCCGACGATCTCGCCGAGCTGCCCTCGGGTCAGCGCGTCGAAGACGACGATCTCGTCGATCCGGTTCAGGAACTCGGGCCGGAACCGATCGGTCATCGCCTCGGCGCTACGGATGTTCGAGGTCATGATCACGACGGCGTTCCGGAAGTCGACGGTGCGACCCTGACCGTCGGTCAATCTACCGTCGTCGAGGAGCTGGAGCAGCACGTCGAACACCTCGGCGTGCGCCTTCTCGATCTCGTCGAGCAGGATCACGGAGTACGGCCGGCGGCGCACGGCCTCGGTCAGCTGACCACCCTCCTCGTACCCGACATAACCGGGAGGGGCGCCGACGAGCCGCGAGACGGTGTGCTTCTCCTGGTACTCCGACATGTCGAGCCGCACGATCGCTCGCTCGTCGTCGAACATGAACTCGGCGAGCGCCTTCGCGAGCTCCGTCTTCCCCACCCCGGTCGGGCCGAGGAAGACGAACGAGCCGATCGGGCGGTTCGGGTCCTGTAGCCCCGAGCGTGCCCGGCGGAGCGCGTTTGCGACCGCCTCGATCGCCGCGTGCTGACCGACGACCCGTTCGTGCAGGCGCTCCTCCATGTGGATCAGCTTCTCGACCTCGCCCTCGAGCAGCCGGTCGGTCGGGATCCCCGTCCACTGAGCGACGACGATCGCGACGTCGTCCTCGTCGACCTCCTCCTTGACCATCGGCTCGGCAACACCGCCTGCCTCGCCCTCGGAGAGCTCCCGCTCGAGCTCGGGGAGTCGGCCATAGCGGATCTCGGCGACCCGGGCGAGGTCGCCGGCGCGCTCGGCGCGCTCGGCGTCCATGCGCAGCTCGTCGATCTCGCGGGTGATGTCCTTGACGCGGTCGAGCGCCTCCTTCTCGGTTGCCCACCGCGCGGCGAGCTCGTCGCGACGGGACTTGGCGTCGGCGAGCTCACGCTCGACCGGCTCCCTGACCGATTCGCTCTCACCGGCCATCGCCGCGAGCTCGATCTCCAGCTGCACGACGCGCCGCTCGGCCTCGTCGAGCTCGAGCGGTGACGAATCGATCTCCATCCTCAGCCGCGAGGCGGCCTCGTCGACGAGGTCGATCGCCTTGTCGGGAAGAAAGCGGTCGGCGATGTAGCGGTCGGAGAGCACGGCCGCCGAGACCAGCGCAGCGTCGCGAATGCGCACGCCGTGGTGCGCCTCGTAGCGCTCCTTGAGCCCGCGCAGGATCGCGATCGTGTCCGCGACCGATGGCTCGCCGATGAGCACGGGCTGGAAACGCCGCTCGAGTGCCGGGTCCTTCTCGATGTGTTGGCGGTACTCGTCGAGCGTGGTCGCGCCGACTGCGCGGAGCTCGCCGCGCGCGAGCATCGGCTTGAGAAGGTTGCCCGCCGAGACGGCGCCCTCGGCCGCGCCGGCGCCGACGATCGTGTGCAGCTCGTCGATGAAGAGGACGATGTCGCCCTCGGCCGCGGTGATCTCGGCCAGCACGGCCTTGAGCCGCTCCTCGAACTCACCCCGGTACTTCGCGCCGGCGATCAGGGAGCCCACGTCGAGCGCCCAGACCCGCTTGTCCTTGAGCCCTTCCGGCACGTCACGGGCGACGATGCGCTGCGCCAGCCCCTCGGCGATCGCAGTCTTGCCGACGCCGGGCTCGCCGATCAGCACCGGGTTGTTCTTCGTCCGGCGGGAGAGCACTTGGATCGTGCGGCGGATTTCCTCGTCGCGGCCGATCACCGGGTCGAGCCTGCCTGCCTCCGCGAGCGCGGTGAGGTCGCGGCCGTACTTCTCGAGCGCCTGATAGGAGCCCTCCGGATCCTGGCTGGTCACCCGCTGACCGCCGCGCACCTGCTGGAGCGCGGCGAGCAGCGCCTCGCGCGGCACAACGTCGAGCGCGAGCAGCAGGTGCTCGACCGAGACATACTCGTCCCCGAGCGCGTTTGCTTCTGCAAACGCGCTGGAGAAGACCTTCTGGATGGCCGAGCCTGCCTGCGGGGCGGCGTTGCCTCCACTCACTGAGGGCTGCGAGCGAAGGCGCGCCTCTGCCTCGCTCCTCAGCGTTCCGGCAGAAAGGCCGGAACGCTCGACGAGCGTGCGCGGCAGCTCCTGGTCGAGGAGCGCGATTGTGAGGTGGTCGGGGACGAGCTCGGGGTTGCCGAGGCGGCGGGCGAGCTCCTGCGCGGCGCCGACGGCCTCGCCGCTCTTCACGGTCAGCTTGTTGAAGTCCATGGTGGTTGTCGCTTCTCCTACTGCCGCGTCGCCGGAGGCTGCGGCTGGTGGTACAGAACGATGTCGCGGCGGTACTGCCGGTGCGTGGAGCGGATCTCGTCGCGCAGCTCGCGCTCGAGGTGCTCCATCCGGGCTCGGAGCCTGCGCAGCTCGTCCTCGAGCCGGAGCACGTGCTCGACCCCGGCGAGGTTGAGCCCGAGCTCGGTGGTGAGCCTCTGCACGAGCCGGAGGCGATCGACGTCCGCCTCCGAGTAGAGCCGGGTTCCGCCGGGTGTGCGCGCCGGACGAACGAGCCCCTTGGCCTCGTACACTCTCAGCGTCTGGGGGTGCAGGCCGGCAAGCTCGGCGGCAACCGAGATCATGTAGAGCGGTCGATCAGCCACGGTGTGCCTCCCACCAGCCGTGGGCGCGGCTCGCAATCGCGAGGACGCCTGTGAGCAGACCGCCGACCCCGCAGGCCCAGCTCGCCGCGAGCAGGGCGCCTCCGCCGGCGCGACCGGTCTCGCTGAACGAGTTCACGTAGACGAGGAGGCCGGCGATCCAAGCGACGAGGCCACTGCCGGCGACGAGCGCAAGAGCCATGGGTGCTCGGAGACTCATGAAAACGCGCCTTCACGCGGGGTCTCGCTCGAGACGCGCTGGTAGCCCTCGAGCGCGTCGCGCTCGACCTTGGAGAGCGAGTCGGGCACCGTCACGCGGACACGCGCGAGGAGGTCTCCGCGCTCGTCCGGCTTGCCGAGCTTCGCGACCCCGCGCCCCTTCACGCGAAGGAGCTTTCCCGACTGCGTTCCCGCCGGAACCTTCAGCCCGACCGGCCCGTCCGGCGTGGGGATCTCGACGGTCGCGCCGAGCGCCGCCTCCGGGTAGGTGAGCGGCACCTCGAGGACGAGGTCGGCGCCGCGACGCTCGTAGAGCTTCGACGGCTCGACCTCGACGCGCACGTAGAGGTCGCCGGGCGGGCCGCCCGCACGTCCGGGCTCACCCTTCTCCTTGAGCCGGATCTTCGTCCCATCCTTCGCGCCCGCGGGAACCTTGACGTTGAACCGCCTGGTGCCGCGCTCGCGCCCGCTCCCAGAGCACGTGCGGCACGGCTTCTCGACGATCGTCCCGTTGCCGCGACAGCGACGACAAGGCTGGGAGAGCGCGAAGAGGCCGTGGCTGTCGGCAACGACCCCCGAGCCCTTGCACTCGGGACAGGTCATCGGGCGCGTCCCCGGCTCGGCGCCGGTGCCGCCACAGTCGCTGCATGCAGTCTCGACGTCGACAGGCACGCGCACCTGGGCGCCCGTCAGCGCCTCGTCAAACGAGATCCGGACGTGCGCCTCGAGGTCGGCACCACGTTCGGGGCGCGCCTTCGCCTGGCGACCGCCGGCCCGCCCGAAGAACGAGCCGAAGCTCCCGAGCAGATCGGAGAGATCGGTGAGGTCGACCGTCTCCCAGCGTCCGTTCGCACCCCCGGGGCCGCCGCGAGGCCCTGCCGCGCCGTAGCGGTCGTAGGCCGACCGCTTCTCGGCGTTCGAGAGGATGTCGTACGCAGCCTGAACGTCCTTAAACCGCTCCTCTGCGCCTGGGTCGTCGGGATTGCGGTCGGGGTGCAGCTTCCGCGCGAGCGTGCGGTACGCCTTCTTGATCTCATCGTCGGTTGCGCTCTTTCCGACGCCGAGCACCTCGTAGGGGCTCTTGACTGCCAAGGGGATGCTCCGACTACTCCGCGACCACGACGCGGGCGGGCCGGAGCACGGCCTCGCCGATGCGGTACCCGCGCTGGACGACCTGGACGACGCAGCCGCTCTCGACGCCTTCGGCGGCCTGGGTCATCAACGCCTCGTGGAGGTGCGGGTCGAACTGCCCCTCGGCGACGATCTCCTCGACCCCCTCGGACGCGAGCAGGCCGGCGAGCGCGTCGCGCGTCATCCGGACCCCGTCGAGCACCTTCGCCTCCTCGTGCTGCTCGGCAGCCTCGAGCGCACGCCCGAGGTCGTCGAGGATCGGCAGCAGCTTGACGACGATCCGCTCGCCCGCCCGCATCGCGAACGCCTGCTGATCGCGCGCCGCCCGCTTGCGGAAGTTGTCGAAATCGGCTGCGAGCCGGCGCAGGTCGTTGAGGTACTCGTCGCGCTTCGCTTCGGCGTCCTGCGCCCGCGCCAGCAGCTCCTCGACGTCGAACTCGACCGCGATGATGTCGCGCTCGACCTCGTCGGCGACGAGCTCGGAGGGTGCGCCCTCACCGGGCGCACCCTCCTCGATCAGCTCGTGGTCGCTCACGACGTCTTCGCCGCCTCGTCCTCGTCGATGACCTCGAAGTCCGCGTCCTCGACGACCTCGTCGTCGGAGCCGGAGCCGCCGTTCGTCGTTGTCGCACCGGCGGATGCAGCCGCGGCCTGCGCGTCGGCGTAGAGCGCCTGGGCGAGCGGAGCGGCCGCCTCGTTGAGCGCGTCTGTCTTCGCCTTGATCTCACCGAGATCGTTCGCCTCGAGCGCCTGCTTCAGCTCCATCACACGCCCCTCGATCGTCGAGGCGTCGGCCGAGTCGAGCTTCTCACGGTGCTCGGCGAGCGCCTTCTCGGTCTGGTAGGCGAGGGTCTCGGCCATGTTCTTCGCGTCGGCGAGCTCGCGGAGCTTGTGCGCCTCGCCCGCGTGCGCCTCGGCGTCGCGCACCATCCGCTGCACGTCGTCTTCGGAAAGCCCCGAGCCGCCCTCGATCTTGACCTGCTGCTCGATCCCCGTCCCGAGGTCCTTCGCAGTGACGTGGATGATCCCGTTCGCGTCGATGTCGAACGACACCTCGATCTGCGGGGTGCCGCGCATCGCGGGCGGAATCCCGACGAGCTGGAACTTGCCGAGGGTCTTGTTGAACGTCGCCATCTCGGACTCGCCCTGGAGGACATGGATCTCGACCGACGGCTGGTTGTCGTCGGCGGTCGTGAACGTCTCGGCCTTGCGGGTCGGGATCGTCGTGTTCCGGTCGATCAGCTTCGTGAACACGCCGCCCTTGGTCTCGATCCCGAGCGAGAGCGGGGTGACGTCGAGCAGGAGCACGTCCTTGACCTCGCCCTTGAGCACGCCGCCCTGGATCGCAGCGCCGACGGCGACGACCTCATCCGGGTTGACACCCTTGTGCGGCTCCTTCCCGATCAGCTCCTTGACCTTCTCCTGGACCGCCGGCATGCGGGTCATCCCGCCGACGAGGACCACGTGGTCGATGTCGGAGGCCTGGAGCCCCGCGTCTGCGAGCGCCTGCTTCGTCGGGCCGACCGTTCGCTCGAGCAGCGCGTGGGTCAGCTCCTGGAGCTTCGCCCGCGTCAGCTGCAGATCCAGGTGCTTTGGCCCGTCTGCGGTCGCGGTGATGAACGGCAGGTTGATCTGCGTTGTCATCGTCGACGAGAGCTCGATCTTCGCCTTCTCCGCGGCCTCGTACAGCCGCTGGAGCGCCATCTTGTCGGTCGAGAGGTCGATCCCCTGGTCCTTCTTGAACTCGGCGGTCATCCAGTCGACGATCGCCTTGTCGAAGTTGTCGCCACCGAGGTGGTTGTCGCCGTTCGTCGAGCGCACCTCGAAGACGCCGTCACCGAGATCGAGGACAGAGACGTCGAACGTGCCGCCGCCGAGATCGAACACGAGGATCGTGTGGTCGGTCTCCTTGTCGAGACCGTACGCGAGCGCGGCCGCGGTGGGCTCGTTGACGATGCGGAGAACGTTGAGGCCGGCGATCTTGCCGGCGTCCTTCGTCGCCTCGCGTTGAGCGTTGTTGAAGTAGGCGGGAACTGTGATCACCGCGTCGGTGACCGACTCGCCGAGAAACGCCTCGGCATCCGCCTTGAGCTTCTGCAGAATCATCGCGCTGATCTCCGGCGGGGCGAGCTGCTTGCCCTCAGCCGTGACGCGCGCGTCGCCGTTTTCGCCCTGCTCGACCTTGTACGGGACGATCGTCATCTCCTCGGAGACCTCGTCCCACTTGCGACCCATGAACCGCTTGATCGAGAAGATCGTGTTCTCGGGGTTCGTGACCTGCTGGCGGCGGGCGGGTGTGCCGACGAGGCGCTGACCGTCCTTGGCGAACGCGACGACGGACGGTGTCGTGCGACCGCCCTCGGCGTTCGTGATCACGGTGGGCTCACCGCCTTCGAGCACCGCCATGCAGCTGTTGGTGGTCCCGAGGTCGATGCCGATAGTGCGTCCCATTGATGCGTAGCTCCTTGTTGAGTCGTGATCGGAGAAAAATCTCAGTCGGAGAGTAGCAGATCCTTGACGGATCGCAACGAATGGAAGGAGAGACACGCCACCCGATCAACCGCTCGGACGATGCCGCCCGCTCCCCGCCAGGAGTAGACTCAGTGTCATCGGGGAGGAGGCCGGTGGCCCGGCGGGCTGTCCACTCCGGGCGTGTCCGGGCGGGACAAGGGCTTCTCGCTAGCTCGCGGCCGGGCGAGCCGGGGGTCGGGGCGCGGGCGGTGTCGGTCAGCGTTCGAGCCCGATGAGCGCGCCGCCGGCGACGACGAGGGCCGCGCCGGCGACGAGCCGGCGGCCGATCCGCTCGTGGCGCCCGAAGAACAGGTGCGAGAGCGTCAAGCCCCAGAGGCACTCGGTTGCGACGAGCGGCGCAACCACGCTCAGGCGACCCCGGTAGAAAGCCTCGTAGAGCGAGACGTAGGAGATCCCGAACGCGACCCCGGCGGGAAGGAAGTGCCCGAACGGGGCCGCACGAAGGCGCACGCGGGTGACGAGCATCGCCGCGAGGATCGTGAGCCCGCCGCTGGCGAGCGTCGCCGTGATCGCCAGCTCCGGTGAGACCGCGCTGTCGGTTGCAACCGAGCGCACGAACGTGTCGCGCGTAGCGAACGTGAGCGCCGCGACAAGCGCCAGCCCGAGCCCGAGCGGGTTGACGTGATCGGGACGCTCCGACTCGGTCGCGAGGAGAACCCCGCCTACCACGATCGCGAGCGCCCCGAGCGCGATCGCTGCGAGTAGTGGCTCGTCGAGGATCGCGACCGCGAAGACGACCGCGAACAGCGGAGCGATCCCGACCGTCGCCGACGTTCGCGACGGGCCCGCCTCGCGAACGGCGTACGTGAAGAGGATCTGCGAGACACCCGGGCCGAGCACGCCGGCGAGGAGGTACGGCGCCACCCCGGCGAGCGTCCAGTCGCCGCGAATCACCGTCGCTCCGAACGCAACACAGAACGCGACAACGACCGTCGCAAACGCGCCGAGGAGCGGCTCGGTGCCGCGACCGAGCGCGGGGCGCAGCAGCACGGTCATCGCCCCGAAGCCAAGGGCAGAGAGCAGGGCGAGCGCGACCGCATCCATCAGCGCGCGCGCCCTGGGCCGAGGCGACGGAGCGCCGCCGCGGCAGCGGGCTCGGCGAACACGATGCCCGCGAGCATCACCGCACAACCGGCCCAGCCGAGCCAGCCGAGGCGCTCCGAGAGCAGGACGACGCCGAACAGCGCGGCGAACGGCGCCTCGAGAGTGAACACGAGCGCGGCGCGGGCCGCGGTGGTGCGCGACTGCACCCAGGTGGCGACGAGGTATCCGAGCGCACCCGCGAACGCGCCGCTCGCGATCGCCGCGTACCAGACCGTCCACGTACGGGGCAGCTCCAGCTGACCGAGCGCCGCCGCGAGCAGGACGAACGCCCCACAGGAGACGAGCATCTGCAGCAGCGTCAGCGCCCGCGCGTCGTATCGGGGCGCGAACCGCTCCATCACCGCGATCTGCAGCGCCTGCGCGAGCGCGTTGCCGAGCACGAGCGCGTTCCCGGCGATCGATCCTCCGGGAATCCCCGAGATCATCAGCAGCCCGGCAAGTGAGAGCACGGCGCCGGCCCACAGGATCGCGGGAACCGGCGTCCTGAACAGCGCCAGCGCGAGCAGCGGGGTGAAGACGACGTACAGCCCGGTGATGAACCCCGTGCTCGAGACCGTCGTCAGCTCGAGCCCCGCGGTCTGGAGCCCGTAGGCCAGCGCGAGGAGTGCGCCGGCGAGCAGCCCGGCAGCGAGCCCCGCCCGGGGCGTCCGGGAAAGCGCTCCCACTGCGAACGGCGCGATCGCGAGCGCCGAGACCGCGAACCGCACCGCGAGAAACCCGGCGACGGGGAACGTGACGAGCGCCTGCTGGACGGGCACGAACGTGTAGCCCCAGATCGCAGTTACGCCGACGAGCGCAACAAGCGGGACGCGGTCGTGCACCAACCTGGGAAGCGCCGAGTCGAGGGTTCGCACGATCTCGGCACGCTACGCACCGCTGCCGGACGACGCGGCGGTTGCCGTACGCTTTGCATGTGACTCTCGACGCGCTCGGCCGACCAATGCGCGATCTGCGGATCTCGGTCACCGACCGGTGCAACTTCCGCTGCCAGTACTGCATGCCCCGCTCCGTGTTCGGGCAGGGCTACCGGTTCATGGATCGCGCCGAGCTTCTCTCCTTCGAGGAGATCGAGCGGGTCGTACGGGCGGCCGCAGCTCGAGGCGTCGAGAAGGTGCGGCTCACCGGCGGCGAGCCGCTGCTTCGCCGCGATGTCGAGAAGCTCGTCGCCGCGCTTGCGAAGCTCCCAGACCTCGACCTGACGCTCACCACGAACGCGTCGCTCCTCGCACGCAAGGCGCAGACGCTCCGCGACGCCGGGCTCAAGCGAGTCAACGTCTCACTCGACTCGCTCGACGACGAGACGTTCCGCCTGATGAACGACGCCGACTTCCCGGTCGAGCGCGTCCTGGAAGGGATCGAGGCGGCCCGAGCTGCCGGGCTCCCCGTGAAGGTCAACGCGGTCGTCAAGCGCGGCGTCAACGACGGGGGCATCGTCGAGATGGCACGGCACTTCCGCGACACCCCACACACCCTCCGCTTCATCGAGTTCATGGATGTCGGCGCGACAAACGGGTGGCGGCTCGACGACGTCGTCCCGGCCGGGGAGATCGTCTCTCGGATCGCGACCGAGTTCCCCCTGGAGCCGGTGGAGGCCGCCTACCGGGGCGAGGTGGCACGACGATGGCGCTACCTCGACGGCCGGGGCGAGGTCGGCGTGATCGCGTCGGTGACGCAACCCTTCTGCGGCGACTGCACACGCGCCCGCCTCTCGGCCGAGGGCAAGCTCTACACCTGCCTTTTCGCGACCCGCGGCACGGATCTCCGTGCGCTGCTCCGCGGGGGCGCCGACGACAGGGTGCTCGCGAGCGCGCTCGGCTCGCTCTGGGGTAAGCGAGCCGACCGGTACTCGGAGGTGCGCAGCGAGGCGACGACCGACCTTCCGAAGGTCGAGATGTCGTATATCGGCGGGTAGTGGACTGTCAGGGGATAGCCGCACCCGGGTCGGCGTGACCCCGGATGCAGCGCAGAGCCCGGATCGTCACCCTCAGGGCGACCGATTCGGAGGGAGGACGCAGCATGGCCGCAAATCTCGGCACGACGTACCTGGGTCTCGAGCTCGGGTGTCCGCTCGTCGCGTCAGCCTCGCCGCTGACCGGTGAGCTCCTGACGCTGCGCCAGCTTGCCGACGCCGGCGCCGGCGCGGTGGTCCTGCCATCGCTCTTCGAGGAGGAGCTCGTGGTCGCGGGCGACGAGCACGCCGCCGATGTCCTCTGGGAGGCGACCGACGTCGCCGGCAGTGCTGCCGCCTACCTCGGCCGGATCGACCGGACGCGCCTCGAACGCCACCTCGACCTCGTCCGCGATGCGGTCACGGAGCTCGACATCCCCGTGATCGCGAGCCTCAACGGCTCGACACCGGGGGGCTGGACGAAGACGGCCGAGCTGCTCCAGCTCGCTGGAGCACACGCGATCGAGCTCAACGTGTACGGCATCGAGACCGATCGCTACGCCTCGGCAGGAAGCGTCGAGGATCGCGTTCTCCGCCTCGTGTACGCCGTCAAGAACGTCGTCTCGATCCCGATCTCGGTCAAGCTCTCGCCGTACTACACCGCGTTCGCAAACCTCGCACACCGGCTTGGCGACGTGCCGGTCGATGGGCTCGTGCTCTTCAACCGCTTCTTCCAGCCGCAGATCGACCTTGCGACGATGGACGTCAAGTCCGAGCTCACCCTCTCGCACCGGGACGAGCTCCGGTTGCCGTTGCGGTGGATCGCAATCCTCCGCGACCGCCTGCCGATCTCCCTCGCGGCGACGAGCGGGATCCACACGGGTGAGGACGCGGCGCGCGCGATCCTCGCGGGAGCCGACGTCGCGATGATGGCCTCGGCGCTCATCGCCGAGGGGGTCGGACGGCTCGCCGACGCGAAGACGAGCCTCGAGAAGTTCCTCGACGAGCACGGCTTCCCGTCGGTCGTCGCGGCGCGAGGCCGCCTCAGCCAGAGCGCGGCCGGCGACCCGCGAGCGTACGAGCGAGCGCAATACGTCCGGGCAATGCGCGCGAACGAGTAGCGCCACCCGTCGACGAGCAGCTCGGGTTGCTCGTTACCTGCGCCCGGCATCGCGCAACGGGAAGACAGGCTCGTCGTCGATCGGTTGACCTCCCGCGGGAATCACCAGCCTGCCCGCTTCTCGACGACCCCTTCACCCGTCACGGCCTCGATGCGGGTCGGCGGGGAGTTCGGCTATCCCACATGACGATCGGCGCGAGCACCGATGCCGTCATTGCTCCGACGGGCGACGCTGACACCATGGCACGACGCGAGGTAGTCGACGGGAACGAAGCCGCGGCCTGGGTCGCGTACCGCGCGAGCGAAGTGATCGCGATCTACCCGATCACTCCCGCCTCGCCGATGGCCGAGCTCGCCGACATGTGGGCCTCGCAGGGAGTGCCGAACGCCTGGGCGTCCGTTCCGAGGATCGTCGAGATGCAGAGCGAGGCCGGCGCCGCCGGGGCAGTGCACGGCGCGCTCCAGGCCGGCGCGCTCGCGACGACGTTCACCGCTTCGCAGGGGCTCCTGCTGATGCTGCCCGACATGTTCAAGATCGCCGGCGAGCTGAGCCCTGCCGTGATCCACGTCGCCGCCCGCACCGTCGCGACCCATGCGCTCTCCATCTTCGGCGACCACTCCGACGTGATGACAGCGCGCACCACGGGCTGGGCCGAGCTCTGCTCGTCCTCGGTGCAGGAGGCGCAGGACCTCGCGCTCGTCGCCCACGCCGCGACGCTCGAGACGCGGGTGCCGTTCCTCCACTTCTTCGACGGGTTCCGCACCTCGCACGAGCACACGACGATCGACCGGCTCGCGCACGACGACGTCGCTGCGTTCCTCGACGAGCGCCTCGTCCACGAGCATCGCGCTCGCGCGCTTCACCCGTCCGCGCCCGTGATCCGCGGGACGAGCCAGAACCCCGACGTGTTCTTCCAGGCTCGCGAGGCCTCGAACGCCTTCCATGCCTCGGTACCGAGTGCGGTGCAGGCGGCGTTCGAGCGCCTCGCCGCAACGACAGGTCGCCGCTACCGCCTCTTCGACTACTACGGCGACCCGGAGGCGGAGCGCGTGGTCGTCGCAATGGGCTCCGCAACCCACGCGATCGCGCGCGCGGTCGACGCGCTGCGCGAGCGCGGCGAGAAGGTCGGGGTTGTCTCGGTGCGGCTCTTCCGGCCGTTCTCCGCCGAGGCACTTGTCGCGACGCTCCCCGCCACCGTCCGCGCGATCGCCGTTCTCGACCGTACGAAGGAGCCCGGAGCGCTTGGCGAGCCGCTTCACCAAGACGTCGTCACGGCGCTCGCGGAACGGGGCGGCGCGCTCCCGGTCGTCACGGGCGGCCGCTACGGGCTTGCCTCGAAGGAGCTGACCCCGTCGATGGCAGCTTCGGTGTTCGCCGACCTCGCGAGCGCCGTGCCACACAGGCGCTTCACCGTCGGGATCGAGGACGACGTCACACACCTCTCGCTCCCCGTCGACCCGGACGCCGTGCCCGAGCCGGACGGGGTCACGAAGGCGGTGTTCTTCGGGCTCGGCGCCGACGGCACCGTCAGCGCCAACCGCAGCTCGATCGCGATCATCGGCGAGCGCGCCGGCCTCAATGCCCAGGCGTACTTCGTGTACGACTCGAAGAAGTCCGGGTCGGTGACGGTCTCGCACCTGCGCTTCGGCGAGCGCCCGATCGCCGAGCCCTACCTGATCGATCGCGCGGATTTCGTCGCCTGCCACCAGCCGACGCTCCTCGATGCGCTCGACGTGCTCGACGTTGCCGCGCCCGGCGCCACCGTCCTCCTCAACCTCCCCGGCCCGCCGGAGGATGCGTGGGAGGCGCTTCCCCAGCGCGCCCGCCGCCAGGTCGTCGAGCGAGGGCTCCACGTCCACGTCGTCGACGCGACCCGGGTCGCCCGCGAAGCGGGGCTCGGCCGTCGCGTCAACACGGTCCTGCAGACCTGCTTCTTCGCGCTCGCCAAGCTCCTGCCGGTCGACGAGGCGATCGCGGCAATCAAGGAAGAGACCGCGAAGGCCTATGGGAAGCGAGGCGAAGCGGTCGTCGCCCGCAACCTTGACGCGATCGACCGCGCGCTCGCCGGGCTCGCGGAGCTTTCCGTCCCCGAGGCGGTAACGCTCGCTGCAGCGTCCCCGACGTCGCCGGCCGCCGGGATCACCGCCGAGCTCCTCGCCGGCCGTGGCGATCGCCTTCCGGTCAGCGCTTTTGCGCCGGACGGGACGTTCCCGACCGGGACCGCGCACCTCGAGAAGCGCTCGCTGGCCGAGGAGATCCCGATCTGGGATCCGGAGCTCTGCATCGACTGCGCCAAGTGCGCGCTCGTCTGCCCGCACGCGGCGATCAGGATGAAGGTCTACGAGCCCGGCGCGCTCGACGGCGCCCCCGAGGGCTTTCCTTCGAAGGAGTGGCGAGATCGCCACCTCCCCGGGATGCGAATGACGATCCAGGTCGCGCCCGACGACTGCACCGGGTGCGGAATCTGCGTCGAGACGTGCCCTGCGCATTCCAAGGAGGAGGTGCGGCACAAGTCGATCGACCTGTTGCCTAAGCGCGACCATCTCTCCGTCGAGCGTGAGCGCTACGCGTTCTTCCTCGACCTCCCCGAGCTCGACCGCACCCTCGTCGACCCGTCGTCGATCAAGGGATCGCAGGCCCTGCAGCCGCTGTTCGAGTACTCCGGCGCCTGTGAGGGATGCGGGGAGACCCCGTATCTCAAGCTCCTCACCCAGCTGTTCGGCGATCGGGTGCTCATCGCCAACGCGACGGGCTGCTCCTCGATCTACGGCGGCAACCTCCCCACCACGCCGTGGACGGCGAACGCGGCCGGTCGTGGCCCCGCCTGGGCGAACTCGCTGTTCGAGGACAACGCCGAGTTCGGGCTCGGAATGCGCCTCGCGCTCGACTCGCAGGCGCAGACGGCGAGAGCGCTCGTGACCGAGCTCGCGCCGGACCTCGCGCCGGCGCTACTCGAGGCCGACCAGTCGACCGAGACGGGCGTCCTCGCACAGCGCGAGCGGATCGGCGTGCTTCGCGAGCGCCTCGCGGGCCTCGACGGCCCGCGCGCCCGCCGGCTCGAAGCGGTGGCTCGTGCGCTCGAGCGCACGAGCGTGTGGCTCGTCGGAGGCGACGGCTGGGCCTACGACATCGGCTTCGGCGGCCTCGATCACGTGCTCGCCTCGGGCACGAACGTCAACGTCCTCGTGCTCGACACCGAGGTCTACTCCAACACAGGAGGCCAGGCGTCGAAGTCCACGCCGCGCGGCGCGATCGCGAAGTTCGCCGCCGGCGGCAAGCAGACGAGGAAGAAGGATCTCGGCCAGATCGCGAGCGCGTACGGCAACGTCTATGTCGCGCAGATCGCGATGGGGGCGGACAACGCACAGACAGTCCAGGCGCTTGCCGAGGCAGACGCCTGGGACGGCCCTTCGCTCGTGATCGCGTACAGCCACTGCATCGCGCACGGGATCGAGATGCGGCTGGGGATGGAGCATCAGAAGCTTGCGGTCGACACGGGGTACTGGCCCCTCTGGCGCTACGACCCGAGACACGCCGGTGTCGGCGAGCACCCGTTCCATCTGGACTCGAAGGCACCGAAGCTGCCGCTCTCGGAGTTCACGAGCCGCGAGCTGCGGTTCTCGGCCCTCGCCCGCGCTCGGCCGCAGGAGGCCGAGCGGCTCGGCGCCCTCGCGCGACACGACGTCGACGAGCGCCGCCAGGTCTACGAACAGCTCGCCGAGGTCGAACATGAACGACAGGAGGCGGACGATGCCTGATCTCTCAACCGTCTATCTCGGCCTCGATCTCGAGAGCCCGCTCGTCGCCTCGGCCTCGCCGCTGACGTCGTCGCTCGACTCGCTCGTTCGCCTTCAAGATGCGGGCGCCGCGGCGGTCGTGCTTCCCTCGTTGTTCGAGGAGCAGATCGAGCACGACGAGTTCACGCTCCACGCGCGACTCGAGCAGGGCTCGCACAGCTTCGGCGAGGCGCTCACGTACCTCCCCGAGCTCGAGGACTACGACACCGGGACGGGGTCGTACCTCGAGCTGATCGAGCTCGCAAAGGGAACGCTGCGGATCCCGGTGATCGCCAGCCTCAACGGCGCTACCCCGGGTGGCTGGGTGCGATACGCGAAGCTGTGCGAAGCGGCCGGCGCGGATGCGATCGAGCTGAACGTGTACGCGGTCGAGGCGCGCCCCGAGACCGACGGCGCCGCCGTCGAGCGCCGGCTGCTCGAGCTGACCCGTGAGGTCCGGGCCGCGGTCGCGATTCCGCTCGCGGTGAAGCTCGGCCCCTTCTACAGCGCGTTCGCGAACGTCGCGACGCGGCTCGCGGATGCGGGCGTGGACGGGCTGGTCTGCTTCAACCGCTTCCTCGGCCCCGACCTCGACCTCGAGGCGATGCGGGTGGAGCCGACGATCCACCTCTCCACCCCCGACGAGCTGCGGCTCGTCCTCCGCTGGCTGGCGATCCTCCGCAAGCGCGTCCCGATCGACCTCGCCGCAACCGGCGGGATCCACTCCGCCGACGATGCGATCAAGGCGATCCTCGCCGGCGCCGACGTCGTGATGCTCGCATCGTCGTTGCTTCGCCACGGCCCGGAGCACCTCACCGCGCTGCGCACGGGGATCGCGGAATGGCTGGCGGCTCGCGAGTACGTGTCGTCCGACCAGGCGAGAGGAAGCATGAGCCAGGGCGCCGGGCCCGACCCGTCGGCATTCGAGCGCGCGCAGTACGTGTACGCCCTTCAGCGGGGGGCCCACGGCATCACCCGGGGGTAAACTCCCGACTCGTGACGGACTACGCACCCTCACGCAGCGACGGGATCTTCCCGCGCGGGTGGCAGCACCTCGTCTTGCAGCTGGCGATCTGGCTCGGTTTCTACGCCGCCTATCAGCTCGCACGAGGCGCGGCCGATCGCGGGATCGGCGAGGCCTTCTGGAACGGCACGCTCGTGATCGAGGCGGAAAACAAGTTCGGGCTGCTGTTCGAGCCCGCCGTGCAGCGCATCGTCGAGGGCTCGAGCTTCCTGATCAACCTCACGTCGCTCACGTACTGGCTCTCGCAGTTCGCGGTCGTCGGCCTCACGCTCCTGTGGGTGTATTTCCGCCACCACGAGGTCTTTGCGACCTTCCGCAACTGGCTGATCGGCGCAAACCTCGTCGGTCTCCTCGGATACGTGCTGATGCCGACCGCACCGCCACGGCTCTTCCCCGAGTGGAGCTTCGTCGACACCCTCGCGGAGCACGCGACCGTCAACCAGTCGACGGTCGCCGCGCTCGCGAATCCCTATGCGGCGATGCCGAGCCTGCACGCAACGGACGCACTCGTCGTCGGGATCGTGATGGCCGGCCTGTGCCGCACCTGGCTCGGCCGCGCGCTGTGGCTCGCGTGGCCCGCCTGGGTCTCGTTCGCCGTGATTGGCACCGGCAACCACTTCTGGCTCGACTGCGCGGTCGGGTTTGCGCTGGCCATCGGCACAGGGCTCTTCCTCTTCCGCCGGCGCCTGCCGGCGATCGTGGCCCAGGCCATCGGCCGGTGAGCGACGCCGAGCGGCGGCCCGACGAGGTTCGCGTCAACCAGCTCGACCGGGTCAAGCAGGAGTACACGGCTGCCGCTCGCGAGATTCTCGGGCGCTCGATGCGCGGGGTGGCGAGGACGAAGCTGACCCCCGACATGCTGACGCTCGCAGGTGTCGTCCTCTGCCTCGCGGGCGCGGTGCTCGTCGGCTTCGAGGATCGCAACGAGTACCTCTTCTACTGGCTCGGCGGCGTCCTTTTCGTCATCGGCTCGATCGCGGACATCCTCGACGGAGCGCTCGCACGCGCGGCGAGCAAGGGCACGGTCTTCGGGGCGTTCCTCGACTCGACGTTCGACCGCGTGGGCGAAGCGGCGATGCTCGGGGCGATCGGGATCGCCTTCCACCGCGAGGACAACGTGGTTGCGCTCGCCGCCGCGTTCGCGGCGGTGATCGGCTCGTTTCTCGTCTCGTACACCCGGGCGAAGGCCGAGGCGCTAGGTCTGCGCGGGGACGTCGGCTTCGGCTCGCGCGTCGAGCGGGTCGTGCTGATCTCGGTCGGGCTCGGGCTCGCACCCTGGGGCCTGCTGCAGTGGCCGATCTACGTGCTCGCAGCGATTGCGTGGCTGACGGTCGCGCAGCGTGTGCTCTTCGTGCGGCGGCAGCTGCGCGAGTTGACGCAGGCGACCTGAGCTTCGCCGCATCTAAGACCGGCCGAGGCAACACGAGCGCGCGGACATCACGTTGCTTCGCGCGAATCGCAACCGAGCGCGCCAATCTCAGATTTGCTATAATGATAGCAGTTTGACTGCTAGCACATCGCAGCGAAAGGGCGTGCTCGTCCGAGCGCCGTTGGCGTTGAAGGACGCACTCGTCCGAGAGACCGCTCGTCGCGGCCTCAGCCTCAACGACGTCGCGGTCGGGCTGCTCGCCCAGGCGCTCGGTGTCGAGTACACCCCGACCGGCCGTCGCAGCCCACTGCCGGGCTCGAGCCCGGTGATCCTCCTCCGGATGCCGGAAGAGTTGAAGCTGGAGCTCGAGACCGAGGCAGCTCGCAGCGGTCGCTCCGTCAACGACGTCGTTCTCCGCTCGATCGCGGATGGGCTCGACGTCCCGTTCGCATCGAATCGACGAAAGGAACCCACCATGGCCGAGACAAACGGCTCGAAGAACGGCGGCTCGAACGGCGCCCGGCAGCAGGAGAAGGTCCGCGTCGCGATCATCGGCGTCGGCAACTGTGCCAACTCGCTGCTCCAGGGCGTCGAGTACTACAAGGACGCCGCCGACGACCACGAGGTCCCGGGCCTCATGCACGTCAATCTCGGCGGATACCACATCTCGGACATCGAGTTCACCGCCGCGTTCGACGTCGTCAAGGGCAAGGTCGGCGAGGATCTCGCAGACGCGATCTGGGCGCACCCGAACGACACGATCAAGTTCGCGAACGTCCCGAAGACCGGGGTCAAGGTGTCGCGCGGGATGACCCACGACGGGATCGGCAAGTATCTGTCGCAGGTCGTCGAGAAGGCGCCCGGCGAGACCGCCGACATCGTCTCGATCCTCAAGGAGACGGGAACCGACGTCGTCGTCAATTACCTCCCGGTTGGCTCCGAGATGGCGACGAAGTGGTACACGGAGAAGATCCTCGAGGCCGGCGTCGCGATGGTGAACTGCATGCCGGTCTTCATCGCACGCGAGCACTACTGGCAGAAGCAGTTCGAGAAGGCGGGCGTGCCGATCATCGGCGACGACATCAAGTCGCAGGTCGGTGCGACCATCACGCATCGCGTCCTGACGACGCTCTTCGGCGACCGCGGCGTGCACCTCGACCGCACGATGCAGCTGAACGTCGGCGGTAACTCCGACTTCCTCAACATGCTCGAGCGCGAGCGCCTCGAGTCGAAGAAGATCTCCAAGACGAACGCCGTCACGTCGATGCTCGACTACGAGATCGGCGACCGGAACGTCCACGTCGGCCCGTCCGACTACGTGCCGTGGCTCACCGACCGCAAGTGGGCCTACATCCGCATGGAGGGCTCGTCGTTCGGTGACGTGCCGCTCAACTGCGAGCTCAAGCTCGAGGTGTGGGACTCGCCGAACTCGGCCGGGATCGTGATCGACGCCGTCCGCCTCGCCAAGCTCGCGCTCAACAACGGGATCTCGGGCGCGCTCGAGGCACCGTCGAGCTACCTGATGAAGTCGCCGCCGGTACAGATCCGCGACGACGAGTCGCGCGAGCTGGTCGAGAAGTACATCGCGAAGCACGCGAAGACCGCGCGGAAGAAGGCCAAAGCCGGCGCGTAGGCCATGCGTCTTGCTCGGATCTTCTGGATTGGGGCGGCGGCGATGCTCATCGTCGCTGCCCTGATCGCGGTCGGTGCGATTCTGAGCGGCTCTTTCGACGATACCGACGCGCGGATCCTCGGGACGATCGTCAACCTGGTGTTCGCCGGCGGCACAGCGGCGGCGGCGAACACGCTCAGGGAGCGCCCGGGGCCGAGGCTCCTCGGACCTGCAGCGCTCATCGGCGCCGTCGTCGAGCTCCTCGTCGTCGCGACCGCGATCTGGGTGTCGACGGAGGAAGGCGACAACGGCAACCTCCTCAGGGCGGCCTGGTCGACGGTCGTCGTGCTCGGAGCGCTGCTCGTCGCGACGCTCGCCGCGCTCCTCTCGAAGACGAACACGACCAACAGGCTGTCGAAAGCATCAGGATTCGCGACGGTGCTCGGCGCGATCACCACCACCGCGTTGATCTGCCGCGACAACGGCGATGGCTGGCAGCTCGCTGCCGTGCTCTGGATTGCAGGGCTCCTCTGCGCCGGTCTCGTTCCGATTCTCGAGCGCCTGCGTGGCTCGGCTCCCGACGCGCACAAGCCCGAACGCGTCCTCGCGTCGCTCGACGATGTCGAGGTCGTTGCGGTCCGTGCGGCGCACCCCGATGGCATTCCTGTTTCTCTCGAGCGTGGCGAGTGGCTCATTCTGCGCCGCCGCGCCGCCCGGCCGTAGCGCCCGCACCTCAGCCGAAGCGGATCCAGGTCACGATGGCAGTCGTCCCCGACGCGCTGCGGCTTCGCCGGAAGCGGCACCGCTGGCCGCTCTCGCGGGAGCCGACCCGCGGCCAGTCCACCCCAGCGTGGTAGCCGTGCGGGTACGTGCGCGTGGCGCACGAGTTGCGATAGGGCACACCCAACCACTTCTCGCTCCCGTCCAAGTTGCAGAAACGCGCTCGACGGAGTTCGTGACCTTGCTCGGGTCTACGCCGAACTGGCTGCGCTTCCACGGCGACCTGATCGAGACGCTGATCCTGCTCAGGCGGCTCGACGAGGCGAACGACGTGATCGACGGTCTCGATGCGCAAGCCCGGCGGACGTCGTACCCCTGGACGACCACGACCGCCGCCCGAGCCCGCGGGCTCCTGCTGGCGGCGAGGGGTGACCTCCAAGCGCCGACAAGGCACTCGCGGTTGCGGTCGCCCATGCAGTGCGACTGGGCCAGCCGTTCTACGCTGCCAGGATCCAGCTCGACCTCGGCCGCCTCCTGCTGCGTCGTCGCAAGCGAGCGGCGGCAAGAGCGGCGCACGATGCAGCGCTTGCTGCTTTGCGGCGCTCGGCGCCCCGCTCGGGGCCCAGGCGGCTTGGCGCGAGCTCCGCCGCGTGCCAGGCCGACGCACGCAAACAGGGAAGCGGCAGCGAGCCTTCACGTCACCGTGAACGCGATCGAGGGCGCGTTGACGCGCATCTACCGAAAGCTCGGGGTTCCCCGACAGGTTGTCGGGTTGGTCGGCGCCTGCTATGACGCTGCATGGAGATCGTCGGTCGAGATCGCGAGCAGCGCATCATCGCTGAGTTCCTCGACCCGGGGCGCCGCGGCGGGGGGACACTCCTCCTCGAGGGCGAGGCCGGGATTGGCAAGACGACGCTCTGGCGCAACGCGCAGGCTGGCGCCGTGCCGTACTACCGTGTCCTTTCGTCTCGCGCGCGGGAGCTCGAGGGTGCAATCTCGTTCGCCACGGTCGACGATCTCGTCGGTGACGTCCTCGGCGAGGTTGGCGACAGGCTGGCGACACCCCAAAGGCGCGCCCTCGAGCGAGCGCTTCTTCTCGCCGACGACCATGGCTCGCCTCCGGATCCGCAGGCGATCGCGTTCGCATTCCTCTCGACACTGAGGACGCTCGCCGCGGATCGTCCGGTCCTCGTCGCGATCGACGACGTCCACTGGCTCGATCGCCCGTCGGCGTCGGTCGTCCTGTATGCGGCCCGCCGGCTCGATGACGAGGCGATCAGGTTTCTGATCACGCGCCGCACGGACGCGACGGGCGACTCGGCTTGGCTCGACCGAGCCGTCAGCGAGGATGGCATCCGGCGGGTCGAGCTGGGCCCGCTGAGCATCGGGGCGCTTCACCATATCGTCCGCGCGCAGCTCGGTGTCTCGGTGTCCCGTCCGGTGCTGCATCGGATCCACCGCGAGTCGGCCGGGAACCCGTTCTACGGAGTCGAGCTCGCGCGCGCGATTGCGCCGGCCGACGCCCGGCCGGATCTCGCATCGCCGCTGCCGCTCCCCGGCAGCCTCTCGGTGCTCGTCGCCGACCGCCTTGCAGCACTGCCGCGCGAGACCGAAGCGGGTCTCCGGGTCGTGTCGCTGGTCGCACGTCCCACCGTCGAGCTCGTCACCGCAGTTCTCGGACGTCCGCCGATGCTCCTCCCCGCGATCGACGCCGGGATCATCAACGTCAAACATGGCGTGATCTCGTTCACCCATCCGCTCCTCGCCTCTGGGCTCGCGGCGCGAGTGGAGCCGGCAGAAGCCGGTTTCCTTCACCGCCGAATCGCCGCGCTCACCACCGATCTCGAAGACCGCGCCCGACACCTGGCGCAAGGAGCCGGCGAAGCTGACCTCGAGGTCGCCGAGGTGCTGGACGCGGCGGCACGCCAGGCGGCCCGGCGAGGTGCTCCCGAAGTCGCAGGAGAGCTTCTCGACCGGGCGCTCGAGCTCACGCCCGCCGGCCATCACAGTCGGTTCGAGCGACTGCTCGCCGCCTCCGATGCCCTCCGAGACGCCGGCGACTGGCCCCGTGCACGAGAGCTTGCAGCCGAGGCCGCGGCCGGTGCTCCCGCCGGCGCGCCGCGGGCGCGGGCACTGCTCCTCGTCGGTCAGGCCAGCTCTGACGCGCTCCCGGCGTACGTCGAGGCGCGGGCCGAGGAGATCGACGATCCGGCGCTCGAGAGCAGAATTTACCTCGCGCTCTCCGAAGCACGCCTCACGACGAGCTTCTCGCTCGCGTTGGACGACACCGACGCCGCCCTCGCCGCCGCCGAGCGCGCGGGCGATCCGACGCTGATCGCGCATTCGCTCTCGACAATGGCCTGGTTTCAGGGCGCATTGAACGAGGGTGATCCGTTCGCAACGCTGGCGCGGGCGGAGAGCATCGAGCTGCCCGCGGCGCCCGGCCCGAGCGTCTTCAGCCGCAGGTTCAACTCGGCAACGCTCCACATGTGGCGGGACGACCACGACACCGCGCGCTCGGAGTTCGCCGACGAGCTCACCGAGACGCGCGACCGTGGCGACGTCTACGGTCAGGCCCACGCCCTGCTTCACCTCGCGCAGGTCGAGTGGCGAGCCGGGAGGTGGCGTGAGGCTGACGTGTGCGCGACCGAGGCGCTCGAGCTCTGGCCCGTCGAGGAGGCGCAGGCGCGCGGCGCACTCTTGTGGATCGCGTCCGTGATCGCCGTCCACAGGGGGGAGCTCGAGACCGCACGCCGGATGGTCGACGAGATCGTCACCACCTCCGACTACGACCACCTCCACGCGGCCAGAAGCTCCTGGGTGCAGGGACTCATCCGCCTCGCCCAGCGAGACACCCGATCCGCGCTCGCTGACTTCGAACGAGCCCGCGATGGCTTCTCGGGACTAGGGATCCTCGAGCCCGGAATGCGCCTCTTCGTGCCCGACCTCATCGAAGCGCTCGTCGTTGAGCGACGGCTCGACGACGCGCTCGAGCTGGCGAGCGAATTCGAGGAACAAGGACGGCGGCTCGACCGGCCCCGCGCCCGCGCAATCGGCGCACGCGGGCGCGCGCTCGTGCTAGCCGCCCGCGGCGATGTCGAGTCTGCGATCGGGACTCTCACCGATGCGCTCGAGCTGCATGCGGTCTGGAGCTCACCTCTGGAGCAAGCGCGTTCGCTCCTCGCGCTCGGGACGATCGAGCGACGTGCCAGGCGCCGCAAGGCGGCGCGCGAGACACTCGGTCGCGCGCTCGGGGTCTTCGTAGACCTCGGCGCCGCGCCGCTCGCCGAACAGACGCGAGACGAGCTTGCCAGGACGGGCGGTCGTGCGACCCGCGCCTCCGGCCTGACCGCCAGCGAGGAGCGCGTCGCGGCGCTCGTTGCCGATGGTCACAGCAACCGGGAGGTCGCCGCCGAGCTCGTCGTCTCGGTGCACACCGTCGAGGCGGCGTTGACGTCGATCTACCGAAAGCTGGACGTGCGGTCGCGCACCGAGCTAGCGCTCAAGCTCATCACCGACCGCAAGCAATAGCGGTTCCAGCCAGCCCAGCCTCAAACACTACGGGTTTCCAGGTTTCGCGCATGACGCCCGCGTGCGACCGTCCAGGCGTGCCGAACCACCTCGTCGAGCCCTGCGCAGTCGGCGCCGAGCACACGATCACCGACCCGGAGGCCGCGGGCAGACCTAGAGGCACGCAATGAGCGCGTTCGTCGACGAGCTCGCGCGCGCACTGGCGACGCCGATGCCCAGGCGGCGAGCCCTGCGCGTCATCGGCGGCGCGCTCGTGGCCATCTCAGTGCCAGGGGTGCTGCGTACACCGACGGCACTCGGCGGAATGACGATCAGTCGCAGGACGGGCATCTGCAACCCCCCGTGCGGAGGAGGGAGCGTCTCTCGCAGCTGCGTGGTGAATGCGGCAAAGGACATTTGCTTCAACCAGTGCGCCGCGCCCGATTCCGTTACGTGCTGCCTGAAAGAGGGCGGGCGGCTCGTCGGGATTGCGGGGTGTCCGAACGGATACCGCTGCCCCGACCCGGGAGAGCGATTCGAGTGCGTGTGCCTGAAGAACTGCGGAGGAACCTGCTGCAAGAGCAACGAGTTCTGCGCGAACTTCCAGCAGAAGCTCTGTTGCGAGCGTGGTTGGCGCGGGTGTGACCTCGAGTGCTGCAAGCCCAACGAGGAGTGTCGAAAGCTCCGCGTTGGCACGGGCAGCAAGGACGTCTGCACGAAGCGTTGTCCGCCCAATCAGGCGTGGTGCGGCAAGGACCGCTGCTGCCCTCCGAAATGGAAGTGCGTCAACGAGAGCACGGGGCACTGCGAACGGTGCTGGCCCAACGAGGAAGAGTGCGGAAAGAAGTGCTGCGACAAGAAGACGTCTCGCTGCTGCGGCAAGGCCGGCTGCTGCCCCAACGGCCGCTCGTGCTGTAACACCGGTGACACGCAGCTCTGCTGCCCGCAGGGCCAGAAGTGCGCGACTCCGATCCTCCCGGGCGCAATCGGCGTGAGTCCCGGGACAAAAGCGATCTGCTGTCCAGCCGAGCGACTGAACAACCGGCCGAAGCTCTGCTGCCCGCCCGGGATGGTGGCGCTGAACAGCCCAGGCTTCCGTACGCCGCCGCCCGGCGTGCCCCCGGACTGCTGTCCGCGTGGGCAGGTCTGCACGTCGGGATCCGGGAAGTTCTGCGCCGACTTCCAATCCGATCCCCAGAACTGCGGTGGCTGCGGGACCGTCTGCGACTCGGGCGTCTGCTCGGGAGGCGTGTGTGCGTTGGCGTGATGCGGTGCAGGGGCCCGGTTTGCCGCTCCTCGCCAACAACAACCGAGAGCGTCCTGTGTGCCCGACACACGCAGCGGCTGCGCGATCGTGGAAGTAGGGGTTTCCAGGTTTCGCGAGACGAGGGAGTATGCAAGCGTCGGGGGGTGCCCAGCTACCTCATCGAAGCCTACTCCGCGGACTCGGACGCGGTTGTCGCGGCGGCCCGCGCTACGGCGCGACGGACCGCTGAGATCGACGCCGAAATCCGTTGGCTGCGATCGACGCTCGTTCCGGACGACGAGACGATTCTCCACCTCTTCGAGGCACCCACCCTCGATGCCCTCTGCAAGGCAGCATCGCGCGCCGGCCTCCGGTTCGACCGCGCCGTCGAGGTGATCGAGATGGAGGCCCCGGCGTGAGCCGGGTTCGGCACCGCAACGAACTAGGGATTTCCAGGTTTCGGTTCATGACGGATGGCCTGAAGATGAGCTACGTCATGCGACTGGTACCGCAGTGAGCGAGATTCTCGACGAGGTCGCGCGCGGGCTCGCGACGTCGATGCCGCGACGGCGCGCGCTCAGCATCGTCGGGATGGCGCTCGTCGGCCTTTGCACCGCGGGACGGGCAGGTGGTGCCCGAAAGCCGCTCAGAAAGCAAGAGCACTGGTGCCACAAGGAAGTCCGGGCGAACGGTTGGAAGTACTGCCAGCAGGAGTCGCAGGCGTGCTTCCCGACCTGCTGTCCGCGCGAGTGGGCCTGCTCCAAAGGTAAATGCGGCTCGAACGGGTGCTGCGAGTGGGCGTGCTGCGACCCCTGCAAGCCGCACGCGGCGGGTGGACCCGACGGAGCCGGCGGCTGCAAGCCCGGGCCTGTGCCGGACCGGTGCGCGCCGAAGACCTGCGGGCCCGACATCACCGCGGCGCTCGAGGCGGCGCTCGGAAGGGTCAAGTCGGAGTTCGCAGGCTGGTCTGATGCCAAGCGGCTCGTCGCGTGTACGGGGTTGACGACCATCCCCGCGGCCGCATTCACCTGGGACATCCGCGAGCTCGGCCCTGGTGGGCGGGCGGATTTCACCCGCCGGCACCAGGGCTGCACGACGTGCGGGTTCGCCGTTCAGGTCGGACGAGACTGCCACTACTCGGGATCGGTCAACTACATCGCCTACGGCGCGATGATGCGGCTCTGCCACGACCACTACGCAAGCGAGGGCTCCTCGTTCAAGGAGTGGTTCTCCTCGAATGAGATGCTCGAGCTGATCTACATCCACAAGAACCAGTCCGGGACGCAGGCAGCGAACTTCCAGGCGTCGAACGAGTGGGCTCTCGCGGGCTACAACCCCGGCCAGGTCAGACCGTATCCCCCGGGCGACCGCCCAGAGTGCGAGAAGCGCTGTACCACCCCGTACAACGGCCGCGGTCTGACGGTCAACTGGCTCCCATATGTGATCGGCCCCGACCGATGAGCGCTTCCGCCGGCCGGCCGAGGCTCGCCGGACGCCCCCCGCTCGCCGCCGTCCTGGCCGCGGCGCTCGTCGCGATCGGAGTCGCGGCCACCGACAGCGCGTCTCGAGTTGTCGGAGCGGGCTGCCTGGGGCAGCCCGCGACGATCGTCGGAACGGCCGGCGATGATCAGCTCACCGGGACCAGCAAGGATGATGTGATCGACGGCGGCGCGGGTGACGACCGAATTCGAGGGGCCGGTGGAAGCGACGTCATCTGCGGGGGCGAAGGAGACGACACCCTCAACGCCGACGGCGGCCCGGGAAACCTGATCGACGGCGGCGCCGGCGACGATACCCTCGTCGGTGGCTCAGGCATCGACGTCCTCGACGGCGGCGCGGGAGACGACACACTTCGAGGAGCCGGCGGTCGCGACGTTGTCTCGTACACCAACGCTCGCGGCGCGGTCGATGTCGACCTCGCCCGCGGACGTGCGACAGGCTCGGGCGCCGATCGCCTGATCGGGATCGAATCGGTGCTTGGATCGCGTTTCAACGACGTGCTGACGGGCGACGCGGGTCGAAACCGGCTCGCCGGCCTCGCGGGCAACGACCGCTTGAACGGGCTCGCCGGAAATGATCTCGTTGACGGAGGCCCCGGAAACGACACCCTTGACGGCGGTCCCGGCGCAGATTTCTGTCTCCGGGGAGAGAGGAGCGTGCACTGCCCATGACGTGGACTCCAAGCTCACATAGCGACTCTGAGCGGTGGGACTGATGCTCACCGTGATCGCGATCTCCGGCCGGGTTGTCCTTGCGGCGGTCTTCGTGGTCGCGGGCGTCGCCAAGCTCCGCGACCGCGGCGGCACGCGAAGCGCCCTCGCCGCATTCGGAGCGCCGGCCCGGCTGGTGAGCGCGGCTGCAGTCGTCCTGCCGGTCGCCGAGCTTGCGACTGCCGGATTGCTGCTGCCGAGCACGACTGCACTCGTCGGCGCAGCGGTGGCAGCGGGCCTGCTGCTTCTCTTCACGGCTGTGGTCGGCCGTAGCCTGGCGCGCGGGGACGCTCCCGACTGTCGCTGCTTCGGACAGCTGCGCTCGAAGCCCATCGGCAGGCGAACACTCGTGCGGAACATCCTCCTGCTGGCCATCTCGGGCGTTGCGGTCGTCGGGACGCTAGTCGAGCCGGCAGAGAGCCCTGTCGCCTGGATCGGCCACCTCGATGCGAGCGGTGGGGCAATCGTCGCGCTCGCTGTCGCGCTCGCGGTGACCCTCTCGGCCGGGAGTGTGGTGCTCATGTCGGTGATGCGCTCCTACGGTCGGGTGCTCGTCAGGCTCGAGCGGGTCGAGGCGTTGCTCGCCGACGCCGGGTTCGACGTCGGACGCGGAGAGACCGAACCGTTCCTCGGGCTCGAGCCCGGGACGGAGGCGCCGTGGTTCCTCGCCACGACCGCCGAAGGTCGCGCTGTATCGCGTGATGACCTGCTCGTGGACGCAAAGCCGTTGCTGCTGCTGTTCACGAGCCCGCATTGCGGCCCTTGCCAGGAGCTGCTTCCGCTCGCCGCGACCTGGCAGCACGAGCACGCAGACACGCTCACGGTCGCATTCGCCTCGAGCGGCACGGCGGACGCGGTCCGCGCAGAGGCGGCGGAGCACGGGCTCGTCCACGCGCTCGTCGATGAGACGAGCGCTATCGCCGAGACGTTCCAGTCCGCAGGAACGCCGAGCGCCGTGCTCGTCTCCGGCGACGGCACGATTCGTAGCTGGCTTGCGACTGGGCTCGAGGCGATCGAGTCGCTGGTCGCAACCGCGACGACGCCCCCGCCCGGGCTCCCGATCGGTGCCGAGGTCCCATCGCTCGAGCTCGAGACACTTGCAGGCGAGCCCTTTGCGCTCTCGGAGCTCCACGGCCGCGACACGGTGCTCCTGTTCTGGAACCCCGGGTGCGGGTACTGCCGCGCGATGCACGACGACATCGTCGCCTTCGAGAAGCTCGACGACCCGGACGCGCCCCGGCTCGTGATCGTCTCGAGCGGCGACCGAGAAGACACGGCCGGCGAAGGATTCCGCTCGCCCGTGTTGCTCGATCGCTCATTCGCGGCAGGAACGGCGTTTGACGCTACGGGCACCCCGATGGGAGTGATGCTGGGCGGGGACGGCCGCGTCGCGAGCGAGGTGGCAGCCGGCGCCGACGCGGTGTTCACGCTGCTCGGGGCCCCTCCCCGGCACCCCGCAGCCCGCTGACCGGCAACACACGACGCCTCGCATCTGCAAATGTCACGACCAGCCAGGCTCGTAGGCAACCAAAGGGGGAAGAGAGATGAACCGACGACAGCGTGCGACGCTGGTCGCGGCGATCGTCGCGGTCGCCGTCACCGGCGTCGCGATGGCCACCATCCCGAGCTCGAACGGGACGATCAGCGCGTGCTACACCCGCCTCGGAACGTTCCGGGTGGTCGACATCGACGCGGGACAGCGCTGCGTCACGGGGGAACGATCGCTGCAGTGGAACCAAGCCGGCCCGACGGGCCCGGCTGGGCCAACGGGCCCGCAAGGGCCGGCCGGGCCGCCCGGACCGCCAGGTGGCGGGTCGGGGACGACGGTCATCGTCGGTCGGATCGGGCCCTGGTGGCCGATCCTCGACGGCGAGACCCGGGTATCCCGCGCCTTCTACCTCCCGTCCGCCGGCACATATCTGATCGAGGCGACCGCGAGAATCCACACGGACCTGCTGAACGTGCCGGCCACGCTCTTCTGCGATCTATACGCCGGCATCAACCAGCTCGACTCGACGTACTTCTCGTTCGCCGAGGATCAGGACTTCGACGAGGAGGCCCAGCAGCTGACGGGCTGGATCGACGCGGTAGGCGGCGAGAGCGTCGAGCTTCGCTGCACGGCGCACTACACCGACCCGACGGGGCTCGGCAGCAACCTCGGCATCGATTCCGGTGGCGCGATGGTCGCGACGAAGGTCGACTCGCTTACTGAGGCTCCGTAGGGAGCGTGATCAGCGGGACGCTGGGTGGGCGCCCGCGGGCGCCCACCCAGCCCGGCCGACGAGCTCAGAGCGCCCGGGGCGCCGAGTCCTCGGGCGACCAGCCGAGCTGCCGGTGAGTCGCATCGCAAAACGGCTTGTTCGCGGAGTGGCCGCAACGGCACAGCGCGACCGCGCTTCCGGCCGGTAGCGCGAACTCTCGACCTTCGGAATCGACCACCGTGATCGGGCCGGTCACCTTCAACGGGCCGTTCTCGCGGACTTCGATCGTCACGTCGCTCATGGGGCGACTCTACCCACCCGGGTAGACTCGCCGCGGTGGTGCTCCGAATCTGTGTCGTGACCCCGCATTCGTGGTCGCAGGCCGGCGACGCGAACGAGCACGTCAAGGGTGTCGCCGCCGCGCTTCGCGCACGGGGCCACGAGGTCGTCGTGCTTGCGCCGTCGTCGCGCGCACGTGATCTCCAGGCCGGGCGCCGAGCCCTCCAGAAAGGCGAGCTCGGCAGCGTCGTCGCGATCGCGCCGACGCTGCCGGTCTCGCCGCGAAGCTCCCTGGCGATTCCCGTCGGCGTCCGTGCGAGCGTTGCGCAGGCGCTCGAGGTCGGCCGGTTCGACGTCGTGCACGGGATCGACCCCGGCGTCCCGGGGCTCTCCTACGCCGCGCTGCTCGAGGCCGACACGACGACAGCCGCGACCTTCCTCGATCCCGAGCGACTCTCGTATCCGGCGCGCAAGAACCTCCGCGACCGCCTGCTCGCTCGGATCGACACGCTGATTGCGCCCGACGCAGCGACCGCCGCGCGGGTTGCCGAGCGCTTCCCAGGCACCTACGAGACGGTGCCGATCGGGGTCGCCGAGCCAGCCGTCCTCGACAAGCGCCGGTTGATCGTCGTCGAGACCTCGGCGCCGTCGCTCCCGGCAGTCCGCTCGGTGCTGAGAGCGCTGCGTGACCTTCCCGACTGGGAGATCGTCGTCGCCCGCACCTCGAAGCTCGCCGCCCGCCCGCCGATCCCGGGGGTTCTCCGCTCACGCGTGCACGTCAGCACGGCCGAGACGGCGAGCGCGCGCGCGGAGTTGCTCGCCGAGGCGGCGATCGTGGTGCCGGCGCTCGACGGCTCGTCCCGCCTCCCCCTCGAAGCCGCGGTCGCCGGCTGCGCCCTTGTGATTCCACCCGCGCTCGCCGACCAGCCGGAGCTGGCCGGGGCAGCGGTGCTCCGCTTCGCGGAGAGCGAAGCGGCGCGAGCGGCCGATGTCGCCGAGCGTCGAAAGACGCTCGACCTCGCGAGCTTCGCCGAGGTCGCCGAGACGCTCGAGCGGCTCTACGCTCGCGCCACCGAACGGCGGCAGCCGCGACCGCGGCGCGACGCAGCCCCGCTCGCCGACCGCGACTGGATCCTCGCCGACCTGCACATGCACACCTCCCGCTCGGGCGACTGCTCAATCCCGGTCGAATCGCTCCTCGACCACGCCGAGAGCGAGGGGCTCGGAGCGATCGCGATCACCGACCACAACGTCTTCGCAGGCGCGCTCGAGGGCGTCGAGCTCGCCCGAGGACGTGAGCTGGCCGTGATCCCCGGCGAGGAGATCAAGACCGACAACCAGGGCGAGGTGATCGGTCTCTTCCTGCGTGAGGAGATCCCTCGCGGCATGACGTTTGCGGAGACTGTCGCCGCGATCCGCGAGCAGGACGGGCTCGTCTACCTCCCGCACCCCTTCGACCGGATGCACGCGATCCCCTCGCCCGCAACGCTCCATCGCCACCTGGCCGAGATCGATGTGTTCGAGGTCTACAACGCCCGACTCCTGTTCGACGCTTACAACGACGAGGCGCTCCGCTTCGCCCGAAAATACGGCCTGCTTGCGGGTGCCGGGTCGGACGCGCACGTGCTCCAAGGGGTTGGCACGGGAGCGCTGCGGATGCGGCGGTTCGAGGGCCCCGAGGAGTTCCTGCTCTCGCTCCGCACCGCCGAGGTCGTGCGCCGGCCGAAGTCGCTAGCGCTGCTCCAGTCGCTGAAGTGGGTCGCTCAGGTCAAGGAGAAGGTCCGCTAAAGGAGAAGGTGTGACGGCTCCCGTGTCTGCCGTGCCGTCCGACGAAATCCACGCGCGCTACGAGAAGAGGGCGATCGCCGAGATCAACGATCTCGGTCACGAGCTCCTCGAGCTCGGTGACGCCCTCCACGTGCCTGTGCTCGGTTCGGGGCACCCGCTCGGGGACATCTTCCTGCTCAAGCACCGCCCGCAACAGTCGGAGATCGCCGAGGGCGTCGCGTTCTTCGGGCGCAGCGGTCAGGCGATCCTCAAGTCGCTCGAACGGCTCAAGGTCGACCCGCTCGCGATCTACGGGACGAACTGCCTCAAGTTCGGCACGGAGGACGCCGAGCAGGCCCGCGGGTGGCTGACGCGAGAGCTCCACATCGTGCAGCCGAAGCTCGTCGTTGCGATGGGCGTCGAGACCGTCGAGTTCGTGAACGCGCTCGCCTTCCCGCTCGCGCTCGAGCTCGACGTGTCACGGCCCGGCGAGCTGCAGCAGCTCACCCCGACGATCTCGGCGCTCGTCACACCCGACATCGACACGTCCCTCGACGAGCAGGCTGCAAAGAACGACTTCTGGAACGCGTTCCGCGCGATCGGCCCCTGGTGGGCCGAGCTTCCTCCGTACTGATGAGTCGTACGGCGGGCACGGCAACGCGCCGGGGCGCGATCACCGTGGCCGGCGTCCTCGCGGGGCTCGTGCTCTGGGAGTCGTTCGGCCCGCGGCTCCCCGACCTCCCCGAACGCTGGGACGTTGCTCTCGTCGCGTGCGTCCTGATCCCGGTGACGCTGCTCCCCGCCTACGCGTTCCGCTGGTTCGCGGGTAGGCGCGAGACGCTTCCGTTCGCGGCGGCGCTCGCCGCGCTCGCCGTGGGCCTCTACTTCGTCGACGCGCACGTCGTCAGCGCCGGCGGGCTCTTCAACGTCGCGAAGCTGCTCGCGCTGATCTTCGCGGGGATGTGGTTCCTGATGTGGTTCGAGACGCTCTCGTGGGTCGTGCTCGTCGCCGCGATCATCCCGCTCGTCGACATCTACTCCGTCTACCAGGGACCAACCAAGGTCGTGATCGAGCAGAAGCCGACGCTCTTCGACCACATCGCGATCTCGTTCTCGCTCCCGGGGCACGACGGAGCGGCACAGCTCGGGCCGCCCGACGTCTTCTTCTTCTCGATGTTCCTCGCCGCCGCGGCGCGCTTTCACCTCCGCGTCAAGCTGACCGCGGCGGCGATGGCCGCCGCACTGGGAGCGACGATCCTCGCGACGTCGTGGTTCGACCTCAACGGACTCCCGGCGCTCCCTGCGATCTCGCTCGGCTTCCTCGTCGCGAACGGCGACGACCTCATTCGCCGCGCGCGCCGTCGTCGCCGGACAGCAGAGCCCGTGTGACCGTGGGGACGGACGCTATCGCCCGCCCCCACGCATCACGAAGCTACTTGCGGCAGTTCTCCTTCGTCCACGCCTCGATGTTGTTTGCGGCGGCCTGGAGCTTCTCGCTGTCGAGCGACGCCATGACCTCCTGGAGCTTCGCCAGCTGGTCAGCGTCCGGCGTCGCCCCGGACGAGAGGTCGACCCCCTTGAGCGCCTCCGCCATCGTCGCAATCCCCTCGGAAAGCACCTCGAGGTCGCCCTTGATCTCGTCAGGGGCTTTGTCGACGAGCTCGTCGAAGAGCTCAGCGGTCTTGCCGATGTCCGCGTTGGCGCCCGTGGTGGAGCCCATCGCCTCGGCGATCTTCGCGCCGATCCCGGCGAACTCGAGGCACTCGCCCGAGAGGTCGCCGAGGTCGATGTCCTCGTCGGCCGACGTCGTGTCGTCGGACGAGGTCGTTTCGTCTGAGGAAGTGTCCTCGGACGACGTCGTCTCCGAGGACGTCGTGTCCTCGTTCGCCGTGTCGACGGCGACGGTGTCGGTCGCGTCGGCGGCCTCGCTGCTGTCATCGCCGCCGCACCCCGCTGCGACAAACGCGAGCACGAGGATTCCGAGCGCAAGCACCGCAAGTCTGCGGAACGTCACAGAGATCTTTCCTCCCTGGTCGAGACCCCGGTATCGCCCGGGGTGATGATCGTTTCGGTCGCCAGGATCGTAGACGCAGGGTCGGCGGGTTACGCCGAGAGCTCGAGGAGATTGACGGTCTCGATGTGCGGCGTGTGCGGGAACATGTCAACCGGCGTGCAGCGCCGCAGCGCGTAGCCGTACTCGTCGCGAAGCACTGCCAGATCCGAGGCGAGCGTCGTCGGGTTGCACGAGACGTATACGATCCGCGATGCCTGCAGCTCACCCGTGCGCCGGAGCGCCTTCCCGGCGAGACCGGCACGGGGCGGGTCGACGACGACGACGTCCGGACGGCCGGCGCGCTCGACGAGCTCCTCGATCGACTGACCCACGTTGCCAGCGAAGAACGAGGCGTTCGCGACCCCGTTCGCCTCGGCGTTCTCGATCGCGCAGGCGACCGCTTCCTCGGAGATCTCGACACCCCAGACGTGCCCGGCGGCACCCGCGAGCAGAAGCCCGATCGTGCCGGTGCCGCAGTAGAGGTCGTAGAGGTTGTCGTTACCGGTGAGCCCGGCGGTGTCGCGCGCGAGCTCGTAGAGCACCTCGGCCATCTCGGTGTTGGTCTGGAGAAACGCGTTGGGTCGCACCCTGAACCGCAGGCCGAGCAGTTCCTCCTCGATCCACTCCTGCCCCCAGAGCACGCGCGAAGGGAGGTTCGTCACCTCGGCGACGGAGTCGTTGATCGCCCAATGGATGGACTTCACCCCGCTACACGCGCGCACGGTCTCGACGAAGTAGTCGCGGTCGAACCGCTCGCCCGGCCCGGTCACGAGCATCACGAGAGCATCGCCCGTGTTCCGTCCCTCCCGCACGACGAGGTGGCGGAGGTACCCGCTCTGCGTCTCCTGGTCGTACGGCTCGAGCTCTTCCTCGCGCGCCCAGCGGCAAACCGCGGCGCGGATCTCGTTCCCCAGCTCGCTCGTGAGGTGGCAGCGGTCGACGTCGACGATCTCGTCCCAGCGCCCGGCCCGGTGAAACCCGAGCACAAGACCGTCGGGGCCGCCCGCGAACGAGTACTCGAGCTTGTTGCGGTAGCCGTACTGCGACCGGGCGGGGATGATGGGCTCGAGCGGAGGCTCCGCGAACCCTCCGATCCTCACGAGCGCGTCGAGCACCTGCTGCTGCTTGGTCTCGAGCTGGCGGTCGTAGGCGTAGTCCTGGAACCGGCAGCCGCCGCACACGCCGAAGTGCGCGCAGGCGGCCTCGACGCGGTCGGAGCTTCCCTCTAGGAGCTCGACACGGGTTGCCTCGGCGAAGCCGCGCTTGACCTTCGTCACGCGCGCCCGGACGCGATCGCCGGGAAGCCCACCGCGCACGAAGACGACAAACCCGTCGAGCCGGCCAACGCCGTTGCCACCGTAGGCGAGCGAGTCGACCCGGACGTCGACCACCTCCCCCTTCCGGACGGGCGCGGCCACTACTGGAGGACGCTGACGTGGACGGACCGCTCCCGCGGGCCGTCGAACTCGCAGAAGAAGATCCCCTGCCACGTGCCGAGCGCGAGGCGGCCGCCGTCGGCGACCGGGATCAGCACCGACGGTCCGATCAGCGCCGCCCGGACGTGGGTGGGGGCGTTCTCCTCCCCCTCCTCGATGTGCTGCCAGGCCCATTCCTCGGGGGCGATCTGCTCGAACGCCATCTCGAAGTCACGCGCCACCAGCGGATCGGCGTGCTCGTTGATCGTGACGCCTGCCGTCGTGTGCGGGACGTAGACGAGCACTGCCGAGCCGGACGCGTCGCCGATCGCGTCGATCACGTTTGCGGTGATGTCGACGAGCTGGCTCTGCCGCTCGGTTCTCAGCGTGAACGTCTTCAGAGCGCACCGCCGGCTGCCGGCGGCGCGCCTTGCTCGAGCGGGTTCTCGCCACCCGACTCGCGGGCGAGGTAGTCCTCGACGAGCATGACGTTGTCCTTCGAGCGCTCGACCACCGTCAGGAGCGCCGACATCGAGGAGACCTCCTCGCGCTGCTCCTGCAGGAACCAGTGCATGAACTGCTCCGCGACGAGATCGCCCTGCTCGCGCGCGGTGAGCGCGAGCTGCTGGATCTGGGCGGTGACCCGCTTCTCCTGGTCGAGCGCAAGCGCGACCGGTGCGACGACATCGGCAAATCCGGACTGCGGCGCTGCGACGGCGGGGATCACAACCTCCTCGTCGGCGTCGAGGAGGTACTGCACCATCATCATTGCGTGGTTTCGCTCCTCGAGCGCCTGCTGGTAGAAGTGTGCGGCCAGCTGCGGGAGCGTCTGCGCGTCGTAGTAGACGGCGATCGCGACGTACTGCTGCGACGCACCGAACTCGTACGCGATCTGCTCGTTGAGGAGGTCAGAGAAGCTGCTCATCGGCTCCGAGTTTACTCACCCGAAGTGAGTGGGAGGGGCGACATCCGCATCGCCCCTCCCACCGGGATCAGATCGCCCTACGCAGCGCTCGACGTGCTTTCGACGTCGGGCAGCGAGCCGCCGATCGCGATCTTGCGCGGCTTCGCCTCGGCCGGCTTCGGCACCCGCACCTCGAGCACGCCGTTGACGTACGCGGCCGCGATCTTCGAGTCGTCCGCGCCTGCAGGCAGACCGACCGCCCGCGAGAACGTCCCGTAGCGGCGCTCGAAGCGGACGAACTTGTCGCCGGTCTCCTCGATCGACTTCTCGCGCTTCGCGGTGACGGTCAGCGTGTCGTCGTGCACCTCGATCGAGACCTCGCTCTCGTCGATTCCGGGCAGGTCGAAGGCGTAGACGAGCTCACCCTCGGTCTCCCAGACGTCGAGCGCGGGCACCCAGCTCTGGGTTGCGCGACCGGGGCCGTCGAACAATCCGTTCATCAACCGGCCCATCTCGGACTGGAGCCCTGCGAGCTCCCGAAACGGCTCCCAACGGACAAGTGTTGCCATGGTGTTCCTCCTGGAATACGTGATCGTGACGTTACCACCATAGCAAGTATGAAATCTAAGCGCAGTCCTGTCAAGTTAAGTTGTCGTTAGTCTCAGTTCGTGGCCGGGATCCCCGAGACTCTGAAGGGACGGCATCTCACGCGGGTCGGCGACTGGTCGCGCGGCGAGCTCAAGCTGGCGCTCGACCTCGCCGACGAGCTCAAGGTCGAACGGAGCCGGCGAAAGGAGTTGCGGGTTCTGCCGGGTCGCACGGTCGGGCTGATCTTCCGCAAGCCGTCGACCCGCACCCGGATCAGCTCGGAGGTCGGGATCGCCGAGCTCGGCGGGCTTGCGCTGTACGTCGCCGCCGCCGACCTTCAGCTCTCGCGGGGCGAGAGCACAAAGGACACCGCGCTCGTGCTCTCGAGGTTCCTGAGCGCGATCATGATCCGCACCTACGACCAGGCAGAGGTCGACGAGTTCGCAGCGTACGCCACGATCCCAGTGATCAACGCGCTGACCGAGGAGGCGCACCCGCTCCAGGCGCTCGCCGACGCGATGACGATCCGTGAGCGGTTCGGCAAGCTCGAAGGCGTCAAGCTGACCTACCTCGGTGACGGGAACAACGTCTGCGCCTCGCTGATGCGGATCGCCGGGCGGTTCGGGATGCACTTCGTCGCCGCCTGCCCCGAGGGGTACGAGCCGCGCGCCGACGTCGTCGCAGCCGCGCGAGCAGATGCGGAGGCGCAGGGCGGGAGCGTCACCCTGACCTCGCACCCGACCGAGGCCGCCGAGGGAGCCGACGTGCTCTACACGGACGTGTGGGTGAGCATGGGGCAGGACGACGAGCGTGAGCAGCGGCTGCGCGACCTCTCGCGATTCGCGCTCGACGACGAGCTGCTCGCGATGGCGGCTCCTCATGCGATCGCGATGCACTGCCTTCCCGCGCACGAGGGCGAGGAGATCGGGGCCGAGCCCCTCTATGGCTCGCGCTCGGCGGTGTGGGATCAGGCCGAAAACCGCCTGCACACGCAGAAGGCGGTCATGGCGCTCGTCGTCCGGTGAGGTGAGCTCGTGAGGTTTGATCAGATCGTCGCCGACGCGCTGGCCGAGCTTCCGGATCACCTCGCGCGGGCGCTTCGCAACGTCGCGATCGTGATCGAGACCCGAAACGAGGAGGAGCCCGACCTCTACGGGCTGTTCGAGGGGGTGCCGCTGGTCGACGGTGGCCCTGGCCCGGGCGAGCTCCCGAACCGGATCACGATCTACGAGGAGCCGCTCACCGCCGATTTCCACGATCCGGCGGAGCTTCGCGACGAGATCCGGGTCACCGTGCTGCACGAGCTGGGGCACCACATCGGGCTCGACGAGGATCGCCTCGACGAGCTCGGTTACGGGTAGATGAACTGATACCGAGCCGTCGCTCGGGACGGGAATCGTCGGCGCCGCCCGTGCGTTATCGATGGTTATGAGCACCATGACCGACATCCACGCGGAGATCGACGCACTCAGTGAGCGCCGCGTCGAGCTCTGGAACAACCTCTCCGAGGGCCGCGACCCCGCGGTGATCGACGAGATCAAGACGATCGACGAGCAGCTCGACTCGCTCTGGGCCGCGCTGCGCCAGGAACGGGCGCGAATCCGCTTTGGCGAGCGTCCCGAGATCGTCCGCCGTGCCCGAGCCGAAGAGCGGCTCGAGCGCGCCGCCTGACTCCTCAAGCACCCACCCTGCAAGCCTGCGGCCTCCGTAGACTTGCAGCGGTGCGCAAGCGTGACGTCGATCCGATCGAGGCGGAGCGCAGTGCGCTCGCCGAGCAGCGAGCCGCGCTCGCGAGCCTCCAGCGCGAGCTGGGCGAGCGAGTTGCGGCGGTGCAGGCGCGCGAGGCCGAGTTGCGTGAGGCGATCGCGAAGGCCGCCAACGGCCGCCAGCCAGCGTCGACGCCTGTGGCCGCGCCCGCCCCGGCCACTCCCTCACCCCTCCCGGCGGCAACGCCCGACACGGCGGCCGCAGCCCGCGTCGCCGAGCTCGAGCGCCGCGAGCGCGAGCTCGAGCGCACGGTCGGCGAGCTTCGCGGCCAGATCGAGCAGCTGACGGGCGAGCTCAGCGCCGCGAGACGTGAGCGAGACGCGGCCGCGGCTCTCCCACCGAGCCCCGCGGTCACCGAGGCGGAGCGTTCCGCAAAGCTCGAGGCGCAGCTGGCGGAGCTACGTCACGCCGAGGAGGCCTTTGCCCGGACGCGGGAGGAGCTCGCGGCCCGCAGCGAGGCGGTTGCGGCGCGAGAGCGGCTCGTCGCCGACCGTGAGCGCGAGCTCTCCGAGCGCGAGGACGGCTGGGGCAACGTCGAGATGCGCGAGCTCGAGTCGCGGCTGCGGCGGCTCGAGCAGCAGAAGACGGCACCGCAGCCGTCGGGTTTTTCGAGCGGGATGCGCAAGCTCGAGCAGAAGGGCACGCGTCGCCCACCGTCCACGAAGACGTAGTCGCGCGGCGCGGCGGTCGCGAGGGCACGGCCGGTGTCAGACACCTGTTTCTGTCAAGCGAAACCCTGTGTCAGTTGTGTGCCAATCGCTCCACAGGACGACCGCACCGAATCGCGGAAGCGAACCGACCTGTGGAACGATTGTCACGAAGTTGAGGCAATCGACCCTTGACGCGCGAGGTGTCTGACACCGGGGTAGCCCAAGACCGGCGTTTCTTGGCTGGCTAGACCACGAGGAGGGCGAGCAGCGCGGCGTGGACGAACATCCAGCCGCTGACGACCCGCGCCCCCGTGTCTGTCTGGAGGATGCGCGTCCAGAAGAGGCGCATCGCCAGCGGCAGCGCGACGACGAGCGTGAGCCGCGCGGCAAGCGCCCCGAGCTCGACCGAGCCGTTCGCGACCTGCCCGTGGAGAGCGAGTGCGAATGCACCAACCGCGATCCCCAGGCTCACCCCGAAGAGCGCGTTGCGGGCGACGATGCCCGGAGTCACCCCACGGCCGGCGGCGGCTGTCCGAACCGGGACCGGCACGACCAGCCGTCCGAGCTTCGGGCCGAGGTGCCGCGCGAGCGAGACGAGGTCGTCCCAGAAGATGTACGTCCCCGTGAACAGCGCGACCCCGAGCGGGAAGAGGTCAACCGGGCGCGGGCCGACCACGCCCTGCGCGACCCGCGTCGTCGCGAGCACCCAGGCGCCGCCGAGCGCGAGCCCGTAGAGGACACCGCGCGGGCCGCCGCGGTGCATGTCGTTCGCGACGAGCCCCGGCAGGAACAGCGGCGTCAACGCGATCGGCGCGAGCGTCGTGTACGCGGTCAGGTCGACGCCGAGCGCGCCGCCGCCGACAGCGATCATCGTCCAGCCGACCACACCGGAGACGAGGAGCATCGCCGCGAACTTGCGCCGGCCGAAGAGGATCATCCGGCGCATCAGCACCCTCGTCACGACGAGGTAGCTCACGAAGCCGACGCCGAGGATGAACGCGAGATGCAGGAAGTTCGCGCTCAGCATCGCCGTGTAGCCGGCGCCGATGAAGCCGCCCGCGCGCAGGTGGCGGTTCTTGAGCAGCCCCCACGAGACCGCGGCCGAGAGGAACACGGCGACCGGCACCCAGCCCGGCTCGATCGCCATCGGCCCGATGTGCGCGGGGCGAAGGGCAGGGTTCCCGACGGCGAGGAGCATCAGGCCGATCGGTGCGGCGACGACAACCCCGGCGAGCAGCACGGCACGGATCGTCTTCCTCACACCCTGCCGGGCCATGTCGTGGGCGATCAGCGCCGGCACCACGTAGCCGACGCCGACGAGCAGGGCGATGTCCGACTCCCAGAGATAGCGGGTCGAAGGGCTGACCTTGAGCAGCACCGTCTGCATCGAGATCGAGATCAGCGCGAGCACGGTGAACTTCGTGCGCCCGTAGAGGAGGAACCAGCGCGGCAGCAGGCGGTTGACGATCCACCACGACAGCAGCGCGTTCGCGAACGTCACCGCGATCACGAACGGCTGTGCGAGGAAGAGCGCGATGTAGCCCGGGACGACGATCGAGCCCGTCGTCAGGTGGCTCTTCTCGTACAGGAAGATCGAGGCGACGACCCCGGCGAGAAACGCCAGGCGCACGACGTCGGTATGGAAGAGATAGTCGTGCACTAGCTGAGTTGTTCCACGAGGTCGTGATCGCCGGAGCGGGCGCCGGGCGGGCTGGGGATGGTCGGGCGCTCTGCGACCGGCGCTCTCGTCTTGCGCGAGGCTGCGCGACGCGGAGGGGTTGCTCCGCCCCCCGATCGCGCATCTGCTGCTGCACCGGCCATCTACGCCGCCAGCTCCAGCCCCCAGGGGTCGGCTTCGTGCTCGAAGTACTCGAGCATCATCTCGGCCTGGTGGGTGTGGATATTGACGAAACCGACAACGAGCACGTGGGGCTTTGGCATCTGCACGATCATCCGGTCGACGATCTCCTCGACCGGCGGCGAGGTGGTGTCGCCGAGGTTGAGGATCCGGTCGGCGGGGTAGCCGTTCTCGACGAGCCGCGAGGTGACGAGCGCCTCGTACGCACCAAAGGTGACGAGCCGGTCGAAGTCGAGGTCCTGCACCGCGACGTCGGCGAATTGGATCGCGCGGCGCTCGCGGTCGGCGCGGTTGTTGAGGATCCCGACCGTGATCGTCTCCTCGGTCGTGAACGGCACGAGCTTCTCCATCGCCACCGACATCGACTCGCGGTCGTTCACGGCGAAGAGGTTCGCCCACGTGACCCGCTTGCCGCCGATCGCGAGCTCCTTCATCCGCAGCACGCCGGGGTCGGGGGCGGCGTCGACCATGCCCTTCATCGCGACGTCGTGGTCGATCCCGAGGAGGTTCGCGAGGGCGACGCCGATCGCGACGTTCTCCTTGAACGCGATGTAGTCGAACCGCGCGAGCTCCTCGTCGCTTACCGACTCGGGATCCGCGACGATCACCTGCGTCCCTCGCTTCGCGGCGGTCTCGACCATCACCTTCTGGATCGCCGGGCTCTGCTCAGAGGTGATCAGGATCCCGTCGCGGGGACACGTCGAGAGCAGCGACACGCAGATCTCCTCGAGCGTCTCGCCCATCACGTCCTGGTGGTCCTCGCGGACGTTCGTCAGCACGCCGATGTTGGAGTGCACGATCATGTTCTCGCTCGTGTGCTGGTAGGCGGGCTTGAGCGCCATGCACTCGATCACGAGCGCGTCGACCTCGGGCGTCACGTACTGCTCGACGATGTCGATCTGCTCGAGGATCGTCGGCGCGCCCCGGCGGGCGATCGGCTCGTCGACGCCGTCGCGGTTGATCACCGCCGCGAAGGTCCCCGTCGACTTCCCGATCGTCACGTACCCCGCCTCGCGCAGCATCCCGGCGATGATGCGCGTCACCGTCGACTTGCCGCGGATTCCGTTCACGTGGATGCGCACGTCAAGCCCGTGCACGCGCCGCCGATGGCCGACCGACTCCCTCCCCCAGTGCAGGAGCAGCGTGCAGGCGACAGCAAGACCGGAGACGAGGAAGGCGAACATGACCGCTCGCAGTTCATCGGTGCTCCGTGTCCCCCACTTGAGGGTCAACGCGGCCACTCCGGCCGCGGAATCAGCCTCTACAATGGAAGCTCGCACGGGGCGTTAGCTCAGTTGGGAGAGCACCAGCTTTGCAAGCTGGGGGTCGCCGGTTCGAGCCCGGCACGCTCCATTTCCGGCAGCAGTCTTCTCGCTGCGCGAGAAGTAAGAGACCGCTGGCGCGCCTTCTTCTGCCCTGAAGGGGCCGCCCGCGGGCCAACTCCTTCTCCTTGCTTGGCGCAGCTTCTCGCTGCGTGCACTACTCGTAGCACTGACAGGTCGAGGTCGAAGAGCTCGTGCAGCGTGGCGACGAGATCGAGAGCGATAGACTACCCGCGTGCACGTTCGTAGTACACTTGGGTTATGAGTCGAGTTCCCGCCCCCGTTTCCACCCGCTATCCAATCGACACCCTCGAGCGGCTAGACCGTCGCGCCAGCGTTGAAGGCACCTCACGGTCGTCGCTCGTCCAGCGCTACGTCGCCGAGGGGATCGAGATGGACGAGTTCCCCGGTATCGTCTTCCGGTCGGGGCCTGCCGGGCGCCGTCCTGGCCTCGTAGCTGGTCCGGACATCTGGGAGGTCGTCAGCGTGCATCGCAGCTTCAACGACGTCGATCGGACAGGGGCTTGGCTCAACCTGCCTGTGAGCGCGATCGAGACCGCGCTGCGCTACTACGACGCCCACAAGCCTGACGTCGACGGGTGGATCAAGCGGAACGAGGAGGCGGCCGAAGCGGCTGAGCGCGTGGCGCGTGCGCGCCAGGCTGGCGTGTGAGGCTACTGCTCGACGAGATGTTCGCGGCGTTCATCGCCGTGGAACTGCGATCCCGAGGTCACGACGTCGTCTCGGTGCACGAGTCGCCGGGGAGCGGAACGCTCGACGAGGACGTCTTCGAGTTCGCCCGCTCTGGCGGCCGGGCCGTCGTCACGGAGAACGTCGTCGACTTCAGGCCGTTGGCCGAGGCGCTGGTTGGTGCCGGCGAAAGCCACGCCGGCGTTGTCTTCACCACGGACAAGCGCTGGCCGCGAACCGACCCCGGCGCACTCATCGCCGCGCTTGACGAACTGATGAAGGCTACGGCGGTGCAGCCGATCGACGCTGAAGTGTGGCTCTGACGAGCATCCCAGCCCCGGGCTCTTGTGTGCACCGTGGTGTGCGAGCGTCGCTGGAGCCACCGGACATCGCTCGCATCGACATCGCAGTCGTCCGTCCTCGTTTCGGTCGAGTGGCCTCGCTGCACGAGAACGACGAACCGCCTACGCGTCGCCGAACCGCGCCGCATGCCGCGCCTCGATCGCCGGCCAGAGGGTCGCCGCCTCGGGCACGTCGAGGCCGAAGATCTCGTGCAACGTCTCGACGTACTCCGCGGCGTTTCCGACCTCGCTGGTCGTCGTGCCCTCGGCCCGGAACGTCGTCAGCACCTTGCCGCGCAGGGTTGCGTGGCCGCCGGGGAGATGGCGCTGCGCGACAGTCGTCTGAGTGAAGCCGGACTCGGGGCTCGTCTGCAGCCACTCGCAGCGATGGTCGAGCTGCGCCTCGTCGGCGCGGCGCGTCGTGAAGTGGTAGCCGGGCGTCCCGCCCTCGCGATGGCTGACGAGCTCCCAACCGTCCGGGTCGCCGCCGTCACGGAGGAGGCTGAATCCGAACGGCCCCTGATCGGTTCGCCCCTCGCGTGTCAAGGCTCATTCGGATTCCTCAGATGTGCTCATGCGAATTCCCCACCCTTTGATGTCGTGTTGAGGCCGCTGCGGAGGGTTTCGATGCGGGCTTGGTGGCGGCGCATCCGGTAGCGGGTCTGTCAGGTTCTTTGTGTAGATAGCGATGGTCATGTTGGTTCGGTCAGCCGGTGATCCGGTCGCCGTAGTGGACGTGCAGGGTGTTGAGGATGCTTTTCCAGCCGCTGATTCTGCCGGTCATGTCTTGCCGGTTCTTCCGGGTTTGTGTTGCCACCAGGAACAACACTTTGAGGGCGGCCTGCTCTGTTGGGAAGTGGCCGCGGTGGCGGACGGCGCGGCGGAAGCGGGCTGCCGCGCTCCCCGGTCCCGCGTTGACAGTCTGAGGGGTTGGTCGCCGGACGATCTCGGAGGGGCGTAGCCTCGGAGAGATCGTCCGGTGGTCGGCTCAGGATTGGCCGCTCGACCGACAAGGAGAGAGGGTTGAGTGAGCAACGGAAGTACCGGAGTTGGACGGCGCAGCAGAAGATCGAGATCGTGCTGGCCGGGTTGCGCAGCGAGCGGACGGTGAAGGAGGTCTGTCGGGAGCACGAGATCTCGGAGACGCTCTACTACGGCTGGCGCGACAAGCTGCTGGAGGGTGGCCGCGAGGCGCTGGCCGGCAAGGATGAGCGCCACGGGGACAAGGAGCTGCGGCGGAAGATCCGCGAGCTGGAGCGGGCGCTGGGGCGGAAGACGTATGAGCTCGAGATCGCGGGGGAAGCATTGCGAGGCTAGGAGTGAGAGAGCGCGTCGCCCGGTCTCGCGAGCTGGTCGCATGCGGCTTCGCCGTGGCGGCCGTGACGCGTGTGCTGCAGGTCAGCCGGCAGGCGGTTTACCGGACGCCGACCCCGAGGACGCCGCCGCAGCGGCGTCCGCCGGCCGATCGGGTCGAGCGGGCGATCGTCGAGGTCGCCGAGGCGAATCAGACCGACGGCTATCGGATGGTTGCCGCGTTGACGCGGCAGAAGCTCGGTCTGGCGGTCAACCGTAAGCGGGTGCTACGGGTGATGCGAGAGCGGAAGCTGATCCAACGCCGCCCCCGTCCTGAGCGTCGCAAGCGGCCCGGCTTCTTCCGGGTCGAGCGGCCACGGCAGCTCTGGCAGCTCGACATGACCTCGATCTGGGTTGCCGAGCACGGCTGGACCTACCTGAACGCGATCGTCGACTGCTGCACCCGCGAGATCGTCGCCTGGGAGCTCAGCCTCCGCTGCCGCGCCGACGAAGCGATCGCCGTCGTCGACCAGGCCGTAGCGGCGTACGGGATCCAGCCCGACGAGCTCGTGCTCGGCACGGACAATGGCTCCGCCTTCACCGCTCGCCGCTTCCGCTCCCGGCTCACCAAGCTGGGGATCAAGCACCGCCGCGGCGGCTACCGCGACCCCGAAAGCCAGGCCTTCATCGAAAGCTGGTTCGGGAAACTCAAAGAACGCGAGGTCTGGCTGAACGAGTACGAGACCCTGGAGGACGCCCGCCAAGGAATCGGCGGCTACGTCGACCGCTACCACCACCGGCCCCACTCGGGCCTGAACTACCGGACACCCGCAGAGGTAGCCCAGACCTGGGAAGATCTACCCGAACACCAAAAACAAGCGGCCTAGCCTGTCAACACGGGCGGGGAGCAGGTCAGTCCAGCACCTGAAGTCACGAACGCGCTGGATGCGCTCCTTCTACCCAGAGCCCGACACTAACCCCTCTGCAAGATTCCGTGACGCGGGACAGGGGTGACGCGACGAAACCGTCCCTCCCACCCTGCCCAGAGTCATTGGCTGCCCAGGTAGGTCGAAACCCAACGCTCTTCCATCTCGCGAATCCGGGCGAGACCAGTTTCTGAGTCTATGAGATGATCGATCTCATCACTCATTTCTGCATACTGCTCGATCTGAAAAACGAGCGGTTCGATTCTTCTGTCGTCTGGGAGAACCCCTGTAACCGCCGCGATCACGTAGCGTAGCAGTGTGAATCTGTGCGTTCGCTCGTTGACTTGAATCGAGACAAATTCTTGGCCTCGATCCCGCGACAGCTCGATCGTAGTTGCCCTACGCCGAAGATACACGGCCCACGCAGATTTGTCGTCAATGCATTCAATGACTTCGAAACCAATGGTCTGCAGTCGACGGATAGCCGATGTGAGAGATGCTGCGGGCACGAAATCTTGATCCGACGTCATCGCCTCACCATCTTTGTTCCGTTGTTCGAAAGGACATATCCCTTGCTTTCCAATAGGTCGATTTCGCGTCTGAAGCCAGATCCCCGGGTCGCTAGTGACGCAGGTGACGAAACATTTACTGTCCATTTCATTCGAACTGCCATGTTAATGAATACGTCGTTCAGCTTCTGAGCGAACGCGAGTCCTTTCTTCGTTCGTGCGAGGTCATCCCAAAGGTCCTTGCCGAGATCGAACGTGCCCGCGCCAATTGCCTGACCAGCTTTCACGTACTCCGGATACTTGCCTATCACGATCGCCCCTGCCTTCCGTGCTCGCCAAAGGCTACGCACGAGACTATAGACCGCCTTCGAGGCCGCAATGCCTCTACCGATTGGCAGAATCTCCACGGTTCCGCCCTGCACTTGGCTGCACACCCCAAGTTCGGGTATCCACATCTTCGTCGATCCCGTGCAGTCAGCGCTTGCGTCGAACCCGCCTCCCCCGCCACCGCCGCCTCCGTCTCCGCCGGTGCCGCTCATCGGCTTGTGGTTAGGGTTCGGCCCCGGATTTGCCGGCTTATCACTTTCGTCAGGGCCGGGGAGAGATCCGATGGAGCAATACGCCTTCGCGACCTGACACGGGGTCAGTCCACCGGGCCTGTCCGGATGTTTGTGTAGATAGCTGTGGTCTGATCGCGCTGGCCTTGGGGGCTGGCGGGGAGGGAGTACAGACCATGGGAGGAGCGTTTGATGACCGGTCGGCGGAGCCGTCTGGTGGTGGGCTGGTGCCGGCGGGTGATGTGGATTCGATGCGTGACTGGGCTGCGTTGCTGGTCGCTCGGGCGCGTGAGGAGGGGGTCGCGCTCACGGGTGAGGGCGGGCTGCTGACGGATCTGATGCAGCATGTGTTGCAGACGGGGCTTGATGTTGAGATGACCGATCATCTCGGCTACGGGCCGTATGAGCGCGGTGTGCGCGAGGGTGGCAACGCGCGTAACGGTGCCTACGACAAGACGGTGATCACGGAGATCGGCCCGGTCGAGTTGCGGGTGCCGCGTGACAGGGCGGGGACGTTTGAGCCGGTGACGGTGCCGAAGTATCAGCGTCGGCTTGATGGTTTGTCGGGCAACGTGATCTCGCTGTACGCGAAAGGCCTGACCACGGGCGACATCCAGCAGCACCTCGCTGAGATCTATGGGACGGAGGTGTCGCGGGAGACGATCTCGAAGATCACCGATCAGATCGTCGACGACATGGTCGCCTGGCAAAACCGGCCCTTGGATCCCGTCTACGCCGTGCTTGTGATCGACTGTTTGGTGATCAAGGTCAGGGGCTCCCAGGTCGCGAACAGGCCTGTCTACGTCGCCTTGGGTGTCAACCTCGACGGCGAACGAGACGTGCTCGGCCTCTGGCTCGGGCCGTCTGGGGGTGAGGGCGCGAAGCAGTGGGCAACGATGCTGACCGAGCTGCGAAACCGCGGCCTGCAGGACGCGTTGATCGTCTGCTGCGACGGGCTCAAGGGCTTGCCGGAGAGCATCCGGACGACGTGGCCGGAAGCGACCGTCCAGACCTGCGTGGTGCACATGGTCCGTAACAGCCTGCGTTACGCCTCCCGCAAGCACTGGCAGCGGATCACCGGACAGATGCGAGAGATCTACACGGCCCCCACCGTCGAGGCCGCCGAAACCCGGTTCGCCGAGTTCGCCGACGAGTGGCGGCCGCTCTATCCTGCGATGATCAACGCATGGGAATCGGTCTGGGAAGAGTTCGTGCCATTCCTCGCGTTCCCGATCGAGCTGCGCAAGCTCGTGTACACCACCAACTCCGTGGAGTCCCTGAACGCCCGCTTCCGCCGCGCCGTCCGCCACCGCGGCCACTTCCCAACAGAGCAGGCCGCCCTCAAAGTGTTGTTCCTGGTGGCAACACAAACCCGGAAGAACCGGCAAGACATGACCGGCAGAATCAACGGCTGGAAAAGCATCCTCAACACCCCGCACGTCCACTACGGCGACCGGATCACCGGCTGACCGAACCAACATGACCACCGCTATCTACACAAAGAACCTGACAGACCCTCGGACGGCACGGTCCCGGGAAACCCACAAGGAGCAGGGAGATTGGTGTGCGCTAGGTCTCGAGAGTGCCGCTCCGCGGCCGCGGGCTCAGCTTCGGTCGCGGCTTCGGATACACACCCTGGACCGACCCGATCGCAACGCCACCTCGAGAGCACCCCGCAGGCGCGCGGTATGACCGCCGCCGAGTGACGCGGCTGGAAGCCACGTCCCCCACCCCCGACGCCGCCCAGGCCAGACGAGCCGCTCGCCCAGCTCAGAGCGCGGCTCCAGCCGCGACGCCGTCCCGACCGGCATCGAGATGCTTGCGTGTGCAACAATCTCGGTGCAGGCGCCCGCCTGCACGGACAGGAGGTGCAGGTGCAGATCGGGATCGACAGCTTCGTCTCGACGGTGACCGACCCCGACACAGGGGTCGTGGTGAGCCCTGTCGAGCGGGTGCATCACCTGCTCGAGGAGATCGAGCGCGCCGACCAGGTGGGGCTCGACACATTCGGGATCGGGGAGCATCATCGCCGCGAGTTCATGGACTCCGCACCCGCCGTGCTGCTGGCGGCGGCCGCGGCGCGGACGACGTCGATCAGGCTGAGCAGCGCGGTGACCGTGCTGAGCGCCGCCGACCCGGTGCGCGTGTTCCAAGAGTTCGCGACGGTCGACCTGCTCTCGCGGGGCCGGGTCGACCTGGTGGTGGGGCGCGGCTCGTTCGTCGAGTCGTTCCCGCTCTTCGGGCTCGATCTCGCCGACTACGACGAGCTGTTCGCCGAGAAGCTCGAGCTCCTGCTTCGCATCCGCGACCAGGTCGAGATCACGTGGTCGGGCAAGCATCGCCCCACGCTGACCGGCCAGGGCGTGTACCCGCGGCCGTTGCAGGATCCGCTCCCGATCTGGGTCGGCGTCGGCGGGACGCCGGCGTCGTTCGTCCGCGCCGGGATGCTCGGGCTGCCGCTGATGGTCGCGATCATCGGCGGGCAGCCTGCGCGCTTCCGCCCGCTCATCGACCTGTACCGCACCGCGGGTCTCCGCGCCGGGCACGCACCCGACCGGCTCCAGGTGGGCTTGCACTGCTTCGGGTTCGTCGGCGAGACGAGCCGGCAGGCGGCCGACGACTTCTACCCCGGCTGGGCGGAGATGTTCAGCAAGGTCGGCAGGGAGCGCGGCTTCGCCCCACCCGACCGGACGCAGTTCGACGCGATGTGCGCACCCGCTGGCGCGTACGCGATCGGCGACCCCGAGACGGTCGCCGCCAAGCTCCTGCGGATCAACGACGAGCTCGGCGGGATCTCCCGCATCTCGCTGCAGATGACCAACGTCCGGCTCGCCCACGGGAACCTGCTGCGCGGGATCGAGCTGCTCGGCACCCACGTCGCGCCCCTGGTGCGAGAGGCGCTCGCAGGCGCCTGACCGGAGCCCTGTTGAAGGAGCTGCCGCTCGCTAACACAAGCCCAACACGGTTCTGGCGTGAACCAGGAGTCGCTAACCGCCGACGCGAGCGGCTTGTGCCGCCCCACCGCGTCGTGTTACCGACCGCAAAGCGACACCCAAGATAACTGCATCGGTGACGCGAAGGCGGAGCCCCGGCGGTGACGCGACACTCCTGTGCGCGTCACCGCGGAGTGCGGTCACTTACTTCCGTCGTCAGGTGCGATCCGGATGGTCTGGGCGACTTCACCCGAAGCGTCAAGCAGCTCGATCAACTCGCCGTCCGGTGGCGGGTCTGGATCCCCGAATACGACGAAGCCCGTGCCTGAATCAACGGTAGGGATACTCGTCCGTCCACTCGACGGGCCGACGAGACGAACGGCCTTCACACTCGGAAGCGCCGCACCGTAGACCTGCTCGATCGAGTCCTTCGTGATCGGCGGCTGCCCGGGGGCGCCCTCCGCGATGACGACGCTCCGGTATGCGCCGGCAGTAGCGTAGCCCGGCATCTTCGCTGTGAACAATGCTGGGTCACACTCCACACCGTCGGCCGAACCACCGACGACCCCTGTGAGACATTTGCCCGCCTTAGTCGAAGGCACCTGATAGAGCATCACGCCCTCGAGGCGCGTTCCACGAAGGTTCGGTGCGCCGATCAGTTCGAGCGTGGACGCCGTCACACCGAGAGCTCGGAACTCCCGCTGGCTGTTGTGCGTCAGCGCCGAAACATCGAGTGTCGCAGCTGGGTGATTCGCCCCCCAACCGATTCTCCCAGCTCCATAGGCGCCGGTGATGAGCACGAGTGCAACAAGGCTCCCAACGATCAAGGTGAGCGTTCTACTCATGGTGACCTCCTGTGTCTCGTCCGCGCACGACACACGCCTCTCACTCCTAGTTATGCGCGACGCAACTCCACACGGCCGTTCCGGTCCGGTGTTGACAGAGCACCTGCGACGGGCTGTTTGGGCCGCCCGGCGAGTTGTAGGCCTTCTCGCAGACCGCGGCGCTACAGCCCCACTTGTAGACGACGCCGCTCCTGTAGAAGCCGAACTCGGCGAACCCCGTCCCACTCGTTCGGTCGAGATGGGAATACGAGAAGTTGCTAAGGGTGATGTAACCACCCGTGTATGGGGGCACCAGAGTGCCATAGACGTATGCCCACGCCGACGACGCAAGAACGAGTGTGACGGCGGAGAACACGGTGACAAATCCGAGCAACCGCCTCCGACTCTTTCCGCTCATTCGACCCTCCCCGGGTGAACACGGATAGTCGCGACCCGCTGACACGCTGGCCTCGTTGCAAGCGAGTCCCGACTCGAACTCAATCACCGCAGGAGACCCCATTATGCCCCCCCCCAGATCAATGTTGGCAAGGGGGTATCACAAGCTCCTTACAACCCGCCACGTCTGGCTGGGTTGCTCGACGACCCAAGCTTGTGCGGAGTCGCGACCCACGAGTTGCGTGTATCACGATGACCGGCAGATCCTCTATTCGATGAACGTGCCGGTGTCGCGCATGATGGATGCGACACGGCTGCGGCGAAGACAGGAGGTTCGTGATGCGAATCGCGTCGTTCAACGTCGAGAGCCTGTTCGATCGCGCCAAGGCCCTCGCGACCACCACCTGGGCCGAGGGTCGCCCGATCCTCGAGGCCTACGCAACCGCGAACAGGCTGATCAACGAGCCCGTCTACACACCGGAGATCAAGGAGCAGCTCGTCGAGGCGCTGATCGCGCTCGGCCTGCGCAAGGAGGACCTGCCCAGGAACGGGTACGCGATCCTTCGCCAGAACCGCGGGCGCCTGCTGAAGCGCAGCAAGGTCGGCAACACGACGACGCTCGAGATCGTCGCCGGCGGGCGCGACGACTGGATCGGCTGGGTGGAGCTCGCGAAGGAGCCGACGAACGAGCGCGCGACCCAGCACACGGCGATGGTCATGCGTGACGTCGATGCAGACGTTCTCGGCGTGGTCGAGGCCGACAATCGCACGGCGCTGAAGCTGTTCTCGGAGATCCTTCTCACCAAGGTGAAAGGAAGCCCGTACGCGCAGGTGATGGTGATCGACGGCAACGACGACCGCGGGATCGACGTCGGGATCCTCACGAAGCCGGGCTTCGACATCGTCGCGATCCAGTCGCACGTCGACGACATGCACGCCGGCAAGCGGATCTTCAGCCGGGACTGCCCCGTCTACACGATCAGAACCGCCAAGGGCAACCGGCTCGTCGTGCTCGTCAACCACCTCAAGTCGAAGGGGTACGGCAAGCCGTCGGTCTCGAACGCGCTGCGCGAGCTGCAGGCCTTGCGGGTCGCCGAGATCTACAACGAGCTGCGGGCGGCCGGCGAGAAGTACATCGTCGTGCTCGGCGACCTCAACGACTACCCCGGCTCACCCCCGCTCGACCCGCTCCTCGCGGACACCGACCTGAAGGACGTCTCGACCCACCCGAGCTTCACTCAGGACGGGCTCCCGGGGACGTTCGGCCGGGGCAACGCGAAGGAGAAGTTCGACTACCTCCTGCTCTCGCCTGCTCTCTACGCGAAGGTGACCGGTGGCGCGACCTTCCGCAAGGGGGTCTGGGGCGAGAACAAGAACCCGCCAAAGAAGTGGGAGATCTACCCGACGATCACGAGGGCCGTGCACGCGGCCTCCGACCACGCTGCGATCTACGCGGACATCGACATCTAGTGGCGTCGTCTTGGACGCCGCCCGGGGCGGCGCGGCGTCAGAGGTCGGGATAGAACAGCGGCACGCCGCGAAGCTCCGGGTGCGACAGTCGCGTCACGTGCCAGCGACCGATGTTCGGCGTCAGGATCGTGCCGTTGTCGGGCCCGCAGAAGACGACGTTGGTCGGCGCGGCGATCGCCGTTCCCTCCGGATCCTCGGCGAGCACCTGCAGGCCGAGGTCGGCCCGCCAGCGGTAGATCACGTCGGGCCGGTAGCACGCGATCACGATCGACCCGTCTTCGCAGAACGCGAGCCCGTCGGGAACGGTGCCCGGCATCTCCACCACGACCTCGCGCAACCCCGGCGATCCGTCGGCTTCGATCGCAAGCCGCACGAGGGCGCCGGGTGTGCTCTCGAGCACGTAGAGGTACCGCTCGTCGGGCGAGACCGCGATGCCGTTCGGGAAGTTGGCGCACTCCCTGCTCCAGATGCGCGCCGCCTCGCCGCGGCGGATCACGACGATGTGCCCGTTCCCCTGCTTCCAGCCGCCCGAGTCGGAGAGGTAGAACGTCCCCGCCGAGTCGAAGCACCCCCAGTTCGGGCTCTGGAGCGGCTGGCCCTCGACGGCGTCGCAGAAGACCCCGAAGGTTGCGGCGCGCGGGTCGATGCGCCAGACGGTGCGACGCCCGATGTCACAGCCGTAGAGGATCCCGCTCGCATCCGCGGCGAGCCCGAGCATGAAGCCCCCGGTGGTGAGGATCTCCTCGAAGCCGTCGTCGGCCGTGAGTCGGTAGAGCTGCCCGGTCTCCCCACCGACGTAGATCGTCCCGTCGGGCGCGACGCAAATGCCCTCTGGATGGTCGAGACCCTGGGCGATGACCTCGAGCTGATCGAGCGTGACGAGCGGGGTTCCCGCTGCGGACATGTCGTCTCCTTCCTACGCAGCCTCGGGTGATCCCGCCGGCGCGGCGGGTACGTCGACGACGAGCTCCCTCCCCACGCTCGCGGACGCATACAGCGCGTCGACGAGCGCCTGGATCTCGACGCCTTCACGGGCGGTGGCGATCGACGATCGGTGCGAGGGGTCACGGACCACCTGCAGGAACGCCAGCAGCTCGCGCGCGACCGAGCCCGGGAAGTCGGTCGCGAGCACGGCGCCGTCGTCGAGCCGCCGCACGGTCCCGTCCACCTCGCCGCGGATCTCGAACGGGTCGAAGCGGATCTGCGCCTTCGTCCCCACGAGGTCGAAGCCGTAGTTCCAGCCGCCCCCGAGATCCCACACCCACGCGCCTTCGATCGACATCCAGAACCCACCCTCGAACCGCACGTGACCGAAGATCAGGTCGTCGACAGAGTACGCGGCTCGCGCCTCGTCGGAAGGGGCGCCGTGAGAGCGCTTGAGCGGAAACAGCGTCGCGGCCGACGCGGTCGCGGTCACCGGCGCGGGGTTGCCGGCGAGGAACCTGACGAGGTCGAGCATGTGCACCGCCGTCGCGGCGAGGGCGCCACCGCCCGAGAGCGCACGATCGTAGTGACGTCCCCACCAGGGAACGTCGTCGGCGAGCATGTGCCCTCTCGCGCACACGAGCTCGCCGATCTCGCCCGCCTCGATCGCCCGCCGTGCGGCGATTGCCGCGTCCATGAACCGCATGTTGAACCCGATGCGGAGCTCCCGCCCGGCTGCGCGCGCCGCCCGCTCCATCTCGGCCGCCTCGGCGGCGGACATCGCCATCGGCTTCTCGCAGAGGACATGCGCCCCCGCGCCAAAGGCCGCCCTCGCGATCTCGAGGTGCGAGCTCGGCATCGTGCAGATCGTGACAACGTCGAACGGGCCCGACGCGAGCATCGCGCGATAGTCCACGAACTGCCCCTCGGCGCCGAACTCGGACGCAGCGGCGAGCGCGCGCGACTCGTCGAGGTCGCAGACCCCGGCGACGACGATCCCGGGCTCGCGGGCGAGCGTCTCGAGATGGAGCCGTCCCTGGAACCCGCAGCCGACCACCCCAACTCGAAGCGGCGCGCCGGTCATGCGGGCGAGGAAGCGTAGGCGACGGAGGTTGCGAGCTGCGCGAGAAGACCGCCGTCGGCGACGACAGTCGCACCGGTGACGAACGAGGCGGCGTCGGAGAGCAGGAACAGCACGACCTCGGCGATCTCCTCGGGGCGCGCGAGCCGGCCGATCGGCGCGGTCAGCTCGAACTGGCGCCTGACGGCAGCCGGGTCGGCGCTCGCCGCGACGAAGCGCTCCACCATCGGCGTGTCCGTCGGCCCCGGCAGCAGCGCGTTCACGCGGATGCCCGCATCGACGGACTCGAGCGCAAGCGTGCGCGTCAGGCCGAGGAGCGCAGCCTTCGACGCCGTGTACGCGGCGGTTCCGGGAGCGGTCGCCAGCGCGACCGGCGACGACATCAACACGACCGCCCCGCCCCGGCCGCTCACGCGCATCTGCTTGATGCACTCGACCGCGAGCACGAACGGGCCGGTGAGGTTGACGTCGAGAACGGCCTGCCACTCGCGCAGCTCGAGCTCGGTCGACACCTTGTCGACACCGATCCCGGCATTGGCATCGACGAGCTCGACCGGCCCGAGCACGTCGCCGACCTGCTCGACGAAGGTGGTCACCGCGGCCGGGTCGCCCGCGTCGCCGGCGACCGTGACGACGGCGTCGCCGAGCTCCGTCGCGAGGGCCGCGAGCGCCGCCTCGTCGCGGTCGAGCACGCCGACGCGCGCACCCCCGGCCACGAGCCCGCGGACAACCGCCGCGCCGATCCCGAGGGCACCGCCGGTGACGACTGCGACACGCCCGGCGAACCGGGTCACGGGTCGAGGACGTTGGCGGGATACGGAAGCCGGAGCCCGGGCGCCGGCGTCGGCAGCGCGGTGACGTGCCAGCGGCCGATGTTGGCGACGAGCAGCCGACCGCCGTCGCCGTGCTCGAACGCGAGGTTCGTCGGCGAGGCGAGGATGTTGCCCTCCGGATCGTGAGCGTACGGCTCGGCCCGACGGGTGCCGGCGGGGATCACCCAGACCGTCTCGGGTCGATACGTCACAACGTAGAGGTTGCCGTCGCGGTCGAACGCGAGCCCGTCCGGCAGCGTCCCCTCGAGGATCACGAAGTCCTCCGCCCGACCCGCGCTGCCGTCGGCCCTGATCTCGACCCTCGCGATCCGTCCGGGAGCGAGCGACATCGCGACGTAGAGGTGCTCCTCGCCGGGCCCGATACAGACGCCGTTGGGAAGCGTGCGAAGCTCGTCGCACCACACCTCGCCACGCCCACCCGGCAGGAAGCGGTAGAGGCAGCCGTCGTGCTCCTTCCACCGTCCGCTGTCCGATACGTAGAGGTTGCCGGCGGAGTCGAAGCAGAGGTGGTTCGGGGCGCGGATCGGCGGCTCGCCGACGCCGTAGACCCGACAGCTTCCGTCCGGACGGAACACCTGGACGCACCTGCGCTTGGGGTCGGTCGTGAACACGTTCCCGTCGGCGTCGGCCGCAAGCCCGAGCGTCATCCCGTTGGACGTCCCGATCTCGGTCGCGACCGCCGGGTCACCTTCGATCCGGTACACCTGCCCGGCCTCGCCCCCGGCCCACACGGCGCCGTCGGGACCGACGGTGACACCCTCCGGGTGGTCGAGCCCATCGACGAGGACCGTTGCCTCCGCGAGCGCCCCGATCACGCGCGACCCGTCCTGTCGCTCTCAGGGCGCACGGTGAGCCGCTCGCTGTTCTGCGCCGAGACGGCAACCGCACCGACGCCGTCGGGCCGCACCCCGGCCTCGAAGCGCAGGTTTGCCCGCTCGCCGGGGAGAAGGTCGACGAACCCGTCGCGGAATCGCCAGTCGCTCGTCTCGCACTCGAGCGAGCCACGCACGAGCCGGGCGACCCGCTCGCCGACGTTGTGGACGGCGATCACCCCGCGCGTCTCGGCCCGCTCCTCGTCCCAGTCGCAGGCGACGATCGCCGCGGAGAGCGTGGTCGGCTCGAGCTCGGCGAGCTGCTCGAAGAGCGGTTGCTCGAGCTCGTCGGCCAGCGTCGCCGGCGTGCCGCGAAGCGGTCGCCGACTCGTCAGCGAGAGCAGGGCGAGCACGAGCTGCCGCGTCCCGCGCCAGTACGGGCCATAGGCACGGATGTCCCGCCGCGCCCAGTGCGGCTCGATGTCGAGCGGGTCCTCCCAGTCGAGCCCCTCGCCGATCCGGAACATCCGGAGCGGCTTGGTGAGGGAGGCCGTGAACGCGACGGTCGCACCGCCGCCGTGGGTACCGGTCACGAGAAGCGGAAACCCACCGATCGTCGCGAGCTCGCGTGCCCCCTCGCGCAGGGTCGTCCGGCTGAAGCCCCTGAACGGGAAGCCCTCGAGCGAGAGCCCGACGTCGGCCCCGACCGACTTCGGGTCGATCGCCGGCACCTGGTCCCAGATCCCGTCGTGCGGCCGGAGCGTCACGGGCAGCACCGGCTCGAGCGCGGTCGAGTCGATCAGCGCGCCACGCCCGTCGCCGCCGTGGAAGCTCCCCTGCCCGCCGGTGTGGACGAAGCCGACGCCCGCCCCAACCGCGGTCGCGACGTTCTCCCACTCGCGGTCGCGGAACAGGTGCGCGCCATAGTCCCAGCCCGCATACCAGACGACGTCGAACCGGTCGGCGATGTCCTCGCTCCACGACGAGTCCTGCGGGTGCCGGGTCTCCTCGTCGACGACCACGACGTCGACACCAGGCGTGCCGTCGAGCGCCTCGAGAATGGGGGCGTTGTAGCGACCCTGGCCGATCAGCAGGAGACGCAGCGGCTGCGCGACGATCGGCTCCCTCACCTGCACCCATCGCTCGGAGCTCGCGACCGCTGCGCCCGAGCCCCGGTCGGTCGCGACCACGCGAAGCAGGTACGCGCCGGCGTCGTCGGGCATGGGCACCGCAACCGGATGCTTGACCGCGTCGTCGGCAGGCGCGTGCGTCTCGAGCTCCGTCGCCCAGCGCGAGCGACCACCCACGTCGAATAGCTCGAGTCGCACCGCGAGCTCGAGGGCGGTCGGGCGGTCGTTGACGACCCAGAGATCGCGGGAGAGCTCCGTCCCCGCCACGAGCGCCTTCAGCGGGGCCGGCTCGTCGAACGTGAGGAGCACCGGCTCGTAGCCTGCCTTGAGGCCGAAGTAGCCGAGCTTCGGCCGCTGGTGGTGATCGACGACCGTGAACTTGATCCCCGGGATGTTCTCGCGATAGGACCACGTTCGACAGCCGGCGATGTCGGCGAAGCGCTTGCGCCGGTAGATCTCCGCGCAGTAGCGCAGCCCGAACGCCTGGTACCACTGGATCGCGTCGATGAACCGCTCGAGGCTCGGTGGGCTCCGATCGGCCCACCGGTACATCCGCGCGACCGAGGTCGTGAGCCCGGCGTAGTCGAACGCCCAGCGGTAGGAGTACTCCTCGACATCGATCGGGAGCGCGACCCTGCCGGCGCGCGACTCCTCCCTACCCCAGGCCGCACCCTTCGGCATGAACTCCATGACCGTCTCGACCACGGGTGGAGCGATCGCGCCGAACTCCGAGATGAAGTTGTGGTTGCGGTCGTAGTGATCCCAGAACTCCCCGAAGGGGAACCCTCCATTCCAGATGTGCTCTTCCTTGAAGTCGCAGAAGCTCGGGTGGTAGATGGTGTCGGGATCCACGCGCGCGACGATCTCCCCGATCGCGGCGCTGTAGTCGGTGTAGTCCCCCCAGACCCAGCGCTCGTTCTTCCTCGTCTCGGCGAACGCCGACCAGACGACGACGCTCGCGTGCCCGCGCAGCCGCCGGACGATGTTCTCGACCTCGCCGAGTGACCAGTCCCAGTACTCGCGAAACCGCGGATAGCTCGGGTCGACGACCTTCATCGGGCCGAGCTGGTGGTACGGGAGCTCCTGGAACACGAGCATCCCGAGCCGGTCGCATGCCTCGTAGAAGGCGGGCTTCTCGACGAACGTGAACGAGACGAGGTGGTTGGAGTTGCCGTCGCGCAGCATCTCGACGTCGCGGCGGTGCTCCGCCGCCGTCGGGGCAGCGCTGAAGATGTTCGCGAATGGGTACCAGACACCGCGGAGGAACAGCCGCTGGCCGTTCAGGAAGTAGGCGAGCGTCTCGGGATCGCGCCTGAGCTCCCGGATCCCGAAGACGGTCGCGGTCTCTTGCCCGCCGACCGAGGCGGTCGCGCGATACAGGTTCTGCTCGCCGAGGTCCCAGGTCCACCACAGGCGCGGGCTGTCGATCGTCACCGTGTCATGCGTCTCCGAGCGGCCCGGCCCGACCTCGCACGTGAGGGTGTAGCGCGCCTCGTCGGTGGCAAACGTCTCGCCGCTGACGACGATCGGAACCTCGACGGTTCGAGCGGGCCCGTCGTTCCACCATTCGAGGTGCACGGCCACCGTCGCCCGCTCGCCCTGGAGCTCGCCGGTCGAGACCGCGACGCGCTCGAGCACGAGGTCCTCGCGGGTCTCGAAGTCGACGTCGCGCCACGGGCCGAACGGGAACACCGCGTTTCCCGAGAGCGGGAGCCCGTCCCAGTAGTGGAGCAGGTTGCCCTTCATGTACTCGCTGTTCTTCATGATCACGCTGAACACAGTCGACGGATTCAGGAAGAAGTGGCGATCGTCGACCCGCCACGGGCACGAGACGGCGAGAGTGAGGCGGTTCTCCTCACCCGGGCCGTTGAGCGCGTCGGTGACGTCGAGCTCCCACTCCGAGAACGCGCCCTCGTGGTGACCGACCCAGCGCCCGTTCACCCAGACATCGCAGAAGTAGTCGATCCCGGCGAAGACGAGGAAGCTGCGGCCGCCCGCCGCCGGCGAGGCGAACGCCCGGGTGTAGAGCCACTCGTAGTGGTTGAGGTTCGTGAGCTCGGGCACGTCGAGCCAGAGATCCTCGAACCCGAGCTGGATCTGGAGGTTCCCGGGAACGTCGACCGTGGCCGGAAGGCCGTCGCGCTCGCCGGCGGGCTCGGGGTCGCCCGGCCCTCGCGGCCCGCTCGGCAGCGGCGCCCGCTGGAGCTCCCAGGCTCCGCTGAGGCGCGTCGATGTCAGCAACCGATCTCCAGCTCCATCGTCAGAGGGGACGGGAACGCGACGCTACTCCAGCGTCCTCGCGCTTGTCAACTACTCGAGTAGTAGAGGCCACGTTACTGCTTGATCGCACCCGCCGAGAGCCCCTGCACGAAGTAGCGCCGCGCGGCGAGGAAGACGGCGAGCACCGGGATGATCGCAAGCACCGCGGTCGCCGTCATCAGCTCGAGGTGCAGTGCGCCGTACTGGCTGTTCAGCGGCGCGAGCCCGACGGTGATCGTCGATTCGGCCCCGTTGCTGAGGAGCACCAGAGGGATCAGGAACCCGTTCCACGTCGTGATCGTCGTGAAGAGGGCGACCGTCGCGAGCGCCGGCCGCATCAGCGGCAGGGCGACGTACCAGAACGCCCGCCAGTCGGTGGCGCCGTCGACGCGGGCCGCGTCGGTGAGGTCGACCGGGATGTTGTCGATGTACCCCCTGAGGATCAGAACGCCGAACGGGAGCGCGAACGCGCTCTCGCCGATGATCACCGCGATGAGGCTATTGTACAGATGAAGCTGCCTCATCGTCAGGAAGAACGGGATGATGATCGCCGCGGGAGGGATCATCAGCCCGGTCAGGATCAGCATGAAGAGCCCTTCCGAGAGCCGCGATCGGTACCGGGAGAAGCCGTACGCCGCCGCGACGGAGAACAGCAGCGAGACGACCACGGTCCCGAGCGTGATGATCGCGCTGTGCCGGAAGAGGATCTCGAGCCCGTACTGGCGCCACGCGTCGACGAAGTTCGACGGCCTGAAAGTGTGCGGCAGGATCTTGTTCGAGAAGACGTCCTGGTTTGTGCGAACCGACAGCGAGATCGTCCACAGGATCGGGAACATCGCGATCGTCGCAAGCAGGATCGTGACCGCCGAGAGCACCGCCCGGACCCCGCGCGGGATCCGGCGCAGCGCCTCCCTGCGCTCCACCTTGCGCTGTCTCGCCGCCGACACGGCCACCTACGTCGCCTCCTCCCCGGCGATGCGCCCCCGCACGAGGACCGAGAGCAGCGCGAGCGCGACGATCACGAGCGCGATCGTCGAGGCGTAGCCCATGTCGTTGAAGGTGAACGCCTGGAGGTAGAGGTACGTCGAGAGCATCTCGGTGCCGTGACTCGGCCCACCACCGGTCAGCACGTACACGAGGTCGAACACCTTCCAGCCGCCGATCAGGTTGAGCACGATCGCGATCGCGATCACGGGCCGGAGATAGGGGATGACGACGTAGCGGATGCGCGACCAGGCGCCCGCGCCGTCGATCGACGCCGCCTCCATGCGCTCGTGTGGGAGGCCCTGCAGACCCGCGTAGTAGAGGAGCGTGTTGTACCCGGCGTACTGCCAGATCGCGGCGAGGATCACCGTCCACAACGCGAGGTCGGGGTCGCCGAGGAACCCGATCGGCTGGGTTCGCCAGTGCATCGTCGTCACGACGAACTGGTTGACGAACCCGTAGGGCCCGAGGATCTGCTGCCAGAGGATCGCGGTGAGCACGGGTGAGAGGGCGAGTGGGAGGAACACGGCGAGCCGCAGGTACCCGCTGCCCCGCACCCGCGAGTTGATCAGCATCGCCACCGCGAACCCGACCACGTTCAGGGCGACCGTGGTGAATGCGACGAAGACGATCGTGTGGACGAGCGACTGGTGGAAGATCTCGTCCGACCAGAGAAGCCGGAAGTTGTCCGTCCCGGCCCACACGATCTGGTGGAGGTTGAAGCCGGTCCAGTGGGCGAACGCGAGCCCGACCACGGCGAGCACCGGAAAGAGGAGGAAGAGCGAGAAGAACGCGACGGCCGGGGCGATGAACACCGCCCCGGCCGTCCGACGCCGGTTCACTCCGCACCCTCTGCGCGGGATGCGAGGAGCGAGCTCACTTGCTGGCGTTGTACGCCCTCTGCATCCCCTGCGACATGCGCACGGGTGTCGTCTTGCCGTTGATCAGGGCCTGCACCCCGTTGAGGAGCGTGTTGTAGACGTTCGGGATGAAGATCGCCCTGGTCTGCGCGGTCGGCTGGAACGAGACCATCCGCTTGTAGAGCGCCGACGAGTTCGCGGAGGTGTCGGCCGGGTACGCCGGGATGAAGTCCTTCTTCACCAGCTGATCCGTGCCGGTCTTGTCCATCATCAGCTTCAGGAGCTCGACGGCTCCAGCCGCGTTCTTCGCCTTTGCCGGGATCGACCAGATGATCGCCGGCCCACCGGTTGCGAACGACTTCTGCCCGGCCTTCGGCGGCGGGAACGGGAACAGGCCGTACTCGAACCTGCCACCGATTCCCTGGTCGAGGATGCTCGTCAGGAAGTTGCCGACCGGGTAGACCATCGCCGACTGGCCACGTGCGAACACGGCAGTGGCACTCGTGAAGTCGAGCGAGGTGACACCGTCGGCAAGGAGTCCCGAGGTCTGCAGCTTCTTGACGTTCTCGGCCGCCCGGACGAACCGGCGGTCGGTCCACTTGATCTTGCCGTCCTCCGCCTGCCGGATCGCCGTCGCCGACGGATCGGTGTACGCGACCTGCGCGAACCAGAGATCGCCACCGGGCCACTTATCCTTCTCCATCGTCGCGAGCGGCTGATAGCCACCCTTGCGGATCGGCTTGGCAAGCGCCAGGAGCTGGTCGAACGTCTTCGGCACCTTCAGGCCGAGCTTCTTGAAGATCGCCTTGTTGTACCCGATCGTCAGGGTGTTGACGTCCATCGGGACCGCGTACACGTGCCCCTTGTACTTGAGGCTGTTCAGTACCGGGCCGTAGAACTTCGGCAGCTGCGGCAGGTACTTGTCGAGGGCGAGGAGGCCGCCCGAGTCGACGACGTCCCGGTAGTCGCCGGTCCACGACATCTCGATCAGGTCGGGCACGTCACCACCGGCGGCGGCGGTCTTGAACTTCGTGAAGTAGCTCGTGAAGTCGACCGTGTTGATCGACAGGTTGCCGCCACCCTGCTGCTTGTAGCGGTTGCCCGCTTCGGAGAAGAAGTTCGAATAGTCGCTGCCGACCGGCTGCCAGTTCCAGAGGGTGAGATCCCCCGAGGCCGCCGGCGCCGCATCGGCCCGGTTGGCGACGGCCGCCACCGCAGCAGCCGCGAGAGCGACGCAGACGGCGAGCCCGACCCTGAGCGTCGAGCGAGTCCGCCAGGCGTGCAGAGAACGCGAACGTGTCATCCCAGCTCTACTCCTTCCTTCTGCCGGGGCCGTCGTCGACCCACGGTCGTCGGCGGGTAGCCAGACGGCGCAAACCTACTACTTCAGGGGTAGGCGGTCAACCACCCCGGCGCGACGGGTCGTGCAGACGCGGTCAGCCGCGGGTGGGAATCGACCGGTCGGGGAGCGTCGACGTGATCGCGCTCTCCGTGGCGAGGTCGAAGAAGTGGATCGCATCCTCGTCGACGGCGAGCTCGAGCTCGGTTCCGATTCGCGGCTCGGCGCGCGGCCCGAGCCGTGCGAGCAGCGCGGCCTTCCCGGCGGAGACCGCTTTCGTCAGGTTGCGCGCGGCCGCGGCGTCGACGTCGGCCGCCACCTCGCGCACCTCCGCGGTCGTCACGGGGTCGGCGTCGAGCTCGCAGTGCACGAGCACCTCCGACCCCAGCTGCTCCGTCTGTGCGACGCGCGCCCGGAGCGTCGCGGGGTGATCGCTCCGCTCGTGCAGGCTCTCCGGGCGGATGCCGATCGCCACCTGCTGACCGACGTACGGGCGAAGGGCGTCGACCGCTCGCGCCGGCGCGTGTGTGAGGTCGAGCCGCTGCTCGCCGATCACGAGGCCGAGAGCCCCGTCCTCGATCGTCACCACGGCCTCGAAGAGGTTCATCGGCGGGGCGCCGATGAAGCTCGCGACGAAGAGGTTGACCGGCTGGTCGTAGACCGCCCGCGGCTGGCCGAACTGCTGGAGGACGCCCTTGCGCATCACTGCGACCCGCGTTGCCATCGTCATCGCCTCGACCTGGTCGTGCGTGACATAGATCGTCGTCGTGCCGACCTCTCGCTGGATGCGCGCGATCTCGGCGCGCATCTGCACGCGCAGCTTGGCGTCGAGGTTCGAGAGCGGCTCGTCCATCAGGAAGAGCCGTGGGTCACGGACGATCGCTCGCCCCATCGCGACCCGCTGGCGCTGACCGCCCGACAGCACGCCCGGCCGCCGGTGGAGATAGTCGGACAGCCCGAGGATCTCCGCGATCTCGGCGACCTTCGCATCCCGTTGCTGCCGCGGGACCTTCCGCATCTTCAACCCGAAAGCCATGTTCTGGGCGACCGTCATCGTCGGGTAGAGCGCGTAGTTCTGGAAGACCATCGCGACATCCCGGCGCCGCGGCTCGAGGTCGTTGACGACCTCCGAGCCGATCAGGATCCGCCCTTCGCTAATCGGCTCGAGCCCTGCCACCATCCTCAGCGCGGTCGTCTTCCCGCACCCGGAGGGCCCGACCAGCACCGCGAGCTCGCCGTCCTCGACGTGCAGGTCGAGGCGGTCGACTGCATGCGTGCCATCCGGGTAGAACTTCGACACCTCGTCGAACCGCACCGACGCCAACGTCAGCCCTCCTCGGGGCGGGTCGTCGGGTCGAGGACGAGCAGACGCTCCTCGGTCATCTCGCGCATCGCGTAGTGAACACCCTCGCGCCCGATGCCCGACTGCTTCGTGCCGCCGTAGGGCATGTGGTCGACCCGGAAGGTGTTCGCGTCGTTGACGATCAGCCCGCCGACCTCGAGCCGGTCGAACGCGCGGAAGACGAGCCTCATGTCGTTCGTGAAAAGGCCGGCCTGGAGCCCGTAGCGGGTTGCGTTCGCAGCGTCGAGCGCCGCGTCGAAGTCGGTGTACGGCTCGATCGAGACGACCGGTGCGAACGCCTCGACGTCGGCGACGAGCGTCCCTCGCGGGATCCCGCGAAGCACGGTGGGCTCCACGATCCGCCCGTCGCGCCCGCCTCCGCACAGCATCGTCGCGCCGCCGTTGCGGGCGTCCTCGATCAGGGTCAACGCGTTATCGGCCGCGGCATCGTCGACCAGCACGCCGATCACGGTGTCGTCGTCGAGCGGGTTGCCGAGCGTCATCTTCCCGATCTCGTCGAGGAAGCGCGCCTCGAACGCGTCGGCGACGTCGGCCGCGACGAAGATGCGCTGAACCGAGATGCATGCCTGCCCCGCGCGGAGGAAGCCACCGAACGCGCAACGCTTGGCTGCGTAGGCGAGGTTGGCGTCGGAGTGGATGATCACGGCCCCGTTGCCGCCGAGCTCGAGCGTGACGCGGTGGGTCGCCGCGACCCGGCGCAGGTGCCAGCCGACCTCCTCCGAGCCGGTGAACGAGACCATCTTGATCCGCTCGTCCCGCGCCATCGCCTCACCGAGCCGGCTCGGACAGGGCACGACGGTGACGGAGCCACGGGTCGCGCCCGCCTCGGTGAAGATCTCCCCGAGCGAGAGCGCGGAGAGCGGGGTCTTCGTCGCCGGACGGACGATGCAGGGGTTGCCGGCACCGAAGGCGGAGGCGAGCTTGTGCGCAACGAGCAGCAGCGGCGCGTTGTACGGCGTGATCGCCAGCACGGGTCCCACCGGGACACGCTGCGTCATCGCCCGGCGCCCGACGCCGTTGGGCCAGCCGTCGATCGGAACGATCTCGCCGACCAGCCGGCGCGTCTCCTCGGCGGCAGCCCGCAGGATCTCGGTCGTCCGCCTGACCTCGAGCCTCGTCTCCCAGATCGCATTGCCCGTCTCGAGCGTGATCTGGCGAGCGAGCTCCTCGAGCCGTCCCTCGACGATCTCCGCCGCGCGGAGCAGGACGGCGGCGCGCTCGGCGGGCGGCACCGCGGCGACGGCGCCACGGCACTCCGTCGCGAGGCTGAGCGCCTCCTCGATCGCGTCCTCGCCGACGAGCCTCACCGAGGCGAACGCCTCGCCCGTGTACGGGAAGACAACCGGGCAGACGTCACCCGCATCGACGGTGCGCCCGCCGATCAATGCCGGTCGTGGCTCGACTGGCTGTGTCAGCGTGGTCATCGCCCGAGCTCGTTCACGAGACCCACGATCCTACTACTACCAGCTGAGTAGTTCCTAGCGCGACGTCCGCTCTCCGTCGGCGGCGGCGCCCTGGTCGAGGGCCTCGCCGAGGATCGTCCCGCGCAGCTCCGGATCGGCAAGCCACCACTTGTCCCACTCGTCGAACCCGATGTTGACCTGCGCGCGCTGGAGCACGAGGTCGTGGTGGAGGTACTCGGCGACGATCAGCGTGAGGACGGCATTGCGCGTGCGGACCCCGTGCGCCTGCCCGCGGTGCGGCATCAGCGCGACGAGGGTCTCGCTCCCGTCGGCAACGAGACTCAGCATACGTCCCTTCAGCCGGTCACCGACGATCTCCTCGTAGCTGTGCCGATGCCACGTGCCCGGCGGTGTCTCGACCCCGGCCGAGTAGAGCATCCCGAAGATCCGCACCCCCCGGGCGGCCGCGTCCTCGATCGGCTGCCAGAGCTCCTCGAGCTCGGGCTCCCACACCGAGAGGTTCAGCGTCGCCGACGAGAGCGCGACCAGCTGGCGCGCTGCAGCGAGAACACCCGAGGCGCCCGTGATGTTGAGGAACGCGTCCTCGGGGATGGGCGCTGCGAGCGCCGGCAGCTGCTCGGCGAGGTAGTCGAGCGGCTCGTTGTAGCGCCGCCGCAGCCGATCGACGAGCTCGCCCGGGTCGAGCGCGACGAAGCTCGTGCCGCTGCGACCCTTGATCGCCTGGACCCACCCTTCCACCATCATCTTCTCGAGCGTCGAGTAGACCTTGGACGAGGGGACGCCCGAGCGGCGCGACAGCTCATTGCCATTCTGGGCACCGTGTTGCAGCAGCGTGACGAAGAGGCGCGCTTCGTAGAGCGTCATCCCGACGCGGCGGAGCTGCTCGATGAGGCCTTCCACTGCGCCGCCGATGCTACTACGGCGGATCCTCGCGACCGCTTGCCGCGGCCGAGCCGTCGCCCGGCGGCCTACCCCGCGGGCGGGTGCGCACGCGCCCACTCGACGAAACCGCCCGCGGCGACGGCCTCGAGGATGAACGGGTGGATCCCACCAAGCGCAAACAGCCTCTCGCCTAATCTGGCAACAGCAGCATCGAGGTCGATCTCGAGCGTCGCGCCGTCGGTCGCCGCGTCCACGACCTCGGGCGCAACGAGCGCGAGCAGCCCGAGGTTGATGCAGTTACGGTAGAAGATCCGCGCGAAGCTGCGCCCGACGACGCACGTCACCCCCGACGCCTTCATCGCCCGCGGAACGTGCTCGCGGGACGAGCCGGAGCCGAAGTTCGCGTCGACGACGAGGGCGGTGTCGCCGGTCAGCCGGTCGCGCAGGGAGGGATCGAGACCCTCGAACAGATGCGCCTTCATCAGCTCCGGCTCCTCGATGTTGAGGTACGGGCCGGGATAGAGGACGTCGGTGTCGATGTCGTCACCGTGGATCCGGACGACCTCGGAGGAGAGCTTCATTCCGGGCTCCCCGCGGCGCCGACATCCTCCGGCGCGACGAGCTCGCCGGCGATCGCGGCCGCGGCCGCGACATACGCGTTCGCGAGGTAGATGCCCGACGAGCCCGCGCCCATGCGCCCCCGGAAGTTCCGGTTGGTGGTCGCGACCGCCGTCTCACCCTCGGCGAGGATCCCGTTCGAGCCGCCGAAGCAGGCGCCGCAGGTCGGCGTGGACACGATCGCGCCGGCGTCGATGAAGACGTCGATCAACCCCTCGGCGAGCGCCTGGGCGTAGATCTTCCTCGTCGCGGGCACGATGATCGCGCGCGAGCGCGGATGCACGGAACGACCCTCGAGCAGCGAGGCGGCCTGCCGGAGATCGGTGATCGTCCCGTTCGAGCAGTTGCCGATGTAGACCTGGTCGACGGGCGTCCCGACGCAGTCCGCGAGGGCAGCGACATTGCCGGGCGACCACGGCCGGGCGACGAGCGGCCCGAGCGCGTCGAGGTCGATCGCGAGCGAGCGCACGAAGGTCGCGTCGGCATCAGAGGCGACCGCTGCCCAGGGCCCGCGTGCGCGACCTTCGAGATAGGAGGCGGTCGTCCCGTCGGCGGGGAAGAGGCCGTTCTCGGCCCCCGCCTCGACCGCCATGTTCGCGACCGCCAGCCGCTCGTCGATCGACAGCCGTGCGGCTCCGGGGCCTACGAACTCGAGCACGCTCGAGGTGCCGCCAGCGACACCGAGCTCGGCGATCACCGCCAGGATCACGTCCTTGCCGCTCACGAACTGCCTCAGCGAGCCGGCGAGCTCGACCCGGATCGTGCCCGGCACGACCTGCCAGAACAGGCCGTACGCGAGGCACGAGGCGATGTCGGTCGACCCGAGCCCCGTTCCGAACGCGCCGAGCGCACCGTGGGTGCAGGTGTGCGAGTCGCCACCGGCGATCACCGTTCCCGGCAGCACCCACCCGTCCTCGACGAGCACCGCATGCTCGATCCCCGAGCGGCCCTGGCCGTAGAAGACGACCCCCTGCTCGTCGGACCACGCCTTCAGCCCCTTCTGCAGCTCGGCAGAGCGGGTGTCTTTCGCGGGCACGAAGTGATCCGGGACGACGACGACCTTTGCCGGGTCGAACACTCGCGAGACCCCCATGCGTTCGAGGGTGCTGATCGCCATCGGGCCCGAGATGTCGTTCGTGAGGACGACGTCGCAGCGGAGCATGACGACGTCGCCCGGCTGCACGTCGTCGACGTCGGCGTGCGAGAGCACGATCTTCTCCGTCGCGGTGTAGCTCACGTCTAGATGAGTTGTGCCACTAGGCGATCAGGTAGCCGTCGTCGACGGGAAGCGTGTGCCCCGTGACCAGCGCCGCGGCGTCGCTCGCGAGAAACACCGCCGCACCGACGACCTCGGTTGGCTCACCGAGGCGGCCGGCGCGCAGCATCCGTGCCTGGATGAACTCACTCGTGATCGTCGACCGCTTTTCGACGCTTGCCGTCAACGGCGTGCGGAAGAGCGTCGGCGCGATCGCGTTGACGCGCACCCGCCCGATCCACTCGAGGGCGAGCGCCCGGGTGAGCTGGACGACAGCGCCCTTGGTCGCGAGATACGCAGATGCGTGCGGGTAGGCGACGAAGCCGCCGATCGAGGCGATGTTGATGATGCTGCCGCCCTGGGCATCCAGCATCGCCTTCCCGAGGCGCTGGCAGGGAAGCCACGTGCCTTTCAGGTTCAGCGCAACGATCGCGTCGAACCGCTCCTCGGGAAACTCCTCCGCCCCCGACCGGAACGCCGTGCCGGCGCTGTTCACGAGGATGCCCGGCGCGCCGAGCTTGGCCTGCACCGCGCTCACCAGCTCGTCGACCTCCTCGGCGCGCGTGACGTCGCACGCAAACGCGAGCGCGCGGCCTCCGCCGGCCTCGATCGCGCCGGCCACGCCCGATGCGGCCTCGGCGTCGATGTCCACGATCGCGATCGCCGCACCGGCCTGCGCGAGGCCCTGCGCCATCGCCGCACCCAGCCCGCTCGCACCCCCTGTGACAACCGCGACCCGCCCGTCGAGCCGAAACAGGCGATCGACGAAGCCCGGCGGCAGCGCCTCGCTGGCAGCCATCAGAAGGCCTTCACCGCGAGGAACCCGCCGTCGACCGTGAGGCAGGTCCCAGTCACGTAGCCGGAGCGATCGGAGGCGAGGTAGAGGGCCGCTTCACCGATCTCCTCCGGCCGCCCGACCCGGCCGAGCGTGTTGGCCGAGTTGACCCGTCCCATGAAGTCGGCTCGCTGCTCGGGGTTCATCGGCGCAAGGTCGCGCTGGAGCATCGGTGTGTCGATCGTCCCGGGCGCGATCGCGTTCACGCGGATCCCGATGCGCCCGACCTCCGTCGCGAGCGTCCGGGCGGCGGCGACCAGCCCGGCCTTGGCCGCCGCATAGGCGACGCAACCCGGGAGGCCCTGAAAGCCCTGGACCGAGGAGACGAAGGTGATGCTGCCGCCACCCCGCGCTCGGAGGGCGGGGATCGCGGCGCGGGCGCACAGCAGCGGCCCCTTGAGGTTGACGTCGAGGATGCGGTGGAAGTCGTCCAGCTCGCACGTCTCGAGGTCGGCGTAGATGCTGATCGCGGCGTTCGCGTGCATCACGTCGAGCCCTCCGAACCGGTCGACCGCGACCGCGACGAGCGCGGCCACGTCGTCGGCCTGGCTGACGTCGCCTGCATGCGGCGCTGCCTGCCCTCCGGACGCGAGGATCCCGTTGGCGGCGGCCTGCGCAGCCGCACCGTCGATGTCGTTGCAGACGACCGCCGCGCCGGCCTCGGCGAACGCCGTCGCCGCGGCCAGGCCGAGCCCGGAGCCTGCGCCCGTGACGACGGCCACCTTTCCCTCGAGCTCTCCTCGCCCGGTGCTCATGCCATCACCTCCGCAATCGCCGTGAGAACGTCGTCGAGCCCAGGCAGGACCTCGCGCTCGAGGCCAGCCGCGTACGGGATCGGAGTGTCCTTGGCGGCCACGCGCCTCGGGGTGGACGAGAACACGCCGATCCCCAGCAGCTCGACCATCCTCGCCACAACCTCGCTCGCGTAGCCGCCCGTGAGCGGCCCCTCGTTGACGACGACGAGCCGGCGGGTCTTCTCGATCGACGCACCGATCGTGTCGACGTCGAGGGGCTTGAGCGTCCGGACATCGACGACCTCGGCCTCGACGCCGTCGCGGGCGAGCTGGCGGGCGGCCTGGAGACATAGCGGCACGGTCGCGCCGGCGGCAACGACAGTGACGTCGTCGCCCTTGCGCTTCACGTCCGCCACCCCGAGCGGCACGACGTACTCGGCTTCGGGGACAGGGCCCTTGCGCGCGTAGAGGAGGCGCTTCTCGAGGAAGACGACCGGGTTGTCCTCCCGGATCGCGCTCTTCAGCAGCCCCTTGGCGTCGTAGGGTGTCGACGGCATCGCCACGATCAGGCCCGGCGTGTGCACGAACCACGACTCGAGGCTCTGCGAGTGCTGCGCCGCCATCCCGATCCCGTTCGAGATCGGCCCGCGGATCACGAACGGGACGGAGACCTGGCCGCCGGACATGTAGCGCCACTTCGCGGCGTGGTTCACGACCTGGTCGATGGTCAGCGTCACGAAGTCGGAGATCTGCAGCTCGACGACGGGGCGCGCGCCGACGAGAGCGGCGCCCACACCGGCGCCCGAGATCCCTGCCTCCGAGATCGGCGAGTCGATCACCCGGCGCGCGCCGAACTCGTCGAGCAGGCCGTTCGTCACCTTGAAGAGCCCGCCGTGTCGGGCGATGTCCTCACCGATCACGAATACGCCGGCGTCGGCGCGCATCTCCTCCCGAAGCGCTTCGTTGAGCGCCTCCGACATCGTTAGCTCGCGCTCGGCGGTGGTCATCGGAGTCGACCGTCGGCGTTCCAGTCACTCGGCGCGTAGACGTCGGTGACGGCAGTCGCCGGGTCGGGGTAGGGCGACGCGAGCGCAAACTCGACGGCCTTCGCGACCTCGTCCTGCGCCTGCTCGGCAATCGCCTCCGCCTCGTCGGTGGCGACGAGACCCTCGTCGACGAGCGCCCGGGTGAGGCGCGCGATCGGGTCTCGCTCCCGCCAGAGGGCGAGCTCCTCCGGCGAGCGGTCGTCGCCCGGCGTCGCGGCCGAGTGGGGCATGATCCGGTAGGACTTCGCCTCGATGAGCGTCGGCCCGTCGCCGGCACGAGCCCGAGCGACGGCCCGCTCGGCAGCCTCACGAACGGCGAAGTAGTCGTTCCCGTCGACGACCTCTCCGGGAAAGCCATATCCATCCGCGCGGCGCGCGATGTCGTCGATCCTGATCGCGCTCTTGATCGGGGTCGAGATCGCCCATTGGTTGTTCTCGCAAACGAACACGACCGGGGCGTTGAGGACCGCCGCGAGATTCGCCGCCTCGTGGAAGATGCCCTGGTTCGAGCCGCCGTCACCGAAGAACGAGACGACGACCGAGTCCTTCCCCTGAAGCTGGAGCGCGTACGCGGCGCCGGTCGCGATCGCGACCGAGCCCGCGACGATCGCGTCGGCGCCGAGCATCCCGTGGCGGACGGCGGTGATGTGCATGCTCCCGCCCTTGCCGCCGCAATAGCCGGTCGCGCGCCCGGTGATCTCGGCCATCATCAGGTTCAGGTCGAGGCCCTTCGCGATCGAATGACCGTGGCCGCGGTGAGTGGAGGTGATGTAGTCGTGCGGCTCGAGCGCCGAGCAGACGCCGACCGCGATCGCCTCCTGCCCGATGTACGGGTGCACCGAGCCGCGGATCAGCTTCTCGCCGAAGAGCTCGAGCGCCCTCGACTCGAAGGCCCGGATCCGGTGCATCTGGAGCAGGCTAAGCTTGAGCCGCTCCGTCGACGGCGGCGCCGCGAGCGTCATCCAGCATCCTCCTCGATGATCGCAAGCACCGCCCCCGCCTTCACCTCGTCGCCCTCGACGGCGAGGATCTCGCGCAGGATTCCCGAGACGGGAGCCTCGAGCTCCTCGGTGACCTTGTCGGTGTCGACCTCGACGACCGGCTCACCCGCCTCGATGCGAGCGCCGACGTCCTTCAGCCAGCTCTGAATCGTCGAGTACTCGTGGTCACCCGGACGCGGCGGTAGACGAAGCTCCAAGCGTGCGCTCTCCTGAGGGTCGAGGGCCTGAAACACCAACGCTACTACTCAAGTAGTTCAAATCGCAAGCAGTGCCGTCGCCTGCTCTCAGCGAGTGGTCCGGACGACCGGGAGCGCCTCGACCGCGTGGAACATGGCGTTCGGCCGCCACGTGAGCTCGTCGGTGCCGCACGCCAGCTGCAGCGACGGCGTGCCCCCGAGCAGCGCCTCGAGGGCGATCGGGATCTCGAGGCGGGCGAGCGGCGCGCCCAGGCAGAGATGACAACCGTGGCCGAAGGCGAGGTGAGGGTTGGGAGCCCGGTCGATCTGGAGCTCACCAGGCCGCTCGAACACGCGCTCGTCGCGGTTTGCAGACCCGATCACGACGCGCACCGTCGACCCTGCGGCAAGCTCGCACCCGGCCAGCGTCGTCGGTGCCGCAACCCGCCGCTCGACGAACTGAAGGGGGCTCTCGAACCGCAGAATCTCCTCGACGGCCCGGCTCCGGACGGCGCGGTCACGCAGGAAGCGCTCCCGGGCCTCGGGCCGCTCGAGCAGCACGAGCGCGCCCGAGGTGATCGCGCTCGTCGTCGTCTCGTGGCCCGCAAGGAGGAAGTGGACGATGTCGACGATCTCGGAGCGAAGCACGATGGGGTCCAGCTCTTCCACGGGCGGAAGCCCCGCGACGAGGTCGCTGAGGATGTCGTCTCGCGGATCTCGCTGGCGCTCCACGAGGAAGGTCCGGAGCCACGCCGCGGCCTCGTCCATCGCGGCCGCCGCCGGCGGGCCGGCGCCCTGGATCAGCGTTGTCGCGATCCGGCGGAACAGGTCGCGATCCGACGGCGGCACGCCGAGCAGCTCGAACACGACGGTCGCGGGCAGCGGGAACGCCAGCGCCGAGACGACGTCGAACGTCTCGACCTCCCGAACGCTGTCGAGAAGCTCTGCCGTGACCCGCGCCACGACCTCGGCAAGCCCTTTGAGCCGCGGCTTGAACGCCGACGTCCAGGCCCGGCGCCGTTCGTCGTACGCTGGAGGGTCGCTCCAGAAGAAGCCGTCGAAACCGCCGAAGGCCTCCCAGACCTCGGGTGCGACAGCATCGCGCCGCACGCGGTGAGCGCTCGAGAACGTCTCGGTGTTCTCGAGGACGGCGAGCGCGTCGACGTGGCGGGTCACGAGCCAGCAGTCGAGCGTCTCGCTGAAGAAGACGGGGTGCGCATCGCGAAGGCTCGCGTAGACGTCGTAGGGACGGGCAGCGGTCTCCGGTAGCGCGACGAGCCGGTCGAGCTCCTGGGCGCTCGTCGTCGTCATCGCTCGATCGGGGTGACGGCACGCAGGTGCGGCACGCGCGAGCCCTCCGCGTCCGCGAGCGGGACGAGCAGGGGAACGCCCGGCAGCAGGTCGAAGAACTCGTCACCGAGGCGCTCACCGGCGGCGTCGGCGAGGTGGACGCCGTGGCAGAACACGGGCGAGCTCACCCGGAGCATCGAACCGGCACGCTCGACGGCGATCGCGGGGTCGCGCTCGACCGAGAGCTCCCTGAACGCCGGGAGCCACCACACGCACTGGTCTCGCACCGACGGGCCCTCGAGCGTCACGGCGTAGAGCCACTCGCGCTCGCCGCCGGGGAGTGTCTGACACCGGTCGACCGGATCCCGCGCGACCTCGACCATGCCGTTCGCGGGCACCGTCGCCTCCGTCGTTCGTAGGGTGTCGGCCGCCCCGTCGAGGCGGGCCCACCCGTGCCGGATCGTGAGGGGCCCGGCGGGCTCGAGCGTGTCGTTGACGACCCGCGTCACCAGCGCGTCGCCACGCTGGCGCACGATCGCCTTGAGCGGGGCTGCGGCGCGCCTGACCGCGTGGTAGCTCGCCCGGGGCCGCCCGTATGCATCGACGATCGCCCAGCCGACCTCGCCCCAGGTCTCGTTGAACGACCACGTGAGGCTGCCGTCGCACGGATCGCTCGGATCGCCCTTGCGAAAGCGCGTCGCCTCGACCGCGCTCCCGTGGAGGAGCGCCTGGACCAGCTGCGCGTACGTGACGAAGGCCTCGAGCGGAAGGTCACCGGGGTCGCCATAGTGAAACCGGATCCCGCTCTCGACGAAGCCACCGGGAACCGCCGGCGCGACATCGCCTTCGGCGACCGCGCCCGCCTCCATCGCATTCGTGTGGACGGCCCACGCCTCGCTGTCGCGGGCGAGCTCGTCCGCGCCCAGGTACTCGCGAATCGACCCAAGCGCCGGCGGCGCGAAGAAGCTGAACGTCTCGCTGTAGAACCGGGCGAGCGAGTCGTCGGCGGCGCTTCTCCACTGCGGGCCGACGTGCTCAGCGCCACGGCGGACGTACCCGGGCGTCCGCCCGACCCACCCGTGGACGTCGCCGATGTCCGGCGTCTGCGGGCTCGCTCCGCCCGAAGGGCTGCTCGGCCAGTAGGGACGCCCCGGATCGAGGCGCGCACACACCTCGGGCAGGACCTCGTTGAACGCGCGTGCGCTCCCACGACCACTGACCTCGACGGGATCGGTTCGCCAGATGTCGGACATCAGCATCGAGATCTCGTTGTTGCCACACCAGAGCGCGAGGCAGGGGTGATGCCGGAGCCGGCGGATCGCGGCCTCGGCCTCCGCCCGGACGAGTGTGAGGAACGACTCGTCGCCCGGGTACTCGTCGCACGAGAAGGCGAAGTCCTGCCACACGAGGATCCCCGCGCGGTCGCAGGCGTCGTAGAAGGCATCGTGCTCGTAGAGGCCGACGCCGTTCACGCGGAGCATCGTGAAGTGCGCCTCGCGTGCGAGCGAGACGAGCTGCTGGTACCTCGCCGCCGTGACGCGGCTCGGGATCAGGTCGGCGGGCGCCCAGTTCCCGCCCTTGCAGAAGACCTCCTCGCCGTTGACGACAAACCGGAACCGCTCCCCGGCGCCGCACGGCGAGCGATCGAGCTCGAGCGTCCGCAGGCCGATCACCTGGGAGGCCGAGTCGCCGACGCGACCCGCGCCCACGACCTCGGCCCTGATCGTGTACAGCGGCTGCGGGCCCATCCCGTTCGGCCACCAGAGCTCGGGGTCGGAGACCTCGAGCCGGCACGGGAGCGCGGTTGCCCCCGGTAGCGCGACCGCGTCGAGCTCGAGCCGATCGGTACGCCCGCGCCCTGACACCGCCGAGAGCCGGATCGTCACCGCCTGCTCCGACCAGGGGTGAGGGTTGTCGAGCACGATCTCGCCGCTGAGGAAGGCGCGACCGTCCTCGAGCTCGGGGTCGAGCCGGAGCCGATCGACGGAGACGCCGTCCCGGCATTCGAGACGGGCGTCACCGATGATCCCGATGTTCGGCAGGGGATCGCACCAGTCCCAGCCGAACGAGTAGGCGGGCTTGCGCAGGTAGCGACGCTCCCGCAGGAACCGCCCGCGGTAGAGCGGCCCGCCGATGCGGAGCCTCGGCGCCTCGTCGGACGGCGGGACGAGCTCGAGCCCACTGGTGACGCGAACGACGAGCTCGTTGACTCCCTCGCGCAGGATCCCGCTGACGTCGAACGCAGCCGGCGCGAACGCGTTGCGGCTCTCGCCGAGCGGCTGACCATTGAGGAAGACCTGGCCGAAGAGGTCGATCCCCGCGAACGCGAGTCGCTGGCGGAGGCACCGCGTTGCCGCGGGTGGCACGGTGAGCTCCGTCCGGTACCACCACGATCGACCCTCGGGCCAGCGGCACGACGTACGCGCGTTGAGGCCGACGGACGGATCGGCCATCCTCCCGGCGCGCATTAGGTCGAGGTGCAGCTCACCGGGCACGCATGCAACGAGGTCCGGAGGACGTCCCGCGAGCGCCTGGTAGCCGGCGAGGCCCTCGACCTCGAGAGGCTGTGACGTGACCGACCATTCCCCGGCGAGCGAGACGATGATGTGACCGTTCAAAGGTGGAGCCGTAGTATCGACCTGCGCGAGGGGCGACGCCAGGTTCCGCGCGCCGGTGCGACCGCCGCGGGTCGGGCGGTTACGGCAGCGCGTCGTGCGAGCTCGTCGAGCCCACGGACGCGTCGGCGGCCTCGGCGTCGGCCGGCGGGCGCATCAGGCCGAGCCGGTACGAGGCCGCGACCGCTTCGAGCTGCGAGTGACAGCCGAGCTTGCGAAGCACGAGCCGGATGTGGTTTCGCACCGTCGCCTCGGCAAGACCGAGACGCGTCGCGATCTCGCGCGCGGGGACGCCCTCGGCGAGGAGCTCGAGGACCTCCTGCTGCCGGCTGCTGAGCTCCGGCGACGACCTGGGCGCCACTGCGGGCCTCCCTTGACGAAGAAACGAGGCTGAGTGCTTGACCGGCATCGCACCAGACAGGATCAGGGCGACGGCGCAGCTCGGCCTGACGAATAGTGACCACGTCCCACGCACGCCGGCGACCTTTGGCCAAATCGTCGGTCCTGATCGAAATTGCTCAGGACGACGCGCTCCGGCGGACAGAGAATCGCGACTGAGTGGAGCACCCGCCGACATCAGACGCGTCCGAGCCGCGGCTGCGCTCCGTGGCACTACCTGGCGAGTCACGCGATCGCAGGCGCGTGCTGGCGGCGGCGACCGTCGGGTTCACAGTGTTCTTCGCCGTCTGGGTGATGTTCGCGATCGTCGGTATTCCCGTACGCAAGGAGATGGACTTGACCGAAGGCGAGTTCGCCTTCCTCGTCGCGATCCCGATCCTCACAGGCTCGATCCTCCGCGTTCCCATGGGGATGCTCACCGATCACTTCGGTGGCCGGCTCGTGTTCACGGCCCTGCTGCTCTTCACCGCGATCCCGACGTACCTCGTCAGCCACGCCTCGAGCTTCAACCAGCTGATCGCGCTCGCGTTCTTCCTCGGGATGGCCGGGACATCGTTCGCGGTGGGGATCGCCTGGGTCTCGGTGTGGTACCCGCGTGAGCTACAGGGGTTCGCCCTCGGCCTCTTCGGGGCCGGCAACGTCGGCGCGTCGATCACGAAGCTCCTCGCCCCGTCCCTCGTCACGCTCGTCGCGGTCGGTGGCTCCGCGGGTGGCGTGATCCCCGGCGGATGGAGGTTCGTGCCGTTCCTCTATGCGATCCTGCTGGTTCTCACGGCGATCGCGACGTGGCTGGTTGCCCCCGGCCCCGACCATAGGCCCGCGCGCGGGCGCACCCTGCGCGAGATCAACCGCCCCCTCGGGGTCCTGCGGGTGTGGCGCTTCGGCCTCTACTACATCGTCGTCTTCGGTGCGTACGTGGCGCTGTCCCTGTGGCTTCCCAAGTACTACGTCGACGTCTACGGCATGGAGCTCCGCCGGGCCGGGTTCCTGACGGCGCTGTTCATCTTCCCCGCAAGCCTGCTGCGACCCGTCGGCGGCTATCTCTCCGACCGGATCGGCGCACGACCCGTCACGTACACGTCGTTCATCGTCATGTGCCTCGCGCTCGTCTGGCTCTCGTTCCCGCACGCGATCGGGCCGTTCACGGCGCTCATCGTGCTCGTCGGCGTGACGATGGGGATCGGCAAGGCGTCGGTCTACAAGTACATCGCCGACTACTTCCCGCGCGACATCGGCGTCGTCGGCGGCCTCGTCGGCGCGATCGGAGGCGTCGGCGGCTTCGTGTTGCCGATCCTCTTCGCCTGGGCCGAGGTGAGAACCGATCGCCCGCAGAGCACGTTCGTGGTTCTCCTCGCCGCCTCGGTCGTCAGCCTCGCCTGGCTGCACGTCGTCGTCGTCAAGATGAAGCGAGACGAGCGCCGCGCCGCCGAAAGCGCCCTCGAGCCCGGAGGCACCTTCTGATGGCCGTTGACGCTGCTCGCACGACCCAGCAGGGCTCGGGTGCGTGGCTCGACCGGTGGGAGCCGGAGGACGCCGGCTTCTGGGAGTCGACCGGACAGACGCTCGCCCGGCGGACGCTGGTGATCACAACGGCGAACCTGACGATGGCGTTCGCCGTCTGGTTTGTCGTCAGCGCGCTCGTCGTGCGCCTGGAGAAGATCGGGTTCGACTTCTCGACGACGCAGCTCTTCTGGCTCGCGGCGATGCCCGGCCTCGCCGGCGGGACGTTCCGCATCGTCCACACCTTCCTCGTCCCGGTCTTCGGCACGCGCCGGGTCGTCAGCATCTCCACCGCGACGCTCCTCCTGCCGCTCGTCGGGTGGTTCTTCGCGATCCAGAGCCCTGGGACGCCCTACTGGGTGTTCGTCTGCCTCGCCTTCCTCGCGGGTCTCGGTGGCGGCAACTTCTCGTCGTTCATGCCCTCGACGAGCCTCTTCTTCCCCAAGCGGCTCCAGGGCACGGCGCTCGGCGTACAGGCGGGGATCGGCAACTTCGGCGTCAGCCTCGTGCAGTTCCTGACCCCGTGGGTGATCGGGTTCGCCCTTGTCGGGAGCGCCCAGACGACGGACAAGGGCAAGGACGTGTGGCTCCAGAACGCGCTGCTCGTGTGGATCCCGCTGGTGGCGTTCCTCGCGCTGGTCGCTTGGCTGCGGCTGAAGAGCATTCCGGTGCGGGCCAACGTCCGCGACCAGTTCGACATCTTCCGGGAGAAGCACACGTGGCTGATGACGTCGCTGTACGTCATGACCTTCGGGTCGTTCTCCGGCTTCGCGGCGACCTTCCCGCTGCTGATCAAGAAGGTGTACGGCGACTTCGACACGGCGCCCGATCCGCTCTCGTATGCGTTCCTCGGTCCGCTCGTGGGCTCGGCTGCTCGCGTCGCCGCCGGCCCGCTCTCCGACCGGTTCGGAGGTGCAAGGCTCACTCAGATCTCGGGTGCAGGGCTGCTCGTCTCCGCCGCCGGCGTCTCGTTCTTCGTGCGGCCGGACTCGATGGCCGAGTTCAAGTGGTTCGTGCTCTTCATGCTCGCAGTGTTCTTCTTCGCGGGGGTGGGAAACGCCTCCACCTTCAAGCAGATGCCGATGATCTTCGCGCCGCGCCAGGCGGCAGGCGTGATCGGCTGGACGGCGGCGATCGCCGCGTACGGCCCGTTCATCTTCTCCGTCCTAATCGCCGCGGTCATCAGCTGGACCGGCTCGCCGATGCCGTTCTTCGTCGGCGCCGCCGGCTTCTACGCCCTCAACCTGGCGATCAACTGGTGGTACTACCTCCGCCGCGGCGCCGAGCGTCCGTGTTGAGCGCACTTGATCAATAGTGATCAGGCTCCCGGCGCGACCCCGCGGATACGTTCGGCCCGCAGCACCGTGCAACCGAACGAGAGGCGAGCCGTGGAACCGTCCGAACCAGTGACCCCGCACGCAGGCCGGCGGTGGCTGCTGGGGGCGCTGCTCGTGGTCGCGCTGCTTGCCGGGGCCTCGGTGCCCGCGCTCGCCGGAGACGCGTCGGCGGGCAAGGCCGTCTTCGAGAAGTCGTGCGCAGCTTGCCACTCGCTCGGCGGCGGCGACCTGGTCGGCCCCGACCTCGAAGGCGTCGCCGATCGCCGCGACGCCGACTGGGTCAGGCAGTTCATCCTGGCACCGGACGAGGTCATTGCCTCGGGCGACGCGATCGCGAAGGAGCTGCTCGCGAAGTACTCGACGCCGATGCCAAACCTCGGGATCACGGCGACCCAGGCCGACGACCTGCTGTCGTTCCTCGGGTTCAGCGGCGGCACGCCCACGCAGCCCGAGACGACGACCGCGACCGACACGCAGCCGCCCGCCGAGCCCACCGGGACCAGCGCGAGCGGCGAGCATCTCTTTACCGGGGCCGAGCGCTTCGCGAGCGGCGGGCCGTCGTGTCTGTCATGCCACTCGATCGCGGGGATCGGGGCGCTCGGAGGCGGCCAGCTCGGCCCCGATCTCACGAGCTCGCTGGAGAGGCTCGGGGGCGCCACCGCGGTCGCCGCGTGGCTACAGGCAGGTGGCGGGCCGACGATGGCCCCGATCTACACGCGGAAAGGTCTCACTGCCGCCGAGAGCGCCGACCTCGTTGCATTCCTCGCCGACGCGCAGAACGCCAAGCGCTCGACGCAGGGCATGTGGTGGTTGCTGCTCCTCGCTGCCGGCGTCGCGGTCGCGCTCGTGGCGCTCGGGGCCGTTCTCTGGCGCCGGCGCCTGACCGGGGTCCGCGGGCAACTCGTCCATAACGCGACCTCGAGAGGGAAGTGAGACGCCCGTGAGCTGGATCCAGGACCTCGTCAAGCCGCAGACCCGCCGTTGGGAAGAGTTCTACCGCAACCGCTGGCAGCACGACAAAGCAGTCCGCTCGACCCACGGGGTCAACTGCACGGGCGGGTGCTCCTGGATGGTCTACGTCAAAGACGGGATTGTCACCTGGGAGATGCAGGCGCTCGACTACCCGCTGCTCGAGGAGCGACTGCCGCCGTACGAGCCTCGCGGCTGCCAGCGAGGAATCTCCGCCTCCTGGTACGTCTACAGCCCGATCCGCGTCAAGTACCCGTACATCCGTGGCGTGCTCGCCGACCACTGGCGCGCAGCACGGGCGAGCATGGCGCCGATCGACGCCTGGGCGTCGATCCAGAACGACCCGGCCAAGCGCGAGGCGATCCAGACGGCGCGTGGCAAGGGCGGCTTCCGCCGCACGACGTGGGACGAGGTCCTCGAGATCGTCGCGGCCTCATGCCTGTACACGGCCCGTCAGTGGGGCCCCGACCGCGTCTTCGGCTTCTCGCCGATCCCGGCGATGTCGTACCTCTCATACGCCGGCGGATCGCGCTTCCTCCAGCTGTTCGGCGGCGTGAACATGTCGTTCTACGACTGGTACGCGGACCTGCCGAACGCGTTCCCGGAGATCTGGGGCGAGCAGACGGATGTTTGCGAAAGCGCCGATTGGTACAACAGCAAGTTCATCGTCTCGATGGGCGCGAACCTCAACATGACGAGGACGCCCGACGTGCACTTCATCTCCGAGGCGCGGCACGAAGGTGCGAAGTTCGTCGTCCTCTCGCCCGACTTCAGCCAGGTGGCGAAGTACGCCGACTGGTGGATCCCGGTGACGGCGGGTCAGGACACCGCCCTCTGGATGGCCGTCAACCACGTGATCCTCACCGAGTTCCACGCGCGCCGGCAGGTGCCGTACTTCATGGACTACCTGAAGCGAACCACCGACTCGCCATTCCTCGTCGAGCTCGAGGAGACGCCCGACGGTTGTGTGCCGCAGCAGTTCCTGCGGGCGAACCGGGTCGGGCGCTACGCGAATGTCGAGAACGGCGACTGGAAGATGCTCGTCTGGGACGCCAGCGGCGGGTCGGTGAAGATGCCGAAGGGCACGATCGGGTTCCGCTGGGCGAAGGAGGAGAAGGGCAAGTGGAACCTGAAGCTCGAGGACGGCCTCGACGACACGCCGATCGACCCCGCGCTCACGTTCCTCGAGGCTGAGGGAGCCGAGGTCGCCCAGGTCGCGTTCCACGACTTCACGACCCACGTGACCTCGACGCGCGGCGTCCCCGCCCGTCGCATCGCGACCGCCGACGGCGGAACCGCGCTCGTCGCGACCGTGTACGACCTGCTGTTCGCGCAGTTCGGCGTGGGCCGGGGGCTCGCCGGCGACTACCCGGACGACTACGACGATCCCCGCGGATACACCCCGGCGTGGCAGGAGGAGCGCACCGGCATCGGTCGCGACACCGTGATCCAGCTCGCTCGCGAGTTCGCCGGCACGGCGGAGGCGACGAATGGCAAGTCGATGGTGATCATCGGCGCGTCGATCAACCACTGGTACAACAACAACCTCTCGTACCGCGCGCCGATCACCGCGCTCATCCTGTGCGGCTGCTGCGGCGTCAACGGCGGTGGGATGAACCACTACGTGGGTCAGGAGAAGCTCACGCTGTTCGCGCCGTGGACGGCGCTCGCGTTTGCGCTCGACTGGCAACGCCCACCGCGCCAGCAGCAGTCGCCGACCTGGCACTACGTCAACTCCGACCAGTGGCGGTACGAGGGGGAATTCACGGACTACGCACCGGTCCCGCCCGATGCACGCTGGGCGAAGGGCCACGCGGTCGACCTCGAGGCGATGGCCGTGCGGATGGGCTGGATGCCCTACTACCCGCAGTTCGACCGCAATCCGATCGACCTCGCGCAGCAGGCGGCGAGCGCGGGGGCGACGACGCCCGAGGAGATCGCGAGCTGGGTGCGCGACCAAATCGTCGACGGCGACGTGAAGCTTGCGGTCGACGACCCGGACGCGCCGGAAAGCTGGCCGCGGGTATGGCTCATCTGGCGCGGCAACGCGATCTCCTCGAGCGCAAAAGGACACGAGTTCTTCCTCCGCCACTACCTCGGCACCCACGACAACGTCGTTGCCGAGGAGCAGGCCAAGGGCACCGTCAAGACGGTCACGTTCAGAGAGCCTGCCCCCCGGGGCAAGATGGACCTCGTCGTTGACGTCAACTTCCGGATGGACACGTCGGCGCTCTACTCCGACATCGTCCTCCCCACCGCGAGCTGGTACGAGAAGGACGATCTCAACACGACCGACCTCCACTCCTACGTCCACCCGCTGCAGGCCGCGGTGCCGCCGGTCTGGGAGGCGAAGACCGACTGGGAGATCTTCAAGGCACTCGCGAAGAAGGTCAGCGAGCTCGCGCCGCGGGCGTTCCCGACGGCGACCGTGCCGGATATCGTCTGGTCGCCGCTTGCCCACGACACGCCCGACGAGCTGGCCCAGCCGGAGGTTGCAGATTGGCGCGCCGGGGAGTGCAAAGCCGTGCCCGGCAAGACGATGCCCCACATCCGGGTGGTCGAGCGCGACTACGTCAACCTCTACAACAAGTTCGTCTCGCTCGGCCCGGGCGTGCGCGACAACGGGCTCTCGGCACACGGCATCACGATCCCGGTTGCGGACGTCTACGACGAGCTGCTCGCGAACCCGACCGACTCCCCGCCCGACGTCCGGCACATGCGCTGCGTCGAATGGGCCGGCAAGCGCTACCCGAGCCTCGAGAACGCGCTCGACGCCGCCAACGCGATCCTCACACTGGCCCCCGAGACGAACGGCGAGATCGCCTGGCACGCGTTCCGCGCCGAGGAGGAGAAGACCGGCCTCGCCCTGACCGACCTCGCCGACGGGAACCGCAACGTGCGGATGACGTTCGGCGACCTCGCCGCGCAACCGCAACGAACTCTCACCTCGCCCTGCTGGACCGGTCTCGTGAACGACGGACGTGCTTACGCAGCCTGGTGTCTGAACGTCGAGCGCCTCGTCCCGTGGCGGACGCTCGGTGGCCGGCAGCACTTCTACGTCGACCACCCGTACTACCTCGACTTCGGCGAGCACCTGCCGACGTACAAGCCGAAGCTCGACCCGCGGCTCACCGGGGACATCGTCAACAGCCCCACCGATGGCGACGCCCTCGTCCTCAACTACATCACGCCGCACGGCAAGTGGCACATCCACTCGACGTACGGCGACACCCATCGGATGATGACGCTGTCGCGTGGGATCGAGCCGTGCTGGCTCAACGACAAGGACGCCGCCAGGGCCGGGATCGTCGACAACGACTGGGTCGAGGTCTACAACGACAACGGCGTGATGGTCACCCGCGCCGCGGTCTCCGCTCGCGTGCAGGCGGGGACGTGCATGATCTACCACGCGCCCGAGCGAACGCTCACGATGCCGAAGTCGCAGGTCCGGGGCTCCCGGCGAGGCGGCGCGCACAACTCCCTCACTCGCACGCGCATCAACCCGGTCGAGCTCGCGGGCGGCTACGCGCAGTTCACGTACGGCTTCAACTACTGGGGGCCCATCGGGGTCTTCACCCGCGACACGTACGCGGTCGTCAAGAAGCTCGAGAGGCTCGAGTGGTGACGGGCGCGGCCGGGAAGAGGAGGGACGGCTTGGACGTCCGCGCGCAGGTGTCGATGGTCTTCCATCTCGACAAGTGCATCGGCTGCCACACGTGCTCGATCGCCTGCAAGAACATCTGGACCGATCGCAAGGGCGCGGAGTACATGTGGTGGAACAACGTCGAGACGAAGCCGGGCACCGGCTACCCGACCCTGTGGGAGAACCAGAGCAGGTATCGCGGTGGCTGGGAGGCGACCGGTGACGGGGTCGAGCTCCGGCTCCAGGGGAAGGCGCAGACGCTCGGCAACATCTTCGCGAACCCGTCGCTCCCGACCGTCGACGACTACTACGAGCCGTGGACGTACGACTACGAGCACCTCTTCGACGCACCTCCGGGTGACGATCAGCCCACCGCCCGCACGGTGTCGATGATCACGGGTAAGCCGATGGACGTCGAGGCCGGGCCGGCCTGGGACGACGATCTCGGCGGCTCGCCGATCTACGCGGCGAACGACCCGAACCTCGACGCGATCTCCGAGGGCGAGCGGCGCCAACTCGAGGAGCTCGAGCAGATGATGTTCTTCTACCTCCCGCGCATCTGCAACCACTGCGTCAACCCGAGTTGCGTCGCCGCCTGCCCGGCGGGCGCGCTGTACAAGCGGGGCGAGGACGGGATCGTGCTCCTGAGCCAGGACAAGTGTCGAGCCTGGCGGATGTGCGTCTCCGGGTGCCCCTACAAGAAGACGTACTACAACTGGTCGACGGGCAAATCGGAGAAGTGCATCCTCTGCTTCCCCCGCCTCGAGTCCGGGCAGGCACCGGCGTGCTTCCACTCGTGCGTGGGCCGCATCCGGTACCTCGGCGTTCTCCTCTACGACGCCTCGCAGCTCGAGCGCGCCGCGTCCGTCTCCGATCTCGAGCTCGTCGAGGCACAGCGCGCGATGATCCAGGATCCGTTCGATCCCGACGTCATCGAGTCGGCGCGCGCGAACGGGATCTCCGACGACCTGCTCGAGGCTGCGCGCAACTCGCCCGTCTACAAGTTCGTCAAGCAGTGGCGGCTTGCGCTGCCGCTCCATCCCGAGTTCCGAACGCTGCCGATGCTGTTCTACGTGCCGCCGATGCTGCCCGTGATCGCGAAGGTCGAGAACGGACGCTACGACGTTGACGGTGCGAACGGCGACGGGGACGAGGCGACGGGAGTGCCGTCGCTCTCGAACGTCGACCAGGCTCGCGCGCCGCTCGGATACCTCGCCCGGCTGTTCGCAGCGGGGAACGAGGCGGTCGTCGCGGAGGTGTACCGAAAGCTGCAGGCGGTGCGGGTCGTCACCCGCGCCCGGACGGTCGGGAACGTCGACGCCGCCGAGGTGGAGGAGGCGCTCGCCGCAGGCAGGACGACACACGAGGAGGCGGAGGCGATCTTTCGGCTCACCTCGAAGCCGACGTTCCAGGAGCGGTTCGTGCTCCCGCCGCTCGCGCGCGAGCTGGCGATCGAGGCTACCGAGAGCGCGTTCGAGCACAAGCAGGAGGCCGGCTTCGGGTTCCGCAAGACAGGGACTCGGCGCTGGTGAGCGTCCTCGCCGTCGACCAGGGTGCGCTGTGCGGTCTGTTCGCCACGGTGCTGTCGTACCCGGCGTCGCCGCCGGGGGAGGCGGCACGGGCCTGCGCGACCGAGGCACGCGCCGCGTGCCCTGAGGCAGCGGAGCTGCTCGACGCCTTCGCGCGCGTCGCCGACGACCTCCCGCCCGGTGTGCTCGAGGAGGGCTACACGCGCACCTTCGACCTCGACACGCTCTCCCGCTCGGAGCCGACCTGCTACCCGTACGTCGGGCACTACCTCTTCGACGAGAGCCACAAGCGCGGGGCGTTCATCCTCGGCCTGCGGAAGCGATTTCGCGCCGCCGGCTTCAGCGACGACGGAGAGCTGGCAGACCACCTCGTTGTGCTTCTGCGGTTCCTCGCCACCCATCCGGAGAGCGAGCTCGCGGAGGAGCTCGTTTGCGACGCGCTCGTGCCCGCGCTCTCCCGGATCGGACAGGTCGCGGCAGCGGCCGATGAGGCGGGCTCGCCCGCGCGTACCGCGTACGTGGGCGTGCTAAGAGCGCTCGAGCTCGTGTTGCGGGCCGCCCGACCCGAGCTCGAGCCGGAGCCGCTCACCATCGAGATCGAGCGTGAATGGGCTCGGAACCGCGACAGCCTCGGCATCGACCGCGCCTGGTGCGGCCACTAAGGAGGATCGAGCGTCAATGGACACCCTGCTCTTCGCAGTCGTCCCGTACCTCGCGGTCGCGATCGCGGTGGTCGGCGGGATCGCGCGCTACCGGTTCGACCGCTTCTCGTACTCGAGCCAGTCCTCGCAGTTCCTCGAGAATCGGGCGCTGTTCTGGGGCTCGACCGCCTGGCACTACGGCATCGTCTTCGTGCTGCTCGCCCACCTCCTCGCGATCGTGCTCTGGGACCCCTGGGCGTGGTTCGTGACCGACCCGACCCGGCTCAAGGTGCTCGAGGTGATCGGGCTCGCGCTCTCGCTGCTCGCGTTCGCCGGGCTCGCGGTGCTGCTCCTGCGCCGGCTCTCGGTCGCCCGGGTGCGTGCCGTCACCTCACCGATGGACTGGGTGCTCGGGCTCCTCCTCCTCGCCCAGGTCGGGCTCGGGATCTGGATCGCGCTCGGCTATCGCTGGGGATCGGGCTGGTACGTGTACACGGCGGTACCGTGGATGCACTCGCTCGTGACGCTCGACCCGAACGTGAGCTACATGACGCCCCTTCCGTTCGTGGTCAAGGCACACGCTGCGCTCGGGTTCGCGTTGATCGCGTTGTTCCCGTTCACGCGCCTCGTCCACATCGTCACCGTGCCGGTCACGTACCTGTGGCGGTCGTATCAGCTCGTCGTCTGGAATCGCCGTCCGGCACGCCCGTCGCGCCCGTGAGCGCCGCGAGCCGGGTTCCCGTGACGGTTCTCGCGGGCTTCCTCGGCTCGGGAAAGACGACCCTGCTGAACCGGATCCTCGCTGGCCGACACGGGATACGGGTCGCGGTGCTCGTGAACGACTTCGGAGCGATCAACGTCGATGCGCGGCTCGTCGTCGACCGCGGCGCCACCGTGCTCGAGCTCGACAACGGCTGCATCTGCTGCTCGGTCAGCGCAGACCTCGTCACGCAGCTCACCGAGTTGCTCGAAGGGCCTCGCCGTCCGGAACACGTCGTCGTCGAGACGAGCGGAGTGTCCGATCCGGCGCGGCTCCTGGTGGCGCTTCGAGACCGCCATCTGTGCCGCCTCGCGCGCGTCGACGGCGTGATCACGCTCGTCGACGCGGCCGGCCTCGAAGAGATTCCCCCGGCGCATGTCGAGCTGGCGCGGCGGCAGCTTGCGGTCGCCGACGTCGTCGTGCTCAACAAGGTCGACCTGGTCGGGGAGGATCGGCTCCGAGCGCTCCGCTCAGAGCTCACCCGGCTCCGCGGCCGGGTCCTCGAAGCGGTCGAGGCGAACGTGCCACTCGACGTCGTGCTGGGGGTAGGTAGCGCAGGGGCGGGCGACGTTGGCACGCCCCCGGCCGAGCCGCACGATGTCTCGACCTGGAGCTGGACGGACAGCCGGCCGCTGCAGCTCGCGGCGGTCCGGGAGACCCTCGGCGCGCTACCCAAGGCCGTCTACCGGGCGAAGGGCTTCCTTCACGTCGCGGAGGTGCCCGAGGAGCGGGTCGTCGCACACGTCGTCGGGCGGCGAGTCGATTTGCGTCCCGCTGGGCCGTGGGATGGCCCGCCCTGCTCCGAGCTCGTGTTCCTGTCGCTTGGCGAGCCCGTCGACGTCGGGTTGTTGCGACGCAGCCTCGGGGCGGCGGTTGCGACGCCGCGCGGGCTCACCACAGGCGACCCGGTCGCGGCGGGGGTTGGCCATTAGCGGAGGGGTAGCCCGGGCGGACGTCGAGCGGCACGCCGGCTCCTCCCTTCCCGCACCCGTAACTGCGCTCGCCTCCGCCGGCGGCGGGAGGCCACCGCTCGTCGTCGCCTGGGAGGTGACGCGCGCGTGCCCGCTCGCGTGCGCGCACTGCCGGGCGGCGGCGGTGCACCACGCCCATCCAGCCGAGCTGAGCCACGAGGAAGGGCTCGCGTTCGTGCGCGACCTCGCGACGGGGTTCCCGGGCGCGGTGTTGATCCTCACCGGCGGCGAGCCCTTGACCCGACCCGACACGCTCGCGCTTGCCGCGGCCGCCTCCGGCCTCGGATTGCGTGTGGCGCTGTCGGTGGACGTCGGTCGTCTGCTGACGCGCGAGACGTGCGCCGCGATTCGCGCCGCCGGCGTTCAGCGCGTCTCGTTCAGCATCCACTTCCCCGACGCGGCCCGCAGCGACTCGTTCGCGAGCACTCCGGGGTTCTTCGCCGGTGCGCTCGCCGGGCTCGCCAACCTGCGCCGCGAAGGCATCCCGTTTCAGCTCCACACGAGCGTGATGCGCGCGAACGCCAAGGCGCTGACCGAGCTCTACGGGCTCGCGGTCGAGGTCGGGGCAGACGGGTGGGAGCTGTTCTTCCTCGTGCCCACAGGCCGCGGCGCCGGTCTGGCCGGCGAGGAGCTCGCACCGCTCGAGCAGGAGGCGGTCCTACAGTGGCTCTACGACCTCCAGCGCCGTGCCCCGTTCCCGGTCAAGCAGATCTGTGCGCCGCATTTCCGGCGCGTCGAGGCGCAGACCGCCCGCGCCCGCGGCGAGCGCAGGCCGGAGCGAATCACCCGCCGCCTGACGGCGATGTCCCGCGGCTGTCTGTCGGGAAACGGCTTCTGCTTCGTCTCGCACATCGGCGACGTCTGCGGTTGTGGGTTCCTGCCGCTGTCGGTGGGGAACGTCAGGGACGTTTCGTTCTCGACGCTCTACCGCGACGCGCCTCTGTTCCAGGCTTTTCGCGACCCTGACCGGCTTGGCGGGATCTGCGGCGCCTGCGAGTACCGCGCCCTTTGCGGCGGCTGCCGGGCACGCGCCTACGCGGCGACGGGTGACCCGCTCGCCGAGGAGCCGGACTGCGCGTACGAGCCGCGGGGCACCACCCGTGGCGCGCAACAGGCACCGGCATGAGACGCCCTGCCCACGTGCCTCTCGTGAGCTCGCCTCCGGGCGCATCTCCTCTGCTCCGCTGGCTCGCGCTCGCGACCGCCGCCTCCGCATGGGTGCTCGTAGTGGTGGGAGGGGCCGTGCGGGTCACGGAGTCGGGGCTCGGCTGTCCCGATTGGCCGCTGTGCGACGGTCGCGTGGTTCCCACAGCGCAAAAGGAGCCGATCGTCGAGTACACACACCGCGCCACCGCGGCTGTCGTGGTCGTCTTGTTGCTCCTGACGGCAGGGCTGGCACTTCGCGGTCGCGATCGGCGTGCACGAGTCGCGCTGCCGTTCGGGCTCGCGCTCGCTCTCGTGCCGGTCCAGGCGCTGCTCGGGGCGATCGTCGTCTGGTTGGAGCTGCCAGACCGCCTCGTCGGCGTTCACTTCATGGTTGGCATGGTGATGCTCGCGTTGACCTGCCTCGGCGCCGTCGGCGCCTGGCGTGGAGAGACCGTGACCTCTCCGACGTTCGCACGGACGTCTCTCGCCGCGGGCGCAGTCGCGCTCCTGCTCGTCTCCCTCGGCGCAAGCGTCGTCGCGACCGACGGGATGCATGCATGCGGTCAGGAGTGGCCCGCGTGCAACGGCACTATTCTCGCGGGCGGAGGCACCGCTGCCCTCCAGGTCGCGCATCGCACGACGGCCTACGTCCTTGCGGGCATCGCGCTGGCTCTGCTTGCGCTGGGTCTTCGCAGCCACGCGCCCCTGCGTCTCGCGGCGCCGCTGGCCGCGCTCGTCACCGTGCAGGTTGGCTTCGGGATCGGGGTCGTCCTTTCATCCCACGGGTCGACCGCACACGAGCTCGTGCGCATCTTCCACATCGCCGGCTCGGGTGCGGTCTGGGCGTGCGCATGCGTGCTCGTCGGGGTCGCAGCGCTTGCGCCCGAGCACAGCGGTCCGGGCGTGACGCGGCGTGAGGCGGCACAGGGTCGCTCCGACCAACTCGTCCTTCGTGCACGTTCGCTCGAGGAGGCCTAACCCTGAGCAGGCGGTTCTGGCTTGCGCTCGCCGGAGCGACTGCGGCCGCGGTCGTGCTACCTCTGGTGCTCGCGGTCTCGCTCGCCGGCGCCCCGGAGGGCGCAGGGGTCGTCCGCGGGACGGTCTGGGTTGCAAACGAGGGCAGCGACAGCCTCACCGGGATCGATGCGTGGACCCACGCGGTCGTGACGGTCGTCCGGGGGGTGTCGGCGCCCCATAACGTCCAAGTGGCGGCCAACGGCACGTCCCTCTGGGTCACGAGCCCTGCGCGCGATCAGGTGGCGGTGGTCGACGCCCGGAATCTCACGATCCGCGGAGTCGTACCGACAGGCCGCCAGCCTGCGCACGTGGTCGTCACGCGAGACGGCCAAAGCGCGCTCGTCACGAGCACCGGCGACGACGGCGTCACCGTCGTCGACACCGCGACCCTTCGGGTGGTGACCACCGTAACGACGGGGGCCGGCCCACACGGGATTCGGCCCTCGCCCGCCGACCAGACGGCCCTCGTCGCAAACATGGGTGGCACCACCGTGGCGGCGATCGATCTCGACACGTCCACGGTCACGCGACGGATCGTCGTCGGCCCGGCGCCCGTTCAGGTCGCGTACGCCCCGGACGGCGAGCGCGCATACGCGACGGTGGGCGGCGACGACACGGTCGTCGCGATCGACTTTCGGCTCGGGCGCGTTGTCGGGAGAGCGACGGTCGATCCCGGCCCGGTTCAGCTCGCGGTGACGCCCGACGGAGCACTGCTCGTCGTCGCGTCGCAGGGCACTCCGACGGCCCCCGAGCAGTCGGTCTCGTTGATCGACACCGCGACGATGCGCGTCGAGAACGTGGTCGTCACCGGCCTGGGAGCGCATGGCGTCGCGATCGACCCGAGCGGGCGCCAGGCGTTCGTGACCGATGCAATCGCGGGTGACGTCGCGGTCGTCGATCTCGCCCGACGCCGCGTTGTCGACCGGATCCCCGTCGGCGGCCGGCCGAACGGCATCAGCTTCTCGCCGCTGCGCCAATCCCACGCTCGCTCCGCCGCGAACATGGACAGCGCTCGGCTCGTCGTGTTGCCGCTCGGTGGGCGAACGGACGGCGGCGATGGGGGCAGCGGAGGCCACCACCACGGCTGACCGATGAGCTCCGGCAGACGTGCGTAACTAGTGGTCGCTCCGGGAAGTTCACACCATCCTCGTGCGGCTGCAAACGCTTCGCATGCCGTCGTCCTCAGACGAGGCCGAGCCGGCGGGCGGCTGCCACCGCGCTCAGCTGAGAGGTGCAGCCGAGCTCACGCAGGATCCCACGGATGTGGTTCCGGACGGTCATCTCGGAGAGGTGGAGCTCCGCGGCGATCGCGCGGGCGGCCTTTCCCTCCGCGAGCATCCCGAGGATCTCCGTTTGCCGCGGCGTCAGCGCACAGTGCGCCGGGGGCCGAGGCTCACGCTCTGGAGGGATGTCGTCCACTTCGAGCAGCAACGCCGCAAACACGGATCGCTCGCGGAGCGCGAGCATCGGGACCCGCATCGGCCTGAACCCGGTCGCAGTGCGAACGACGAGCGTCGCGGGAGCGACAGGCCAGTTCTCTCGCAGGAGCCTGTGGAAGCTGCACCCCGTGTGACAGACGAGGCCCCCGCCGCGGTCTTTCGCGCACAGCACCTGCCAGCACGGTCGCCCGACCACCTCGTCGGCGGGAACTCCTGTCGCACGCTCGGCGGCGGCGTTCCAGGTGAGCACGCGCTGGTTGACGTCGAACGTGAACATCGCCGCCCCCGACCGCACGGCCGCGGCGACGAAGAGATCGTCGTCCGTGCGGCCGGGCTCGGGTGCAGCGGCCGAGCTCATGACAGCTCGAGTGCGACTGTCCGTGGGAAGAGCACGTTGTTCTCCTCGTGGACGTGGCGGCGGAGGTCTCGGTCAAACGTGTCGAGACGGTCGAGCATCGCGCGATAGGACGTGCACGCGTCGGAGGGCGGCGTGAACGCGTCGGTCAGCTCGCGAATCCGGGCGAGCCCGTGGGCCGCGTCGTCGTGCTCGTGGCGCATCGCTGCGATCGGGTTCTCGACCGAGCCGAACGGCAAGGAGGGCCGCTCGCCCTCCTCCAGCGCCTCGCAGACGGGGAACAGGACGCGCTCCTCCTTGAGCATGTGCTGCTGGAGCTCGGCGGCCAGCTCGGCGAAGGTGGCGCGGACGTCGAGCAGCTCCGGGTGGCGGTCGCCGTGGCGGGAGGCAACCTTGTCGACGAGAGCTCCGAGCTGGGGAAGCTCCTCCCGCAGGTAGCGGTGATGGACATTGACGATGTGATCGATCAGCGACGCGAGGCTCGCCTTCGTCCAGTCGACGTCCTCGGGCCCGGGCACCAGCTGCTCCTCGAGAGCCGCAACGACCGCGCCGACCTCGATGCCGTGCTCCGCGCAGGCCTGCTCGAGCGGCTTCCGCCCCCCGCAGCAGTAGTCGATGCCATAGCGCTCGAAGACACGCGCGCGCGAGGGCTCCTCGAGGACGAGGTCGGCAACAGGCGAAGTTGCGGTGATGCTCACGGGGTCTGAACCTCCTGAAGTGGTCGGAACTGCGAATCGTCTTGGCTTTCGAAGTGGACGCAGAGGCGGGCATGGTCGGAGCGGATGCAGAGGATCCCGGCGTACGCCGCGGCGCCGTCGACGACGACCACCCGCGAGATGTCACCCTGCCTCGCGGCGGCAAGGGCCTCGGTAAGCGGCGTGCCGGCCGGGACCACCGGGAGCAGCGGTTTCGCGAGCGCGGCGACGCAGGTTTGCTCGTCGACGCCCGCGAGCGACTCGGCCGTCACCGCGCCGAGGTAGCGGTCACCTTCGAGGACGGGCAGTACGGTCACCGCCCGGTGTGCGAGCAGCTCGAGGGCCGCAGCCACCGGCTCGTCGGCGCGCACCGTGCGACCGTGACGGGTTACGAGGTGACCAACGGGTTGTCCCTCGCGTCCGGCGACGTCCACGCAATGATGTCGATCAGCCAATGATCGATTCGACCCCACACGCACGGGCCCGTTCCGCATCGATAAAAGTGTATTTGAACACTAAACGTTTAGCAAACGTAACATAGTTACTGGTGCGCCTTCGCTTCTCACGAACTGCTGACTACGGCCTTCGGGCAGCGCTCGAGGTCGCCCGCGTCGGCGGGGCCGGGCTCGTCACGCGGAGGGAGCTCGCAGACGCAACCGGGGCGCCACCCTCGGTCCTCGCGCAGGCCCTCGCGTCGCTCGTCCGCGGAGGGCTGCTCGATGCGACCGCCGGCCCGCGAGGCGGCTACCGGCTCGCGCGGCCGCCGGAGGACATCTCGGTCCGCGAGGTGATGCTCGCGATCGACCCGCAGGATCCCGAGCCCGACTGCGTGCTTCGCGAGCGACCCTGCGACCCGGGCGCGTTCTGCCCGTTCCACGCGTTCCTGACCGATGCGCAGGAGCGATTCCTCGAGAGCCTCGACGCGTCGAGCCTCGCCGACGTGCTCGCCGGCACCGGCTTCGGCGCGACGCGCTGACGTGCAGAAGCGGCGCACGTCCCCGCGTCCGGGGATCGGCGTGGCCGCGCCTTTCGATGTCGTCGGGACGTTTCTCATGGCCTCGCTCGTCGCGTATCTCCTGGCGGCGCTGGCGTTCGCGACGGCGGCCGACGAGCTCGCTCGCGGCTTTCTCGCTGCTCCGGACGTGCTCCTTTCCGTTCACCTGCTCGTGCTCGGCTTTCTCCCGCTCGCGGTCGCCGGGGCGGCGCTGCACGTGCTCCCGGTATTTCTGCGGGCGACTCCCCGCCCAGCGTTCGCCAGGCTCGCTTTCGCGCTCCTCCTCTCGGGCCCGGTGCTGGCCGTCGCGGTCGCCCGACACGTCCCCTTGCTTGCGTGGCCGTGCCTCGCGACGTTCGCCGCCGGCGTCGCGATCCTGATCGGCGAGACCATCCGCCTCGTTCGCCGCGCCCCTGCGGGCAAGCTCCTCTTGGTCAGCCGCTTCGGAGTGCTCGCTGCGACCGGCCACGGGGCCCTGTCGATCGCGACGGGCCCGGTGCTCTTCGCCGCACGCTGGCGCGAGGTTGCCGGTATCCCGCACGAACGGCTGATCGCGATTCATCTCCACCTCGCCGTCGTCGGCTGCCTGACACTGCTGATCGTCACGGTCGGCCGCACTCTCGTTCCGATGCTGGCCCTCGCGCCGTCGGCACCGCGGCGTCGCGCTCCCGTCGAGGAGCTACTCGTCGCGAGCGGAACCTGGGTCACAGTCGTCGGGTTGACCGTCGGGTCGTCGCCGGTCGTCGCCGCCGGCGCGATCGCGGTCGCCGTGGGTGCAATCCGGTTTGCCGGCGGGCTCGCGCGGACGTTCCGCTCTAGGCGAACGCCAAACCTCGAGGCGCCGCTCGCACACACGGTCGTGGGGATCGCGTTCCTCCTTCAGGCCGGCGTGCTTTCGGTCTTCCTGTTCGGCGGAAACCGCGGAACGGCCGAGGTCGCCACCTACGGAATCCTGCTGCTGGTCGGCTGGTCTGCGGGGGCGACGCTCGGGCACGTCGGGAGGCTGCTGGCGCTGTCTGCCTGGACCTGGTGGCCACCGGGGGAGCGGCCGCGACAGGCAGCCTTCTTCGCCCGAGGACTGTGGACGGCCGAGACCGTTGCATTCGCTCTCGGCGTGGAGCTACTCGCAGCCGGAACGCTGCTCGGAGCAGCAATCCCCGCTCGGGCGGGCGGCGGGCTGCTCGTCGTCTCGGGTGTGCTCGCCGTCACCGCCGCCGCACGAACGACCTGGACGCCGGCGGAACGCTCCAGCTGATCGTGGTGAGCCGCGGCGCCCCGGCGACGCGCGGCTTCAGACGTCGGTTCTCGGTCGCCCGCCCGGGTCACCGCCGGACTGCAGTCGACGCCGGAGATCGGCGATTTCTGCATCCCGGGCCGCGAGGGCGGCCCGGAGCTCGCTGCCGTCCCGCGACCGCATCGCGTGTGTGCGTCCGCGGTTACCCCAGAGCATCCACCCCAGCCCGATCCCGATCAGGCCCGAGAGCAACCACCACAGCAGATGGTTTACGAAGTCGCCCCACATCTTCAGCTACCTCCCGATCACCTTGAGCTCGATTCGTCGATTCCGCTTCCGCCCTGCCTCCGTCGCGTTCGAGGCAACCGGTCTCGCCTCGCCGAAGCCCTTGGCGGTCAGCCGTGACGGAGCGACGCCGTTCGCGACGAGGTACGCCACGACGGTTTTCGCGCGCGCCTCGGAGAGAGCGAGGTTGGACTTCGCGTCGCCGACGTTGTCCGTGAAGCCCTCGACTCGGAGCTTCACACCAGCCGCCTGGACGAGCGCCGGGAGCACCCCGTCGAGCACGCGCTTTCCGCGTGGGGTAAGCGTCGCCTTGCCGGTCTGGAACTCGACCACCCGCCCGGCGAGCGCCGCGTCGATCTTCTGCTGCACGGTTGCCGCGTCTCCGCCGGCAGAGCCCGGCCCGACCGTGACTTGATCCTCGATCTCGAACACGTTCTGGCTCAGGTTCCTCACCGTCGTCAACAGGGCGTCCTTTTCGGCGTCGGTCGTCGCTTCGCCGGTAAGCGTGAGCGTGCCGTCCTCGACCCGGTAGGAAAGCGGACGGGGGGCCGCCGGCAGCCCGGCAAAGGCGCCGATCGCGGCGTTGAGCCATCGCCCTCCCTCGACCCCCTTGTCGACCTGGAGGTTGTTCGTCACGTTCGTCGCGCCACCGACCAGCTCCGCCGCGCGCGCTCCGATCTCGCGCTTGACCGCCGCGGTCGGCACCTTCCCCTCGAGGGTCACCGATCGCACCCCGATCCGCGCGCTGAGCACGCCGCGGCCGGCGTCGTCGTAGGTCGTCGTCAACCAGTAGCCCACGACGATCCCGAGCAGGAGCCAGGCGACAAGGGCCGGCACGACACGCTTGCGACGTTCATCCATCGGACACTCCCGGGACGAAGGATCGGCTGGGTTGATCCTAGACGAGCCTCGTGCGGCCGCGCTGCGTCGCTACGAGCTCTCGACGACGAGCGGGTCGCCGACTGCGACCCGACCCGGCTCGAGCACCCGCGCCTGGACACCGAACGGGAGCGCCTCCTCGCTCGCGATCTCGCTGCGATAGTGCTTGATCGCGCCGAGCGTGTCGAGCGTCGGGACGCCAGTCTCCGGATCGAGCTTCGTGACCGCGCAGCGACCGATGTGCGCGTGCGGCTCGATCACCGCGTCACCGATCCTCACCCGCCGCCCGAACCACTCGTCTTCCTCGTGCGGACGAACCCCGGCGATCCCGATCCCCATCCGGAAGCGCCGCTGGTCGAGCTCGGGGACGCCGAGCACCTCCGCCAGCCGCCCGAGCGAGGCGAGGGAGAGCAGGCTGACCGCCGCGGCGACGTCGCGGTCGAGCCCCGCGCCCTCGCGGGTGCCGTGGATCAGCCGCAGTGAGACGCCGGCGTGCTCGGAAAGGGCCGCCGACCACGGGCCGAGCACCTCGCGACCGTCGCGGAACGTGCCGTAGAACCCGGTTTCGACGGCGCCGCCGAGCTCGACTTCCCCGGCGACGGTCTCTCCGCCGGGGAACGCGAGCGCGAGCGTCGAACCGTCGTCGTACCTCGCAGTGACGCAGACGAGCAATCCGAGGCGCTTGCCGTTGACGAGCCGCCCGGTCTCGTCGACGAGGTGAAACCGGCGATCGCCGGCCAACCCCGACGCGCGAAGCTCGAGCGACTCGTGCTGCTGCGTCGCAAGGCCCTTGACGGGCGCGGTCGAGATCCACGCAATGGTCGGGCCGCTCACCGGAGCAGGATGACGCACGCACCGGTCGGCGCTGGTACGAATCACCCATGACCGACGGCTACACGGTCTGGCTCACCGGGCTCTCCGGCGCCGGCAAGACGACGATCGGGCACGCGCTCGCGCGCGAGCTCGAAGCGAGGGGCGCAACCGTCGAAGTGCTCGACGGCGACGTCGTTCGTACCCACCTCTCGAAGGGCCTCGGCTTCTCGCGCGAGGATCGCGACACGAACATCGAGCGCATCGGCTGGGTCGCCTCGCGCCTCACGCGGCTCGGTGGCGCGGTCGTCGTCTGCGCGATCTCGCCGTACGACCGGGCGCGAAAGCACGCGCGGGCACTCGTCGAGCCTCACGGAACGTTCATCGAGGTGTGGGTGAAGGCGGATGTCGAGGAGTGCGCGCGCCGCGACGTCAAGGGTCTCTACGCGAAGGCGTTCGCCGGCGAGATCACGCAGTTCACCGGGGTCGACGACCCGTACGAGCCTCCGATCGACGCCGAGGTGATCGCGGAGACGGAGACCGCAACCCCCCGGGAGAGCGTCGCGCTCGTCCTCGCCGAGCTCGAGCGACGCGGGCTCGCCTGAAGCACCGGGCCGCTACTCGTAGCCGAGCTCGCGCAGCAATCCGCCGGCCTCCCGCTCCACATCGGCGAGCTGGTGCTCGCCGAGGTCGCGACGCCAACGACCGAGCGAGCGATCGTGCACCTTCGCGAACGCGCGCGCGACGTCGTCGAGCGCGACCCCGAGCGTCGCCGCCACCGGCTCGGCCGCTGCGGCCGGGTCGGCGACGAGATCCTCGTAGCGCATCGCCAGGGTGCGTTCGTGAACCGCCCTCGCGTGCGTCACATAGCGCCGCCAGGCCCAGGCGCAACGGGTCGCATCGCTGACGCTCTCGAACTCGGTCTCACGCCCGCGCTCCACCCAGAAGCGGGCGTGCGGGCCGAAGGTGAGTCGTGCGTCATCGGCGCCACGGCGGTCGGCGTTGAGCCAACCGCGCTCGAGCAGCGACGTCGCCACGTCCCGACCGTCGCGGACGACGTGAACGGCGACCGCCTCGGGAAACGCCGCGAGCACCGCCGGGAGCACGAAGGAGGTCTCGGGCGTCTGCTCGACGCCGCGGAGCCCGGTCGCGAGACCGAGCAGCCGCACGCGCCCGATGATGCGCCGCGCAGCGTCGCCGATCTCCCCGTCCGGCCGCCCGAGGAGCGACGGGATCGCCGCCTTCCACGGTTGAACCTCGTCGAGATCGACGAACCCTGGCACGGAGCCGAGCGCACTCCCGGTGAACGTCGTCCCCGATCGAGGCGAGCCGACGACGAACACGAGCCGACCCTCCGATCCGAGCCCGCGCCGGCGGCGCGCGATCCGAGCCGCGCTCGAGAGGTATAGCCGTGCCGTTGACACGCGGGAACCGTAGCGCCGCCCCCAACGCGGGGGACAGCCAGGCGGCCGCACCTGTCGAGAACCTCTCCATGAGCAGTGATCGCGCCTACCCGCTGACGCTTCTCGCCGCGCTGATGCTCGCGGCCGCGATCGCAACAGCGTTCGTGGGGCACGCTCACGGCCACGAGGGTCGCTCCGGCGCGACCCCGATCGCAGCGACGCGGTAGGCGGCGTCAGTCCTCGGGCTCGCGCTCGCGGACGGTGAACGGCAGCCGCCAGTCGTCGTCCCCGACCCCGTCGATCGTCAGCCGCCACTCGTACACGCCCGGCTCGAGCGGCATCGGCCCCGAGTTGAGCGCGAGCGGCAGGTCGAGCGGCGTCCCGGGCTTCACGCCGGCTGGACGTCCAACCTCGAACTCGACGTTGTCGAAGAAGACGAGCGGCTCGTCACCCTCGTCAGTCTCGACGGTCACGGGCACCCCGTCGGCGTCGATCAGCTCCAGTCGCAGGAAGTGTCGGTGGTTCGCCTGGTCCCACGGGACGCGGATCAGGATCGCGATCCCGAACGGCACCGGCTGGGGCCCGGTCATCGACCAGCCGCCGCCGATGATGTTCAGCTTCCCGTCGCTCACCTGGGCGAAGTCGGCGAGCATCATCGTCACGCGCATGCCCGCACTCTCCCATACCGTGCCCGCGGCGGCTACTCGTACCGGAGCGCCTGCGCCGGCGGGATCCGCGCCGCGCGGATCGCGGGTGCGATCGTGGTGAGCAGCGAGACGGCGAGCACCGCGCCGAAGATCACGACCAGGTTCCACCACGGGACGACCATCGTCATTCCGGCCCAGCTGCGCTGGCTGCGCTGGTCGGCGACGATGTTGTAGGCGAGGACGAGCCCGAGGATCGTTCCGACCACGATCGAGCTGAGCGCGAGCACGGCCGACTCAACCAGGAACGTCGCCTCGACCATCCCCTGGCGGAACCCGAGGGCCCGGAGCACACCGATGTGTTGGCGGCGCTCGACGACGGCCCGCGCGCTGATCACGCCGAGCGCGGCGACACCGACGAGGAGCCCGAGCCCCATAAAGCCCTGGAGTAACCGGTTGAACGTGCGATTGGCGCCCATCACCTCGTCGACCACGGCCCGGATCGAACGGGCGTCGAACCCGTTGGCGAGGAACGCCGACTCGAGCGAGGCGGCGGCCTCGTCGGGGTCGACCGACGGCGCGACCGCGAGGTAGTGGATCGTCGGCGCGACCCGCCCGGGGAAGGCCGCGGCAAGCGTCTCCTGCGAAGTCGAGAGGCCGAGCATCTCGGTCGGCGCCGTGTCCGCGAGCACGCCGATGATCGTGACGACGACCGACCGGCCCGTCTGCTTGTCGACGAGCCTGACCGGGATCGGGTCGAACACGCCGTCCTCGTAGAGGAGGCCGGTCACCTTGAAGTCGGGGGCGACTGCGAAGTTGAAGCTGTCGCGCCGCGGGACGACGGTGCTGTCGACGACCGCGAGGCGCGGATTGTCACGAAGCGCGTTCCACACGCCGCGGTCGCTGGCGTAGCCGCGAGCGATCGCCCCGAGCTCGAACGTGGTGTGGTCGAGGAACGCCCGGTCGAGCCCGCGCGCGAGATACGCCTCCGGCGCGCGCCCGGCGCCGACCTGGGTCGCATCGACGCCGAGGATCGACTGGCTCCCGGTCGCGACGAAGTCGGCGGCCCGGATCCCAGGGGTCTCACGGAGCGCTCGCGCGAGATCGGTGATCGGCTTCGTCGCGGTCGTGCCGGCGCGGATGTCGTAGCCGCCGCCCAGCCGCTCGGTGGTCCCGAACGCCGCAGCGAACGACGCCGGCGAGACGGTGCCCGTTACCAGGGTGAACACGACCAGGGTGAACATCGCGAAGGTCGTCCCCGTGCGGAACCGTGCCGCAAGCGGGTAGGCGGTGGAGATGCGGACCACCGGCACGACCGCGCTGAACCGCGTGAAGAGCCGCACGGCCGCCGGGAGCAACAGGTCGGCGTTGAACATCGTCACCCACACGACTCCGACGACGATCATCAGGCCGCTCACGATCCAGGTGGTGAAGCTCATCGAGAGCTGACCGAACAACGCCTCCCACGCCCGCCACGGAAGCAACAGGAAGACGACGAGCGCGAGCCCCGAGGCCGTGTAGGCGAGACGAGCCGGCACGCGCGCGAGGGCGAGCAGCGGGGCGGCGCCCGCACAGAGCAGCGAGAAGCCGAGGATCAGCGGCGTCGCCGCGCCACTCCGCCAGCCCGAGCCGAGAAGCAGCGCGCCGAGCGCGAGCCCGAGCATCGCGAGCACCACGCGGCGGCGCCGACGTGCGGCGAGCGGCTCGGGCAGGTTGCGGATCGCGGCCGCGATCGTCATCACGCTGACGCGCCACGCCGAGAACGCCACGACCGCGAGCGTCAGCAGCATCCCGATCCCGAACGCGACGACGAGGCTCGACGGCCTGAGCGCGTACTCGATCTGCAACCCCTCGTCGGCGTTGCCCGTGGCGAAGGCCCGAGCGAGGACGAAGACCATCCCGAACGCGACGACCGCACCGAGGATCGCCCCGACAGCGGCCGCGATCAGCGCGTACGCCACACCCTCGAACGTGAACAGCTCGACGAGGTGCCCTCGTCGCGTCCCGATCGCTCGCGCGATCCCGAGCTCACCGCGTCGCTCGGCGGCGAGCATCACGAAGATGAGGAAGATCAGGAGGATCCCGGCGGCGATCGAGAACGTACCGAAGGTCGTGAAGAACGCCATGAACAGGGCACCGGTCTCGTCGGCGGTGTCGAGGGCGTCCTGCTTCACCGTCGCGGTCTCGAGCCCGAGCGGAGTGACGACAGGATCGACGAGCGCCTTGACCTCGTCCGTCAGCTTGGCGCCGGCGATCGTGCCACCGCGGTTGGAGATCAGGACCGCCATCACCTTGCCGGGCTTGCTGTAGAGCCTCTGGGCATCGGCAAGCGGGACGAGCGCAGCCGCATCGAGCGTCCCGGCACCGTCGAACTCGACCACGGCGGCGATCCGGTAGGTCACCGGCCGTGCGCCGACGTACAGCGTCAGCCCGTCACCCGCGCGAACGTCGAGCTTGTCGGCCGCCTTTGAGTTGAGGTAGAGCTCCCCTCGCCGAAGCGCCGCAAGCGACACATCACGACCACCGGCGAGGATCGGCGAAAAGCCGCCCATCCTCGCCGGGTCGGCGGCGAAGAGCACGACGCTCGGTTCGCTTTGACGCGTCCTCGGCGCCTGCACCGCGACCTGTTCGAAGATCGCTCCCGTGACGCCGTCGACGAGCCCGGAGGCGCGCGTCGCCCTCTCGACGCGCTGCACCACGGACTCGTCGACGTACGCCATCCCCACGGCGGCCCCGAGCTCCCCCGGAAGGTCTTCGGTCGCCCCGCGAGCCGAGACGACCTCGTCGCTCGCGCCAACCGCCTTGACCGCGGTGACGCGGATCGTGTGACTCATCGTGTCGCCGGTCACGAGCGCTGCCGCGACGATCGTGGTGCCGAGCATCAACCCGGCGACGATCAACGCCGTCCGTGCTCGGCGGCGGCCGAGGTTGCGAACGGCGAGCCGGCCGAGGACGGGCTGCCGGGCAACCAGCGCCGTAACCACGACCCCCGCGAGGGCGAGCAGCACGACGATCGCGACGAGCATCGTCGAGGCCGGCAGCCCGAACAACTCCCTCACGAGCGGCCTCGCTTGCCGCACAGGTGCTCACCGCGGTGAAGCGGCGGCGCCACCGGCCGCGGGTGCTTCACGGCCTGGTCGAGCTCGGCCTGCCGTCGCTGCGCGCATCGCGCCCGCGCGGCCGGCGACCGGTCCCGCTCACCAGCTCGCACGTGCCCGGTCATCGGATTCCCACCTCCACCCGCGGAAAGTCCGAGAACGCGACCTCGTACTGCTCGCGCCCCGGCGGCGAGCGGAAGATCGTGACGTTCTTCTCGAGCTCCGCGGTCGCGAGCGCGGACGACGCCTCGGCGGCCTCGGCGCTCATCCAGAAGCTGATGATGATCCCCTTGCCTTCGGGCGTCGTCATCACCACGGCGCCCTCGTACCCCGGTTGTCGCTGAAGGCCGGGGAGAACCTCCTCGCGGAACACCGTCACCGCGTCGGCGACGTCGATCCGCATCGTGTCGATCTCAAGCAGCGTGACCCGCGAGAACATGACGCACCTCCAACTGTTGCTCCTCGACGACGCGGCCGTCGAGCATGCGCACGATGCGATCGGTCTTGCGACCGATCGAGATGTCGTGGGTGACGACGAGGAACGTCAGCGCCTTCTCGAGGTTGAGCCGCCGCATCAGCTCGATGATCTCGACCGCGTTCTCGCTGTCGAGATCGCCTGTTGGCTCGTCGGCCCACACGATCGCCGGGTCGTTGACGAGCGAACGAGCGATCGTGACCCGCTGCCGCTCGCCGCCCGAGAGCGCGTCGGGGACGTGCCCGGCCCGGGCGGCGAGACCAACGAGATCGAGCGCCTCGATCGCGGCGCGGCGCGCCTCGCTCGCGCGGACCCGTGCGAGCAGCAGCGGCAGCTCCACGTTCTCGACCGCCGTCAACACCGGCATCAGGTTGTAGAACTGGAAGACGAAGCCCATGCGCCGGGCCCGGTAGTCGGTTCGCTGGCGGTCGGACAGCGCCGCGAGCGAGACACCCTCGATCAGGACGTCGCCTTCGTCGACGGTGTCGAGCCCTGAAAGGCAGTTGAGCAGGGTCGTCTTTCCGCACCCGCTCGGGCCCATGATCGCGACCATCTCGCCCTTCGCGACCGAGAGGTCGAGACCGCGGAGCGCGCGGACGGGTCGATCAGCCGTCCCGTATGTACGCTCGACACCACGCGCCTCGACGATCGGTGGCGCAGGGAAGGGCCAGTCCGGCGAGGTCATCGCTCCTCCTCTCGAACGCTCTGCGTTCCCTACCCTCGCCTCGACGATGCCAGGCGCTCCCGCCGGCGGCATCGGGACGCCTGCTGATCGACCCGTGGAGAACTACGCGACGGTTGGCACGCTCGCCTCGACGAGCGCGGCGAGCACCGGCTGCAGCTGGGCGCGCACAGCTGCGGGCTCGTCGGCGAGCGCTCGGTCGAGCCGGGGAACGCTCAACCCTTCGGCGAGCGGCCTCGCGCCGACGATCCCGAGAACCTTGCGCAGCTCCCCGTGCGCCCACACCCCGCCGAACTGCCCGGTACTCCCGCCGATCACGAGCACGGGCTTCCCCGCGAGGGGAAGCCCGCTCGCGTTGCGGGAGAGCCAGTCGAGCGCGTTCTTGAGCTGTCCCGGGACCGAGCCGTTGTACTCGGGCGACGCGATAAGGACCGCGTCGGCGTCGCCGGCGGCGGCGACGAGCGCAGCCACCGGCTCGGGCAGCTCGTCCTCGGCGTCCGCGTCGTAAGGCGGCACCTCGCCGAGTCGCCGCCAGACCGTCAGGGTGGCAGCCCCGGGGAGCTCCTCCGCCGCGAGGCGGAGAAGCTCCGAGTGCAGCGAGCCGGCGCGAAGGCTGCCCGAGATCCCGAGGATCGACGTCACTTCTCGTCCGTCGCGGGAGCGACGAAGACGAGCGTCGCCGAGAGGGTGACGTCGTCGCCGAGGATCGTGCCGCCGTCCGGCCGCGGCGCGTTCCAGTCGAGCCCGAAGTCGTGCCGGTTCACGGCGCCCGCGAGCGCGAGCGCGAGCTTCAAGTTGCCCCACGGATCCGCCACGGGCCCCGTAGCGGTTCCGCGCAATGTCACCGGGACGGCGTTGCCCTTGATCGTCAGCGTCCCTTCGACCGTGACCGCCTCACCGTCGAGCTCGGGAGGGGCGCCCACAAACGACAGCTCCGGATGGTTGGCGGCGTCGAAGAACTCGGGGGAGGCGAGGTGGCCGGCGAGGTTCTCGTCGCCGACATCGATCGAGTCTGCCCGCGCAGTCCCACGCAGGCCATGCTCGTCGAGCGAGGCGGTGACGTCGGTGAACGACGCCTCGAACGGGGCGACGCCCATGTACACGACCGAGAAGCCGAGCGTCGAGTGCGTCGAGTCGAGCGCCCAGACGCGCTCGGTGACGGGAGCAAGAACGGACGAGCTCATACGTGATCCTCCAATCTCCTTGCATGGACAATTTTTGCTTATACATGAAAACGGAGGAGCACGCTCGGCTATTCCCGAAGCGCGGGGTGGCGAGACCGACGGCGCGACGCGTCGATTCAGGAGCGGGTCGAAAGGAGAGAAGAGGCAGGACGGGAGCCGCACATCCGTCCTGCCTCTTGAAGCAAGAGTTGTACCGAACTACCTCGTCTGAGGGAACCCCAGATCGATCTTCGAGGTGGCGGGATCGGGCCAGCGGCTCGTGACGACCTTGCCTCTCGTGTAGAAGTTGACCGATTCCGGCCCGTACGCGTGGTTGTCGCCAAACAGCGATGCGTTCCAGCCGCCGAACGAGTAGTAGGCGACCGGCACCGGGATCGGGACGTTGATCCCGACCATCCCCGCCTCGATCTCGAACTGGAACTGCCGGGCGGCACCGCCGTCGCGCGTGAAGATCGCGACCCCGTTGCCAAACGGGTTCTCGTTGACGAGCGCGACCGCCTCGTCGTAGGTCTTGGCGCGAACGACCGTGAGCACCGGCCCGAAGATCTCGTCGCGGTAGCAGTCCATCGCCGGAGTGACGTCGTCGATGAGCGTGACCCCGAGGAAGAACCCGTCGCCCGCCGGCGCGGTCTCGCGTCCATCGGCGACGATCTTCGCGCCCTGCGCCGCACCCGACTCGATGTACGACGCAACCTTGTCGCGGTGCTCCCGCGTGACGAGTGGCCCCATCTCGACCCCTGGCTCGAGCCCGTTGCCGACCTTGATCTGCGGAAGCCGCGCCTTGATCGCGTCGACGATCGGATCGGCGACGTCCCCGACCGCGACGAGCACCGAGATCGCCATGCACCGCTCACCGGCGGAGCCATACGCGGCCGAGACGGCCGCATCGGCGGCCATGTCGATGTCCGCGTCGGGGAGGACGATCATATGGTTCTTGGCGCCGCCGAGCGCCTGGACGCGCTTACCGTTTGCCGTCCCTGTCGCATAGATGTACCGCGCGATCGGGGTCGAGCCGACGAAGCTCACAGCGGCGACGTCCGGATGCTCGAGCAGGGCGTCGACCGCGACCTTGTCGCCCTGCACGACAGTGAACACACCGTCCGGGACCCCCGCCTCCTTGAGCAGCTCGGCTGTCAGGAGCGAAGCAGACGGGTCCTTCTCGGACGGCTTGAGGACGAAGCAGTTGCCGCACGCAAGCGCCGGCGCCCACATCCACATCGGGACCATCGCCGGGAAGTTGAACGGGGTGATCCCGGCGACGACGCCGAGGGGCTGCCGGATCGAATAGACGTCGATCCCGGTCGAGGCCTGCTCGGAGAACCCGCCCTTGAGGAGCGTCGGCAGCCCGCAGGCATATTCGATCACCTCGAGGCCGCGCGCAACCTCGCCCATCGCGTCCGACAGCACCTTGCCGTGCTCGGCGGTGAGGAGGCGCGCGAAGTCCTCACGATGCGCGTCGAAGAGGGCCCGGATCTTGAAGAACAGCTCCGCACGCCGGCCGATCGAGAAGGCTCGCCACTCCGCCGCTGCCTCCTTCGCGCTCGTAACCGCTGCTGCGACCTCCTCGGCGGAGGCGAGGTCGACCGCACCCGTCTGCACGCCGGTCGCCGGGTTGAAGACCGGGCCGCTGCGTCCCGACGTCCCGTCGACCCTCTGCCCCCCGATCCAGTGCGGGATCCGCGTGAGTCCTGTGGCCGATCCGGCCGTTGGCGCCTCCGCAAGCTCCGTCATCCGTCCCTCCTCGTCGTGTCGCCTGCAGCGTACCTCCGGTCCTCGCGACTTCGAGGACGCCGGAGCTCGCTGTGGCTAGAACTCGGAGACGTCCTGGAAGGTGTCGCAGTCGCCGGCCTTGCCGGAGTCGAAGCCGCGCCTGAACCACTTCGTCCGCAGCTCCGAGGAGCCGTGCGTCCACTGTTCGCGGCTGCGGGCGCCGAGGCGATCGTCGCCGACCGCGGCGGCGGCGTTCAGCCCTTCGTCGAGGTCACCCTCCTCGAGCATCCCGCGCTCGTACGTCGAGTGAGCCCACACCCCGGCGAAGCAGTCCGCCTGGAGCTCGAGCGCGACCGACCACGCATTCGCGTTCTGTGGGTCTTCCTGCTGCTTCTCGCGCATCGCCGCCTCGATCCCGAGCTCGTCCTGGACGTGATGCCCGATCTCGTGGGCGATCACATACGCGGCCGCGAAGTCGCCGGGCGCACCGAACCGACGCGAGAGCTCGTTGAAGAACGAGAGATCGAGGTAGACCTTGTTGTCGGCGGGGCAGTAGAACGGGCCGGTTGCCGAAGACGCAGGCCCGCAACCGGTGAGCGTGCCGCTCGTGAAGAGGACGACCGGCGTGCGTGTGTAGGTCCGGCCCGAATCCGTGAAGACCTTCTCCCACAGTGCCTGGACGTCCTGGTTGACGAACTTCGTGAACTCGGCTGCGGTGTCGCCTTCGGGTGGCGCGCTCGTCGTGTCCGCCGGCGGGCTCGGGTCGAGGCTCGGGGTGAGCCCGCTGTTGCCGGCGCCGCTGCACTGACCCGAGGCGAAGAGCAGGACGACGAGCAGGACGAGGATCATCCCGAGGCCGCCGCCCGCCTTGCCGACCGGGAACGGGATGCCGCCCATTCCGCCGCCGAGGCCTCCCCCGCTCCCGGGCTCGCCGCGGCGGTCTTCGACCCCTCCGCCGCCGTCGACCTTCTTCCAGCGCATGGCCGGAGACTAGTCGATCACCACCGGAACGTGGTCAGGCAGCCGGCTCGAGCCCTGCCTCGGCGAGCGGGCGCCGCGCCCACGCGAACGAGCGCTGGTACCAGCCCGTCAGCGGCTGCAAGGTGACGCCGTTTCCGGACGAGTGCACAAACCAGCCGGGTGCGACCGCGATCCCCATGTGACCGACCTGCGACGGCTTCGACTTCGGGCCCTTCGCGCCGAAGAAGAGCACGTCACCCGCCTGGACCTCGGCGAGCGGGAGGCGCAGCGCCACCGGCACTTCGCCGCTCATCGCATACGACGTGCGTCCCTTGAAGACACCGGCGAGCGCGTCGCCACCGGGGTACGGCTCGAGCTTGTAGACACGCCAGACGAGGCCGGAGCAGTCGAAGCCGCCCGGAGCGTCGACCTGGCCTGCCGCCGTCCAGAGCTTCTGCACGCGCTTCTCGCTCGTGCCGGCAAAGACGTACGGGTAGCCGACCAGCTTGAGCGCGCGCGACAGCACCTGTCGCTGCCAGTCGTCGAGCTCGGGAAGCGCGAAGCTCTGCGGGATCGCCTGCGCGTCGGCAAGCCGCCAGGGGTCGAGCGCGATCAGGTGCGCGAAGGAATACGCGGCCTCGGCGCGGGTGGCCGCCTCGCCGGGCCGCCGCTCGAGTGCCTCGCGCTCCTGCGGATGGTTGATGCGAAGACCAAGGATCCGGGCGACCGTTTCGGTGCCGAGCATCCCCGTCGGCTCGAGCCCGGCCGCCCGGGCCGAGAGCCTGATCGCCGACGAGCTGGGGACGAGCCTGAGCGCGCCCACGAGCTGAGCGTCGAGCTCGCGCATCGTCACGATCCGGTCGGGCTCGGTCGGCGCGAGGTGGGGCTTGCCGAGCGCGAGGATCGCCTCGTGCAGCTCACCCCGCGTCAGCGGATCGTCGGGCCGGAAGCTCGCGACGTCACTGCCGAGGATTCCGGCGCCGACGACGCGTTCGATCTCGGGCGCTGCCCAGCTCGGCGAGGGCACGGCGTGCGCGTGCGTCGCGGCGCCGAGCGCGCACGCGATCGCAAACGTGGCCAATGCCGCGAGAAGCCGCATGCCCCGTCGTATCGGCGATCCTGACGATTTCCTTAAGCCAGTGGGAAACGGTACGCGTCTGTGTGCCGGCGCCGATACGCTCCTGCGAGATGCTGGTCTCCGCGAAAGAGCCATGTCTGATGGTGACTCGGTATTTCCGCATCCGGATGGTGTTCTTACCGTTTCTTTTCATCCTCGTATTGGCCTCGGTTGCCTTTGCCGCCCGCCCGCAGGCGCCCGCGATCTCCGGGGTGACACTTGATGGCAAGCGCCTCTCGCTGGCGTCGCTGCGCGGAAAGCCGGTGATTCTCAACGTCTGGTCGTCGTGGTGAACGACCTGCAACGGCGAAGCGGTCGCTTACGCGAGTTGGGTCAGACGGCAGGGAGCGAAGTACCGGTTCCTCGGGCTGGACGCGGCTGACACGCCTGCCGGCGGGCGGGCGTTCGTCAAGCGCTACGGCTGGACGTGGCCTTCGCTTCGCGATCCCCAGCGCACCCTCGCCAAGCGATTCGGGATCCTGTATCAGCCCGCGGTCGTGGTGATCGACGCGAGGGGCCGCATCGTCGGCGGCTTCGAGGGTGCGGGCACGCCGGCGCTCTGGGATCGGGCCGTCGCGAAGCTCGGTGCCACGAAGTGACCATCCTCGACACGCTGCGACCGCTCGAGGACGTCGGGCCGGACGTTCGTGCGGTCGTGATCTGTCACCTTGCCTCCGGCGGTGTGGCGATCGACGAGGCCGAACGCAAGGCGGCGGGACGCCGTGCGCTCCTTCTGCTTGCGACCGGCGGCGATCCCCGCCGCTCCCTCGAGCTCGACGGCCGCGCCGTGGCGGCGCTCGCGGATGATCTCGAGACGCCCGAGCGGCGTCAGGCGCTGCTCGGGCGTCTCGATGAGCTGCGTGCGCCGGTCGCGCAGCTACCCGAGGCAACCGCGACGCTCGCGGCGCTGATCGCCGACCCGGAGCTCGCGTGGCGCGGGCTCGCGGCCGCGCTCCTCGCGGACATGCTCGCCGACGAGTAGTCACGCCTCCGGCTGATAGGGTTTCCCTGATTCGGCCGGCTCGGGCCTGCGCCCGTCCGGCCGCGCGCCGCCGCCCGCGCAAGCCGAGTGTTGTCCGCACGCCGCCCGGTGGGTGTGCGCCAGCCGTCCCGATACCCGACGTGCCCGCACGTCAGAGGAGCGTCCCTTGAGCACGCCCGAGCAACCGACGAGCCAGGTCGATCCCGCGGACCTCCCGCTCGGTCAGACATTGCGTCACCTGCTCCCCCTCTGGTGGGAGCGGCGCCGCACGGTCGCGTTCGCGCTCGCCTGCGCGCTCGCCTTCACCGCGCTCTCGCTGCTGATCCCGAAGTTGGTCCAGCGCGCGATCGACGACGCGATCGAACGGCGTGACGACGGCCGGCTGGCCGCGTACCTCGCGGCGATCCTCGCGGTCGCCGCGGTCAGGTTCTTCCTGAACTACCGTCGCCGGTACGCGACCGCACGGATCGGGATCGCGGTCGAGGCGCGCCTCCGCGAGATGCTGTACGAGGCGTACCTGAGATATCCGCGCGCCTTCTACGACCGGCACGCAACGGGCGAGGTGATCTCGCGCGCCACGAACGACATCTATCCCGTCCGCTACTTCATCGGGTGGGGCGTGGTGCAGGCGCTGCAGAGCTTGATGATGATCGTCGGGGTGGCAATCGTCCTCGGCTTCGTCAACGCGCGGCTGACCCTGATCGCGCTCCTCACGACTCCCGCGATCGCGATCCTCACGTACGTCTTCGCGAGACGCGTGCACCCGATCTCGCGTGAGGTGCAACGTCGCAAAGGCCACCTGACCGAGGCGTCGGACGAGGCGGTCGTCGGGATCGAGATGGTGCAGGCGTTCGGGCGCGAGGACGACGTGCGTGACCGCTTTGCCGAGCGGGCGGAGTCGGTGCGCAGCGAGACGATGCGGCAGGCGAGGATCGAGGCGCGGTTCCTGCCCGGCCTCATCTTTCTCCCGACCGTCGGGCTTGCCGCAGTCATCTACTTCGGGGGCAAGGACGCGATCGCCGGCGACCTCTCGATCGGGGAGTTCACGATGTTCGTGTTCCTGCTCCTTCAGCTCGTGTGGCCGCTCGAGGCGCTTGGATGGATCATCAACCTCGGGCAGCGGGCGACGGCCGCTGCCTCGAGGAGCTTCGCCTGGCTCGACGGGATCAGCCCGCTCCCGGAGCCCTCGTCCCCGCAGCCGCTACCTGGCGGCCCGCTCGACGTCCGCTTCGAGGACGTGCGGTTCTCCTACGAGACGGGTGCCGAGGTGCTCGCGGGGATCGACCTCGAGGTGGTCCCCGGGGAGATCGTCGCGGTCTGCGGGGCAACGGGTGCCGGGAAGACGTCGCTGCTCAACCTGATCCCGCGGTTCTACGACCCGACGGTGGGGCGCGTCCTCGTCGGTGGGGTCGACGCCCGCGAGACCTCGCTGCGCGAGCTACGCCGCGCGGTCGCCCTCGTCACGCAGAAGCCCGTTCTCTTCTCCGTCCCGCTGCGCGACAACCTGCTCGCCGCCCGACCCGATGCCGATTGGAGCGACGTGCTCGAAGCGTGTCGCGTCGCGGGCGTCGCGACGTTCGTCGACGAGCTCCCCAACGGCTACGACACGCTGATCGGGGAGCGCGGCGTGAACCTCTCGGGCGGTCAGCGTCAGCGTGTCGCGCTCGCGCGCGCCCTGATCGCCGGCGCCCGGATCATCGTTCTCGACGACCCGATGTCGGCCGTCGACACCGAGACCGAGCGTCATCTGGTCGAACATCTCCGCCCGGCGCTCGCGGGCCGCACCGTGCTGATCTCGGGCCAGCGGCTCTCGACGGTTCTCGTCGCCGACCGCGCAGTCGTGCTCGTCGCCGGGCGGATCGCCGAGAGCGGGAGCCCGTCCGAGCTGATCGCCGCGGGCGGCGCGTTCACCGACCTGTTCGGGGAGGAGACCCTTGCCGCGTAGGCCTCGTGGCGGGCTCGCCCCACTCTGGCGCTACACCGCCGGCCGGCGGCGCCGGATCGCGTTCGTGATGCTGCTCGCGGCGATCTCGGCGGCGGCGCCGGTCGCGTCGTGGTCGATCGTCGGCGACGCCGTCGACAACGGCATCCGCGCCCGCGACGAGCACCGGCTGACGCTCGACGTCCTCGCCTACCTCGGGGTCGGCGCCGGCGCCTGGGTGCTCGGGACGACGACCTGGATCCTCCTCGCCGGGCTCGGGCAGCGGATCGTCCTCGAGCTCCGCCGCGACCTCTTCGAGCACCTCACGTCGCTCTCGCTCCGCTACTTCTCGGAGCAGAAGGCGGGCTGGATCATTGCGCGCCTGACCAGCGACGTCGACGCGCTCTCGGACGTGCTCAACCAGGGCCTGATGACGCTGGTCGTCAACACCCTCACGCTCGGTGCGGCGATCGGCGGGCTCTTCCTTCTCGACTGGCGCCTCGGGCTCGTGGCGCTGCTCGTGCTCCCACCGGGGATCGTGGTGACGCGCTGGTTCCAGCGGACCTCACACGTGGCGTTCGCCGATGTGCGCACGCGAATCGCCGTCGTCACCGCGCAGCTCGCGGAGTCGGTCTCGGGAATGGCCGTGATCCAGGCGTTCAACCGCGAGTCGGAGTTCAAGGCGGAGTTCGCCGGGCTGAACGAGGAGAACCGAGTCGCGAACGTCTACGCGCAGAAGCTCTCCTCGGTGTTCTTCCCGGCGATCGAGCTGCTCGGCGTCGCGGCGACGGTGTTCGTCCTCTTCGCGGGCTCGCGGCTGATCGACTCGGGCGAGCTCCAGCTCGGGACGCTGATCGCCGCCGTCGGGATGATCCAGCTGATCTTCCAGCCGCTCCAGGAGCTGTCGGAGCTGTACGGGCAGGTGCAGTCGGCGAGCGCGGCGATGGACAAGATCTCGACAGTCCTCGACGCCGAGCAGGACCTCACCGACCGGCCCGGTGCCGAGGCGCTCCCGCGGATCGAGGGGCGGCTCGAGCTCGACGACGTCGTCTTCGCCTACGGCGAGGAGCCGGTCGTCAGGGGGATCTCGATCGACGTCCCCGTCGGGGGGTGCGTCGCGCTCGTCGGCGAGTCGGGTGGCGGGAAGTCGACGACCGCGAAGCTGATCGCCCGCTTCTACGACCCGGCGAAGGGCGCGGTACGCGTCGACGGGATCGATCTTCGCTCGGTGCAGCTTCGCTCGTACCGGCGGCAGCTCGGGGTCGTGCTCCAGGACCCGTTCCTCTTCAGCGGCACGATCGCCGACAACATCCGCTTTGCTCGGCCGGACGCGACCGATGCCGAGGTCGCCGAGGCGGCGCGCGCAATCGGTGTGGACCGGGTCGCGGCACGGTTCCCCGACGACCTGCAACACGTCGTCCGCGAGGGAGGCGCCGGGCTCTCGGCGGGTGAGCGCCAGCTCATCTCGATTGCCCGCGCGCTGCTTGCCGACCCGCGCATCCTGATCCTCGACGAGGCCACGTCGAACATCGACCGGCCCGCCGAGCGCGCGATCGAGGCGGCGTTCGACACGCTGCTGCGCGGACGAACGTCGATCATCATCGCCCACCGGCTGACCACGGTCAGACGGGCGGACGAGATCCTGCTCGTCGAGCACGGGAAGATCGTGCAGCGAGGCACGTACGCGACGCTGCTGGCGGAGGAAGGGCCGTTCCGCCGACTCGCGACGACGATGCACGGTGTCCTCGCCCAGTCAGGCGGGAAACCGGGCGCGGTCGGACGGCGGGAGCCCTAGCCCCCATGTCCCCGAAACCCCGTGCTCCGAACCCGCGCGCCGAAACCCGTGCGCCGCGAACCTATGCGCCAGCCGGCGCGAGCAGCCACCGCTCGTCGCGGATGATCGCGGTCGAGGTGCCGTCCGCGGCAAGGCCGTCGACCTCGAGCTCGGGCGCGCCGATCATGAAGTCCGTGTGCACCTGCGAGATGTTGACGCCACGTTCGATCAGCTCGTCCGGGGCGAGCCCTTCGGCGCCCTCGACGCAGAACGGCAAGCCGCTGCCGTAGGCGATGTGGCAGCTTGCGTTCTCGTCGAACAGCGTGTCGTGGAAGATGATCCCGGAGCGCTTGATCGCGGAGTCGCCAGTGACGAGGGCGAGCTCGCCAAGATAGGGAGCCTGTGCGTCGAGCCCGAGCTGGGACTCGATCATCGAGGCGCCGTCGCCGTCGGCGCGCGTCTCGACGATCTTGCCCTCCCGAAGCGTGAGCTCGAGCCCGGTGACCGTGACCCCGAGCCCGGGGACGATCAGCGGGTACGTCGAACGAACCGTGCCCTCGGCCCGGTGGAGATCCGGGGTCGTGAACACCTCTTCGGTGGGGATGTTCGCGAGATGCTCGATTCCCGACTCGGTCGAGCCGGTTGCCGCCACCCACTTGGCCGCCGGGTGCAGGCCGACGGTGAGATCCGTCCCAGGGCCGCGATAACGAAGCGCGTCGAAGCCGTGGCTCACGAGCGCGGCGGCGCGCTGTTGCAGCTTTGCGTTCTGCTCACGCCACGCCTCGACCGGGTCGGGCTCGTCAAGGCGCATCGCGGTCGCCACCGCTTCCCAGAGCCGCTCGACGTCGGGCTCGCCGAACACGGTGGTCGCCCAGCCCGGTGTCGGGGCGCCGACGATCGTCCAGTTGAGCTTCCGATCGGTGACGAGCGGGAGGTAGATCTTGCGGACGTCGGTCGCCTCCGAGCGGGCGACCCGCGCTGTGTCGAGCCCGTCGAAGAACCCGGGCTCGGGCGCGCTCGTCAGGGAGATGAGCGCCGGCCTCGTCTCGTGCCAGCCGCGCGCCATCTCGAGGCGCCATTCGGGTGAGATGCCGAGCATCTCTTCGGGGGCATGGCGGATTGCCGAGCGTCGGATGTCACGGTCGTCGTAGTACGCGACGACCCGGGACGCGCCGGCCAGGTAGGCCTCTTCGACGATCGCCCGGACGAGCTCGACCTGCTCGACCTGGCTCATCACGTAGACCTCTTGCCCTGCCTGGACGTTCGCGCCGACCCGAACCGTGAGCGCCGCGTGGCGCGCGAGGCGCTCTTCGTGGGTCATGCCGCCACCGCTGACATGGCACGGAGCCTACCGACCCCGTGCCGGCGGCTGCCGGCTACTCGCCCCAGTCGAAGTCGCGCGACTTGCCCCAGAGCTCGTCGAGCGCGGGCCCTTCGGCGTCGTCCTGGCCGGGCCACGGCAGCGCGCTTCCGTTGTCGCGGGCCACGGGCGCGGTCTCCTCGACCTGAGCGACCGGCTCCTGCCCGTTCGCGACCTCGGGTTGAAGCTCGAGCGTCTCCTCGAGCCTCGCCTGCTCCTCGCTCTTGAAGAGCGGGTGGTTGTCCATCGGGTCGACGACCTCGTAGCGCTCGATCGGCATCGATCCCGAAAGCGAGGCGTTCCGCTTCTTCAAGGAGAGATGCTCCTCGATCGCACGCGAGAACGAGGTCTCGGTCTCGCCATTCAGCTGGGTGTTCGTGAAGCTGTCCATATCGCGCGCAGGGCTGTCGTGTGATTCGTCAGCCGACACCGTCTCAGTGTACCCCGGTTGGGGAGACAAAGCGCCTGCAACCAGCCGAAATGGGGACAGCCGTCGCGGGCCGGCGGTCAGGCGCCGAGCGCCATCCGGACGATGCGGTCCTGCTCTCGCTGGTGCGCGGTTGGGTACCCCTCACTGGGGCTGGCCTTCCAGGTTCGCCCGACGTACGTGACCGAGCCAACCCCCGAGCCCGCACGAGCGGCTTCGTCGAGCCGGTGCCTGATCGAGCGCCACGGCCCCATGTTCTGGGGCTCCTCCTGGGCCCAGACGATCTCGGTGAGCGACGGGTAGGTCGCAACCAGGGCGGTGACGGCCTCGACTGGGAATGGGTACAGCTGCTCGACGCGGGCGACCGCGACCTCCGCCGCGGCGGGTCGCGACTCGTGGCCGACGATGTCGTAGTAGACCTTGCCGGAGCAGAGGGCGAGACGACGAATCGCCGCCCGGTCGGCCACCTGATCGTCGATCACCGGCCTGAACCCGCCGTCGGTGAGCTCGCCGAGGCTCGAGCTCGCCGCCTTCAGTCGCAGCAGCCCCTTCGGGCTCATGACGATGAGCGGACGGGCGACCGGATCGAGCGCCTGCCGGCGAAGAAGATGGAAGTACTGCGCGCCGGTCGTGCAGTTCGCGATGCGGATGTTGTCCTCGGCGGCGAGCTGCAGGTATCGCTCGAGCCGCGCGCTCGAGTGCTCGGGCCCGTTCCCCTCGTAGCCGTGGGGCAGCAGGAGCGTGAGCCGGGAGTTCTGCTGCCATTTCGAGCGGCCGGCGACGAGGAACTGGTCGACGATGATCTGCGCACCGTTCGCGAAGTCGCCGTACTGCGCCTCCCAGAGCACGAGCGCGTCGGGGGCGGCGACCGAGTAGCCGTACTCGAAGCCGAGCGCCGCGTACTCGGAGAGCGGCGAGTTGTAGACCTCGAACGAGCAGCGCGCGCCCGGGAGCGCCTGAATCGGCGTGTGCGTCTCGCCGGTGTTCGGGTCGTGCATCACTAGGTGGCGATGCGCGAACGTGCCCCGCTCGGAGTCCTGGCCGGAGAGGCGGATCGGGATGCCCTCCTCGAGGAGCGACGCGAAGGCGAGCGCCTCCGCGTGCGCCCAGTTGATCTCGCCCGTCTCGAGCGCCTCGATCCGGCGTTGCAGCTGCCGGTCGAGCTTCGGATGCACGACGAACCCATCGGGCACCGCGAGCAGCTGCTGGTTGAGCTCACGAAGTCGGTCGGCCGGGTAGGTCGTGTCGACCCGGTCGGCGATGGCGGTGGGAGGCGGCTCGACGCGCGGTGGCGCGGGCGCCGGCGCGTCGGTTGGGCCCCCGATCGTCTGCGTGAGCCGCTCGTGCGCAGCGCGCAGCCGTGCGGTGACCTTCTCCACCATCGCTGTCGCCTCGGCCTCGGTGAGGTCGCCAGACTCGACAACGGTGCGCGCGTACTGCTCGCGCACGGTCGGTTGGGTGGCGATGCGCTCGGCCATCAACGGCTGGGTGTACGAGGGATCGTCCTGCTCCTGGTGGCCGAAGCGCCGGTAGCCGACCAGGTCGATCACGAAGTCCTCGCCGAACTCGGCGCGGTACGCCAGGCCGAGCCGGATCGCGGCGAGCGCCGCTTCGGGGTCGTCGGCGTTGACGTGGACGATCGGGATGTCGAAGCCCTTGGCGAGATCGCTCGAGTAGCGCGTCGAGCGGCTCTGCACGGGATTGGTCGTGTAGCCGATCTGGTTGTTGGTGATGATGTGGAGCGTCCCGCCCGTCGCGTAGCCGTCGAGCGCCTGGAGGTTGAGCGTCTCCGCGACGATCCCCTGCCCCGCGAACGAAGCGTCGCCGTGGACGAGCACGGGGACGGCGACCGTAGGATCGTGGAGGCCCGCGCCGCCGGTGCGGTCGGTCTGCTCGGCCCGCGCATGCCCTTCGACGACCGGGTCGACGGCCTCGAGGTGGCTCGGGTTCGGGGCGATGAAGACCTCGATCTCTCCGGCCTTCGTCACTCGAGTCGACCGCGCCGGAAGGTGGTACTTGACGTCGCCGCTGCCGCCCTCGGGGTCGACGACGAGCGCATCGAGTGATCGCTCGCCTTCGAACTCGCGCAGCACGTACTCGTAGGACTTCCCGACCGTGTGGACGAGCGCGTTGAGCCGGCCGCGGTGCGCCATCCCGATCACGACCTCGTGAGCCCCGATCGCCGCCGCCGCTTCGATCGCCTCGTCGAGCATCGGGATGAGAACGTCGAGGCCCTCGAGCGAGAACTGCTTCTGCCCGAGGAACGAGCGGCGAAGGTACTGCTCGAACCCTTCGGTCTCGGTGAGCCGTTCGAGGAGCGTGTGCCGCTCGTCGCGCGTGAGCGCGTCGCGATACCGCCCGGTCTCGATCGCCTGGCGGAGCCAGACACGCTCCGCGTGATCGGAGATGTGCTCGATCTCGTAGGCGATCGAGCCGCAGTAAACCTCGCGAAGGCGCGGGAGCGCGTCGCGGAGCGTCTCGCCCTCGACGTAGAGTCGAAGCAGGCGGGCCGGGATCCTCGCCTGGACGCTAGGGGTGAGCGCCGGGATCAGGCTGGTCTCGTCGAGCGCGGGGTCGCCCATCGGCTCCGAGCCGAGCGGGTCGAGCCGCGCGGCGAGATGCCCATGCATCCGGATCGCCTTGACGAGCGCCATCGCCGCCGCGACCGCCCCGAGCTGCTCGTCGGCGGCCGGCGCCGCCGGAGCGGCAGGGGAGGCTTCGACCGGGGCAGCGCTGTCCGCCGCCGGCGTGCCTCCGTTCGTCGGTGTCGCCGGCGGCGCCGCAGTTGCCCGAGGAGGCGCGGGCTCGACCGGCGCGACCGGCGCGGATGCCGGGACGGCGGGTGAGCGCTCGAGCGCGACGACGCCGGGAAGGACGGCGGTGATCGCGGCCCCGTTCTGCTCGAACAGCGTTCGCCACTCGGGCGGCACGCTCGCCGGCGCCTCGATGTAGTCCTGGAGAAGCTGGGCGACGTACGCGGCGTTGACGCCGTTGAGCTCGGTCGAGGACATCGACTACATGAGCCGCATTAGAGAAGCGGCGCGTCGGTCAGCACGGCGATCGTCAATCCCACGACCCAAGCGATCGACGCGAAGACGACAGCCTTGAGGGCCATCGACTGAAATCGCTTGCTCATCATCGCCGAAATGATCGCGAGCAGCATCGCGATCGGGATGGTCTTCCCGGGGTGCCCGTCAAGCTCGAGGAGGATCCCGGCTCCCGCACCGATCCCCGAAAGCGCAACGGAGGTCGCGGCGAGCAGACCGGCGACGAGGTCACGCCCGGGCCCGGGGGCGGGGGTGGTGTCCGCGGCGCTCACCGACGGCCTCCGGTGCGGGCGGCGGCCGGCATCCGCCGCGAAGCGCGACGCGAGGGAGCTTCGCGGCGCGAGGGCCGAGGAGCTCGGGGGGCAAGACCCGGGACGGGCTCGAGCGGGGAAGGTGGCGTATCGGGAACGAGCACGGGAACCTCCGGATCCGGGTGCTGAGGCTCCGCACGGATCGCCCACCACACGACGAGGCAGAGGTAGACGACGGGGATCTTCAGGACCAGAAGAAGAAAGACGGCCTCGGACATCCCTTGGATTCTACGACACCCGGTCGTCGGTCACGCCCGGCGCCGAAGCGCCAGGCCGGCGGCTCCGTTGACAACGCCACCGGCCACCGCAACGACGAGGAGCCCCGGCCCGAGCGCCACCGCCGTACCGTCCTCCTGGTGCTCCACTCCGAGCAGCACGAGCGGGCCGAACGCCAGGTGCAGCTCGCCACCTTGCGCGGCGACCGCAAGCGCAACCGCGGCCGCGAACACGTACCCGACGATCGCGCTCGCAACCGTCCCCATCAGCAAGGCCTTCACGATCGACACAGCATCCTCCCGTCCCGACCCAGCAGGGTCGCTGTCAGCGCGTGCCCGGCGAGCGGGCACGCGAGGATTCCGGCCTCGACCGAGTCCAGCCGGACACCGAGCACCGCCACGAACAGACCGATGGCCGCCGGGAGCGCCGGCCCTGCGAGGGCGATCACGGCGGTCGCCCTTGGTCCGGCCGGCCGGTAGAGCACGGAGACGGCAACCCCGGACGAGACGAGGGCAGCGGGTATGCCCCGAAGCGCAAGCGCGTGCCCTGCTTCGTGAGTCGCGACCCCGACGACCGCGACAGCGGTCAGGGCGGCGACTGCGCCGGGCGGGGCGCCCACGAGCCCGGCGGCCGGGAGCACGACAACCGCGCAGGCGGCCGCCGCGCCGAAGCTCCGAGGAAGCGAGGCGACGAACGCGCCTCGGGCAGCTCGCAGCCGGCTCGACGTGTCGAGCCCGACTCGTCGATTGAGCACCGGCAGCACGATGCCGAACGGAAGGAGCCGCACCGCAGCCCACAACCAGACCGCGGCCCTCCGCAGTGGGTTCCCACGACGCCGGATGTTCGCGAGCAGCGCGCGGTTGAGCAGCCACGCGAACGCGAGCACGTCGCGTCGCGCCTGATCGTGGTCGACCCCCCACGCTTGCTCGACTGCGGCGATCGCCTCGCCGAGCGGTCGGCCGTCGTGGGCGACCACGATCGCTCCCGCCGCGTTCAGTGCGTATGCGCCGTCCCGAACGTGGTCGGCAAGCGCACCATCGATTGGGAGAACGCCGTCGGGCAGCACGAGGGTGTCCGTCTCGCGGAGGATCACGTGGATCTCCCGAGATGTCCTGTGAAAGCTGCCGTCGCCCCAACCACGGAGACGGCGGCGAGGCTTCCCCACACGGCGAGCGCTGCAGGCGCACCCGGGACGAGCGGCGCCAACTGGCCGGCCGCGAGCGAAACGAGGCCCGCGACGACCGCGAACGCCCCGAGGCTGACCGCCTGCGCACCGTGCCCCGCCCGAGCCCAGGGTGCGAGAACGCCGGCAACCCACGCGCACAGCCACGCCGCGCTGCCGAAGCCGAGGAGAAGCGCGGAGTCGACGGGTGACGCCTGGCCGAGGCCCGCGGCAACCCCGAGCACGACGACGACCGGGACGGACCAGAGCGCGAGCGAGGCGAGCCCGATCGCGCTTGCAACCGTTTGCCGCACGACCGGCGCGCTCTGCCAGAGCCACCGTCCCTCGTCGACGAGCCCGCCGGGGACGAGCCCGATTGGCGCGAGCACGACCGCAACGCCGCCGAGCGCGATCAGCGCCCCCGCCGGTGGCGGGCTCGCGGCGAGAAGCGCGAGCGTCAACCCGGTCGCGCCGATCGCGGGCGCGCCGACGCCCGCGACGACGACCTCACGACGCCGCGAGAGCATCGCGAGCGTCGCCACCGCGGTTCCGGCCACGACCGGCCCGGGCACACGCCACGACCTCGACCGGCGCTCGCGGACGGCGGGCTCACCGGGCACGGAGAGCCCGATGGCGATCGCGGCAGCGATCGCGCACCCACCGGCGAATGCCGCCACACCCCCGCCACCGACCCCGGCGACAGCATCGCCGGCAAGGCAGAGAGCGCCGACAGCGGACACGGTCGCAGCGCCGAGAAGGACGATCGGCACCCGGGCCACGCCACGGGCAAGACGCCGCACTGCCCTTGGTGCGACCATTCCGACGCCGATGGCAGCGGCGAGAGACCCTGCCACCGCGGGAGCCGACCTCGCGCCACCAGGGCTCGCCGAGACAACCGGACCGAGGGTCGCGACCGCCGCCGGTGCGATCCCGACCAGCAGCATCGCCGCAGGCACGAGCGCACACGCGATCACCAAATCGAGCCGGCCGGCGGGGGACGCGACGAGTGGGCTGTCCGGGCGTCGCCCACTCGTGGCCGCGCCGAGAGCGACACCGCCCGCGACGGCGGGAATCGCGAACCCGGCGAGGACGAGCCTCGCGGTCCGGACGTCGACGAGCGCGGCGCCGACCGCCGCCGCCGCCCCGCGCGCCGCGAGGTACGCGGCCACCGGGAGCACGACCGCGCCGATGGCCAGCGCGATCACCACGAGCGGCGCACGGCCGAAGGCCGCCGCGAGACGGCGTGTGACGCAGGTGACAACCGCCCTAGAGAGCGGCAAGCTCACGCTGAGCCTCCGTCAGCAGCGCGCCGCGGCCGACGGCTTCGAGAAACGCGTCCTCGAGCCGCTCGCACCCATACCGCTCGCTGAGGTCACGAGGCGCGCCGACCTCGACGACCGCGCCGTCCTGCAGCAGGATGACGCAATCGCAGACGCGCTCTGCGAAGGCGAGGTCCTGGGTTGCGAGCAGCGTCGCCTTCCCCCTGGCCGCGTTCGCCCGGATGATCGCCCGCAGCGCCGCCGACGCCTCGGGATCGAGGGTCGCGGTCGCCTCGTCGACGAGCGTCAGCCGTGCGTCGACCGCGAACGCCGCGATCATCGACGCCTGGCGGCGAAGCCCGCGGGAGAGCGCTCCGAGACGGGCGTCGATCCGCGCCTCGAGCCCGAACGCGCGGACCAGAACCGCCAGGCGGTCGCGCCACGGCGCCTCGGGCACGCGATAGAGGGCGCGGCCGAGCGCGGCGAGCTCGGCGATCGTGAGCTCGTCGAGGCCTTCCGGCTCGTCGGGCACGACCGCGACCGAGCTGCGCGCCTCGAGGCTCCCCGCGGGCGCACCACACACCACGGCGCGGCCGCGGTCTGCCCTCGCGAGCCCGGCGACGACCCGGAGCAACGTCGTCTTCCCCGATCCGTTCGGCCCGACGACACCGGCCACCTCACCCCGCGAGAGCACGAGATCGACGCCCGCGAGCGCCGTCCGCGAGCCGTACGCCTTGACCAGCCCGTGGGCGACGAGGGGGAGCGGGAGGCGGCCTGACGCCGCCTCCCTTCTCCGCGGATCACTTCCGGCAGACAACCTTGAACCCCGTCCAACCGAGCGAGATCTCGCCGCTGCCGCCTCCCTTGCGACACCACGCGACGTACAGGAGCGCGATCGCGTAGGTGAAGCCGACGAAGATGACCCACAGCACCGCGTCGTTGCGCTCTGCGAGCTCACCCGTGTACGCGACCGCCGGCGCCTCGTACCCGAGCGACGGGGCCCCGTAGGCAAGCGACGGTGCCAGTGCCGAAGCTGTGCTCATGTGTTGTTCCTCCTCGTTCGTCGCCGTTTTCTGTTCTGACGTCAGGCTAGAAGCGAAGGTGCAACATGTCTGTGTCAACTTCGTGTCAAAACTGTCACGGCCGCGGCGTAGTCTTCACATGGCCCTAACTCGCCGTGGCTACCGTGCCCGCGATGTCCGACAAGGAGGACTGCCCGTGATCGTTGCTCGCCGCTTGCTCATCATCGGCCTGGCCGCTCTCGTCCTGCTCGTGCCTGCCGCCTCGGCGGCGGACCGCATGTGGATCGGCTTCCACGACGACCCGGTCCTCCGCTTCGACGCGGATCGGGCAGCAGCGTTCGACAGGGCCGCCGCGAGCGGTGCGACGATCGTCCGCGGGCTCGTCGAGTGGCAGCGTGTTGCGCCGCTCAAGCCGGCCAAGCCAACCGACCCGTTCGACCCCGCCTACAACTTCAACGACATCGACGAGTTCGTGCGCAACGCGCAGCTCCGCGGGATGGAGGTCATCCTCACGCTCTGGGGCACTCCGGGTTGGGCGAACGGGAACCAGCGACCGCAGCTCGTCCCGAAGAAGATGGCGGACTTCCAGAACTTTGCGCGCGCGGTCGCGAGCCGGTACTCGGGCAGGTACGCGGGCTTCCCGTATGTGCGCTTCTTCGGGATCTGGAACGAGTCGAACCTCGCGACCTTCCTGAGCCCTCAGTTCGACATCAACGGGAACATCGTGAGCGCGAAGAACTACGCGAAGCTAGCGGCGGCCGGCTATGCGGGGATCAAGTCGGGCAACGCCTCCGCGCTGGTCGCGATCGGCGAGACCTCGTCGAACGGCCGCGACAAGATCGTGCCGGGGCAGACCGACACAGTCCGCCCGGCGACGTTCATGAAGCTCGTCGCTAAGGCGAACCCGCGGCTCAAGTTCGACGCGTGGGCGCAGCACCCGTATCCCTTCCCGGTCGCGCAGGCACCGACCCAGAAGACGAAGTACCCGAACGTGACGTTCTCGACGCTCGGCCAGTTCGAGAAGGAGCTCGACACGGCGTTCCGGCGGAAGAACATCCCGATCTGGATCACCGAGTACGGCAACGAGACGAAGCCCGGTGAGCCGAAGGGCGTCACCGAGTCGCAGCAGGCCACGTATCTGAGCCAGGCAATCGCGCTCGCGCGCAAGGACCCACGGGTCGCGATGTTCGTGTGGTTCGTGCTCGAGGACTCGACCGGCAACCCGTGGCAGAGCGGGCTGTACCGCAAGGGCGGCGTCCCCAAGCCGGCGGCGGCGCGGTTCGCCGCGATCGCGCCGACCGTGAGCATGGTCAACGGCAAGGTCACGCTGAAGGGTGGGACGAGGAACCCGACGCTCAAGATCTACCTGCGCCAGTTCTGCGCCAACAACGCGATCGGAACTGCGGTCGGCACGACGAGCCGCACCACGCTGAGCGGCAAGCTCGTGCAGGTCGATCAGCGCGAAGTGCCGCTGCTCGTCGACTGCACGATCAGCCTCCCGATCACCGGCCTCACCGTCGCGAAGGGGAAGAGCTACGTCCTGACCGTGCAGACGAACACGGTCGCGATGGGTCTGATCGTTCGCACGATCACGATCGTCGGCACCTGATCTCGCTCGCGCGGGTCACGGGACGCGTCGTGGCGCGTCCCGTGACCGGCGCAGCCGCCCGGCGCTTGGACGAAGATGGACTGATGCCGCTCCAGTTCCGCCGGATCGACGCGCTGCCACCGTACGTGTTCGCGGTGATCCGCGACTTGACGCTCGAGCTGCGCCGCCAGGGGGAGGACGTCGTCGACCTCGGCTTTGGCAACCCCGACCTCCCCCCACCCGCGGTTGCCGTGGACAAGCTGAAGGAGGCCAGCGAGAAGCCGCACAACCACCGCTACTCGCAGTCGAAGGGGATCCCGAAGCTGCGGCTCGCGTGCGCCGATCTATACCGCCGCAAGTTCGGGGTCGAGCTCGACCCCGAGACCCAGGTGGTCGCGACGATGGGTGCGAAGGAAGGGCTCGTCCACCTGATGTGGACGCTCGTCGAGCCGGGCGACGCCGCGCTCGTCCCCGCGCCGAGCTACCCGATCCACATCCACGCGCCGATGCTCGCCGGTGCGAGCGTGTTCCAGGTCGCGATGGGGCCCGACGAGGACCTCTTCGCGAACCTCGCCGAGGCGTACGAGCGCGCAACGCCCCGGCCCCGCGTGATCCTCCTCTCGTTCCCTCACAACCCGACGACGGCGACAGTCGAGCTCGAGTTCATGGAGCGGGTCGTCGCGTTCGCCCGCGAGCGCGGGATCGTCGTCGTGCACGACTTCGCCTACGCCGATCTCGCCTTCGACGGGCACGACCCGCCGTCGATCCTGCAGGTGCCCGGGGCCGACGAGGTCGCGGTGGAGCTGTACACGCTGACGAAGTCGTTCTCGATGGCGGGCTGGCGCGTCGGGTTTCTCGTCGGCAACGCCGAGGTGTGCAAGGCGCTCGCGAGGATCAAGAGCTGGCTCGACTACGGGACGTTCCAGCCGATCCAGATCGCCGCGATCACGGCGATGAGCGACGCGCCGGAGACGCCGACCGACGTGTGCGAGATCTACCGGTCGCGGCGCGACGCCCTCTGCGACGGCCTCGAGCGCGTGGGCTGGGCGTTCCCGAAGCCACGCGGGACGATGTTCGCGTGGGCGCCGGTGCCGGAGGCGTTCGCCGCGCTGGGCTCGCTCGCGTTCGCCGAGCTGCTCGCCCGCGAGGCGAAGGTGGCCGTCTCGCCAGGTGTCGGCTTCGGCCCGGGCGGTGAGGGGTTCGTCCGCTTCGCGCTCGTCGAGAACGAGCATCGGATCAGGCAGGCGGTCAGGGGGATCGGCAAGCTCCTCCGCGACGGCGCGCCGCCGAGCGGCTAGCCGAAGGCGAAGATCGTGGTCGAGCGGTAGGTCTCGCCCGGTCGGAGCACCGTGCTCGGAAACGAGGCGTGGCTCGGCGAGTCGGGGAGGCGCTGCGGCTCGAGCGCGATCCCCGCGTGCCGCCCGTAGGGCCGCCCGCCCACGCCGACGAGCGTGCCGTCGAGGTCGTTGCCGGTGTAGACCTGCAGCGCCGGCTCGGTCGTGCGCACCTCGAGCCGCCTCTCGCTCGCGGGGTCGACGAGGACGGCGGCCAGCACCGGCTCCGCCCGCGGGGCGTCGGCGAGGACGAACGTGTGGTCGAGGCCGCCGGCGCGTGCGATCGCCGGCTCGCCCGATTCGAAGCGTTCCCGCAGGCGGGTCGGGGCACGGAGGTCGAGCGCGGAGCCGGTCAGGGGGAGAACCTCACCGGTCGGCAGGTTCGCCTCGTCGCAGGCGAGCACGCGGTCGGCGGCAACGGTGAGCAGGTGCTCGCCGACCGAGCCCGACCCCTCGCCGGCGAGGTTCCAGTACGTGTGGTTCGTCAGGTTGACGACCGTTGCCCGGTCGCAGGTCGCCGTGAAGTCGAGCCGGAGCTCACCGGGTGCGACCGAGATTGCGAGGTCGGCGACGAGCTTGCCGGGAAAGCCCTCCTCACCGTCGGGGCTCACGTGCCTGAGCTCGAGCCGCGCGCGGTCACCGGCGACGACTGCCCAGAGACGCCGCGCGAAGCCGGGCACACCACCGTGAAGGCAGTTGGGGCCGTCGTTCGCCGGGAGGGTGAAGCGCTCGCCGTCGAGCGTGAACGCGGCGCCGCCGATCCTTCCCGCGAACCTCCCGATGGTCGAGCCGAGGTACGGCCGGTTGCCGACGGCATAGGCGGCCGCGTCGGGAAGCCCGAGCGCGACCTGCACGAAGCCCTCATCCGCGGGAAGCGACACGTCCGTCACGGACGCGCCAAACGGGACTACGCCGACCGAGAGCCCGTCCGCCGCGGTCAACCTGAACCGCGTAACCGGAGTGCCGTCCGGGAGCAACCCGAATCGCGCCTGAGGGATCAATTCCAAGCCGTGAGCACCTCTCACACCACAACTTAACCGATTAACCTAAGATGCGGTCGAACGACTTCGAAGGAGCTGCGTGAACGAACGGTACGGAAGCTTCGACGACACCCGCCGCGAGTATGTCGTCACCCGCCCGGACACCCCCCTCCCGTGGCTCAACTACCTCGGGCATGACGACCTCTTCGGGCTTTGCACGAACACCGCCGGTGGGTACACCTTCTGGCGCGACGCCCGGCTACGGCGCCTGACGCGGTACCGCTACAACAACGTCCCCTACGACGTCGGTGGCCGCTACCTCTACGTCCGTGACGGCGACGAGGTCTGGAACCCGGGCTGGAAGCCGACGAAGACCCCGCTCGACCGGTACGAGTGCCGGCACGGGCTCGGCTACACGCGCATCACGGGCGAGCGCAACGGGCTCGAGGTCGAGCTGCTCCTCTTCATCCCACCCGGCGAGGACGTCGAGGTCTGGCAAACCGTCGTCCGCAACCGCAGCGCGGAGCCGAAGGACGTCTCGCTCTTCTCGTTCGTCGAGTTCTGCTTCTACGAGGCGCTCAACGACCTCTCGAACTACCAGCGCACCTACTCGATCGGCGAGGTGGAGGTCGAGGGCTCGGCGATCTACCACGTCACGGAGTACCGCGAGCGCCGTGACCACTACACCCTCTTCGGCTGCACCAGGCCGATCGCGGGGTTCGACACCTCGCGCGATGCGTTCGTCGGCGTCCACAACGGTCTGCACGAGGCGACGGTCCCGCTCACCGGGCGCAGCACGCAGAGCATCGCGCACGGCTGGAACCCGATTGGCTCGCACCACGTCCGGCTCCGGCTCGAGCCAGACGCCGAGGAGTCGTTCGCGTTCGTCCTAGCCTACGTCCAGCAGGGTGACGCGCCGAAGTTCAGCGCGCCGGGCGTCGTCGACAAGACCCACGGTCGTGCGGTGCTCGAGCGCTACAGCAAGCCGGGGGCGGTCGAGGAGGCGTTCGCTGCCCTGGGGGCGCGGTGGGACGAGATCCTCTCGTCGTTCCAGGTCGAGTGCCCCGACCCGCACGCTCAGCGGATGGCGAACACCTGGAACCAGTACCAGTGCCTGGTCACCTTCAACCTGTCGCGCTCGGCGAGCCTCTACGAGACGGGAATCGGGCGCGGGATGGGCTTCCGCGACTCGAACCAGGACATCCTCGGCTTCGCCCATCTCGTCCCCGAGAAGGCGCGGGAACGGATCCTCGACCTCGCTGCGACCCAGCTCGCCGACGGCACGTGTTACCACCAGTACCAGCCGCTGACCAAGCAGGGGAATGCTGAGATCGGCGGCGACTTCTACGACGACCACCTCTGGCTCGTGCTCTCGACCTGCGCTTACGTCAAGGAGACGGGCGACGTCTCGGTCCTCGACGAGCCGGTCGGCTACGCCGACACGCCCGGGAGTCGCGAGACGCTTCTCCACCACCTCGAGACGAGCATCGCGTACACGATCTCGCATCGCGGCGAGCACGGGCTGCCGCTGATCGGGCACGCCGACTGGAACGACTGCCTCAACCTGAACTGCTTCTCGACCGAGCCGAACGAGTCGTTCCAGACGGCGGGCGACGTCGAGGGCTCGCGTGCCGAGTCGGTGATGATCGCGGGGCTCTTCCTCTACGCGTGCCGTGAGCTCGGGGGCCTGTATCGGTATCTCGGGCACGGGTCGGATGTCTTGCGACTCGACGAGGTCTACGACGAGATGCTCGCCGCGGTCGAGGAGCACGCCTGGGATGGCGACTGGTACCTGCGCGCCTTCGACGCCGAGGGCCTCCCGGTGGGGTCGCACGCGGCAGAGGAGGGGCAGATCTTCGTCGAAAGTCAGGGCTGGTGCGTGCTGGGCGGCGCCGGTCGCGAGAACGGACGGGCGCGGCGTGCGCTCGAGAGCGTCGAGGATCGGCTGCTCACCGAGCACGGGATCGTGCTCCACCAGCCGGCGTTCACGCGCTACCGCCTCGAGCTCGGCGAGATCACGAGCTACCCGCCGGGCTACAAGGAGAACGCCGGGATCTTCTGCCACAACAACACGTGGATCCATCTCGCCTGGTGCGCGCTCGGCGACGGCGACCGCGCGCTGCGCTACTACCACACGATCTGCCCTTCGGCTCAGCCCGACCTCGAGCGCTACCGAGCGGAGCCGTACGTGTACGCGCAGATGATCGCGGGTCGCGACGCCGCCACCCCGGGCGAGGCGAAGAACTCGTGGCTGACGGGAACCGCCGCCTGGACGTTCGTGACCGTCGCGCAGGGCATCCTCGGGATCAAGCCGCACTACGATGGGCTCGTGATCGATCCGTGCATCCCGCCCGCGTGGGACGGGTATCGCGTGACCCGTCGGTTCCGCGGCGTCACGTACGAGATCGTGGTGACGAACCCCGACCACGTCTCCACCGGCGTTCGCAGCCTGACGGTCGGCGGCGCCCCCGTCGAGGGGAACGTCATCCCGCCCGTCGTCGACAAGGGTCGCGTCGCCGTCGAGGTCGTCCTCGGCGCCGCGGTCGGTTGATCCCGAGCGTCGACCTCGCCGCGCTCGAGCCGCTCGCCCGGGCGGCGGCAGCCGAGCACGGGCTCGAGCTCGGCGCCGCGTTTCCGATGTCGAACTACTCGTACGTCGCACCAGCTGGCGAGACCGCGGTAGTCAAGGTGCGCTGGCCCGAGGACGACGACTCGTTGCACGAGGCCGAGGCGCTCCGCCTGTGGGGCGGCGACGGTGCTGTACGCCTGCTCGAGACCGCCTCCGGCGCGCTACTGCTCGAACGCGCGCAGCCGGGAGATGACCTCGCCGGCCTTCCGGAGGACGAGGCCGTCGCGACCGCGATCGACATCGCGCACCGGCTGTGGCGTCCCGCGGCGGCGCCGTTCCGCCGGCTCGGCGACCTCATCCCCGCGTGGCTGGACGCAGCTGCTGCACGCGGCGGCCCCGACCACGAGCTCGTGCCGCTCGCGCGGGAGCTCTTCGCGTCGCTCGCGCCCGGTCGCACCGTGCTCGTTCACGGCGACTTCCACCACCACAACCTCCTCCGTCACGGCGATTGGTACGTGGCGATCGATCCCAAGCCGATGCTCGGCGAGCCCGAGTTCGACGTCCCGTCGTTCCTCTGGAACCCGGTCGGATCGACCTTCACCGTCGAGGTCGCCGAGCGCAGGATCGCGGCGTTCGTCGAGGCAGGGCTTGACGACGCACGGATCCGCACCTGGGCTGTGATCCGCGGTGCGTGCCTCGGTCACGGCGGCGACGACGCCAACGTGCTCAGGGGCCTCCTCCCGACGGAGCTACAGAGGGACAAGCCACCAGAAGCCGAACTCCAGCAACCGTTGCCGGGAGCCCGTTCGCTCCTCGACCGTTCCGCACCCCACCCGACCGAAGGACACCGATGACTCGCACCCGCCCACACCACGTCCTCCTCCTTGCTCTTCTCCTCGCGCTCGCGGTGGTGGCCGCAACCCACGATGCGTTCGCGAGCTCGACGCCGGTCGGCCCGCTCCCCGCCGGCCCGATCGTGACGATCGACGCGCCGCGCGGTACAACCGTCGCTCTGTCGCTGCCGACACCGCAGGAATCGACGGGGCTCGTCTGGCGTATCGCGCGGCCGTTCGACGCCGCGATCGCCCGGGAGGTCTCCGAGGGCGAGGTGGGCCGGTCGACCGTCGTGCTCGTGAGGCTCGTCGGGCGGGGCGCGACGACGATCCGGTTCGCGCGAACGCGTGGCGATGCGTCGTCGGTCGCCACCGCGGCGCGGACGTTCCGGCTCCGGAGCCGCTGAGCCGACTCCGCCCCGGACTCGCTCGTCCGCGGGTACAAACTGACCGTGTGACCTCGACCGCGACGAGCCCGCCCGAAGAGATGGCCGCGCCGACCGCGCGCAAGCGCATCGGGTTCCTCTCATTCGGCCACTGGGCGGCGGCGCCGTGGTCACAGACGCAGACGGCGGCCGAGGCGCACCTGCAGACGGTCGAGCTCGCGGTCGCCGCCGAGGAGCTCGGAGTCGACGGCGCGTACCTCCGGGTCCATCACTTCGCCCGGCAGCTCGCGTCGCCGTTTCCGCTGCTCGCGGCGATCGGCGTCCGCACGAGCCGGATCGAGATTGGCACCGGTGTGATCGACCTCCGCTACGAGAACCCGCTCTACATGGCGGAGGAGGCTGCCTCGGCCGACCTACTCGCGGGTGGGCGCCTGCAGCTCGGGATCAGCCGCGGCTCGCCCGAGCCCGCCTACCGCGGTGCCGAGGCATTCGGGTACCGGCCGCCGGACGGTGTCAGCGACGGCGACTACGCGCGCTCGAAGGCGGCGGTGTTCCGGGCCGCGATCGCGGGTGCGGGCGTCGCGCCTGCGGACGGCGGTGGCTTTCCCTCGAACCAGGCACTCGCGATCGAGCCGCGCTCGCCCGGGCTCCCCGATCGGATCTGGTGGGGCGCCGGCAGCCGCGAGACCGCCGTCTGGACAGGCGAGCAGGGGCTGAACCTGATGAGCTCGACGCTGCTGCTCGAGGACACGAACGTCCCCTTCGCCGAGCTCCAGACCGAGCAGATCGAGCTCTTCCGCGACGCCTGGCGTCGCGCCGGTCACGAGCGCGAGCCGCGCGTCTCGGTGAGCCGGAGCGTGATCCCGATCACCTCCGACCTCGACCGCGAGCTCTTCGGACGCGACTCCAACCAGGATCAGGTGGGCTGGATCGACGGTGCGTTCTCCCGGTTCGGTCGCACGTACACGGGCGAGCCCGACGTGATCGCCGCCGAGCTCGCCGCCGACGCGGCGGTGCAGGCCGCCGACACGATCCTGCTCACCGTCCCGAACCAGCTCGGGGTCGAGTACAACGCAGGACTGCTCGAGACGATCGCCCGCGAGGTCGCACCCGCGATCGGTTGGGCGCCGGCGCCGCGGTAGTCAGGGCGCCGAGGCACCGGCGACTACAACGAGCTCCATAGCCGCGGCAGCGCGAACTCGCGATGACCGCCCCGTTCGGCGGCGGTCAGCTCGCCGGTGCCGACTCGCTGCACGAAGCGCCAGATCTCGTCGCCGACCTCGGCGATCGTCGCCTCGCCCGTCGCGATCGGCCCGGCGTCGACGTCGACGTGCTCGGCCATCAGCTCCGCGATGCGGGTGTTGGTCGCGATCTTCACGACCGGCACGATCGGGCAGCCGGTCGGCGTCCCCCGCCCCGTCGTGAAGCACACGATCTGACAACCGCCGGCGGCGAACCCGGTGACCTGCTCGATGTCGTGCCCCGGCGTGTCCATGAAGACGAAGCCGGAGCGTGAGGGGCCCTCGCCGAACTCGACGACCTCGGTGAGCGGCGAGGCTCCCGCCTTCTGGATCGCACCGAGGCTCTTCTCCTCGATCGTGGTCAGCCCGCCGGCCTGGTTGCCGGGGGTGGGCTGGGCGCCGCGCGCGTCGACGCCGGTCCGGGCGGCGTGCTGCTCCCACGTGTCGACCGCGGCGAGCAGCTGAGCGGCAACCGCCGGCTCCACGGCGCGCTCGGCGAGCAGGTGCTCGGCGCCGATGATCTCCGGCGTCTCGGCGAGCACGACAGTGCCGCCGAGCGAGACGAGCGTGTCCGCACAGGCGCCGAGCGCAGGGTTGGCGGTGATCCCCGACCACGAGTCCGAGCCACCGCACTCGAGCCCGAGCCGAAGCAGCGACCAGGGAGCGGCAACACGCTCGACCCGATCGAGCTCGGCCCGAAAGCGATCGGCCGCGGCCCGAGCGGCGTCGAGAGTCGCAGTGATCCCGCCGAGCTCCTGGATCCGGAGCACCTCGACCGGCCGCCCCGACGCGGCGACGAGCTCGGCGAGCTCGTCCGGCTGGTACGACTCGCAGCCGAGGCTGAGGAGCACGACCGCGCCGACGTTGGGGTTGGTCGCGAACCCGGCGAGCGTGCGTCCCGTCAGCGCGAGATCGTCGCCGACCTGGGCGCACCCGTGCTGATGAGTCACGAGCGCGTGCCTCGTGCCCTCGCGCTCGAGCCGCTCGACGACCCCGTTTGCACACACGACGGTCGGCAGGATCAGGACGTGGTTGCGGACACCAACCGACCCGTCCGCCCGCTCCCACCCGAGAAACCCGTCGCTCACCGGTCTCCCCTCATCCGGTCGCTCTCGACGTTGTGGGTGTGCACGTGCTCACCCGGTGAGATCGCCGCGGTCGCGATCCCGATCGGGGTGCCGTACTTGACCACGCGCTCCCCCGGCGCGATCGACCGGAGCGCGAGCTTGTGTGCAGCCGGGATCGCGTCGCGCACGACGAGCACGTCTCCGTCGTGATCGAGCTCGGCCCCCGGCGCGAGCTCGGCGAGCGCGACCCCGACGTTATCGAGCGGCGAGAGCACGAGAAACCGGTGCATCGCCCGACGATACAGCGCCCTCGGTGCCAGGGGCGAGAGAGACCCGGCAACCCACCGGCGTAGACTCCTCGCTGTGAGCGACTGGGTCGTCGACGCCGTCGAGCAACCGCAGCTGTGGGAGATCGTGTACGCGCGGATCCGCGACGCGATCCTCGACGGGACGCTCGCACCCGGGTCGCGCCTCGTCGAGCGCGACCTCGCCGCGCGGTTCGGGACGAGTCGCGGGCCGATCCGCGACGCGATTCGCGAGCTCGCGCGGCAAGGGCTCGTCGCCGACCTGCCACGCCGGGGCACGGTCGTCTCCACCCCGACCGCGCGCGACCTCAGCGAGGCCTACCTTGTCCGCGAGGCGCTCGAGTACGGGGCCTGCCGCACCGTCGTCGAGATCGCCGCCGACGCCGAGATCGGCGCGCTCGAGCAGCACCTGGCGGCGTTCGAGGCGGCGTGGACGTCGGGCGCTGCATACATCGACGCGGCCCAGCACGACCTCGCGTTCCACCGTGCCCTCGTCGGGTTGACACGCAACTCGCGGATGATCGCCGTCTACGAGCAGATGCTCGGGACGACGATGCTCCTCCTGCGGGCCGCCGCCGAGACGAGCCCACGCCTCCGCACCGGGATGGAGCCGTGGGTCCACCGTGACATCGTCGCTGCCCTTCGCGAGCGCACCGCCTCCCGCGCGCGGGAGGCGGTCGAGGCGCACTACCGGGTCGCGAGCGAGCGCCTCTTCGCCGCTGACCTCGCCCCGGAGCCCACCGAGAGACCTTGACACGCTGCCCGCCAGCAAGCACACTCCTAAGGGATTTGGTTAACCATCTACCAAACATTGTCCCGTGACCGTCGTCTCGGTCGGTCGCCGCGTCGAGCTCGTCTCGATGGATCCGCACTGCGGCGACATCTCGATCGCCCTGTATCGCCATGACCGCCCCGACGGCGCGACCGGAGTCGTCCACACGTTCAGCCGGCGTGACGGCGCCGCCGCCCGCATCGCCCATGTCGCGCAATCGATGGCGACGCTCGCAGGGCTCGAGCAGCCCGACGACGACGCCGTTCGGTTCTCCTGCGGCGGCTGGCACGAGGCAGCGCTTCGCCGGGCGTTCCTCGAGGCGTGCAAGCTCGAGCCGTCGGCCCCCGCGCAGCCAAAGCCGCTCGAGATCGACGACAGGCAGTCGGGGCAGCACGTCGTGGTCGAGCCGCTCGGGAGCGGCCGCTACCGCGTCGAGGCGAGCGGCGTCGCGGAGGGCGAGACGAGCCGCGCCGGCGCCGTTGCCCGCGGCCTTGCCAAGCTGGCGCAGCTCGTGACGGCCGAGGACGGCGAGGCCGTCGTCGCCTTCGACTGCGGCGGGGCCCACGACGCGCTCGTCGGGTTGCTGCTACCGCGTGCGCTGAACGTGCGCGCGGCGCTGCGCGAGGAGGAGTCCCGTTCTTCACGAGGCGTGCTCGCCGCACCCTCCGCCAACCAGGAGTAGCTGCCGATGCCCGCGACCATGACGAGCAGGGAGCGCGTGCTCGCGGCGCTGCGTCGCGAGCCGGTCGATCGAGCACCGCTCGTGAACCCGACCTCGATCGCGACGGTCGAGCTGATGGACCTCGTCGACGCGCCGTTCCCGCAGGCGAACCGCGAGCCCGAGCTGATGGCGAGCCTCGCTGCGACCGGGCACACCGAGCTTGGCTTCGACTCGATCATGCCCGTGTTCTCGATCATCCAGGAGTCCTCGGCGCTCGGCTGCAAGATCCAGTGGGAGCAGAAGGACAACTGGCCGACGGTGCTGATGCGCGAGCCGATCTACGAAACCGTCGACGACATCAGGCTCCCGGATCGCTGGATCGACCATCCCGACACGCAGTGCGTGCTCGAGGCGATCAAGCTCCTCCGCCGCCGCTTCGGCGACGAGGTCGCGATCGTCGGCAAGACGATGGGGCCGTGGTCGCTGGCGTACCACACCTTCGGCGTCGAGCAGTTCCTCCTGCTCTCGCTTGACGACCCGAAGGCGACGGCCGAGATCCTCGAGCGGCTGAAGGAGGTCACGATCGACTTCGGCATCGCCCAGGCCGAGGCCGGCGCGGACGCGGTGACACTGCCCGACCACGCGACCGGCGACCTCGTGTCGGGCGAGTACTACAAGCGGTATCTCCAGGAGATGCACCACGAGTTCGCGGAGCGCATCCCGATCCCGATCATCCTCCACATCTGCGGCCGCACCGTCGACCGCATGGGCTACATCGCCGAGACGGGGATGGCGGCGTTCCACTTCGACTCGAAGAACACCGCCGAGGAGGCGATGGCCGCCGTGCACGGGAAGATCAGCCTCGTCGGCAACGTCAACAACCCCGAGACGCTGTTCGCGAAAGGGCCAGACGAGGTCAGAGCCGAGGTGCTTCGCAGCCTCGAGGCAGGGGTGCAGATGATCGGCCCGGAGTGCGCGATCCCGCTGCAGACCCCGATCGAGAACCTTCGCGCGATCCACGACACGGTCGTCGAGCAAACCCAATCAACCCCCGTCGCCTGAGAGGACCGCGAGCATGGCCGAGCTGACCCAGATCGATAACGAGCTCGTGCGCAGCGAGATCGACGAGTTCATCGAGCGCCCCGACGAGCGGCAACGGCTCATCGACCTGTTCGCCGGGGCCGCGCCCGAGATGCAGACGATCGCGGCGGCGCTCATCGAGGGCGAGGACGACGTCGTCGACGAGCTCACCGCGGCCGCGCTCGGGCGGGGCACCAGCGCGATCGAGGTGATGGACGACGGGCTGATCGCCGGGATGGCGCTCGTCGGGATCAAGTTCCGCGAGAACTTCATCTTCGTGCCGGAGGTGCTCTCGTGCGCCCGCGCGATGAAGGCGGGGATGCGCCACATCGAGCCGATCCTCTCGGCCTCGGGGATCGAGCCTGTCGGCAAGGTCGTGATGGGCACAGTCAAGGGCGACCTCCACGACATCGGAAAGAACCTTTGCATCATGATGCTCCGCGGCGCCGGGTTCGAGGTGATCGACCTGGGCGTCGACACGTCACCCGACGACTTCATCGACGCGGTCGAAGAGCACGCGCCGTCCGTCCTCGGGATGTCCGCGCTGCTCACGACGACGATGCCGAACATGGGACGCACGATCGAGGCGTTCATCGACGCGGATCTGCGCGAGCGCGTGAAGATCATGGTCGGAGGCGCGCCCGTGACCCGGGAGTTCGCCGACGACATGGGGGCGGACGGTTATGGGAAGGACGCGGTCGCCTGCGTCGAGGTCGCGAAGGAGCTCGCCGGCGTCGCCCGCGCCGGCTGACGCACGGACGTGACCGAGCGAATCGATCCCGCTGCGTACCAGGAGCGCCTCGACCGGATCACCGACCTGTTCGAGTCGATGATGGCGACCGCCGAGGAGCTCAGCACGCGCCGCTGCCCCTACAAGAACAAAGACGACGAGTGCACGGCTGCCTTCGGCTGCCGGAACCAGCGTCGCGCCCGGGTCGAGGGCGGTCGCAAGGCGTGCGGCGGCGACGACCGGATCGACTACCGAAGCGCCTGGGAGACCGGCTGATCGCGAGCCCGCCGACGCTGTTCGACGAAGCCGACGCGCGCGACCTTCGCGTGCCGACCTCGTGCCGTCGTAGCGGCCGCTGCCGGGAGTGCGTGGTCGAGGTGACACGAGGGCTCGACCATCTCGGCCCTCGCACCGAGGCGGAGCGCTTCCTCAGAGACCCGTTCCGTCTCGCGTGCCAGGCGCAGATCGCCGACGGGCACGCGGACGTGCACTTCGAGATCCTCCGCCGGCGGCTCCGTATCCTCACCCCACCGCCCGAGCGGGTCGATCCTGCCGACCTCCACCCGCTCGCGACGGTGCACGACGGGGCAGTCAGCTATGGCGACGACCCGCTCGGCCCCTACCGGGGGGCACTGCTCGGGCTCGCGGTCGATCTCGGCACGACCACGATCGTCACCGAGGTCGTCGACCTCGAGACGGGAGATGCGGTCGCCGTCGTTGCGATCGAGAATCCGCAGCGCTTCGGCGGCAGCGACGTCATGAGCCGGATCAGCTACGACACCGGTCCTGACCACGGCGAGCTGCGCCGGGCAGTCCGCAAGGCGGTGAACGCCGAGCTCGAGCAGCTGTACCGGCGTCGAGAGCTCGACCGGAGAGCCGTCGTCGAGGCCGTCGTCGTCGGCAACTCGACGATGCGCGACCTCTTCTTCGCCCTCGACGTCACCTCGATCGGCGAGCGGCCGTACCGCTCGCTCACCGAGCACGCTCTTCGGGCTGGCGAGCGCGAGACCACCGCGGTCGAGACGCGCGCCTACGAGCTCGGGATCCGGATGCACCCGCAGGGCCGCGTCGTGGGGCCGCCGCTGCTCGCGAGCCACGTCGGCTCGGACATGGCTGCCGACCTCGTTGCCCTCGGCGTCGATCCGGACGGTGACGAGGTGGTGATGGTCGTCGACATCGGGACGAACACGGAGGTCACGGTCGCCGCGGACGGCCGCTTGGTCACGGCAAGCTGCCCCGCTGGGCCGGCGTTCGAAGGCGGCCTCGTCTCGTGGGCAATGCAGGGTGCAGAGGGAGCGATCGAGCGAGCTCGGCGGCTCCCGGACGGATCCTTCGACCTCCAGGTGATCGGCGGCGGGGAGCCAGAGGGGATCTGCGGCTCGGGGCTGATCGACGTGCTCGCCGAGCTGCGCCGGACAGACGAGATGACCCCGCTCGGCGTGTTCGCCGGCAAGGCGCGCGAGGTGACCGTCGACCCCCGGCGCGGCATTACGCTCTCGCGCGCGGACGCCTCGCAGCTCGCGCAAGCGAAGGCGGCCAACACCGCGGGGCAGTGGATCGTGTTGCGTTCGCTCGGGCTCGAGCCGGCGGATGTCGACCGGCTGTTCCTCGTCGGCGGCTTCGCCAACCACGTCGACGTCGACAACGCGGTCGCGATCGGGTTCCTCCCACCGATCCCGCGCGAGCGTGTGACGAAGGCCGGCAACGCCTCGGTGCGCGGGGCGCGGCGCCTGCTCCTCGACACCCGCGCCCGCCGGCGTCTCGAGGAGCTCGTGCGGCGCGTCGAGCACGTCGAGCTCGAGACGACGCCGGACTTCTTCGACATCTTCGTCGAGGGCTGCCAGTTCAAGCCGATGCCCGCGCGACTCACCAACCCGTAACCACACCCCGAGCGAGGGAGCACACGATGCCCGACGACCACACCGAAGCGAACGGCCATGACCGCGCGTTCATCGTCATCGGCGAGAACATCCACACGACGCGCGTCCTTCGCCTCGACGGCCCGGAGCTCGGCGCCGACGACGAGGGACGCGAGGCGATCGTCTTCACCGACCGCGCCGGTCAGCCGCGGGCGCTGCCGATCCCCGAGGCCGAGAAGGAGGTGCAGGCGTACCTCGAGGGTCGAGCCAAGCACGTGCGGATCGCGGTACAGGTCGCGATGGCGGAGGGCGAGGACGCCGAGGTCGCCCTCGCGTATCTCGACACCGTGATCGGGCGGCAGGTCGACGCCGGGAGCCACTTCCTCGACATCAACGTCGACGAGGTCTCGCACCGGCTCCCCGAGCAGATCGCGACGATGCGCTGGCTCGTGAGCCACGTCCGCTCGCGGACCGAAACTCCGATCGCGATCGACTCGTCGAACCTCGAGATCATTGCTTCGGGGTTCGACGCCCTCGGCGACGCGACCGGTCGGGGGATGCTCAACTCGGCCTCGCTCGAGCGCCTCGAGGCGCTCGACGTCGCAGCTGCGCACGGCTGCGCGGTCGTGGTCACCGCCGCCGGCGAGGCGGGGATGCCGAGCGACACCGACCAGCGAGTCGCCAACGCGAGCCGCATGGTCGAGGCGGCGCTCGCGAAGGGCATCCCGCTCGGGAAGCTCTACGTCGACCCGCTCGTCTTCCCGATCTCGGTCGACGGCGACTTCGGCAACCACGTCCTCGAGGCGTTCCGTGGGCTGCGAGGCCGCTACGGGCCCGAGATCCACCTCACCGGCGGGATGAGCAACGTCAGCTTCGGGCTGCCGAACCGCAAGCTGATCAACGACGCGTTCCTCGTGCTGGCGATCGAGGCAGGCGCCGACAGCGGGATCATCGATCCGGTGACGAGCCGCCCGCAGGACCTGGCGCTGTTCGACCGCTCCTCCCGGCCCGCGCAGCTCGCGATCGACGTCTTGAGCGGCGCCGACCGCAACTGCCGCGCGTACCTCAAGGCGTTCCGAGCCGGCGAGCTCGGCTAGGAACGCTAACCGGGGATCCGGTTGTTCGGCTGCGCCAGCACCTCGCGGTTGACGATCGTCGCCGGCACCTCACCGCAGAGCATCGTCACCACGTTGCGCGCCGCTTTCGTCTGGAGCTCCTCGATCGCCGCATCGGAGTAGAAGGCCGCGTGGGGCGTGACGACGACCTGCTCCAGCCCGAGGAGCGGGTGATCGGCCGGCGGCGGCTCGGCGCGAAGCACGTCGAGCCCGGCGCCCGCGATCCAGCCCTCGGTCACCGCCCGGCCAAGCGCCGCTTCGTCGACGAGCGCGCCGCGTGAGGTGTTGACAAGGTACGCGGTGGGCTTCATCTGACGCAGCTCGGTCTCTCCGATCAGCCCGTCGGTCACCGCCGTCGCCGGCGCGTGGATCGAGACGAAGTCCGATCGCTCGAGCAGCGCCCCGAGGTCGTTCGTCAGCTCGACCCCGTCGGCGGTGAGGCCGGGCTCGAGGCGGGGTGTGTACGCGATCACGTGCATGCCGAAGCCCAGCGCCTTGGGGACGAGTGCGTGGGCCGAGTTGCCGAAGCCGACGAGGCCGACGGTCGTGCCGCGCAGGCGCGGCAGGCGATCGCGCTCGGCCCCGAGATCCCAACGCCGAGCCTGCGTCGCCCGGTCGAAGAACGGGATGCGGCGCGCAAGCGCCAGGATCAGCGCCATCGCGTGATCCGAGACCTCCTCGACGCAGAAGTCGGGAACGTTGCAGACGACCATCCCGAGCTCCGTCGCACGCGCGACCGGGATGTTGTCCAGTCCGACACCGTAGCGCGCAACACCGACGCAGCGCTCCGCGACATCGAGGGCGGCGGGAGGCACGGGTCGCCAGTTCGTCAGGATCGCGTCGACGTCGGCGGCGAGGGCGACCAGCTCGGCGTCGTCCGTCGTCTTCGGGACGACGAGCGTCGCCTCGACCTCGGCGAGGATCTCCTCCTCGATCGCGAGCGACTTCCACGCGTAGTCCGTGACGAGCACCGAGCGTGCCATCACATCGCCGCCATGCCACCGTCGACGAAGAACACACCGCCCGTCGTGAAGCTCGACTCGTCGGAGGCGAGGTAGACGACGATCGTCGCGATCTCGGCGGGCTGCCCGACCCGCCCGAGCGGGGTCAGAAAGAGCAGGTACTCGACCTCCTCGGGCGTGACGTTCCTGACCATGGGCGTCTCCGTGTAGCCCGGCAGCAGCGCGTTGACGCGAATGCCGTTCTTCGCGTACGTCAGCGCGGCGTTCTTCGAGAGCACCGTCACCGCGCCCTTGGAGGCGTGGTAGGCGGCGTTGCCCGGGGCCGCGTACGCGCCCCAGACCGAGGAGGTGTTGATGATCGAGCCGCCGCCGGCCTCGAGCATCCCGGGGATCACCGCCCGCATCCCGAGGAAGACACCGACGAGGTTGACGTTCAAGGTCTCGTAGAACCCCTCGAGCGTCTCCTCGTGGACGGGCAGCTTGCGCCCGTGGACGCCCGCGTTGTTGAAGAGCACGTTCGGTGCGCCGAACGACGCCTGACATAGCTCGACGACGCGCGTCCAGTCGGCCTCGCTCGTGACGTCGGCACGCTCGTAGCGGATCGCATCCGAATACGCTTCGAGCGCGTGCGTGAGATCCTCCGCGGGCTCCTTCAGGTCGATCGCGAGCACCCGCGCGCCGGCCTCGCAGAAGAGGCGGGCGGCAGCGCCCCCGATCCCGGCTGCGGCGCCGGTGATGATCGCGGTCTTGCCTGCAAGGCGGTCGGACATCTCGATCTCCTTCGGTGGGTACCTACGTGACCTCAGGCGCGGGGGCCGGCCCCGGTGGCGCGCGGTCCGGGTGGCGTGGCCGGCCGCGGTTGCGGCCCGCGAGGCGCGACTCGACGAACTCGAGCCCGATCACGCCGAGCAGGAGCGCGCCGGTGATGAGCTGAACCGTCGACCCCTCGGCACCGCGTGCGGCAAGCGCCGCCGTGACCACCCCGAGGATGAACACACCGATGAGGACGTTGATCACGGTCCCGCGCCCTCCCCAGAGGCTGACCCCGCCGAGCGCCGCGGCGGCGACGCCGGTGAGCAGGAGATCGGCGTAGTTCTCGGGGGCTGCGCTGCCGCCGCGCAGCGAGGCGAGCGAGCCGGCGAGCGCTGCGCAGCCCGCCGAGATCGCGAACACGATCGTCAGCGACCAGGTGGTCGAGACGCCGGCGGCGGCGGCCTCGGCCCGGGCACCACCGATCGCGTAGATCTCGCGGCCGGCGCGGGCGAAGGCGAGAAAGACTCCGACCAGCGCGAACACGACGAGGGCGGTGATGCTCGAGACGGAGAACACCCAGTGACGAGCGAGGAGCGCGTCCGAGACGCCGAAGTCCTCGAGCGTCACCGGCGCCTGGCCGTTTGGCCCGCCGCTCAGCATGTACGTCACCCCGCGGAGGAGGATCAGCGTCCCGATCGTGAAGACGAGAGAGTTGATCGCGGTCTTCGCGATCAGGAACCCCTGGATCGCGCCGACGACGACGCAGACCGCGACCGCCCAAGCAACGCAGGGGACGAGCCCATGGTCGGCAGCCTTGACGGCGAGGACGCCCGCCATTGCCGCCATCGACCCGACCGAGAGGTCGAGCTCCCCCGCGATCATCGTCACGGCGATCGCCAGCGCGATCAGCCCGAGCAGCGGCAGGTTTTCGAGGACCGCGTAGACGCTTCCCTCGCCTCGGAACGTGGACGAGATCCATGCCATCACGACCCACGTGACCCCGAGGACGAGGAGCGGCATCAGGTACGGCCGGAAGCGGTAGAGGACGACCCTGCTCATCGCATCTGCGACCGCCGGCGCAGCAGCTGGAGGATGACGACGACCCCGGTGACGACCGCGCCCTGCGTCGCGAGGCGGCCACCGGTCGTGAAGTCGTTCAGCAGCATGATGTTGCTGATGATCGCGATCAGAAGGGCGCCGATCGCCGAGCGAAGCGGCGACCCGAACCCACCCTGGATCGCGGTGCCGCCCACGAGCACGGCTGCGACCGCGTCGACGGTGAGCGTCGGGAACGCGGTGATGTTCCCCTCGGTGAACGCGGCCCCGTAGAGGATCCCGGCGATCGCGACGCCGACCGAGAAGACGGCGAACGCGAAGACGGTGACCCGCAGGAACGAGATCCCGCTCAACCCGGCGGTTGCGCGATTCGCCCCGGTCAGCACGGTCTGGCGACCGATCACCGTCCGCGAGACGACGACGCTGACGAGCGCCGTGAACAGCACGAACACGAACACCTCGATGGGGAGGCCGACGATCTTCGAATCGCCCCACGACGGCACGTGCGCCCCCACGGTGAGAACCTGCCCGTCCGACCAGCTTGCCGCGACCCCGTAGATCACCGCGCCTGCGGCGAGAGTGGTGATCACGGGGTTGAGGCCGAGCGCAACGATCAGCCCCTGAGCCGCACCGATCGCGCAGAGCAGGAGGATCACGAGCACCATCGCGACCGGCTGGCTCCACCCGTCACCGAGGAGCGCGATGAACGTCAGTGCCGACGCCATCGCCGACTGCTGGACACCAAGCGAGACGAGGCTGCCGGAAAGGGTCATCGGCGTCATCCCGACCGCCACGATGCCGACGATAGCCGTGTTGCGGAGGATCGCGAGCGTGTTCGGCCAGGTCAGGAACCGCGGCGTGATCGCGATCGCGACGATGATCCCGATCGCGATGATCCCGATCAGAATCGCCTGCGGCACCCACGTGGCTGCCGGCCCGAGCCGCAGGCGGGCCGAGAACGGCCCGGCCGCCCCGTCGACGGTCTCGGGTGAGTCGCCGGCGCTCACAGCACCTCCGCCTCCGTGTGCATGACCTCGCGGGCCAGCGCTTCCTCCGTCCACTCTTCGTTGCGGCGGATTGCGGACATGCGCCCCCGGTAGAACGTCGCGATCGTGTCGCAGAGCCCGAGCACTTCGGCGGTATCCGACGACGACACGACGATCGTCATCCCTTCGCTACAGAGATCGCGGAGACGCTGGTAGATCTCGGCGCGCGCGCCGATGTCGACGCCACGGGTCGGCTCCTCGACCAGCATCAGCGACGGCGTCATCCCAAGCCACTTGCCGAGCGCGACCTTCTGCTGGTTGCCGCCGCTGAGCGTCCCCACCGGCGCTTCGAGCCTCGCGACGTCGATCGCGAAGCCCTCGCCGATCTCACGAGCACGGCGCCGCTCGCGACGCCCGGAGATCCAGCCGCCGGGCGAGACCGAGGCGAGCCAGGGCGACGAGAGGTTCTCGCGGATCGGCTTGCCGAGGAAGGTGCCGTCGCGCTTGCGGTCGGCTGAGCAGTAGACAACCCCCTTCCGCATTACCGCATGGTGGCTTCGCAGCGACAGCTGCGCGGAGCCGGCGGCGACCCGCCCCTCCACCCCCGGCAGCCTCCCCGCGAGCGCCTGGACCGTGGCGCTCGCACCGCTCCCGAGCTGCCCGGTGAGACCGATGATCTCGCCCTTGCGAGCGCTGAAGCTGACGGGCCGCGCGAGACCCGGCGCAAGGAGCCCGTCGACCTCGAGGGCGATCTCGTCGGTGGCGGTGTTCCGCGGCGGGAACATCGTCTGCAGCTCGCGGCCGAGCATCATCTTGATCACGCCGTCGACGTCGATGTCACCCGTCGACACCGGCTCGAGGCTCCGACCGTTGCGGAAGACCGTGACTCGGTCGGCAACCCTGAAGACCTCGGGGAGCCGGTGGGTGACGTAGACGATGCTCGTTCCCTCGGCGGCGAGGCGCTTGATCACGTCGAGGACGCGTTCGATCTCGCGGTCGGCGAGCGCGGCGGTGGGCTCGTCGAAGATGAGGATCTTCGCGTCGCGCGCGAGCACGCGGGCGATCTCGAGCAGCTGTTGCTCGGCGACCGTCAGGCGCTCGACGGGGGTGCGCGGGTCGACGCCCTCGAGGCCGACTGTCGGCAGCAGCGCCCGCGCGCGTCTTGCGAGCCGCCACGGCACCCACACCCGCCCGCTGTCCCGGCGCCCGAGGACGAGGTTCTCGGCGACCGTCATCTGCGGCACGGACGTGTACTCCTGGTGGACGACCGCGACCCCCGCCGCCTGCGAGCGTGCGCTCGGGAAGAGATCCGCGGGCTCGTCGTCGAGCTCGATCGTTCCCTCGTCCGGCTGCACGAGCCCGGCGAGGATCTTGACGAGGGTGCTCTTCCCGGCCCCGTTCTCGCCGAGGAGCGCCATCACCTCCCCGCGGCGCAGCTCGAACGAGACCTCAGAGAGCGCCTGGACCGATCCGTACCGCTTCGAGAGGCCGGTGACGCGCAGGCGCGGTCGGCTGCCGCCCTGGTTCGACGGAGGATCGGTCATCAGAGGGCGATCAGTCGTCCTTGTGTGGAAGTGGGGCCGAGATCATCATTCGCTCCTGGCCACGGAAGAGCGCCGCGACGCGACTGCTCGTGACCGCTCCGAGATCTTCCCACATCGCACCGAACCCGTCCGAGCCAAGAAACGCGTGGGCGTCCTCGTTGCCGTCGAACCAGAGCTCGAGGTTCCAGTCGTAGAGGTGCTGCTCGGGCCCGGGGATCTGTCCCTGGAGCCCGACCTTGACCCGCTTGCCGAGCGTTGTCCCGAACACGTGCGCACGCACGCGCGGATCGCGACCGAGCGTCGCGTGCCGCTCGCGGTACCAGGCACCGATCCCCGCGCCAGCCTCGGCCAGGCCGAGCGCCATGAACCGCGTGTTCGTCCCGTCGGGGCGGGCGGCGAAGCCGCCTCGGACGACGTCGAAGATCGCAGGGCTGGCGACCTCGAGCTGCTCGTTCTCGGTCACGCCGACCCCGGCGATCGTGCCCGGGTCGAGGCCCATGTTGACGAGCCCGTCACCGAGGAGCACATGGCCGCCGGCGGAGTTCCAGCAGCGCTCCATCGACTCCCAGTCGGCCCAGTACTCCTGCGCGAGCCGGTAGAAGTCACCCGTCGCCGCCGCCGGCTGGTTGGCGACGACACGGTTGATGACGTATCGCTTGACGCCGTACGCGGTCTCCACGTAGGGCGAGTGGACGTTGAGGTACCAGTCCTCGAACTGCTCCTCGGTGAGGCTCGCGGGCAGCAGCATCACCCAGTTCAGGCCGATCACGTGCGTCTCCTCCTTTGCGTCGCGCGGGCTGGCCCTGGCACCACTCGGGCCCGGGACGCGGATGCGCGTCCCGGGCCCGAAGGTCCTGGTGCTCTGGGTTCCAGCGCTACCCCGCCGCGCAGATCTGGTCGGCCGTGTAGCCCCAGACGCGGGCCGACTTGATCCCTGCCGGACCCTCTGCCGGAGCGTGCGGCATGTAGTTGTACTTCGAGGGCACCACCTTCGCGTTGAACGGTGGCGGGCTCTTCGTCGCCGGGTACTGGTACTTGCCCGGCTTGACCTTGCCGGTGGTGAGGAACTGGATCGCAGTCCTGACCGCGACAGTGCCTTCGATCGCCGCCGGCTGAAGTCCGGTGCCGAACGTCTCACCGGTCTTCACCGCGGTGAGCGAGCCTGAGCAGTCGCTCGAGACGATCCACACGTCCTTGCCCGGCTTGATCCCGTTCTCCTTCATCGCGCGGATGATCCCGTTCGCCGCCTGCTGGTTCGAGACGTAGACGAAGTCGAACTGCCCCTTGTACTTCGGGATGACCTGGCTGCCGAGCTTGTAGCCGGTGTCGGGATCGTTGGCGCCGTACTCGGTGTGGATGGTCTTGAACGGGGCGCCCTTCGTCACCTTCGTCAGCCCCGCCCACCGCGCCGTCCCGGTGAACTCGCCCTGCGGATGCTGGAAGACGAGGAGGCTCCCGTTCTTGCTCTTGAACTTGGCGCCCGCCTTCTTCGCGGCAGCGCGGGCGTCCATGAGCATCTTGCCGGCGGTCTCGCCGATGAGAACCTGGTTAGCGCCGGCGTAGGCCTTCACGTACGGCCACGCCTTCGGGAACGGCTCCTGCGTCATCTGGATCACCGGAGCGCGCTGCGAGAGCAGGCGCGCGCTGTTGACGCCGGACGCTGCGATCCACGGCCAGTAGATGACCGCCGCGGGCTTTGCACCGGTGGCGAGGTACTGCTGCACCTGCTGGTCCTGCTGCGGCTGCGAGAACATGTGCTCGTAGACCTTGATCTTGTAGCCGAGCCGAGCGGCCTCCTGCTTCATGCCCTTGATCTGGTTGGCGCCGTAGACGTTCGTCGACGTCATCACGAACGCGACGAGGTCCTTGCTCGCCGCCGGCTTGGACGACGTCGCCGACGAGCTCGCGGCGAACGCCGCCACGATGGTGGCGACGAGAATGAATACGACGACCGCCAGTGGCGTTTTTCCGACCTTCCGCATGCTCCTCCTCCTTGTGCTCTTTCTGGCCCGAGAGCGGCGAACGACATACTCAAAAGCAAAAAGCTAAGAGTGTTGTCGTTTATACGACAACCCCGCGACGAGGTCAAGACGCACCCGCCTCAGCGGGTTACGAGGCGAGCAGCTCCCGCACCGTCGCCCGCATGAAGTTCGAGCAGTCGTCGTCGAGCCCGACCTCGGAGAAGTGGCCCCAGAGCCCGGGGATGATCCGCAGCTCGGCGTTGCGCAGCTGCGCGACCTCCCAGGCGCTGTTCTCGGGCGGGAAATACATGTCGCGCTCGCCGGGCACGACGAACGCCTTCGCGCGGATGTCCCCGAGCGCCCGGACGAGGTCGCCGTCGTAGCCGGGCGTCGCGGCGAGGTCGCCGTGCTGCCAGGTCCAGAGGTGGCTGAGCATGTCGTTGGCGTCGAGGGTGAGGAAGAACGCCTCGAAGAAGTCGACGAGGAAGGCGTCGACGCTCGCGTGCCCGAGCCCTTCGAACTTCCGCTCCCAGTACCAGCGTTGCGAGAGCGCCCAACCCGCCCACACGCGTGCCATCGCGCGGATCCCGACCTCCGGCGGCGCTTCGTAGTCACCGCCGTTGTAGGCAGCGTCCGCCTCCAGCGCCGCCTGGACGCCCTTGGTGAAGACGTAGCAGTGTGGGCTCACCTGCGCGCACCCGCAGCACGGCATGATCCGCTCCACCAGGTCGCCGTGGGAAAGCCCCCACTGGTAGGCCTGCATCGCGCCCATCGAGCCGCCGATCACCAGCTGGATCCGCTGGACGTCGAACCGCTCCGTGACGAGCCGGTGCTGCGCGCGAACGTTGTCGTCGATCGTGTGCTTCGGGAAGCGGCCGCGGGCAAACGGTTCGGGGGTGTTCGAGGGCGACGACGAGACGCCGTTACCAAACAGGTGCGGCACGATCACGAAGTACTCGGCCGGATCGATCCCGTCGGGGCCGATGAGCCACGCGATGTCCGCCTCGGTTCCACCCCACCACGTCGGGAACACGACAACGTTGTCCCGGGCGGCGTTGAGCTCGCCGTAGGTGACGTAGGCGAGCTTCGCCTCCGGCAGCGTCACACCGCTTCGGAAGGTGAAATCGCCGAGCTCGAAGAGCTCGCGTGCGGGGCTGTCGGTCACCGTGACCCTCCTTCGTCTCGACGGGGGAAACCAGCAAGCGCAGGGGCATTGACTATAGGAGCTTCTCGAGGTAGCCGGTGTCGTAGCGGCCGGCGACGAACCGCGGATCGTCCAGCAGGGCGCGATGGAACCCGGTCGTCGTCGCGATTCCCCCGATCTCGAGCTCGTCGAGGGCGCGCCGGCCGCGCACGATCGCCTCGTCGCGGTCGCGTCCCCAGACGACGACCTTGGCGACGAGCGAGTCGTAGAACGGCGGCACCGTGCAGCCGGCGAAGAGCGCCGTGTCGACGCGAACACCGGGCCCGCCCGGGAGGTGAAGCTCGGTGACCGCCCCCGGCGACGGGAAGAAGCCGAGCTCGGGGTTCTCGGCGTTGATGCGCAGCTCGATCGCAGCACCGGTCGCGACAACGTCGTCCTGCGCGAACGACAGGCGCTCACCGAGCGCGACGCGGAGCTGTTCCTTGACGAGGTCGACACCCGTCACGAGCTCGGTGACCGGGTGCTCGACCTGGATCCGCGTGTTCATCTCGATGAAGTACGCGCTACCGTCGTCGGCGACGAGGAACTCGACCGTGCCGGCGCCGACGTAGCCGATCTCACGCGCAAGCCTCACCGCGGCTGCGGTGAGCGCGGCTCGCGCCGTCCCGTCGAGGCTCGGAGAGAGCGCCTCCTCGACCAGCTTCTGCCGGCGGCGTTGGATCGAGCACTCGCGCTCGTAGAGATGGACGACCGTTCCGTGCGTATCGCCGAAGACCTGCACCTCGATGTGGCGGGGCTCGACGAGGAGGCGCTCGAGGTAGATCTCGCCGCTGCCGAAGGCGACATCGGCCTCGCGCGTCGCATCGAGCACTACCCCCTCGAGCTCGTCGGCCGACTCGACGACCCGGATCCCCCGGCCGCCGCCGCCCGCCGCCGCTTTGATCATCAGAGGGAAGCCGAGCCGCTCGGCGACGGCGGCGACCGCGTCGACCGGGACGACGCCGTCCGAGCCGGGAACGGTCGCGACGCCGCAGGCGGCGGCACGAGCACGTGCTTCCGCCTTGTCGCCCATCGCCCGGATCGTCTCCGCCGACGGCCCGACGAAGCGCAGCCCTGCATCGGCGCACGCCTGCGCGAACGCCGGGTTCTCCGCGAGGAACCCGTAACCCGGATGCACCGCCTCCGCCCCGGTTGCGCGCGCGGCCGCGACGATCGCCCCGGCGTCCAGGTAGCTCCGCGCCGCGGCCGGCGGGCCGATGCAGACCGATTCGTCGGCGAGACGCACGTGAAGCGCGCCGGCATCTGCCTCCGAGAACACTGCCACGCTCGGGAGGCCGAGCTCGCGGCACGCGCGCAGGACGCGAACCGCGATCTCGCCGCGATTGGCAACGAGGACCTTCACGAGCTCGACGCGCTCAGCCGCGCAGCTCGAGGAGAGGCTGCCCGGCCTCGACCGGGTCGCCGTTCTCGACGAGGAACCGCTCAACGACCCCCGCGGTGTCGGCCCTGACCTCGAGGAAGGTCTTCATCACCTCGACGAGCCCGACGACGTCGTCCGGCGCCACCTGGTCGCCCTCGCTGACGAACGGGTCGGCGTCGGGACTCGGCCGCCGGTAGAACGTGCCCGGAAGCGGCGCGGTGATCGTCGTCTCAGCTGCCATTGCGATCGTCCTTCTTGTTGGGTTCGGTCGAAGCGGCGGGCGCAGGGCCGCCACGGCCGAGATAGCCCTGCACGTCGAAGTCCTCCTCAGTGACGTCGTACTCGTACTCGCCCGCCTGCACTGCATCCCAGATCTCCTCGTACTCGAGCGCGTTCACCGGGACGTAGCGCACGCGATCGCCGGCCCGGAGCAACACGCCGTCCTCCGGGAAGACACTGTTGCGCGGGATCGGCTCGTAGATGTTCACCGCGAGCCGCCCGACCATCTGGTACCCGCCCGGGCTCGCGACGGGGTAGGCGCCCGTCGAGAAGCCGGCGAGCGCGAGGATGCGCGCCGGCGTGTAGTCACGGGGCACGACCCACTTCGGCGCGGTGAGACGCATTGCCGGGTCGAGCGGGAACGAGAAGTAGCACCCGGGCGTGAAGCCGACACAGACGGTCCAGAAGTCGGTGCCGGTGTGCCTGGCGACGACCTCGTCGACGTCGATCCCGTTCTGGTCGGCGACGAACTCGATGTTCTTCTGCACACCGTAGCGCCGGGCGAGCTCGGCACTCCACGGGTCGTCGTACCAGCAGGGGAGCTCGAGGCGCCGGGATGGGATCGAGTGTACGTCGCCTTGAGAGGCAACGACTTCCTCGAGGTGGTGTTGGAGCCGCGCGTGCGTCGTTACCGCGGGGTCGAGGACGACGGCGAGCTGCCGGAGCGACGGGATGATGTCGACGACGCCGGGCAACCGCTCCTCCTCGAGCCTCGAAGCGAGCGCGATCACTTTGAAGTTCAGCTCGAGCTTCGCCTCGTCGCCGAACTCGACCGAGAGGTAGCGATCGCCGAGCGGCCTGAAGACCGGGGGATCGTGGATCACCGCGCGCCTTCCTCGAGCAAGCGAGCTCCCGCGGCGGCGACGCGACAGCCCGCCAGGTCGAGCTGGGCGCGGACCGCGGTGACGATCTCCACCGCGGTAGGCCCGTCACCGTGGACGCAGATGCTCTCGGCCTCGAGCGCGACGGTGCCGCCATCGACCGTCTCAACGACGCCGCTCGAGAGGAAGCGCTCGAGCCGCGCTGCCGCGAGCTCTGCGGGAACGACCGCCTTGCGACGCTCGACGACGATCCTGCGCTCGGCCGTGTACCGGAGATCCGGATAGAACTCGAGCACGACGCGGTAGTCCCGCCGGTAGGCCTCCTGCACGAGCGCGGCGTCCTCCGCCCCGCTCGGCCAGTACAGCGCCGGCTCCGCCATCACCGCGGCGATCGCGTCCGCGACGGCGACCGCGAGGTCGGCACGCTCGTTGAGCATCGTGTAGAGCGCCCCGTGCGGCTTGACGTGGTGGAGCTGCGAGCCGAACGAGCCGAGCATCGCCGCGAGCGCCCCGGCCTGGTACAGGACGTAGGCGTAGGCGTCCTCGGGGCTGATCGCCATGACCCGGCGACCGAACCCGAGCAGGTCGGGGAGCCCCGGGTGGGCGCCGACGACGACCCCGAGCTCGAGCGCGCGCTCGACGGTGCGAAGCATGGTGAGCGGGTCGCCGCCGTGGAACCCGCAGGCGACGTTCGCGGTCGTGATCAGCGGCAGCAGCGCGTCGTCGTCCCCCATGCGCCAGTTGCCGAAGCCCTCGCCCAGATCGCAGTTGATGTCGATCGTGCGCGTCACGCGAACGCGGCCTCCGTCGCCAGCTCGGCCTGGGCGCGCGCAATCGCGACGGCCTCCTCGGCGGTGACAGCCTGGAAGTGCACGACCTCGCGCGGGCGCACCTGGCCGAGGACGCCGAAGTCGGCCGTGATCACGACGCCGATCTTTGCGTACCCACCCGCGGTCGGGTTCTCAACGCCCATCGCGATCGGCTCGATCCCGCCGGGAACCTGGATCCCGCCGACCGGCGTGCAGTCGTCGACGATATCGGCGGGCCCGGAGCCGGCGTCGCGGATCAGGTACTCCGGCCGCTCCTTCATCGCGAGGGGCGGCCCGATGAACCGGAAGCCCATGCGGTCGGACATCGGGTTGAGCATCCAATCGGCACTGAAGAACGTCGCAAGCCCCTCGTCGGTGAACAGGTGATCCTGCGGCCCGGGCACGACGCGGATCGTCGATGGCGGTCCAAGCGCGGGCCGCACGTCCTCGCGAATCCGCCGCCCGGCGAGCCCGTGTGACTCACCGGCTTCGCCGAGCGGGATCACGTCGCCCTTGCGGAGGGCGCGACCGTTGAGGCCCCCCTGGGCGCCGCGGATGAATGTCGCCCGGCTGCCGAGATAGAGCGGGACGTCGAAACCGCCGGCGACCGCGAGATACGCGCGCACGCCGGGTGCGATCGGACCGCAACGGAGGACGCCGCCGGCGGGGACGACGACCGCCTCCCAGCAGGGAACGGCCTCCCCATTGACGGTCACCGCGACCTCGGCGCCGGTCATCGCGACAACCGTCTCGTGGCTGAACTCGAGCGTCGCGCCGAGGAAGGTCATCTCGATCCCGGCGTCGCCGGGCTCCCCCGGGGTGAGCGGCGGCGGCGGGAGCGCGTTGCCGACGAGCAGGCTGGCGAGCCGCAGCGACCACACGTCCTGCGCACCGGCGGGCGGCACGCCTTTGGCGAGGTAGCCCGGCCGCCCTCCGTCCTGGATCGTCGTCTGGAACCCAGGGTCGAGGACGGTGACGACGGCCGCTGGCATCAGGCCTTGAGGACGAAGGGGTCCTGGATCTCGTCCGAGAGCTCGCACCACACGCTCTTGGTCTGGAGGTACTCGTCGAGCCCCTCGCGGCCGTTGATGCGGCCGAGGCCGCTCGACTTGAACCCGCCGAAGGGAGACTGGGGAGCCATCGCTCGGTACATGTTGAGCCATACGGTGCCGGCCTGCAGCCTCCTGGCGACGGAGTGGGCGCGACCGATGTCGCGAGACCACACCCCGGCGGCGAGACCGTACGCGGTGCCGTTCGCGACCTCGACCGCTTCGTCCTCGGTCTCGAACGGGAAGATCGCGAGCACCGGGCCGAAGACCTCCTCCTGCGCGAGGTGGCTGTCGCGCGCGACGTTCGCGAGGATCGTGGGTCGGTAGAAGAAGCCGTCCGCCAACCCGTCGACCTGCTCGCGGCGCCCACCCGCAACGACCTCCGCGCCGGCGGCACGGGCCTCGTCGACGAAGGACTCCACCTTCGCGAGCTGCCCCGCGGTCGCGACCGGCCCCATCTGGGTCTCGTCGAGCATCGGATCGCCGATCAGCACCTCGTCGGCCCGGCGCGAGAGACGCTCGAGCAGCTCGTCGAGAACGGCACGGTGGATCAGCGCACGCGAGCCCGCGACGCAGGTCTGTCCGGCCGCGGCGAAGATCCCGGCGAGCAGCCCGGCCTCCGCGGCATCGAGGTTTGCGTCGGCGAAGACGATGTTCGCGCTCTTACCACCAAGCTCGAGGGTCGCCGGCACGAGCCGCCGCGCCGCCTCGATCGCAACGGAGCGTCCGCTGAACGTCCCACCCGTGAACGAGAGCTTCGCAACGAGCGGGTGCTTGACGAGCGCCTCACCGGTGGCGCCGCGACCGGTGACGACGTTGAGAGCCCCAGGCGGGAAGCCGACCTCGACCGCGAGCCGGGCGACCTCGACCAGCGACGCCGACGTCACCTCGGAAGGCTTGACGACGACGGTGTTCCCGGCGGCGAGCGCGGGCCCGACGGACATCATCGTCAGGAAGATCGGGGAGTTCCAGGGCGTGATCACCCCGACGACCCCGTACGGCTCGCGGAGCGTGTAGTTCAGGATCGAGAGCCGGTCGAGCGGAATCGTCGAGCCCTCGATCTTGTCTGCGGCGCCGCCGAAGTAATAGAGCCAGTCCGGGACGAGCCGGAGCTGGGTGACCATCTCCTTGTAGAGCTTGCCGTTGTCCCGAGTCTCGATCAGCGCAAGCGACTCGGCGTTCGCGGCGATCGCGTCTGCAAGCTTCAGCAGGAGGCGACCGCGGCGGCTCGCAGAGAGCGCGCGCCACTCGCGCGACCAGAAAGCGTCGTGGGCGTTCCGGACGGCGGCATCGACGTCGTCGGCCGACGCCTCGGCGACCGCAGCCCACGCGGCGCCGCGGGACGGATCGACGCTGTCGAAGCGCGCGCCGTCGCGGGCGGCGGTCGCCGCGCCCGCGACGAAGAAGTCGATCGCCTCGATTGTTCCGGCGCCCGTCACGGCAGGACGACACACCTCCGACACGGAGAAAAGTCAACGACCTTGCCCTTTCTAACCACCGTGCGGGGTGCTGTCAAGACACAACCCACAACGATGATCCGGCGCGCTCACTCCGGGGGCGGAGACGGGGAAGGTCAGCTCGATGCTTCGGCGACGAGCGTCGAGGCTGCGCTCTCGACGACCGCGAGGTGCTCGTCCATGACACGCACGATCGTCGTCTCCTTGCGGCTCTTCAGCGCCTTCAGCGTCCGCGTGTGCAGGGCGATCACGAGCTCGGGATCCTCCTTCTCGAGGAAGTACCCGGGCCAGAGCACCACCATCTGCTTGAGTGTCTGATGCTGGTAGTGGGCGAGAAGATCGCTCCTGGCCGATCTGCCCATCGCGTAGTGGAAGAGATGGTCGTAGTGAAGCCGAAGCCTGACCTCACCCTGGTGACCAGCGAGAAGGTCGATCGACTCCTGCAGGCCCGCGTAGTCGTCGTCGGTCGCGCGATCGCCGGCGAGCTTCGCGATCTCCATCTCGACCGCCCGGCGCGCCTCGAGTACCTCGCGCAGGTCGGTCATCCGCCGCTCGGGGACGAGACCGAGGAGGGTCATCGGGATGTCGTCGTTTCGCACGGTGACGCCTCCGGTGACACCGCGCTTGCTCGAGACGACGCCGTGCTGGGCGAGGATGCGCACCGCCTCACCGACTGTGGGCTTGCTCACCCCGAGCTGACGGGCGAGCTCGGTGATCGGCGGCAGTCGCTCACCGACGCGGTAGGCGCCGGAGCGGATCCCGAACGCGATCTGGTCGATGACGAGCTCGTGCGCCCGCAGGTCGACAACGGGGTGGAAGAACCTCCGCGTCGGTCTCCCGTTGTCCTCGTCGCTCAAGGTGACCTCCTCGTCACGGGCGCAAGGCTACCTCGCGAGGCCGGCGGCCAAGCCGGTCCAGGCTGGTCGATCCGTCAGCCGCCCGGCAAGACCTCGACGAGCGCGCGACGCAGCGCCTCGACGCCCGCGCGCATGTCGCGCTCCTCGACGACGAGCGTCGGGTAGAAGACCACCGTGAGAATGCCGCCACCGGCGGCGGCGCGTGCGAGCAGGCCGTGCTCGTACATCGCGTGTCTGACCCCGAGCAGCAGCCCGTCGGGATCGGCGACGTCGGCGATGTCGACCTCGACGCTGCTGAGCAAGCCGATCGCGGAGACACGGCTGAGGCGGGGCACGTCTGCGCGAAGCGCTTCGAGCGCGCTGCGCAGCGCAGGCTCGAGCGCGGCGGCCCGCTCGGGGAGGTGCTCGCTGGTGAGGATCTCGATGTTCGCGAGCGCCGCCTCGCACGCGACCGGATGCCCCGCGTACGTGTTGAGGTGGAGCAGCGGCGCGTCGATAAACGCCTCCTCGACCTTCCGCGAGACGACGGTGGCGCCAAGCGGCGCATAGCCGCTCGTGAGCCCCTTCGCGATCGTCATCACGTCGGGCCTGATCCCCCAGTGCTCCGACCCGAACATGCGACCCGTTCGCCCGAAGCCGGTCACGATCTCGTCGACGATCAGGAGGATCCCGGTTCGGTCGCGGATCTCCTGCACCCGGGCCCAGTAGTCCGGGTGCGGTACCTTCACCGCACCGAGAATCGCGACGGGCTCGGCGATGACCGCGGCGACGTTCTCGCGGCCGAGCTCGTCGATCGATCGCTCGAGGGCGTCGGCGCAGCGAAGCGTGCAGCCCTCGTCCGGCGTACAGAAGCCGCAGCGGCCTGGAGACGGTTGCGCGATCTGCGCGAAGCCCGGCAGCGAGGGGCCGAAGCCTGAGCGAAAGGCCGGTGCCCCCGTCGCGGCCATCCCACCGTACGTCGAACCGTGGTACGAGCCGTCGCGAGAGAGGACGGTCACGCGGCTCTCTTCGCCCCGGCGGCTGTGGTAGGCGCGAGCGATCTTGAACGCAAGCTCGTTCGATTCGCTACCGCTGAGCGTGAAGGAGAGCACAGGGTCGTCGAGCGGAAGCATCGCGGCAAGGGTCTCGGCGAGCTCGAGCGCCTTCGGGTGCGAGAGCCCGGAGTCGAGCGCGATGAACTCGAGCTGCTCGGTCTGGCGCGCCATCCGCTCGCCGAGCTCGCGCCGGCCGTGTCCGATCTGCGTCGCACCGAGGTGCCCACCGGCGTCGAGGAGCCGCCGCCCCTCGTCATCCCAGACGAACGCGCCTTCGCCGCGGACGATCATCCGCGGGTAGCGCCCCGGATACCGGGCCTCGAGCTCGGTGAAGCTCGCGAGGAAGTGGCGCACCGAGTGACGGGCCCGGGCGCGGTTATCAGTCGTGGCCGTCGTGCTCGCCACCAGCGCCTCCCGGATGCGTGCGTCCGTAAAACATCAACGTTTCTGTATTTTAGGTCCGCTCGCGGTCAACGGTCAAGGGCGCGGGTCGAGCCGGCTCAGCACCGCCTCGGTCACCTCCGCCGTCGTCGCCGAGCCGCCAAGGTCCCGGGTGCGGTGCCCGGCGGCAAGCGCCGCGGCGACCGCCGCCTCCACCGCGGAAGCCGCGGCCTCGCTCCCGGCGGTGTGGCGGAGCAGCATTGCGATCGAGAGGATCGCGGCGCACGGGTTCGCGATCCCCCGACCCGCGATGTCGGGGGCGCTGCCGTGCGCCGGCTCGTAGAGGACCGGCCCATCCGTCCCCAGGGACGCAGACGGCATCATCCCGAGCCCGCCGCTGATCAGCGAGACCTCGTCGCTGAGGATGTCGCCGAACAGGTTCTCAGTGACGACCACGTCGAAGCTCTGCGGTCGGAGCAGAAGCTGCATCGCGGCGTTGTCGACGAGCAGGTGCTCGACCTCGACCTCGGGATTGGCCTCGGCCAGCTCCGTCGCGAGCCGCCGCCACAGCGCGCCGGTGTTGAGCACGTTCGCCTTGTCCACCGAGGCCAGCCGCCCGCGACGGGCGCGGGCGTGCACAAACGCCACCTCGAGGATCCGGCGGATCTGGTCGACGGAATACTCGCACGTGTCGTACGCGGAAGTCTCGCCCAGCTCCTTCTTGCCGAAGTAGAGCCCTCCCGTGAGCTCGCGCACGAGCAGGAAGTCGGTGCCGCGGACCGCGTCTTCCTTGAGCGGGAGCGACGAGATCAGCGCGTCGAACGCGGTCACGGGTCGCAGGTTCGTAAACAGGTCGAGCCCGCTGCGGAGCGCGAAGAGCGCGGCCTCGGGTCGAAGCTCGCGTGGCGTCGACGGGTCCTGGATCCCCCCGGCCGCACCGAGCACGATCGCGTCGTGCTCGCGAGCGACCTCGAGGAGATCGGCCTCAAACGGAATCCCGTGGGACGCCAGCGCTGCGAGCCCGACGTCGCGATACGTCAGCTCGACCTCGGGCACGAGCGCACGAAGGACCCGGATCGCGGCGTCGGTGACCTCGGGCCCGATCCCGTCGCCGGGCAGCACGAGCACGCGCAGGCGAGGCTTGGGGTGTGGTGTCGGTGATGTCACGATGCGGAGCAGACGGTGGGATGGTGGCGAGGAGGGGCACCACCACCCCACCGCCCCGGAGCGAGAGACCTCCGGAGATCGCGCAAAGAGTAACGCATTTGAACAATGCAGGCCGCGCCCCGCGTCGGTGTACGTGACACCGCGCCGTGGCGACCCGGAGTCGACTTGAAAGGCGAACGCCTGGTCACGTTCGCCTTCCACCCCGAGACAAGCACCGCCGCGATGCCGGGCCGCACAGCCGCGCAGCCGGAGTCGCATCCGAAAATAACGAACGAAATGCTATATGATCCCGCCCGATCTGCCTGGCCCGCTCGGGGTCGCGGCTCGAAGGAGGTGTGCGGTGGCGGGTGACATCCGGCTGTACCTGTTCGAGTGCGGGGTCGTCCGGATCCCGCGATACGTGGTCAACGCCGGCGACGCGCTCAATGAGGATCGCGTCGACAACCCGACACCCTGGTACCTGATCACCCATCCGCGCGGCAACGTCGTGATCGACGGCGGCAACGCGCCGGAGGTCGCCGTCGATCCGGTCAAGCACTGGGGTTACCTCGCCGCCCGCTCGCCCGTGATCATGCGCCCCGATCAGGCGCTGCTGCCCGAGCTCGAGCGCGTCGGCGTCGATCCCGAGAGCATCCGCTGGGTCGTCCAGAGCCACCTCCACCTCGATCACACGGGCGCCCTCGCCGTCATCGACCGCCTCCCCAACGCCGAGGTGCTCGTGACGCGCACCGAGCACGAGACCGCCCACAACCTCCAGAGCTGGGAGCGCGCCGCCTACTGCCCGGCCGACTACGACAAGCCGGGCGTGCCCTGGTCGCTCCTCGAGGACAGCGAGGACGGCTACGACCTGTTTGGCGACGGCACCCTTCGCTGCTGGCGCACCCCAGGGCACACGGCCGGCCACCTCTCCTTCGAGGTGACGCTCCCGAGCGGGGCGGTCTTCATCCTCGCCGTGGACGCGGCCAACACGCTCGACCACCTGAACGAGACCCAGACGCCGACGTTCATGCTCTCGATCGCCGACGCGACCCGATCGGTCAGGCGCTTGCGGCGCCTGGCGTGGCGCTCGCAGGCGCGCGTCGTCCCGGGTCACGATCCCGAGGCCTGGCCCTCGTTCGCGCTCGCGCCGGCGCACTACTCATGACGGCGCGCGATCGCGCCCCGGCCGGCGGTGAGCCCCCGCAGCACCGAGCCGGTCAATCCGACGAGAAGGGAGCATCGTGAGCGACACGACGAACGACGGGACGCTGACCGAGGTTCTCGCACGCCTCAAACGACTCGAGGACATCGACGCGATCGGCAAGCTCTGCCTGCAGTATCGGCAACACCTCGATGAGCGGGACTTCGCTGCGTACTCCACGCTGTTCGTCGAGGACGGCGTCTGGATCGGCAACCTCGGCAGCGCCACCGGCCCGGCGGAGATCGAGGCACTGCTCGAGCGGACGCTCGAGCGCCACACGACGCCCGAACGGCATCTCCACCTCGTCGCCAACCCGGTGATCGAGGTCGACGGCGATACCGGCACCGCCCAGACGACCTGGGTCTACCTCACGCGCGACTTCCGCGACAACCCCGTGCTCTCGCTGATCGGTCACTACGAGGACAAGCTCGTGCGAACCGACGCGGGCTGGAGGTTCCAGCGACGCGAGGCGTACCTCGACTTCCCCTATGAGGAGCAGGACTTCCGGGAGTGAGCGCCAAAGCAGAGCTCGACCCCGACCTGCTGAGGATCCTCGATCACGCGCTAGCCCGGCTCGTACCGTCCGACGAGCTCGGGCCGGGCGCGCGCGAGGCGGGCGCCCTGCACTATGTCGTCTCGACCCTCCGGGAGCACGAGCCGGCGCTGCGCGCCACATACGCAGATGGGCTCGCCCGGCTCGACACGCTTGCCCGCGCGATCCACGGCAGCGCCTTCACCGACCTCGACGCCGCAGCGCAGGACCGGGCGCTGAAAGAGCTCGAGAGCGAGCCCGTCACGCTCGACGCCGGCAGCACCGCGTTCTTCGACATCCTCCTTCGCCACGCGCGGGAAGGAATGTTCTGCGATCCCCGCTGGGGTGGGAACGTAGAGCGCTGCGGGTGGAGGCTGCTCGGCTACGACGGGCCTCGAGCCGTCTGGACGGCTGAGGCTCAGGCTGTCGAGGCGGCCCCTTGACCGGCGACCCCCGGACGGACGTGGCGATCGTCGGGCTCGGGGGTGCCGGTGCGGTCGCAGCACACGTCCTGACCGCGGCGGGGCTCGACGTCGTCGCGATCGAGGCAGGCGCGCAGGTCGGGCCGCGGGCGATGTCCTTCGACGAGGTGCGAAACGACCTCCGTGCCTGGCTCGCCGAGCCGAAGGCGAAGCACGAGGCGCCAACCTACCTTCCCCGCGGCCGCGCCCACAGCGTCCCGGCCCCGTTCCCGACCGTGATGATGAACGCGGTCGGTGGCTCGACGGTCCACTACCCGGCGCTCAGCATCCGCTTCCAGCCGTGGCACTTCCGAGCTCGCTCGGAGACGGTGGAGCGCTACGGTGAGGCGGCGATTCCCGCGGGCTCGACGATGGCCGACTGGCCGCTGTCGTACGACGAGCTCGAGCCGTTCTACGGGGTCGTCGAAGGCGCGATCGGCGTCGCAGGCGCCGCGGGCGCGAACCCGTTCGAGGGGCCCCGGACGACGTCCTACCCGCTGCCGCCGCTTCGCCGCTCGGGCTGGAACGACCTCGCGGCGAACGGCGCCCGCACGCTCGGCTGGCACCCGTTTCCCGCACCCGCCGCGCTCAACTCCGAGCCATTCGCCGGGCGGCCCGCCTGCACGTACTGCGGGTTCTGCTCGATGAACGGGTGCTACCTCGAGGCGAAGGGCTCCGCCGACGTCGCCCTCGTCCCCCGGGCCGAGGCGACCGGGCGGCTCCGCGTCGTCACCGGTGCCCGAGTGACCCGGATCGAGACCGACGACGGCGGTCGCGCCGCCGCAGTGCGATACGTCAGGGACGGAGTCGCACAGCTCCAGGCGGCCCGCGTCGTCCTCCTCGGGGCTTTCGTCTACGAGAACACGCGCCTGCTGCTCCGCTCCGCCGGCCCCGACTGGCCGAACGGGCTGTCGAACGGCGCCGGACAGGTGGGGCGTCACTTCACGGCGCATGCCGCCCCGATCGCCTGGGGTGTCTTCCCCGGTCGCAAGCTGAACGCGTTCAACGGCTCGTGGGCGCAGGCGACCTGTGTCGACGACTGGAACGGCGACAACTTCGACCACACCGGTCTCGGCTTCGTCGGCGGGGGGATGCTCACCGCTCCTCAGGAGCTGAAGCCGATCATGGTCGCGTCCGCGCCGCTGCCTCCGGCTGTGCCCCGCTGGGGCTCTGCCTGGAAGCGCTGGCTCGCCGACCACGCCGGCTCGCTCGCCTACGCGGTGGGCCAGTTCGACTCGCTCACGTACGCCGAGAACCTGCTCGAGCTCGATCCGACGGTCGACGACCCCTTGGGCGAGCCGGTCGTCCGGATCTCGTTCGAGCTGGGAGAGAACGAGCGCCGTGGCCACGACTTCCTCCTCGACCGATCGCGGGAGTGGCTCGAAGCCGCCGGCGCCAGCGAAACGTGGCATGCGCCCGAGCGACTGATCGAGGCCCGGCACTGCTACGGCGGCACGCGGATGGGTGACGATCCCGCGACATCGGTCGTCGACCGCTACGGGTTCTCCCACGAGGTTCCGAACCTCGGGATCATCGGCGCCTCGACGTTCCCGACCGCAGGTGGGGCAAACCCAACTCTCACGCTCCAGGCGCTCGCCTGGCGAACCGCGGCCCACCTGATCGAGGACTGGGGGCGACGCGCCCACACATGATCGGGCCGAAAATCAAATACGTTATGCTATACGAAAGAGAGCAGTCGAGACGGAGGGCCGAACGGTGAGCGCAACGTCGTTGGTGGGCGAGATCAGCGGAGTGGCGGTGCCGGCCGTCCCGACCCGGCTCTTCATCGGCGGGGAGTGGCGCGATGCAGCCGACGGCGCGACGTTCGACGTCGTCGCCCCGTCCTGGGGCAGCCAGCTCGCGACGGTGGCGGCGGCTGGCGCCGAGGACATCGACGCGGCGGTCAGCGCCGCGAGCTCGCAGTCGGGCGGTGGCGACTGGGCGCGGATGGGTGGCGCCGACCGTGGCCGTCTCCTCTATCGCCTGGCGGACCTCGTCGAGCGCGACCTCGAGACGTTCGCGACGCTCGAGGCGCTCGACATCGGCCGCCCCGCCTTCGAGCCACGGTTTGTCGACATCCCGCACGCGGTCGACGTCCTCCGGCACTTCGCCGGCTGGGCCGACAAGATCGAGGGTCGCTGGGTCTCCCCCCAGCCCTTCCTCGGCCAACAGCGACAGGCGTACACGATCCGGGAGCCGCTTGGCGTCGTCGGCGCGATCACCGCTTGGAACGCGCCGACGATGATCGCGGCGTGGAAGCTCGGACCGGCGCTCGCGGCCGGGAACACCGTCGTCCTCAAGCCGGCGGAAGACGCATGCCTCTCGTCGCTGCACCTCGCGACGCTGATCGACGAAGCGGGGTTCCCGCCGGGCACGGTCAACGTCGTCCCGGGGCTCGGTCCGATCGCCGGCGCTGCGCTTGCGAGCCATCCTCTGGTCGACAAGATCACGTTCACCGGAAGCCCCGAGGTTGGCCGCGCAATCGCCCTCCAGGCGGCGAGCGACTTCCGGCGGGTCACCCTCGAGCTCGGCGGGAAGTCGCCGCAGATCGTCCTCGAGGACGCCGACCTCGCCGCCGTCATCCCCGGGATTGCGATGGGCTTCCTCGCCAACCAGGGCGAGATCTGCGCCGCCGGCACCCGGATCTTCGTCTCGTCCAGCCACTACGACGAGGTCGTTGCCGGGCTCGCAGACGTCGCCCGTGGCGTTCGGCTCGGCGACCCGTTCGACGAGCAGACGACGATGGGCGCGCTGATCAACCAGAAGCAGCTCGAGCGCGTCACCGGCTACATCGCGCAGGGCAGCTCGGAGGGCGCGGAGCTCGTGACTGGCGGCGGCCGCCCCGACCGTCCCGGCTACTTCGTCGAGCCGACCGTCTTCGCCGGCGGCAACAACGCGATGACGATCGCCCGCGACGAGATCTTCGGCCCGGTCGCGCTCGTCATGCGTTTCGAGGACGTCGACGATGCGATCCGCCAGGCAAACGACACGCGGTACGGCCTCGCCGCCTACGTGTGGACACGCGATCTTTCCGCTGCGCACCGCGTCGCTGCCGCTGTCCGCGCCGGCAGCGTGTGGATCAACGGGTCGGCCCCGCCCGACGCACGCCTGCCGTGGGGTGGCGTCCGGACGAGCGGTGTCGGGCGCGAGCTCGGTTGGGCGGGAATCGAGGCGAACACCGAGGAAAAGACGGTCACCATCACGCTCTAACGGGCATCCGCTCGCCGGTTGCACGGAGCGACGACCAGGGACACGAAGGAGAGACATGAGCGACGCGCTGCTGACCCGTGGGGTCGAGATCAAGGAAGAGATGTTCGGCCCGGAGCACGGACAGGCGAAGATGGACCGCGCCACCGACTTCACGCGGGACTTCGAGGTGCTCGTCGCGAAGTACTGCTTCGCCGAGGTCTGGGGTCGCGACGACAAGCTGCCGCGCAACATCCGCAGCATGATCACGATCGCGATGCTCGTCGCGCTTGGGCGATCGCACGAGGTGAAGGTCCACGTGCAGGGTGCGCTCAACAACGGTGTCACCGCCGACGAAATCCGCGAGGTTTTGATCCACGCTGCGATCTACTGCGGCGTGCCCGCGGCGGTCGACGGCTTCCGCAACGCAGCCGAGGTGCTCGACAGCGTCGCCGCGGGGAAGGCGTCTTGAACCGTAGCGGCGGGAAGGTCGGCTTCGTCGGCCTCGGGATGATGGGCTGGCCGATGGCCCACAACCTCGCCGAGGCCGGGTTCGAGCTCGTCGTCCGTGACGCCGACCCCGAGCGGCAGCGTCGCTTCGCGGACGAACACGCCTGTCCGGAAGCGAGCGCCCCTGCCGACTTCGGGCAAGTAGACGTCGTCGTGACGATGCTGCCCGACGACCGCGTCGTCCGCGCGGCGATCGTCGAGTGGGACGGCGGGATTGCCTCGGCGCTCGAGCCGGGCTCGGTGGTGCTCGACATGAGCTCGTCCAACCCGAACGCGACGAAGGCGCTCGGTGAGGAGCTCGCCGCGTCGGGCGTGCACGTGGTCGATGCGCCGGTCTCGGGCGGGATCGCGCGAGCGGCCGACGGGACGCTCACGCTGATGATCGGCGGCGACGACGCGGAGGCGCTCGCCGCCGTCCAGCCGGTGCTGGAGGTGCTCGGTGGCCACCTCTTCCGGACCGGGCCGCTCGGCTCGGGGCATGCGATGAAGGCGCTGAACAACTTCGTCGGCGGCGGGACGTACGCGCTCACAGTGGAGGCGCTGGCGATCGGGCAACGGTACGGCCTCTCGTCGGCGACGATGGTCGAGGTCATGAACGTCTCGAGCGCGCGGAGCTTCAACACCGAGGTGGTCGTCAAAGACCATGTCGTCACGGGCGCGTACGACACGCGGTTCGCAGCCGGGCTCCTGGCCAAGGACGTCGGGATCGCGGCCGCCCTCGCCGAGGCAGCAGGCGTCGACGCCCCGCTGACCGAGCTGGTCTCCAGCCGCTGGGCGGCCGCCGCCGCCGAGCTCGGCGGCGCGACCGATCACTCCGCCGCGCACAAGAGCTGGTGGTCGGCCGATCTCACCACGCCCGCCGAGGCGGTGTCGGGCGCGTGAGCCACCGCGATCCGCCGACTGGTACAGGAAGTACGATCAGATCGTGTCGAAAACGGACGGGATGACCGGGGTCACGAAGCAGGAGCGCGTCTACGGCGCGCTTCGGGAGCGCATCCTCAGCGGTGCGTACGGGCCCGGATACCGCGTCGTGATCGACGCGCTCGCCGATGAGTTCTCGGTTTCGGCGTTGCCTGTCCGTGAGGCGATCCGCCGCCTCGAGGCGGAAGGGCTCGTCGTGTATCGGCCAAACGCCGGCGCGCAGGTCGCACCCGCCGATCCCAGCGTGTTCGAGGAGGAGATGACCGTTCTCGCGCTGCTGGAAGGGCTGGCGACCGCGCTTGCCGCGCCTGCGCTCGCCAAGGCCGACATTGCGCGAATGCGCCAGATCAACGCGGAGATGGCGAAGGCCATGGAGCAGCTCGACTCGCTTCGCTTTGGCCGGCTCAACCAGGAGTTCCACGCGATCATCTACGAGAAGTGCCCGAACGGCTCGCTGGTGACGTTGCTGCGTGACGTCGCGCGGCGGCTCGATGCGATCCGCCGCACCGTCTTCGTCCAGATCCCGTATCGGGGCGCGGCGTCGCTCAAGGAGCACGCAGAGCTGATCGACCTCATCGAGAAGCGCGCCCCGGCCACGAAGGTCGAGTCGCTTGCGCGCGCACACAAGCTCCACACGGTCGAGAGCTTCCGCGCCTGGCGCGAAGAGCACGGCTCCTAGAAAACCCCCCCGGCGACCCGGATTCACGCCTTCCTCCGGTCGAGGCACATGCACGCGCTCGCACGGATCATGTACGATTTGGTATCTAATCGTTCAGAGCGATCCGTTCGACGAAGGAGAAGCGGTGTCCGAGATCCGAGCCGACAACCTGGGCAGCCTGCTGCGCCCGCCGTACCTGCTCGACGCGCGTCACGAGGACGTGTCGCCCGAGGAGCTCCGAGAGATCGAAGACCGCGCGATCGTCGAAGCGCTGAAGCTGCAGGAGGACGTCGGGCTCCCCGTGGTCACCGACGGCGAGTACCGCCGACGCTTCTTCTTCTCGACAGTCGAGGTCCTCTACGACGGAATCGACCCCACCGGCTTCGTCCGTCATCACCAGGACTTCGAGGGCGTCCAGCACGAGCTTCGAACGCCGACGCCCGTCGCCCGGCTCTCGCGGCGCGCGTCGCTGGCCGACGTCGAGGCGGCGTACACGCGCGCCCACACCAAGAAGCTGCTCAAGGTCACGCTGCCGGCGCCGTCGATGTTCCCGAACTACTGGACGGATGGCGTCTCGGACAAGGCCTATCCCGATCGCGACGCCTACCTCGAGCATGCCGTGCAGCTGATGAACGAGGACGCGAAGGCGCTCGTCGCCGCAGGCGTCGACTACGTTCAAATCGACGCACCGCACTACGCCTACATCCAGCAGGTCAGACCCGGCGTGACCGATCGGGACGAGACGCTGAAGTACCTGATCGAGTGGGATAACAAGGTGCTCGACGGTATCGACGGGGTGGTCACCGGGATTCACGTCTGCCGTGGCAACGACCGAAGCCACTTCACCGGCACCGAGCCGTACGACGAGCTCGCGGAGTCCATCTTCCCGCGGGTTGCCGCACAACGCCTCTTGCTCGAGTACGATGACGCGCGCTCAGGCGGCTTCGAGCCGCTCAAGCACGTGCGCGACGACCAGACGGTGGTTCTCGGCCTCGTGACGACCAAGCGCTCGGAGCTGGAGGATCCAGACGAGCTCAAGCGGCGGATCGAGGACGCCTCGAAGTACGTCCCGCTCGAGCGCCTCGCCCTCTCGACACAGTGCGGGTTCGGTTCGAACGCCGAGGGCAACGACATCACGTACGAGGCCCAACGGGCGAAGCTCGAGCTGGTCGTCAACGTCGCGCGCGACGTCTGGGGGACTGCCTGATGGCGGCCGGGAGCTTCGAGTTCACTTCTGAGTCGGTGACGGAGGGGCATCCCGACAAGATCGCCGATCAGATCTCGGATCGGGTTCTTGACGCGGTGCTCGAGAGAGACCCGATGGGGCGGGTGGCGTGTGAGACGTTGATTACGACGGGGCTGGTGGTTGTCGCTGGTGAGATCACTACTGATACGTATGTTGATGTGCGCTCGTTGGTTCGTGAGACGATCGCGGGGATTGGGTATACGCGGGCGAAGTTTGGGTTTGATGCTGAGACGTGCGGGGTGATGGTCGCGATTGATGAGCAGTCTTCCGACATCGCTCAGGGTGTGGATGAGTCGTTCGAGGCGCAGCATGGCGATAGCGACCCGGTCGACCGGATGGGTGCTGGTGATCAGGGGATGATGTTTGGGTACGCAAGTCGTGAGACGGACGAGTTGATGCCGTTGCCGATCATGCTTGCGCATAAGCTCACGCGGCGTCTCGCCGAGGTGCGTAAGGCGAGTGTGCTCCCGTACCTGCGGCCGGATGGGAAGTCGCAGGTGACGGTGCGCTATGAGGTTGATGAGCATGGGCGGCAGCGCCCCGTGGAGATTGTGAGGGTGTTGATCTCGACGCAGCATCGGGATGGGCTCGATTCGGACGTGATGATCAAGCCGGATCTGCTCGAGCACGTCGTTGAGCCGATTCTGCACGCGGAGTATCGCGATCTCTTCGATCCGGCTCGGCTCGGTGAGAAGGACTTCCTCTATGTCAACCCGACCGGGAAGTTCGTGATCGGTGGCCCGATGGGTGATACGGGTTTGACCGGGCGGAAGATCATTGTCGATACCTACGGGGGTGCGGCGCCGCACGGTGGTGGTGCGTTCTCGGGGAAGGATCCGACGAAGGTCGACCGCTCTGCGGCGTACGCGGCGAGGTATGTCGCGAAGAACGTGGTCGCGGCGGGGCTCGCGGATCGTTGCCAGGTGCAGGTCGCCTACGCGATCGGTGTCGCGCACCCGATGAGCGTGCTGATCGACTGCTTCGGCACAGAAGCGGTGCCGCTCGCGACGATCGAGTCGCTGGTTGCCGAGCACTTCGACCTGCGTCCCGGCGCGATCATCCGCGATCTCGACCTCCGCCGCCCCATCTACCAACGCACTGCCGCGTACGGCCACTTCGGCCGCGACGAGCACGGCTTCACCTGGGAGCACACCGACAAGGCAGACATCCTCCGACGAGCCGCCGGGCTTCTCGCGGAGGTCTGAGTTGGGCGGTTGCTTCGACAGGCCGGGCGGATGGCGTACCCCGAGGCCGGGCTCCGTCGCCTTCCCCCTGCCGGAATGACACGATGACGGCAGCAATGTCTGGTCACGCGACGGTCCGCTCACCCGCCTACGCGCATCTCGAAGAGATGTTCGGGGTCGAGCAGTGCATCGTGCTCGACGGCGGGGTTGCAACCGAGATCGAGCGCCTCGACGGCGCCGACCAGGGCGACGTCGAGCTCTGGGGCACGTGGGCGCTCTACCGCGCGCCGCAGAAGGTGCTGGACGTGCACCGGTCGTACGTCACTGCGGGGTGCAACGTCATCTCCACGAACACCTGGTCGATCCTTTCCGCACCCGACGTCGAGCGGCGGCGGGGCGTCCGCCCGGGCGAGGGTTCGCACTGGATGGATGCAGCGCGGCTCGCGGTTCGCCTCGCCCGCACTGCGATCGACGAGGGCGGCCGCGGCGGCGAGTGCGCCGTTGCGTTCGCGATCTCCGAGGAGGTCAATTCGCCCGAGCGACGCGGCACGGTCGATCTGCTCGCCCGCGCGCTCGCGGACGAGCCGCCAGACCTGATCCTGCTCGAGACGATGACGCTCCTGCGCGAGCCGGACACGTACGACACCGTCGAGCAGCTCCTCTCGCTCGGGTACCCCGTCTGGCTCTCCTTCCGACGCTGCCGCCACGGCGTCTGCGGCGTGTTCGGCCAGCACTGGGGGCCGCCCGAGGGCGACGACTTCGGGCGCGCGGCGCGGCGGTTCGAGGAGATGGGTGTCGGCGCGCTCCTGATCAACTGTCTTCCGGTCGAGCACGTTCAGGGGATGGTCTCGTGGTTGCGCGACTTCACGGGCCTGCCGCTCGGGGTCTACCCGAACCTCGGTCATCTGAGCGGCGATCACTGGTGGTTCGACGAGTCGACGACCCCGGAGATGTTCGCCAACCTGGCCCTCGACTGGCGCCGCGAGGGCGCGCAGATCATCGGTGGCTGCTGCGGCGTCACGCAGCCTCACATCGTCGCGGCCCGCAAAGCGCTCGAGGGAACCAAGCCGGGAAGGCTCCGCCCCGATGTCGACGAGCTCCTGCGCCAGGTCCCCGCGCCGACGGCGCCGCCATGGCAGGACACACAGGGACGCGTCGTCAACCCGCTTCCCTTCCCGAGCCTCGACGTCCACGAGGGCGTTTTCGTCCCGACCGCAGGCAGCATGCTCGTCTGGAAGACGCTCTTCGACCACGGGATCGGGCGCGGACAGACGTGCCTCGACGTCGGTTGCGGCTGCGGGATCCTCTCGGTGCAGCTCGCCCTCAACGGTGCGGAGCGAGTGCACGCGATCGACATCGACTCGCGCGCGGTCGAGAACACGTACGCAAACGCCTTCCGAAACGGGGTCGTCGACCGGATAACCGGGAAGGCGATCGACCTCTACCACTGGGTCCCGGACGAGCGCTTCGACCTCGTGGTCGCGAGCCTCTACCAGATGCCGGTCGATCCGTACGAGGAGCCGACGGGGCATCGCCCGCTCGACTACTGGGGCCGCAACCTGATCGACCACTTCATCCGGCTGCTGCCGCGCGTCCTCACCGACAACGGCGTCGCCTACCTGATGCAGCTTTCGATCGTGGGGCAGCGCGAGACGACAGCCCTGCTCGAGCGCCAGGGCCTGGCCGCAACAGTGGTCGACTTCGCCTTCTTCCCGTTCGGCGAGGTGTTCCGCCAGAACAGCCCGCAGATCACCCGGGTCGAGGAATCCTCAGACGCCTACCACCTCAAGATCGGCACCGAGGACGTGATGGTCGCCTACCTCCTCGAGGTGCGACACCGACCCGTGACGTAAATCATATAGGATCGGCACCCATGTCCATGCCGCCGACGCCGAGCAAGATCTTCGCGGTCCACCTCAACTACCGCTCGCGCGCGGCCCAGCGAGGCCGAACCCCCGCTGAACCGTCGTACTTCCTGAAGCCACCGTCCTCGATCGCCGGGGACGGCGACCCGATCGTCAGGCCGCTCGGCACCGAGCTGCTGACGTTCGAGGGCGAGGTTGCGGTGATCGTCGGGAAGGCCGCACGCAACGTCACCCCCGAGGCAGCCGTCGCGCACATCGGCTGGTATGCGCCCGCGAACGACGTCGGAGTCGCCGACTTTCGCTGGGCCGACCGCGGCTCGAACGTTCTCTCGAAGGGCCACGACGGCTTCACGCCGCTCGGCGTCCCGGTCGAAGCGGGCGACGTCAACGGCCTCCTGACGCTCCGGACGCGGGTGAACGGCGAGCTGCGGCAAGAGGACACGTCAGACGAGCTCGTGTTTCCCTTCGCGCTGCTCATCGCCGACCTCTCGCGCTTCATCACGCTCGAGCCCGGCGACGTCATCCTCACCGGGACGCCCGCGGGCGCCGGCGTCGTCGAGCCTGGAGACCTCGTCGAGGTCGAGCTCGAAGGGCTTGGCAGCGTCCGGAACAAGGTCGTCGCAGCGACGCAGCCGATCCCGAGCTTCGGTGCGCAGCCTCGCGTCGACGACGCCGCGCGGGCGCACGCGACCGGCGTGAATCCTCCCCGCTTCCTCCCTATGTCGGACGGCGCCCGCGAGATCCTCAGCCGGGTCTCGACGGCAACGCTCACGGTTCAGCTCGCCCGCCGCGGGATCCGTGACACGTTCATCCGCGAGATCAGGCCGACCCGGCCCGACCTGCGCCTGCTCGGGCACGCCTACACGCTCCGCTACGTCCCGCTGCGCGAGGACGTGCGGGACGCGGACGCGGGGATGAACGCACAGAAGCGTGCCGTCGAGTCGATCGGGCCGGACGAGGTGCTCGTGATCGAGGCCCGCGGCGAGCCTGGTGCCGGGACGATCGGCGACATCCTCGCGGCACGCGTGGGCGCGCGCGGGGGTACGGGCATCGTCACGGACGGCGGCCTCCGGGACAGCCAGACGGTCGCGGAGCTCGAGATCCCCGTCTACTACCGCAACGCCCACGCCGCCGTGCTCGGGCTCAAGCACTTCCCGCTCGAGGCGGGCGTTCCGGTCTCATGCGGCGGCGTGCTCGTGATGCCGGGGGACGTGCTCGTCGGCGACGCCGAGGGTGTCGTCGTCATCCCAGCCGGGCTTGCGGAGGAGGTCGCCCAGGGTGCCGACGCCCAGGAAGCGCAGGAGGCATGGGCGCTCGAGCGCGTGAAGGCGGGCGAGTCGATCGAGGGCGTCTTCCCGCTCGGGGAGGAGCGTCGGTCGGAGTTCGAGGCCTGGCAGAGCTCCCGCCGCGACACCTGAGTCGCTGACCTACGTCGCCGGGAGCGCCACGTGCGCGCTGCGCTCAGCGAGCGATCGCACCTTGTGCTGTCCCGCCTCGCTCAGCGGAGCAAGCGGCTCTCGCGTTCGCGCCGACTCGATCAGGCCGAGCTCGGCCATCACCCACTTCGCCGGAACTGGGTTCACCTCGGCGAAGGCCGCGTCGACGAGGGGGTGGAGCTCGTAGTGCATCCGGCGCGCGGTCGCCTGGTCACCGGCCACGAAGGCGTTATAGAGCTCGGCCACGGGCTCCGGAGCGAAGTTCCCGACGCAGCTGAGGTGACCGCGACCACCGAGGCAGAGCATCGGGTAGCAGAGGAGCTCGATCCCCGACAGCGCGATGAAGTCCGTGCCGCACTCGTCGAGCACGTACGAGACGTGCTCGAAGTCCCTCGTCGTCTCCTTGATCCCGACGATGTTGTCGAAGGCGCGGCGCAGACGCCCGAGCGTCGCCGGCGCGATGTCGACCGCCGCCCGGATCGGGACGTTGTAGACGAGGATCGGCAGGTCGGGGAACTCCTGCGCCACCCGCGCGTACCAGGCAAAGAGGCCGTCCTGCTGCGCCCGGCTGTAGTAGGGCGTCACCACGAGCGCGCCCGCTGCGCCGAGTCGCTCGGCCTCCGCGGTCAGCTCGAGCGTCTCGTGCATGAGGGCCGAGCCCGTCCCCGGGAGAAATGGGCCCCGGTCGCCGATCGCCTCGACGGCCGCGCGCATGACCGCGATCCGCTCGGCGACGGACTGCGACGTCGGCTCGCCGGTCGAGCCTCCGACCGAGATCCCGTGACTGCCGCGCCCGAGCTGCCAGGCGACGAGACGGCGAACTGCGTCGAGGTCGAGAGACCCGTCTTCGTGAAACGGGGTGACGAGCGGCGTGATCGCGCCGCGGATCGTCTCGGGCCGACTCGCGAAGGCGCCCGGCCGGGTCGGGTCGGTCTCGGAGGCGCCAGACGTTTCCATGCCTAGAACGTATATCTGAACGTATACGATCTTGCGTCGCTGACGTGTCGAGCCGGGCGGCTCGGAAGCCCCCGCATCAGTGAACGCCGACGATGCCGCTAAGCGCCGACGCGAGCTGCCGCCACTCCGCGCGCGGGAGTCGCTCGAGCTGGTTGGTGATTACCCGAATGCAGACGTGGCTCGCTCCCGCGGCCAGGTGCTCCTGGACGCGAGCCGCGATCCCGCCGGCATCACCGAGCCCGTAAAGGGCGTCGACCAACCGATCGCTGCCGCCATCGAGGAGGTCCGTGTCGTCGTAGCCGAGCCGCTGCCAGGTCCGGACATAGTTCGGAAGCGTCAGGTAGAGCCCGAGGTCGAGCCGGGCCTCGGCGCGCGCGCGGTCGACGTCGGGCTCGAGGACGACGGCGAGCGCGGTGGCGACGATCGCTCCTGGCCCGAGCCGCTCCCGCACCCAGCGCGTGTGCTCGACCGGGGTCAGGTACGGATGGACGCCGTCGCTGCGCCCCGCCGCGAGGTCGACCATTTGCGGAGCCAGCGCCGCGAGCACCCGCGGGACGCTCGGCGACGCGGGTTGTCCGTCGAGGGCGTCGAGGTAGGCAGCCATCGTCGCGACCGGTCGCGCGTAGCGCCCGGGAGCGCTCTCGTCGACGAAGCGCGCATGCCCGACGCCAAGCCCGAGCAGGAACCGCCCGCGGTGCTCTCCGTGGAGGCGCGCTCCCGTCGCCGCGACCTCGGCAGGGTCGTGCTCCCAGACGTTGAGGATGCCGGTCGCAACCGTCGCCCGAGTCGTCGAGCGGAGCATCGTCTCGACGACGTCGAGCACGTCGCCGCCCGTCCCACCAGGGATCCAGAGGGCCGAGTAGCCGATCTGCTCGAGCTCTCCGACGGCCTCGACGGCTTCTGCTCGATCGCCGAAGCGAAGCTCGCGGGCCCAGATTCCGAATGGTCCCAGCAACGGCCCTCCTTCTTGCACTCCTGACTCGATCAGAAAACATATATGATTGCGCCGCCGAGAAGGAGGTTTGCTGAGAGATGACAGAGGTGGGAACGGACAGGATCGAGCAGGACGCGACCGTCTTGTCGCCCTCTTTCGAGGTGCTCAGGCACTACATCGACGGTGAGTACCGCGACGCTACGCACGGCGGCACCTTCGAATCGGTCAATCCCGCCACGAACGAGGTGATCGCCGCCGCGGCAGACGGGAGCGCGTCCGATGTCGACCTCGCGGTCGCCGCCGCTCGCCGCGCGTTCGACGACTCGCCATGGCCGCGCATGAAGGCCGAGGAGCGGGCGATCCTACTCCGGCGTATCGCCACGCTTATCCGAGCCCACGCCGACGGCTTCATCGAGCGCGAGGTGCTCGACATCGGGATGCCGATCTCGCAGATGCACGGCCTCGCCGCCCGGGCGGCGGACAACTTCGACTACTACGCCGGTGTCATCACCGAGCTCCACGGCCGCTCGTTCCAGGTCGGCGACGAGTTCCTCAACTACACGATCTTCAAACCCGTCGGCGTCGCCGGGCTGATCATGCCGTGGAACGCGCCGCTGATGCTGTCGACGTGGCGGATCGCGCCCGCGCTCGCGGCCGGTAACACCGTCGTCCTCAAGCCCGCGGAGTGGTCACCGCTCTCGTCCACCCATCTCGCCGCGGTGCTCGAGGAGGCTGGACTGCCGCGCGGTGTCTTCAACGTCGTCCACGGCTACGGCGAGACGGTTGGCGCACCGCTCGCGGCGCACCCGGATGTCGACCTGATCGCGTTCACGGGCGAGGCGAGCACCGGTCAGAAGGTGATCGCCGCCGGCGCGCCGACCCTGAAGCGCTCCTCGGTGGAGCTCGGCGGGAAGTCGCCCGTAGTCGTCTTCGAGGATGCTGACGCCGAGCGCGTGGTCGACGCCGCCCTCGCCCAGATCTTCACGATGAACGGCCAGCGCTGCACCGCCGGCTCGCGCCTGCTCGTCCAGCGCCCCCTCTACGACGCGGTGGTCGAGGCCGTCGCCGGCCGGGCGCGGCAGATCCGCGTCGGCGATCCGCTCGACCCGCGCACCGAGCTCGGGCCGCTAATCACGATGGAGCACTACGACCGCGTCATCGGCTACGTCCAGTCCGCACGCGACGAAGGCGGACGACTCCTCGCCGGTGGTGGCCGACCCGCAGGTCTCGAGCGTGGGAACTTCCTCGAGCCGACGGTGATCGCGGATGTTCGCGAGGACATGCGCGTCTTCCAGGAGGAGATCTTCGGGCCGGTGCTCGTCGCCGCCCCGTTCGACACCGAGGAGGAGGCAGTGCGGCTCGCAAACGCGACGCCCTACGGGCTCGCAGCGTACGTCTGGACGAACGACATCCAGCGTGCGCACCGCGTCGCGCACGCGATCGACACCGGGATGTGCTGGATCAACTCGCAGAACGTCCGCGATCTCCGGACCCCGTTCGGCGGCGTCAAGGCATCGGGGATCGGACGGGAGGGCGGCGACTACGCGTTCGACTTCTACTGCGAGAAGGAGATCGTCCACGTCGCGCTCGGAAACCATCCGATCCCTCGCCTCGGGCTCGGGAGGGAGCGATGACTCGGGCGCAGGAAGTGCTGGCACCCGGCCCTCGGCGGACGCCTTACGACGTCGTCCGCGCCGCCTACGCCGAGCTCTGGGTCACCGATCTCGAGCGCTCCGCGCAGTTCTATGTCGGCCTCCTCGGGTTCGTGGTCAGCGACCGCACACCGGACACGCTCTACCTGCGCGGCTGGGAGGAGCGCGTGCACCATTCGCTCGTGCTTCGTGAGCGACCTTTGGCAGCCTGCGCGCGGGTGGCGTTCCGGGTCCGCGAGGAGGATGACCTCGACCGCATCGCCGAGGACTTCGAGCGCCGGGGCTGCAAGGCGACATTCGTCGCAGGCGACCGGGCCGGGATGGGACGTGCGCTGCGGGTCTGGGACTCCTTCGGCTTCCCGCTCGAGTTCTTCCACGAGATCGCCGTCTTCGAGACCCAGCTGCAACGCTTCGATCTTCAGCGCGGCGCGCCGGTGCTCCGGCTCGACCACTTCAACCTCCACTCACCGCAGCTCGAGGAGTGCCTGGGCTTCTGGCAGGAGCTGGGCTTCCATTGCACCGAGTACATCTCGACCGACGGCGATGACGAGCGGATCACGGGCGCGTGGCTGACCCGGAAGCCGGCGGTGCACGACGTCGCACTGACCGCAGGCAAGGGGCCGCGCCTGCACCACCTCGGCTTCGCGGTGCCCGATCAGATTGCGGTGCTGCGCGCGTGCGATCAGCTGGCGGCAGCCGGAAGCGCGGTGTCGATCGAGCGGGGACCCGGCCGCCACGGTGTCTCCAACGCCTTCTTCGTCTACCTCCGCGACCCCGACGGTCACCGCATCGAGCTCTATGCCTGCGACTACTACACGGGCGATCCCGCCCATGAGCCGATCCGCTGGTCGGTCTCGGACGCATCGTGCCGGTCGTTCTGGGGTACGCATGCGCCGGACAGCTGGTACGACGAGTCGACGAGCGTGCTCGACGCCGACGGGGAGATCGTTCCGATCATGGCGGCGACGGTCGACGAGCGCACCTCGCGGTCCGAAGTCATGGCCTAGATGAGTGGTTCCACGATCTCGCGGGCCGGCTGCGCGCGCCAGACGCGCTGGGCCGCTCCCGGGTTGGGGGTGGTCGCCCTGCCGACCACCCCCAACCCGTCCGCTTCACGCAGGGAACAGGGCACCGTCGCCTCGAGCAGCGGTTCCCCGTCCCCCGCGCACCCCAGCACGCCCGGCCCACGCCCCGGCGAACACGACCTCGTGAAACTACTCATCTAGATGGCGGGGATCGACTCCCTCATCGACCCGGCCGCGGAGCTCACGTGCCTCGGCACGGGCTACCAGTTCACGGAGGGCCCGGTGTGGGTGGCCGCCGAGGACGCGCTCTACTTCAGCGATATCCCGGGGGACGCCCGGTGGCGATGGACGGAGAGCGGCGGGATGGAGCTCGCCGAGAGGCCGACATTCAAGGGCAACGGGATGGCGCTCGACAACGACGGTCACCTCCTCGTCTGCGAGCAGGTCTCGAGCTTCCTCGTCCGCCTCGTCCCCGGCGCCGGCCGCCAGCTCGTCGCCTGCGAGTTCGAGGGCCGGTACCTGAACAGCCCAAACGACGTCGTCACGCGTGGCTCGGACGGGAGCATCTACTTCACCGACCCCGACTACGGCCGCTGGAACGACTGGATCGGGCAGGAGCGAAGCAGGGACGGGCTCGGCTTTCGTGGTGTCTTCCGCGTCCCGCCCGGCGGCGGCGAGCTCGAGCTGGTGGTCGACCGGGAGGAGTTCGACCAGCCGAACGGCCTCTGCTTCTCGCCCGACGAGACGCTGCTCTACGTCAACGACTCGTCGGCCCGGAACGTCAAGGTGTTCGACGTCGCCCCGGACGGGTCGCTGGGGACGGCGCGACTCCTGGCCGACAACATCGGGACGGGCGTGCCCGGGTCGGGGAACGTCGACGGGATGGAGTGTGACGAGCTCGGAAACGTCTGGGTGACCGGGCCAGGCGGCATCTGGGTTCTCACGCCTGCAGGCGATCACCTGGGGACGGTCGCGACTCCCGAGGTCTGCGGAAGCCACTGCTGGGGAGGCGCCGACCTGCGAACGCTCTTCCTGATGACGTCGACCTCGGTGCACATGGTGCGAACGCTGGTCGGACCGGCACCGCTGCCGCCCTTCTGATGAGCGTCGATACGCCTCAGGGCGCTCGTCTCGCGGGACGGGTCGCGGTCGTGACGGGCGGTGGGCGCGGGATCGGCGAGGCCATCTGCAATCGCCTCGCAACCGATGGCGCCGCGGTCGTCGTCCTTGACGTGGATGAAGGCGCGGCCGAGCTCGTCGCGGCGCGAGTCGGCGGGAGCGTCGTCATCGCGGACGTCGCCGATAGCGCTGCGATCGAGAGCGCAGCTCGGCAAGTGACTGCCGAGCACGGCGGGCTCGACATCTGGGTGAACAACGCTGGCGTGCCGAGCACCGAGGCCTACCGTCAGCAGATCGACGGCCGCGCCGCGCAACGGCTGCGGGAGGCCGAGACCGGCGATGTGCGAACGCCGCTCGATGCCCTCGTCAGCGTCGACGACACCGAGTGGAGACGAATGATCGACATCCATCTCTCGGGAACGTTCCATGGGATGCGCGCCGCCGCGCGTGTGATGTCAGAGCGCCGTTCAGGGGCGATCGTCAACATCAGCTCGATCTGCGGGATCGTCGGGTGCGAGCCGCACCCGCACTACTCCGCGGCGAAGGCGGGGATCATCGGCCTCACCCGTGCGACAGCACGAGAGCTCATCGGTGTCGGGATCCGCGTCAATGTCATCGCCCCCGGCTACGTCGACACGATCGCCCAGAGCACGTCACCGGACGTCGCGGACGCGATCCGCGCGTCCGTTCCGGCGAAGCGCCTCGGGCACCCGGCCGAGATCGCCGCGGCGGTGTCGTTCCTCGTCTCGGACGAGGCGTCCTATGTCGTCGGCCAGGTGATCAGCCCGAACGGCGGCATCGTCACCGCGTAGCCAGCGGGCTCAACCGTCGGCCGAGCCCGCAACGGCTTCGAACCGCTCCCACTCGTCGAGCTGACGGCGGTGAGCGTTGGTGACGACGTCGAACGCCGCGTTTCCGAGCAGAAGCCGGAGCGGCGGATCGGTGCAGTGGCAACGACCGCGTCGCCGCTACGAAGCGCCGCTTCGGCGAATGCGCGACCGAGGCCACGCGACGCTCCGGTGATCAGCCAGGTGCGGGTTGTCGACAACTAGATCAAAAATGATATAGGATCACCCTCGCACGTGCAGCGTGGACTTCACCGGCGGAGTCACCAGAGGCGGGCACCGGAGCTCGAGGCTCGCGGCACACCCGCCGCCGCTCGGTCTGGGCAGAGCGGCCCGACCGCCGACCCGCCGACCCGCCGTCCAAGCGCCCCAACCCAGCTCGTCGTCGAAATCTCGCAACCGACGCAGAGTTGCATATCCGTGACGAAAAAGATATACGAAATGGCACTCGGTGCCGATGACGGCCCGACTCCCGGCTGGAGGATGGCAGACGAGTGGGACAGGGCACACGGCAGACGCGGGCAAGGGGCGCAGGTACATGGCCAGGTGCCCCGGTCGTCGTCGACGAGGTCGATGAGATGAGCGAGGATTCTGTGGCCGCCACCGACGCCGCACCGCTGCTGCGCGTCGTAAACGTCGCGAAGGCGTTCGGCCCGACGCAGGCCGTGCGCGATGCGACGTTCGAGCTCTGGGCGGGCGAGGTGCTCGCGCTCGTGGGTGAGAACGGCTGCGGCAAGTCGACGATGGTCAAGATCCTGAGCGGCGTCCACGCCCCCGACTCCGGCGAGATCGAGCTCGACGGCGAGCTCGTCTCGTCGATCAGGACGCCGAGCGACGCGCAAGGCCGCGGGATCTGCACGGTCTTCCAGGAGGTCCTCGTCGCCGAGTCGTGCTCGGTGCTCGACAACGTCTGGCTCGGCGCTGACACGACGTGGCGCACCCGCGTCGCCGGCAGGGACAAGACGGCCCGCGCGAGGGAGACGCTCGGGGCGCTACTCGGCCGGGACGTCGACCTTGCGACCCCGGTCGAGGACCTCTCGCTGTCCGATCGGCAGGCGTGCTCGATCGTGCGCGCGATCGTGCGCGAGCCCAAGATCCTGATCCTCGACGAGGCGACGTCGGCGCTCGACGTCGCCACCCGCGACCGGCTGTTCGCACTCGTCGGGGAGCTGTCACGGCGTGGTGTGGGCGTGATCTTCATCACGCACCGGATGGACGAGATCGAGCAGATCGGCGATCGCATCGCGGTGATGCGCTCGGGTCTGACGGTTGCCGAGCTCGATCGCGGAAAGTGGACGCCGCAGGAGCTAGTGCACTTGATGACCGGGGCCGAGGCGCTCGGCAGCGAGGAGCACGACCGGCTTCCGCCCGTTGCCGAGCGACGGGGCGACGCAGTGCTCACCGTCCGCGGGCTCCGGCTCCGCCTGGACGGACGTCCGATCAACCTCGAGGTGAGGGCCGGTGAGCTCATCGGCGTCGCCGGGCTCGAAGGTCACGGCGGCAACACGTTCCTCGAAGCTCTGCGCGGGGGCATCGCGACCGAAGGAGAGGTCGTGCGACACGTCGACGGGCGCGAGGTCGCGATCCGCAACCCGGCCGATGCCGCCGACCACGACATCGCCTACGTGCCTCGGGAGCGCCGGCTCGACTCGGTGTTCAGCTGGATGTCGATCCGCGAGAACTTCGCAGTCGCGACCCTTGATCGCGATCGCCGCCTCGGTCTCCTCAACCCACGGTCGTCACGCCGGCGGCTTCGCTCGTACATCGACCGGCTCGGGATCGTGCTCGGCTCGTCCGAGAACGCGATCACGACGTTGTCGGGCGGCAACCAGCAGAAGGTGATCATCGCCCGCTGGCTCGCGTTCGGCCCGAAGGTCCTGCTGCTCAACGACCCGACCCGGGGCATCGACATCGGTGCGAAGAACGACCTCTACGAGCTGTTTGGCGCGCTTGCGAGCGAAGGCCTCGCCGTCGTGATGCTCTCTACCGAGCTCGACGAGCACGTCGAGCTGATGGACAGGGTGCTCGTGTTCCGGGAGCACGAGCTGTTCCGCGAGTTCGAGCGGCGCGACGTGACCCGCGAGGGGCTTGTTGGCGCGTTCTTCGGAGAGGAGAGCGTCTGAGATGACCGAGACCCCTCTCGCCGCACCGGCGCCGCCGGCGGTCGGCCGTACGTTCAAGCTGAGGCTTGCCGGTTTCACTCGCGACAACAGCTATGTCTTCTCGCTGCTGCTCTTCGCGGGGCTGCTGATCGCGACGATCGCCCAGGACGGGAGCTTCAGCGTGTCCGACCAGCTCGCGATCGCTGCGCCGATGACGCTTGCCGCGCTCGCGAGCGCGCCCTCGATCATCGGCGGCGGGTTCGACATCTCGATCTCGCCGCTGCTGATCCTCACGAACTGCGTCTTCGTCGTGTGGCTTGTCCCGCACGGCCTGGGTGGCGCGGTCTCCGTTCCGATCATGCTCGGTCTCGGTCTCGGCATGGGACTGATCACGGGTGTGCTGATCGCCGTCCTACGCGTGCAGCCTGTGGTCGTGACGCTCGCCCTGTTCTTCGCGCTGCAGGGGGTCGTCCTGTGGATCACACCGAACCCTGTGTCGATGGGCGACGAGGACCAGTGGGTCTACGACCTCGCGGGGAAGGTCGGCCCTATCCCCGGTGCACTGTTCACGATCGGGTTGCCGCTTGTGATCTGGTTCGCACTGAAGTTCGTGCCATACCGGCGGCTCCTGTTCGCTGTCGGCTCCAACGACGCGACGGCGTTCTCCGCCGGGGTGAACGTCACCGCGGTGCGGGTCGCGAGCTACGGCCTCGGCGGCCTGTTCGCCGGCGTCGGTGGCCTGGCGCTCACCGGCCTCGTCCACTCGGCCAACGCCGCGGCGTCGCAGCAGTACGCGCTCGTGGCGATCGCCGCCGTCGTCCTCGGCGGAACATCGCTCGCCGGTGGTCGCGGAGGGCTCTTCGGCATCGTGTTTGCGGCGTTCTCGATCTATCTCCTCCAGAACCTGCTGTCGTCGTTCCAGGTGAACCCGGCCTGGCTCCAGGTCGTGTACGGCCTCATCCTCGTCGTCGCCGTCGTGATCCAGGGCGTGCTCGCGACGGGGACCGCCGGCGGAATGCTTCGACCTGTCCGCCCGCCCCTCTGGCACGTCGCGCGTCGCCGTGCAGCGGGTCTCGTCCCGACCGAGACCGCACCCCTCGATACCGGCGGCGCCCACGACACCGCCGCCGGTACGGAGTCGCAACGTGGCGAACGCGCCGTCGCTGCCTGGCGCGCCCTCGGCCGGCTGCAGCAGCGGCTTCCGCTCATCCAGCTCGTCGCGCTGGCGGCCGTGTTCGCCGTCGGCGTCATCACGCTGCCGGGCCTCGGCTCGTGGATCAGCATCCGCTCGATCCTCGTGCTGGCGGCGCTCGTCGGCCTGGCATCGTGCGGGCAGACCCTGCTCATTCTGATGGGCGGCTTCGACCTGAGCGTTGCGGGCTTCATCGTCGCGGGCGGCTTCATGGTCACCGCACTCGAGGTGAAGTACAGCCTCGGCTTCGGCCTCGCTCTGGCAATCGCGATCCTCGGGTCGGGGATCCTGGGCGGGTCTGCCGGGTATATCTGCCACCGCTTCAACATCAACCCGCTCGTGGTGACTCTGGCGATGGGCTCGCTGGTGCTCGGTCTCTGTAAGGTGCAGATGGGCCTCCAGTCCAACGGCTACCCCCCGCAATGGGTCATCGAGCTGGTGATGCCCGTGAGCAAGACCTTCGGAGTCGGCATTCCGCCGGTCGTCGTGATCTGGATCGTCGTCATCATCGTCCTCGCGATCGTCATGCACCGCACCCGGATGGGGAGGAACCTCCTCGCGACTGGCGCAAACCCGAGAGCGGCCGACCGCGCCCTGATCAACACGCGTCGCGTCTGGGTAGCCGCGTTCGCGTTCAGCGCCATCACCTCGGCGCTCGTGGGCATCCTCATCGGCGGCTTCTCCGGCGTCGTGATCGAGTACGGCGGCGAGCCGTATCTCTTCCAGAGCGTTGTCGCGGTCATCGTTGGCGGCACGGTGTTCGGTGGCCCAGGGGACTTCACACGGACGTCGATCGGAGCCTTATTCCTCACCGTCCTCATGACGGTGATGATCGGGCACGGGGCGACGCCCGCTGTCCAGAACGTCGTCTACGGGGGAATCATCCTGCTCGCAGTCGCCATCTACGGGCGTGAGAGGAGGCTCCGCGATCGCGTCTGAGCGTTCGCCGTGCATGAGATCTCGTCGTCTTAGCCAGATACCACCAAGAAGAAGTAGCGACTCCAGGAAGGGAGAAGGAATGCGGAAGAAGGCGATGTTGCCTCGCCGGCCGTCCCGCCGAAGCGTCCTCGTCGGCGGCGTGGTCGGGGTCGTGCTTGCGGTGGCCGGAATGGCGATCGCGGCCAGCGGACCCAAGCCCACCGGCCCCGCCAACGTCACGATCGGGACGAAGTGCGGTCAGTCGCGCCCGGTCGGCCCGAAGAACCGGAACAGCGCGGTCTTCAGGAAGATGCCGAAGCAGCTCCAGGACATCTACCACAGCTATCCCGACAACATCGTCGTGAGCCCATGGGCGACGACGAAGATCAAGGCGAAGCCGCCGTGGAAGATCGGCTACATCACGATCGGCGTCTCCAACCCGTACCAGAACAACGTTCTGTCGCAGCTGAAGAAGGAGTTCGCAATCGCGAAGAAGGCCGGCCTCGTCACGGGCGAGCTGGTGACCTACATCCCGCCGAGCCTGTCTGCGTCAACCGCGGCAGGCGAGATCTCGGCGATCAAACGGATGATCTCGCAGGGCGTCGACGCGATCATCATGGTTCCGATCGACTCGGTCGCCGAGGCGCCCGCGATGGAGGAGGCCGGCAGGAAGTTCAACGTGCCGATCATCCTCGGAGACGTGCCGCCTGTGCCCGGGACCAAGTGGACGGTCTCGCCGTGGACGCAGAACCAGGTCGAAGCCGACGCAGGCACCCTCGGGATCATCAGCAAGCGGGGCGGCGGCGAGATCCTCATTGTCCGCGGCATCCCGGGCAACCAGAACGACGTCGTCCTCTACAACCAGAAGATCGCCGACCTCAAGAACTGCCCGAACATCAAGGTGGCGGCGACCCTCTACGGCCAGTGGGACGGCGGCACGGCGAAGACCGTCGTGTCGCAGTACCTCGCCGCGAACCCCGGCAAGAAGATTGCCGGCGTCCTGAACGACGGCGGCATGGCCGCCGGCATCATCCAGGCGTTCGAGTCGCGCGGCGTCGAGGTGCCGCCAGTCGCGATGGAGCAGTGCTACGCGGGCGACCTCTCCTGGTGGCTCGAGCGGATCGACAAGTACGAGACGGTGGCCGGGTGCATCAACGGCTTCCAGGGTGGGTACATCTACATGAACACCGCGCTGCGGGTTCTGGCCAATAAGGGCCCGAAGTACAACATCCTCTCGATGCCGGCGGTGGCGATCGACACCAGCAACCTGAAGTTCTACGCAAGGCCCAACGTCCCGATCACGTCCAACGACGAGCTTCCCGGCCCGAAGACGGCGTGGTGCGACAACAAGTGCCTCGACAAGTACTTCATGGTTCCGGGTCCGGCGAAGAAGTAACACCGGTCCCACGTTCCGCCGGGTGAGCATGCCCGGCCGCCTCGCATCGAGGAGGCGGCCGGGCCCTCACCGTCACGTCCACCGAAGGGACGACGCCAGATGTCGACCGACAGTGAGCTCGAGCGCCGGCTTCAGGCGCTCGAGGACCGGGAGGCGATCCGCAACCTCCTGCAGGAGTACCGCAGGACACTCGACCTCCGAGACATGCGCGCCTTCTCGGAGCTGTACGCCGTCGACGGGACCTGGACGGGAGCGTCGGGCTCGGCGACCGGCCCCGAGGCGATCTACGAGATGCTCGTCGGGGTGCTCCCCGACAACCCGCCCGCGCCCGCCGCGACCCTGTGGCACTGGATCAGCGATCCGGCGATCACCGTCGCCGGCGACCGAGGCACGGCGTCGAGCTTCTGGATGCACGTCCGTCGCGGTGAGGGTGACACTCCATTGCTGCCGACGCTCGGCCACTACCAGGACGACCTCGTCCGGGAGAGCGGTCGCTGGCGCTTCCAGCTTCGCCGCGTCACTCGCCTCATCCCCGAAGACCCCAGCAACCAGGGAAAGATCTTGTGACCACGCCCAATCACCTGTTTCTCGTGCTGAGCATCCTGCCGGCGACAGTCGACGAGGAGACGTACGGCGCCTGGTACGAGCGCCACCTCGCCGAGATCCTCGAGACCCCCGGCTTCGTCGCGGCACGCCGCTACTGGCTCGAACCGGCCTCGCCCGAACGTCCGGGGGCCGAGCCCCGGCACCTGGCGCTGTACCTCCTCGACGAGCCGGACACGCCAATGGCGGCGCTGGATGCCCGCATCGCCGCGGGCGAGCTCGAGCTGCCCGACTGGTTCGGCGAGATCCGCTTCACCGCCTACGGCGGCCGGCCACTCGAGGACGCCGAGCTCGGCTTCCCCGACCACGCGTATCTCGTGTTGAGCCACCCGCCAGCGCGATTCAACTTCGACCAGTACGACGGCTGGTACTACGCACACGCCCGCGAGAACCTCACCTCCGAGGGCTTCGAGACGGTCTGGCGCTACCAGCTCACACCGACGGTCGAAGATCCCGAGGGACCGCATGCCTCGCGTCACGGCGCGATCTACGAGGTGACCCGCGAGCTCCCGGCGTTGCGGTCGGCGCTCACCGAGACTCTGCAGGCCCGTCGCGTCGACATCCCTGACTGGATGGCGCGAGGCGAGGGGGAGTTCGTGTCATGGGACTGCCTGGCCGGGTCGCCGGCCCTCACCGCGTCGCCAAGCTGAGGACATGAGCCAAGACCTCCACCTCGTGTTCAGCCGGATGCCCGATGAGGTCGACGAGGCCGAGTTCAACACGTGGTACGACGCGCATCTTCCCGAGATCCTCTCGATCCCCGGGTTCGTCTCGGCGCAGCGCTACCGGCTCGAGCCGGCCGTGGTCGACGACGACGCCGGCGTCGGCTACCGCTACCTCGCGCTCTACGAGATCGAGGGCGACCCGCAGGAGCTGCTGCGCGCGATGGCGGAGCGGCAGCTGAGCACACGCGACTCGTACGCCGACCGTAAGGCGGCCGGCGACGACGGCCCCGAGCTTCCAACCTGGTGGGACGAGGTGCGCTTTGCATCCTGGAACGCGATCGCGACCGGCGCGCGGGTCGAGGCAAGCGTCAGGACGCGGCCCGGAGCGTCTTCACCGGCGTAGCAGCGGGGCTCAGGCGGCGGGAGAACGCCTCGGCGGCACCGGTGAGGTCAGCCAGCGTGTCGTGACCCACGGTCGCGGCGAGGCCCTCGTACCGCTGCCGGATCGCCGGCGCCAGCTGGTCGACGAGCGCTGCTCCGCGCGAAGAGGCAGCGACGAGCACCCGCCGCCTGTCGACACGAGCACGTCGACGCTCGATCAGCCCCTCGTGCTCCATGCGCGAGAGCACCCCGGTGAGGCTCGCCTCGTGCATCACACACGTCCGGGCGAGCTCGACCTGGCTCGCAGGGCCCTCCTGTAGCGCTCGCAGCACGCGCCACTGCTGCTCGGTGACCCCCGCCGCGGTCAGGAGCGGGCGGAAGCTCGCGACCAACGCCTCGAGCGCGAGGCGGACCGCTCTTGGCACGTCAGGGGGTAGCTCAGCGCTCCTCGATGAGGTATCGTCCGTGGAGATAGTTAAGATCTTAACCAATTGAGGGAGGCATGGGAAAGCTCGCTCTGGCCGCCAAGATCACGCACGTCCCGTCGATGCTGATCTGCGAGCGACCGGGACCGTTCTTCGGCAGGCGTGACGCGGCGATCGCGGGGCACCGGGAGATCGGCAACCGCATGCGGGCGCTCGGGGTCGACACGGTTGTCGTCCTCGATACGCACTGGCTCGTGAACACCGGCTACCACATCAACGCGATGGAGCGGTACGAGGGCGCCTACGCGAGCAACGAGTTTCCCCATCTGATCGACGACCTTCGCTACGACTTCGAGGGCAATCCCGCGCTTGGCGACGCGATGGCCGCACGAGCAACTGCCAACGGCGTCAAGGTGATGAGCCATCACATCGTCAACCTCGACCTCGAGTACGGGACGCTCGTGCCGCTGCACTACATGGATCCCGACGGTGACTTCCGGGTCGTCTCGGTCGCGGCCTGGTGCCCGTGGCACGAATACTCGGACAGCCGGGTCGTCGGCCGCTCGATCCGGGAGGCGATCGAGGCGAGTGACAGCGTCGTCGCGCTGCTCGCCAGCGGCTCGCTGTCACACCGGATCCACGACAACCGCTACGCAGCGGAGGGCCTGTTCACGATCAGCGGCGAGTTCTACCGCCAGGTCGATCTCCGGGTGCTCGAGCTCTGGGAGCAGGGCCGATTCGCCGAGTTCGTCGCGATGCTGCCGGAGTACGCGACGACGTGCCACGGCGAGGGGATGATGCACGACACCGCAATGCTGCTCGGCGCGCTCGGCTGGGACGAGTACGAGACGCCGGTCGAGATCGTCACGCCCTGGTTTCCGAGCTCGGGCACCGGTCAGGTGAACGCCTTGTTCCCCGTCGCCGCGTAGCCTCGGGCGCGGGCGTCGCGGCGGAGTGGCTGAGCTACCCCGCCGCCTGGCCGCCGTCGACCGAGAAGAGCCCGCCGGTGACGTAGGAGGCCTCGTCCGAGAGGAGCCAGGCGACGAGCGCGGCAACCTCCCCGACTTCACCCATCCGCCCGAGCGGGACGACGTCCACGAGGCCCCGCTCGAAGCGCTCGCGCTCCTCGGCGTCGAGCTCGCCACGGATCGTGTGAAACATCGGGGTGACGATCGGTCCGGGAAGCACGGCGTTGACTCGATGCCCGAGCGGGCCGGCCTCGATCGCGGCGACGCGGGTCAACCCGATCACCGCCGCCTTGCTCGCGTTGTAGACCCCCGACCCGGCGGCGCCCCGAATCCCGAGCACCGAGGCGCTGGTGACGATCGCGCCCACCGTGCCCTGCGCGGTGAGCTGGCGGAGGTGCTTCCGGACGGCAAGGAAGACGCCCCGGACGTTCACGTTCATCGTCCGGTCGAACGACGCGACTTCCGTTTCCCACACCGTCGGACCGGGCTCGGCGATGCCGGCGTTGGCGTGGAGCCCGTCG
>JAXLSV010000014.1:0-1540 GCA_046330385.1 Gaiellales bacterium | reverse complement strand
CTCGCCGCCGCCGTCACCGCCGCCACAACCGGCGGCGATCACGCCGAGCGCGAGCGCGACGAGAACGAGCAGGAATGCAAGCCCCCCTGGCAGCTTCCGCTTCACGTCGTACTCCCCCTTTCCATCCAGCCGTGTTTCAGGTGGGCGCATACTACGCCCACCCGGGGGCCGGTCAAGTGGCCCCCTCAACGGTGAGACGTGGACGAGCCTCGTTGGATAGCGGTGATCGGGAGCGTGAACGCGGACGTGTCGGTCTGGGTTCCGTCGGTGCCGCGTCCGGGCGAGACGGCGCTCGGCCGGCGGGCGGCCCTGTATCCGGGCGGCAAGGGCGCGAACCAGGCCGTGCAGGCGGCCCGTCTGGGCGCGCGCGTCAGGCTCGTGGGGCGCATCGGACGCGACGTGCTCGGGGAGGTCGTCGTCAGGAGTCTCGCCGGCGCCGGGGTCGAGCTGGACGCGCTCCTGCGGGACGGCGACGCCGGGACGGGCGTTGCCTCGATCTGGATCGACGACTCCGGCGAGAACCGCATCGTCGTCGCACCGGGAGCGAACGCGCGGCTCTCCGCCGCCGACGTCGAGGCCTGCCGGCCGGTGCTCGCCGGGGCGGGCCTCGTCGCCTGCCAGCTCGAGGTGCCGCTCGAGGCGCTCGAGCGAGGGTGTGAGATCGCACGGGAGGCCGGGGTGCCGGTGCTCCTGAACCCGGCGCCCGCCCGAACGCTGCCGGCGTCGCTGCTGCGAGCCGTCGACTGGCTCGTTCCGAACGCCGTCGAGGCGCAGACGCTGTGCGGCGTCGAGGTCACGGGAGTCGAGAGCGGCCTTGCTGCGGCGCGGGCGCTGCGGAAACTCGGGCCGCGAGGGGTCGTCGTCACGCTCGGGTCGGCGGGCGCGGTCGTCTCCGCTCCCGGTCTCGAGGAGCACGTACCCGCTGTTCCGGTGGACGAGGTCGTCGACACGACGGCGGCGGGCGACGCGTTCTGCGGCGCGCTCGCCACGGAGCTGGCCCGCGGGGTCGGTGTGCTCGACGCTGTTCGCTTCGCGGTCGCAGCAGGGGCGGTTGCAGTGGGTGCGGCCGGAGCGCAGCCGTCGCTGGGCGATCGCGCGTCCGTGGAGGCGGCGCTCAGGCGCTGATCCGGTCGACCAGCAAGGCCAGGAACCGCTCGGCGTTGATCTCGACCCCGACGTGCGCGTTGGGCAGGTTGCCGGTCCGCCGCCAGAGGTCGACGACCGTCCGGCCCCGGCAGAGCTCGGAGGCGCACTCGACGGCAACGTGACGTTCGAGCGTCGTGACGAGGCTCGGGTCGGCGACCTGCGCGACGGCGACGGCGTCGTGGATCGGCGAGCCCGGGAAGCCGTACGTCGTCTCGTGGAAGCGGTGGTAGTAGTCGAACAGCTCGGCGACGAACGCGCCCGGACTACCGGTGGCGCGGAGGTTCTCGGCGTGCTCTGGAAGCATCAGCGCCCGGTGAGTCACGTCGAGCCCGATCATCGTCACGTCGAGCCCGCTCGCGAGCACACGCGAGGCGGCCTCGGGGTCGGCCCAGAC
>JAXLSV010000013.1:0-2006 GCA_046330385.1 Gaiellales bacterium | reverse complement strand
GGTGATCGCGAAGTCCTGCGGCAAGGGGAACGTCCACAACCTGGAGCCCGAGGACCTGCGCGCGGTGTCGCTCGAAGCCTCCGCGCTGACCGGCGTTCCGCTCGCGGGCGTCGATTGGGCCGTCGGGCCGGACGCGTTCGGTCGAAAGGAGGGGGTGTAGCGTGGGGGGAGGAGAAGGAGCCGACGCCGCTCGCGAGCTGATCGAAGAGCACGGGATCCACACGGTCGAGTGCCTGTTCCCCGACATCTGGGGGACGCCGCGCGGGAAGCGGCTTCCGGCCAAGCACTTCCTGAAGAGCCTGGACAAGGGCTTCGCGATCGCGGACATCTGCCAGGTCTGGGATCTCCACAGCTTCATCATCGACGTGCCGTTCCGCCCCTTCGACACCGGCTGGCCGGACATGGCGGTCGTCGCCGATCTCGAGACCCTCCGGCCGGCGAGCTGGCGGGAGGGAACGGCGCTCGTCGTCTGCGACACGTTCGACGAACGAACCCACGAGCCGCTCGTGGTCGACTCCCGGCATCAGCTGCGCAGCGCGATCGAGCGGGTGCGCGCGACGGGCTACGAGCCGATCGCGGCCTCGGAGATCGAGTTCCACCTCTGCAACGACGACTGGACTCCGTTCTACACCGGCGTGCACTGCTACTCGCTGACGAAGGGCGCCGAGGTCGAGCCGGTCGTCGGCGACATCCGGCACAGGCTCGACGCCTTCGGCATCGACGTCGAAGCCTGCAACGTCGAGTACGGGCCGGCGCAGATCGAGGTGAACCTGGCCTACGGGCCCGCGCTCCAGATCGCCGACAACACGGTCATCTTCAAGTACGTGGTCAAGGAGACGGCGCGCCAGCACGGTCTCCGGGCGACCTTCATGGCGAAGCCGTACCGGGAAGAAGCCGGGAACGGGCTCCACATTCACCAGAGCCTCCGCGATCCCGCGACGGGAACGAACGCCTTCGCCGTCGACGATCTCGAGGATGAGGGCCTCGTCCGCTCGAGCCTGCTACGCCGCTGGCTCACGGGTCTCCTGGCCCACCAGCTCGAGCTGACCGCGATCAACTGCCCGACGATCAACTCCTACAAGCGAGTCGAGGACTACTCCTTCGCGCCGACCTGCGTGACGTGGGGGGGCGACAACCGGACCGTCGCGGTCCGGGCGATCACCGGCCACGGCGAGGCCGACCGGCTCGAGTCGCGCGGCGCTGCCGCGGACGCGAATCCGTACCTCGTCATCGCCGGGCTCCTGCATGCGGGCGCCGACGGGCTCACGAGCGAGCTGCCGCTGCCCGAGCTCACGGCGGGCGACGCCTACGTCGACACCAGCTCGCCGAGGCTTCCCACCAACCTCGAGGAGGCCCTCGACGCGCTCGCCGGGAGCGCCTTCTACCGCGAGGCGTTCGGCGATCTCTTCGTCGACACCCTGCTCGCCCTCGGCCGGCACGAGGTCGGCCTCTTCGCGAGACAGGTGACGGAGTGGGAGCGCGAACGCTACCGGGAGTTCGTCTGATGGACGTGTGCAGGGTGGTCGGCCAGGCGGTGGCGACGGCCAAGGACGAGGGCCTGCACGGGATGAAGCTGATGCTCGTCCGTGCGACCGACACGGCCGGTGCCGCGGTCGGCGACGCGTTCGCCGCCGCCGACACGGTCGGAGCGGGCGAGGGCGAGCTCGTCCTCGTCGCGCGGGGCTCGGCGGCCCGCGCAACCGCCCGCACCAGCGACATCCCCGCCGATGCGGCGATCGTCGCGATCCTCGACTCGCTCTCGGTCGAGGGAACAGTCACCTACCGCAAGACCTGAGCAGGAACGCTCGGAAAAGGAGAAGGAGGAACGATGGCTCGGACTGGAGGTTCCATGCAGGCGCTCGGCATGATCGAGACGCGCGGGCTCGTTGGCGCGATCGAGGCCGCCGACGCGATGGTGAAGGCCGCGAACGTGACGCTGGTCGGCAAGGAGCAGGTCGGCGGCGGCTACGTCACCGTGCTCGTGCGCGGCGACGTCGGCGCCGTCA
>JAXLSV010000012.1:0-2531 GCA_046330385.1 Gaiellales bacterium | reverse complement strand
TTCATTGGGCATGGTCACACTCCATTCCTAGAAAGGGCCTGGCGTTGCTCCCTGCAACGTCCTCTCGAAGGGTCCCCCGCTGATCCGTCAAGCAGCTGTGGGAAAGCGCCTCACCTCCTTCCGGCGGCGTGCGCTCAGACCGCTGCCATCCTGGCGCGGAACTCGATGCTCCTTGCGTGCCAAGCGAAAGGCGGAGTCCATTGAGCGAAAACGACTCTTTCATCTGGCAATCTGGAATGCCAGATCAAAATTGCCCAGGCGGCAGGGCGGCCTGCCGGCCTGCTCCCGCTGCCGGGTCGGCCCGGAGATCTACGCGGGCAGGATCAGCTCGGAGCCCGGCTGGCCGACTTCCGCGTCCTCCCAGGTGCGGATCCGCGCCGGAGCCTCGGCGAGCAGCGAAGCGACGATCGGGCCGAGCTCGCTCACCTCGAGCGGCCCGGCGCTCGGCCTGGCCGGGCCCGGAGTCCAGCCGGTCTCGAGCCGCACTCGAGCGCCGAAGACGTCGAACACCCTGCCGGTGACCTGTGCCGACTCGGGGCTTCCCAGCCAGACGACGAGCGCCGAGACGTGAGCCGGATCGAACGGATCGAAGGCGCCGCTCGCCACCTCCGGGAGCCCCGACTCGGTCATGCGGGTTCGCGCTGCGGGACTGATCGCATTGACGGTGACGCCGTAGCGTTCGAGCTCGAGCGCCGCGATGCTCGTGAAGGCGGCGATTCCCGCCTTCGCCGCGCCGTAGTTCACCTGGCCGAAGTTCCCGTACAGCCCGGACGTCGAGGTGGTGGTGATGATCCGGGCGTCATTCGTCTCTCCCCGCTTCGAGCGGTCTCGCCAGTACGCGGCCGCATGCCGGGCCGGGCAGAACGTGCCTTTCAGGTGGACGCGGATCACGGCGTCCCAGTCGTCCTCGGTCATGCTCGGCAGCGACCGATCGCGGAGGATCCCCGCGCTGTTGACGAGGACGTCGAGCCCACTGAACGTCTCGAGCGCGGTCTGGACGAGCCGGTTCGCGCCCTCCCAGTCGGCAACGTCGTCGCCGTTTGCGACCGCGTCTCCCCCCGAGGCGCGGATCTCCTCGACGACCGCGGCCGCGAGGGCGGACGAACGTCCCGACCCGTCGGCCTCGCTGCCGAGATCGTTGACCACCACCTTCGCCCCCTCCTGCGCGAAGCGCAGCGCGTGGGCTCGCCCGATGCCGCGTCCGGCACCCGTGACGACGACGACCCGACCTTCGCAGATGCCCATCTCTCGTTCCTCCCTCAGACGCCGAGGATCATCGTCGCGGTGGCCGAGTAGGCACCGCCGAGCCCGTGGGCGAGCGCGGTCCGGGCGTTCCCGATCTGCACGCCGACGCCCTCGCCGCGAAGCTGCCGCACGCTCTCCACGAGCAGGAACATGCCGCGGCGGCCGGGGTGGTTCGACGACAGCCCGCCGCCGTCGGTGTTGAGCGGGACCTGCCCGTCCGGGGCGATCGCCCCCGAGGCGACGAACGGGCCGCCGTCGCCCTTCTCGCAGAAGCCGAGATCCTCGAGCGCGAGCAGCGGCGTGATCGTGAACGCGTCGTAGAGCTGGGCGACATCGACGTCGTCGTGGTCCACCCCCGCCATCGCGAATGCCCGGCGGCCGCTCGCAGCTCCCGGCGTCGCCGTGAACCGTTCCATCTGGTTGATCTGCGAGTGGGCGAGCGCCTCTCCGAACCCGAGCAGCCACACCGGCGGCTTGCGGCACTCCCGGGCCCGTCGCTCCCCCACCAGCACGACCGCGCCGCCCGAGTCCGTCACCACGCAACAGTCGAACCGGTGGAGCGGTGAGGCGATCACCGGCGAGGCGAGCACATCCTCGACCGTCAACGGCTCCCGGTAGCGGGCATCGGGGTTCGAGGACGCGTTCGCCCGGCACTGCACCGCCACCTGCGCCAGCTGCTCCGGCGTCGTCCCGAACTCGTGCATATGGCGCTGCGCCATCAGCGCGTACGCGCCCACGACCGAGAACCCGTACGGCAGCTCGAAGGCCCCCGGCCCCTGTGCGGTCAGACCCGCCGTTCCCGTCCCGATGTCCGGCAGCAGCGAATAGCCGCACTCCGCGTAGCTGACGACCACCACGTCGACCGTCCCGGCGGCGAGCTGCGTCGCCGCCCGCCCCGCCTGCGCGATCGGCGAGCAGCCGCCCGTCTCCGTCCCGTCGACATACCGAAGCCGGCTCGAGAGGCCGAGCCACTCCGCCAGCTCCAGCACCGGCGCCCACGCCGTCCCGTCCGACGGCCCACCGCCCACCGAACACAACCCGTCGACGTCCGAGAAGGCCAGCCCTGCGTCCTCCAGCGCCCCTCGCACGCACTCCGCATGGATCTCGAACGGATGCACCCCCGGCGCCTTTCGCCGCGGCGACTCGTACGCCCCGACGACCGCCACCTTCCCGCTCCAGCTCACCGCGACCCACCTCCGACCTGTCCCGCGTCGAGGGTCTGGGACGGATCACACTGCTTCACTGCTTGCCTCCTCGGCTTCGCTGGTTGGGCCGGGACCGCCCGG
>JAXLSV010000011.1:0-1804 GCA_046330385.1 Gaiellales bacterium | reverse complement strand
GGAGACGCACGCGACGGCAGCCAGCGGCGACGGGCGCTACGAGACGGCGCCGAAACCGTGACCGCCAACCGAGGCCAGCCGACACCGCGTAGCGGTGGGGACCGCGACAGCGCGGCATTGTCGGTCGCGCATCTGTCGAAGCGGTTCGGGGATCGCGTGGCGTTCGAGGACGTCTCGTTCGAGGTCGCCTACGGCGAGGTGTTCGGCTTCCTGGGACCCAACGGCGCCGGGAAGAGCACGACGGTGCGGACGCTGGGGACGCTGCTCGTGCCGAGCGCGGGCAACGCGACGGTGGCCGGCTTTGCGCTCACGCCGGGCAATGGGGTGGAGATCCGCCGCCGGATCGCGATCATGCCGGAGTCCCCGGGCCTGTACGAGCGCTTGAGCGTGGCCGAGAACCTGGCGTGCTTCGCCGACCTCTACGAGATCGCCGAGCCGAAGGCCCGCGTCGCGCGGGCGTTGGACGCGGTCAGCCTGACCGACCGGGCACGCGATCCCTGCGGCGCACTCTCCAAGGGGTTGCGCCAGCGCGTGGGGCTCGCCCGTGCGCTGCTCAGCGACCCCGAGATCCTGTTCCTGGACGAGCCGACCGCCGGGCTGGACCCGGTCGCCAGCCGCGAGGTTCACGAGCTCATCGGCGCCCTGCGGGAGGCAGGGGTGACGATCTTCCTGACGACACACCGTCTGGAAGAGGCCGAGCGGCTGTGTGACCGCGTCGCGATCCTCAACGGCACGCTGCGGACGATCGGCACTCCCGCCGAGCTGCGCGATCGGCTCTTCGCCAAGACGCTCACGATCGTCACGATCGCCGCGCTGCGCGATCCCGACGGGGTATTCGGCGGCGTTCCCGGCGTAACGAGCTGGCGCCAAGCCGCAGACGGCAGCTATGTCGTCAGCGTGTCCGACCCGACCATCGCCGCTCCGGCGCTCGCCCGCGCGCTCGTGGCGACCGGAGCCGATGTCCTGAGCATTCACGAGTCCCATCACTCGCTCGAAGACGTCTACCTCCAGCTCGTCGACGAGGACCACGAGGCGAGGCGACCATGAGCAGACCCATCAGCCCCAGGCGAGTCCGGGCCATCTTCACCAAGGAGCTGACGGAGTACCGCCGCAACCGGTCCATCGTCTCCACCATGGCGATCATCCCGGCGATCTTCGTGCTCGCTCCGCTCATCCAGATCTTCTCCTCGCCCGCGAGCGCGCTCGCCGGCGGGGACCGGCTGCTCTACATGCTGGGCATCCCGGCGATCGTCCCGGCGGTGGTGGCCGCCTATACGGTGGTCGGCGAGCGCCAGCAGGGGACCCTCGAGCCGGTCCTGACGACGCCGATCCGCCGAGAGGAGTTCCTGCTCGGCAAGGCGCTCGCCGCGCTGGTCCCTTCGCTCGGCGTCTCCTACGCGGTCTACGGCGTCGTGCTCGCCATCATCGAGCTGTTCGCTTCCTCCCCGGTCGCGTCGGCCGTGGTGCGCGGTCCGGAGATCGTCGCCCAGGTCGTCTTCACACCGCTGGTCGCTACGTGGTCGATCTGGCTCGGCATCGCCATCTCCACCCGAGCCAGCGACATCCGCGTCGCACAACAGCTCAGCATGCTCATCAGCCTCCCGTCGTTCGCGGTGGCCGCGCTCATCGCCTTCGACGCCATCCACCCGAGCCTCGGTCTCGCGCTCGCCCTCGGCGCGGCGCTCATGATCCTCGACGTGCTCGGCTGGCGCGTCACCTCAGCCGCATTCGACCGCGAACGACTCATTGCCAACAGCAAGGCGTGACCCGCGCCGCCCGCGACCACCACTGCTCCCGAAGGTCG
>JAXLSV010000010.1:0-2059 GCA_046330385.1 Gaiellales bacterium | reverse complement strand
CAGGTCCCACGAGTCCACGCCGACCTCGTCCGCGATCCGCTCTATCAGGCGCTCCAGCGCGAACACCATCTCCGGCACGCCGAAGCCGCGGTAGGCGCCGCTCGGCGTCTTGTTCGTGACCGCACAGCGGACGTGCAGGGAGCGACGGTCGATTCGGTACGGGCCGGTGGAGACCGCGCCCGAGACGAACGACGGAGCGATGCCCGCGAACCAGATCTGTCCCGAGCCGATGTCCTGCGTGATGCGGACGCGCAGGGCGCGGATCGTACCGTCCTCGGCCACAGCGGCCTCGAGCTCGTGCACCTGGTCGCGAGCGTGGTTGGTCGCCACGAGGTGCTCGTACCGATCCTCGACGAATCGAACCGGGCGGCCGAGGCGCATCGATGCCCAGGCTACGAGAACGTCCTCCGGGTACACGTGACACTTGACGCCGAACGCCCCGCCGACCGCAGGCGCGATCACCCGGATGTCACGCTCGGAGAGGCCGAGCACGAGCCGGAGCATGGTGCGCTCGATGTGCGGCGACTGCTGCGACGTCCAGAGGGTCAGGCGGCCGCCGGTGAACGACGCGACGGCACCACGTGTCTCGATGGGAACGCCGCTGTGGCGATGCGACACGAAGCGCCCTCGCACCACGCGACTGGACCGGAACAGCTCGTCGAGGGCGTCGTCGCCGTCCGGGGGCAGGTCGGTCACGAGATTGTCGGGCCACTCGGGGTAGAGCCTCGGGCCGTCGGCCGCCAGCGCCTGCTCCAGGCTGCCGATCACCGGCAACTCCTCGTACTCCACGGTGATGGCCTCGAGTGCGTCCTCGGCGACATAGCGGTCCTCAGCCACGACGAGTGCGACCGGCTGACCGACGTGCAGCACCGTCCCTCCGGCCAGCGGTCGGTGCCGCAACGGGCGAGCCCACGGCATGAAGTCGGGGAACGGCGCCACGTCATCGAGGTCCGCGGCCGTCGCCGCGAGCAGCACGCCTGACACCGCGAGCGCGCCGGAGAAGTCGATGGAGCGAACACAGGCGTGGGCGAGCGGGCTGCGTAGCACCGCCAGCTCGACCATGCCGGCCAGACGGACGTCCGACACGAACGTCGCTGCGCCCCGCAAGAGAGCCTCGTCCTCGATACGGGGCTCGGACGAGCCCATGTAGCGCGGGCGCAGGAGCTCCGGCGGCAGCGACACGCTCACAGCGGGCGGCCCCAGGCGGACTCGACCGCCGCGACGATGTTCTGGTACCCGGTGCAGCGGCACAGGTGGCCCGACAGGAGCTCGCGGATCGCCTGCTCGTCCGGGTACTCGTCCGGGTCTGCGGCCGACAGGGTCATCAGGATCCCGGGTGTGCAGAAGCCGCACTGCAGCGCATGGTGTGCTCGGAAGGCCTCCTGGAGCTGCGTCATGGGGGTGCGACCCGGAGCGAGCCCCTCGACCGTCTCGAGCCGAGAACCGTCGACCTGCACTGCGAGCAGGCAGCAGGAACGAGCCGCGCGCCCGTCGACCACAACCGTGCAAGCGCCGCAAACGCCGTGCTCGCACCCCACGTGGGTGCCCGTCAGACCCACGTCGTCGCGCAGCACATCGACGAGCAGGCGCCGGAGGGGGATGGTGCCGCGCCATGCACGGCCGTTGACGACGAACTCGATCTCTCCAGCGGCGACCGGCACCAGGCCGGCCTCGTCACTCGTCCGGACCCCGTCCAAGGCGACTCCTTCGCACGTCGGGCTCGACGCTCCCGGCAGACTGCATCAGCTCGGGACCGCTTCGCGAAGGAACAGCCTCGCGCGCAGGTTCTCCTCGTCCTGCAGCTCCTCGTCGGCCAGGCGGACGAGCCGCCCGCCGAAGAGCGAGCGGTCGAGCTCGGCAATGTCGGGATGGTTGATCTCGACGAGGTTGCCCCACGGGTCGCGGAGGTACATCTGCACCTGCCCGCCCGGCAGCTCGTAGAGCTTGGCGAAGCGGCTCCCCTCGTCGAAGGCGCCCGCGGCGGCGATGCGCCGGTAGGCCTCCTCGAAGTCGTCGACCTGCATGCCGAAGTGCTGGCCGGGATTGCGCGGCTGGTCGG
>JAXLSV010000001.1:0-2616 GCA_046330385.1 Gaiellales bacterium | reverse complement strand
GTGCGCCTTCGAGCCCGTGAAGTACTGCAGCGCCGCGCCCCGCGACTCGGCGTCGACGAGCCGCAGGTCGGCCTGGTAGCCCTTGGCGAGGAGCACGCTCGACTTGGTCGGTCCCTTGCCGAGCACGCGCTCGACTCTCGGGTAGGCGACGAAAGCGTCCATCACGGCCGGGTCGGCTCGCGTCGCGAGGAGATCGATGTCGCCGCACGTCTCGCAGCCGCGCCGCGCGCTCCCGACGATGTCGAACGTCGCCTCCGGTGCCCGGGCTTGGAGATACCGCACGAGCTCGTCGGCCACCGCGAGCGTCTCCGCGAGCAGATGGCGTCCCGCGTGCACGTGACGCTCGGCGATGGCCTTGAGGATGAGCTGCTCCTTCTTCGGCCCGAACCCTTTCAGGCCCTTCAGTGCACCAGCCTTCGCGGCTGCTTCGAGGTCGGCCACCGAACCGATGCGCTTCTCGTGGTAGAGGGTCGCCACGGTCTTCGGTCCCACGCCCTGCAGGCGGAGCAGCTCCAGAATCGTCGGCGGGAACTCGGCCAGGAGCTCGTCGCGAAAACTCGTCGTGCCGGTGTCGACGATGTCGCGGATGCGCGCGGCGAGGTCCTTGCCGATGCCGGCCAGGTCGAGGAGCGCCTCGCGTGAGAGATCGGCGACGCGTTCGCCACTGTCGGCAACGGTGACCGCCGCGCTGCGGTACGCACGCACGCGAAAGGGGTTCTCGCCCTTGATCTCGAGCAGGTCCGCGATCTCGTTGAGGACGCGCGCGATGCCGATGTTTTCCATGGGGTGCTGGAGCGTGGAGCCCGCCGGCGCCGGCCGGAGCGGACGTCGCGATTATAATGGCTGCGCCCGTCGGTGCCTCCCGTCCTCCCATGTCCATACGACTCATGCGTCGTCAGGTCGGTCAGCTGTTGACCGCCGGCTTCGCGGGTCCATCGCTGTCGGTCGAGCTGCGCGAGATCGCTCGCGAGTTCGACCTCGGGACGGTGATTCTCTTCAAGCGCAACGTCGAGGAGCCGGCGCAGGTGGCGGAGCTGTCGATGGAGGCCGCGCAACTCGGCCGGGAGATGCCGGCCTGGGTGGGCGTCGACCAGGAGGGCGGGCGCGTCGCACGGCTCCGCGCACCGTTCACCGAATGGCCGCCGATGGCTGTCTTGGGCCGCGCCGACGATCCGTCGCTGCCCGAACGGTTCGCGACGGCCCTGGCCCGCGAGCTCGTCGCAGTCGGGATCACGCTCGACTATGCGCCCGTCGTCGACGTGCTCACGCAACCGAACAATCCGGCCATCGGCGACCGCGCGATTTCGAGCGATGCCGCTCGCGTGTCGGCGATCGGGGCCGTCATCATCGAGACCTTGCAGCGCGAGGGCATTGCGGCGTGCGCGAAGCACTTTCCCGGGCACGGTGAGGCGACCGTCGACTCCCATCTGGCGTTGCCCGTCGTCGAGGCTCCGCCCGACCGGCTGGAGGCCGTCGAGCTCGCGCCGTTCCGCGCCGCCATCGCGGCAGACGTGGCGTTCGTCATGATGGGACACCTCCTCGTGCCCGCGGTCGACGAGACATCGCCGGCGACGTTGTCGAGGACGCTCGTCTCGGGTTGGCTGCGTGAGAAGCTCGGTTTCACGGGGCCCATCCTCACCGACGACCTCGACATGCAAGCCATCGCGGCCGGGACGACCATCGAGGAGATCGCCGTCAAGGCCATCGCGGCCGGCTGCGACGGACTCCTGACGTGCGGCGCCGATCACGAGCGCCAGGTGAGAGCCTTGGAGGCCATCATTCGGGCGATGGAGAGCGGAGCGTTGCCCGCGCGGACGGTCGAAGACGCCTTGGCCCGACACCGGCGCGTGAAGGAGCGCTTCCTGCGCGGGCACAGGGCCACTCGTCCGACGGGAGCTCGTCGGTGGCGAGAGATCGTCGGCAGTCGTGAGCATCTCGCCGTCGCCGAAGCGATCGCGCAGTTTCAGTAGACGCACCGGCCCTCGCTCCCGATGTCTCTCCGCAAACCTCCCGCGCTGCACTCCGGCGACCGGCTCGCGATCGTCGCTCCTGCGAGCCCGTTCGACCGGGAGGCGTTCGACCGCGGCTTGGCCGAGCTGAGGTCACTGGGGTTCGACGTCACCCACGACGACACGATCTTCGCGAGGCGGGGGTACGTCGCGGGCGAGCCGGCCGCACGCGCGGCGAGCGTCACCCGAGCCTGGTCGGACCCCACCGTTGCGGGCATCGTGTGCGCGCGGGGCGGGTACGGCAGCGTGCAGTGCCTCCCACACCTGGACTTCGCCGCGATGGGAGCGACACCGAAAGTGTTCGTCGGCTACAGCGATCTGACGTCGCTGCTGACATGTTTCACGCAGTCGAGCGGCATCGTCGTCTTCCACGGTCCGACCGTCGTCGGGCGGTTCTCCGAAGGCTCGGCTGCCTACGACTCGCGAACGTTTCTCTCCGCGACCATGGCAACCGTGCCGCTCGGAGAGGTGTACGCGCCCTCGCTCGAATGCGTCGGTGGTGGAGATGCCAGCGGTCCGCTCACGGGCGGCACGCTGACCCAGCTCGTCGCGTCGTTGGGCACGCCTTTCGCATTCGACCCGCCGGCGGGGTCGGTGCTCTTCCTGG